>NZ_JAUSXL010000002.1:1291250-2582500 GCF_030815975.1 Variovorax paradoxus
CCGCCCTGGGCACCGGCCACGTGCCGCTCATGATGGGCGGCGACCATTGCCTGGCCATCGGCTCGATCAGCGCCGTGGCCTGGCATGCGCGCAAGCGGGGCAAGAAGCTGCGCGTGCTGTGGCTCGACGCGCACTCCGACGTCAACACCGAAACCACCAGCCCGAGCGGCAACCTGCACGGCATGCCCGTGTCCTGCCTGCTGGGCCACGGGCCCGCGGCGCTCACCGGCTGGAGCGGCGAGCGCGCCGCACTGGAGCACGACGCCATCCGCTTCATCGGCATCCGCAGCGTCGACGAGGACGAGAAGGACGCCATCCGCACGCTGGGCCTGCATGTGTTCGACATGCGCCACATCGACGAGCACGGCATGCGCACCACCATGACCGAGGCGCTGCAGGACGTGGACGAAGACACCCACCTGCACGTGAGCTTCGACCTCGACTGCCTCGACCCCGGCATCGCGCCCGGCGTGGGCACCGGCGTGCGCGGCGGCCCCACCTACCGCGAGATGCAGCTGTGCATGGAAATGGTCGCCGACACCCGCCGCCTCGGCTCGGTCGACGTGGTGGAGCTGAATCCGGCGCTCGACGTGCGCAACCAGACCGCCGAAGTGGCGGTGGAGCTGATCGAGAGCCTGTTCGGCAAGTCGACGCTGGTGCGCTGAGCGGCCTCAGGCCGCGGATGCTGTGGCCGCGGCCGCGGCCACGCAGCGCTGCATGCGCTGCAGGTCTTCGAACAGCAGGCACACCGGCGCCGCCAGCAGCAAGGCGGACGAATCGCCCGGCACCTCATGCCGCCTTGCGATCTGCGCAAGCTTCGCGAGATCGGGCGCGCCCTTGCCATCGAGCGCATCGGCCATGGCGGCGAGCGCGGCGGCCGCGGTCCGCGCGGTGTCCTGCCACACGGGATCGGCAGCCGGCGCCCGGCGGAACATGCGTTCAAGCACGGTGGCGTCCTGGAAGATCCGCGCCGCGAGCCGCGCCTTGCTGCGGCAGGACTGCGCCGCCGGCACGGCAGCGCCGCGGCGCCGCCAGCGGGCTTCCAGGTCGGCACTGCCCGCGAGCACCGCCAGGCGGGCGAGCGCCGCGCGCGCCGCGGCATTCACGCGCTCGGCCTCGGTTTCGGCTGGCGGCCCGGCAGCACCGCCGCTCCCCAGCGCCAAAAGACGCTTTGCCATACCGCGCAGCAATGCGGCACAACCCGCATCGAAACGCGGACCCGCGCGGTACTCCGACGCGACGACGGAAACCGCCAGCGCCACCCCCACCCCGATGCCGATCTGCAGCATGCGCAGCAGCGCCACCTCGAGCGCCGAGTGGCCGGGAATGGCGCTGGCCGAAAGGACGATCAGCGCGGCCACGGGCGCACTGCGCAAGCCCGGCAGCGCAGCGCCGGCGAAAGCCAGCAGCATGACGGTGGCCAGCGTGGTCGCGAGCACTGGCGCGCCCAGGTGCTGCAGGTAGACCCCCGCGAGTCCGCAGAGCGCGCCGGCGGCCGTGCCGCGCACGCGCTCCCAGCCGGCGTCGAGCGTGGCGCCGGCGCTCGGGCGCATGACGATCAGCACGCTCATCACGGCCCAGAAGCTTTCGGGCAGCCGCATCGCCACCGCCACCCCCCATGCCAGCGCCACCGCGGCCGCCAGCTGTGCGCCCGCGCGCCAGCGGCCCTCGCGCCAGAAGCTGCCGATGCGCCGCAGGGCCGGTGCCGTGGGCATCATCATCGCGGCCGGGCCGCGCCCGCCGAGGGCTCGCCGCCGCCTTCGAGCGCGCCGGCAATGCGGTCGAGCAACCCGCAGGCCTGCAGCAGCAGCGCGCGCTGCTCGGCGCTCAGCGTGGCGCCGATGGCGCGGGCCAATGCGGCCTCGCGCGAGCGCATCAGCGCCTTGAGCCGGCGCAGGCCCTCGGGCGTGAGCGACAGCACCCACTGGCGCCCGTCGGTGACATGCGGCGCGCGCCCGATCCAGCCCTCGGTTTCGAGTTCGGCCAGCAGCCGGGTCAGCGACTGCAGCTTGACGCGTTCATGCCCCGCGAGCGCGGTGGGCGTGCACGGCCCGTGCCGGTGCAGCTGGCCCAGCACGCTGAGCTTGGCTACGCTCGGGCCGTCGGGCGCGGCCGCGCCGCTGCGCAGCTGGCGCGACAGCTGCGACACCGCGGTGCGGACATGCGAGGCGCACTGCGCCGCGTCAGGAGAATCGATCTTGGAAGCCATGCCAGATTGTAAGACATGTCTTGCTATCTGGCGGCGCGGCGCAGCGCGCGCTCAACCCGGGTTCGGCACCGGCTTCACGGGAAAGGTGAGGGCTGGCGCCGCGGGCGCCGGCGGCGCAGAGGGTCGTGGCATCTCAGGCGCCACGCTCGGCACCTCGGGCTCTTCGCCGCCCTGGCCTTCGAGAAAGCGATCGAGCAACGCGAAGAAGCGGTCGTAGAACAGCTCGTCGGTGAGCGTTTCGCTGGCCACCTTGACCATCGCGTCGTCGCTGCCGGCAAAGGGCAGCGAGAGCGAGCCGAAGGCGCCCACGCCCACGCTGGCCGAGTTGTTGACCTTCTTGATGCCGTAGCGGTCCTGCAGCGCGGTCGCGAAGGCCACGGTGCTGCGCTTGCCGGCCTTGCCGCCGCCTTCGCGCGCACACACCACGCGGAACTCGACCTCCACATGCACCTCGGACGCCGGCTGGAAGCTCTTGCGCCCGGTCACCAGGTCGGTGTTGGCCGCGCTGATCATGTAGCCCTGGCTCAGCAGCGCGCGGCGCGCGGCTTCGCAGGTCTGGGCTTCCGTGGCGGAGTAGGTGCGCGTGTGGGTGGTGGTGGAATCGAACTCCTCGGTCTCGTACGACACGCGGCGCGTGCTGCTGCTGCCGCAGCTGGCGAGCACCAGCATGGACGCGAGGCCGAGAACCAGAACGGGCGTGCGAAGGACGGAAGAGGCAGGAGTGGAAAAGGGAGGCAGGGTCATGGAGCGGCGAATCCTAACCGGCGTGCCCGCCGGCGAAGCTTCGAGCATGGCCCGGCGCCGGCGTTCCCCTCGCGCCGCAAATTTTCAGGACCAGCGCAGCAGGTGGTGCGCGCGCTCGCGCGTGGCGGCAATCAGGCGTGCGTTGGGCGCATCGGTGCCGGCCACCCAGTCGCGCGCGGCCTCGGCGCTGCGGCCGAACTGCTGGTGGCGCTTCCGCAGGCGCTCCTCGCGCACGGCATCGTCGATGTCGACGTACCAGACCTCGTCGAGCATGGCCGCCGCGCCGGCCCAGGGGCCATCGTCGTGCAGCAGGTAGTTGCCCTCGGTGATGACCAGTTGCGTCGAAGGCAGCACCGCGATGGCGCCGGCGATCGGCTCCTCGATCTCGCGGCGGAATTCGGGTGCGTAGACGATCGGGTCGTCCGGCCCCTGCGTGCGCAGCCGCTGCAGCAGCGCCACATAGCCGGCGCTGTCGAAGGTGTCGGGCGCGCCCTTGCGGCCGGCGCGGCCGAGCCGCTGCAGCTCGACGTTGGCCAGGTGGAAACCGTCCATCGGTACGACCTGCGCGCGCCCGGCACCAGCGGCCCGCAGCAGCGCCAGCGCGAGCGTGGACTTGCCCGCGCCCGGTGCGCCGACCAGCCCCAGCAGCTTGCGCCGCCCATCGGCCATGAGCGTCTGCAGGCGGGCGAGGGCGTCTTCAGGAATGGCGGGAAGTTGTTGCTCGGGAGAGGTACTCATCCCCCGAGCGTACAACCTTGGCTTCAGTGGATCAGGGGTACAAACCGCGTTCCTGGCGGGCCATCAGGATACGTTCGCAAGCAACGGCGTATGTCGCCGTGCGCAGCGAGATCTTGTGCCTGTCGGCCGTATCCCAGATCTGGTTGAGCGCCTTCATCATGATGCGGTCGAGGCGCACGTTGATCTCGTCCTCGTCCCAGAAGAAAGACGAGAAGTCCTGCACCCATTCGAAGTACGAGACCGTCACGCCGCCGGCATTGCAGATCACGTCGGGCACCACCAGCACGCCGCGCTCGGCCAGGATGTCGTCGGCCGTGGGCACTGTGGGGCCGTTGGCGCCTTCGAGCACCAGCTTGGCACTCGTCTTCTGTGCACGCTCGGCGGTGATCTGGCCTTCGAGCGCCGCGGGAATCAGGATGTCGCAGGCCACCTCCCAGAAGTCTTCGTTGGGCACCACGTCGCCGCCCTTGAAGGCGATCACGCCCTCCTTGTTGGCCACCGGAATCAGCGTCGCGAGGTCGAGGCCGTTGGAATTGACGATGGTGCCGGTGTGGTCCTGCACCGCGACGATCTTGGCGCCCGCCTCGGCAAAGAGCTCGGCCGCGACCGAACCCACGTTGCCGAAGCCCTGCACCGCGATGCGCGCGCCGTGCAGATCGAGGCTCAGCCGGCGCGCCGCTTCGCGGCCCGTGACGAACACGCCGCGGCCCGTGGCCTTGACGCGGCCCAGCGAGCCGCCCAGGTGCAGCGGCTTGCCGGTGACCACGCCGGTGGCGGTGCCGCCGGTGTTCATCGAGTAGGTGTCCATCATCCACGCCATGATCTGCGCGTTGGTGTTCACGTCGGGCGCGGGAATGTCGGTGTGCGGGCCGATGATGATGCCGATCTCGCTGGTGTAGCGGCGCGTGACCTTCTCCAGCTCCTGCAGCGACAGTTTCTTGGGGTCGACGCGGATGCCGCCCTTGGCGCCGCCGTACGGCAGGTTGACGGCGGCCGTCTTGATGGTCATCCAGGCCGACAGCGCCATCACTTCTTCCAGCGTGACGTCAGGGTGGAAGCGCACGCCGCCCTTGCCCGGGCCGCGGCTCATGTTGTGCTGCACGCGGTAGCCCTCGAAGTGGGCGATGGTGCCGTCGTCCATCTCGATCGGCACGTCGACGATCAGCGCGCGCTTGGGGCGCTTGAGCGTTTCCACCCAGCGGGCCAGCGGGCCGAGATAGGGCACCACGCGGTCGACCTGCGAGAGGTAGGTGCCCCAGGGGCTGTCGGCGGTCGGATTGACGAAGGAGAGCTTTTCACTCATGGGAGATCCCTTGGTTTGAATGGATGCCCGCAACGATAGACCTCTCGCGCCCGCCGCGCCATGGCTTATGCGCGCCGCGATGGCGGTTATGCAAGAGAGGTTTGGCCGGACATGACAAAACGGTCATCGCCGGGTCATCGGCACCCGAGCTGCGGTTTCTAGAGTGGAGGCTACCAACCACCGATCGAAAGGACCGATTCCATGACCCGCTCTTGCACCCGCCTGCTCGCCACGGCCGCCGTCTCGTCGCTGCTGGGCCTGGCCGCCGCGCCGAGCCATGCCGGCAACTATGCGGAGGGCGACCCGCGGCCCGTGCCGTTCAGCTCGTCCACCACGCGTGCCGCCGTCTCGGCCGAGGCGCGGCAGTGGCTCGCGACCGCGTCGGCGCCGGGCTATGCCGAGGGCTCGCCGCAGCCCGAGCCGCGCGTGTCGGCGAACAGCCGCGCGGCGGTGGCCGCGGACACGCAGCTGTGGATGCGCTCCGGCCTGGCCGCGCGGCAGAATGGCGAAGCAGGCGCCGATCCGTCGAGCCCCGCCTACCGGCAGGCCGCCGCCGAATACGCGCGGCTGCGCACGAGCCCGGCCTACGGCGCGCTGATCGACGAGTTCAACAGCCGGCAATCGTCGGCGCGCGCAGACGGCAATCCCTTGCGTTGAAGATGGACGGCCGCAGCCTTATGCAATCGCGCTCAGCAGCGCCGCATTGCCGCCGGCCGCCGTGGTGTTGACCGTGACCGTCTGCTCGGCACAGAAGCGGTACAGGTAGTGCGGCCCGCCGGCCTTGGGCCCGGTGCCGCTCAGGCCCTCGCCGCCGAAGGGCTGCACGCCGACCACCGCGCCGATGATGTTGCGGTTCACGTAGATGTTGCCCACATGCGCGCGCGTGGCAAGCGCCTGGGCGCGCGAATCGATGCGGGTCTGGAGGCCGAGCGTGAGGCCGTAGCCGAGTGCATTGATGCGTTCGATCACCTCCGCCGGGTCGCTCAGCGCGCCCTGGCCCCAGCGCGCGATCTGCAGCACGGGCCCGAAGATCTCGCTGGTCACGCTGTCGATGGAGGGCACCTCGTAGGCCTGTGGCGCGATCCGGTTGCCTTCGGTTGAAGAGGAAGAAGAAGAAGAAGCCGGCGCGAGCAGGCGCTTTGCTTCCGAATCCAGGCGCTTCAGATGGCGCCGGATGTTGTCGGCCGCCTCGGCGTCGATGACCGGTCCCACGTCGGTCGACAGCATCGCCGGGTCGCCCGCGGCCAGCTCTGCGGCCGCGCCGCGGATCATCTCGATCACCGCGTCGGCGATGCCCTCGTGCAGCACCAAAAGCCGCAGCGCCGAGCAGCGCTGGCCGGCCGAGCGAAACGCGCTCTGCACCACGGCGTCGACCACCTGCTCGGGCAGCGCGCTCGAATCGACCAGCATCGCGTTGATGCCGCCGGTCTCGGCGATCAGCGGCACGATCGGGCCCTCCTTGGCCGCGAGCGCGCGGTGGATGATGCGCGCCACCTGGGTCGAGCCGGTGAACACCACGCCCGCCACGCCTGGCGCGGCCACCAGCGCGGCACCCACCGTTTCGCCCGGGCCGTGCAGCAACTGCAGCGCGTCGGCCGGCACGCCCGCGGCGTGCAGCAGCTTCACGGCTTCGAGCGCGACGGCCGGCGTCTGCTCGGCCGGCTTGGCCAGCACCGTGTTGCCGGTGGCCAGCGCGGCCGCCACCTGCCCCATGAAGATCGCGAGCGGAAAATTCCACGGGCTGATGCACACCCAGGGCCCGCGCGCCGTGAGCCGCAGTTCGTTGCTCTCGCCCGTGGGACCGGGCAGCGCCACGGGCTGCATGATGCGTTCGGCCTCGTCGGCGTAGTAGCGCAGGAAGTCGACGGCCTCGCGCACTTCGGCCACCGCGTCGCCCCAGGTCTTGAAGGCCTCCTTGACCAGCAGCGCGCAGAAGCGCGGCAGCTCGCGTTGCAGCGCGTCAGCGGCCTGGCGCAGCATGGCGGCGCGCGCCTCGACCGGCGTCTTGCGCCAGCTGCGGAAAGCGGCGGCGCTGGCGGCAACGGCCTTGGGCGCGCTCGCGGCATCGAACACTTCGACAGCGGGCACCGCGGTGGTCGCAAGGGCCGCGAGCAGCGGCGCACGCATCGGCTCGACGGCCAGGTCGACGCCTTCGCTGTTGCGCCGCGCCGGCGCCGGGCCGTAGAGCGCGGGCGGCAGCGGCAGGGCGGGGTTCGCCTCCTCGAGCCAGAGCGGCGACATGAGCAGTTCGCCGATGTCGACGTGCTCGTCGCCCAGCTGGTTCACGAACGACGAATTGGCACCGTTTTCCAAGAGGCGCCGCACGAGGTAGGCGAGCAGGTCCTTGTGCTGGCCCACCGGGGCATACACGCGCACCGGCGCGGTGGTGCTCTTCATGACTTCGCGGTAAACGCCCTCGCCCATGCCATGCAGGCGCTGCAGCTCGAAGGGCGCCCGGGCCGCTTCGGCCATCTGCAGGATGGCCGCGATGGTGCCCGCGTTGTGGGTGGCGAACTGCGGATAGACCGCATCGGGCGCCGACAACAGCGCGCGCGCGCAGGCCAGGTAGCTGACGTCGCTGTGGTGCTTGTGCGTGAAGACCGGGTAGTGCGGCAGGCCGAGCTCCTGGGCGCGCTTGATCTCGGCGTCCCAGTAGGCGCCCTTCACGAGGCGGCACATCAGCCGCAGCTGGTGCCGGCGCGCCACCGCCGTGACATGCGCGATGAGTTCCAGCGCCCGCGTCTGGTAGGCCTGCAGCGCCAGGCCGAAGCCGCGCCACTGCGGCCGTTCGGCGGCCACGCGCGCGGCCAGCGCCTCGAACACGTCGAGGGAGAGTTCGAGCCGGTCGACCTCTTCCGCATCGATGGTGAGGTTGAGGTTGGCATCGGCCGCGAGTTCGCAGAGCTGCCACACGCGCGGCACCAGTTCGCGCATCACGCGCTCGCGCTGCGCGTCCTCGTAGCGCGGATGCAGCGCGCTGAGCTTGATGGAGATGCCGTCGTTGTGCTCGGGCGCACGCGCCGCATCGGCGCCGGCCGCGATGGCGCCGATGGCATGCGTGTAGCTGTCGAGATAGCGCAGCGCATCGGCGTCGGTGCGCGCGCCTTCGCCGAGCATGTCGTAGCTGAACCGCAGGGCGTCCTGCCTGCGATGCGCCGAGCGGGCCTCGTCCATGGCTTCGGCGATGGTCTGTCCCAGCACGAACTGGCGCCCGAGCAGTTGCACCGCGCGCAGCGTCGCGGCCACCACCGTGCGCGCGCCGAGCTTGGCCATGAGGCCGGGCGGATGGTCGCCTTCGGGCAGGAACTTCTTCGACATCGCGATCGCGGCGGAAGACAGCCGCGACAGCGTGGAATCGGCCGTGCCCTCGAAATCGGCGCGGCCGAGCTGGTCGGCGGTGAGCGCGATGGCGGTGGCGGCATCGGGCACGCGAAGCAGCGCCTCGGCCAGGCGCATCAGCGCCAGGCCCTCGGCGCTCGAAATGGGGTATTCGCGCAGCAGGCTTTCCATGGCCCAGAACGGCGGCGGATGGCGGCGCACCGCCTCCACCCAGGGCGTGGCGGCGGCGGCCGCGGCGCTCCAGTCGAGCGCGCCTTCGAGCGAGGCGAGGCGGTGCGAGACGACATCCGCTTCAGGGCGGTACGGGTTGGGCAGGTGCATGGCAGTTCCTTGGTTCTATCCCCTATGGTCTTTGGATATAGGCTGAATCTTTTGCCAAAAAATATGGGCTCAGCCGGATAATTCACCAATGTCTGACCTGGACCTGGATCGCATCGACCTCCGGCTGCTGAAGATTCTTCAGGAAGATGGCCGCATCACCAACCTCAAGCTGGCCGAGATGGTGGCGCTCTCGCCCACCGCGGTGCTGGCGCGGGTGCAGCGGCTCACGCGCGACGGTTTCATCCAGGGCTACGAGGCGCGGCTCGATCCGCACAAGCTCGGTCGCGGCCTCACGGTGTTCGTCGAGATCCTGCTCGACCGCACCACACCCAACGTGTTCGACCAGTTCAAGGCGGCCGTGCAGGTGCGCGACGAAATCATGGAATGCCACATGGTCGCGGGCGGCTTCGACTACCTGCTCAAGACCCGCATGGCCGACATGACGGCCTATCGCGACTTCGCGGGCACGGTGCTGTGGCAACTGCCCGGCGTGCGCGAAACCCGCACCTACGCGGTGATGGAAGAAATCAAGAGCAGCGCCCGGCTGCCGCTGGCCGTTTAGCGCCGGTCAGGCGGGTTTGCGGAGCCGGCCACCGAAGATGGCTGTGCCGATGCGCACCATCGTGCTGCCGGCGCTGATGGCTGCTTCCAGATCAGCGCTCATGCCCAGCGAGAGCGTGTCGATGTCGATGCCGGCGGCGCGAATGGCGTCGTACACGGCGCGGGCACGCAGGCACAGTTCGCGCTGCGCGGCGAAATCCGGCGCCGGTTCCGGAATGGCCATGAGCCCGCGCAGCCGCAAATGTGGCAACGCCGCCACAGCGCGCGCGAGCGGCAATGCCTCGTCCGGCGGCACGCCGGACTTGTTGGCGCCGCCGTCCACATTGACCTGCAGGCACACCTGAAGCGGGGGCAGATGCGGCGGCCGCTGCGCCGAAAGACGCTCGGCAATCTTGAGCCGGTCGATGCCGTGCACCCAGTCGAACTGCTCGGCCACGGGCCGCGTCTTGTTGCTCTGCAGAGGGCCGATGCAGTGCCATTCGAGTTCCGCGCGCAGATCCGCAAGCGCCGCGATCTTGTCCAGCGCCTCCTGCACATAGTTCTCACCGAAGGCCCGCTGCCCTGCCGCATGGGCCTCGCGCACGGCCTCGGGCCCAAAGGTCTTGGACACCGCCAGCAGCCGGACTTCGGCCGGGTTGCGCCCGTGTTCAGCGCAGGCCAATGCGATCCGGTTCTTTACTTGCTGGAGGTCGTCGCCAATCATCGTCATAATCTTCCAAAATCGTATCAAAACGTCACCGAACTCGAGCCGAGGACCCCCGTGGACATTACCCAACTGCTGGCATTCAGCGTCAAGAACAAAGCCTCCGACCTGCACTTGTCGGCCGGCCTGCCGCCGATGATCCGCGTCCACGGCGACGTGCGGCGCATCAACGTCGATGCGCTCGACCACAAGTCGGTGCACGCCATGGTGTACGACATCATGAGCGACACGCACCGCAAGCACTATGAAGAGTTCCTGGAGGTCGACTTCTCGTTCGAGATCGACGGCTTGGCGCGCTTCCGCGTGAATGCCTTCAACCAGGCGCGCGGCGCGGCGGCGGTGTTCCGGACCATTCCCTCGAAGATCCTCTCGCTGGAGCAGCTCAACGCGCCGAAGATTTTCGCGGAACTGGCGCTCAAGCCGCGCGGGCTGGTGCTGGTGACGGGGCCCACCGGCTCGGGCAAGTCGACCACGCTGGCCGCGATGGTCAATTACCTGAACGAAAACGAGTACGGCCACATCCTCACGGTGGAAGACCCGATCGAGTTCGTGCACGAATCCAAGAAGTGCCTGATCAACCAGCGCGAGGTCGGTCCGATGACGCTCTCGTTCTCCAACGCCCTGCGCTCGGCGCTGCGCGAAGACCCGGACGCCATCCTGGTGGGCGAGCTGCGCGACCTGGAAACCATTCGCCTGGCCATGACCGCGGCCGAAACGGGCCACCTGGTGTTCGGCACGCTGCACACCTCGTCGGCCGCCAAGACCATCGACCGGATCATCGACGTGTTCCCGGGCGAGGAAAAGGAAATGATCCGCGCCATGCTGTCCGAATCGCTGCAGGCCGTGATCTCGCAGACGCTGTGCAAGACCAAGGACGGCCAGGGCCGCGTGGCGGCGCACGAGATCATGCTGGGCACGCCGGCCATCCGCAACCTGATCCGCGAGGCCAAGGTGGCGCAGATGTATTCGGCCATCCAGACCGGCCAGGGTGCGGGCATGCAGACGCTGGACCAGAACCTGACCGAGCTCGTGCGCCGCAATGCCATTTCGGCGGCGGAAGCGCGCGGCAAGGCCAAGATCCCCGAGAATTTCCCAGGCTGATCCACAGCCCTTCGGAGCACCGACATCATGGAACGCGATCAAGCCAGCCAATTCATCAACGACCTGCTCAAGCTCATGGTGAGCCGCAACGGCAGCGACTTGTTCATCACCGCCGACTTCCCGCCCGCGATCAAGGTCGACGGCAAGGTCACCAAGGTGTCGCAGCAGGCATTGGGCGCGCAGCACACGCTGGCGCTCACGCGCTCGGTCATGAACGACCGCCAGACGGCCGAGTTCGAGCGCACCAAGGAATGCAACTTCGCGATTTCGCCCACCGGCATCGGCCGCTTCCGCGTGAACGCGTTCGTGCAGCAGGGCAAGGTCGGCATGGTGCTGCGGACCATCCCGGCCAAGCTGCCGACCATCGACGGCCTGGGCATGCCGCAGGTGCTGAAGGACGTGTCCATGACCAAGCGCGGCCTCACCATCCTGGTGGGCGCCACGGGCTCGGGCAAGTCGACCACGCTGGCGGCGATGGTCGACTGGCGCAACGAGAACTCCTACGGCCATATCGTGACGGTGGAAGACCCGGTCGAGTTCGTGCATCCGCACAAGAACTGCGTGGTGACGCAGCGCGAAGTGGGCATCGACACCGACAGCTGGGAAGCCGCGCTCAAGAACACGCTGCGCCAGGCGCCCGACGTGATCCTGATGGGCGAAATCCGCGACCGCGAGACCATGGAGCACGCGGTGGCTTTCGCGGAAACCGGCCACCTGTGCATGGCCACGCTGCACGCCAACAGCGCCAACCAGGCGCTGGACCGGATCATCAACTTCTTCCCCGAAGAGCGCCGCGCCCAGCTGCTGATGGACCTGTCGCTGAACCTGCGCTCGCTGATCTCGCAGCGCCTGGTGCCCACCGAGGACGGCCAGGGCCGCGTGGCGGCAGTGGAAGTGCTGCTGAACACGCCGCTGATCTCCGACCTGATCTTCAAGGGCGAAGTGGGCGAGATCAAGGAGATCATGAAGAAGAGCCGCAACCTCGGCATGCAGACCTTCGACCAGGCGCTGTTCGACCTGTTCGAGAGCCACTCGATCACCTTCGAGGACGCGATCCGCAACGCCGACTCGGCCAATGACCTGCGCTTGCAGATCAAGCTCAACAGCCAGCGTGCGCGCAGCACCGACTTGTCGGCCGGCACGGAGCATTTCGCGATCGTATAGACGCGGATGACGCGGGCATCGGGTTGGCTTTAAGCTCTCGCCCATGAGCAGCATCAACCCCCGAACCTACGAATCCACCCCCTCCCAGACGGTGGCCTTCCTGGGCCTTGGCGTCATGGGCGGCCCGATGGCCGGGCACCTGGCCAAGGCCGGCCACAAGGTCACGGTCTACAACCGCACACCGGCCAAGGCCGAGGCCTGGGTCGCCGAATTCGGCGCGCCCGGCCGCCATGCCGCCACCCCGCGCGAAGCGGTCGCGGGCGCCGACATCGTCTTCAGCTGCGTGGGCAATGACGACGACCTGCGCGCCGTGGTGCTGGGCCCGAACGGCGCCTTCGCGGGCATGAAGAAGGGCAGCGTGCTCGTCGACCACACCACCGCTTCGGCCGACGTGGCACGCGAACTGGCGAATGCGGCGGCGTCGGCCGGACTGCAGTTCATCGACGCGCCCGTGTCCGGCGGCCAGGCCGGCGCGCAGAACGGCGCGCTCACCGTGATGTGCGGCGGCGACAAGGCGAGCTTCGAACGCGTCAAGCCGGTGATGACCGCCTTCGCGCGCGCCGTCACGCTGCTGGGCGCGAGCGGCGCCGGCCAGCTGGCCAAAATGGTGAACCAGATCGCCATCGCGGGCCTGGTGCAGGGCCTCTCCGAAGCCATTGCCTTCGGCCAGCGCGCCGGCCTCGACATGAAGCTGGTGCTCGATGTGATCGGCAAGGGCGCCGCCCAGAGCTGGCAGATGGACAACCGCGGCAAGACCATGATCGAGGGCAAGTTCGACTACGGCTTTGCCGTCGACTGGATGCGCAAGGACCTGGGCCTGGTGCTCGACGAGGCCAAGCGCAACGGCGCGCGCGTGCCCGTCACGGCGCTGGTCGACCAGTTCTATGCCGACGTACAGCAGGCCGGCGGCAAGCGCTGGGATACGTCGAGCCTGATCATCCGGCTCAAGTAAAAACAAGGCCCGTGCAAACGGGCCTTGTTTTTTTGCTGGATCAGCGCACCGGCGAGGTCGTCGGGGTGCCGGGTTGCGCCGGCGGCAGCGGCTCCATCGGCGGCAGCGGCACGCGCGACGAAGAAGAAGTCCCGGGTGCCGACGACGGCGCGGGTGCAGGAGCGGGTGTGGATGCCCCCGTGCCGCCCCGCTGCGCCTGGCTGGCCAGTTCGGCCTCGCTCACCACCTCGACCACGCGCACCACCTTCTGCACGCCCGAAATGCCGCGTGCGATTTCGGTCGCGCGGTCGGTTTCGCGGCGCGTCGCGATGCCCATCAGGTAGACCACGCCGCGCTCGGTCACCACCTTGAACGAATTGGCGAAGATGTCCTTGGCGTCGAGCAGCGAGGCCTTGACCTTGCCGCTGATGAACACGTCGTTCGAGCGTTCCTGGAAAGTGCTGGACTGGCCGACGGTGACCTCGTTGACCACCGAGCGCACGTTGTCCACGCGCTGCACCACGTCCTCGACGCGGCGGCGGTCGGCCTCGCTGCCCACGGCGCCCGTCAGCAGCACCTGGCGGTTGAAGCTGGTGACGCTCACGTACATGTTGTCGTTGGCGATTTCGCGCACACGGGCGGCCGCGCGCAGCTCGATGCCCTGGTCGTCGAGCTGGGCGCCGGAGCTGCGGCGATCGGTCGCCACCATGCCCATGCCCACCGCTGCGGCCCCTCCGACCACGAGCGGCACGCAGGCCGACAGCCCGGCAACCAGCACGGTCCCCGCGGCAAGAGCAATGGCGAGGCGTTGGAACGGTGTCGTTGTCATGTGGAAGCTTCCTGTTCTCCGAGTAGCTGGGCATCCACGCCGTCGCACAGGCAGTGCAGTGCGAGCAGGTGGACTTCGTGGATACGCGCCGCACGTTCGTGCGACACGCCGATCTGGACGTCCGTTTCGCGCAGCGCGCGGCCGATGGCGCCACCGGTTCCGCTGCTGCCCGCGGCGGGCGATGCCGGCTGGCCGGCGCTGGCGTTGCCCAGCAGCGCGACCACCGTCATGTCGCGCTCGTGCGCGGCCATGACCGCCGCCAGCACGGCCGCCGACTGACCGCTGGCGCTGAGCGCAAGCAGCACGTCGCCGGCCTGGCCGAGTGCGCGCACCTGGCGGGCAAAGCGGTCGGCGTCGATGGCGTTGGCGCTGTCGGCCGTGGGGTCGGTGCTGTCGCCGGGCAGCGCGATGGCGCCGAGCTCGGGGCGCTCGCGCTCGAAGCGGCCGACGAAATGCGCCGCGAACTGCGCCGCCAGCAGGCCCGAGACGCCCGCACCGCAGGCCAGCACCTTGCCGCCGCTGGTCACGCACGCCAGGATGGCCTGCATTGCCTGCGAAATGGGTTTGCTGAGGACTGGGCCGGCCTGGTACTTGAGGTCGGCGCTATCGATGAAGTGTTGCTGAATCCGTTGCTCGAGCATGGGGCGCGATGATACCGGGGGGCGATGAAACAAGACGTTTGCGATATGTGTGGGGGTGGAGCCTGCGGCGCGCTGTCAGTTCCCGCCCGCGTCGAACGCCCCCTGCAGCCAGGTGATGCGCTCCTCGACCAGCACCACGTCGAAGCGGCACGGCGGCAGCGTGCGCAGACCGTTCAGGTAGTGGCGCGCGGCAAAGACGATGCGCCGCTGCTTGACGCCCGTGATGCTGCCGCCGGCACCGCCGTGCGTGCCGGTGCTGCGCTGGCGCACCTCCACGAACACCAGCGTGGCGTCGCGCGGATCGCGCATGATCAGGTCGATCTCGCCGCCGCCGCGCCCGGGCGTTCGATAATTGCGCGCAACCAGCGCCAGGCCCGCGCATTGAAGGTGGTCGAGCGCGGCGTCTTCCGCCGCGTCGCCACGATGCTTGGTCGTGATGGTCTTCATGCTTGCCCTCCCTGCCGGCTTTCTTTTTTGTTCCTACGGAGAAACCCCTTGGCTTCACTAGTACCCGCTTCCTTCGGCGCCGCCCTTGCGGCCGCGCGCGATGCCTCGGGTGCACAGCATTATCCGCAGGGCACGCTGTACGTGGTGGCCACGCCCATCGGCAACCTGGCCGACATCACGCTGCGCGCGCTGCATGTGCTGCAGCTGGTGGACGCCATCGCCTGCGAGGACACGCGCCACACGCAGAGCCTGCTGCGCGCCTACGGCATCGACCGGCCGAATGCCCAGCTGCTGGCCGTGCACCAGCACAACGAGGCCGAGGCTGCCCAGGCCGTGGTCGCGCGGCTCGCGCTGGGCGAGCGCATTGCTTACGTGAGCGACGCCGGCACGCCGGGCGTGAGCGACCCGGGCGCGCGGCTGGTCGCGGCGGTGCGCGGTGCCGGCCAGCGCGTGCTGCCGCTGCCGGGCGCGAGCAGCGTCACCACGCTGGTCGGCGCCGCCGGCCTCGTGGCGGCGGGCGACGAGAGCAGCGCCTTCGTGTTCGCGGGTTTCCTGCCGACCAAGGCCGGCGAGCGCGACGCGGCCGTGAAGGCGCTGGCGCAGGAGCGGCGCGCGGTGGTGCTGCTGGAAGCGCCGCACCGCATCGAGGCCGTGGCGCGCGCCCTCGCGGCGCTGGGCGAGCGCCGCATCACCGTCGGCCGCGAACTCACCAAGCAATTCGAGGAAATCGCGACCCTCGCCGCCGCCGAGCTGCCGGGCTGGTTCGCAGCCGGCCGCGACCGCACGCGCGGCGAATTCGCACTGGTGCTGCACCCCGTGGCCGCGGCCGCCGACGACGGCAGCGCCGAAGGCGAACGCGTGCTGCGCCTGCTGCTGGCCGAGCTGCCCGTGAAGACCGCGGTGCGGCTCGCGGCCGAGATCAGCGGCGCGCCGCGCAATGCGCTGTATGAAACGGCGCTGCGCATTCGCAATGACGACGAGGACGAGGGCGGCGCGTAGCCGCACCCTGCAGGCTTACAGCCCGCCCGGCAGCAGCGCGGCCAGCGCCTCGCGCATCCAGCGCGCGATCAGCTGCTGGCGCTCGCGCGGCATGCGGTCCAGCGTCGACGCCACGCTGACGGCGGCCACGGGCTCGCCTTCGCTGCTGCGCACCGCCATGCCCACGGCCAGCACCCCATCGGTGGCATGGTTGCCGATGACCGACCAGCCACGCTCGCGCGTCGCGCGCACCAGGAGCGCCATGCGCTCGGGCGTCATGCCGCCGTAGCGCCCGAGGACGGGGGCATTGGCAGCGATGGCGGACGCCATCTCGTCGTCCGGCAACGCCGACAGCAGCGCCAGGCCCGCCGCGCCCACGCCCAGCGGCTGGCGCGTGCCCACCTGGATCACCAGGATCTGTACCGGATGCGTGCCCACATGGCGCGCGATGCAGTGCGATGCCGGGCCTTCGCGCACGATCGCGAAAGCCGCATCGCCGCAGGCTGCGCTCACGCGTTCCAGCACCGGACGCAGGCGCATCGCCATGTTGGGCATGCCGGCGGGCTGCGCCATGGCCGCCAGCCGCGGCCCCGCCACATAGCGAAAGCGCCCGCGCTGGGCGGCATAGCCGCTCTCCACCAGCGTGGCCAGCAGGCGGTGGACCGTGGCGCGCTCCAGCCCCGCCGCGCGGCACAGGTCCACCACGCGCAGGCCTTCGCGGCCACTGGCCAGCACGGCGTCCAGCAACTGCAGGCCGCGCCGCAGCGTGCGGCTGCCGGCGTCTTCGCCGGGCTCGGCGCCTGCCGCGGCACGGGCTGAAACGTCCGGCTGGCGGACGTTCTTGTTCGCGGTTCGGGAGGGCATACGAAAGAATTTCTCGGTCGACGGAGCCAT
This sequence comes from Variovorax paradoxus, assembly GCF_030815975.1. Lineage (NCBI taxonomy): Bacteria > Pseudomonadati > Pseudomonadota > Betaproteobacteria > Burkholderiales > Comamonadaceae > Variovorax > Variovorax paradoxus. The sequence goes on from NZ_JAUSXL010000002.1 coordinate 1,308,154, forward strand.
CGCGCAGTGTGCCGCAGCACGGCAAGACGCGGCCCGCGACAGGCATTGCATACCCAACTGGAGACAAGAAGTGACTTCGTATTCCGCACCCCGCCGGCATGGGCTGGCGTTCGCCGCCGCCCTCGCCTGCTGCGCCGCGCTGCCCCTGCAGGCGCAGCCCGCCGCCCCATGGCCGTCCAAGCCCGTGAAGCTCGTGGTCGGCTACGCCGCCGGCGGCGCCACGGACGTGATCGCGCGCCTCGTCGCCGTCAGGCTGGGCGAGCAGCTCGGCCAGCCCTTGCTGGTGGACAACCGCACGGGCGCCAACAGCAACGTGGGCGCCGAGTACGTGGCCCGCGCGCCCGCCGACGGCTACATGCTCTACGTCTACACCATCGCGAACACCATCAACGCCTCGCTCTACGGCAAGCTGGGCTACGACCCGGTCAAGGACTTCGAGCCCATCGGCCTGATCGCGAAGATTCCCAACATCCTCGTGGTGAATCCGTCGCTGCCCGTGAAGAGCGTGGCCGACTACGTGCGCTTCGCCAAGGAGTCCAAGGAAGGCATCACCTTTGCCTCGTCCGGCAGCGGCTCGTCCATCCACCTGTCGGGCGAGATGTTCAAGATGCAGGCCAAGCTCAACATGCTGCACGTGCCCTACCGCGGCAGCGCGCCAGCGGTCACCGACCTCTTGGGCGGCCAGGTGCAGTCGATGTTCGACAACACGCCGTCGGCCCTGCCGCACGTGCAGGGCGGGCGCCTGCGCGCCCTCGCGATCACCAGCGCCCGGCGTTCGCCGCTGCTGCCCGACGTGCCCACGCTGGCCGAGTCGGGCTATCCGGGCTTCGACGTGCAGTCGTGGTTCGGCCTGGCCGCCCCCGCCGGCACGCCGCGCCCCGTGATCGACCGCCTGAATGCCGCGCTCGGCAAGGTGCTGGCCGCGCCCGAGGTGCGCCAGCGCCTGCAGGACCTGGCCGCCACCCCCGAACCCGGCACGCCCGAGCAGATGCGCAGCTTTGCCGCGGCCGAGATCAAGCGCTGGCGCGAAGTGGTGAAGGAGTCCGGCGCCAAGGCCGAGTAACGACGACAAGAGATCCGCACAGGAGCACACCGACCCATGTTTCCCATCGACTTCTTCTGGCGCGCCGCGGCGCGCTGGCCCGACAACATTGCCATCGACGCCCCCGAAGGCACCCTCCGCTACGAGGCGCTCGCCGCCCAGGTGGCGGCGCTGGCGGCCGCGCTCGTCGCCCTCGACCCCGCACCGCAAAGCCGCGTGACCATCTGCGCGAAGAACAGCGCGGAGCACATCGCTGCGCTGCTCGCGGTGCTGGCCTGCGGCAAGGTCTGGGTGCCGCTGAATCCGCAGAGCACGCGGCCGGAGATCCGCCGCATCGTCGATGCCACCGAGCCTTCGATCCTCGTGCTCGACGGTGCCTGCGCCGGGCTGCTCGACGGCGCGCCCGGCACGCGCATCCACACCGGCACGGCGCCGCGGGATGAAACCACCATCGCGGCCCTGGTGGCCCGGCATGCCGGCGCGCCACGCCCTTCGTTCGCGCTGCCGCTGGACGCCACGCAGGCGATCAAGTTCACCGGCGGCACCACCGGCGCGCCCAAGGGCGTGATGCAGCCGTACCGCGCATGGCTCGCCAACATCGCCAACCAGATCCACGCCTGGGGCTTCGACGAGCACGAGCGCTACGTCGTGGCGGCGCCGATCACGCACGGCACCTCGACCTACGTGCTGCCCATCCTCGCGCAAGGCGGCTGCCACGTGGTGCTGCCCGCAGCCGGCGCCGAGGCCGTGCGCACGGCCTTCCGCGAGCGCGGCGGCACGGCGTGCTTCATGCCGCCGACGCTGGTCTACATGCTGATGGCGCTGCCGGGCGCGTCGCGCGCCGACTTCCCGCGCCTGCGCCGGCTGATCTATGGCGGCGCGCCGATGCCCTCCGAAAAGATCCGCGAGGTGCGCGCGTTCTTCGGCCCGGTGCTGGGCACCACATACGGCCAGACCGAGGCGCCCCAGATCCTCACCGTGATGCTTCCCGAGGACTTCGAGGATGAGCGCAACTGGGCCGCCGTGGGCCGCACCGCCTGGTTCAGCGACGTGGCCATCATGGCGCCGGACGGCCGGCTGCTGCCCGCCGGCGAGGTCGGCGAAGTGGTGGCGCGCGGCGACCTGCTGATGACCGGCTACTGGCGCCTGCCCGAAAAAACCGCCGAGACGCTGGTGGACGGCTGGCTGCACACCGGCGACCGGGGCCTGATCGACGAGCGCGGCTATCTCTACCTGAAGGACCGCCTGAAGGACATGGTCATCACGGGCGGCTTCAACGTGTACCCGGTGGACGTGGAGAACGCGCTGGGCCAGCACCCGGCCGTGCACGAGTGCGCGGTGTTCGGCATTCCCGACGACAAGTGGGGCGAGGCGGTGCAGGCCGCCGTGCAGCTGCGCCCCGGACGCCATGCCACCGAGGTCGAGCTGATCGCCTTCGTGCGCGAGCGCCTGGGCCCCGTGCAGACGCCCAAGCACATCCATTTTCACGAGGCCCTGCCGCGTTCGCCCGTGGGCAAGGTGCTCAAGAGCGCCGTGCGCGAACTCGCCATGGGCACCGCCGCCACTTCCTGAATGAAAGAGACCACGCCATGACTTCCACCTCCGAAACTCCCGTCACCCGCCTGTGCACCCACACGCTCACCAGCCTGCACTACCGCGATGCCGACCTGGTCGAAGACCTGCTCGGCAAGAAGACCTTCACCGAGGTGATGCTGATGCAGATCCTGAACCGCACGCCGCGCGGCGTGGACCTGCGCATCACCGACGCGGTGCTGGTGGTGCTGATGGAGCACGGCCTTACGCCCAGCGCCATTGCCACGCGCCTGATCTACATGAGTGCGCCCGAGAACCTGCAGGGCGCCGTCTCGGCCGGGCTGCTGGCCGTGGGCAGTTCGTTCGTGGGCACCATGGAGAACTGCTCCGGCCTGCTCGACCGCATCGGCGCGGCCGCCGACCCCGATGCCGAAGCGATGGAGATCGCGCGCCACTACAAAGGTCTCAAGAGCCCGGTGCCGGGCTTCGGCCACCACCTGCACAAGCCGGTGGACCCGCGCGCCTACAAGCTGCTCGACATGGCGCGCGCCGAGCCCGAACTGGCCGGCGACAAGGTACGGGCGCTGGAGCGCCTGTCCGCCGCGGTGGACGCCGTGGCCGGACGCCCCATCACCATCAACGCGACCGGTGCGGTGGCCGCGCTGCTCGGCGAGATCGGCGTGCCCACAGGCGTGATGCGCGGCTTCGCCGTGATCTCGCGCGCCGCGGGGCTGGTGGCGCACATCGTCGAGGAGCAGCAAAGCCCATCGGGGCGCTTCATCTGGGACACCGTCGAGCATGCGATTCCGTTCGTGGGAGCGAGCGGGAAGGGCGACTCATGAGCCTCACTCCTCCTGCGCTGCCACTGGACCTGTCGGGGCGTGTCGTCTTCGTGCTGGGCGCGGGCTCGGCGGGACCGGGCTGGAGCATCGGGCGGGCGTCGAGCGTCACCTATGCCCGGCTCGGCGCTCGTGTGTGCGTGGCAGACCGCGACGCCGCCTCCGCCGAGGAAACCACCGCGCTGATCCGCGCCGAAGGCGGCACCGCCGAGACCTTCATCGGCGATGCGGCGGACGAGGCCGACGTGGCCCGGCTCTTTGGCGAAGCACGCGAGCGCTTCGGCACGGTCGACGTGCTGCACCACAACGTGGGTATCGGCAAGACCGGCGGCCCCATGGAGACCAGCGCCGAGGACTTCGACCGCATCCACGCAGTGAACGTGCGCAGCCTGCTCCTGTCCACCCGGCAGGTGCTGCCCGGCATGGTCGAGCGCGGGCGCGGCGCCATCGTCGCCATCTCGTCGATTGCAGGCATGCGCTACCTGGGCTATCCGCACTTGGCTTACGGCGTGACCAAGGCCGCGGTCACGCAGTTCACGCGCATGGTGGCGCAGCAATATGCAGCCCAGGGCGTGCGCGCCAACACCGTCGTGCCGGGGCTGATCGACACGCCGCGCATCGCCAACACGGTGGCAAAGGTGTTCTCGGACACCAGCCTGGACGAGGCCAAGGCTGCCCGCGCCCGGCAGGTGCCCATGGGCCGCATGGGCACGGCCTGGGACGTGGCCCATGCCTGCGCGTTCCTGGCGTCGGATGCGGCGGCCTATGTGACCGGCACCGAGCTGCTCGTGGATGGAGGCATCACCGGCAAGTTCGTGTAGCCCGATGGCATGCCTGCCGATGCGCAGGCCTCAGCCATCCAGCTCGGCATAGCGCCTGAAGATCCCGTCCTCGTTGAACGCGATGCGGCGCGGGCTTTGCAGGTAGTCGTGCACGCGCTGGCGGCGGCGGACGTTGTCGTGCAGTTTCTCGACCGCCGGCGTGTCGGCCAGCGCGCGGGCCGCGGCCTTCGGGAACGCGTAGCGCAGGCCTTCGACCAGCTGGAACAGCGACAGGTCGGCGTAGGTCAGCACATCGCCCACGAGGTGCGACGGCCCCGCGGGATTGCGCTGCAGCACGCGCTCGAACCAGTTCAGGAACTTGGGAATCCGCTCTTCGCGGAAAGCCCGCGCGCGCTGCACGGCGGCATCGCGCTGGTCCTCGTAGTAGGCACCGGTGGAGATCGGATGGTGCGTGTCGTGCGCCTCCGCCACCACGTCGGCAATGGTGAGCTGCAGCTGGTGCGTCCAGAGGCCGTCGGATTCGCCGACGCCCGCGAGGCCCAGCCGCGGCCCGAGGTACAGCAGGATGGCCGCGGTTTGTCCCACGACAATGTCGCCGTCGATCAGGAACGGCGGTGCGAAGGACGGGCGGACGATCTCGGGGTCGTCGAGCCGGTCGCCCAGTGCGGACTCGCCGCCGCCCTTCGATTCAGGCAGCCGCGCCACGTCGACATAGTCCGCACCGGCCGCCTCGAGCGCGAGCCGCACGAATTCCCCGCGGCCCTGGATGGTGGGCCAGTAGTGGAGTTGATAGGTGGTCATGCAGCCATGGTGTCAGGCTCCGCATGCCCCTGCAACCGCCCCGCTCTTAGGGCCCTCAGAGCCCCTCGGCAAGCTCCACTGCGCGGCGCCTGGCCTCAGCCCTTGCACCGGCATCGACGTCCGGCCCCATCAGCGTCTTCTCGACCACCACGGAGCGCACCTCGCGCACGCCGATGAAGCGCAGCCAGGTCTCGATGTAGGGCAGCTGAAAGTCGAGCGCGTGCGCTGAGCCGTCCTTTCCCAGCGGGTAGTCCAGGCCCCTCGCGCACACCACGGTCGCGCACCGCGTCTGCAGCATGCCCGACAGGCCCGAGGCGTCGAAGCGGAACAGCACGTCCTTGTGCGACACCACGTCGATCAGGTGCTTCAGCTTGTAGGGAATACCAAAGTTCCACAGCGGCATCGCCAGCACGATGTGATCCGCCGCGTGGAAAGGCGCGGCAATGCGCCGCACCTCGTCCCAGGCCGTTTGCTGGGCGGCGGTGAGCGGCACGCCGTTGATGCCGGCGTACTTGGCGTCGAGCATGTCCTGCGACAGCTCCGGGAGCGCCATCGTCCAGGGGTTCAGCGTGGTGACATGGCATGCCGGGTGGACGCGCTTGACTTCGTCGATGAAGGCGCCGGCCACTTCGATGCTGGCGGAGCGCGTGGTCCTTGGCGAGGTCTCGATGTACAGGAGTTCTTTCATGGCGTGCAGGGGTGAGTGGTTCAGAAGGCCAAGGCTAGGCAGCACGAACCCTGCACACAAGCAACATAATTTGCAGCCATTCAGAACCAATCTCACTGAAACCGATGCTCGACTCCCAACAGCTGCGCGCCTTCGTCTCGGTGGCCGACCACGGCAGCGTGACCCGGGCGGCCGAAGCCATGCACCTGACGCAATCGGCCGTGAGCGCGCAGATCCGGCGGCTGGAAGAGCAGCTGGGCTGCCGCGTCTTCGACCGCACCACCCGGTCGCTGCAGCTCACGGCCCAGGGCAGCGTGCTGCTGAGCTATGCCCGGAGCATCCTCAACCTGCAGCAGCAGGCGGTCTCCAGGCTTGCGGCGCCCCGCCATGCGCCGGCGACGCTGCGCCTCGGATGCTCGGAGGGGTTTTCCAGCGAATGGCTGTTCGCCGCGCTCGCGGGCTTTCGCCAGCGCAGGCCCGACGTGCATGTGGAAATCACCTGCGGCATCAGCACGGTGCTTGCCAGGCAGGTGCGGCAGCGCTCGCTGGACCTGATGGTCGGCACGGTCTGCGACGCCGGCAGCGACACCGAAACGCTCTGGATGGAACCGCTGGTGTGGGCCTTTTCGGAAAGGGCGCTGCTCGACCCCGATGCCCCCGCCCCGCTCGCGTTTCTGTCGGAGCCCTGCCCGTTCCGCGAAGCCGCGCTCGCCTCGCTGGCCGGCCACGGAACGACGAACTGGCAGATCGTGCTGACCGCGCAGAGTTCTGGCGCCCTGGCGGCCGCCGCGGCCGCCGGCCTGGCCATTACCGTGCTGACGCCTTCCGGCATGCCGCCCTTGCTGCGCTCCATTGCGCCGGGCAGCTTCCTGCCGCCGCTGCCGCCCGCCCGCTTCGTGATCCAGCAGGCCGAAGGGAGCACGGCGCCGGAGCCGCTGGCAGCGCTGGTCGACGAGGTGCGCGAGGCCTGCTTTCGATGGCGCGGGGCGCATGCGCTGCCGCCCCGGCCCTGACTCATCGGCAGGCCACTCGCTGGCACAGATTCTGCTCGCCACATCAACGCGGAGTAGAAGCGGTCAGCAGATGCACCATCTGCGGGACATTGCTCCGGATGACATCCAGGCAAGCCTCGTTTTGCTTCGTGCGTTTCATCCGCTCCGCCGGCATCTGCCGGTGCTTTCAGCGGACGGCTTCGCATGGTGGCGATGCAGCGCCTGGATATTTCTTCCAAGGCAACGCATCCACAGGGACGAACGCATGAAATTCTTCAATACTGGCCGCTCCACGCTGCTGCGGCGCTGGACCTTCCCCTTGTCGCTGATCGCGGCCATCGCTGCACCCGCGCATGGCGCCGACAAGCTCCGGTTCGGCTTGAACTGGTACCCGCAGGCCGAGCATTGCGGCTGGTTCCAGGCGCAGGCCGCCGGGCTGTACAAGAAGGCCGGCCTGGAGGTGGAACTGATCGGCGGCAGCCCCGACCGGAACGTGCCGCTGCTGGTGGCCGCGGGCGAGCTGGACCTTGGCATGGGTTCGAGCTTCACCACGCTCAACATGGCGGCGCGCGGCATTCCCGCGCGCACCATTGCCGCCTTCCTGCAGAAGGATCCGCAGACGCTGGTCGCGCATGCGGACCAAGGCGTGAAGACGCTGGCCGACCTGAAGGGCCGGCCGATCATGGTCGCCAAGTTCTCGCAGGCGGAGTTCTGGGCTTTCCTCAAGCAGAAGCACGGTTTCAGCGACAGCCAGCTGCGCCCCTACGCGTATTCACCGGCGCCCTTCCTGGCCGATGCCAAGGCGGTTCAGCAGGGCTACATCACGGAAGACGCCCAGCTGCTTGGCAAGGCGCTGCCGAAGCCGCCGGTCTCGATCCTGCTGGCCGATTACGGCTACGAGAACTACGCATCGACGATCTTCGCGATGGACCGCTACATTGCCGCCAACGAAAAGGCGGTTGCCGCATTCGTCGAGGCGACCCGGGCCGGGTGGCAGCAATGCATCGATGGCGACTACGCACCCGCGCTGAACGCCGTGGTTGCCGCGGACCCGAAGCACGACGTCGCGCTCTTCCACTTCAAGATGAAGCAGATGAAGGAGCTGGCCATGGTGAAGCATGGCGATGCGCTGCAGGCCGGTGCCGGCGCCATGTCGGACGCACGCTGGAAGCGCTTCTTCGACACCATGTCGGCGGCCGGCATCTACCCTGCGACGCTGGACTACAAGGCCGCCTACACGCTTCGGTTCAGCAGCGCCAAGGCGGCCTGGCAATGACGCAGCAAGCCAGCCACGGCACCGCGTCGGTGCCGCTGATCGACATGGCGCCGTTCATGAGCGGGGATGCCGCCGCGCGGCTCGACATCGCCCGGCAGTTTGGCAGGGCCTTCGAGGAGACCGGCTTTGCGGCCATCGTCAACCATGGCGTCTCCGCGCGCCTGGCGGACGATGTCTACGCGCAGGCCAAGGCATTCTTCGCCTTGCCGCTCGACCACAAGTCGCAACTGATGCCCCCCGAGAAGGTCAAGGGCCGCGGCTACCTGCCGATGGGCATCGAGAGCGTGGCGGCCACCCTGCATGGCGAGACGCCGCCGGACCTTTGCGAGGCGCTCGTCTTCGCGTCGCTGCAGCGCGAACGCGATGGCCGGGGCCAGCGCAATCTGTGGCCCAGCGAGCCGCCGGGGTTCGACCAGAACATCAATGCCTGGTTCGACGCCATCCATGGCCTGTGCGGCCGGCTCATGCGCATGTCGGCGCTGGCGCTCGACCTGCCCGAAGACTGGTTCGATGCCTGCTTTGGCGAGCCCTCGCTCACGCTGCGCTTCGTCAATTATCCGGACCAGCCGGTCGAGCCGCGGCCGGGCCAGCTGCGCTACGGCGCGCACCACGACTACGGCGGCCTCACCATCCTGCGCCAGGACAATGCGCCGGGCGGGCTGGAGGTCTGCGATCTTCAGGGCCGCTGGCACGACGTGCCGGTGATTGCGGACAGCTTCGTGATCAACGTCGGCGACCTCATGCAGCGCTGGACCAACGGCCGGTGGCGGTCGACACTGCACCGCGTCAGCAACCCGCCGCGCGACCTGACCGGCTCCACGCAGCGCCTGTCGATGGTGGCGTTCACCGGTCCTGAAGAAAGCACGAGCGTCGAATGCCTGCCCTCCTGTTGCGATGCCGCCCATCCGGCCCGCTTCGAGCCGGTGATTGCGGGGGAGTACATCCACGGCAAGCTGCGCTCGTCGATGGAATTGACGGCCCCGGCATCATCGCGCTGACTGCCGCCGCGAACCCCGTTTGTGGCGGCAGCAGCAACAGCAGCCTGCTACTCGGCGGTGATCCCCGCCTTGCGCACCACCTCGCCAAACTTCACGAGGCGCTCGGACATCATCTTCTCGAAGGCGGCGGGCGTCATTTCCTCGGGCGCGATCACGCCGCGGTCCTTGAGGCTGGCCTGCATGGCCGGCGACGTGGCCACCTGGCGCACGGCCTTGTACAGCGTCTGCACGATGGCGTCCGGCGTGCCGCCCGGGGCGGCGAGGCCGGTCCACGAGGTGAGGTTGAGCTGCGGGTAGCCCACTTCGGCCATGGTGGGCACGTCGGGCAGTTGCGGCAGGCGCTGGTCGGCCGCCACCGCCAGGGCGCGCACCTTGCCGGCCTGGATGTGCGGCAGCATGATGACCAGGTTGTCGAGGATGAACTGCACCTCGTTGGACAGCACCGCCGTGATCAGCGGCGAGCCGCCGCGGTAGGGAATGTGCGTGGTGAACACGCCCGTGGCAGCCTTGAGCATCTCCACGTTGAGCTGGCCCATGCTGCCCACGCCGCCGCTGCCGTAGTTGAGCTTGCCGGGGTTCTTCTTCGCGTAGTCGATGAACTCCTTGAAGGTCTTGATGGGCAGGCTCGAATGCACCACCAGCGCGTTGGGCTGGCGGCCCAGGATGGCGATGTTCTCGAAGTCCTTGACGGGGTCGTAGCCCACCTTGGGCTGCGTGAGCGGGTTGGCCAGGTGGCTGCTCTGCGACGACACCACCAGCGTGTAGCCGTCGGGCTTGCCGCGCGCCACCATCTGCGACGCCACCGAGCCGCCCGCGCCGGCGCGGTTCTCCACCACGATGGGCACGCCCAGCGCGCTAGACAGCGGCTCCGAATACTGGCGCGCCATGATGTCCACCGACCCGCCGGGAGGGAACGGCACCACGAGCGTGATGGGTCGCGAGGGGTACTTGTCGTCGGCGTGCGCCGCCAGCGGAGCCAGGCCCGCAAGGCCAAGCCCCAGGCCGGCGTTGAGGATGTGGCGGCGGGTGGGTTGTGTGGAATGCATGAATCGGCTCTCGAAAATCAGGGGTGGTCCAGGATGGCCAGCGCCACGGCCTGGGCGCGTGGCACGAAGGTGGCGAGCTCGCAGTACTCGCGCTCGGTGTGCGCGTGCCCGCCCACGGGACCGGTACCGCACAGCGTGGGCGCGCCCACCGAGGCGGTCAGGCCGCTGTCGGCCGCGCCGCCGGTGAACTCGCCCTGCACCTCGAAGCCCAGCGCCCTGGCGCCGCGCTGGTAGAGCGCCAGCAGATCGTCGGGCGTGGGCTTCATGGGCATGGTGCGGCGCGATTCGGTCACGCGCCCCTTGGTGCGCGGCACGGACTCTTCCTCGACGATGGCGCGCACCTTCGCGAGCAGCTCGTCCGGATCGGTTTCCGAGGTGAAGCGCATGTCCAGCTCGGCCTTGGCATGCGGCGCCACCATGTTGGGCACGATGCCGCCATGCACCACGCCCACGTTGGCGGTGACGCCCGTGGCCGGGTCGGTCAGCGCATGCAGCGCGAGGATCTTGCGGGCCAGCGCCTCGATGGCGCTGGCGCCGGCCGCGTGATTGATGCCCGCATGGGCGGCGACGCCCTCGACCTCGAACTCCACCACCATCGAGCCCTTGCGGCTGGTGACGAGGTTGCCGCTGACGCGGCCCGGTTCGGCGTTGAGCACCGCCCGCGCGCCGCGCGCCGTGGCCATGATGCGGTCGCGCGTGGCGGCCGAGCCGATCTCTTCGTCGCACGAGAAGAAGAGCTGCAGCGGCGCCTTCAGCCCGCCGCAGCGCGCGAAGGCCTCGGCCACGAACACATTCATCACCAGGCCCGACTTCATGTCGGCCACGCCCGGACCGTAGGCGCGCCCCTCTTCCACGCGGAAGGGCCGGCGCGCCGCGGTGCCAGCCGGGTACACGGTGTCCATGTGCCCCATGAGCAGGATGGGCGCGCCCTCGGCGGGCCCGGGCACCTGCGCATGCAGCAGCACGCCATAGCCGGGCACGGGCTCGAACTGCACGGCCACGCCGGCCGCCTCCAGCCGCTCGCGCAGTGCCGTGGCGACGGCCGTCACGCCCGCTTCGTTGCGGCTGCCGCTGTCAATGTCGACCACTTTCTGCAACAGATCTTGCATCGCCTGCCCCTGGCCGGCCAGCCAGTCCAGGATGCGAGCCCGCAGCTGCGGGCGGCTCTCTTCAAGGGTATCCTGCATCTTCGTCCTTCGATGAACCCCGCGGCGGCGGGGCGAATTTTGGGCCGCAGTGTTGCACGCGTTGTCCGTGTTTGCAATGCTTTTTTCATAAAAGAGACATCAATGAAATTATCATTGCAAGAATCGACCGGCTTGCTCACCGAGCGCCTGGCCCGCCAGGGCGGCGAGCTGACGGCCAGTGAACGCGCCCTGGCCGAGGCCCTGGGGCGCGACTATCCGCATGCGCTGCTGGAATCCGCCACCGCCCTGGCCGCGCACAACGGCACCAGCGCCTCCACCGTGGTGCGGCTGTTCGCCAAGCTGGGCTATGCGAGCTATGCCGAGGCGCAGCGCGAAGCGCGGGCCGAAGTCACCGCCCTGCTGCAGACCGCGGGGCAGCGCGCCCCCGTGACCATCGGCACCCAGCGCAGCCTGCAGCAGTGCGTGGACGACGCCCTGCTGCACGACCAGCACAACATCACCGCCACGCGCGACGGCCTGGACATGGCGGCGTTCGAGGCCATGGCCACGCGCATTGCCAAAGGCAAGGGGCGCCTCTTCGTGCTGGCGCAGATCAACAGCGCGCCCGTGGCCGCCTGGCTGGCCCTGCACCTCAACATGTGCCGCCCCGGCGTGCACGAGCTGGGCGCGGGCGCGGTGGCCGCCACCGACCAGCTGCTGTGGATCCAGCCCGAAGACGCCCTGCTGGCCTTCAGCATCCGCCGCTACGCCAGCGGGCCGGTGAAGGTGGCGCAGCGCTTTCGCGAAGCCGGCGCGCAGGTGCTGGCCATCACCGACAGCGCCGCCGCGCCGCTGGCCGCGCTGGCGCACCACCGGGTGCAGGTGCGCACGTCCAACGCATCGCCGTTCGACTCCTACACCGCGGCGTTTTTTGTCTGCAATGCGCTGGTGTCGGCGGTTGCGCAGCTGCGGCACGAGGCCGTGCCACAGGTGCTGGCGCGGCGCGATCAGTTGTGGAAGGACGTGGAGGCGTCGCAGCTCATCGTGGATGAGGCGCCTGTGCGTTCAGGGCCTGCGCGGCGCAAGGCGGGCAAAGGATAGGCGCTTCGGCTCGTCGGCGATGCGTTCGATCGTTTCGCCGTCAAAGATGCGCTGGGCCATCGCGCGCTCACGCACAGTAAGGCCTGTCATTCGGCTGCCCATGGAGGTAGCTGCTCCAGCAAAAACTCGTACAGGCACTTGGCCGCTCGTGGCAGTTCGCGGTTCGCCCGCTCCAGCCACATTTCCGAAGATGGCAGCTTCGGGAAGCCGTCCTCCGGCGTCAGGATTCGCATATCAGCAACCGGGCTGATCGTCGCCTCCTGAAAGACTCCGACCGCCAACCCCGCCACCACGGAGGCCTTCAGCACCTCAACACTGGAACTCTCCTGCACCACTACCCAGCGCTCGCCGGAAGCCGTCAGCGCCTCTTCCGCCCACCGCCTGAGGAGCGAGCCTTGCGGAAGCAGCGCAAGAGGAACCGGCCGCTTGTGCTGAGGAGACGATTTCTTCGAAACGGCCCAGACAACCGGATCTTTACGGAGAAGGACGCCATTGCCTTCTCCTCCTTGGAAAGCATTGATCGTGAGATCGAACGCCGGTCCGAGCTTTCTTTGCATCTCCTCTGCCACACCCACCTGCAAGTCGATGTGAATGGCAGGATAGAGATCCGAGAATTCAGCAAGTAGCGAAGGCAGCACTGTGGTTGCGTAGAGGTTCGTCGCGCCCATGCGAACCGAACCGCTCACGACGCCAGGCCGCAACTTGTCCATCGTCTCGTTGTTCAGGGCCAAAAGCCGGCGGGCGTAGTCGAGCAACACCCGGCCCTGTTCCGTCAATTTCAGCTGCCTCGTGGGCTTCTCGAACAGATCGATCCCGGTGCAATCCTCGAGCCGCGCGATCTGCTGGCTGATCGCAGCTTGCGTGCGGTGCAGGTATTGCGCCGCAGCCGTGTAGCCGTTGCATTCGACGACCGCGACAAAAGCGCGCAGCAATTCGGGCGACAGCAGGCGGCCTCGGAGCATGCCCTTGCGATCCGCGGGATCTTCGTGTTCCTTGGAGCGCAGTGCCGATTGCGGTTGGGCATCTGGTTTCATTGCTTTCTCCCTGCGGCTGAACTTACGAAATCAGTCTACGCGAAGGCGAATGACCGGCAGCCGCTTCGCGCTGTGAACTGGCGATTGGCCGAGGGGCGAGAACGTTACTGCAATTGAATGCCCTTGGTCTGGATGATGCGTGTCATGAGGGCTGTTTCCTTCTCCACTCTCATCCGCATTCCCTCTGCCGAACTGCCCACAGGCGACCAGCCTCGCTCGAGAAGCAGCTGCCGCACCTCAGGCGACTTCATCACGCGTCCAATCTCCGTGCCGATGCGTGCCCTCAATGCCGGTGAAAGACTGGCCGGACCGACCAATCCCACCCAGACCTCGAGATGGAAGCCCTGTAAGCCCATATCACTGAACGAAGCGACTTCAGGTGCGAGCGGGCTGCGGTCTCCGGTCAGTCCAATTGCCTTGAGTTTTCCGGATCTGACGTGCGGCAAGGCGACGCCAGGTGGAATCAGTGCCAATTGCACTTGGTTCCCGAGCAGGGCAGCGATGATCTGCGGGTTGCCCTGATAAGGAATGTGCTCGGCCCGAAAGCCAGGAAGTTGACTCTTGAGAAGCTCCATGCCGAGTTGGCCCAGCGACCCCATGCCAACCGAACCGTAGCTCCATCGGTCGCCCGAAGACCTGGCGGCGTCGAAAAACTCGCTGCCCGAGGGCACCTCGGGAATCGCCACCAGAATCAAGGGGGCCGTTGCAAGAAGCGACAGATGGGCAAAGTCTTTCGCGGGGTCGAAGGAGAGAGTTGGGTTCAGCATCTTCGACGACGTGAGATTGCCGTTGATGACAACGCCCAATGTGTGTTCGTCAGTCGCCTTGGCCACCATGTCGACGGCGATATTTCCTGAGGCCCCCGGCTTGTTGTCGACCACCACCGCTTGACCAAGCAGCCTGGACAGTGGCTCGGCAATGGAGCGCGCGGCAATGTCGGGGCTTGAACCCCCTGGAAAGCCGACCAGGAGGCGGACGGGCCTGGTTGGCCAGGCTGGAGGTTTCTGTTGGGCATCGACCGTGCCCGAGGCCAATACGCTGCAGGCGGAAATGACAAAGGCTCTACGCAGGTTGTCCATGGTGTCTCCTCATGAATGCTCAAGCTTCCAGGACCGCGGCCTGCGCGCGAAGGGCCATGCGAATCGCATCCGCATCGACGACGGTGCGACTTGCCTGAAGGGCAGCACCAACGCCCGCCGCGTGTCCGGTTGCAAATGCCGTCCCCATCACCCGGATGGACCCATATGCAATGGGATCGGCGCCGATGATGCGGCCAGCCAGCCACAGGTTCTCGTAGGCGGCCGACCGCAACGCATCCAGCGGAACGTGGAAGTACCCGGCACCGCCCACGCCCAGGTATTGCTGCTCGCCGTGAACGTGCAGTTCGGAAGGCCAGCCCGCACAAGCGATGCCATCACTGCGTTGGCGGCCTTCGAACAGGTCGTCGGAAGTCAATGTCAGCCTGGCGCGGGGATGCCTGCTTTCGCGCACCCCGATGCCCGGGCCCGTTGAGGACACGAAAGCATGTTCGAAACCAGGATGCCGGTGCCTCAAATACTCCACAGCCCGCCATGCCCGGCTTCGCGCGGTCTGCTCCGCAGCCGTCATCTCGCCGGGATCATTGGCATCGAACTCCAGATCGATGCCCAGCCACCAGATGTCGGTCGAGCCGGGGAGCCGGGTGATGAACCCGCCCCCTTTGCGAACCGTCTCGGTCTCGCGCTGCCGGCTTTCTCGCAGTGCCTCCTCGAGGATTGCCCGGTCGAATGTTGCATCGGGTGCGACGCCACCGATCCGAACGGGCAGCGAAGCCGCATTTCGCGAATGTATGCAAGACGCACCGGAGATGCCATCGGGTAGGGCTGCCGCGACGACCGCATCGCCGCTGGCGTCGACTATGGCGCCTGCAGAAATCGTTGTGAGTCCCGAGGGGCCATACAGCCGTACCGAGGTTACGCCTTCGGGTTCTCGCTGCGCATCGACGAAGGTGGTGTGAAGGCGCACATCGACAGGGGCTATCGTGACCACGCGGTCCAGTGCGACCTTCAGTGCCTCTGGATTGAGGATGACGATCCAGGTGCCGCTGTGGGCGGTGCGCCGAGGCTGCACCGGGATCCCCAACGCACCCAGTGCTTCCAGGACACTTCCTCCGACGCCGCCCACGAGTTGGCGGGGTGATTCTTCTCGTGTGAAGAAGCCGCAGTAAGCGAGCACCGAGTTCGCAGTCGCGGTGCCGCCGAGAAAGCCGTACTTCTCCGCGAGGAGCGTCTTCGCTCCCAGTTTGGCGGCGCCGACTGCGGCGGCGATGCCACCCGCGCCGCCTCCGATGACGACGACGTCATAGTGCTCGCGCGTCATTGCCCGAGCCTCGCCTGCCGCTCCCGGAACTCTCGCCGCCCTTCATCTTGTCGTCGAGGGATGCCTCGACAATCTGCACGATGACGTTCTCGATCTTGACGTCCAAGGTACGGATCACGGCATTCGAGACCTCCCGCATCATCGATTTCTTCTGTTCATTGTCGAACAGCGCGCCCAGATAGACGTGGATTTCCGGCATATCGATACTCCCTGAATCAGTGTTGATGGTGGTTCTTGATGAGGTCCGCAGCTTTCTCGGCGATCATGATCACGGGCGCGTTCGTGTTGCCGCCGATGAGCTTGGGCATCACCGATGCGTCCGCAACGCGCAGACCTTGGAGCCCTTTCACGCAAAGGAAGGGATCAACGACCGCCTGGTCGTCCGTGCCCATCCTGCATGTCCCCACCTGGTGATGAAAGCCATGTGCATTCGCCCGGATCCATCCATCCAGCTCCGAATCGTGGGTGGTTCCCGGGCCTGGGGAGAGTTCCTCGTCGACGAATTCGGCCATGCTGTGCTGTCCGCAGATGCGCCTGACCTCCAGGATCGCCTCGCGCAGGACACACAGGTCGGCTTCGTCCGAAAGATGGTTGGGAGCCATGGCCGGCGCCTCGCGCGGATCGTTCGACCGCAAGCTGACCGTCCCCACGCTGCGGGGCCGCAGCACGCAGGCGTTCACCATGAAGCCATCGCGCTCCAAGGCCGTCCTTCTCTGCAACCATGGAAAGCGCAGCCGGCTGGCCCCCAGTCCATTCCAGAAATGAATCTGGACATCGGGTACCGAGAGGCCCGTGCGCGAGCGCAGAAATCCACCGACTTGCACCGGAAATTGCGAGAACGGCCCGCGGCGCAAGAGCAAGGCGTTCGCCATGTGGATGGCGGCTCTGTCCCAGCGCACCAACTGATGCATGGTGATGGGCTGCTTGCAGCCGTATTGCATGGAAACGTTCACGTGGTCCTGAAGATTCCTGCCGACGCCTGGCACGTCCGCGATGCAGGCAATGCCCAGCGAGGCCAACGCGGCGGCGTCGCCGATGCCGGACGACAAGAGCAACCGCGGTGAACCGATCGTCCCGGCGCTGATGACGATCTCGCGCCGTGCGCGTACCCGGAGGATCTGCCCGCCGATGGAAAACTCCAGCCCGTAGGCCCGGCTGCCCTCGAACAGGACGCGATGGGCCATGGCGCGCTTCAGGAGCTTCAAGTTCGGTCGCTTGCGGGCCGGCGCGAGATAGGCGACTGCAGCACTGCAGCGCCTGCCGTCCCGGATGGTGAAGTCATAGCGGCCGAATCCGTCTTGTACCGGCCCATTGAAGTCCTCGTTCGACGGATGGCCGGCCTCGACGCCGGCCTGGACGAACGCCGAGAACAAGGGGTCCTTCCAGTGACCCGTTTGCACCGTCAATGGCCCTTCGTCACCGTGGTACGAATCCGTCCGGTCGAGATTGCGCTCCGCCTTGATGAAGTACGGCAGGACATCCTGGAACGACCAGCCCGCGCAGCCGCCATGGGCCCAGTCGTCGTAGTCCTGAGCGGCACCTCGGATGTACACCATGCCGTTGATGGACGATGTTCCTCCAAGCACCTTGCCGCGCGGCCAGTACTCGGTACGTCCGCCCAGGCCGGGGATCGGCTGCGTGCGATAGTTCCAGCCGTGCATGGTCGTGCGCAGCATCAACCCCGCACCGATGGGCACATGGATCAGCGGATTCCAGTCTGTTCCTCCCGCTTCCACCAGCAGCACGCGCGCATCAGGGTCTTCGGACAGGCGATTTGCCAGAACGCAGCCGGCCGATCCCGCGCCTACAACGATGAAGTCAAAAATTCCCAGGCTCACGGGTTCGGCGCCTTTCGAACGAACTGGCAGCTCAATGCCGTTGCGCGATCCATAGACATTCTTCTCGTGTGAGTGCATTGCCGATCTGTCTCCATCTCGGGCCATATGAGATTGGCCGGACTTTCCCGTGCGGCCTTGTCATTGAGCTCATGCTAGGCGGGCCGGCAACAATGCCGCAAACGATGTTTGCTTATGCGGTAGATAAGAAATTGTTGAACCCGCCAAGGTGGCGCGCATGAACTTGCGCCCAGATCGATCGATGTCACCGGACGATGCCGCGCCATCTCGATCCGAAGTTGCATGTCGGAAAAACCTCACCCCAGGGCAACGAAGCGTGGAGCCTCGCGGCGGTCCGACATGAACGCCTCAGCATTGGCAGATGCTTTTTTGCGCGACATGCAATGATCCGCGAAGGACCGGTCAGCTATATGTCGATTGTTTTCACGCTGCGGGAGTAGCCTCCAGCCTCCGGCTTCCGATGTCGCGGTTCCCATGCTGGCCCAGTCGCATGGCGGATTCAATATGTGTTGAGCGGTCGCTCTGACCGCGAGGACAGAGAACGAGGATTGCATCCCCGCGCCCCGCCCGCGCTCCAGCCTTTTAAGCTTGCACGGTGGTAACGCTACCCGCAACGCGCGACGGCCTGGACATGGCGGCATCGCAGCTCATTGTGGATGAGCTGCCTGTGCGTTCAGGGCCCACGCGGCGCAAGTCGGATAAGGGGTAGCCGGGCTGGTCAACGGCAGGTGGGCAAGCGGCCGACCCTGCACCTCGGCTTCGCTGCAGAGAGTTCAGGGCACGCGATTGCGCTTCAGCGTCGGCTTGGCAGCCCTCTTCGCAAACAAGTCTTCGCACAATCCCCGAAGCCAGCGGTTGGCCGGGTCCTGGTGGTAGCGCGCATGCCAGTGCTGCTTGACGGTGAAGGGCGGGACCGGCACCGGGCAATCGAACACCTTGAGTTCGCCGGTGCGCGCCAGCGTCTCGCCGATGTGGCGCGGCACGGTGGCAATCAGGTCCGTCGTCGACACGATGGCGGCCAGGCCCAGGAAGCCTGGAAGTTCCAGCAGGATGCGGCGCGCCACGCGTTGCCGCAGCAAGGCCGCCTCCAGCAGCTGAACACCCGTGCCGCCGACGATGCCGACGTGCGCCTCCGCCTTGTAGTCGCGCAGGCTGAAGCCCTTGCCGCCGATGCGCGGATGGCGCGCGTTGACCAGGCACACCCAATCTTGCGGGTAAAGCACCTGCTGATAGAAGCCTGACTCCAGCCAAGGCACCAATCCGATGGCCAGGTCCGCCTGCCCGGATTGCAGCGCCTGCGCGCTCTGCTCGTCGATGCGTGCCGCTTCCAATCTCACCCCCGGCGCCACGGCACGCACGTGTGCCAGCAGCTGGGGCAGCAGAGTGATGTGGCTGGCGTCCGTCATGCAGATGCGAAAACGGCGCGTGGCACTGGATGGGTCGAAGGCCTGCGCAGGCGCGGCCAGGCGCCGCAGCGAAGCCAGCGCTTCGCGCGCCGGCACGATCAGTTCCTCCGCACGCGGCGTGGCCTGCATGCCGGCGGCGGTGCGCACGAACAGCTCATCCCCCAACTGCCTGCGCAGGCGCCCGAGCCAGTTGCTCACCGTCGGCTGGCTCTGGCCGAGTTGCTCGGCGGCGCGCGTCACGCTGTTCGTGCTGTAGAGAAAGTCGAAGAGCCGCAGCAGCTTGACGCTGAGCAGCGCTGTGCCGTCATCGGAGTCGTCGTCGAGGTTCATTTCAAAACGGAATGTAGATCATTTCAACCATGTCATGGACGCAATGTTGGTCGAAACCTATCGTTCACCCATTCCAACGGAGACACGCATGAAGATCTACTTTCTCGGAGCCGGTGCACTGGGGTGTGCCATTGGCGGAACACTCGCCGCCGCAGGGTCCGACGTCACGCTGATCGACCCTTTCGAGGCGCACGTCGACGCCATCAGGCGCGATGGCCTGCGCATGAAGGACGGCGACACGGAGCGCGTCGTCAAGGTTCGCGCGACGCTGGACAGCAGCGGCCTCGAACCCGCCGATCTGGTGATCGTGCTGGTCAAGTCCTTCCACACGCGTTCGGCCATTGAAAGCGCCAAGGGCATCGTCGGACCCGGCACGGCCGTCATGTCGTTGCAGAACGGCATGGGCCACGAAGAAATCCTGTCCGAGGTGGTGGGCCGCGAGCATGTGCTGGCCGGCAAGACCTATGTTGGCGGCGTGCTGCTCGGCCCCGGCCACATCATTGCCGGCACGCGAGGCAAGCGCACGGTGATCGGCGAGCTCGACGGCGCCATCAGCGAACGCGCCAACGCGATCGCCGCCGAGTTCGAGCGCGCCGATCTGCCCTGCGAGGTCAGCGACAACATCATGGGCGTGATGTGGGACAAGCTCCTCATCAACGTATCCACGGGCGCGTTGAGCGCCATCACGGGGCAGGTCTACGGCAGCCTTTATGCGGTGCCGGAGATCGAAGCCACGGCCATCGCGGCCGTCGCCGAGGCGATGGCGGTGGCCAAGGCCGGCGGCGTCGCACTGTCGATCGACGAGCCGCGCGACGCCTGGCTGATGGCCGCCGAAGGCCTGCCTTACGAATTCAAGACCTCGATGCTGCAGAGCCTGGAGAAGGGGTCGATCACCGAGATCGACTTCATCAACGGCTCGGTGGTGCGCAATGGCCAAAAGTACAACGTGCCGACGCCGGTCAACCAGACGCTGGTCGCCGCGATCAAGGGCATCGAGCGCCGCATGGAGGCGAAATAAATGAGCGCCGCGCCAAGAGCCTATGTCGAGCATGTCGCGATCTGGGTGAAGGACATCCACTGGCACATCAAGTTCTTCCACGACGTGTGCGGCATGACCATGCGCGAAGTACAGGGCACGGCAAAGGAGCCGATCCAGTACTGGACGCTGGGCGGCATGCAATTCATGGCCAAGCCTGACTACGCAGGTCCCGAGGGCCGCCTCGGCCACCTCGGCGTGATGTGCGAAGACCTCGAAGCCGCGCTCGCCGCGGCGCGGGCCTTCGGCGTCACCGAAATGCCGCAGGGCCGCAACTGGCTGCGCCTGCCTGACGGCCTCGCCGTCGAATTCATCCAGGCCAGGGCCGGCGCGGTCGCGCAGGCCCTGGCCGTCAATCCCCGCGCCTGAACAACCCATTCCACAGAGACACACCATGACCACCATCGAAGACAAGTACTGGGACGACGCCGTCGTCGGCGAGAAGTGCATCAGCCCGCCCTACGAAGTGACCGAAGCCCGTGTGATGGCCTACGCGGACCTCACCGGCGACCACACGCCCGTGCACACCGACGAGGCCTATGCGCGCACCACGCCATTCGGCACGCGCGTCGCGCATGGCCTGTTCGGCCTGTCGGTCGCCGACGGCCTCAAGACGAAGAGCGACATGCGCTTCATGCCCGGCATGTCGCTTGGCTGGGAATGGAGCTTCGTCGGGCCGATCAAGCTGGGCGATACGGTGCGCGTGAGGTTCCACGTCGGCACCAAGCGCGAATCGAAGAGCCGTCCGGGCTGGGGCATCCTGGTGCTGCCATCGGAGCTGATCAACCAACGCGACGAAGTGGTGCAAAAGGGCGAGCACCGCGTGATGGTGCCGCGGAGGCCCTCATGAGCACGCGGCAAGCCCTGCCGCTGGCCGGCATCCGCGTCGTCGACTACAGCCACTTCCTGGCCGGCCCGTACGTCGGCCGCTGCCTGGGGGCACTGGGTGCCGAAGTCATCAAGGTCGAGCGGCCCGGCACCGGCGACGCCGGCCGCCAGCACGCCTGGTTCGTTGGCGACCACAGCGGCTACTTCCTGCAGCAGAACATGGGCAAGAAAGGGCTCTGCGTCAACACCAAGGACCTTCGCGGCAACGAGCTGATGCAGAAGCTGGTGGACAGCGCCGACGTGTTCGTCGAGAACTACCGCCCCGGCGCGCTGAAGAAGCTGGGCCTGGGCTATGAGGAACTGGCGACGCGCAATCCCGGCCTTGTGTATTGCTCGATCTCGGCCTACGGCCACACCGGTCCCGATGCGCACCGCGCCGGCTTCGGCCTGATCGCCGAGGCCAAGAGCGGCATCATGCAGATGGTCGGCAACCCCGGTGAGGCCCCGCCGCTGCTGCGCATCTCGCTGGGCGACATGTACACCGGCATCCACGCGGTGGCCGCGATCAATGCCGCGCTGCTCGGCCGCGTGAAGTCGGGCAAGGGCCAGCACATCGACATGGCGCTTTACGACACGCTGGTGTCGATGCACGAGTACGCGGTGCAGTGCTACACCCTTTCGGGCGGCAAGGAAGTTCCGGTGCAGACCGGCCACGACATGCCCAACTCCACGCTCTATGGCGTGTTCCGTGCGCAGGACGGCGACCTGGTGATTGCGGCGCAGGTCGACGACGCCTGGAAGCGCTTTGCCGCGCTGGTGGCGCAGACCGGCGGGCCGGCCGGCTTCAGCGACGCCACGCGTTATCACACCTCGGCCGGGCGCAACGCGAACCGGCTGGAGATCCTGCCGGTCGTCCGGGCCTGGGTGGAAGCACGCCCCGTGGCCGAGGTGCTGAAGATGCTCGACGCCATCGACGTGCCCTGCGCCAAGGTCCAGCGCATCGACGAGGTGCTGGCCGATCCGCAGATCCAGGCGCGCGGCATGGTGGTCGAACAGGACCATCCGGCGCTGGGGAAGATCCGCCTGCCCAACCTGCCATTCCGCTTCTCGGACTGCGACACCACGCAGACGCAGGTGGCGCCCGACCTGGGCGAGCACAACGCCGAGGTCGCCGCCAGCCTGGGCTTCAGCGACGCGCAGATCGCATCCATGCAGGCCGATGGCGTGCTCTACAGCAAGTGAAGGAGACGAACCTCATGACCGACCGCTACGCCGTCATCGGCAATCCCATCGGGCACACCAAGTCGCCCATGATCCACGGCAGCTTCGCGCAGGCGACCGGACAGGACATCGACTACAGCGCCATCGAAGGCCCGCTCGACGGATTTTCTGGTGCCGTGCTTGCGTTTCGCGACGCCGGCGGCCGCGGCATGAACATCACCGCGCCCTTCAAGCTGCAGGCTTTCGAGCTCGCAACAGACAAGCTCGAGCGGGCCGAGCTGGCCGGCGCCACCAACGCACTGAAGTTCGAGGGCGACCGCATCCATGCGGACAACTTCGACGGGGTCGGCCTGGTCAACGACATCACGCGCAACCTCGGCGTTGCGATGAAGGGCGCGCGCGTGCTGTTGCTTGGCGCCGGCGGCGCTGCGCGTGGTGCGCTGCTGCCGTTCCTGGCACAGCAGCCGGCGGAACTCGTCGTGGCCAACCGCACGCTGGCGACCGCCAAGACGCTGGCCGACAGCTTCGCATCGCATGGCCGCGTGATTGTGTCGGGCTACGAGGACCTTGCCCGGCAGCGCTTCGACATCGTCGTCAATGCGACCTCCGCGAGCTTGAAGGCAGAGCTGCCGCCGGTGCCCGCCGAAGTGCTGAAAGGCGCGAAGCTGGCCTACGAACTCGTCTACGGCAAAGGCCTCACGCCGTTCCTGCGCCTGGCCCGGAACGCAGGCGTGCCGCAGCTGGCCGACGGCGTCGGCATGCTGGTCGAGCAGGCGGCCGAGGCCTTCGCGTGGTGGCGCGGCGTGCGTCCCGACACGCGCGCCCTCATCGAGCGCATGACCATCCCGCTGGTCTGAAGAAGAGGAGACACCATGAAGATCCTCATGCTGCACGGCATCAACCACAACATGTTCGGCAAGCGCGATCCGGTGCAGTACGGCACTGTCACACTGGACGAGATCGATGCGCAGCTCCAGGCACTCGGCCGCGAACTCGGCGCCGAGGTCGAGAGCTTCCAGACCAACAGCGAGGCAGCGATGTGCGAGCGCATCCACCAAGGCTTCACCGACGGCGTGGATGCCGTGCTGATCAACGCGGGCGCGTGGACGCACTACAGCTACGGCATCCGCGATGCCTTGGCGATCCTGACGGTGCCAGTGGTCGAACTGCACATGTCGAACATCCACGCACGCGAAACCTTCCGCCACCACTCGGTGTTTGCAGAAGTTGTCAGGGGCCAGATCTGCGGGTTCGGCTCTGACAGCTATTTGCTCGCGCTGCGCGCCGCTGTGTCGGCTGCTCTGCGGTAATTGAATGAAGTCATCGCGGACATTGCGATGAAAGCGCGCGAGGGAATCGCCAACCCCGCGCTCACTCCGCGCGAATGTCGTTCGCCTTCACGATGTCGCCCCACAGCTTGAAGTAGTGGTGCGTCATCTGTGCCAGCTGCTCCGGCGTGCCGCCGCCGGGTTCGTCGCCGCGCTCGACGATGCCCTTCTGGATGCCCGCGTCCTTCAGCGCGGTGTTCATTGCGCCGTTGGTCTTCTTCACGATGTCGGCGTTCAGGCCGGGCGGGCCGTACAGGCCGATGAAGGAGATCACCTCGAAGTCCTTGAGCCCGCTCTCGATGGCCGTGGGCACGTCGGGGAAGGCCGGCACGCGCTTGGCGCCGGTCACCATCAGCGGCCGCAGCTGGCCCGACTTGATGAACGGCGCAATGACCGAGGCGGCGTCGAACATCGCAACCACGCGGCCGGCGATCAGGTCGGTCATGGCCGGGCCGCTGCCCTTGTAGGGCACGTGGTTCATTCGGGGCTTGCCGATGCGCTCGCGGAACAGTTCCATCGTCGCGTGCGTCAGGCTGCCGGGGCCGGCCGAGGCGTAGTCGATGCCGTTCTTTTCCTTGTCCTGCGCCTTGGCCCACTCGACGAACTCCTTGAGGTTCTTCGCCGGCACGCTGTTGGGCACGGCCAGGATGAGCGAGGACTGCAGCAGCAGGCCGATGGGCGTGAGCTTCAGAGGGTCCGCCATCGCCGTGTTGCGGTAGGTGTGCGGGTTGAGCGTGATGTTGCCGTTGCCCACCAGCAGGCGGTAGCCGTCGGGCGCCGCCTTCATCACGTTGTCGGTGCCGATGTTGCCGCCGGCGCCGGCCTTGTTGTCGATCACCACGCCCTGCCCCAGCACGGCCTGCATGCCGGCCGTGACCATGCGGCCGGCGAAGTCGGTCTGGCCGCCGGGCGGGTAGCCCACGACCAGCGTGACCGGTTTGCTGGGCCACGCGCCCTGCGCGAAGCTCAGCGGGCTGGCGATGGCCGCGGCGGCGGCCAGGCCATGCTGCAGAACGGTGCGGCGCGTGGCGCGCGTGTTGGCTTTGGATGTGTGACGCATGGTTTGTCTCCTCGTCGGGTGGATGGATGGAATCGGCATGTTCTTGTGGTTCAGTGCGGCGCCGCCAGATGGGCCGACAGGTCCGCCAGGCTGGCGATGCGCTGCACGGCGGACGGCAGGTTGGGCGGCTGCTCGCCGAGCGCGAACACGCGCATGCCGGCGGCCAGGCCGGCTGCGATGCCGGAGGCGCTGTCTTCCACCACGGCGCAATCGGCCGGCGCGAAGCCCATCTGCTGCGCGGCATGCACGAACAGATCCGGGTCGGGCTTCCAGGCGCCGACCTCGTAGGCGCTGTAGACCGCGCCCTCGAACCAGGGCAGCAGGCCGGTGAGGCCCAGCACCAGCTCGATCTTGTGGCGTGGGCCGTTGGAGGCCACGCAGAACGGCAGCTTCAGGCCGCGCACCAGTTCCATCGCACCGGCAATGGGCTGCAGGTGCGCGTGGAACAGATCGGCCATGCGCGCGCGCACGCAGGTCTCGAAGTCGGTGGGCAGCGGCGCGCCGCAGCGCTCGGCCACGAGGGCCATCTGGCGCGACATTGGTGCGCCGCGGTGCGCGTCGAGCACGGCGCGTGCCGTCGGCGGCAAGCCATGCAGCGCGCCCTCGGCCAGCATGGCCTCGACCAGCCAGGGCTCGCTGTCGACCAAGGTGCCGTCGCAGTCGAAGATCAGCGCGCGGATCGAAGAACTCATTGCTGTGGATTCTGCTTCAGGTCGTAGAGGATGGCGGCGCTCGTGAGACCGCCATCGACCACCAGGTCGTGCCCGTTCACGAAGCGCGCGTCGTCGCTCGCCAGAAACGCGATGGCATCGGCCACCTCGTCGGCCTGGCCGTAGCGGGCCATGGGCGTGGCCTGCACGATGGCCTGGCGGATCGCCGGGCCGTGCAGCACGGCGGTCTGCGCGGTCTCGATCGGGCCGGGCGAGACCGAGTTGACCGTGATGCCATAGGGCGCCAGGTCGATCGCACAAGACTTGGCCAGCGCCAGCACGCCGCCCTTGGACGCGCAATAGGCCACGCGGCCCGACCAGACCTGCTGGCCCGAGATCGAGGCGATCATGACGATGCGGCCCTGGCGCCGCTCGACCATGCGGCGCGCCACGGCCTGGGTGCACAGGTAGGTGCCGGTCAGGTTGATGGCCAGCACGCGGTTCCAGGCCTCGGGGGGGTTGTCCAGCACCGTGCCCTGGAAGCTCACGCCGGCGCTGTTGACCAGCACGTCGATGGCGCCATGCGCCTGCCAGGCCGCGGCCACGGCCGCCTCGACCTGGGCGGCATCGGTCACGTCCAGCTCGTGGTGGGTGACGCGGCCCGGCGGCTGCGCCAGTTCGTCGGCCACGCGGCGCAGCTGCTCGGCGTTGACGTCGGCCAGCGCCACGCTGGCGCCCTCGCGCAGCAGCCGGCGCGCGCTGGCCAGGCCCAGGCCGCTGGCGCCGCCGGTGATGAATGCGGTCTTGCCGCTGAAACGGCCCGCGGGGCCGGGAAGGGAATCGCTCATGTCTCGCTCCAGTGCACAGGGTTTCAGTCCATCAGCAGGCCGCCGTTCATGTCCAGGATCTCGCCCGTGATGAAGCCTGACAGCGGCGACGCCAGGAAGCGCACGGCATGCGCGAACTCCTCGGGCTCGCACCAGCGGCCCACGGGAATCTGGCGCAGCAGCTCGGCCTGCTGCTGCGCGGACAGCTGCTGCGTCACCATCGGCGTGCGCACATAGGCGGGCGCGATCGCGTTGCAGGTCACGCCGTGGCC
Source organism: Variovorax paradoxus (assembly GCF_030815975.1). Lineage (NCBI taxonomy): Bacteria > Pseudomonadati > Pseudomonadota > Betaproteobacteria > Burkholderiales > Comamonadaceae > Variovorax > Variovorax paradoxus. The sequence continues at coordinate 1,334,564 of NZ_JAUSXL010000002.1, forward strand.
GGCCAGCTCGCGCGCCAGCGAGAAGGTCAGCGCCCCCATGGCGCCCTTGGACACCGAGTAGGCCGTGCCGGCCGTGAGCCCGCCGGTCTTGGCGGCCAGCGAGCCGGTGTTGACGATGCGCCCCCAGCGCCGCGCCTTCATGGCGGGCACCACGGCCTGGCTCCAGAAGAACGCACCGTCGAGGTTGACGGCCAGCACCTGGCGCCATTCCTCGACCGCCGTGGCCTCGATCTTCTGGTTGGTCAGCACGCCGGCGTTGTTGACGAGGATGTCGACCTCGCCGAAGCGCCCGCGCACGGCCGCATGCGCGGCGGCGACCGCGGCCGGGTCGGTGATGTCGCAGACGAAGCCCGCCACGCGCGCTCCCAATGCAGTCTCCAGTTCGCGCAGCGGCGCCTCGGCGCGGTCGATCATGGCCACGCGGCAGCCGTCGTCGAGCAGGGCCTGCACCGTCGCGCGGCCCATGGTGCCGGCCGCGCCGGTGACCACGGCGACCTTGTCCTGCAGCGGGGAAGAAGATGTCGATTGCATGAAGTCAGATCTTGAGGTTGAGCTTGTTGATCAGCGCGCGGTACATGGCGTTGTCCTGCGCCATCACGGCGCGGAACTCCGGCTGGTCCAGATAGCCTTCCCGCAGGTTGAGCTTGTGCATGGTTTCCTTCAGCGCCGGCTCCTGCATGGACTTGGCGAAAGCCTGGCGCAGCACGGTGACGACTTCCGGCGGCGTGTTGCGGGGCGCCGCCAGGCCGCGCCAGCCCGTGACCTGCACGTCGATGCCGCGCTCCTTCAGCGTCGGCACCTGTTCCCAGCCCGAGCCGATGCGCTGCGCGCCCATCACGGCCAGCGGCCGCACCTTGCCGTCGGCCACGAAGGCCGCCATGTCCGGCGGCGTGAGCGACAGCGCCTCCACGTGGCCGCCCGTCAGGTCCAGCAGCGCCGGGCCGGCGCCGCGGTAGGGCACGTGGGTGAAGGGCACGCCGGTCTTGTCGGACAGCATCACCGCGGCCAGGTGGCCCAGCGAACCGGGGCCGGCGTTGCCGACCTTCAAGCCTTCGGCGCCGGCCTTTTTGCTGGCCGCGAGCAGTTCCTCGATGCTGCGGATGGGCGAGTCGTGGCGCACGGCGATGGTCGCCGGATCGGCGTTGAGCCGGGCGATTGGCATCACGTCGTCGGAGGTGAAGCGCACCGCGCCCATGTGCGGAATGATCGTGATCTCCACCGTGATGATGCCGATCTTGTAGCCATCGGGCCGCGCGTTCACGAGTTCGGCCCAGCCCACGCCGCCGCTGGCGCCGGCCTTGTTGACGATGATCAGGCTCTGCGGCAGGTGCTTGCGCGTGGCCTCGGCCAGCGTGCGCGCCAGCGCATCGGTGCCGCCGCCCGGCGGGAAGGGCACGATCAACTCGATCGGCTTGTTCGGATAAGCACCAGGTTGTGCGGCAGCGGGCAGCAAGGCACTGCCTCCGAGCGCCGCGAGGGCGCCCATGGCATGGCGGCGGGTGAATGGCGAATTGGTCATTGAAAGTCTCCCTGAAAAATGTGCGCCATCAATCGAGCCGGATGTTGGCGGCCTTGATCACGCCGGCCCACAGCTTCTGCTCGCTGCGCACGAAATCGGCGAACTGCTGCGGCGCCATCGGCATCGGCTGGATGCCGATCTCTTCGAGCTTGGCCCGCGTCTCCGGCTGCTTGAGCGCAGTCACCAGTTCCTTGTTGAGCCGCTCCAGCACCGGCGCCGGCAGCCCGGCCGGGCCGACCAGGCCCTGCCATGCGTAGGCTTCGTAGCCCGGCACGCCGGCCTCGGCCATCGTGGGCACGTCCGGCAGGATGGCCAGGCGCTGTGGCGTGGCCACAGCCAGCACGCGGAGCTTGCCGGCCTTGATCATCGACAGGCTGGGCGGCAGGTCCACGAACATCGAATTCACCTGGCCGGCCATCAGGTCCTGCAGCGCGGGGGCCGAGCCCTTGTAGGCCACGTGCAGGATGTCGGTCTTGGTCTGCTGCTTGAACAGTTCGAGCGCCACGTGCAGCGGCGAGCCCGGCCCCGACGAGGCCGAGGACACGGAGCCCGGCGACTTGCGAACCAGCGCCAGAAACTCCTGCACGTTCTTTGCCGGGAACGCGGGGTGCACGGCTAGCACCAGCGGCATGCGGCCCAGGCCGCCGATGAAGCTGAAGTCCTTCTCGGCGTTGTAGCTGAGGCTGGCGTACATCGCCGGGTTGAAGGCCAGCGTGCCCGAGTCGACCGTGCCCACCGTGTAGCCGTCCGGCGCCGAGCGGGCGATGAAGGTGGCGCCGATGATGCTGGCCGCGCCCGGCTTGTTGTCTGCGATGACGGGTTGGCCGAGCGCTTGCCCCATGCGCTGCGCGAGCTGGCGCGCGATCACGTCGGTGGTGCCGCCCGGCGCGTAGGGCACGACCCACTTCAGCGGCTGGTGCGGATAGGCGGCGGGCTGCGCCTGCGCGGCGCCGAGGTTGAGGCCGGCCAGCAGCGTGGCCGCCAGCAGGCGGAGGGTGGTTCGCTTGGTCATGGTGTCTTGTCTCCAGGGTTTTGGATCTGTCTTCTTTGTTGCCTGTCACGCGCGGCAATGACCGCCGGCCACGCTGGGCCGTGTCGTTCGTCTCGCGTGAGTGGGTGGCTGGTGGCCCGCGCTAGCGCGGCGCCAGCATCCATTCGTGCGCCGGGTCGTTGCGGAAGGCCCAGTGCCGCTGCGGGCCGGCCATCGTGTTGAGGTAGTACAGGTCGTAGCCGTGCGGCGCCACGCAGGGGTGGTAGCCGCGCGGCACCAGCACGGTGTCGCGGTGCTCCACGGCCATCGTCTCGTCCAGGCTGCGGTCGTCGGTGTAGACGCGCTGAAAGGCGAAGCCCTGCGCCGGATTGAGCTGGTGGTAGTAGGTTTCTTCCAGCACCGTTTCGCCATCGCCCGCGGTGTCGTGCTTGTGCGGCGGGTAGCTCGACGCGTGGCCGGCAGGCGTGATGACCTCCACCACCAGCAGGCCTTCGGCCGGCTCGGTCTGCGGCAGGATGTCGCACACGTGGCGCGTGTTGCTGCCTTGCCCGCGCACACTGCGCGCCATCTGCGCGGGCTCGATCACGCGCTCCGGGTGCAGCCCGCGGGCCGGCGCGGAACTCAGCGCCACCTCGGCCGCGCCGCGCGCCACGATGCGCACTTCGCGCCCCGGCGGCACATAGACTGCCGTAGGCGAGCGGTCCTCGAACACCGAGCCCCGGCTGCCCAGCGCGCTGTAGCGCTGCGCGTTCACCGTCACGTCGACCTGGCCAGTGAGCACCGTGATGCACAGCTCGCGTGCGCCGGTGGCCAGCGCCTCTTCCTCGCCGGCCGCCAGGCGCAACGCCTTGAAGCCGACATGCGTCCATCCCGCCGAAGCAGGCGTGACATCCGCGATCACGCGCCCTGTAGTCGCGGCCTTGACCAGCAAGCTCATTGCAGTGCCTCCTCGCCCACCGGGGCGGCAACACGGCTGGCGCGCCAGCCCTCGACCAGGCGCAGGAAGTTGGCGGCCACCCGGGCCTTGAAGCCGGCGTCGTCGATCTCGCCACGCAGCCAGGCCTGGCTCGGATCGCACCACACCGAGCGGCCGACCATGAAGCCCTTGACCAGCGGCACGCGCGCCTGCGCGAAGCCCGCCACCAGTTCCTCCAGCGGCTGCGACAGCCCGAGGATCACGGCGCCGCGGCAGTATGGGTCGCGCTCGCGCACCAGCGCGTCGAGTGCCTCCCATTGATGCGCCGACAGCGTGCCGACCTTCCACCACTCGGGCCGAAGGCCCAGGTCGTAGAAGTGGCGGATGGCCTGCACCACCGCTTCGCCCGTGTCGCCGGGCGCGAGCGTGTCGCGCGGCGGGATCACTTCCAGCAGCAGTTCATGGCCGCTGGCGCGCGTGGCCTCGGCCACCTGCAGCAGCCATTCGTCCTGCTCGTGGCGCAGCGCGGCGGCATCGCCCGGGTGATAGAAGACCAGGCACTTCACCACCTGCTCGCGCGGCCAGTGCCTGAGCTGCGAGCCCAGCGAGCGCATGCCGTCGAAACGCAAGGGGCGCGAACCCGGCTGCTCGATCGGCCGGCCCAGCCACCAGCCGCGGCCGGTGGCGGCGTGCAGTGCGGATTCGCCCAGGCCGGGGCGGCCGTCGACCAGCACGCCAAGGCGGCCGCGGAAGCCGGGCTCGTCGTGCTCGATGCCGGCCACCACTTCGTTCAGCAGGTGCTTGAGGCGCGCGAGCCGCGCCGGCTCGGCGCCGGTCTCGCGCGCCATGTCTTCGAACTGCGAGCGATGGTCGTAGGCCAGCACATAGAGTTCGGGCCATTCCTTGCGCCGAACGCTCGCGCGGTGCAGGTGGGCCAACTGCGGATCATGGTCCGGGCGCGGATGGCGGTGGCCGGAGAACCAGTGCGCCAATTCGGCCGGCGTCGGCATCGCCGGCGCGCAGCCGTGGCGCGAAACGACGATCGCGCCGCAGGCGTTGGCGATGGCGGCCGATTCGCGCCAGTCCTTGCCGCGCAGCAGCCCGCTCATCAGACCGGACGCAAAGGCGTCGCCCGCTCCCAGCACGTTCAGCACCTCGATGCGCTCGCCCAGCACGGTGAGCGCGTCGTCGATGCGCGCCGGCACCGCGCCGTCGACGATGCTGCAGCCCAGCGCGCCGCGCTTGACCACGAACACCGCCTGCGTGCATTCGCGGGCGCGGCGCAGGCAGGCCATCAGGTCGCCCTCGACGCCGCCGGCAATCATCCATTCCTCCTCCGTGCCGATGATCAGCTCGAACTGGCCCAGTTGTTCCTGCAGGTGCCGGCTCACTGCCTGGCTGCCAACGTAGCGCGTCTCGCCGTCGCCCCGGCCCGTGAGGCCCCACAGCACCGGGCGGTAGTCGATGTCCAGCACCCGCACTGCGCCGTGGCGGCCGGCCAGGTCCAGCGCGCGCCGGCTGGCGGCCAACACGGTGGGCGTGCTCAGGTGGGTGCCGGTGATCAGCAAGCTGCGGCAGCCGGCGATGAAGCCTTCATCGATGGCGGCGGCGTCCAGCGCCATGTCGGCGCAGTTCTCGCGCGCGAACAGCAGCGGAAAGGTGTGCTGGTCCTTGATGCCCAGCAGCACCATGCCTGTGAGGCGCTGCGGATCGACCTGCACCTGGCTCACATCGCAGCCCTCGCGCCGCAGCGTGTCGAGCAAAAAACGGCCGTTCTGCTCGTCGCCCACGCGTGAGACCATGGCCGAGGCCAGGCCCAGCCGCGCGGTGCCGAAGGCAATGTTGGCCGAGGAGCCGCCCAGATACTTGGAAAAGCTGGTCGCGTCCTCCAGGCTGCAGCCGATCTGGTCGGCGTAAAGATCGACCGCCAGGCGCCCGAGGCAGGCGATGTCGACCGGGCGGCCCGTGGGAAAGGAAAGGTTGCGCATGAAGCGTTGTCTCCGTGGTGGCGCCGGCGGCGGGTTCAGAATGCCCCCGCGCGGCCGGTATGCGTGGTTCGTTTGTCCGATGCGGCCGATCTTAGCGAAAATAGAAAAATATTTCTAGATAAATGAAAAATAGAATTTCTACTCCGCCAGCGGTGCCACCAGCCATCGCTGCCGGCCCGTACGCCAGCGCCGAGGACTTTCTGCAGGCCGTGCGCGCCGGCTTCGAAGGCCTGAGCCGCCAGCTCAAGCTGATCGCGCGCTACGTGGAAACCAGCCGCGACCGGCTGGCGCTGGACGGCGTGCAGGAAACCGCCAGCGAGTGCGGCGTGCAGCCTTCGGCCGTGGTGCGCTTTGCCAAGCACTTCGGCTTTTCCGGCTTCTCGGAGATGCAGGCGCTGTTCCGCGCCGGCGCGGCCCAGCGGCTGGCGCCGCATCGCGACTACCAGGAGCGCATCCGCTCGCTGGTGGGTGGTGCCGGCGCCGCGCCGATCACCCCCGCGCGCATCGCGCACGAGGTGATCGGCGGCAGCATCGAGAGCCTGCAGGCGCTGCAGGCCGGCCTGCCCGACGAGCGCTTCGACGCGGCGGTGGAGCTGATGCTGGACGCCCCCGCCCTGTGGCTCGCGGCCTCGCGCCGCGCGTTCCCGGTCGGCGCCTACCTGGCCTATGCGCTGCAGCACACGGCCAAGCCCGTGCATTGGCTGCACGGCCTCGGCCACATGCAGCAGGGCGAACTGCGCGCGCTGGCGCCGGGCGACGTGCTGGTCGCCATCTCGTTCGAGCCCTACGCGCAGGAAACGCTGGACGTGGTGGAGTCGGCGCTCGCGCAGGGCGCGCGGCTGCTGGCCATCACCGACAGCCAGCTCAGCCCGCTGGCCGGACGCGCCAGCGCGGTGCTGCTGGCGCAGGACGGTGCCACCTTCGGATTTCGCTCGCTCACGAGCACGCTGTGTTTGGCGCAGTCGCTGTTCTTGGGGTTGGCTTATCGGATGGAGTTGGCTTATGAGCGCAGGGGTAGTTGATCGAAGGCGAGCCGTTGGGCCGCGCCGCGGACAAGTAGCTACCGCCTCGGGTTTCGATCATCCTGCGCACGAATCCGCTGGCCGCGGTCAACGCCTACCTGGTGGATGCTGACCAACTCGCAGCGCCGCCAGAAGCTCACGCCCTCCAACGCGGTGGAGATGTCTATCTTCGCCAGCCGGTAGAGCCCCAAGGCCACGCCTTGCGCGAATGCTGAGACCAGCGGGTCCGCGTGCTCGGCGCTCCTCAAGTTGCCGCGGATCAGTTTCCCGCCAAGCTCCATGAGCTTCAGCGCGTGGCTCGACGCGGTTGCGGTACTTTCCTTTGGCACCCGCAGACACCAGAGCCTGGAGCCGAGCGTCCACACCATGTGACGCGGAACCTCGTCGAACAGAGCGCCTTCGATCACGATCTGCCTTGCGCGGATTTCACCGAAATCGCGATGGTCCTGGCCATAGAAGAATTCGGCGAACTCGTCGGCTTTCTTCTCCACGGCGCGGTCGCTGCGTGCCATCTTCTCCGTGACCCTGAGGCCCGAGACATGCGCGACAAGAAAACCGAACTCATCACCGGATATCCGGCGACCGGACGCCATGCGGCGGTCATACCAGTCCGCCAACTGCGCCAAGGTCTTGCACTCCATGAATGCCCTGTCGAAGGGCGCATCTGGAGAGAAGCAAGAGCGCCGCTCGAGCCTGCCTTCAGTCCGTTTCATGGCAACGGACCTCAGCAGTTCAGCGAATTGGCGATGGCGGTAGGTTCAGTGGCCGGCGGACTCGGCACCACTGGTGTAGGCCCAGCCTGCGCTGGCGTGACGGAAAGCCCGGTCGCAGGAAGGCCGATCCCCTCCCCCACCCCATCGACTTCGCCGCTCCCTTTGCGAGCTGACAGCACAAAGGCTGCGCCCACGAGAAATATCCCGTTTTTCATTTCGATCCGATCCCTGATTGATTTTTTTCGCTCCGGTCTTCGCCGTTGCTTGCTGGATCGTATCTCGAAAAGTCGCGTTACGACTATTCCGTATCGGACTAGACGATGAGCGCATGTCCGTTTCCCTCTATCACGCCGAATACGAGGCGCTGCGCAACCTGATGCGCAGCGTTCGGGTGAAGGCCGGACTAACGCAGGTGCAGATGGCCGAAGCCCTGGGCGTGGGCCAGTCCTACGTCTCCAAGCTTGAACGTGGCGAGAACTTCGTCGACGTGCTGCTGTTTGCTCGGTGGTGTTCGGCCTGCGGGGTCAAGCCAGGCAAAACCTTGGACAAATTAATAGGGACGCAGATCTAGCAGTCCACGATCCGCTCCCGAGCGCAGTCCAGCGGTTGGCTGGAAGAAGAAGTTCCGGTACTTCGTTTCCGCTGAGGCCACGGTGGGACAGTGATCCGTATGCAGAGAGCAGTCATCAGACAGGAGCTGTGAACGGCCGATTCTGAGAATGCTCCAGTCTCATTAGTCATCGGCAAGTCCGTCGGCAGTCAACCAAGCAGCGGGTAGGCACCTGATCAGGACGACCTTGACTCTGTATTCTTGAGTCTGAAGGGCAGAACATTTTCCGGAAGGATTTGGTCCCACTCTTCCCTGAAGAGGTCTCGGTGAACCGTTCTTCGGTACACCTCGATGAAGTGTTCTTTGGCAAAGTGCTGGATCATCCAGCGCTGCTGGTCGCCCGAGTGCTTCAAGCTGAAGAACGCATGAATGCCTACCTCAGCAATCGTTGGGCTCACGTCTTCGAAGTCCTCGCATGAGGCCACTGTGTAGGGCATGGTGTCAAGCCATCTGAGGTCAAGGTTCGCCTCTGCCATTTTCGTTCGCACACCCTCTGCCAAAAGGTCTGCTGACGTGCCAAACAAGTACCAGTCTTCGAGCGTCACGACAAGCGGAAAAATTGGCCGGTCGTTTCGCGGCCAGTGCGTGTGGCCCGCCAGTGCGTCAGCTATGTTCTTGTAGAGCTGTATGACGGCTTTCGCCAGGTAGTCCACTTGCTGGCTAATGATCGCTGAGTCAACCGCTGACTTGGCGCCCACGTTCATGCGCTTGGCCTTGCATTCGATAAACAAGTTCGCCCGGTCGTCGGTCAATATCCAGTCCACGCCGTCTTTTCGATTGCGCCCCACCTTGTACTCACGCTCCTCGTAAATCGTGAACTGAGGGCTTGGAAATGTCACGCCCAGCACCTCACCCAAATAGGCTTGAAACGAAGCGCCAAACGGGTTGTTGAAGCCTTCAGCTTGAGCGATTTCGTAGAAGAGACCTTGACTTGCGCGCTTCAAGACGTAGTAGGGAATAGGGCAATGTAGGCGCTCAGGGTGCGTCGGGTCCAAGCCCACGAGTGGTTTGGCTTCGAGCGGGTTCCAGGTGTACATCCAGGTGTCGTCGTACCTGGCTGCGTCATTGACTTTTGCTCGAAGTTCCTCGAAGGGCTGGGACAGTTTGTCAAACACCGTTTTGGATCGCTCCAGCTCGATACCAAAGGGTCGGTAGTCCTGGTGAGCGGAGATCCCGCATTCGTGCTGTAGAAGGCCCGCAGCGCCAAAGCCCACGAAAAACCATTCCTTCGTGCTGACCCCAGTTTCGCGCACAAGAAGGCGCTCCACGTCAGACTCTGAGAACACCTTGAAGTAGCGCATGAGCGCGTTGAACTGACGCGGGCGCTGCCACGGAAACTGAAGCTGGCCCGTGGGGGTCAAGCTGTTGTACGCCCGTTCTGGCGTCATGTGGGCGCCTGCCATGTCGTTGTCGACTCGGCGCAGCATATTGAGGACGCGTGCCATGCCAAGCCAGGGGCGAAGACGAAGCTCTCCTTCTGGTGTCGCGTTCAAGACGATTTCGCGCGCCAGTATGGCTATCTCCCACTTGTGAAGGACTTCCTTGAGCTTGGTGAAGCCTTGGCCGGTCCATACTTTCTCATTCGAGGAGGGAAGGTCCACCGCTTGGAAGTACCACCATATGTCCTCGATTGAGCCCTGTAGGTTGTACTGGCGCAGGAGGTTTCGAAGCGGCTTGTATTGAGGGTAGTTGTTCAAGGTCTGAGCCAGGTTGGAGGTACACCGAGTTGACTGACCGCAAGCAGTTTGAACCGGAAGTTCCCACTCGACCTAAACGAAGCCCCGAAGGCACAACGAAGCTCCTTGCCTGACCACGTTCGACCCTCATTGACTTACCCCGTTCAAGCAGAGGCCGGTCGTAGCCCAGTTTCTTGGAAATGCTTGAACAAGCCGCCCTGTAACGCACTGTATCAAGATCGATCACTTTTGGGCAGAATCCGTCAGAAGGAGGAATTCATCGATGGCCCGCCGCAAAAGAACCAGCCCCGCAGAAGACTTGGTCGATCTGATTGCCCTGTTGCCTTGGTACGTGGGGGTCATCCTGGCTCTTGCCGGGTACCTGCTGCTCCACCGCATCGCGATAGCGCCCCTTCCCAGTGCCCTCGGCCCCGGCGAGCTGGGCAACGCGATGGTCGGAACCGTAGGGCGCGGCCTTGCAACCGCTGGGCAGTACATCGTGCCGATCCTCTGCCTCGCTGGCGCAGCCATCTCAGCTTGGCGCCGTCGCACGAGGCGTGCGTTGATGGACAACGTGACCCGTTCAGACGCTCCCGACATCCTTGACGACATGAGCTGGCGAGAGTTCGAGATGCTGGTGGGCGAGGGTTTCCGCCTGCAGGGCTACCAGGTTGCGGAGAACTTCGAGCCGGGCCCGGATGACGGCATCGATCTCACGCTTCGCAAGAACGGAGAGAAGTACCTGGTGCAATGCAAGCAATGGCGGGCCCTCAAGGTCGGCGTGCCCGTGGTGCGCGAGCTCTATGGCGTCATGGCGGCCAAGGGCGCAGCCGGTGGATTCGTAGTCACGTCCGGTCGATTTACACCGGAAGCCGAAGCGTTCGCCAGTGGTCGCAACCTTCGCCTGCTCGATGGACCGCAGTTGCACCGATTGTTGAAGCAAGCCCGAGACAGCTCTTCGACCAAGTCCGAAGCCGACAACAGGGCGACGGAGCAGGCTAGCAACGCAGCGTCCCAAGCGGCGAAGACAGCCGCACCGAGTTGCCCCAAGTGCACGCAGCCCATGGTGCGACGCACGGCCAGAAAGGGAGCGAACGCGGGCCAAGAATTCTGGGGGTGCTCGGACTATCCGCGTTGCCGCGGCACCGCTTGATCACTAGCGCCGGCGTTCATTTGCTGGTCGATCTGGCCGCGCCGCAGACAAGCTACCGACTCGGTTTTCGATCATCCTGCGCACGAATCCGCTGGCCCCGGTCAACGCCTACCTGGTGGATGCTGACCAACTCGCAGCGCCGCCAGAAACCCACGCCCTCCAGCGCCGTAGAGATGTCGATCTTCGCCAGCCGGTAGAACCCCAGGACCACCCCTTGCGCGAATGCAGAGATCAGCGGTTCCGCGTGCCCGGCGACCCTGGAACTGCCGCGGATCAGCTTGCCGCCAAGCTCCATGAGCTTCAGCGCGTGGCTCGACCCGGTTGCGGCGCTTTCCTTCGGCACCCGCAGGCACCAGAGCCTGGAGCCGAGCGTCCACACCATGTGGCGCGGCACCTCGTCGAGCCGAGCCCCTTCGATCACGATCTGCCTTGCGCGGATCTCACCGAAGTCGCGATGGTCCTGACCATAGAAGAACCTGGCGAACTCGTCGGCCTTTCTCTCCACGGCGCGGTCGCTGCGTGCCATCTTCTCTGCGGCCCTGAGGCCGGAGACATGCGCGACGAGAAAACCCAGCTCGTCGGATGACATCCGGCGGCCGGATGCCATGCGGCGGTCATACCAGTCCGCCAACTGCGCCAAGGTCTTGCATTCCATGAAGGCCCTGTCGAAGGGTGAATCAGGAGTGAGGCACGCGAGCCGCTTGAGCCCGCCTTCAGACCGTTTCATGGCGACGGTCCTCGATCCCCTCCCGCAACATCGACTCCGCCGCTGCCACCGCGAGCCGACGGCACAAAGGCTGCGCCCACGAGAAATATCCCGTTATTCATTTCAATCCATCCCTGATTGTTTTTTGGCATCGCTCCGGTCTTCGCCGTTGCGCGGTACATCGTATCAAAAGTGCGTCTTATAGAACACATCGCTTCATATGTGTCCTTTAAGACGTTTCCCTGAGGTGCACACTTCTTGACCCTCGACGGCAATGAAAAATGCCAATCGAAAAGCGCCTCCTCCCCCAGAACCAGCGATCGGAACACTGCCCAATGCGGTAACCCTGGCGCTAGGAAAAAATCTGAAGAAGCTCCGACTTGCCGCAGGCAAGACCCAGGTCGCCTTGGCCTTCGACGCAGAAATCGAACGGTCGCGGATATCCAAGCTCGAAGGGGGCTACATCAACCCCTCTTTGATGACCCTGGCGACGCTGTGCCACAGCTTGGGCACAACATTGCCTGTGCTTTTCGAGGGGATCGTTGCTACAAACGCCCCGACATCGGAGGGCGGTTTGCTGCGAAGAAAGAACCAGGCAGTTCTAAACAAGCCGATGAAGCCTGCACGCAAACCCTCACGCAAGAGCTGACCTCCTGTATGCGCCCGGCCAATCCGTTTTGAGTCCACCCCTTGCGCGAATGCAGAGATCAGTGGGTCCGCGTGCCCGGCAACCCTGGAGCTGCCGCGGATCAGCTTGCCGCCAAGCTCCATGAGGTTCAGCGCGTGGCTCGACGCGGTTGCGGTGCTTTCCTTCGGCACCCGCAGGCACCAGAGCCTGGAGCCGAGCGTCCACACCATGTGGCGCGGCACCTCGTCGATCGGCCAGCCGAGCGGGGCGCCGGATGGCGCACCTGTTCATTCCGAGCGCTGGCGCCAGGAGCAGGCCAAGCTGTACCGATTGGTGCAGCGACATGCCGCGACCTTCTTCGCGCAGGCTGAAGCCGAGGCTTGCGCGGACCAGTCAGTGTGAGTGACTATGGCAACAGCTTCAAACCCAGTTCTCTCAGAAAAGCGTTGTGCTTGTCCTTCGCCGCCGCAATAGCCTTTTCAATCTCCATCAGCTCTTGGTGTGTGTCATCCAGAACAATCTCGGCCTCGCCCACTGCCGTGCTGATATAGCGCGAGATGTTCAGGTTGAAATCGTTCTTCTCGATCTCGGCCATCTCGACCTTGCGTGAGTAGCGCGCTTCTTCCTCGCGAAACTGGTAGGTCTTGATGATCTTGGCGATGTGCTCGCCGGTCAGCTGGTTCTGGCGCTTGCCTTTTTCGAAGTGCCCCGCCGCGTTGATGAACAACACGTCGTCCGGTTTCTTGCACTTCTTCAGCACCAGGATGCACACGGGTATGCCGGTGGAATAGAACAGATTAGCGGGCAGGCCGATCACCGTGTCGATGTGCCCGTCCTTCAGCAGCTTGGTGCGGATGCGTTCCTCCGCTCCGCTCCGAAACAGCACGCCGTGCGGCAGGATGATGGCCATCACGCCCTCGTCTTTGAGATAGTGAAAGCCGTGCAACAGGAAGGCGAAGTCGGCAGCGGACTTGGGCGCGAGGCCGTGGCTCTTGAAACGCACGTCGTCGGCCAGCGCGTCGGTCGGTTCCCAGCGGTAGCTGAAGGGCGGGTTGGCGACGATGGCATCAAAGCTCGGCTTCTTGGCCGGGTTCTGTTCCCGCATCATGTCCCACTCGTTGAGCAGGGTATCGCCGTGGAAGATCTCGAACTCCGTGTCCTTCACCCCGTGAAGCAGCATGTTCATGCGCGCGAGGTTGTAGGTCGTGATGTTCTTCTCCTGGCCGAAGATTTTGCCGATAGTGCCGCCAGCCTTATTCACCTTCTTGCGCACGTTGAGCAGCAGCGAACCGGAACCGCAGGCAAAGTCCATCACGCTCTCCAGTCGTTTCTTGGTCCCGGTTCTCGGTTCCTGGCTGTCCAGCGTGACGATGGCAGAGAGGATGTCGGAAATCTGCTGCGGGGTGTAGAACTCGCCCGCTTTCTTGCCGGACCCGGCGGCAAACTGGCCGATCAGGTATTCATAGGCATCGCCCAGCGCGTCGATGTCGGTAGAAAACTCCGCCAGCCCTTCGGCGATCTTCTGGATGATGGCGCAGAGCTTGGCGTTCCGGTCGGCATAGGTCTTGCCGAGCTTGGGAGAACTCAGATCGATCTCGGAAAAAAGGCCCTGGAAGGTGCTCTCGAAGGATTCCGTCTCGATGTACTTGAAGCCCGCTTGCAGCGTGTTCAACAGGTCCGCGTTCTGGGTGCGCGCCATGTTGGCGATGCTGTTCCACAGGTGCGCGGGCTGGATGACGTAATGCACCTTGCGGCGCATCTGCTTCTCGAACGCCGGGATGTCGTCCACGTTGTTCGCATACCAAAGCGCCAGCGGAACCTTACGGGTGTCGCCTCCCACATCGGGGTAGTCTCGCTCCAGTTCCTTCTTCGCCGCCGTCTCGTAGTTGTCGGAAAGATAGCGCAGGAAGAGGAAGGACAGCATGTAGTCGCGGAAGTCGTCCGCATCCATCGCCCCGCGCAGTTGGTCGGCGATGCTCCAGAGTGTCTGATTGAGCCGTTTTTGATTGGATTCGTTCATGGGGTCGTGGCAGGTGCGGCGGCGGTTGCCGGTGCTGCGGCCGGTGTCGGTGTCGCCTCAAGAATGTCAGGCACGTCGAACTGGAATTTGGTGGTGAAGTCTTCCAGAATGCGCCGGAAAAGATCTTTGTTGTCTTCGCCCATTTCAGTTGGTTCGTGGATGGCGTATTTGCCATGACTGAGAAGGTTCAGGGCGCGGTTGTAAAGCGCTCTGTCTTCCTCATTGCTCAACGCCTTGAGGCAGAAGGAAATGTCCGCGTGCCCAAAGAACGACGCGGTTTTTTCCATAATGCTGCGCAGGGCGTTGAAATGGAAGGTGTAGAGCTTGCCGGTCCTGGGCTCCGCGGCCAGTTGGAGTTCGGCGAGTGACGCGACGTGATGGAAGAACGGCGTGTCCTCAGTGGCTCGCAGGGTATATGCGCCGTCTCCATTCGGGCGGTGCAGGAAGTAGCGCTTGTGAGTCACTTTCGGCTCCCCCTCTTTCGCCCTGCCGATTTCGTTGCACATCACGTTGAAGAAAAGGGCGTGGTGGGAAGAAAAAACCACCTTGATGGGCGCAGGAGCGCCGTTCTGGTCTTTGCGGCTTGCGGCCCGGCGCAGGAGCTGGGCGAGGTCGCAGGCCACGGCAATGGCGTTATTGTCGTCCAGTGATGATATGGGATCGTCGATGTATAGGTACTCCGTCGACTGATAGGAGACATGTCCGTCGAGCATGCGCTCGCAAATGGCCATGAATAGACACCAAATGAAGATGTTCTGCTCGCCACGGGAGATCTTGATGTTCTCCGCCTCACCTTTGCGGAAGGAGACCTTCCAAGTCTCGTAATCAATATCGAAGTCGAAGTCGGAGTAGCGGCTGAGAAAGCCGGCAATGGTTTCGTCGAGCGCGAGGTCTTTCAGGCCATTGAAGAAAGTAGAGTCCGGATTGAGCCGCAAGTAGCGGGCGGTGTCACCGACGAGATCATTCTCCCAATTGAATAGGTCTTCTGTGTAGGCGTTGAAGTAAAGGGTGTTGGCGTTGCCGTTGTTCTTGCGCTTCCCCTCGTTCTTGAACTCCATGGAAAGCCGCGTCTTGCCCGTTCGGTTGTAGGCGTAGAGCAGAACTAGCTGTGTTGGCTTCGTCGGATTATTCAGATCGTCGCGAAGTCGTTTCACCAAGTTGCCCAGACTTGGGTAAGTACGAATGCCACTCATGCCTCAATCTCATCCGGTGAAGGGAAAAGCTGCTGCATCAACCCTTTCTTGTGGATCTTGAGGGCTTCAAGCTTTTGGGTTTCAGCGGTGACCAAGGCGTCAAAGCTGCTTAGGCAGGAAGTGACTTTCCGCTGTTCTGCAGTGTCTGGCGGAAACGCGAACTGCATCTCCCGTATGAGACCTTGGCTGAGGTTTTCTTGCCCGCCGCTATTGCTCATTCCCCGAACTTCGTCATATCGACCTGCCAAGTTCGTGTAAACAAAATATGGATCTATGCCTTTTCGGGGAAGAATCGCAGCGCACGCTTGGTTTGTTGCTGCCTCGATTCCCAGCAAGGCGACTTGTCCACGCGTTTTGCCTTGGCCGTACATGGCCATCAATACGGTTCCTTTAGGAAAGAGCTTTGCTGACGAATTGGCCAATCCGTCTGCAGTTAGAAATTCCTCGGCACTGGTAATCACCCGGAAGTCCACTAGTGACGTCGTAATCCACGGAATTTTTCCGTTCCAGTAGGCCTTTTCAGTGCGACTGGGAGTGCCTCCAGAAGTTGTCTCAAATATAGTGCCCAGCGAATCACTCACCCAATCCGCGGCGTTTCGAAATTTGGGGAAGCGGAGGCGGGGCTGGGTTTTGCCTTCGCGAGGGAAAAGCTGCTGCATCAGTCCTTTTTTATGGGTCCTGAGCGCGTCCACTTTCCGCGCTTGCGAGGCGATTACTTCGTCCGCCGAACTCAGGCACTCAGCGATTTTTTTCTGTTCGGCGAGGTCGCAAGGTGTCGCCGCGGGAATGCGAGCAAATGCGTCAAACTTAAGATTCAGTGTATCTTTGACCAACCCCTGCGAGTAGCGTGCAAATTCAGCAATCAACTGCGGAGTTTTGAAGTAGTAGGAGAAGAAGAGACTGTTTGTCCCTTGGGCAGGACGGCAAATCGTGTATGCAGGGCTCACGATGCCTTCGAGCTTCGAGAGTGCGCTTCGGCCCTCCCACATCCGCATGGTGTTGTACGCGATGTCGCCTGAAGCGACACGTAGGTATTTAGAAAGGTCCCCACTCGCGCTATTCTTCCGGTTGCTCTCTTCCTGCGGAATGATGCCTTCCTTGTCCATCAAAGAGAGCAGTCGGAGATTGGTGTACCCAATCTCTTCCCGCTGGGAGAAAAGGCTGCCGAGAAGCTTTAGCTGCCACCGCCCCGCCTCTCGAAACTCCGGAAAGCGCAGCTTCGGCACGAGCCCGGACTTGGTCGCTTCCTTCGTGTCGGTGGTTTTGTTCTTACTGCTCATACGCGCTGAGTCCTGAAATGTCGCGGCCACCGGCGCGCTTAGTGAGAAGGGGATGCAGGTCTTCCATCAGGGCTAGTTCGGCATGGGTGCGGGCTTTCCAGCCGAGGTCCAGTGGGGCCATGAGGTCGCTGAGCCGTTCGCCATCGAAGATCATTCGGTCGAGGATGCCGTCCACGAAGGCTTGCAGGGTGTCGGCGGCGAGACCGTGCTTGGCGGCGATGGCGGCGAGTTCCTTGGCGCTCTTCTCCGCCTTGAAGCGGGTGTAGCCGTCGCGGATGGCGGCCTCAGAGAGGCCTTCACCAGCCTGGAGCGTGGCGATGTATTCGGCGATGTCATCGCGCTCGTTCATGAACTTGGCATCGGCACTGATGAGGCCGATTAGTTCCTCGCGGGTCATCTTGGCCTTGCCTGGTCCTTTGGCCGAGAACTTGGCGATGAGGCCCATGATGTAGTCGTAATCAATAACGGCGGAGGCGAAGAGCACGAATTCAAAGTCGAGCTGGTCCACCGGGTCCTCTGTCGTGTCGTCCTTGCCGCCGGTCTTTCCGTGCTGGTCTCTGAGCTGCTTGGCGGTTTCCAAGTACTGGCCTTTAAAGCCACGCAGGCTTTCATTGGGCAGCACCTGCTCGATGGTGGTTTTGTTGTCTGCGCTGAGGTCGGTGTATTGGTCGAGCTGGGTCTTGAGCCGCTGGATTTCCTTAAAGTGGGTGATGAAGGCTGCGCGGGCCTCATCGCCTTTCAAGTTGGCCACCTCGGAGGGCGTGCAGGCCAGGCTCTGGGACTTCATGAAGTCATCCAGCTTCTGCACGGCGGTCTCCAGTTTCTGGATGACCACAGGGGCCTTGTCCACTAGCCAGATTTCCCGCGCCTGCTCGCCGGTCTTCTCGCCAGAGAAAAGGGCGATGGCGGCATCGACCGAATCCTGCTGCTGGCGGAAGTCGAGGATGTTGCCGTAAGGCTTGGTGCCGTTGAGCACGCGGTTGGTACGGGAGAAGGCCTGGATGAGGCCATGGTGCTTGAGGTTCTTGTCCACGTAGAGCGTGTTCAGGAACTTGGAATCAAAGCCGGTGAGCAGCATGTCCACCACGATGGTGATGTCGATCTTCTGCGCAGCCGGATAGTCCGCATTCGGCCACTGCTGGTCTTTGATGCGCTTTTGCACATCCTGGTAGTAAAGGTCGAACTCGCTCAAGCGGTGATTGGTGCCGTAGCGGGCGTTGTAGTCGGCAAAGATAGCCTTGAGAGCGGCCTTCTTGCCCTCGGGATCTTCTTCGTTGTCGGCCTGCTCTTGCGGCAGGTCTTCCTGGATTTGCTTCACATCTGGGTCGCCCTCCGCAGGTGGGGAGAAGACACAGGCGATGTTCAGCGGTTTGAAGTCGGGATTGGCAGCCTGTTTGTCTGCCTGCATGGCCTTGAACAGGGCCTGGTATTCGATGGCGTCGTTGATGGACGCGGTGGCAAGGATAGCGTTGAAGCGACGTCCGCCGGTGGCGGCATCGTGTTTGGAAAGAATGGCCTCGATGACTGCCTTTTTGGCGATGGCCTCGCCGGGCTTTGGCGGCTTCTTGCCCTCGGGCTTGAAGTAATCGACGTGGAACCGCAGGACGTTCCCGTCCTCGATGGCGTGGGTGATGGTGTAGGCGTGGAGCTGCTGATGGAAGAGCTCTTCGGTGGTCTGATACGAGGCCACCTCGCCGTCGATTTTTACGCGACTGGCGTTGCCCTTGGGCCCACCAAATATCGGCGTGCCGGTGAAGCCGAAGAGCTGCGCCTTGGGGAAGAACGCTTTGATAGCTTTGTGGTTCTCGCCAAATTGCGAACGGTGGCACTCGTCGAAGATGAAGACGATGCGCTTGTCCTTCAGCGCTTCGAGCTGTTCCTTGTAAGTGGCCTGGCCGTTCTTGCTGCGCTGCTTGTTGCGCTTGCTGTTTTCGTCCAGCGCCAGGCCCAGCTTCTGAATGGTGGTGACGATGACCTTGTCGGCGTAATCCTCAGAAAGCAGGCGGTGCACAAGGGCGGCGGTGTTGGTGTTTTCTTCGACGCAGCCTTCCTGGAATTTATTGAACTCCTCCCGCGTCTGGCGGTCGAGGTCTTTGCGGTCCACGACGAACACACACTTGTGAATGTGGTCGTTTTCCTTCAACAGGGTAGAGGCCTTGAAGGAGGTGAGCGTCTTGCCACTGCCAGTGGTGTGCCAGATGTAGCCGTTGCCGTTGTCTTCGTCGATGCGCTTGACGATGTGCTGCACGGCATAGACCTGGTACGGCCGCATGATCATGAGCTTCTGCTCTCCCGCGAGCAGCACCATGTAGCGGCTGATGGTGCGGCCGAGGTCGCACTTTTTCAGGAAGTGCTCGGCGAACTCGTCGAGTTGGGTGATCTTGCGGTTGTCCTCGCCTGCAAACTCATAGATGGGCAGAAAGCGCTCGTCGGCATTGAAGGCGAAGTGGCGGGCGTTGTTGTTGGCGAAGTAGTAGGTGCGGTCGCGGTTGCTGACGATGAAGAGCTGCATGAAGCAGAGCAGCGTCTTGGTGTAGCCGTTGCCCGGGTCGTGCTTGTATTCGACGATCTGCTCCATGGCCCGGCGTGGATTCATGCCCAGGGTTTTCAGCTCAATCTGCACACAGGGCACGCCGTTTATGAGGAGGATGGCGTCGTAGCGGTGGTGGCTGTTGTCGGTGTTGATGCGGAGTTGGTGGACGACCTCGAAGTGGTTTTTGCACCAGTCCTTGATGTTCACCAGGGTGTAGTTCAGCGGCGTGCCGTCGTCGCGAGTGAATGCATTGATGCTGCGCAGGGCCTTGGCGGCGGTGAAGACATCCGGGGTGACGATCTCATCCAAGAGCCTGGCGAACTCAGCTTCGGTCAGCTTTACCCGGTTGAGGGCCTCGAACTTTTCGCGGAAGTTCTTTTCCAGTCCGGCGCGATCGCGGATGTCGTCACGATATTCGTACTTCAGGCCTTGAAGCTTGCCAATGAAGCCGTATTCGATGTGCTCTTCTTTGACGACGTGGCTCGGGGCTCCGGATGGCCGATCGTAGATGGACTTGGATGAAGGCATGGGGGGAACGTGCGTTGGCTATGTACTGAAGGCAATGCGGGCAGCGGGTTGCTATAGATTGTGACCGGCCTATGCAGTACAGCGTCCTGAGTGCATCGTGCATTCCTACCCGACTCGATGCGCCCCCTGGTGCACGGCATCCGACACTGCGCAAAAAATGAAAAGAGGCGGTTGGAAAAGCGTTCCCCAGACGGCAAACAAAAAAGCCGGACACCTTTGAAAGTGTCCGGCTTTATATCTGGTCCCGCCGCCAGGAATCGAACCTGGATCTCAGCCTTCGGAGGGCCGAATTCTATCCGTTGAAATACAGCGAGGAATCTGGGCTCCGGCAGAACCGGAGCCTCGCATTATCGCCCATCAGGCGGCGATTTCTTCGGCTTCGTTCCCGATGCCCGCCGGAGAGTTCCGCGCAAAGCCCAGCCCGGCCAGGTAAACGCGGAATGTGCGGCGGCCGGTGGGCACCAGCTCGAAGGCGGTGGGGTCGAGCAGCCAGTTCTGGATGAGCCCGCTCAGCAGGGCGTGCAGGCCCTGGGCCGCCACGTCACCGGGCACGGGCAGCTTGATGTGGTCGCGCCGCGCGGCCAGGCGCAGGGCTTTTTCGAAATCGCTCACGCAGGCGTTGCGCGCATCCAGGTGGCGCTGCTGCACCGAGGCCATGTCGTGCGTGTATTCGACCTTGTGGGTGGCCACGTCGAACACGCGGCGCACTTGGGGGTCGGTGGTCATGAGGGTGAGCGCATGCACCATGCCCTCCTCTATTTCGGCCAGCGGGTCGTCGTCCTTGCCCGCGGCCGCGGCGGCGGCCCGGGGGCCGGCTTCGAGCGGGAGGATGACGCGCTCCATCATCGCGTTGAAGAGGTCGGCCTTGTCCTTGAAGTGCCAGTAGATGGCGCCGCGCGTGGCCCCGGCCTGCTGCGCAATCTGCTGCAGCGAGGTCTGCGAGACGCCTTGCGCCTGAAACAGCAGCTCCGCGGCATCGAGCAGGCGATTCCGCGTGGCCTGTGCCTCTTCCTTCGTACGACGTGCCACCAAGTCTCCCAATTTGTAAAGCCAAGCCCTTTCCGAGTCGTGGGGCCATTCAGTGTTGTCACTATACATCCATGAATGTATGTAAACTATCGGGCTTCCCCGATGGCCCGGCTGTTTATGCTGGCTTTCTGTTCGCTCCGCGAACGCGCCATCTCCCGTCTTTGCTTCAAAGGATTCGCATGCCTCTCCTGCATGTTTCGCGTCAATCGTCGTTCTCGCCGCGCCTCGCGATCGTGGCCGCTGCTGTGGTGTTGGTGCTCGCGGCCTGTTCCAAGGGCGATGCGCCAGCCGGCCCGGGTGGCGCGGCCGGCGGCGGCGCCCGGCCCGCACCCGAGGTGGGGGTGGTGGTTGCCACACCGGGCGACGTGGGCTTGGTGACCGAGCTGCCGGGCCGGCTCGAAGCCTCGCGCGTGGCGCAGGTTCGCGCCCGCGCCTCGGGCATCCTGCTGAAGCGCGAATTCCGCGAAGGCAGCGATGTGAAGGCCGGCCAGCTGCTGTTCCGCATCGACCCCGCACCGCTGGTGGCCGCCTCGCAAAACGCGCAGGCCACGCTGGCGCGCGCCCAAGCCAACGCCGTGCAGGCCAAGGCACTGGCCGACCGCTACAAGCCGCTGGTCGAGGCCAACGCGGTGAGCAAGCAGGAATACGCGACGGCCGTGGCCTCGCAAAAGACGGCCGAGGCCGATGTGGCCGCGGGCCGCGCCGCGGTGCAGACGGCCAAGATCAACCTGAGCTATGCCGACGTGACATCGCCCATTTCGGGCCGCATCGGCCGCGCGCTGGTGACGGAGGGCGCGCTGGTGGGCCAGGGCGACGCGACCGAGCTGGCCGTGGTGCAGCAGATCAATCCGGTGTACGTGAACTTCACGCAATCGGCCTCCGACGTGCTGAAGCTGCGCCGCGCACTGGCGGCCGGCCAGTACAAGCGCGCCGGCGGCGAAGAGGCGGCCAGCGTGAACGTGGTGCTGGAAGACGGCACCGACTACGCGCTGCCCGGCAAGCTGCTGTTCTCCGACCTGACTGTGGATTCGACCACCGGCCAGGTCACGCTGCGCGCCGAGGTGCCCAACCCCAAGGGCGAGCTGCTGCCCGGCCTGTACGTGCGCGTGCGGCTGGAGCAGGCGCAGGCCAGCAACGCGATCACGATTCCCCAGCAGGCGGTCACGCGCACGCAGCAGGGCGACACGGTGTCGGTGGTGAGTGCCGACGGCAAGATCAGCCAGCGCACGGTGAAGATCAGCGCCGCCAAGGACAACCAGTGGGTGGTGCTCGATGGCCTGAAGGCCGGCGAGCAGGTGATGGTCGACGGCTTCCAGAAGCTGCAGATGATGCCGCCCGGCACGCCGGTGAAGGCGGTGCCCTGGAAGAAGCCCGCGCCCAACGGCGCGGCACAACCGGCAGCGCCGGCGGCGTCTGCCGCGGCGGCGCCAGCAGCCAGCGGTCCGGCGCCTGCCACGGCCGAGAAGAAGTAATCAGGAGCGCGCCCGCATGGCCAAATTCTTTATCGACCGACCGATCTTCGCCTGGGTGATTGCGCTGTTCATCCTGGTGGGGGGCGGTGTCGCCATCACCCAGCTGCCGATCTCGCAGTACCCGCCGGTGGCACCGCCGGCCATCGTGATCAATACCGCCTACCCCGGCGCCTCGGCCCAGACGCTGGAGGACAGCGTGCTGTCCGTGATCGAGCGCGAGATGAACGGCTCGCCCGGCCTGATCTACATGGAATCGGTGGCCCAGGCCGACGGCACCGGCACCATCACCATCAGCTTCGAGGCCGGCACCAACCCCGACCTCGCGCAGGTGGACGTGCAGAACCGGCTCTCCCGCGCCACGCCGCGCCTGCCGGCGGCCGTGACGCAGCAGGGTGTGCGCGTGGACAAGTCGCGCAACAACTTCCTGATGTTCGTGATGCTGTCTTCGGACAATCCGCAGTTCGACCCGGTGGCGCTCGGCGACTATGCCGCCCGCAACGTGGTGCCGGAACTGCAGCGCGTTGTCGGCGTGGGCCAGGCCCAGCTGTTCGGCTCTGAAAACGCGATGCGCATCTGGATTGATCCGAACAAGCTGCAGGGCTTCAACCTGTCGGCCACGGACGTGAACAACGCGATCCGCGCGCAGAACGCCCAGGTGTCCTCGGGCACCATCGGCGACCTGCCCAACATCCCCGGCCAGGCCATTGCGGCCACGGTGGTGGTGAACGGCCAGCTCGCCAACGTCGACCAGTTCAAGGACATCGTGCTGCGCGCCAACACCGACGGCTCGACCGTGCGGCTGAAGGACGTGGCGCGGGTGGAACTCGGCGGCCAGTCGTATGCCACCTCGGCGCGCCTGAACGGCGTGCCGGCAGTGGGCATTGGCGTGCAGCCCACGCCCAACGGCAACGCGCTGCAGTCGGCCAAGGCGATCCGCGCCAAGATGGCGGAACTCCAGCGCTTTCTTCCCGCAGGGCGTGAAGTGGGACATTCCGTACGACAGCTCGCGCTTCGTGCAGATCTCCATCACCGAAGTGGTCAAGACGCTGCTCGAAGCCATTGCGCTGGTGTTCATCGTGATGTTCCTGTTCCTGCAGAACTGGCGCTACACGATCATCCCGACCATCGTGGTGCCCATTGCGCTGCTGGGCACCTTTGCCATGCTGCTTGCGATGGGCTTCTCGATCAACGTGCTGACCATGTTCGGCATGGTGCTGGTGATCGGCATCGTGGTGGACGACGCCATTGTGGTGGTGGAGAACGTGGAGCGCATCATGAGCGAGGAGGGGCTGTCGCCGCTCGAAGCCACGCGCAAGGCCATGAAGCAGATCTCGGGCGCCATCATCGGCGTGACGGTGGTGCTGATCTCGGTGTTCGTGCCGCTGGCGTTCTTCGCGGGGTCGACCGGCAACATCTACCGCCAGTTCTCGGCGGTGATGGTGACCTCGATCGCGTTCTCGGCCTTCATGGCACTGTCGCTCACGCCGGCGCTGTGCGCCACGCTGCTCAAGCCGGTGGAAGCCGGCCACCACCACGAGAAGACCGGCTTCTTCGGCTGGTTCAACCGCGGCTTCACGCGCACGGCCAAGGGCTATGAAAGCGTGGTCGCGCGCATCCTGCGCCGCGCCGCGCGCTACCTGATCATCTACGTGGCGATCATCGGCGCGGTGGTGTTCACCTACCTGCGGCTGCCGAGCTCGTTCCTGCCGGCGGAAGACCAGGGCAACATCATCGTGAACGTGCAGCTGCCTCCGGGCGCGACGCAGGAGCGTGCGCTGTCGGTGATGCAGCAGGTCGAGGGCTTCATCCTGAAGCAGCCCGAAGTGCAGAGCATGGTGGGCGTGATGGGCTTCAGCTTCTCGGGCCAGGGGCAGAACGCGGGCCTTGCCTTCGTGACGCTAAAGGACTGGGAAGAACGCAAGGACCCGGCCCACTCGGCCAGTGCCCTTGCGGGCCGCGCCTTCGGTGCGCTCTCGGGCATTCGCGACGCGTTCATCTATCCGCTGAGCCCGCCGCCCATTCCTGAACTGGGCAATGCCAGCGGCTTCAGCTTCCGGCTGCAGGACCGCGCGGGCGCGGGGCACGAGGCGCTGATCAACGCGCGCAACCAGCTGCTGGGCATGGCCGGGCAGAGCAAGGTCCTGTCGCAGGTGCGCCCCGACGGCCTGGAAGACGCGCCGCAGCTGCAGATCGACATCGACCGCGACAAGGCCAACGCCCTGGGCGTGACCTTCGATGCGATCAACGCCACGCTGTCGACGGGCCTGGGTTCAAGCTACATCAACGACTTTCCGAACCGCGGCCGCCTGCAGCGCGTGGTGGTGCAGGCCGATGCGCCGGCACGCATGCAGCCCGACGACCTGCTGCGGCTGAACGCGAGCAACACGAAGGGCCAGCCGGTGCCGCTGTCGGCCTTTGCGACCACCAAGTGGGTCAAGGGTGCCACGCAGACGGTGCGCTACAACGGCTACCCGGCGATCCGCATCAGCGGCGACGCCGCCGCGGGCTTCAGCACGGGCGCCGCCATGGCCGAGATGGAAAAGCTCGCGAGCCAGCTGCCGCAGGGCTTCGGCTTCGAATGGACGGGCCAGTCGCGCGAAGAAAAGCTCGCGGGTTCGCAGGCCATCATCCTGTACGGCTTTGCGATCCTGGCGGTGTTCCTGTGCCTGGCCGCGCTGTACGAGAGCTGGTCGATCCCGCTGTCGGTGATTCTGGTGGTGCCGCTGGGCGTGCTGGGCGTGCTGCTGGCGACCATGCTGCGCGCCTACTCGAACGACGTGTACTTCCAGGTGGGGCTGATCACCATCATCGGCCTGTCGGCGAAGAACGCGATTCTGATCATCGAGTTTGCGAAAGACCTGCAGGCGCAGGGCAAGGGCATCGTCGAATCGGCGCTGGCCGCGGCCCACCTGCGGTTCCGCCCGATCATCATGACCTCGCTGGCCTTTGGCCTGGGCGTGGTGCCGCTGGTGCTCGCCTCGGGGGCCGGCTCGGCCAGCCAGCGCGCCATTGGCACGGGCGTGCTCGGCGGCATGGTGACGGGCACGGCGCTGGCCGTGATCTTCGTGCCGGTGTTCTTCGTGGTGGTGCGCAGCCTGTTCAAAGGCAGTGCGCGCCAGCATGAGGCCGACAAGCGGCATGCGGAAGCAGCCGGCATCACGGAAGAAAAAGCAACATGACCAAGAAACTGATTCCCACAGCCCTGGCCGCGGCAATGCTGCTGGCCGGCTGCTCGCTGATTCCGACCTACGAGCGCCCGGCGGCGCCGGTGCCGACCACCTTTCCGGGCGACCCGGCGCAGCCGGCCGGCCAGGCCGCGGCGGCGGTGCCGTGGGAAGACTTCTTCGCCGATTCGCGGCTGAACGGGTTGATCCGCACCGCGCTGGAGAACAACCGCGACCTGCGCGTGTCGGTGCTCAACATCGAGCAGGCGCGCGCGCAGTTCCAGATCGAGCGCGCGGCGCTGTTCCCGGCAGTGGGCCTCACGGGCAGCGGATCGCGCTCGAGCCCCAACCCCTACCAAGCCTTCGACAGCAGCGCGGGCAGCGTGTCGTCGCAGTACAGCGTCAACCTGGGCGTCACCGCCTGGGAGATCGACTTCTTCGGCCGCGTCCGCGCGCTGAAAGACCAGGCGCTGGCGCAATACCTGGCCACCGAGGAATCGCGCAAGGCCGCGCAGGTGAGCCTGATCGCCGCGGTCGCCTCCGGCTGGCTCACGCTGATTGCCGACGACGAGCTGCTCGAACTCACGCGCCAGACGCTGGTCACGCGCGAGGAATCGGTGCGCCTGACCAAGATGCGCTTCGACAACGGCGTGTCGTCGGAGCTCGACTTCCAGGCCGCGAACTCGCTGGCCGAAACCGCGCGCGCCTCGTATGCGCAGCAGCAGCGCACGCGCATGCAGGACGAGAACGCGCTGGCCCTGCTGCTGGGTGCGCCGGTTCCGGCCGATGCCACCGCGGGCGGCATCAAGGGGCTGGACAGCGTCAAGCCGATGCCCGACGTGCCGGCGGGCCTGCCCTCCGACCTGCTGGCCGAACGGCCCGACATCCGCGCCGCCGAGCAGCAGCTGATTGCGGCCAACGCCAACATCGGCGCGGCGCGCGCGAACTTCTTCCCGCGCGTGTCGCTGACCACCTCGCTGGGCACCGCGAGCAGCGAGTTCTCGGGCCTGTTCGACCGCGGCTCCAAGGCCTGGTCGTTCGCACCGTCGGTCACGCTGCCGATCTTCGACGCGGGCCGCAACAGGGCCACGCTCGACTCGGCCAAGGCGGGGCGCGAGATTGCCGTGGCGCAGTACGAGAAGTCGATCCAGACCGCGTTCCGCGAAGTGGCCGACGCCCTGGCGGGCCGCGCCACGCTGGGCGAGCAGGTGCGTGCGCAGCGCGCGCAGGCCGATGCGGAAGCGGTGCGCTTCAGGCTCTCGGACATGCGCTACCGCAACGGGATTGCCAGCGCGCTCGACCTGCTCGACGCGCAGCGCTCGCTGTACACGGCGCAGCAATCGGCGGTCACCACGCGGCTGCTGCAGCTGCAGAACCAGGTCACGCTGTACAAGACATTGGGCGGCGGCTGGGCCACGCCAGGCAGCAAGGGCTGAGGCTTTCGCGCGACGGACGGTGAGCGGCCTTGCGTCCTTTGGGCGAAGGGCCTCTCTATAATCGCCGGTTGATTAGAAAAAGCCCCCCGACGAGCCCCCGTTATTGAGGACGCCAATGAGCGCAGACCCGCACTACCAGGCCACAGAAGACGCCCACATCGGCCCGATCAAGAACCCGAAGCAACTGCTGCTGGCGGTATTTTTCTCCTTCGTTGTACCCATCCTGATCATCGTGGGCCTTGTGGCCTATGTGGTTTCGGGCAACAAGCCCGCGGGCACGGCCGAGGGCGACAACATGGCGCTCTACGGCGTGTCGCAGGATGCGCGCGACCGCGAAGTGGCCGAACGGCTCAAGAAGGTCGGCACCATCGAGATCCGCGATGCCAACCGCCCGCTCGCAGCCGGCGAGGCCGTTTTCAAGGCGCAGTGCGTGGCCTGCCACGGCACGCCCGGCATTCCCGGCGCCCCGCACCTGAACGACGCCGCGGCCTGGGGCCCGCGCATCGGCCAGGGCTACGAAACGCTGCTCGACCATGCGCTGCATGGCAAGGGCGCCATGCCGGCCCAGGGCGGCGGCGACTTCGAAGACCTCGAAATCGGCCGTGCCGTGGTCTACATGGCCAATGCCGGCGGCGCCAAGTTCCCGGTGCCCGAGCGTCCCGCCGCGGCAGCGGCTCCCGCCGACGGCGCTGCCTCGGCGCCCGCAGCGGCTGCAAGCAAATAAATAAACAAGCGGGCCACGCCCCAAAGAGAAAGCCGGCTTCAAGCCGGCTTTTTCATGGGCGCTGCAAGCTGCAGCTACTCTTTGGACAGCAAGACGAGCCTTTGCGCCGAGGGGCTCAGCACATGGCCGAAGCGCTGCGGCAGATCGTCCGCGCGTACCGGGTCGGGCGTCCAGAGCCCCTGCTCCACGGCTTCGGCGGCAAGGCCCACGTCCTGCGTGTGGACCAGCCCGAGCCCGATGGGCGCGGCAAGGAAGAGGCGGCCCTGCTCGTCGAGCAGGCAGGCCGATATGCTGTCGACCGCCTGCCCCGTGTGGGCCGTGACGGCAAAGCTCTTGTCGTCGGCAATGCGCCAGACGAAAGGCGCAGCCTCCAGTTCGACATACACGCGCTGGGGGCCGTTCTGGAAGAACCACTGGCCTTCATCGTCGTGGTCGTAGTTGCGCTGGATGAAATCGATGAGTTTCTCGTGCCGCAGCATCGAGCCCTTGGCCAAGCGGAACGGGCCCTCGGCCTGGGTGCGGTCGTCGCGCATGTACCAGTTGCCGCGCGCGTCCAGGCCCAGCCAGCCGTAGCAGTGCGGCACGTTGGGCCACTTGGCGAGGGCCTGTTTGACGATGTCGTCCATGAAAGCTATTTTGCTCGCGCTGGCGGCGGAATGGGGGGCGCAAACCCGGCCAGCCAGCCGCCCACGCGCTCGGGCATGTCGCGCACATGCCCGGGCGGCAGCCCGAGCGGAAAGCCCACGTGCCCGCCATGCGCGGGCTGCCACAGCGTGACGTGCGGGCCGACCTCGCCGGGGCCGGGCAGGCTCCATGCCGGAATGAACGGGTCATTGAGCGCATTCACCACCAGCGCGGGCACGCGGATCGCGCCCAGGTGCGGCTTGGACGAGCCGCGGGCCCAGTAGTCGTCGGTATTGCGAAAGCCGTGCAGCGGCGCGGTGAACACGTCGTCGAAGGCATAGAGATCCTGCGCGGCAAGCAGCCGCTCGCGGTCGAACAGGCCCGGAAACTGCGCCAGCTTGGCCAGCGCCTTGGGCTTCATGGTCGCCAGGAACATGCGGGTGTAGACCAGCCGGTTGAAGCCGCGGCCAATGGCCGCGCCGCCGGCCGCCAGGTCGAGCGGCGCAGACACCGAAGCCACCGCATTGACCGAGTCGCGGGCCGTCTCGCCGGCCTCGCAGGCCCAGCGCAGCAGTGCATTGCCGCCGAGCGAGACGCCCACGGCCAGCACCGGGCCGCCGCCATTGCGCGCGTGCTGGTCGTGCATGCGCTGCAGGATCCAGCCGATCTCCTCGTAGTCGCCCGAGTGGTAGGCGCGCGGCGCCAGGTTCATCTCGCCGCTGCAGCCCCGGAAATGCGGCACGGCAAAGGCCATGCCCTGTCGAGCTGCAAAGGCCGCGAACGCCTCCGCATAGTGGCTGCGGGAGGAGCCCTCCAGCCCGTGGAACATCACCAGCAGCGGCTGCGGACCGGGCACGGCGGCATCGACGAAATCGACGTCGATGAAGTCGCCGTCGGGCGCGGTCCAGCGCTCGCGGCGGTACGCGGGCGCCGCACCGTCGAAGCGGCGCGCATAGAGCGCCGGCCAGATGGTCTGCAGGTTGCCGCCGGGCAGCCAGCGCGGCGCCATGTAGCCCATGGCCGCATGCAAGGTGGATGAAGATGAAGCGTCGGGCGGCATCGCATCGCTCTTCAGTGCAGGGTCTGGGGCAGATCGCTCGACTCGCTGGGCTCGCGCGCGCTGCCGGGGCTGGCATGGTGCGCCACCAGGCGCCAGCCTTCGACGGTCTTGTGATAGACGTTGGTGGCCAGCACGAAGGCATGCTTGGGCCCTTCGGCCGTGAGCACCTCGATGCGCTCCAGCACGTTGTGCACGGCGCTCGCCAGCGACTCGATCTTGCGCACCCGCGCCGGCGTCGCATGGATGGCGCCGTTGCCGAACATCTGCTCGAAAGCCGCGCGGATCGCGGTGGCGCCCACCAGCCGGGGGCCGCCGGGATGCACGCAGAAAACCTCGTCCTCGTCGGCCCAGCATGCCATCAGGGCATCGATGTCGCCGCGCTGCAGCGCTTCGTAGAAGGCTGCTTCGATGTCGTCGGCAGTGCCGCCGATGGCCGCGGCGGCGCGGAGTGGGGTCTTGGGCATGGGGTGATTTTGCCGCGCGATCGGCGGCGCGGGGGCTGCACCGCTTTGGCCTTGGGCGCACCGTGCTGCCGCAAGGCGGACGGTTCGCTTGCTCCACTTTGGACCAAATGGTCAAAACAAAACATTTGAAAACAGTCAAGTCGTTGATTTCAAATGACTTCCTGAATTGGCACGGGCCATGCATAGGGCTTTGCGAACCCGCAACAGGAGCTTCTGCATGAACGTTGGCATCTTCATTCCCATCGGCAACAACGGCTGGCTGCTCTCCGAGAACGCGCCGCAGTACAAGCCCAGTTTCGAGCTCAACAAGGAGATCACGCTGAAGGCCGAGCGCTACGGCGTGGACTTTGTGCTGTCGATGATCAAGCTGCGCGGCTTTGGCGGCAAGACCGAGTTCTGGGACCACAACCTCGAGTCGTTCACGCTGATGGCCGGGCTCGCGGCCGTGACCACGAAGATCAAGCTCTTTGCCACCGCCGCCTCGCTGGTGATGCCGCCGGCCGTCGTCGCGCGCATGGCGTCGACCATCGACTCCATCTCCAACGGCCGCTTCGGCCTCAACCTCGTCACCGGCTGGCAGCGGCCCGAGTATTCGCAGATGGGCATGTGGCCCGGCGACGAGTTCTTCGGCACGCGCTACCAGTACCTCTCCGAATACATCCAGGTGCTGCGCGACCTCTGGGGCACCGGCCAGTCGGACTTCAAGGGCGCGCATTTCCAGATGGACGACTGCCGCCTGAGCCCGCGCCCGCAGGCCGACATGAAGGTGATCTGCGCGGGCCAGAGCGATGCGGGCATGGACTTCTCCGCAAAGTACGCCGACTACAACTTCTGCTTCGGCAAGGGCGTGAACACGCCCAAGGCCTTCGCGCCCGCGGCCGAGAAGCTCATCGAGGCCACGCGCAAAACCGGCCGCCACGTCACCACCTACGTGCTGATGATGGTGATTGCCGACGAAACCGACGAAGCCGCGCGCGCCAAGTGGGAGCACTACAAGGCCGGCGCCGACCACGAGGCCATCGCCTGGCTGGGCCAGCAGGGCGCGGCCGACACCAGGTCGGGCGCCGACACCAACGTGCGCCAGATGACCGACCCGACCTCGGCCGTCAACATCAACATGGGCACGCTGGTCGGCTCCTACGCCACCGTCGCGCGCCTGCTCGACGAGATGGCCGAGGTGCCGGGCACCGAAGGCGTGCTGCTGACCTTCGACGACTTCGTGCAGGGCGTGGAGGCCTTCGGCGAACGCATCCAGCCGCTGATGAAGAGCCGCGCGCATGTGCAGAGCCCCGTGCCCTCGCAGGCCGAACCCGAGCGCCTTGCGGCCTGAGCAGGAGCCTCACGTGAGCACTCCCGCACGCAACACCACCCTCACATCGAACATCCCCGTTGGCGCGCCGCGCCTGCCCGGCGCCCCGGCACCGCGGGTGCTGCCCGCGCGGCCCGAACCGCTCGCGCTGCATGCCACCGACTCGGCGCTGATCGTGGTCGACATGCAGAACGCCTATGCATCGATCGGCGGCTATGTCGACTCGGCCGGCTTCGACATTTCCGGTGCGCAGGGCACCATTGCCAACATCGCGCGCACCATCGCGGCGGCGCGCGCGGCCGGCATGCTGGTGGTGTTCCTGCAGAACGGCTGGGACGCCACGTATGTCGAAGCCGGCGGGCCGGGCTCGCCCAACTGGCACAAGTCGAACGCGCTCAAGACGATGCGCGCGAAGCCCGAGCTGCAGGGCAAGTTCCTTGCCAAGGGCGGCTGGGACTACGAGCTCATTGCCGAGATGCAGCCGCAGCCCGGCGACATCGTGGTGCCCAAGACGCGCTACAGCGGCTTCTTCAACAGCACGCTCGACAGCACGCTGCGCGCGCGCGGCATCCGCCACCTGGTGTTCACCGGCATCGCGACCAACGTGTGCGTGGAGTCGACCTTGCGCGACGCCTTCCACCTCGAATACTTCGCCGTGATGCTGGAAGACGCGACGCACGAGCTTGGCGGTGCGGCCATACAGAAGGCGTCGGTCTACAACGTCGAGACCTTCTTCGGCTGGGTCTCCACCGTCGATGACTTCGTCCGCGCCTTCGCGCCGGCTGCCGCCGGGCAGGCCGCGCCGGGCGTTGCGCTCGCCGCCTGATTCCATCGTTCAACCACAGGAAGGAGCTCCCATGCCCAAGCAAGCCATCATCCCGGCCGGAACCACCACCCCGATCGCGCCCTTCGTGCCCGGCACCATGGCCGACGGCATCGTCTACGTGTCGGGCACGCTGCCCTTCGACAAGGACAACAACGTGGTCCACGTGGGCGACGCCTCCGCGCAGACGCGCCACGTGCTCGAGACGATCCGCAACGTGATCGCGACGGCCGGCGGCACCATGGACGACGTGACCTTCAACATGATCATGATCAAGGACTGGGCCGACTACGCGAAGGTCAATGCGGTGTATGCCGAGTTCTTTCCGGGCACCAAGCCCGCGCGCTACTGCATCCAGTGCGGCCTGGTGAAGCCCGATGCGCTGGTCGAGATCGCCTCGATCGCCCACGTCGGCAACAAGGCCTGATGAGCATGCCGCTGCACTACGAAGTGCATGGGCCGTCCGATGGCGAGGCGGTGCTGCTGTCGTCGGGCCTCGGCGGTTCGGCCGCCTTCTGGCAGCCGCAGCTTGGCGCGCTGGTCGAGGCGGGCCATCGCGTGATTGCGTACGACCAGCGAGGCACCGGCCGCAGCCCCGCCGCGCTGGACGCGAGCTACGCCATTGCCGACATGGTGCGCGACGTGGTTCAGATTCTCGACGCCACCTCGACGCCGCGCTGCCATCTGGTGGGCCATGCGCTCGGCGGGCTCGTGGGCTTGCAGCTGGCACTCGACGAGCCCTCGCGCGTGGCAAGCCTGGTGCTGGTCAATGCGTGGTCGAAGCCCAATCCGCATTCGGCGCGCTGCTTCGATGCGCGGCTCGCGCTGCTCGGCGCCTGCGGCCCGCGTGCGTACGTCGAAGCGCAGCCGATCTTCCTGTACCCCGCCGCCTGGTGCGCGGAACATGCGCAGCGCGTGGCCGACGAGGTCGACCATGCGTTTGCGCATTTCCCGGGCGAAGCCAACATGCGCGCACGCATCGGCGCGCTGCGCGCCTTCGACGTCGACGCGCGCCTTGGCGACATCACCATGCCCTCGCTGGTGGCCGCCGCCATGGACGACGCCCTGGTGCCGTGGACCTGCTCGCAGCGCCTGGCCGATGGCCTGCACGACGTGACGCTCCACTTCATGGCGCACGGCGGCCACGCGCACAGCGTGACCGAGGCCGACGCCTTCAACCGCAGCCTGCTCGACTTTCTCACCCGGGTCAGCGCACCCGGCGTTCTCGCATGACCACGATGATGAAACCTGCCCTCGACGACGCCGCACTGGCACTTCTTTTTACCGCAGCGCGCAGCCACAACGGCTGGACCGCCGAACCCGTGACCGACGCGCAGATCCGGCAGATCTACGCGCTTGCCTGCATGGGACCGACCTCGGCCAACTGCTCGCCCGCGCGCTTCGTATTCGTTCGCACGCCCGAAGGCAAGCAGCGCCTCGCGCCGGCGCTTTCCAAGGGCAACCTCGACAAGACCATGGCGGCACCCCTCACCGTGATTGCGGCGTGGGACCGCAGGTTCTACGACAAGCTGCCCACGCTGTTCCCGCATGCCGACGCGCGCAGCTGGTTCACCGGCAGCCCCGAGGCCGCGCACGAAACCGCCTTTCGCAACGCCAGCCTGCAGGCGGCCTATCTGCTGATCGCCGCGCGCGCCGTGGGGCTCGATGCCGGGCCGATGTCGGGCTTCGACAAGGCGAAAGTCGATGGTGCTTTTTTCGAGGGCACCGATTGGAGCGCCAACTTCCTGATCAACCTCGGCCATGGCGATCCAGCCAAGGTGTTCGGCCGGCTGCCGCGGCTGGGCTTCGACGAAGCCTGCATCCTGGCCTGAAGCCCCTCACGGAAATTTTTTCTCATGCTGCTGAACGCAATGGCCTCCGACCACGTCACGCCGAGCGGCGCGCCTGCCGCGCTGCCCAAGGCCGACTACCGCAACGCCATGGCGCGGCTGGGCGCGGCGGTCAACATCATCACCACCGACGGCCCCGCGGGCCGCGCCGGCTTCACGGCCTCGGCCGTGTGCAGCGTGACCGACGAGCCGCCGATGCTGCTGGTGTGCCTGAACCGTTCGGCCTCGGTGTACCCCGCGTTCACGGCCAACGGCGTGCTCTGCGTGAATGTGCTGGCGGCGGGCCACCAGACGCTCTCGGGCCTGTTCGGCGGCAAGACGCCGATGGACGAGCGCTTTGCCGCGGGCCGCTGGAGCCGCAAGGCCACGGGCTCGCCGGTGCTCGAAGATGCCGCGGCGTCGTTTGACTGCCGTGTGGTGCGGGCCACGAGTGCGGGCACGCATGACGTGCTGTTCTGCGAGGCGGTGGCGATTGCCATTGGCGGGGCGGCGCAAAGCCTGATCTATTTCGATCGGCGATATCACGAGATCGCGGCGCCGCCGCACTGACTTTCTTGTCCCCTCTCCCGCTTGCGGGAGAGGGTCAGGGTGAGGGTGCAGCGGCCTTTGCAATTGCAGCGCATCTTCCGATGCCGCTGGCCCTCACCCCAGCCCTCTCCCGGAGGGAGAGGGAGCAAGTCCGACCGCCTCGCCTTTCCGGAGGGAGTAACTCCCTAACGCGGCGCGATCCCTTGCAACACGATGCGCTGCACGTTCTCCACCGTCTGCTCGAAGAACGCCGCATCTTCGAGCGTATGCCCCGTCAGCGCCTGCACCTGCACGCCGAAATCCGCATAGTGCTGCGTGATGGCCCAGAGCGCGAAGATCAGGTGGTGCGGATCGACCGGCGCGAGCTTGCCGGCCTCGATCCATGAACGGATGACCTCCGACTTGCGCTCCACCAGCGTGCGCAACTCGCGGTCGAGTTCGTCGCGCAGCAGTGGCGCGCCCTGGATCATTTCAAGGCAGAACAGGCGCGATGCATCGGGCCGGTCGCGCGAGACCACGAGCTTGCGGCGGATGTAGTCGCCAATGGCTTCCGCCGGGTCCTGCTCGGCGCTGAAGCCGCGCAGCGGTTCGAGCCACAGCGCGAGCAGGTCGCGCAGCACGTTGACGTACAGCTCCTCCTTGTTCGCGAAGTAGTAGAGCAGGTTGCTCTTGGACACATCGGCGCGCGCCGCCACCTGGTCGATGGACGTGCCATGCAAGCCGAAGCGCGAGAACAGGCCCAGTGCGGCGCCGAGGATGGCGCTGCGCTTGTCCTCGATCTGGCGCAGCCTGCGGCTCACCGCGGATGCGCTGCGCACGGCGGGCGTCGCGCGCTTGCGCGCCGGGCCCTTCACCGGAATCTTCTTTGTGCTGCTGGCTGCGGCCAGCGCCTTGGTCTTCGGCATCTTCCCTCGCTCCATCGATTGCTGACTCTTCTTTCAACGCGCACCACTGTAAGGCCGCTGTGCATCGCGTTGCGCCAGCGCGGCCTTCGCGCACCGCCGGCACGCACCATGCTGACGCGGCCAACGCGTTTTGTCCATTTGGTCCAACTGGCACAGACGTTGCATGGCGAAAGGCATGCCAAGCACGAGGACCGACACATGACCACACTGCTGTCCGTACCCATCATCGATCTCGCGCCCTACTTCGCCGGCACGGCCGAAGGCAAGGCGGAGGTCGCGACAAAGGTCGACGAGGCCTGCCGCAGCATCGGCTTTCTCGTCATCACCCACCACGGCATTCCCGCCGAGCTGATCGCGCGCGTGTCGCGGCTCTCGCGCCAGTTCTTCGATATGCCGCTGGCCGAGAAGCGCAAGGTCGACCGGCCGCGCGAAGACGCGGTGCGCGGCTACAGCGCCGTAGGCGAAGAAGGGCTTTCCTACAGCCTGGAAGAGGCCGCGCCCGGCGACCTGAAAGAATCGTTTTCCATCGGCCCCTCGAACGTGCCGCAAGACGACTACCACCGCGGCCCTGCCGCCGGCCCGCACTTCGAGCCCAACAGCTGGCCGCCGATCGAGGGCTTCCGCGAAGCCTATGAAAGCTACTTCGAGGCCATGAGCGATCTCTCGCGCTCGCTGATGCGCATCTTCGCGCTCGGGCTTGCGCTGCCCGAACCGTTCTTCGACGACAAGATCGACCGGCACATCAGCATGTTCCGCGTGCTGAGCTATCCGCCGCAGCGCGAAGCGCCGCTGCCGGGCCAGCTGCGCGCGGGCGCGCACAGCGACTACGGCAGCCTCACCATCGTGCTGCCCGACGACAAGGGCCTGCAGGTGTTCAACAAGGCGGGCCAGTGGGTCGACGTGCCGCAGGTGGAAGGCGGCCTGGTGGTCAACATTGCCGACCTGATGATGCAGTGGACCAACGACCAGTGGGTGTCGACGCTGCACCGCGTGGTCAATCCGCCGTTCGAGGTGGCCAGCACCAACCGCCGCCAATCGCTGGTGTTCTTTCACCAGCCCAACTACGACGCGATGGTCGAGTGCCTGCCGAGCTGCCTGGCACCGGGCGAGCAGCCGAAGTACGCACCCATTTCGTCGGGCGACCACCTGACTTCCAAGTTCGTGAAGCAGACGACCTTTGGTGGGACCAAGGTGGCGGTCTAGATGAAGTCCTGTTTCTATGTTCGTCGCGTTGGTTGTCGTTCAGGGCGCGCTCCCGCCGACGGGGTACCTTGCTCCGCGAATGTCCTCCGGCCTGCGGCCTCCCCCTTGATTTCGCTGCGCAAGGCACCCCATCGACGGGAGCGTTGGACAGAGCGGTCGTTGATCAGCGGTTCACCAGCGGCGTGCCCAGGTGCACAGGGCACCGGGTGCTCCCCGCAGCGAAATCAAGGAGGAGGCGAAGCCGGGGGACATTCGCGGAGGGGAGTACCCGGTGGCCTGTGCACGCGCCCTGAACAACAGCGCCAAGAACAAGAGCGCGAAGAACAACAGCGCCGAACACAAGCAATGAGCACCTGACATGCCCCATCTCTCCTACGTCAACGTCTTCGCAAAGGACGTGGTCGCGCTCAGCGGCTTCTACCAGCGCGTGTTCGGCTTCCCCGAGATCGAGGCCATCCGCTCGCCGATCTTTCGCGGACTCGACACTGGCAAGTCGAGCCTGGGCTTCAACGCGCTCGATGCCTACGAGCTGCTGCACCTGGCCGAATTCTCCGACACGCGCGGCGTGAAGTTCCTGCTGAACATCGACGTCGACAGCAAGGACGAGGTCGACCGCATGGTGCCCGTCGCGCTCGAGGCCGGCGCCACGCTGGTGAAGCCGCCGTACGTCACCTACTACAACTGGTACCAGTCGGTGCTGCTCGATCCCGAGGGCAACGTGTTTCGCATCAACTTCATGATGTGACGCACGCAGTGATTTTTTTCCTCTCCGTCATTCCCACGCTTCCCACGAAAGGCTGCTCCATGCTGCGCACTCTCACCCCCGGCCTCGCCCTGGCGCTCGCAGCCGGCGGCGCGTTCTTCACCCTGCCCGCGGCGGCCGCCGACGGCTTCACGCTCAAGGACAAGCCTAAGATCGCGATGCTCTACTTCGGCCCGAAGAACGATGGCGGCTGGACCCAGGCCTTCGACGAAGCGCGCGTGAAGGTCGAGAAGGAAATCGGCCAGAAGATCCAGTTCGTCGAGAACGTGCCCGAGGACGCATCGGCCATCAAGCCCGCGGCCGAGAAGTTCATCCAGCGCGGCGCCAACATCGTGATCGGCACCGCCTTCGGCTATTCCGACAGCTTCAAGGACCTGGCCGCCAAGTACCCCGATGTAGCGTTCCTCAACGGCTCGGGCACCACCAACGGCAGCAACCTCGAATCGTTCTACGGCCGCACCTACGAGAGCCAGTATCTCTGCGGCATGGCCGCGGGCGCGGCGTCGAAGACCGGCAAGCTCGGCTTCGTCGCGGCCAACCCCTTCGGCGTGGTGAACTGGACCATCAACGCCTTTGCGCTCGGTGCGCAGAAGATGAACCCCAACGCCACCGTCAACGTGATCTACACCGGCGCGTGGAACGACCCGGTGAAGGAACGCGCCGCCGCGGCCGCGCTGATCGACCAGGGCGCCGACGTGATCGGCCAGCACGTGGACTCGCCCACGCCGCAGATCGTGGCGCAGGAGCGCGGCGTGTACGGCACCGGCCACCACCGCGACTTGCGCCAGTTCGCGCCCAAGGCCACGCTGTGCTCGTCGGTGTGGGTGTGGGACCGCTTCCTTTCGCCAGAGCTCAAGAAGATCATGGCCGGCAACTGGAAGCCCGGCCAGTACGGCGCCTTCATCGAGATGAAGGACGGCGGCACCGACATCGCGGGCTTCGGCGCCGCGGTGCCCAAGGACAAGGCCGTGCAGATCACGGCCGAGCGCGACGCCATCCTGAAGGGCAAGCAGGTCTACGCCGGCCCGCTCGCCGACCGCGACGGCAAGGAGCGCGTGGCCAAGGGCGCGGTGCTGTCGGATGCCGAGCTCTGGAAGATGGACTGGTTCGTCAAGGGCGTGGTCACGCAGAAGTAAGCAAGCAGGCCGGCCGATGCCCAACGCGCTCCAGCTCACCGGCATCCGCAAGTCCTTCGACGGCTTTGCGGCACTGACCGACGCGCACTTCGAAGCGCGCTGGGGCGAAGTGCATGCGCTGCTGGGCGAGAACGGCGCGGGCAAGTCCTCGCTGATGAACATCGCGGCCGGGCTCTATGCACCGGAGGCGGGCCAGCTGCTGGTCGACGACAACGTGGTGCGCTTTGCCGGACCGCGCGATGCGGCCAGGCACCGCATCGGCATGGTCCACCAGCATTTCAAGCTGGTGCGGCCGTTCACGGTGGCACAGAACATTTTGCTCACCGCGCCGGCGCCGGCCGGGTTCCAGAGCCACGGGGAGCGCCTGCGCGAGATTTCGCGCGACATCCGCAACAAGGCCTCGGAGCTGGGCTTCGAGATCGATCCATCGAAGCGCATCGATGCGCTCTCGAT
Source organism: Variovorax paradoxus (assembly GCF_030815975.1). NCBI lineage: Bacteria > Pseudomonadati > Pseudomonadota > Betaproteobacteria > Burkholderiales > Comamonadaceae > Variovorax > Variovorax paradoxus. The sequence continues at coordinate 1,372,983 of NZ_JAUSXL010000002.1, forward strand.
CGCGGAACAGCAGCGTGTCGAGATCCTCAAGGTGCTGCTGGCGGGCGCGCGCATCCTGATTCTCGACGAGCCCACCGCGGTGCTCACCGACCAGGAAGCCGCGCGCCTTTTGCAGACCGTGCAATGCCTCGCGCGCGGCGGCTCTGCCGTGGTGCTGGTCACGCACAAGATGGCCGACGTGAAGAGCTATGCCGACCGCGTGACGGTGATGCGCGGCGGCCGCACGGTGGCCACGCTGGAGCCGGGCGCCACGTCGGTGGCCGAACTCGTGAAGCTCACGGTGGGCGAGTCGATTGCCACGCAAGGCTTTCAGGCGGCGAAGTCGCCGCGCGGCACAGTGCGGCTCACGGTGCGCGGGCTGCGCTCGGCGGCTTCGCCCGAGGGCCGCCGCGTGCTCGACGGCGTCGACCTCGAACTGCATGCGGGCGAAATCTATGGCCTGGCGGGTGTCGGCGGCAACGGACAGGGCGAGCTGGCCGGCGCGATCATGGGCCTGCCCGATGCCGGCGGACCGCTCGAAGGCGAGATTCATCTGAGTGGCCATGGCGATCTCAAGGCCATGGCCGCGCCCGAGCGCCGCAACGTGGGCATTGCCGCGATCCCGGCCGACCGATACGGGCTGGCGCTCGCGGGCAGCCTTTCGGTGGCCGAGAACTACGCGATCGGCCGCGTGCATACCGGCCGCTACGGCCCGGCCTGGCATCTGCGGCGCAGCCGCATCCAGGACGATGCGCAGGAAGCGGTGCGCGCCTTCGATGTGCTGGGGGTGCGCTCGGTGGCGCAGAAGGCCGCGCTGCTGTCCGGCGGCAATGCGCAGAAGCTGGTGCTCGCGCGCGAGTTCGGCAAGGCGCCCTCGCTGGTGCTCGCGCACAGCCCGAGCCGCGGGCTCGACGTGCGCGCGAGCGCCGAGGTGCATGCGCGCCTGCGCGCGGCGCGCGACGGCGGCGCCGCGGTGCTGCTGATCAGCGAAGACCTCGACGAGGTGCTGCAGCTGGCCGACCGTGTGGGCGTGATGACGCGCGGGCGCATTGCCGGCGAGTTCGCGCAGCCCGCCGACCGGCAGGCGATCGGACAGGCGATGGTGGACCATGGTTGACGCAACGCTCGCGGCCATCGCGCAGCCGGCGCAGACCGATCCGGACGCTGCGCACCGCGCACGGCGCCAGCCGCTGGCGCGCCGGCGCTATGCGCTCGAGATCCGCCAGCACATGGGATGGCGGCAGCAGGCGCTGATCCTTGCGGCGGCGCTTCTTGCGGGCCTTGCGATCTCCGCCGCCATTCTTGTGGCGGCCGGCGTTCCCGCCAACGAGCTCGCCAACGAGTTCGTGATGCAGACCTTCTTCGACGGTCAGAACTTTCGCGCCGTGCTGTTCCAGGCCGCGCCCATGATCCTCGTCGGGCTGGCCGGCTCGCTGGCGTTTCGCGCGCGCTTCTGGAACCTGGGGCTCGAGGGCCAGATGATCTGGGGAGCCATCGGCGCGACGGCCGTTTCGATGTGGCAGATCGGGCCCGAGCCCTTGCGCCTGCCGCTGATGTTCGCGGCCGCCATCGGCTGCGGGCTGCTCTGGGTGCTGGGGCCGGCGTGGCTGAAAATCAGGCTCGGCGTGAACGAGATCATTTCCACGCTGATGCTCAACTACATGGCGGCCAACTTCCTGCTGCACCTGGTCTATGGCGGCTGGAAGGACCCGAAGGACAACTTCCCCTATTCGCCGCAGTTCCGCGTCTTCGAGCGGCTGCCCGAACTGGGCGCCGGCGTGAGCAGCGCCATCGTGCTCGCGGCCGTGGTGGCGCTCTTCGCGTGGTGGCTGGTGGGCGTGAGCCGCGCCGGGCTGTACCTGCGCTTCGTCGACGCCAATCCGCGCGTGGCGCATGCCAATGGCGTGCCGGTGCGCCGCACCATCTACGGCGCCGTGCTGCTGTCGGGTGCGATGGCCGGGCTCGCGGGCCTGGCGGTGGCCGCCGGGCAGGAAGGGCGGCTCACGCAGGCCTTCTACCAGGGGTACGGCTTCTCGGGCATCCTGATTGCCTTTCTCGCGCGCAACAACCCGCTCGCGGCCACCGTGGTGGCGCTGCTGGTGGCGGCGCTGTTCGTCACCGGCCGCAGCCTGCAGGTGTTCTACCAGGTGCCGTTCTCGATGGTGCAGCTGATCCAGGCCATCATCGTGGTGTGCGTGGCGGCCAGCGATTTCTTCATTCGGCACCGGCTGCGCCGCGTGGGCGGAGAGGCTCTGCAATGAGCGGCGGCATCGTGCTGAACTGGCTCGCGAGCACGCCGGACTTCGCAGTGCCCTATGCGCTCGCAGCGCTGGGCTTGATCATCAGCGAGCGCGCGGGCGTGCTGTCGCTCGGCGCCGAAGGCCTGATGCTCGTGGGGGCGCTTGCGGGCATCGGCGCGCAGATCGCCATGGGGCAGCCGGCCGTGTCGCTGGTGCTCGCGATGCTCGCGGCCAGCGCGGTCTCGCTGCTGTTCGCGGCGATGGTGATCTGGCTGCGCGTGAACCAGGTGATCGCGGGGCTCGCGCTGGTGTTCTTCTGCCAGGGCCTCACGGCGCTGGTCGGCTCGCTGGCCGAATGGACCAACCATGCCACCGAAGGCATCGGCGCGATGGGGCTGTGGCCGCTGTCGCTCTTGCCCGGCGCCGGCCGGCTGTTCGAGCAGAACGCGATGGTCTGGCTCACGCCGCCGATCTTCCTGGCGGTGGCGTGGTTCTTCTCGCGCACCTCGGCCGGGCTGCGGCTGCGCGCGGTGGGCGAGAACCCGCAGGCGGCCGATGCGGCCGGCATCCGCGTCAGCATGTGGCGGCTGGCCGCGGTGCTCGCGGGCTCGGCGCTGGTGGGACTGGCAGGCGCGTACATCTCGGTGGTCAGCACCAAGCTGTGGATCGCAGGCATGACCGGTGGGCGCGGCTGGATCGCGGTGGGGCTGGTGATCTTCGCGCGCTGGTCGCCGTGGAAGGCGCTCGCGGGCGCGCTGCTGTTCGGCTGCATCGAGGCGCTGATCCCGCAGCTCGCGGCGGCCGGCGTGCAGCTGCCGCAGTACTTCGTGATGATGACGCCCTATGCGGTGACGCTCGGGGTGATGGTGTGGGTCGCGCTCTCGCGGCGCGGCGCCGACGAAGAGCCCGGTGCACTGGGCCAACCCTATGTGCGGGAAGAACGCCGATGAAGGCCTGGGTCTACAACGAGGAGCGCGAGCTCGACGCGGCGCAGTTCGCCGACTACCTCAACCCGGCCACCACCGCGGTGGTTTCCATCGACATGCACCGGGGCCACCTGGACGACAGCCCCGACTGCCCCTGCCCCGCGCCGCGGGCGCGCGACGTGGTGGCGCCCATCGACAGCTTCCACGACGCGGTGCGCGCGCTGGGCGTGCGCATCGTACACATCAGGTCGGTGCTGCGGCCCGATGGCGTGGACGACATCCGCGGCATTCCGTCCGCATGGCGGCGCACCTTTCCGCTGCACGTGGGCGCGATTCCCAATGCCGACGCGCACGCCATCGAAGGCTCGAAGTGGACCGAGTGGGTCACGCGCGTGGAGCCCGGCGACATGCGCGTGGACAGCAAGCGGCGCCTCTCGGCCTTCTACCCGACCGACCTCGACTTCTTGCTGCGCAACCAGCGCATCGAGACGGTGGTGCTCAACGGCGGCTTCACCGACTGCTGCGTGCTCAACACTGCCTTCGACGCCAGCAACCACAACTACCGCGTGATCGTGCTGCGCGACCTGGTGCGCGGCACCGATGCGCACCTGGAGGGCGCGGCACTCGCGATGGTGTCGCTGCACCTGGGGCTGGTCATGGACTCGCGCGAGCTGCTTGGCCGATGGCGCGGCGACCTCCGTTCTTCCGTCAACCCGATTCGCTGACATCCGATGCCGAACTCCATTCCCCTTGTCGACCTCGGCGGCAACCTCGACCCGGGTGTCCCCGCTGCCAGGAAGGCGGCCCTGCAGCTTCACGAAGCGCTGAGCACCATCGGCTTTGCCTACATCGCGGGCCACACCGTGCAGCGCGCCACGCGCGACGCGGCCTTTGCGGCCTCGCGCGAGTTCCATGCCTCTACCCTCGAGCAGAAGCGCTCCCTCGCGATCAACGCCTTCCATCGCGGCTACATGGGCATGGCCACCTCGACCATCGTGACCTCTTCGGTGGCCAGGGTCACCCGGCCCAACATGAGCGAATCGCTGATGCTCATGCACGAGCTGCCGCCGGACGACGCGGGCCTTCTCGCCGGCCTGCCGATGCAGGGGCCGAACCAGTGGCCCGGATGGCTGCCGGGCTTCAAGCCCGCCATGACGCAGTACGTGAGCGAGGTCGACGCGCTCGGCCGCTACATCGTGCGCCTGGTCGCGATGAGCCTCGGCCTGGAGGCCACCGCGCTCGACCATCACTTCGACCATCCCACCACCTTCCTGCGCGCGTTGCACTATCCCCCGCAGCCGACGGTCGAAGACGACCAGATGGGCTCGGCGCCCCACACCGACTACGGGATCGTCACGCTGCTCGCGCAGGACGACTCCGGGGGCCTGCAGGTGCGCCCGCGCGGCGGCGACTGGATCGAGGCGCCGCCGATTCCGGACACCTACGTGCTCAACGTCGGCGACATGCTCGCGCGCTGGACCAACGACCGCTTCGTGTCCACGCCGCACCGCGTCATCAACCGCTCGGGGGGCGACCGCTATTCGCTGCCCTACTTCCTCGACCCCGGCATGGACGCGCTGATCGAATGCCTGCCGACCTGCACCGACGCGCAGCATCCGCCCCGCTACGAGCCGGTGGCCTACGGCGAGTACCTGCTCGAGAGGCTCGACAAGAACTACGCCTACCGCAAGCCGGCGAACGCCTGAACGGCCTCTTCTTTCTCTCTTCTTTTCCCAGGACTCCACCATGAAAGCCTTCTCCCGCCGCGACTGCCTGCAAGCCATGGCCGCCGCAGCCGGCATGTCCGCGCTCGCGATGCCGGGCATGTCGTTCGCCGCGCAGAATCTCGTCGTCAATACCTACGGCGGACGCTGGGAAAAATTCTGGCGCTCCGACCTGATGCCCACGTTCATGAGATCGGCCGGCGTGGAAACCACGCTCGACGTGGGCCTGGGCAAGAACTTCGTGGCCAACCTGCGCGCAGCCGGCGTCGCCAAGCCGCCCTACAGCATCCTGATGGTCAACGAGAACATCGCGAGCCTGGTGCGTGCCGAAGGCTACTTCGAGCCCATTCCCGCGGCCAAGGTGCCCAACCTCGCGAACGTGTACCCGATCCTGCGCAATGCCGAGGACAACGGGGTGCGCGGCATTGTCTCGACCATCGGCATCGGCTACCGCAAGGACCTGGTGAAGACGCCGCCCAAGTCGTGGTCGGACCTGTGGAGCAACCCCGAGTTCAAGGGCAAGATCGGGCTCTACCAGATCGGCAACACGGCCGCGATGCTGTTCCTGCTGATGACGGCCAAGCTCTACGGCGGCTCGCAGGACGCGATCGACCGCGCCTTCACCGAGATCAAGAAGCTCCTGCCGTTCACGCAGGCCGACTGGAGCGGCACGCTGTCGACCATGCTCACGCGCGGCGACGTGACGGTGGCGGTGATCGACTTCCCCGAGATCGTGGCCCTGCAAAAAAAGGGCGTGCCCGTGGAGATGGTGGTGCCCACCGAGGGCGTGCTGGCCTTCGAACAGTCGTTCAACGTGCTGAAGAATGCGTCGGCCAAGGAAGAGGCCTACAAGTACCTCGACTTCATCCTGCGCCCCGACGTGCAGGAAATGATGGCCAAGGAGTTCTTCACCTCGCCGACCAACACCCGCTCGAAGCTCCCGCCCGACCTCGCCAAGGACGTGCCGGTGAGCGGGGACCGCATGAAGTCGATCTTCCAGTTCGACTGGGCCAAGGTGAACCCGCAGGTCGCGGCCATCACCGACCGCTGGAACCGGGAGATGAAGTGAGCGAGGCCGCCCACGCGCGCGCCGCCACGGGCCGCCGCACCACGCGGGTGTCGCTCGACGGCCTGCGCAAGCACTTCGACAATGCACCCGCGCCGGCCATCGCGCACCTCGACCTCAAGACCGAGGAAGGCGAATTCATCTCGCTGCTGGGTCCGAGCGGCTGCGGCAAGACGACCACGCTGCGCTGCGTGGCGGGGTTCGAGTTTCCCGACGAAGGACGCGTGCGCCTGAACGACGAGGACATCACCGACCTGCCGCCCGAGAAGCGCGACATCGGCATGGTGTTCCAGAACTACGCGCTGTTTCCGCACCTGACGGTGTGGCGCAACCTGGCATTCGGCCTGGAGATGCGCGGCATCGGCAAGGCCGAGTGCAAGCGCCGCATCGACGACGTGCTCGCGATGGTGCAGCTCACCGCCTTGGCCGAGCGCTATCCGCGCCAGCTCTCGGGCGGCCAGCAGCAACGCGTGGCGCTGGCGCGCGCGCTGGTGATCGAACCGCGCCTGCTGCTGCTCGACGAACCGCTCGCGAACCTCGACGCGGTGCTGCGCGAGGACATGCGCGTGTTCATCCGCGAGCTGCAAAAGCGCGTGGGCATCACCACGCTCTACGTGACGCACGACCAGTCGGAAGCCATGGTGATGTCCGACCGCGTGGCCGTGATGCTCGGCGGCAAGCTGCTGCAGTTCGACGTTCCCGAGGCGATCTACATGCGCCCGCGCAGCGTGGAAGTGGCGCGCTTCATCGGCCGCTCGAACCTCATCGAAGGCAGCGTCGAAGGCCGGACCGACGAACCCGGTCCGTATCCCACCTACCGCGTGAGCACCGCACTCGGCAGCGTGCCGGCAAGCCACGACCAGCCGCTTGCGACGGGGCAGCCGGTGCATGTGACGATCCGCCCCGAGGCGATCCGCTTTCGCAACGACGGGCCTTACGCGGGACGCGTGCAGTCGGCCTACTTCCTCGGCAGCACGGTCGAGCACACGGTGCAGTGCGCCGGTGGCCAGGGCCTGCTGGTGCAGACCTCGCCGGCCCGGCGCCTGGACGCCGGCGCCCAGGCGGCCTTTGCCTTCGACCCGGGCCACGCCTGGATCATCGCGGCCGCGCCATGAGCGCAGCGCCAAGGGTGCACCGATGAGCGCCGTGATGACCGCCGAAGCGCCGCCGCACAGCAGCGCCCGGCGCAAGGCGCGCCCGGGACGCGGCGCGTTCTGGCTGATCGCACCCGCGCTGGTGCTGATCGGCGTGTTCCTGGTGCTGCCCTACCTGAACATCATCGCCATGAGCCTGCGGCCCACGGCCGTGGGGGCACCCTATGGCGCGGGCTTCACGCTCGGCAACTACGCCCATGCGCTCGGCGACGGCTACATCCTGGGCGTGCTGGCCGACACGCTCCTGCTCGGCGCGACGACCGTGCCCATCTGCCTGCTGCTGGGCTACCCCGTGGCCTACCACCTGGCGCGCACGCGTTCGCGCTGGGGCAGCCTGCTGTATGTGCTGGTGCTGTCGCCGCTCCTGGTGGGCGTGGTGGTGCGCAGCTTCGGCTGGCTGATCCTGCTGTCGGGCAACGGCGTGATCAACCGCGTGCTGATCGATCTGGGTCTGGTCGAGACCGGGCTGCAGCTCATGAACAACCGCCTGGGCGTGACGGTCGCGCTGGTGCATGTGTTCCTGCCGTTCATGATCCTGCCGCTGGTGGGCGTGATCCAGAGCATCGACCCGACGCTGGAGCAGGCCGCGCGCTCGCTCGGCGCCTCCCGGCTCAAGGTGTTCTGGCGGCTCGTTCTTCCGATGTCGTGGCCCGGCATCCAGGCCGGCACCATCCTCGTGTTCGTGCTCACGCTGAGCGCCTACGTGACGCCGGTGATGCTGGGCGGGGCGCAGGTCAAGACGATGTCGGTGCTCGTGGTGCAGAACCTGATCGACAACTTCCAATGGCCCGCCGGGGCGGCGCAGGCGCTGGTGCTCTCGGCCTGCGGCATGGTGGCGGTGTGGGTCTATGCGCGCCTCACGGGGCGCTTCATGAAGGGCCTGCAATGAGAACGAAGCGCAAGCCCCTGGCCTCGCGCGTGGCCGATGCCATCGGCCTGGCGTACGTCGGCGCGGTCTACGTGTTCCTGCTGCTGCCGATCGCGGTGATCGTGCTGATGTCGCTCAACGCAGGCGAGTTCCTGACCTTTCCGCCGCAGGGTATCTCGCTGCGCTGGTTCGGCGCGCTGTTCGCCAACGAGGCCTTCATGCGCGCCATCGGCACCTCGCTGCAGGTGGCGGCGATCGCGACCGTGTGCTCAACCGTGATCGGCGTGGCCGGCGCGCTCTACGTGGTGCGCCATGCCACGCGGCTGCGCGAGGGCCTGCGCATGCTGTTGATGCTGCCGCTCATGCTGCCCGAGATTCTCACGGCGATCGCGCTGCTGTTCTTCCTGTACGCGAGCGGCGTCGGCACGCGCACGATGTTCGGGCTGCTGGTGGGCCATGTGCTGGTCACCCTGCCCTATGTGTTCACCAACGTCGCGTCGTCGCTCTACAACCAGGACGGCTCGCTGGAGCAGGCCGCGCGCAGCCTCGGCGCTTCGCCGTGGCGGGCCTTCGTGCGCGTGACGCTGCCGCTGATCAAGCCGGGCATCATCACGGGCGCGCTGTTCGCATTCGTGATCTCGTTCGACCTGTTCAACATGTCCCTGCTGCTCAAGGGCATCGGCATGACGACGCTGCCGCTGCAGCTGTTCGACTACCTGCGCTGGGACTTCGATCCGACGGCTGCGGCCGTGTCGACGGTGAGCATCGTGGTCACGCTGGTGGCCGTCGTCTGGGTCGATCGCACCGTGGGGCTGCGCTCGCTGCGTTTCGGCTAGGGCTGTAGCCAGCGGCGGGCCACGGCCTGCATGTCGCCCTGCGCAGACTCCCACACCAGCTCGGGCGCCGCCACGTGCACGCCCGGCGGCGCGATGCGCAGCGCCAGGTCAACCAGCTCGGCCACCTTCGACGCGCGCACCGGCTGCTCGCTCGTCGGCACCATGAAGCGCACGATCGAGAGCATCCAGGCCGCGAGCCTTTCGGCGGGATTGGCGAACTTTGCATGGAGCGGCTTGCGCGCCGAACGCACGAGGATCACGCGGTCGAAGCCGTTGGCGACCACGGCCTGCTCGTCGAGGCTCGCGAGGCCGCGCTTGAGCGCCTCGGGCAACTTGCCCTGGTCGTGCGGCTGCACGATGGCCAGCGTCCGCACGCCGCAGGCGCGCAGCCAGCGCGCGAGTTCGGGCAGGTCCGCAGGCTGCGGCGCCCAGAGCGCGCGTTCTCGGTCGTGGTAGAGCCGCGGCGGATCGAAGGCGATGACCGCGCTGTCGGCCGAGGTGAGCGGCCATTGCGCGATCGGCAGGCCGGGGACGAGGCAGGTCTCGACGCCGCGCAGGCCATCGCGGATCGGCTCGCATGCCAGCACGCGCGCATGGGCGAAACGGTGGCTGCCCGCAAGCCGGCGCAGCAGCTCCTGGCCCAATGCGCCGGTCGCGCCGGCCATCAGCAGCGTGCCGGCGCTTGCCGCTGCAGCGGGCATTGCTGCGCGGTTCGCGCCCTGCAGGGCTTGGAGAGGATCGAGGGCCATGAGCCTTCTATGCTAACTTCGGCTTCCTTCTGCGGAGGTAATGCAAATGACGATGATGAAACGCTGGCTCCTGATTCTTGCTGCGGCCCTGTCCCTGAGCGGCTGCGGCTACAACCAGTTCCAGTCGCTCGACGAGGCCAGCAAGTCGGCCTGGAGCGAGGTGCTCAACCAGTATCAGCGCCGCTCCGACCTGGTGCCCAACATCGTGGCCACCGTGAAGGGCGAAGCCAGCTTCGAGCAGGACACGCTCACCAAGGTGATCGAGGCGCGCGCCAAGGCCACCTCGATCCAGGTCTCGCCCGAGACGCTCAACAACCCCGAGACCTTCAACAAGTTCCAGCAGGCGCAGGGCGAGCTGTCGAGTGCGCTGTCTCGGCTGATGGTGACGGTCGAGCGCTATCCGGAGCTGAAGGCCAACCAGGCCTTCCGCGATCTGCGCGTGACGCTCGAAGGCACCGAGAACCGCATCACCGTGGCGCGCAACCGCTACATCCAGACGGTGCAGGAATACAACGTGCTGGCGCGCAGCTTCCCGACCAACATCACGGCCAAGATCTTCAGCTACCAGCCCAAGCCCAACTTCTCGGTGCAGAACGAAGCGCAGATCTCGACGCCGCCGACGGTCGACTTCAGTACGCCTAAAAAGTAAAACGGCCGCCTGATGGCCCTCGCCCTGATCCGCCGCGCGCTGGCCGCCTTGCTGCTGGCGGCGGCGTGGGCCGGCGTTGCGGCACCGGCATGGGCGCAGGGCCTGCTGCCGGTTCCCGCGCTCACGGCGCGGGTGATCGACCAGACGCAGACGCTGGCCGAATCCGAGCGCGCCGATCTCGAAGCCAAGCTGGCCGCATTCGAGCAGCGCAAGGGCTCGCAGATGGTGGTGCTGATGGTGCCCACCACGCAGCCCGAAGACGTTGCGAGCTACGCCAACCGCGTCGGCAATGCCTGGAAGATCGGGCGCAAGGAGGTCGGCGACGGCATCCTGGTGATCGTGGCCAAGAACGATCGCAAGATGCGCATCGAGGTGGCCAAGGCGCTCGAGGGCGCGGTGCCCGACCTCGCGGCCATCCGCATCATCGACGAGGAGATGAAGCCGCGCTTTCGCAACAACGACTTCGCGGGCGGGCTGAACGCGGCCGTGGCCCGGCTCATCGGGCTGGTCGACGGCGAGGCGCTACCCGCGCCTTCCAGCGGCAGCGACAAGGATTCCAGCGAAGGCATCGACTGGGAGAATCTCGCGATCTTCCTGTTCGTCGGCGTCTTCATTGCGGCGCCCATCGTGCGCTCCATCGTCGGCAAGAAGCTGGGCTCGGTGGTCATGGGCGGCGGCATCGGCGTGATTGCCTTCCTCATCACGACCAGCATCGTCATCGCGGTGCTGGCAGGCATGGCGGCGCTCATGGTGTCGCTGTTCTCGGCCGTGGCCGCATCGAGCCCGGGACGCCGCGGCGGCGGTGGTGGCGGATTCGGCGGCTGGGGCGGTGGTGGAGGCGGCGGCTGGAGCAGTGGCAGCAGCGGTGGCGGCGGTGGCTTCAGCTCCGGCGGCGGCGGCGATTTCGGGGGCGGCGGCGCCTCGGGGGACTGGTAGGCATGGCATCGGCAACGCTTTTCTCGAAGCTGGCCCGCATCTGGCGCCACCAGTGGATGGACGAGGCCGATGTGCGGCGCGTGCTGCCCGATGCCGCCATGGAACGCCTCGCGGCGCGCGTGGCCGCGAGCGAGCGCCGGCACAGCGGCGAGATCCGAATCTGCGTGGAGGCGGGCCTGCCATGGTCTTACCTGCGGCGCAACGCTTCGGCGCGCGAGCGCGCCGTCACGCTGTTCGGCAAGCTGCGCGTGTGGGACACCGCGCACAACAACGGCGTGCTCATCTACTTGCTGCTGGCCGAGCATGCGATAGAGATCGTGGCCGACCGCGGCATCGATGCGCGCGTCGACGATGCCGAATGGGTCGCGATGGCGCAGCGCATGGGCGCGGCGTTCCGCGAAGGCCGCTTCGAGGATGGGCTCACGCAGGCGCTGGAAGAAATGTCGGCCTTGCTGGTGGCGCACTTTCCGCTGGCCGAGAACGAACCCGACACGAACGAGCTGCCGGACGAACCCGTGGTTCTTTGAGGCTTTTTCTTTTCTCCCTCCCCTTCCGGGGGAGGGCCGGGGTGGGGGCAAGCGGCGTTGACACTGGGCACGCTCTGCCTGCCCCCATCCCAGCCTTCCCCCGGAGGGGGAAGGAGCAAATGCCTCAGTCCGACGGCGGCAGCGCCCACACGGTTTCTCCGCCCACGGCAAAGAAACGCCGCCCCGGCGCGCGCTCCATCAGCCACCCGCCCGTGAACTCGCCGAAAGCCGGCAGCACGGCCTGCTGCGCATCGCTCGCGAAACACGGCAGCCGCACGCTGTCGCGCCCCGGGCCATGCAGCCTGCACACCGGATGCAGGTGCCCCGCGAGCACGAAATGCGTGGCATGCGCTTGCGGATGGTGGCAGCAGGCAAAAGGGCCGAGCAGATAGGGCTCGTCGACCACCTCGATGCCGAGCGCGGCGGGCGGATCGCCCGCGCGGCTGTCGTGGTTGCCCCGCACCAGCGTCATGCCGATGGACGCATGCGCGGCGCGCCAGGCCGCAAGCGCCGCCAGCACCTGGGGCGTGCGCGCCTGCGCCGCATGCAGGAAATCGCCAAGGAACACGATGCGCTGCGGCGCATGGGCCGCGACGAGCGCGTCGAGCCGCGCCAGGTTCTGCTGCGTGGTGCCGCCCGGCACCGGCTGCCCGAGTGCGCGGTAGGTCGCGGCCTTGCCGATGTGCAGGTCGGCAATGAACAGCACGCGGCCATCGGGCCACCAGATGGCGTGCTCGGGCAACAGATGCAACAGTTCGCCGGCCCATTGGACCGGGAGCGCCGATGCGGAAGGAAGATTCGAAGCGGTCACGGGCAACGAGTGTCGCAAAAGATGGGCGGGCCTGCGGCCGTCTTGCAATTCACCCCCGCGAGCCCCAGTTCTTCGGCATGACCGAAGAATCGTCCTTGCTGCACATCGTCTGCCCGCACTGCCACACGACCAACCGCGTGCGCGCGGCGCAACTGGGCAGTGCGCCCGACTGCGGCAACTGCCACCGCGCGCTCTTCACCGGCCACTCCACCGCGCTGCCGGACGAAAAGACCTTCGACCGCCACATTGCACGAAATGAAATCCCGGTGCTGGTGGACTTCTGGGCACCCTGGTGCGGCCCGTGCCGCCAGATGGCGCCGGGCTACGAACAGGCCGCGGCCCAGCTCGAACCGCGGGTGCGGCTGGCCAAGGTCGACACGGAAGCCGTGCCGGCGCTCGGCGCGCGCTTCAATATCCGCAGCATCCCGACGCTGGCGCTGTTCCGCGGCGGCCGCGAAGTGGCGCGCCAGGCTGGCGCCATGGGCGCGGCGGACATCGTGCGCTGGGTCAAGGCGCGCGGCGCGGGCTGAACTGAGCGGCTCAGAGCGGCGGCAGGGGCCGCGAAGGCCGCCTGCGCTCGCGTCGCGGCGCGCTCGGCTTGCCCGGCCCTTCCTGGCCGAACGCCAGCGTGCTCTTCACGCGCTCCACGCCGCCGGCTGTGACCACGCCGCCCGCGGCTTTTTCAAGCTGCTCGACCATGCGCGCAATGCGGTCGGCCACGTTCTCGTTCGACAGCTTCTCGCGGAACAGCTCGACCATGAGCGGAAACGAGAACGGCGTCGGCCGCTCGAGCGGCTTCAGCACGAGTTGCTGAGTCGCCATGCGCGCCAGGCTGGCACCCAGGCGCCCGATCTCGAGTTCCTGCGCAAGCAGCTCCTGCTCGGCCTGCAGCAGCAGCTTGTTCGCGGGGTCGTACTTGCGGAACACCTCCCAGAACAGCGAGGACGAGGCCTGCAGCTGCCTGCTGCTGCGCTTCTCGCCCGGATAGCCCTGGAAGATCAGCCCCGAAACACGCGCAATCTCGCGGAAGCGGCGCTGCGCCAGTTCGCCCGCATTGAGCGAGGCCAGCACCTCGTGCAGCAGCGTGGCATGCGCATCCTCGCCCTGCGGCAGGCGCAGCACCTGAGGCAGCAGCGTGGGCCAGTCGACCGGCGTGGCGCTGAGCAGCTCGAAGCCGTAGTCGTTCACTGCGATGGAGAAGGTGCGCGCCTCGTGCTGCGCCACGCGCCAGGCCAAGAGGCTCGCCAGGCCCATGTGCACATGGCGCCCCGCGAAGGGATAGAGGAACAGGTGCGAGCCTTCGCGCGTGGCGAGCGTTTCGGCCAGCAGGGTCTCTGGCGTGGGCAGGGCCGACCATTGCTGCTGGATCTCGAGCAGAGGCCGTACGCATTGCAGCTCGGGCGATGCGTACCGCCCCTCGCCGGCCAGAGCGAGCTGCTGCACCACCGCGTCGGCCAGCGTGGTCGACAGCGGCATGCGCCCGCCGTTCCAGCGCGGCACCGCGGCGCGCTTGCCGGTGGCGCGCCGCACCCAGGCCGTCATGTCGTGGATGCGCACGAGTTCGAGCAGCCGGCCGCCGAACAGGAAGCAGTCGCCGGGCTTCATGCGCGCGACAAAGCCTTCCTCGACGCTGCCGATTTTTGCGCCGCCCATGTACTGCACCGCCATGCTCGCGTCGCTCACGATGGTGCCGATGTTCATGCGGTGGCGCCGTGCGAGCCGCGCGTCCGGTACGCGCCAGACGCCCTCTGCATCGGGCACCGCACGGCGGTAGTCGGGATAGGCGGCCAGCGAAGGCCCGCCCTGCGACACGAAGGCCAGGCACCACGCCCAGCTATCGGGCGAGAGTTGGGCATAGGCGGCGGTGCCGCGCACTTCGGCATACAGCTCGTCGGGCACGAAGCCGCCGCCGAGCGCCACGGTCACCAGATGCTGCACCAGCACGTCGAGCGGCTGCACCGGCGTGTGGCGCGCCTCGATGTGGCCGGCCGCGATGGCCGCGCGCGCCGCGGCGCCTTCGACCATCTCGATACTGTGCGTGGGCACGAGCGTGACGCGCGACGGCCGGCCCGGCGCATGGCCCGAGCGCCCCGCGCGCTGCAGCAGCCGCGCCACGCCCTTGGGCGAACCGATCTGCAGCACGCGCTCGACCGGCAGGAAGTCGACGCCCAGGTCCAGGCTCGAAGTGCAGACCACGGCCTTGAGCTCGCCGCTTTTCAGGCCGAGCTCGACCCACTCGCGCACCGCGCGGTCGAGCGAGCCGTGGTGCAGCGCGATGATGCCGGCCCATTCGGGCCGCGCCTCGAGCATGGCCTGGTACCAGATCTCCGATTGCGAGCGCGTGTTGGTGAACACCAGCGTGGTGCTGCTGACGGCAATCTCGTCGAGTACCTGCGGCAGCATCGTGAGGCCCAGGTGGCCGCCCCACGGAAAGCGCTCGGCCCGGCCGGGCAGCAGCGAATCGACAATTAACCTCTTGGGCACCGCGCCCTGCACCAGCACGCCGTCTTGATCGCCCAGCAAGGCATGCATGGCCTCCTGCAGATTGCCCAGCGTGGCCGACATGCCCCACACGCACAACGAAGGATTCCAGCGCCTGAGCCGCGCGAGCGCCAACTGAACCTGCACGCCGCGCTTGTTGCCGAGCAGCTCGTGCCATTCGTCAACCACCACCATCTTCACGCGGCCCAGCACCTCGCTCGCATCGGCGCGCGCGAGCAGCAGCGACAGGCTCTCGGGCGTGGTGACGAGCACCGTGGGCAGGCGCTCGTTCTGTGCGCTGCGCTCGGCCGCCGAGGTGTCGCCGCTGCGCGCGCCGGCGCTCCAGGGATGCACCTCGGCGCCGATGGCTTCGAGCGGCTGCTTCAGCGCACGCAGCGTGTCAGCCGCGAGCGCGCGCATGGGCGTGATCCACAGCACGGTGAGCGGCGGCGGCGCGGTCTTTCCGCCGCGCGAGGGCGGCGGTGCCGCCGACGAGAACGCCTGCAGCGCACCGAGCCACACTGCGTAGGTCTTGCCCGCGCCGGTGGTCGCATGCAGCAGGCCGGACTTGCCTTCGGCAATGGCCTTCCACATGTCGCGCTGGAACTTGAAGGGTTTCCAGCCCCGCGCTGCAAACCAGGCATCGAGCGCCGCCTTGACTGCTGCTGCCTTGCTCCTTCCCCTTCCGGGGGAAGGCTGGGATGGGGGCTCGCGGCCTTCGACAACAGGCGGCTGATCCTTGATGCGCCGCCTGCCCCCACCCCGGCCCTCCCCCGGGAGGGGAGGGAGAAATGCGGGGTCCGGTGGCGCGGTCATGACGGCAGCAGCGCAGCGAGCGTCTGCAAGGTATCGGCCTCCGCCACCGGCTTGTCCTCGCGCCAGCGCAGCATGCGCGGAAAGCGCACCGCGATGCCGCTCTTGTGGCGCGCGCTGCGCGCGATGCCCTCGAAGCCGAGTTCGAACACCAGCGTGGGCGCCACGCTCTTCACCGGGCCGAAGCTCTCGACCGTGGTCTTGCGGATGATCGCGTCCACGCGCGCCATCTCGGCGTCGGTCAGGCCCGAATAGGCCTTGGCAAAGGGCACGAGCTTGCGGCCTTCCTGTTCGGGCGGGCCGTCCCAGACGGCGAAGGTGTAGTCGCTGTAGAGGCTCGCGCGCCGGCCGTGGCCGCGCTGTGCGTAGACGAGCACGGCGTCGATGCTGAGTGGATCGATCTTCCACTTCCACCACACGCCCACGTCCTTGGTGCGGCCCACGCCGTACTGCGCGTTCCGGCGCTTGAGCATCATGCCTTCCACGCCCAGGCTGCGCGCCGCTTCGCGCTGGCGTGCGAAGTCGCTCCACTCGATGCCGGTGAGCATCGGGCTCGGCAGCAGCGACGGGTGCTGCATGCGCGTGACGAGTTCGTCGAGCAGCAACCGGCGCTCCGATTGCGGCAGCGCGCGCAGGTCGCGCCCTTCCCATTCGAGGATGTCGTAGGCCAGCAGCACCACCGGGATCTCGCGCAGCAGCTTCGCGCCCAGCGTCTTGCGGCCGATGCGCTGCTGCAGCTCCGCGAAGGGCTGCACGCGGTCGTCGCGCCAGACGGCAATCTCGCCATCGAGCACCGTGCCGTCGGGCAGCGCATCGCCCAGCACGGCCAGTTCGGGAAAGCGCTCGGTCACCAGTTCCTCGCCGCGCGACCACAGCCAGGCGACGCCCGCGCGCTTGACCAGCTGCGCGCGGATACCGTCCCACTTCCATTCGACGATCCAGTCGGCCGGCGGGCCGAGCGCGGCATCGAACTGCTCGAGCGGCAGGTTGAATGCATGCGCGAGAAAGAACGGGTAGGGCTGCCCGCTGGTCTTCTGCACCTGCTCCGCGCCCGACTCCGGCGCGATCAGCGCGCGGTAGTCGTCCGCGCGCGGCCGGCCGCCGATGTGGGTGTAGCCCATGAGGCGCTGCGCCACGCGCTTGGGATCGATGCCGCCCACGCCCGCGAGCGCCTGCGTGACCTGCAGCTTCGACACGCCCACGCGGAAGGCGCCGGTGATGAGCTTGAAGTACACCAGCCGCTCTTCGGCCGCGAGCTGGCGCCACTGCGCGCGCAGCCGCGCGGGGAGTTCGTCGGGCGCTGTCTTGCCGGCTTCGCGCAGCGGCAGCAGGTGCTCCTCGACCCAGCGCACCAGGCCGAGGTCGTGCGCCTCGGTGGGCGGTGGCAGCAGCAGCGCGATGGTTTCGGCCAGGTCGCCGACCGCCTCGTAGCTCTCGTCGAACAGCCATTCGGGCAGGCCCGCCGCCTCCTGCGCGAGCAGCCGAAGCAGCTTGGTGGGCACGAGCTGGCGCGGCTTGCCGCCGGCGAGGAAGTACACGGCCCAGGCCGCGTCGGCCGGATCGGCTTCGCGCAGGTAGCGCTGCAGCGCGGCTTGCTTGGCAAGGCTCGAGGTGCTGGCGTCGAGCTCGCGGTAGAGCGCGGCGAAGTCCTTCATGGCTTTGCTCCTTCCCCCGCTGGGGGAAGGTCGGGATGGGGGCTGGCAGCGTCCACATCGAGCGCCGCTTGCCCCCTCCCCAACCCTCCCCCGGAAGGGGAGGGAGTCTCTTGATCATCTTCGTCGCCGTACTCGGTCCTGAAGCCCTGCGCTTCCAATCCGTTCTCGCTGAGCCAGCGCACCATCACGGCCACGCTGCCGTGTGTGACGAACACCCGCTCGGCGCCCGTGCCCGCGATGGCCTGCTGCAGGCCGGGCCAGTCGGCGTGATCGGACATCACGAAGCCGCGGTCCACGCCGCGCCGGCGGCGCGTGCCGCGCAGCTGCATCCAGCCGCTCGCGAAGGCGTCGGCATGGTGGCCGAAGCGGCGCATCCACGGCGTTCCCTGGGCCGAGGGCGGCGCCAGCACCAGCGCCCGCTTGAGCAGCGCGGCATCGACGCCCGCATCGGTCACGCGCAGCGTCCCGGGCAAGGCCACGCCCGCGGCGCGGTACACCGCGTTGAGCGGCTCGACGGCGCCGTGCACCACGATCGGCCCGATGGAGGCATCCACGCCATGCAGGATGCGCTGCGCCTTGCCGAAGGCATAGCAGAACAGCACCGATGCGCGGCCGGCCTCCGCGTTGGCGCGCCACCAGGCGTCGATCTCGGCGAACAGCACGGCCTGCGTGGGCCAGCGGTAGATCGGCAGGCCGAAGGTCGACTCGGTGATGAAGGTGTCGCAGGGCACGGGCTCGAAGGGCGCGCAGGTGCCGTCGGGCTCGGTCTTGTAGTCGCCCGAGGCCACCCAGACGCGGCCGCCGTGTTCGAGCCGCACCTGCGCCGAGCCCAGCACGTGGCCGGCCGGGTGCAGCGAGACGCGCACGCCGTGGTGCTCGATGGCTTCGCCATACGGCAGCGTCTGCAGCGCGATGTCGGCGCCGAGCCGCGTGCGCAGCGTGCCGGCGCTGTCGGTGTGCGCGAGGTAGTGGCCGTGGCCGGCGCGCGCGTGGTCCGAATGCGCGTGCGTGATGACGGCGCGCGCTACCGGCCGCCAGGGGTCGATGTAGAAGTCGCCGGGCGGGCAGTAGAGCCCCTCGGGCCGTGCCACCACGAGGTCGCCAGGGCGCAAAGCGGAACTGTGGGGCAGCGGCGCGGTCATGGCCCGACATCGTAGGCCGGCGCGGCGGTCCGCGTGCCGAAGACCGGGCGCGAAGCGCTGTGGGCAGCGGCCTACGCAGGGTTCGCCGGCCGGCCGCGCATGGCCCTGTGGAACAATCTTCGCCACTACCCATGCTGCATCCGCCTCGCCACTTCGTCTACCTCGATGCCGTCGCGCGCGCGGGCTCGATCCGCAAGGCGGCCGAGAAGCTGCACGTGGCCTCGACGGCGCTCAACCGCAAGATCCTCGAGATCGAGTCCGACATCGGCACGCCGCTGTTCGAGCGCCTGCCGCGCGGCGTGCGCCTCACGGCAGCGGGCGAGGTGCTGATCACCGCGGTGCGGCGCAGCATGGCCGACATGCGCTCGGCCGAGTCGCAGATCGAGCAGCTGCGCGGGCTGGTGCGCGGCACGGTGCGCATCGGCTGCGCCGAATCGGTCGCGACCGACCTGATCCCCGGCACCATCGCGCACTACCAGCAGACGCACCCGGGCGTGCAGTTCCAGATCGTCTCGGGCGTGACGGGCAATCTGGTCGCGTCGCTGATGGCCGACGATGTCGAACTGATCCTGGTGCACGACCCGCAGCCGTCGGAGACGCTGCGCGTGATCAGCGCGATCGCGCAGCCGCTGTGCGCGATGCTGCGGCCCGACCATCCGCTGGCGAAGCGCGCCACGCTGCGGCTGGCCGATTGCCAGAAGTACACCGTGGCGCTGGGCGACCGTTCCTTCGGCAGCCGCCGGTTGCTGGACGACGTGATGGCGCGCTCGCGCATCGCGCTGCAGGTCGCGCTGGAGGCCAGTACCGTGCAGACGCTCAAGGAGTTCACGCGGCAGACGGGCGCGATCAGCTTCCAGTTCCAGATCGGCACGCTCAACGAAGTGCGGCGCGGCGAGCTGGTGTCGATCCCGCTGTCGGACCGGGCGCTGACGCACAGCCAGCTGGTGCTGGCGGCGCGCGCCGGCCGCATGCTGCCGATCGCCACGCTATCGTTCATGGAAACGCTAGTCAACCGGCTGGCGGCGCTGCCGGGCTGAGCGGCCTGCGGGCGCGCGGCCGCGAACGCGGCGAATCGCCCACCGCACACAATTTGCGCTCGGTCCGAGCGAAACATTGCGCTGGAGGTTTGCACCCCGGCTGCCCATACTGCGCTCATCTGTTGCACCGCAGCATCCATGGACGCCCACACCCTCCTCCCCTCAGGCACCGCGCCGGCGCAGGCCGCCACGCGCCCGCGCCTGGCCGTGCACCGGCTGCCGATGGCCCATCCGGGCGACCTCTCGGCGCTCGCCGCGCAGTTCGACGAGGGCGCGATCGAGCCCGCGCAGGTGGTGGCCGTGATCGGCAAGACCGAAGGCAATGGCGGCGTCAACGACTTCACGCGCGGCTACTTCACGCAGACCCTGATGAACCTGCTGGCCGCGCGGCTGGGCCGGCCCGCCGCCGAACTGCTGCGCGAGCTGCCCTGCATCCTGTCGGGCGGCACCGAGGGTGTGCTGAGTCCGCACTACGTGGTGTTCGCCCGCACCGGGCGGCCCGCGGCGGACGCGGCCGCCGGGCCCGGCCCGGGCGCGCTGGCGATCGGCACGGCCGTCAGCGCGCCGCTGCCCGCGCAGCATGTCGGGCGCTGGGCGCAGGTGGCGTCGGTGGCCGGCGCGGTGCGCGAGGCGATGCGCGACGCCGGCATCGCCCGCGCCGAGGACGTGGCCTTCGTGCAGGTCAAGTGCCCTTGCGTGACGGCCGCGCGCGCCCAGGCCGCCGCCGCGGCCGGCCACACGGTGCTGACCGCCGACTCGGGCCGCTCGATGGCGGCGGCGCGCGCCGCCGGCGCTTTCGGCGTGGCGATCGCACTGGGCGAGCTGCCCGACGACCCGGCGCTGGAGGCTTCGATGCTGGTCGACTTCGAACGCTTCTCCCGCCGCGCGAGCATTTCGTCGGGCGTCGAGGTCGAGGCCAACGAAGTGATCGTGCTCGGCCACAGCGCGGCATGGGAAGGCACGCTGCGCATGGCCTGCGCACCGATGCGCGACGCGCTGGACATCGGCGCGGTGGCCGAGGCGCTGCGGCCGCTGGGCATGAACGCGGCGCCCCAGCTGAGCGCGGCCGATGCGGCGCGGGTGGCGGCGGTGTTCGTCAAGTGCGAGCCCGACCGCCGCGGCCAGGTGCGCGGCGTGCGCCACACGATGCTCGACGACACCGACATCAATGCCCAGCGCCACATCCGCGGCGCGGTCGGCGGCATGGTGGCCGGTGTGCTGGGGGACGCGCGCATCTTCGTTTCGGGGGGCGCCGAGCACCAGGGGCCGGACGGCGGCGGACTGGTCGCGGTGATCGCGCACGCGGCATGACAGCACGCCTGCAAACCGATGCCGGCGCCGACTTGGTACGCATCCTGCAGGTGCCCGCACCCACCATGCACGCCACCGGCCACGCCTTCGAACAACGCCATCCCTGGCAACACCGGCGTCGCGCGCCTGCCGCGGCGGCGCCTCTCAGCGAGAGCTCATCCGCATGAAGATCGTGATCATCGGAGCCGGCGTGGCCGGCGCCATCCTGGCCCGCCGGCTCGCCGCGCTGCCCGGCGTCGAACTGCATTGCCTGGAGCGCGTCGGCCCCGACGACCACTCCGAGGCCGGCACCGGCCTCAACGTGGGCCCCAATGCGGTCAAGGCGCTGCGCCTGTGCGACGCGGCGCTGGCCGCCGAGGTCGAGGCCGCGAGCCTGCCGTGGAAGCACTGGCAGATCGCGCTGACCGACGGCACGGTGCTGTTCGACCTGCCGCTGTCGCAGGTGGCGGACAACCCCGGCATCCGCATCCGCTGGTCGGAGCTCTACCGCGTGCTGCGCGAAGGCGCGGGCGCGGCGATCCGGTATGGCTGCGAGATCGCGTCGATCGCTGCGGCCACGGGCGGCGGCGGACGCACCGCCGTGCGCTACGTCCAGGACGGCGTCGAGCACCGCATCGACGACATCGACCTGCTGGTCGGCGCGGACGGCCGCTATTCCGCCACCCGCGCCGCGTTCTCGGGCCTGCCCGAGCCGCGCCACGTGGGCGTGGCGATCCTGCGCACGCTGGTGCCCGACACCAGCGCCGGCCTGATCGACGACTACGGCCAGTGGTTCAACGGCCCGCACCGGCTGCTGGCCTTCCGCGTGCCGCCGGGGCATGTCTACATCGCGGCGACCTACCCGGTCGAACCCGGCGCGCCGCTGCGCGACGAATGGAAGACCGAAGCCACGATGCGCGCCACCTACCAGCCCGCGCAGGGCGCGCCGAGCGCGCAGGTGCAATGGCTGATGGACGCCATGTGCGCGAACCTGCCGCACAGCCACTGGGCCCGCATGCAGGAGTCCGACGTGCTGTTCGGCGAAGCCGATTTCAACGTGATGTACCTGGGCGACAGCGCCCACGGCATGGCACCCACGCTGGGCCAGGGCGCGACCCAGGCCATGGAGGACGCCTGCGCCGCCGCGCTGATCCTCGAGCGCGAGATCCGCGCCGGCCGCCGGGCGCCGCGCGGCTGGCTGGCGCTGGTGGATGCCGCGCGGCGCGAGCGCATCCGCTTCGCGATGGCGCTGTCGATCACGGCCACCGACACCATGCTGGCCGGCGCCGATCCGGTGGCCGGAACGCGCTGGAAGACCGGGCCCGGGTTCCTCGGCGACCTTTCCACCCTGTTCCGCGACGTGTCGCTGGGGCAGCGCGAGCCGGTGCCTGCGCCATGACAGCGACGAACGCCGCCATCACGCACGGCCTCTTCCATCTCGCGATCAAGACCGCGGACCTCGGCCGCACCCGCGCCTTCTGGACCGGCGTGATCGGCCTGCGCGAGATCGCGCGGCCCGACTTCGGCTACCCCGGCGCATGGCTGGCCTGCGGACAGCCGGGCGGCCAAGCCATCATCCACGTCTACGCCGGTGGCCCGGCGCTGGGCCAGGGCGGCCAGGTGCCGCACGGCAGCGGCGCCATCGACCACGTGTCGCTGGCCTGCTCGGGCTACCACGCCTATGTCGAGCGCTTTCGCGCCGCGGGGCTGGACTGGCGCGAATTCCTCGTGCCCGGCACCACGCTGTGGCAGCTGTTCGTCTACGACCCGAGCGGCGTGCAGCTCGAGCTCACCTTCGAAGGCGCGGTGGAAGACGGCGCGCCGCCCGACATGTCGGCCGCGCGCGTGTACCGCGCCGGCAGTTCCTTCTTCGATCCGCTTGCCTATCCCGCCCTGCCCCCGCCACCCCGTTCCGGAGAACCCCACGATGCCACGCCCTGAGCTTTCCTTCGCCGCGCCCCTTCGTGCCACCGCCCGTCTCGCCGGCGCCGTGGCCTTCGTCCTCGCCGCGTTCGCGGTGCTGCCGGCCCAGGCGGCCGACCGGATCAAGGTCGGCGTGTTTCCCTCGAGCGCGGCACTGCCGTTCTACGTGGCCGTGAACCGCGGCTACTTCAAGGAGGCCGACCTGGAGATCGAGGAGGTACCCATGACCAGCCACCCGCTGACCGTGCAGGCGCTGGTGTCGAACGGCATCGACGCGGCAGTGAACCTGGTGACGCTCGAAGGCGCCAACATGGAATCGCGCCGGCCCAACACGCTGAAGTACATCTCGCTCAACGGGCAGAACGCGCAGCACGTGATCGAGCAGTTCGTCGTCAAGGCCGACAGCCCGGCGCGGACGCTGAAGGATTTCAGGAACGGCTTCAAGCTGTTCTCGGCGCCCGGTCCCGCCAACATCGGCGCGGCGCGCGCGGTGCTCAAGAAGGTGGGCCTGGCCGAAGGCCGCGACTTCACGATCCAGGAGCAGCAGATCGGCGTGCACCTGGGCGCGCTGCAGTCGGGCAACTTCGACGGCGGCTACACGCTCGAGCCGTCGGCTACCATCATGGTCGCGCAGAAGATCGGCAGGCGCATCGAGGCCGGGGTGATCTCCACCTACCTGCTGGGCAACAAGAGCGCCTCGGCCTTCGCGGCCGGCGCTGTGATGTCGGGCAGGTTCATGGCCGACAAGCCCGACGTGGCCAGGCGCTTCGCCGCCGCGTGGGCGCGCGGCGTGAAGGAAGCGCAGGCCGACAGCAGCGCGCGCGGCTACCTGGTGCAGGGCATGAAGGTGCCGCCCGAGCTGGCCGCCACCGTGCCGCTGCCGCGCATCGTGATGGCCAAGGACATGACCCCCGCGGACGTGGGCGACTTCCAGAAGTTCCTCGACATCGGCACCGAGCTGGGCGTGGTCAAGGACAGGATCGACGGCAAGGCACTGGTGCGGGCCTTCTGATGCGCACCATGAGCACCCACCTGCCGATCGGCACCGCCGCGCCCGATGCCGCAGACGCCGGCGCCTCGCACCGCTGGTACCCGAAGGGCACGCACATCACGATCCGCGGGCTGACCAAGCGCTTCCAGGACGCGACCATCTACGACAACTTCGACCTCGACATTCCGAAGGGAAAGATCGTGTCGGTGTTCGGCCCCAACGGCTGCGGCAAGAGCACGCTGATCAACATGATCGCGGGCATCCTGCCGTGCGACAGCGGGCAGATCCTGTTCGAGGGCAAGGAAGCGCGCGAGACGCGCATCGGCTACGTGTTCCAGAACTACCGCGAGGCGGTGTTCCCGTGGCTGCGCGCGATCGACAACATCCGCTACCCGCTGCAGTACCTGAACCTGTCGAAGGTGGAGCAGCAGGCGCGCATGGACAGGCTGATGGAAAGCTTCGACGTCAAGCTCGACCTGCAGCGCTACCCCTACCAGATGTCGGGCGGCCAGCAGCAGCTGGTGTCGATCATGCGGGCACTGGTGGTCGACCCCGAGGTGCTGTTCCTCGACGAACCCTTTTCCGCGCTCGACTACGAGATGGTGATGTTCCTGCGCGAGCGGCTGCAGAAGGTGCTGGTCGAACGCCGGACCACCACCTTGCTGGTCTCGCACGACCTCGACGAGGCCGTGCTGCTGGCCGACGAGGTGCTGCTGCTGACCAAGCGGCCCACGCGCGTGGCCGAGAACCTGCCCTTCGACGTGCCGCGCCCGCGCACGGCCGACACCACGATCACGCCGGCCTTCATCGCCACCAAGACCCGCGCGCTGGACGTGTTCCAGCGGGAGGTGCGCAAGCCATGAGCCTCGCCCATCGAGCCAACGCCTTCGGCGCCCGCTTGCGCCCGCTGTTCGGCATCGCCGCGCTGATCGGCCTCTGGGCCTTCGTGCATGCAACGCGCGCGGTCGACCCGGTGCTGCTGCCCTCGCCGCTCGAGGCCCTCGCCGCCTTCTGGAACGGCCTCGCGCACGGCACGCTGTGGGGCGACTTCTTCAAGACCATCGTGCGCACCGTCACGTCCTTCGGCCTCGCGCTCGTGATAGCGGTGCCGCTGGGCATCGTGCTGGGGTCGAACGAGAAGATCTACGAATCGATCGAGTTCGCGATCGACTTCTTCCGCTCGACGCCGGCCTCGGCCATGTTCCCGCTGTTCCTGGTGCTGTTCGGCGTCGGCGAGGCCACCAAGATCGCGGTCGCGGCCTTCGGCGCGGCGCTGGCCATCCTGTTCAACGTCGCCTACGGCGTGATGAGCGCGCGCAAGCAGCGTCAGCTCGCGGCCAAGGTGATGGGCGCGCCGCGCTGGCGCGTGCTGACCGACGTGATCCTGCTCGAATCGATGCCGCAGGTGTTCGTCGGCATGCGCTCGGGCGTGTCGATCGCGCTGGTGATCGTGATCGTGGCCGAAATGTTCATCGGCTCCACCGATGGCCTCGGCCAGCGCATCATGAATGCGCAGACCATTTTCGACATGCCCGACATGTACGCCTCGATCTTCGCGGCGGGCCTGCTCGGCTACGTGATGAACCTCGTGTTCCTGGTGGCGGAGCGGCGCTTCGTCCACTGGGGCGGAAAGTAAGACAAGCCATGACCGTTTCCATGACCGACATCAGCCTGCCGGCCGTGCTTGCCGAAGTCGAGGCCGCGTTCGCCGAGTACGAGCGCGCGCTCGTCACCAACGACGTGCCGGTGCTCGACAGGCTCTTCTGGGATTCGCCGCACACGCTGCGCTACGGCGCCGGCGAGAACCTCTACGGCTACGACGCAATACGCGCGTTCCGCCAGGGCCGACCCGCGGTCAACCTCGAGCGCGAGATCACCGCAAAGGCCATCACCACCTTCGGGCAGGACTTTGCGGTCGCGAACGTCGAGTTCAGGCGCACGGGCAGCGACCGCACGGGCCGCCAGAGCCAGACCTGGGTGCGCCTGCCGGAGGGCTGGCGCGCGGTGTCCGCGCACGTGAGCCTCATGGGCTAGCGCCCGTCAGCGCTATTTCTTCGGCTGGCCCTTCATCATGTCGATGATGTTCATCTTCATGCCGTTCCCCATGATCATGTCGCCGGGCTTCTGCCCGGCCTTGCACGGGCCGACCCACTTCGCCTCCATGACGAAGCTCCCACTGGATTTGCCCATCATCGGCGGCTTGTAGGTCGAGCTGCTTTCCATCCGGTAGCTGGAGCCGAAGTCGCCCGTGACCACCGCGTGGCTGGTGGCGGTGGTCGTGCCCATCTTGCACACGGAATCGATCACCAGCGCGCTGCCTTCCCTGCGCATCTCCTGCTTCGAGCAGGCGTCCTTGCCCATGCCCTGCCCCATGTCGCGCAGCGCCTGGTCGGTGGCGGCGTCGATGCATTGCTGCACGGTCTGCACCGGCGCGCTGTTGGCGCCACCGGCGCCGTCCCCCATCTTCATCTCCCAGAGGCCGGGCTTGCGTGGCGGATAGTCGGCGGCATGCAGCGCGCCGGCGCAGCTGCCGAGCGCGCAGGCCAGCGCCTTCGCGCGCAGGGAAGGAGAAAGGCGAAGCAGCGGCATCGAGACCTCGGTTCAGTCAGAGTGGCGAGCCTCGATTTGTACCGCGCACCCCGACGGCGCGGAATACCGCGATCGGCCTATCTCACCAGGGCGTCCACTTCGCCTCGCTGGCCGCCGAAGCCACCGTGCGCTCGATAAAGCGCACGCCGCGCGCACCGTCTTCCACGCGCGGGTAGTCGGCCGCGATGGCATCGGCCTGCTGTCCCGCATGCCGTGCGCGGATGTCTGCCACGACGCCGGCATAGATGTTGGCAAAGGCCTCGATGAAGCCCTCGGGATGGCCGGCCGGCAGGCGGCTCGCGCGCTGCGCCGCCTCGCACAGCCAGGGCGAACCGCGCGTGAGGATCCGCTTCGGCCCGTCGTGCGGCAGGTGCACCAGCTGGCTCGGCTGCTCCTGCCGCCACTCGAGCGTGCCGAGCGTGCCCGAGACGCGCAGCCGCAGGTCGTTCTCCAGGCCGGTGTTGATCTGCGAGGCAATCAGCACGCCGCGCGCGCCGCCCTTGAAGCGCAGCAGCAGGCTGCCGTCGTCGTCGAGCATGCGGCCCGGCACCAGCGCGCTCAGGTCGGCGCACAGGCTCTCGATCTCCAGGCCGGTGACGCTGGCGACCAGGTTCTCGGCATGCGAGCCGATGTCGCCGATGGCGCCGGCCGCGCCGCTCCTCGCGGGGTCGGTGCGCCAGTCGGCCTGCTTGTTGCCGGCGCCTTCGAGCTGGCTCGCGAGCCAGCCCTGGTTGTATTCGACCACCACCTTGCGCAGTTCGCCGAGCTGGCCCGAGCGGACCATCTCGCGCGCCTGCCGCACCATCGGGTAGCCGGTGTAGTTGTAGGTCACGCCGAACAGCGTGCCCTGCTTCTTCACGGCCGCCACCAGCGCGTCGGCCTGCGCGCGCGTGTGCACCAGCGGCTTGTCGCACACCACGTGGAAGCCGGCTTCCACAAAGGCCTGCGCGACCGGAAAGTGCATGTGGTTGGGCGTGACGATGGAGACGAAGTCGATGCGCTCCTCCGGCGGGCGCTTCAGCTCGTCGGCCAGCAGCGACTGCCAGTCGCCATGGTTGCGGTCGTCCGCCAGGTGCAGGTCGCGCCCCGAGGCGCGCGCCTTCTCGGGACTCGACGACAGCGCGCCGGCCACGAGATCGATCTGTCCGTCGAGCGCCATGGCGTTGCGGTGCACGGCGCCGATGAAGGCGTCGCGGCCGCCGCCGACCATGGCGCAGCGCAGTTTGCGGGGAGGTTGATCAGTCATCGATAGGAGATCCTGGTAACTGTCCCCTCTCCCTCCGGGAGAGGGCTAGGGTGAGGGCCTCGGCGTTTGCGAGCGCATGGCCTCGGCCCTCGCCGCTGGCCCTCACCCCAACCCTCTCCCCAAGGGGAGAGGGAGGAAGGCGACTCAGAACGGCGAGTTCGGGTGGTAGAAGTCTTTCGCGTTTTCCTTGGTGATCAGCACCGACGGAATGATCGTGGTCGCGGGCAGCTTCTCGCCCTTCAGCCGCGCTTCGGCCGTGAGCTTGATCGCGTCGTAGATGAACTTGGGCGAGTAGCTCACGTCGGCTGTGATGCGCTTGTCCTTGCCGTCCATGATGGTCTTGACCATGCTTTTGGCGCCCGCGCCGCCGAAGATGATCTTGATGTCGTCGCGCTTGGCCTGCTCGATGGCCTTGAGCACACCCACGGCCATGTCGTCGTCGGCGGCCCAGATGGCGTCGATGTTCTTGAAGCGCGTGAGGTAGTCCTGCGTGACCTTGAAGGCGTCGTCGCGGTTCCAGTTGGCGTACTTGGCATCGAGCAGCTTGATGTCGGGGCTGCCCTTGAGCACCGCGTTGAAGGCGTCCATGCGTTCGTTGTCCAGCGTGGTGGCAATGCCGCGCAGCGCGACCACGTTGCCCTTGCCGCCGAGCTGCTTCACGATGTACTCGGCCGGAATGCGGCCGAAGGCGGTGTTGTCGCCGGCCACGTAGGCATCCTGCGCGCTGGTGTCAGTGAGGCCGCGGTCGACCACGGTCACGAAGGCGCCCTTGGCCTTGACCTGCGCCACCGGCTTGGTCAGCGCGGCCGACTCGAACGGGAACACGACCAGCGCATTGATCTTGGTGACGGTCGAGAGGTCTTGCAGCTGGTTCGCCTGCTCGGGCGCATTGGCCGCGGTCTTGATCGTGATCTTCAGGTCCTTGTGTTCCTTCTCCAGATCCTTCTTCGCCTGGTTGGCCCAGTAGTTGATGCCGCCCATGAAGCTGTGCGTGGCCGCCGGAATCGAAACGCCGAGGTTCACTTTCTCGGCAGCGAATGCGGGCAGGCTCGCGAGCGCTGCGGCCGCCACGGCCGTGAGTGCGATGCGACGTGTGAAGCTTGTCATGCTGGATGTCTCCTTGTGGTTGATGGAACGGGAACGAGCTAGCGGCGGCCTCGCTGGAGGAACGCGACGATGATGATCACGAAGCCCTGCACCGCGGCGTTGAGGTACACGCTGATGATGCTGGTGAGGTTCAGGATGTTGCTGATGACCGAGAGCAGGATCGCGCCGATCACCGTGCCCGTGATGCTGCCCGCGCCGCCCTTGAGCGCGGTGCCGCCGACAATCACCGCGGCAATCGCCTCGAGCTCCCACAGGAGGCCCGTGGTCGGCGAAGCGGATCCGAGGCGCGGCACGTAGAGCAGGGTGGCAATGCCCACGCACACGCCGAGCAGCACGTAGGTGAGGATCTTCACGCGGTCCACATCCACCGCCGCATAGCGCGCGACCTGCTCGTTGGAGCCGATGGCCTGCACGTAGCGCCCGTAGGCCGTGCGGTTCAATATGACGCCGCCGATGATCGCGACGATCACGAACACCCACACCGGCACCGGAATGCCCGCCAGGCTCGCGTAGTACACCGGCGCATAGAGGTCCGACAGCTCGTTGTCGAGCGTGAGCGCGCCGCCGTCGGCAAAGTACGTGAGGTAGGCGCGGAAGATGCCGAGCGTGCCCAGCGTGACGATGAAGGGTTCGATGCGCCCCTTGGTGATCAAGAGGCCGTGTGCGAGCCCGAACAGCGCGCCCAGCACCACCGCGAGCACTGCGCCCATCACCACCGCCATCAGCGGCGAGCCCGAGGCGGGCCCGGCCCAGTTGATGAACATGATCACGCTGCCCGCGATGAGCGCCGCCATCGAGCCCACCGACAGGTCGATGCCGCCCGAGATGATCACGAAGCACATGCCCACCGCGATGATGCCGATGAAGGCCGTGCGCGTGAGTACGTTCATGGCGTTGTCGACAGTTGCGAAGTCGCTGTTCAGCAACGTGCCCGCAATGCACAGCAGCACCAGGCCGATGACCGGCCCCAGGCCGTGCAGGTGCTCGGTCCAGCGCGGCTTGCCCTCGCTGCGGTGTTGCGCGGCGTCAGGCTGCGACGTGGGTGTCTGCTGTTCCGGTGGCATGAGCGATGAGCTCCTCTTCAGTCAAGTGGTCGGCGTTGAGCGTGGCGACGAGGCGGCCCGCGCGCATCACCGCCACGCGGTGGCATAGGCCGATGAGTTCCATCAGCTCCGACGAGACGACGATCACCGCGAGCCCCTCGCGGGCGAGTCGCTGGATCAAAAAATAGATGTCGCGCTTGGCGCCGATGTCGACGCCGCGCGTGGGCTCGTCGAGCACCACCACCTTGGGCTTGGGCTGCAGCACCTTGGCGAGCGCGAGCTTCTGCTGGTTGCCGCCCGAGAGCGACGACGCGCGCACGTCGAGCGAGCCGGTGCGGATGCCGTAGTCCTTCACGGCCTCGGCCAGCGCGCCGCGCTCGGCGTCGGGCTGCAGCCAGGGCTGCGCATAGCGCTCGAGCGCCATCAGCGTGAGGTTCTCGCGCAGGCCGAAGTTCACGTGCAGGCCCTTGCCCTTGCGGTCTTCGCTGAGGTAGGTGAGGCCGTGTTTCGCGGCATCGCGCGGACTGCGCCAGCCCTTCTGGCCGGGCACCGGCTTGCCGAGCATCTCGACCTGGCCGCTCGCGGGCCTGAGGCCCAGCAGGCCTTCGAACAGCTCGGTTCGGCCCGCGCCGACCAGGCCCGCAAAGCCGAGGATCTCGCCCGGCCGCACGTCGAAGCTCACATCCTGCGCCCAGCCGGGCACGCTGAAATTGCGCACGCGCATGGCGGGCGCATCGGCGGCCACCACGAGGTCGCGCGGCGGATACAGGTCGGCAAGCTCGCGGCCCACCATGAGGTTGGCCATCTGCTGGCGCGTGAGCTCGGGCGTGGGCGCGCGCGCCACGAAGCGGCCGTCGCGCATCACGATCACCTCGTCGGTCACCTGCTCCACTTCGTCGAGCTTGTGCGAGATGTAGACGATGGTCACGCCATCGGCGCGCAGCTGCGCGATGAGCTTGAACAGGCGTTCGGTCTCGCCAGGGGTCAGCGTGGCCGTGGGCTCGTCCATGATCAGAAGGCGCGCGCGGCGTGCGATGGCCTTGGCGATCTCGACCAGTTGCTTCTCCGCGACGATGAGCCTGCGCACCTTGGTGCGCGGATCGATGTTCAGGCCGACGGCGGCCAATGCGGCGGCGGCGGCGCGTTCCATCGCGGCGTCGTCGAGCAGCCAGCCATTCTTCTTTTCATGGCCCAGGAAAATGTTCTGCGCCACGCTCAGGTCTTCCGCGAGGTTGAACTCCTGGTGGATCAGCACGATGCCCAGCGCCTCGGCGTCGCGCGAGCTCGTGAACTGCTGCGGCTGGCCGTTGATGCGCAGCGTGCCGCCGGTGAGCGGCTCGTAGCCCGCGAGGATCTTCATCAGCGTGGACTTGCCCGCGCCGTTCTCGCCGAGCAGGCCGTACACGCGGCCCGGCGCCAGCGCGAAACTCACGCCGTGCAGCACTTGCACCGGGCCGAAGGCCTTCACCACGCCGTCGAACTCGACCGCCACGCTTCCCTTGGTTTCTGCTTCTGCCGTCATGGCGCCACTCCGCGGACCTTCAGTGTCTCGTGCATCGCGAGCACGCCGGCACCGATCAGGCCGCCCTGCACGCCCAGCGGCGTGTACTGGATTTCGAGGTGCCGGGTCGAGAGCGCGAGCGAGCGCTGGTACACGCTCTGCCGCACCGCCGCCAGGAACAGCGGCCCGATGCGCGTGATGCCGCCGCCGATGAACACATGCGACGGATTGAAGAAGTTCACCACCGACGCCAGCATCTGGCCGATGAGGTTGCCGGCGCGCTGGATGATGCCGTTGGCCGCCGTATCGCCGGCGCGGCTCGCCTGGCCCACGTCGACGGCATCGATGCGGCCGTGCACGCGCAGGCACTCGGCCAGCATGGCGCTTTCGCCGGCCTCGGCCGCCTGCACCGCCATGCGCGTGATGGCCGGCCCGGCGGCCATGGCTTCGACGCAGCCGACGTTGCCGCAATGGCAGCGCGGGCCGTCCTGGTCGACGCAGATGTGGCCCACGTCGCCGGCCGACCCCGCTGCGCCGCGATAGACCTCGCCATGGCAGACGATGCCGCAGCCTATGCCGGTGCCGATCTTGATCACGAGAAAGTTGTTGAGCGAGCGCTTCAGCCGCCAGAGCTCGCCGAGCGCCATCAGGTTCACGTCGTTGTCGACGAAGACGGGCGCCGCGTAATCTTCGCGCAGGTAGTCGCGGATCGAGAAACTGTCCCAGGCCGGCATCAGCGGCGGATTCACGAGCTGGCCGATCTCGAAGTTGACGGGGCCGGGCACGCCGATGCCGATGCCCAGCACGTCCTTCGCGCCGTGGCCGCAGCGCGCGAGCAGTTCGCGCATCAGCACGCGCACCCGCGCCAGCACCACGGCCGGGCCTTCGCGAACGTCGGCCGGTTCGTCGTGCTGCGCGAGCAGCGTGAGGTCGGGGCGCAGCACCGCGACATCGAGGCTGGTGGCGCCGATGTCGATGCCCACGAGCACGCCAAGCCCGGCGTGCAACTGCAGATTTTCGGCGCGGCGGCCGCCCGAGGAGCGCTGCAGGCCGGCTTCGGCCAGCAGACCCTGGTCGACCAGGCCGGCGATCAGCGCATTGGCCTTGCTCTTGGAGAAGCCGAGCTGTTCGGCCATGGCATGGCGCGACCCGCCGGCCGACCAGAAGGTGGTCTCCAGCAACCGCATCTCGTCCGCAGTGATGCCACTCCAGGGTGCCACGCGCTTTGTCTCCAATATTCTTTTTTGCCCGTCGCCACAGCGGGCTGTTCAGGCGAATGCGAATACTAGGTGGGCGGCTTCAGCCGGACAAGGCCGAACTTCGACCATGTTCAGATCAAAGCTGCCTCGAATGTGGAGAGCCAGGCGCAAAAAAACCGCCCGAAGGCGGCTTGAGCAAGGGGCACTGGAGCGCCCGCTTTACTTTTTCTGGCGGTACTTGCGCAGCGCAGCCAGCTGCGCGGCCATCACGGCCAGTTCCGACTGCGCCATCGCGATGTCGATGTCGGTCCTGGCGTTCTTGAGCGCTTCCTCGGCGGCGGCCTTGGCCTTGTTGGCCTTCTCGTCGTCGAGGTCCTTGCCGCGGATCGCGGTGTCGGACAGCACGGTGACGGCGTTGGGCTGCACTTCGAGAATGCCGCCGGCCACGAAGACGAACTCTTCGCCGCCGTCGGCCGTTTCGATGCGCACGGCGCCCGGGCGGATGCGCGTGATCAGCGGCGTGTGGCGCGGATAGATGCCGAGCTCACCGGCTTCACCGGGCAGCGCGACGAACCTGGCTTCGCCCGAGAAGATCGACTCTTCCGCGCTGACCACGTCGACGTGAATGGTGTTTGCCATCTGAGTTCCTATCTATGCCGCTTTACGCGACCTTCTTGGCTTTTTCGAACGCTTCGTCGATGCCACCGACCATGTAGAACGCTTGTTCCGGCAGGTGGTCGGCTTCGCCGTTCACGATCATCTTGAAACCACGGATGGTTTCGGCCAGCGACACGTACTTGCCGGGCGAACCGGTGAACACTTCGGCCACGTGGAACGGCTGCGACAGGAAGCGCTGGATCTTGCGGGCGCGGGCCACAGCGAGCTTGTCGTCGGGGGCCAGTTCGTCCATGCCCAGAATCGCGATGATGTCGCGCAGTTCCTTGTAGCGCTGCAGCGTGCCTTGCACGGCGCGGGCCACATTGTAGTGCTCTTCGCCGACCACCAGCGGGTCGAGCTGGCGCGAGGTCGAATCGAGCGGGTCCACGGCGGGGTAGATACCGAGCGAAGCGATGTCGCGCGACAGCACCACGGTGGAGTCCAGGTGAGCGAAGGTGGTGGCGGGCGACGGGTCGGTCAAGTCGTCGGCTGGCACGTACACGGCCTGGATCGAGGTGATCGAGCCGACCTTGGTCGACGTGATCCGCTCCTGCAGGCGGCCCATTTCCTCGGCCAGCGTCGGCTGGTAGCCCACGGCGGAAGGCATGCGGCCCAGGAGCGCCGACACTTCGGTACCGGCCAGCGTGTAGCGGTAGATGTTGTCCACGAAGAACAGCACGTCGCGGCCTTCGTCACGGAACGACTCGGCAATGGTCAGGCCGGTCAGCGCCACGCGCAGGCGGTTGCCCGGGGGTTCGTTCATCTGGCCGTAGACCATGGCCACCTTCGACTCCTCGAGCTTCTCGAGATTCACGACGCCGGAGTCGGCCATCTCGTGATAGAAGTCGTTGCCTTCGCGGGTACGTTCACCCACACCGGCAAACACCGACAGGCCCGAGTGAGCCTTGGCGATGTTGTTGATGAGTTCCATCATGTTCACGGTCTTGCCCACGCCGGCGCCGCCGAACAGGCCCACCTTGCCGCCCTTGGCGAACGGGCAGACAAGGTCGATCACCTTGATGCCGGTTTCCAGCAGGTCTTGCGAAGGCGACAGTTCGTCGTACGCAGGGGCCTTGCGGTGGATCGATGCGGTGAGGTCCTGGCTCACCTCGCCGCGCTCGTCGATCGGACGGCCGAGCACGTCCATGATGCGGCCCAGCGTGGCCTTGCCGACGGGCACCGTGATGGGTGCGCCGGTGTTGGTCACGATCAGGCCGCGGCGCAGGCCGTCGGACGAGCCGAGGGCAATGGTGCGCACCACGCCGTCGCCCAGCTGCTGCTGGACTTCGAGGGTCAGCCCGCCGCCTTCGAATTTCAAGGCGTCATACACCTTGGGCATCTGGTCACGCGGGAACTCCACGTCGACCACGGCGCCGATACATTGGACAATTTTTCCTTCAGCCATGGCGTTTCCTTCTGGATCTCAATAATGTTGCGACAGGTTCTTGCAGAAGCGTCCTTGTGCCATCGCGGGCCGCTTTTGCAAGAATGCCGGACGGGCCGGCACCCTTGATTTCTTCAGATACGTCCGATCAGCACTTCAGCGCCGCCGCCTGTGCAGCGAAGGCATCGCTGGCAGCCTTGCAGGCCTGGCCCAGCGCGGCCTTGTCGGTGCCCATCGAAGCCCATGCGGCCTTGGTCTGCTCC
The DNA here is from genome assembly GCF_030815975.1 of Variovorax paradoxus. Lineage (NCBI taxonomy): Bacteria > Pseudomonadati > Pseudomonadota > Betaproteobacteria > Burkholderiales > Comamonadaceae > Variovorax > Variovorax paradoxus. The sequence goes on from NZ_JAUSXL010000002.1 coordinate 1,407,769, forward strand.
ACGCTCGCCTTCATCGCATCGGCAGCAGCGCCGCTTTGCGAAGACACGCAAGCCTGGGCCTTGGCCAGGTAGTCGTTGCACTCCTGCGGCAGGTCCGCGGCCGACGCCGTGGGAGCGGCGGCTGCGGGTGCGGCCGGAGCTGCGGGCGCGGGAGCCGGCGCAGCGGCGGGTGCCGGCGGTGCAGCAGGCGCCTCTTCCTTCTTGGAGCAGGCAGTCAGGGCGGCGGCCATGGCCACCAGAACGAGAAGTTTCTTCATTTGTGCAGAGTCCCCAAAAAAAGGCCTTCGGTTATCGGTTCGCAATGCGAAGCGCGAATGGCAATGTGGCCTGGTCCATTGCCGCAATCAAACACCGGCCGCCGCAGCGGCGCCGGACACGATTTCCGAAAGCTCTTTGGTGATGCCTGCCTGGCGGGTCTTGTTGTAGACCAGCTTCAGTTCGTCGATCACGTTGCCTGCGTTGTCGGTTGCGGCCTTCATGGCCACCATGCGCGCCGAATGCTCGGAGGCCATGTTCTCGGCCACGGCCTGGTAGACCAGCGACTCCACATAGCGCACCAGCAGCTCGTCGATCACGCTCTGTGCATCGGGCTCGTAGATGTAGTCCCACGAATGGTGGCCGGCCTCGACCTGCAGCGAGTCCGCGGCCAGCGGCAGCAGCTGCTCGACGAGCGGCTCCTGCTTGATCGTGTTGATGAACTTGGTGTAGCACAGGTACACGGCCGACAGCTTGCCCTCCGCATAGGCGTCGAGCAGCGTCTTGACCGGCCCGATGAGCTTGTCGAGATGCGGCGTGTCGCCCAGGTGGGTGACGTGGGCCACCACGCGCGCACCGATGCGGTTCATGAAGCCCAGGCCCTTGTTGCCGATGGCCACCGACTCGATCGCAACGCCCGCGGCCTGCGCTTCCCGCAGCTTGGCCGTCACGGCGCGCAGCAGGTTGGTGTTCAAGCCGCCGCACAGGCCCTTGTCGCTCGTGACGATGATGAAGCCGATGGCCTTGGCCTCGTTCTTCTTCATGAACGCGTGCGTGTACTCGGGATTCGCCTTGCCCAGGTTGGCCGCGATGTTGCGAATTTTCTCGCTGTAGGGGCGGGCGGCACGCATGCGCTCTTGCGCCTTGCGCATCTTGGAAACCGAGACCATTTCCATGGCCTTGGTGATCTTCTTGGTGTTTTCCACCGATTTGATCTTGCCGCGGATTTCCTTACCAGCTGCCATGAGTGCTCCTTGTCCGGCCGATCAGGCGAACGACTTCTTGAACGCCGTGATGGCGGCGGTCAGCTCGGCCTCGGCGTCCTTGTCGAGCGCCTTGGCCTTTTCGATCTTGTCGAGCAGCGCAGCATGGCTGGACTTCAGGAACTGGTGCAGGCCGTGTTCGAACGGCAGCACCTTCTTGATGTCGAGGTCGTCCATGAAGCCCTTGTTCACCGCGAACAGCGTGGCGCCCATCAGCGAGATCGGCAGCGGGCTGTACTGGGCCTGCTTGAGCAGTTCGGTCACGCGGGCACCGCGGTCGAGCTGCTTGCGGGTGGCTTCGTCCAGGTCGGAGGCGAACTGCGCGAACGCAGCCAGCTCGCGGTACTGGGCCAGGTCGGTACGGATACCGCCCGACAGGCCCTTGATGATCTTGGTCTGCGCCGACGAACCCACGCGCGACACCGAGATACCGGCGTTGATGGCGGGGCGGATGCCGGCGTTGAACAGGCTGGTTTCCAGGAAGATCTGGCCGTCGGTGATCGAGATCACGTTGGTCGGAACGAAGGCGGACACGTCGCCGGCCTGCGTTTCGATGATCGGCAGTGCCGTGAGCGAACCGGTCTTGCCCTTGACCGCACCCTTGGTGAAGGCTTCGACGTAGTCGGCGTTCACGCGGGCTGCGCGCTCGAGCAGGCGGCTGTGGAGATAGAACACGTCGCCGGGGTAGGCTTCGCGGCCTGGCGGGCGGCGCAGCAGCAGCGAAACCTGGCGGTAGGCCACGGCCTGCTTGGAGAGGTCGTCATAGACGATGAGCGCGTCTTCGCCGCGGTCGCGGAAGTATTCGCCCATGGTGCAGCCCGAGTAGGCCGACACGTACTGCATGGCCGCCGACTCGGAGGCCGATGCGGCCACCACGATGGTGTAGTCCATTGCGCCAGCTTGTTCCAGTGCGCGCACCACGTTCTTGATCGACGAAGCCTTCTGGCCGATCGCAACGTAGACGCAGGTCATGTTCTGACCCTTCTGGTTGATGATCGCGTCGATCGCCACGGCCGTCTTGCCGGTCTGGCGGTCGCCGATGATCAGTTCGCGCTGGCCGCGGCCGATCGGCACCATCGAGTCGATCGACTTGAGGCCGGTCTGCATTGGCTGGTCGACCGACTTGCGGGCGATCACGCCCGGGGCGACCTTTTCGATCACGTCGGTCATCTTGGCGTTGATCGGGCCCTTGCCGTCGATCGGCTGGCCCAGTGCGTTCACCACGCGGCCGATGAGTTCGGGGCCGACGGGCACTTCCAGGATGCGGCCCGTGCACTTGACGGTGTCGCCTTCGGAGATGTGCTCGTATTCGCCCAGGATCACGGCGCCGACCGAGTCGCGCTCGAGGTTCAGCGCCAGGCCGAACGACGGCGTGCCGTCAGCCGTGGGCGGGAACTCGAGCATTTCGCCCTGCATTGCATCGGACAGGCCGTGCACGCGCACGATGCCGTCGGTCACCGAAACCACGGTGCCCTCGTTGCGGATGTTGGCGCTGACCCCAAGGCCCTCGATGCGGCTCTTGATCAGTTCGGAAATTTCTGCGGGATTGAGTTGCATGACTCTTTCCTTCTTTCTTTGAGGCTACAAGTAGAGGGCTGAAGACCGTCAGGCCGCCAGCGCAACTTTCATTTGTTCAAGGCGCGCTTTGACGGAGGTGTCGAGCACCTCGTCGCCGACCACCACGCGAATGCCGCCGATCAGTTCCGGCTCTTGCTGGACCGTGACCTGGAGCTTGCGGCCGAAACGCTTTTCGAGCGCGGCCGCCACATTGGCCAGAACCGCGGCATCGATCGGGAAGGCGCTGTAGACCACGGCGTCGGACGAACCGCTCTTCGCATTGGCCAGTGCCCGGAACTGCTTCGCAATTTCCGGCAGCACCGAGAAGCGCCCGTTGTCGAGGAGCGCACCCAGGAAATTCTGGGCATGGGCAGCCAGCGGCGCACCGAAGGCGCCGGCGACCACGCCGAGAACCTGTTCGGCCGTGGCCTTGGGGTTGTCGGCGAACTGCTGGAGCTCCGGATTGGCCGCGATGGCGGCAACCTTTTCGAGCCAGACGCTGGTTCCGGCGACGTCGGACGACGAGGCCTTGAAAAGCGCCTCGGCGTAGGGGCGTGCAATGGTGGCGAGTTCTGCCATGGCTTCTATCAGAGTTCGGTCTGCAGGCGGGCGAGCAAATCGGCGTGGACGCCCGCATTCACTTCCTTGCGCAGAATCTGCTCTGCGCCCTTGACGGCCAGTGCGGCAACCTGTTCGCGCAATGCTTCGCGCGCCTTCAGTGCCTGCTGGTCGGCTTCGACGCGTGCAGCCGCAACGATCTTGTTGCCTTCTTCGGTCGCGCGGGCCTTGGCCTCTTCAACGATGGCCTGGGCGCGACGTTCGGCGTCGGCAAGACGTTGTGCGGACTCGTTGCGTGCCTGGCCCAGTTCGGCTTCCACGCGCTTGTTGGCGGCGGACAGTTCGGACTTGGCCTTGTCGGCGGCAGCGAGGCCTTCGGCGATCTTCGCAGCGCGGTCGTCCAGCGCCTTCGCGATCGGCGGCCACACGAACTTCATCGTGAACCCGACCAGGATCAGGAACACGATCATCTGAACGATCAGGGTACCGGTAATGCTCACTTTTCACCCTCTCTTTGGGATTGAATGCGAAGCCATTCCACAGCGGGGAACGACGACACGGGTCCGACGAGAAAGACTTACTTCGGCAGGTTGGCGATCTGAGCCAGGAACGGGTTGGCCGTTGCGAACCACAGCGCGATACCGGTGCCGATAATGAAAGCAGCGTCGATCAGGCCGGCCAGCAGGAACATCTTGGTTTGAAGTTCACCCATGAGTTCAGGCTGACGTGCGGCCGACTCGAGGTACTTGCTGCCCATGATGCCGATGCCGATACATGCGCCCACAGCGCCCAGACCGATGATCAGGCCGGCGGCCAGTGCAACAAAGCTAATAACTTCCATGATGACTCCTAGAGGACTTTGGTTGAAGAGAAAACAAAAAACAAAAACGAAAACGGATGATCAGTGGTGATCGTGGGCCTGGCCGATGTAGACCAGCGCCAGCATCATGAACACGAAGGCCTGCAGCGTGATGATCAGGATGTGGAAGATGGCCCAGGCCGTGCCCGCGACGATGTGGCCCAGCGCCAGCAGCACGCCGGTGGTCGACAGCGTCCAGGCGCCGCCCATCAGCGCGATCAGCAGGAAGATCAGTTCGCCGGCATACATGTTGCCGAACAGCCGCATGCCGTGCGAGACGGTCTTGGCGACGAACTCGATCATCTGCATCGCGAAGTTGAACGGATACAGCGCCCAGTGGTTGCCGAACGGCGCGGTGAAGAGTTCGTGCACCCAGCCGCCGAAGCCCTTGATCTTGATGTTGTAGAACAGGCAGACCAGCAGCACAGCCACCGACATGCCCATGGTCACCGAGAGGTCGGCCGTAGGCACGACGCGCAGGTAGGCATGGTGCGGGTCTTCGCCGGCGATGTGGAAAATCTTGGCCCAGATCGCCGGGAACAAATCGACCGGGAACAGGTCCATTGCATTGAGCAGGAAGATCCAGACGAAGATCGTGAGCGCCAGCGGAGCAACGAACTTGCGGCTGGTGGCGTTGTGGACGATGCCCTTGGCCTGCTGGTCGACCATTTCCACCAGCAGTTCGACGGCCGCTTGAAAACGGCCGGGAACGCCCGACGTAGCCTTGCGGGCAGCCAGCCAGAGCAGCCAGCAACCCAGGATGCCCAGTGCTATCGAGAAAAAGAGCGAGTCGAAATTGAAAACCGAAAAGTCCGCAACACCCCCAGGCTTGGAGCTTTGCAGGTGCGTCAAGTGGTGAATGATGTATTCACCCGCGGTCTGACCATGTTCCGCAGCGTTTTCAGCAGCCATTCAGTTACTCGTCTCTATGTTGCCGGCGCCGGGGCGAGAACATCACCGCCAACCAGGCCGCCTTCATTGTCACCACCAGGCCGATCAGCATTGCTGGCCAGCTCAGCGCCGTTATCAGCCTTGGCGCTGCGAACAACATCGCAATCGACAAGGCCATCTTGACCATTTCCCACAGGAAGAACCCAACCACCGCAGTGCCCGGATTCAGGGAAGAAAACCGGCCGGTCAGCCCCCGCGCGAACACCGCAGCAGGAATGACCACCGCAATCGCGCCGTAGCCGGCGGACCACCCCAGATTTTGCCTCCCCGTCAGTCCCCAGGCGGCCAAAGCCACCAGCAGACCGACAACCAACTGCCCCGCGATGACCCACCAGGGGGAAATCGAGGGATGCCTTGCACGCAGTTCACGCGCCTCATCGGCGGTCAACGGCTTGTACTCTGCGTCGAGGTCTTCAGCGACCCACTCATCTTTTCGGGCGATTTTTTTCATTTCGAATGAAGCCCGGATGACGACCCAGAATTTCTACAAAGCCATTGATTATAAGTAAAAACCCAGCCCATCCGGCCACCCGATCTGTCGCGCTTGCAAATCGAGTCTTCGTTGGCTGACGAGAGCCCGACCTGGCGCGCGCAACCATAATTCAGCATGCACCCTCTTACCGCCGCACTCCCCTCCACGCTCTGCTACCTCGATGGCGAGTACACCGCGCTCAAGGACGCCCGCATCAGCGTTCTCGACCGCGGCTTCATCTTCGGCGACGGCATCTACGAAGTCGTCCCCGTCTACGGCGGCCAGCCCTTCTGCTTCGATGAACACATGGCGCGGCTCGATCGCTCGCTGGCCGAACTGCAGATTGCCAATCCGCTCACGCTCGCCCAGTGGCGCGGCATCGTGATGCGGCTCATCGAGCCGGGCGGCGATACGCCCCAGGCCGTGTACTTTCAAATTACCCGCGGCGTTGCGCCGCGCGATCATGCCATGACCCAGGGCGTGCGCCCGACCGTGTTCGTGATGGTGAATCCGCTTCCGCCGGTGGCCGATGCCGTGCGCGCCAAGGGCGTGGCCTGCGTGAGTGCGGCCGACTTCCGCTGGCAGAAGGCGCACATCAAGAGCACCAGCCTGCTGGGCGCGGTGCTGGCGCGCCAGATCAGCATCGAGGCCGGCGCGGCCGAGACCATCATGTTCAGGGACGAATGGCTCAGCGAGGCATCGTCGAGCAATGTGTGGATCGTGAAGGACGGCGTGCTCACCGGACCGCCCAAGGACAACCTTGTGCTGACCGGCATCCGCTACGGCCTGCTCGAACGCCTGTGCGCCGAGTGCGGCATTGCGTTTGCGCTGCGCCGCATTTCGCAGGGCGAGGTGTTCGACGCCGACGAGTTGCTGCTTTCGTCGGCCAGCAAGGAAGTGCTGCCGGTCGTGGCGCTCGATGGCCAGCCCATTGGGAACGGCCGCCCCGGCCCCATCTATCAAGCCTTGTACGCGGCTTACCAGCAGGCCAAGCAGCGCAATGCCCAGCAGCCACAGAAGCAAGGAGCGACCACCGCATGAGCAGCAGCACCACCGACATCACCGACGCCAGCACTCCGATCCCCGATCCGCGCAAGGAATCGCTGATCGAGTACCCCTCGCAGTTCCCGATCAAGGTCATGGGCGTCAAGGCCGACGGCTTCGTGCATGCGATCACCCAGATTGCCGAACGCTTCGACCCGGCCTTCGACGCCACCACGGTCGAGCTGCGCGACAGCAAGGCAGGCAACTACCTGGGCGTGACGATCACCGTGACCGCCACCAGCCGCGAGCAGCTCGACGATCTGTACCGCGCGCTGTCGGCCCATCCGCTGGTCAAGGTCGTTCTCTGAAGCAGTGAGCGCCGGGCACGCAATGAGCACGGGCATCGAACCGACATGGCTGGGCGCCGCCGACTACGCCGCCACCTATGGCGCGATGAAGCAGTTCACGCTCGAGCGCCTGCCCGAGACGCCCGATGCGCTGTGGATCTGCGAGCACGCGCCGGTCTTCACGCAGGGCATCGCGGGCAAGCAGGACCACATCCTGAATCCCGGCGGCATTCCGGTGGTGCAGACCGACCGCGGCGGCCAAGTCACCTTCCACGGCCCGGGCCAGGTGGTGGCCTATCCGCTGATCGATCTTCGGCGCGCGGGCTACTTCGTGAAGGAATACGTCTACCGCATCGAGGAATCGGTGCTGCGCACGCTGGCCCACTTCGGCGTGACCGGCCACCGCGTGGCGGGCGCGCCGGGCATCTATGTGCGGCTCGACGACCCTTTTTCACATGCTGCGCTGACCGGCCCGCTGCCCGCCGGCGACCCGTTTCGCGGCCTCGGCAAGATCGCCGCGCTCGGCATCAAGGTGAGCCGCCACGCCACCTACCACGGCGTCGCGCTCAACGTCGAGATGGACCTCGAACCCTTCTCGCGGATCAACCCTTGTGGTTATGCGGGGCTGCAAACGGTCGATCTTTCTACAATCGGGGTCCAAACCACATGGGAAGAAGCCGCCCGGGTGCTGAGCCAGAAGCTCACCACCTACCTGGCGCCTTAGCAATCCAATGAGCACCACAGAAGTCGTCCCGTCCCCCGTCGTGAGAGAGGCGCAAAGCGCCGAAAACTACAATCCGCTGGCCAAGCAGAAGGCTGCGGCCAAGCTCTCGCGCATTCCCGTCAAGGTGGTGCAGCAGGGCGAGGTGCTCAAGAAGCCCGACTGGATCCGCGTGAAGGCCGGCAGCCCCACCACGCGCTTCTACGAGATCAAGCAGATCCTGCGCGAGAGCAACCTGCACACGGTCTGCGAAGAAGCCTCGTGCCCGAACATCGGCGAATGCTTCGGCAACGGCACAGCCACCTTCATGATCATGGGCGACAAGTGCACGCGCCGCTGCCCGTTCTGCGACGTGGGCCACGGCCGCCCCGACCCGCTCGACAAGGACGAGCCGCTCAACCTCGCGAAGACCATCGCCAAGCTGCGCCTGAAGTACGTGGTGATCACCAGCGTCGACCGCGACGACCTGCGCGACGGCGGCAGCCAGCACTTCGTCGACTGCATCAGGAACATCCGCGAGCTCTCGCCGATGACGCAGATCGAGATCCTGGTGCCCGACTTCCGCGGCCGCGACGACCGCGCATTGGAAATCCTCAAGGCCGCGCCGCCGGACGTGATGAACCACAACCTCGAGACCGCGCCGCGCCTCTACAAGGAAGCGCGCCCCGGCAGCGACTACCAGTTCAGCCTCAACCTGCTGAAGAAGTTCAAGGCGCTGCACCCGCAGGTTCCGACCAAGAGCGGCATCATGGTGGGCCTGGGCGAAACCGACGAAGAGATCCTGCAGGTGATGCGCGACATGCGCGCCCACGGCATCGACATGCTGACCATCGGCCAGTACCTGTCGCCGTCGGGCTCGCACCTGCCGGTGCGCCGCTACGTGCATCCCGACACCTTCAAGATGTTCGAGGAAGAGGCCTACAGGATGGGCTTCAGCCACGCGGCCGTGGGCGCGATGGTGCGCTCGAGCTACCACGCCGATCAGCAGGCGCACGCCGCCGGCGTCTGAGGCTGGGCAACGGCGGGCCGGGCCGTCGTCACGTGCAGCTCACACGGCCGGGTGCTTCTTCGCTATCCTGCCGCCTGGCCAAGACGAAGGATCGATTTTGCAAACGCACCCCGCCATTCAAGCGTCGACGGAGCGCAGTTTCGGCGCCATCGCCGAGCTGGTTCGCCTCCATGCGCAATACAGGCCCGACCACGCCGCGCTCGCGGACGCAGAGCAGGCGCTGAACTACGGCGCGCTCGACGCGCTGATGGACCGCGTCGCGGCCAGCCTGCAGCGCGCGGGGCTGGAGCCCGGCGATGCCATTGCGGTCTGCGCGGCCTCTTCGGTGAACTACGCCGCGGTGTTCCTGGGCGCATTGCGCGCGGGTGTGGCGGTCGCGCCGCTGGCACCCGGGTCCACGCCCGCCAGCCTGGCCCGCATGATCGAGGATGCCGATGCACGCATCCTCTTCACCGACGCGTCGGCCGCCGAGGTCGTCGGTCCCCTGAACGAAGGCGGCATTTCGCGCGTCGCGCTCGACGACTCAACGGTTGGCAGCAGCCTCGAGGACTGGCTCGCGCCCGCCGGTGCGCAGCCCGCCGCCGTGGACACGCAGCCTTCGTGGCCCTTCAACATCATCTATTCGTCGGGCACCACCGGCGAGCCCAAGGGCATCGTGCAGGGCCACGGCATGCGCTGGGCCCATGTGCAGCGCGGCGCCATGTACGGGTACGGCCCCGACACCGTCACGCTGCTGTCGACACCGCTTTATTCCAACACCACGCTGGTGGTGTTCTTCCCGACCCTGGCCTTCGGCGGCTGCGTGGTGCTGATGCCCAAGTTCGATGCGCTCGGCTACCTGCAGCTGGCCGAGCAGCACCGCGCGACGCACACCATGCTGGTGCCGGTGCAGTACCAGCGCCTGATGGCGCATCCGCGCTTCGGCGCGCACGACCTCTCGTCGTTCCGCTTCAAGTTCAGCACCAGCGCGCCCTTCAACGCCGCGCTCAAGGCCGATGTGCTCAAGCGCTGGCCCGGCGGGCTGATCGAGTTCTACGGCATGACCGAGGGCGGCGGCACCTGCATCCTCGAGGCGCACCTGCACCCGAACAAGCTGCACACCGTGGGCCAGCCGGCCGAAGGCAGCGATATCCGGCTGATCGACGAAGACGGCAACGAAATACCGCGCGGCAACATCGAACTGGCCGGCGAGGTGGTGGGGCACTCGGCCGGCATGATGACCGGCTACCACCGCCAGCCCGCCAAGACGCGCGAAGCCGAATGGTTCGACGCCACCGGCAAGCGCTTCATCCGCACCGGCGACGTCGGGCGCTTCGATGCCGACGGCTTCCTGACGCTGTTCGACCGCAAGAAGGACATGATCATCAGCGGCGGCTTCAACATCTATCCGAGCGATCTCGAAACGGTGCTGCGCGGCCATGCCGCCGTGGCCGACGTGGCGGTGATCGGCGTGCCGTCGGAGCAATGGGGCGAGACGCCGGTGGCCTTCGTGGTGCGCCGCGAGGGCGACAGCACCGCCGCCGACGCATTGCTGCGATGGGCCAACGCCCAGCTCGGCAAGACGCAGCGCCTGGCGCGCCTGAGTTTCATCGACGAACTGCCGCGCAGCGCCATCGGCAAGGTGCTCAAGCGCGAACTGCGTGAGCGTGAACTCGTCGGCCGCTGAAGCACAGGCACAGGCGGCCGTACCGTCCGAACAGGGCGGTGGCGGCAACGGCCTGCTGTGGCTGCTGGCCGCCGTCGCGGTGCTGTTCGCCTTCGTGCGCCCGCGTGCGCCGATGGACTGGCTGAAGCTGGTCGACTGGCAGACCGTGGGCGCGCTTGCGGGGCTGCTCGCGATCACCCAGGGCGTGGAGAAAAGCGGCATGCTGCAGGCCGCCGCGCAGCGCCTGCTCGCGCGCACGCACAGCCAGCGCAGCCTGGCGCTGATGCTGACCGCCAGCGCGGCGTTTCTGTCCGCACTGGTGACCAACGATGTGAGCCTGTTCCTGCTGGTGCCGCTCACGCGCGTGCTCGCCAGCCAGGCGCACCTGCCGCTCGCGCGGCTCGTGGTGCTCCAGGCGCTGGCCGTCAACGCGGGCTCGGCGCTTACGCCCATCGGCAATCCGCAGAACCTCTACCTCTGGCACCGCTCGGGCGAAGGCTTCGTCGCCTTCATGGGCATGATGCTGCCGACCGTGGCCGTGATGCTGTTCTGGCTCTTCGCGGCGGTCTGGCTGCTGGTGCCGCGCACGCCCATCGCGCTCAAGCCCGAGGCCAGCGCCGCTCCGGTGCAGCCGCGCCTGCTGGCATTGGCGGGCGTGCTGTTCGTCGGTTTCGTGGTGGCGCTCGACCGGCACTGGCTGCTGGCGGGCCTGGGCGTGGTGTTCGGCGTGTTCCTGGTGTCGTATCCGCGCGTCCTGCGAGGCATCGACTGGGCACTGCTCGCGATCATTGCGCTGATGTTCGTCGACCTGCGCCAGCTGGCCGAGCTGCCGGCGGTTCAATTGCTGCTGCACCACTGGCCCATCACCGAAGGATGGCGCGCCTACCTCGCCGCCATCGTTGCCTCGCAGTTCATCAGCAATGTGCCGGCCGCGATCCTGCTCGACGGCCATGTGCGCGACCTGCCCGCGCTCGCGGCCGGCGTGAGCGTGGGCGGCTTCGGCTGCGTGCTGGGTTCGCTCGCCAACCTGATCGCGCTGCGGCTGGCCAAGGTGCCGCACGGGCTGCGCGAGTTCCACCGCATCGGCATTCCCTTCCTGCTGGTGTGCGCGGCCTCGGCGCTGCTGCTCAGGCTGGGGTGACGAACCACCATGCACCCGTCCACCACTGCTGCCCTTTCGCTGCGACGCTACGGCGCCTCGCGCGGCAGCCATGCGCACGATCACTTCCAGATACTGGTCGGGCTCGATGGCGTGCTGGAGCTGGAGGTCGAGGGGCGCGGCCGGCGCGTGGGCGCCGGCGACGGCTGGGTGGTGACGCCCGGCGAGCGGCACGACTTCGAATCGCGCGCAGGCAGCCGGTGCCTCGTGCTCGACACCGCGCAGGATCTTTGGGCGCAGTGCGCGGGACGCTCCCCGATGGCGCCGCAGCTCCTGTCGCTGGCGCGCTACCTGGCACTGTGCGTGACGCAGGCTCCGCCACCCGCGGCCGCGCTGCATCATGCGCCGGCGCTGCTGCTGGAGGCCTGGGGCCCCTCGGTGCCGAACGGCCGCAGGCGCACCATCGACTGGCCGGCGCTTGCCGCCTGGGCGCAGGCGCACTGGCATCGGCCCTTGAGCGTCGCCGACCTTGCGGCGGTCGCGTGCCTGAGCCCCAGCCAATTCGCCCAGCGCTGCCGCGACGAGCAGGGCATGGCGGCCATGCAATGGCTGCGAAGCCAGCGCCTGCAGCAGGCGCGGCAACTGCGCAGCAGCGGCCTGGGCGCCGCGGAGACCGCGCGCCGCACCGGCTATCGCTCGCCTTCGGCGCTCACGGCCGCGCTTCGGCAGCGCTGAAACACCGTCGTTCCTCGACGATGGACCGTCGTTGCGCGACGACCGCGCCGCTTAAGCTCGTGTGCATGTCCGCCACGCTGTACGCACTCGCCGCCATCGCGCTCTGGTCCACGCTCGCCTCGCTCGGCACCGCCCTCTCGCACCTGCCGCCGTTCCTGCTGACCGGGCTCGCGCTGATCATCGGCAGCGTGCCGAGCTGGCCGCTGGTGCTACGCGACCGCGCGGCCTGGCGCGTGCCGCCGCGCACGCTGGCGCTGGGCGTCTATGGCCTGTTCGGCTTTCACTTTTTGCTGTTCATCGCGCTGCGGCATGCGCCGCCGGTCGAGGCCAACCTGGTCAACTACCTGTGGCCGCTGTTCATGGTGGTGCTCGCGCCGGTGCTGCTGCCGGGCGTGTCGCTGCGGCCGCTGCATGTGGCGGCGGCGCTGCTGGGCTTTGCGGGCGCGGCGGTCGCGATCCTCGGCACACGCGGCGGCGCCAGCGCGCTCCAGGGCTACTGGGGCTTCCTGCCGGCGCTGGGCTCGGCCTTCATCTGGGCAAGCTACTCGCTGTGGACGAAGCGTGTCGAGGCCTTTCCGACCTCGGCCATCGGCCTGTTCGGACTGGTCTCGGGCGTGCTCTCGCTGGCCTGCCATGCGGTGCTCGAACCATCGATCGCGCTGTCCGGCAAGGACTGGCTGCTGCTCGTGCTGTGCGGCCTCGGCCCGCTGGGCGCCGCCTTCTTCGCTTGGGACATGGCGCTCAAGCGCGGCGACCCGCGGCGCATCGGCATCCTGAGCTATCTCACACCTTTGGGCTCGACGGCGCTGCTGCTGCTCGTGACCGGCCGGCCGCTGACCTGGACCATCGCGCTCGCGGCCCTGCTCATCATCTCGGCGGCGGTCATGGGCACGCGCGCGCGCTGAATGGCTCTCGTCCGACGGAGCCGCGCATTTTTGTAGCTAGAGTGGAGGCTCAGGAAAAAAGGAGCCTCTCATGGACAACAAGAACAAGAACGAAGATTTCGAGATCACGCCCAAGCTGGTGTTCGACCTGAACCTGGCGCTGTACCTCGACCTGGTGGCCGCGCTCGAAGGCGCAGGCGCCATCAGCTACCGCCAGATGGCGGCCCGGGTGCTCAACATCAGCATGGACGCGCGCGCCGACGGCGAGACCGGCCTCGCGACGGCGCTGGAAGGCGTTGCCAAGGGTTTCGCCGGCCAGGGCGGCGGCCTGTCGATCGAACTGCTGAAGGCCGCCCGCAGCCTGCGCGAGGACGACGCGATGGGCGACATTCCGATGCGGCCCGACGAAGGCTGAGCCGCGAACGCAGGCCGGCGCAGCGGGGGACGCCGCGGCTACCTATTTGTAGTCGAGCGTGAAAGTGGCCGTGCCGTCCGCGCGGCCCGGCGTCACGCTGGCGCCGGTCTGAAAGTAGCGCGCCGTATAGGGCAACACGTAGTCGCCGTCCTTCGACGGCCCCACCAGCGCGTCTTCGCCGAACTTCACCGGCACGCTCTGGTTGTCGACTATCTGAATGCCCACGCCAGTCGCAGTGCCAGTGCCGCCCTGCGTGATCTTCAGCACGCCCTGCTCGTTCGACGGGTCGGGCGTCGCGTCCATGCGCAGATAGACAGTGTTCTGCGCGTTCTGCCCGGCCTTGCAATTGAGCTTGATGCTGAAGCTGCGGTCACCCGTGGTGGTGCCCCTGCCCTTGAAGTTGTTCTGGGGCACCCTGCCGAACTGCACCGAGATGTTCCGTGAACCCAGGTCGACGGTGCACGATGGCGTGATGATCGTGATGCCTAAGCCCGAGAGGAAGGTGGTCAGTACCGATTTATTGTCCGCCGGGCTGTAGTAGCGGGTGTAAGTGCCCTGCGAGAGCGGGCCACTGCCTGTTACCGCAGCAATCTTGAACAGTTCGACCTGAAAGCGCGCTGCCGAGTTGAATTCGCGGAAATCCCCAGTGGTGGTGCGCGTGTGCGGGTAATAGGTGGCCTCGGCGCCGTCGAAGTAGCGCGACAAGCGGATGCCTATGCCCGCCACATTGGTCGTGAACACGCGGTTGTACCCAGGCACCTCGGTGCCTTGGAGCATCTCGCCGATCGCCGTACCGCCTCCCCTGCAGGTCCACGGCTTGTTGGTGGTTCCCGACAGGGGCAAGGGAAACAGCTTCGGCGTCATGATGGGCGAGCCCACGGGCAGGTCATTGGGAATGATCACACGCCCCACTTCCATATTGACCATCTTCTCGATGTAGCCGGGCGTGACGTAGCACGCCGCCCACGCACCCTGCGCACCGAGCAGCAGCGCCAGAGCCGGCATGGAGCGGCGCACGAGCTTCATCGCGTCAAATAGTTTGCTGCGGCTCATTCCGCCCCCTTCTGTTTCGCCACTTCCGGCACAGCGGCAGCGCATTGGCCGTTCAGCTCGCGGATCGGCGGCGGGTTCTTTTCATCGGGCAGGCTGTAGGGCACGACGCACTGGTCGGCCTTGTCCTGGCCCCATCGCACGGTCAGCTGTCCGCTGTTGCCGGCGCCGGTCACGAAGGCCAGGCCGTCGGGGCCGACGATGCCGACCTCCTGGCCCGCCTCGTTCTCGATCTTCGAGCCCAGCGGCAGCGCCCGGCCGTTCTGGTCGACGAGCGTCATCAGCAGGCGGAAGCCCACCGAGGTTTCGAACTTCGCAGCCACCACCGCGCCGCGCGTGGGCACCACCTCGGTCGCGGCGTGCTTCACCTCCACCGTGTCGCCGAGGTCGCCGGTGCGGATGGCCAGGCGGTTCAGCCGGTAGGGCGTCAGATTGGGAATGACCGCGTTGCCGGCCCAGTCGGTAGCCACGCCGGGCTGCGACTCGAAGCCCACGCCCTGTGCCTTGGGCGCTTGCACCAGCGCGACGGTCTCGCCGAGCGGCTGCGACAGCGTGACGCCGCCGCCATGGACCAACAACCCGCCGGCCATGCCGAAGGTGCTCTGGCCATAGCCCCGGCCCATCGAGTGGCCCAGGTCGAAGCGGCCGACCGGCGACAGGTAGCTCGCTCCCGCGCTGCCACTGCTGCCGCCGTCCTGGTTCGCATGGCCGGCCGTCACGTTGTAGGTCAGGCGGCTGTCGTCGAAGGCCGAGCCATAGACGCTGGCCTGCTGGTTGACGCGGCCGGTGCCGTCGCGGGTCACGGCGTACTGCGCACTGGCGCGGGTATCGCCGAGTGGAACGCTCAGCATGAACATGAGCTGGCGGCTCGCCGGGCGGTTCAGGCTGGTGGTGTGGTTGTAGAAAACGCTGTAGCCGAACTGCTTGTAGTTGCCCGAGTAGCCCACCTGCACCAGCCTGTCCTTGGCGCTGGTGCCCCAGTAGCTCTGCTGCCGTGCGGACGCGAACACACTGCCCCAGTCGCCGATCTGCTGCGAGAGTTCGAAGCGCACCTCGTTGCGGCGGCTGTGGAACGACTCGAAAGACCGCAGGTCCTGCATCTGCACCGCCTCCTGGAAGGTGCGGTAGCCGCTCGTCGAATAGCGGTAGCCGGCCACGCGGAAGTTGGTGCCTGAATCGAGAAAAGCCTTCGAATACAGGAAGCGCAGCGACTGCCCGTCATAGGTCTTGATGTGGTCGGCAGGGGTGCGGTCGGTGGTGCGCGCGCTCGACAGGTCGACCGACACGGCGCCGAAGCCGCGCAGGTTCTTGCCCACGCCCACGAGCAGCGACTGGTGCATGTTCGCCATCAGCAGGCCGCCGTAGAGCGAGAACTCGTTGCCAAGCCCGCGCGCCAGCGTCGCCTGCATGAAAGCCGGCTGTGAAAGCGAAGGCCATGCGCCCAGCGTGCTGCCGTCGTGGCCGTTGCGGTACTTGCCGATGGTGGCCGAATAACGCCAGGTGCCTTCGCGCAGCAGCGTGGGCACGGCGGAGAAGGCCTGGGTGTATCGGGTCTGCCGGCCGTCGGCTTCGGCGATGGTCACCTCGAGATCGCCGCTCGATGCGGTCGGATAGAGATCGTCGATGACGAACGGCCCTGGCGCCACGAAGGTGCTGTAGACGACATAGCCGTTCTGGCGCACCGTGACACGCGCGTTGGTCTGCGCCACGCCGCGGATGGTGGGTGCATAGCCCTGCTGGCTGTCGGGCAGCATCGCGTCGTCGGACGACAGCTGCACGCCGCGAAACGGCAGGCTGTCGAAGAAGTTGCCCGGCGTGTTGCCGTCGCCGATAAGGAGGCGGCCGTTGATCGAGGCGAGGTCGCGCTGCGCGTAGGTGCTGATGCCCTGCCAGCGGCTCTTGCCGTCGATGCCGCGGTTGTAGGTCGAGAAATGGCGAAAGCGCCAGTCGCCGTTGTTGAAGCCGGCGCGCAGACCCGCGAACAAGGTGTTGCGCTGCAGCGTGTTCTTGTTGCGATCGGCGAAAGGAGTGCCGTCGAACACGTTCTGCGGTGCCGCAAAGGAATTGGTGTCGTTGCGATAGTTGTTGCCGCTGTAGCGCGCGAAATTGAGTTGGTAGTCGAACATGGCGGCGGTGATGCCCTTGTCCCACTTCTCGGAGCCGACCGCGCCGCGCGCCGAACGCTTCAGCGCCGCCTGCGGAATGCTGACGAAGAGGCGCTGCTTGCCGCCGTCGTAGCTGAACGCCGCGTCGGGAATGATTGCGGCCAGATCGATGCATGCATCGTCCGCGGCGCTCGCCAGCGCAGGAAACACCGCCACGTTGACACCCCAGTCGTCGAGCATGCGGCGCGTGAGGCAAGGCACGGCGTCGCTCTTGCCGTCCTTCTCGACGAAGCGGATCTCGGCTTGCCCCGCGCCGCGTTCGTTGAGCGACACGTCGACCATGTACTTGCCGGCCAGTACGCGGTTGCCGAAGGAGAAAAGCGAGAGGTCCGCGTGCGGCTGGTCGCCGCCGATGCCGAGGAATTCCTCGTTGAAATTCGATGCGGCCAGCCGCTGCTGCGCGTGGCCGGACGCACCCATGGCGCCCAGCAATGCGGTGCACAGCGTCAGCCGGAACGGCATGCGGAAAGCGGATGTGCGGCGGCGCATCGTGGTTCGCCTCCGGTGTCTCAGCGCCCGGCGCCGCCGGCGGATGCCGCGGAAGGTGCCGGCGGAGGAACCAGCTCGGCTTTGACGGCCACGGGCTCGGCGCTCGCAGGCACCTTGACGAGCTCCTCGGGAGTCTCGCCACCGTAGTCGTTGAGCGTCGTGAAGTTGACCTGGATCGCCTGCGGCGTCTTCAGCGCACTCAGCGGATACGCCATCTCGCCGAAAGGCGGCACCATGTCGGCGTTGATCAGTTGCTGGCCGCCGTTGACGTTCAACGCGGTGAAGGTCACGTGGTAGGCCGTGGGGTTGCCGACCTTGAGCACGGCGCCCTGGCCTTGTGCGCCGGCGCTGACGGCCCACCTGAGTTGCGCGCGCGATTCCTCGGACTTGCCGACGAGCTTCGCGGGGCGGTAGAACAGCTTGATGCGGCTGCGTACCGCGATCTGCAGCACGTTCTCTTCCTTCGACTTCTCCGGGATCTCCTTGACGTTGAGCCAGAACACCGACTCGCGGTCGGATGGCAACTCGCCGGCCACGCGCATGATGCGCAGGATGTTTTCCATGCCGGGGTCCAGCCGCGACAGCGGCGGCGTGACGAGCAGGGGCGTCTTGTTCCTGCCTTCGCCGGCGTCGATCCAGGCCTGGACCACGTAAGGCGAGGTGCCGGTGTTCTTCACCGGAATGGAGGCCTCACGGTCCTTCTCGCCAAGGATCACGCGCGTGCCGCCGAGCATCACGCCCGCAGCGGCAGGCCACGGGAGGCCGAGCATCAGCAAGATGGCGAAAGCCCACCGAAGGCGATTGTTGCTGCACATAGAAGGTCCTTGGGCGCGGGCGAGACGCATGAAGCACGCGCACCCAGCACGGCGGTGCGCATCGAGGCACCGTCGGAAAAAAACGAAAAAGAAAGAGATGCCGGCGCCGACCGGGACGCGGAGGTCCGGGCGCGGCGCCAGGCATTGGCGGCACCGCCGGCTGGCTCGAAGCGACGTGCGCTTCGGCCAACTCGCGGATGCCGCGAGCGCTACTTACTTGTAGGCAACCGTGAACTGCGCGACGGCGTTGGCTGGGCCCACAGTCACGGCGGTCTTGGTCGCAATGTATGCAGCCTGGAACTTCAGCGAGTTGTCGCCCAGGCCCAGGATGTATTCGCCCGATTTGCCCGTGTTCAGGGCGATCTTGGCACCGGTGGAATCAGCGAGTTCGATCGCCACGCCCGACGCGGCACCCACGCCCACCTGGCCGGCATTGGCCAAGCGCAGGAGGGTGGCGTCGGTGTCGCCGACGCCGGAGAAGCTCACGGTCGCGCCGGTTGCTGACGCGCCGCAGCCCAAGAGGTCGATGGTGAACCTGGCGGGAGTGGCCTTCTTGCCGACCACGGCCGTGCCGGCGGTGGCGCCGTCGAAGGCCGTGCGCGAAACCTTGCCCAGCGGCACGGTCAGGTTCTGGCTGTTGGGCGAAATCGAGCAAGGCGCATCGACGATTTCACCGGTGAAATTGATGGTGCCGTCGGCGGCGAAGGCAGCTTGCGACAACACGCCGGCGACGGCCAGCGCTGCGAACTTGACGAATACGGTCTTTTGCATTTTTGCGTTCCCTGGGATTGATATGACTGCGCCTGCTGGTGCAAGGCAGGGCGCAGTCTAGTCACGCAAAGATGCAAAAAGAACGGCTTATATCGTCAATTGACGATAGTTAACAGTGTCTACCGGGATGTTCGAGACTTAGGTCACACGCCGGGCGGACAGCGGACCGCGCTAAGCCTCCGCCACCTGCAGCACCAGCTTGCCGAAGTTCTCGCCGCTGAAGAGGCGGTTCAGCGCCTCCGGGAAGGTGTCGAGCCCCATCACCACGTCTTCCTTGCTCTTCATGCGGCCATCCCTGAGGTAGCCGGCGAGCTCGGCCACGGCCATGGGGAAGCGGTCCGCATAGTCGAACACCACGATACCTTCCATGCGCGCGCGGTTCACCAGCAGGCTCAGGTAGTTCCGGGGGCCGGCCGCGGGCATGCTGTTGGCGTTGTTGTACTGGCTGATGGCGCCGCAGATGATCACGCGGGCCTTGCGCGCGAGCCGCGCCAGGACCGCGTCGAGGATCTCGCCGCCCACGTTGTCGAAGTAGATGTCCACGCCCTTGGGGCAGTGCACCTTGAGGCCGTCGCGGACGGCACTGGCGCCGGCCTTGTAGTCGATGCAGGCGTCGAAGCCCAGTTCCTTCACCACCCAGTCGCACTTGGCCTGGCCGCCGGCGATGCCGACCACGCGGCAGCCCTTGATCTTGGCGAGCTGCCCGACCGTCTGCCCCACGGCGCCCGCGGCACCGGAGATGACCACGGTTTCGCCCGCCTTGGGCTGGCCCACGTCCATCAGGCCGAAGTAGCCGGTCATGCCCGGCATGCCGAGCACGTTGAGCCACTGGTGGATGGTGCCGGCGCGCAGATCGACCTTGGCGAGCCCGTTGCGCTTGATCTCCTCCCTGGGCACGAGCATGTATTCCTGCACGCCGAGCGTGCCGTAGACCGTGTCGCCGACTGCGAAGTTCGGGTTCTTCGAGGCGATGACGCGGCCGATGCCGCCCGCGCGCATCACGGCGCCGATTTCCACCGGCGCGATGTAGCTCTTGGCATCGTTGAGCCAGCCGCGCATGGCGGGGTCGAGCGACAGCGAGAGGGTCTTGACCAGCACGCCGCCGTCGGCGGGCTCGCCGACCGGCTCGGTGGTGAACTGCCAGTGCTCGCGCGTTGCCGCGCCCTCGGGCCGCTTGGCGAGCCTGACCTGGTGATTGACGTGCGCTTCGGCCATGGGATGTCTCCTTGGAAAGGTCGTTGTTGCGGCGCCATGCTAGCGGCGCCGGACATTGCAGCCCGTAGCGCAGGCGACAGCACCGCGCCGGCGCCGGGCTCCGGCGGCGGCCGGTCAGGCCAGGCGCACGACGATCCGCAGGCCCGGATTCGCGTTGCGCACCGCGAGGCTGCCGCCGTGCGCCTCGGCAATCAGCCGACACAGGTACATGCCCAGGCCGACGCCGCCGGTGGCACGCTGGCGGGCGCTGTCGGTGCGGTAGAAGGCCTCGGTCAGGCGTTCGAGCTGGGCCTCGTCGACGCCGGGGCCGTGGTCGCGCACCTCGATCTCGACGCCCTGCTGCGCCGGCCCGTCGACCACAGCGCGCAGCGACACGCTGGGCGGGCGGGGCGCCTCGGCGCTGTAGCGCAAGGCGTTGTCGAGCAGGTTGCGCACCAGCAGGCGGATGCGCATGCGGTCGACGGCGTGCGGAGGCAATCCCTCGGCCAGGTCCAGATGCACGTGCTGGGCGCCCGGCATCTCGGCCGCGACTTCCCGCACCAGTGCCGCTAGGTCGACCGGCTCGCGCTGCAGCGCCACGTGCGGGCTCGCGAGCCGCTCGCTCTCGAGCAGGTCGCTGATCAGGTCGCGCATCTCGTTGAGGTCGCGCAGCAGCGCCTCGCGCTCGGCCTGGCTTTCGGGCGTGACCGGCAGCAGCTCGGCGTTGAGCCGGGCACGCGTGAGCGGCGAGCGCAGCTCATGGCTCAGCGCCAGCAGCAGCCCGCGCTTGGCATCGAGCATGGCCTGGATGTCGTCGGCCATGGTGTTGATGTGCTCTGCAAGGTCGCCGAGGTCGTCGTTGCGGCGGATCGGGATCGGCTGCATGAACTCGCCGCGGCCGAAGCGCTGCGCGCCTTCGCGGATGTCGATCAGCGGCCGCAGCAGCCGGCTGACATAGGCATAGCCCAGCACCATGAGCAGCAGCAGCGCGCAGAGCGTGGCCCAGCCGACGGCGCGCGGCGCGAGCTGCCAGAGCCTGGGCGACCAGCCGAAGATGACGCGGTGGCCGTCTGCCGTGGGGCGGATGAACCATTTGTCGTTCCACGGCTCCTCGTCGCGGCCGTGCATCCAGCCGCCGCGGCTCTGGACGCCGCCCGGGTTCGAGTCCCAGTTGACCTTGGGGCCCACGATGCGGATCGTGATCGGCAGCCGGTTCACCAGCGCCTGCGCGCGCGCCACGTCGGGCGGCGTGCCGATTTCGGCGACGAGCCGGTCGGCATAGTCGACCAGCATGGGCTTGGCGGCCTCGGCCCAGCCAGTGGAAAAGGACTTCTTCATGCCCCCCATGAACACGGCCGCCATCACCAGCGCCAGCATCACGAACATCATGACCAACCGGATGCGCAGCGAACGGCGCCAGCGGCGCTTGCCCTGCACCTTTTCGTGCCACTGCGCGTGCCATTGCCGATGCAACTCCGCGCGACGCGACGCGATCCCGTGCAAGGCTTCGCGAAAACCCCGCCGCCTGAGCCTCATGCGGGCTCGCTGCGCGCGACGGCCAGCGCATAGCCGGCATTGCGCAGCGTCTTGATGCAGTCCAGCGGCTCGAGCTTCTTGCGCAGGCGGCTCACCACGATGTCGACCGCCCGGGTGTAGAGCTCGGCCTCGTGGCCGCGCAGGCGGTTCAGGATGTCGTCGCGGCTGAACACCTTGCCGGGCTCGGCCGCCAGCAGCGCGAGCAGTTCGAACTCGGTGCCGGTGAGCTCGACGCGCTCGCCATGGCGCAGCACCTGGCGCCGGTCGAGGTCAATCGACAGCCCGTCGAACACGCGCTGCTGCGTGCCGTTGCCGTTGGCCGCCGCCGGCGTGCTGCGCTGGCGGCGCAGGATGGTCTGCACGCGCGCCACCAGTTCTCGCGGCTCGAAAGGCTTGGGCACGTAGTCGTCGGCGCCGAGTTCGAGGCCGACCACGCGGTCCATCACCTCGCCGCGCGCGGTAAGCATCACGATGGGAATGTCGCTCTCCTTGCGGATCTCGCGGCACAGCGCGAAGCCGTCCATCTCGGGCAGCATCACGTCGAGGATCGCCGCGTCGTACGGGCCCGCGCGCAGCTTGGCAAGCCCTTCGCTCGGGCGCACCGCACTCTCCAGCGTGTAGCCGAAGCGGGCGAAGTAGGTGGTCAGCGGCGCGGCGAGATGTTCGTCGTCGTCGATCAGCAGGATGCGCGGCATGGCGGGATTGTGCCTCCTGGCGAACAGTTGGCTGACGATCAGGCCCGCGGGCATTGCACTGCCGTTTCCGTTCGCTGCAAGGCGCGGCATCGAACGGCCTTCAGCGCGTTCACCACGGATCGGCCCGGCCGATGCGGCCCAGGTGCGTGGCGCCGAAGCCCGCGCCGTACTTGAGGCCGTAGCCGAGTGCACGATCGAGGCCGATGTGGGCGCACCAGATCAGGCCGCCGGCCACGGCCCATGGGATGGCCGCGAGCGCGCCGATCGCCAGCAGCGCGACGGCGCCGAGGTACGAATGCGTAGCGTTGTAGAAGGCGGCGCCGATGCGCGGTCCCGCCAGGTAGCCCAGCATCGCGAGATCGGGCGCCAGCAGCCAGAGCGCGAACACGCCCCAGCCGGCACCGAACTGCGCGTAGGCGGCCAGCGATGCGGCCAGCACCACCGCGCCTTCCACGCGCAGCAGCGCGCGCACGCCGCCAACGACAGCCTGTTCGAGAGACACCGTGGAACCGGCTTCGCCGGGCCACAGGTGTCGCCCCCTGGAAGGGGGTTGGCGAAGCGACACGAAGTGCGCGAAGACTGGGGGTGAGCCAAGCCTAGCCATGACGGCCCCAGCGGCGCCCGCCGCGATCCATGAAGTCGCGCACCTTCTGCTGCTGCGCGGCGTTCAGGCTGTCGAAGAAGTCTGCGGCGGCCGCGATGATTTCCGGGCTGCCATTGCGCACGGCCGTGGTCTTCTCGTCGACGAGCCGCGTGGCGGCGGCCTGGTCGAGCTTGTTGCCCGCGAACAGCGCCTTGAACTGCGAACGCGGATCGCCCGCACCGCCGGCGCCTCGCATGGCTTCGCGCTGCGCCTGCAGCTTCTCGGAAAGCACGGTGAGCTTCTGCTTCTGCGCAGCATCGAGTTCCAGCTTGCTGCCGACGCGCTCGACCATCCTGGTGCGGAACTCGGCGGAGTCGCCGCCGCCCCAGCCATGCCGATGGCCGGCGCAGCCGGCGATGCTGCCCGCCACCACGGCGAGGCCGGCGAAACCGAAGAGAGTGCGTTTGATCCAGTGTTTCATGATGTTCCTTGCGGCCCCAGGGATGCCCTGCGGGCGTGGGTCTTAGAGCCTGTTGCTGTTGCCGGCCGCTGCGGCACGCGCATCGACGGGGTTCTGCATGGTCGAGACGACCTTGCTGTTCACGCGCGAACCCGAGGTCACGTTCTGGTCGGGTGCGGCGGCGGCGCGCATGGCTTCGAAGACGACACCGGCACGGTCTCTGGAAACAGCCACGGTCTCGGCGCCGCGCGAACCGCGCACGATGTTCTGGTCCGGTGCGGAAGCCGTGCGCATGGCCTCGGCGTTGACTTCGGTGCGGCTCTTGGCCGACACGAGCGGCTGGACGCCTTCGTAGCTTTCGGCCTTGGCGCCGGCTGCAGCGAGCAGGGCGAACGAGCCGACGGCGACGACTTGGGTCAGGGAGAGAAATTTCATGGTCAGGCCTTTCTGTAGTGGAAGAGGAGACCTGATGGTGCTTGCGGCGCGCCCACAAGTCCTTTCGCCGCGGTTTCGGCGTGTTTCGTTTTATTTCGATTCCGCCCTGCCTTTGAGCGAATTGAATCAGTAAGAACTAAGGAACGCCTGATCAAGTTGCAAACGTCGGTAAAGGGCCAAACCCAACCGTTTGTCTCTCCAGCTTAGCCAAGCGCCACGGTGGCGCGCTAACAGAAAGCACGTCTGCAAACAGGGTTGACAGGGCGTTTGCTTCTAGTACGCCTGAAGCTTTGAAGCGGCCCCAGGCTTCGACCTGAACACCGCCCAAGTACCGTTCCTCCGGCGACTGAAGGACATCATCGATCGGTCAGGCTCTCATGCCGGGAAGATCGAGTTCACGGCTAGCTCCTCCAACAGTGATTGCACTCGAGCGAATTAGAAATCGCGTGATTCGCGCTGGCGGCACGAATCGAAATCTCGGAGAAACTCCGTTCGCCACCGCGTCCGCGTGGATTCGTCGATCCAGGCCGAGGCCAATCCGTTCAACATAAATCCGCGCAAATCCGCAATCGAAAACCCAAAATCCTCGACCATCTTTTGCCAGGCGCCGGTCGGCGTCACGTGGTGCAGGGCAGGATCGTCGGTGTTTGGATGGATGCGCAAGCCCAGTCCGGGCATCTTGCGTATTGGGTGATCAAGTGCCCAGCGCTCCGGCGGCAGCGTTCGCAAGTAGTAAGAGTTGGTCGGCACGACAGTGAACACGATTCCAGCCTCCGCGCATTGCTTCGCATAGTCCGGTGCATCGATGATGGTGTAGCCGTGATCGATCCGATCCACCTTCAGCATCTCAACGGCGGTACGTACGTTCGTCCATGGCATGCCGAACTCACCAGCATGTGCGGTGGTCTTGAGGCCAACGGCTCTCGCTGCGGCATAGGCTTGCGCGAACATTTCGGGAGGACGGTCTATTTCGCTGTAGTCGATGCCGATGCCGATCACTTCATCACGGCGATGCTGCGTGATCCAACCGATCATCTCCAGGGCAGCATCGGGTGATGCTTCGCGATCGATGGCCGGCACGAGGCGACCGATGATTCCATGGTCAGTATGAGCGTCGCGGATTGCTCGCACCAAGGCGTCTTGTGCAAAGTCGTAGCGCATGCCCGACTTGTGCACGGTGCCCGTCGGATTCCAAAAGAATTCGGCGTAGCGCACGTTGTGTGCAGCAGCGTCTTCGAGGTATTCGTAGGCAATGCGGTGCAGATCGTCGGGAGTGCGCACCATAAACGCATCGAGCGTGCGCAAGGCCTTTAGCACTCCAACCGGCTTTTCTCCACGAATGTAAAAAGCGTCGAGTTCCTCATCGCTTAGCGGCGCATTGGCCGCCTGCGCCAGATCTTTGAAGGTTGCATGCCGCACCGTCCCGAGGAGGTGGCAGTGCAGTTCTACTTTGGGTATTGCATGGCAAAACCGATGCAGATCTTCGTTAGCCATTTGTCACTCTACTATTCAGCCCTTATATTCGCCCTGGTCACCACCTGAGTGAACTTGGCGCTTTCGCCTTTGAGGAACGCGGCGAACTCTTTGGGTCCAAGGCCCACTCGTGTTACGCCGCCGTCGTCGAATTTTTTCTGCATTTCAGGGGTTGCAAGAATTTTCCTCAGCTCGGTGTCGAGCTTCGCGATGATCGCCGTATCGGTTCCGAGTGGCGCGAAGATACCTTGCCATACCGGCACATCGGCTCTCTTCCACTGCGGTATGTCCATCAGCGAGGGAGTGCTAGGAAGAAATGGCGTGGAGGGACCCAGCACGCCGTAGCCCTTAATTTTCCCAGCCTGGATTTGCTGCATCACCGAAGGAAGCGGGATTACAGCCAGATCGATCTGGTTGCCGGCAAGGTCGCTCATGATCTGTGCACCGACTCGATAGGGGACATGCACCATTGACACGCCACCTTGCTGCTTGAGCAACTCTCCGCCGAGATGCAGCGAGGTGCCGACCCCCGAGGTGGCATAGCTGTACTTTCCCGGGTTTGCCTTCATATCCTTGAAGAGTTCTATCGCGCTTTTGGGGCCAAGTTCGGGCTTGCCGACAAGCACCAGCGGCATCGATCCGAGCAAAGTCACCGGCATGAGATCTTCGAGTCCGTTGTATTTGACGGTGGAGGGTGTCACGAGCCTGGCAATGACGATCGAGCTCTCGACCGAAAGAAGAAAGGTGTGGCCATCGGGCTTGGACCGAACTGCTTTTTCGGTCCCGATGACCCCGCCGGCGCCGATCGCGTTGTCGACGATCACGGGCTGCCCCAGATTCTTTGCAAGCTCGGGAGCGACCCATCGCGCCATCAGATCCACATTCCCGCCCGCAGCGTAGGGAACGATAAGGGTGATCGGACGGGTGGGCCAACTTTGTGCCAAAGCGCTCGGGGCTGCAATGAGCGTGGGGAACGTTGCGGCTACCGCAGAGGTGATGAGAATCGAGCGGCGGGAGACAAAGATGTTGTGCATGGCGGTGAGGGATCGGTTGCCGGTTGAATCGGGGCGAGATTAGGGCCTCCGCTACCCGCTGCACAGATCGCGTCACGCAATTCGAGTATGGCTTGAATGCCATAACCTGCACGCACCATCGCTAGCGATCGGTGATAGCTTTGGCTGCGGCGGTGATTTCGCCGCGAAACCATCTGAGGGCTCGATTTTTATGCGTTCTCTCGTGCCACGTCAGAACGTATTGGATCGGCTTGATGGGGGCCGGGAAAGGCAAAACCACCAGCGGGTGATCTGCTGCGATTTGCTGGGCGAAGCGTCGTCCGGTCGAGAAGATCAAATCCGAGTTGGCGAGAATAGGTGGCACCAAGCCCAGGTACTGGGTGCGCATGGCCGTGTGCACCGAAACGCCGATGCCCGCAATAAGCGCGTCGAGTACGGTTCCCTGGCCTGGAAGCTGTTCCAACGATGACAGATGCGGCGCCCGGCAATACGCTTCAAGTGTGAGTCCTGTCTTCGCAAGTGGATGGTCTTTGCTGACCACGCACACGAACTCATCTGCGAATAGGCGGACTGAACGAAGATGCGCGGGCGGATCGGGCCAGATCGTGATGGCCACGTCGATCTCGCCTTCGCCAAGTTGCTTGTAGTGATCGAATCGATGACCCAGGCTGCGCAGATCGATCACTGAGTCCGGTGCCGCGGTTCTTACGCGACGGATCATCTCCTCGTAAAAACGTCGGGGCAGAAAGTCACCAGCCGCAATGCGGAAATTGTTCCTGGCGGTGTCAGGCGAGAACTCGAAGTCTTCCCTCGTGAAGAGCGACAGGTCGGCCAGTATTCGCCGCGTTGGCGCCACGAGGGACTCGCCCCGTTGCGTGAGCACCATGCGATTGCCGACCCGAACGAGAAGTTCGTCTCCAGTCAACTGCCGAAGCGCTTTCAGATGCCGGCTCAGCGCCGGTTGCTGGATGCCAAGGCGCGCTGCGCCTCGGGACACGCTCGCCTCGACCAGCAGGGCGTACAAGGATCGCAGCAAAGACTCGTCGAGTCGCCGGCCAGGTTCTATCTCGAAAGAAGCCTCTTCTTTCATGACATGAGTTATCCGCAGTTCCTCATCGGTCTGCCAAAAGGAAGTGGCAGCCACACAGGATCACGTGGAAGCCTTGCCTATTATTGGATCGGGTGGTTCCGTGGGGCGCGCTGGTGCAAATCGTAGAGCCGCATAGTCCGCGAGCCAAGACGGGTTGTCCGCCCTTTGCGATCGAGACGATGCCGCGCATTCCCTTGGTTCCACCAAGGTGCGCTATCGAGGGCTGGCGAAGAACACGCGCAGATCGTCACGCTGTTTGCGCTGTCGAATCTGGGGATGGCGCGTAGGCGATTGATGCAGACCGGGGGATGAGTGCGTCTGCAGCGCCCGAATAGGGCTCGCTAAGCCCGCGCGACGGGTCCTGGCGCAGCGAGATCGACGCTTGGGGCTGTTCGATCTGATCGCTGGGATGGCTCGCCATCACCTTATTCATCTACCCTCAATCGCAGATCGCGTTCTGCAGACCATCCCTAACTATCCGGCCAATGCGGCCGCGGGATCGTCCGACTCGAGCACGCCCTTGGCCCAGGCTTCGAGCTTGCTGGTGTCGGCGCGCAGCACTTCCTGCTTGACGGCGAGGATGCGCGAGGGATGCATCGAGAAGCTGCGCAGCCCCAGGCCGAGCAGCAGGCGCGTGAAGGCCACGTCGCCCGCCATCTCGCCGCACACGGCCACGCTCTTGCCCTGACGGCGGCATTCGGCAATGGTGTCGGCCACGAGCTTCAGCACCGCCGGATGGGCCGGGTCGTAGAGGTGGGCCACGGCCTCGTCGGCGCGGTCGATGGCCAGCGTGTACTGGATCAGGTCGTTGGTGCCGATCGACAGGAAGTCGAAGTACTTCAGGAAGGTCTTGAGCGTGAGCGCCGCAGCGGGAATCTCGATCATCGCGCCGAGCTTCACCTGGCCGTACACGGCGCCGCGGCTGTCGAGCTCAGACCGCGCGAAGTCGATCAGCGACAGCGTCTGGCGGATCTCGCTGACGTGCGCGAGCATGGGGATCAGCAGGTGGATCTCGCCATGCGCCGCCGCGCGCAGGATGGCGCGCAATTGGGTGAGGAACATCGCCGGGTCGGCCAGGCTCCACCGGATGGCGCGCAGGCCGAGCGCGGGGTTCAGGTGCTCCTGCTTGCTGGCCGCCTTGCCGTCGATGGGCTTGTCGGCGCCCACGTCGATGGTGCGGATGGTGACCGGCATGCCCTGCATGCCTTCGACCGCGCGCTTGTAGGCCTGGTATTGCTCTTCCTCGTCGGGCAGGCGGGTCTGGCGCTGCGACTCGCGGCCCATGAAGAGGAACTCGCTGCGGAACAGCCCCACGCCCACCGCGCCGGCCTTGACGGCGCCGACGGTGTCCTCGGGCATCTCGATGTTGGCGAGCAGATCCACGCGCTGGCCGTCGAGCGTCACCGCGGGCTTGTGGCGCAGCCGCGCGAGCCGGCCGCGCTCGAGGTCGCCCTGGCGCTGCTTGAAGCCGTACTCGGCCAGGATGATCGGCGAGGGATCGACGATCACCACGCCGGCATCGCCGTCGATGATCACCCAGTCGTCCTGGCGCACCAGCTGGCTCGCGGTGCGGGCACCCACCACGGCCGGAATGTCCATGCTGCGCGCGACGATGGCGGTGTGCGAGGTGCGCCCGCCCACGTCGGTCACGAAGCCGGCGAACACGCTCTTCTTGAACTGGAGCATGTCGGCCGGCGAAAGATCGTGCGCGATCAGCACCAGCGGCGCGTCGATGCCGTCACCGGCCGTGGGGTCGTCATCATCCTCGGCGGCGGGGCGCTTGCGGCGCGGAGGGCTCGGCGCCAGCACCGCAGCCGTGCCCTTCATGCGGTGCAGCAGCCGCTCGACCACCTGCTCGAGATCGGCCTTGCGCTCGCGCAGGTACTCGTCCTCCATCTCGTCGAACTGGCGCGCGATGATCTCGAGTTGCGTGGTCAGCGCCCATTCGGCGTTGTAGAGCCGGTCGGTGATCCAGTGCTTCACGCCGCCGGTGAGCGCCTCGTCCTGCAGCAGCATCTGATGCACTTCGAGCAGCGCCGCGAGCTCGTGCGGCGCATCGTTGGGGCCCATCAGCGCCACATTGGTCTGCAGCTTGGCAAGCTCGTCAGCCACCGCATTGCGCGCCATGCGCACCCGGTCGATCTCGGTTTCTATTTCGTCGGGCTTGATGAAATAGTGGGCCACGTCGATGCGGCTCGACACCACCAGCACCGCGCGGCCGATGGCAATGCCACGGGCAACAGGGAGGCCGTGGACTGCGAAGGTCATGGGCGCCTACCGAAGGTCACCGGCCGCCGCCGGGCCGCCCCAAGGCGGCCGCGCCCCCTCGGGGGGCAGCGACGACACGCAGTGCGGAGCGTGGGGGCCACATTCATTCGCCTTCGCCGAACTTGTCGTTCATCAACTGGATGAGGGCGTCCATCGCCTCTTCTTCCTGCTGACCATTGGTTTCGAGCTCGACGGTCGAGCCGAGCCCGGCGGCCAGCATCATGACGCCCATGATGCTCTTGGCATTGATGCGGCGGTCGCCGCGCGAAAGCCACACCTCGCACGGAAAGCTGCCTGCGATTTTTGTGAGCTTGGCCGATGCGCGCGCATGCAGGCCCAGCTTATTGCTGATGGTCACGGATTTCTTGATCACTGTGCTTTCTCTTCGCCTGATTCTGGGGTGCCGCCACGGCCACCTGCATGACACCCGCGGTGCCGCCTGCGATGGCGCGCTGCACCAGCGTTTCGAGCGGTTCGTGGCGGTAGGTCACCGCGCGCAGCAGCATCGGCAGGTTGACGCCCGCCACCAGCCGCGAGCGGACGCCGTCCACCAATTTCTGGGCCACGTTGCAGGGCGTCGCGCCGAACACGTCGGCCAGCACCAGCACCTGCGAGCGCGGTACATTGAGCTGCTGTGCGAGCGTGATGCGGGCGGCAGCCAGCGTTTCTTCGGGCGACACGTTGGGCAGCACGTCGAGCGCGACCACGGCTTGTTCGCAGTCGGGAAACACATGCAGCGCGCATCGCCGCAGCGCCTGCGCTAACGGTGAGTGGGCGATGATGAGGATGCTGTTCATGCGGGTCGGGGGACTACGCACCGATTATGCGGGGGCGCCCAAAGGAAGTAGATATACGACACAACGCAGCAGGCCAGGAAAACAGACAGGGCCGCACGGACGACTCCACCGGAAGGCCAGGTAACGGCCGGCTGGGCCAGCGTGACGACGGTGGAAGCGCAGAAAAACCACCCAAGCCACCGTGCCCGCCGCGGAACTAGCTATCAAAACAAGAGCAAGAACGAGCATCGCGAACGGCAGGAGGGGCGGCGCCGAGCAGGCTGCCGCTCATGGGAGACGCAAGCCCTCGAAGAAGGTATTGGCCGCCTCGGGCGCAGAAGGGCGGCCGAGCACGGTGGCCTGGTAGAGCGAGACAGCGCCGTCTTTCTTCGACTGGGCGAACCAGAGCACCTGGACCGGCGCGGCGCCCTGGCGCGGCGGCTGGGCGTCGAGCCGCACCGGTGCGGGCGCGGCGGTCGCGCGTTTCAGTGCCGCGGGGGCTTCGCTCACTTGCGCCTCGCCCAATTGGCTGCGGGTGGCGGCGCGCCACGCCTTGAGCCAGGCCTCGGCCTGCGCCGGGCTGCTGGCGGAGGCATGGGCCACGGCGAAGGTCGCACCGCCCGTTTCGCAACCCGCCATGTCGACCTGCACCGACTCGGCGCCGAGCGGCAGGGCACGCTGGGCACGGTCCGGCTTGCAGGGCAAGAGAACGACCAGGCCGGCATCGGCAATCGGCACTTCGCGCCAGTTGAAGGTGGGGCTGCAGGCGGCAAGCACGAGCGCGGCGGCTGCGGCCAGCGCGGACCGGAAACGGGAATCGGACGAGGGCATCGGAAAGCCATTATCGAGCCGCGCGGACGCGCCCCGGCACGATCCGGCCGGCGGAACTAAAATCGCCCGGCCCCTCTCCATTTGCTGCCATGAAAAAATACATCGCCGTCGCCGCAGTCGCCCTTGCATTGGCCGCCGGCGTGGGGGTGTACCTGGGCTCCGGCGCCACCGCGGCACCGGCCTCGACCTTCGTGCTGCTCGACGGCAGCAAGAAAAGTACGGACGACCTGAAAGGCAAGGTCACGCTGGTGAACTTCTGGGCCACCAGCTGCGTGACCTGCGTGGCAGAAATGCCCAAGGTCATCGCCACCTACGACAAGTACAAGGCCAAGGGCTACGACACGCTGGCCGTGGCCATGAGCTACGACCCGCCGAGCTACGTCGTCAACTTTGCCGAGACCCGCAAGCTGCCGTTCAAGGTGGCGATCGACAACACCGGCACCGTGGCCCAGGCCTGGGGCGACGTGAAGCTCACGCCCACCACCTACCTGGTCAACAAGAAGGGCGAGATCGTGAAGCGCTATGTGGGCGAGCCCGATTTCGCCGAGCTCCACAAGCTGATCGAGAAACTGCTCGCGGAGGCTTGATCCGCCGCTGGATTCGAAAAGGCGCTCCCTCCGGCAGCGCCTTTTTTGTTTCTGCAGCTCGCCTACTGGTTGCGGAAACCGTCGTGGCAAGCCTTGCAGCTCGCGGCGGTCGAGCCGAACTGGGCCTTGAGCGCGTCGACTGTGCCGGCCTTGGCCGCGACCACCAGCTTGCCGGTCTCGGCAACCATCTTGTCCTGGTGCTCCTTGAATTTCGCGGCTTCCTTCCAGACCTCGGGCTTGCCCTTGCCGCCCTCGGTGCCGGCCCCGAAAGCGGTCCAGGGCAACTTGGCCATTTCGGCCACGATCTCGGCGTTGGCCGAGGCGGCAGCCGCATCGTAGGGAACGCGTCCATTGGCCATGGCGCCGACACGGCTGAAATGCTGGCCCATCACGAACAGCGCGCTCTGGCGGTACTTGATGGCGTCCTCGGGCTTGGCGAACTGGGCGGCGGCCGGCAGGGAAATCGCGGCGCAGGCAGCGGCCAGCGCGAACGAAGCAAGTCGAATCATCGGGGGTCCTTGTTGTGGGCTCGGCACCGTCGAAAACGGCGCCGCGCCGAGTGTAGGGGCAGCATTCCAGGTGCGCATAGCAACAACCCGAAGCATGCTGCGGCCCGGACTTTGCTAATCTGCGCCTTCCGCAGCTTTTTGCGCACTTTGCCTCTTCGATGACCGACTCCTCCGTGGCCGCCATGCAGGCCGCAGCGTCCGACACCCCCGTCCGAACGCGCATCTGGGATCTGCCGACGCGCGTTTTCCACTGGGCATTGAGCGTTGCCGTGATCGGCCTGATCGCCACCGGCCTCGGCGGCGTCATGGAGTGGCACTTCCGCCTGGGCTACACGGTGCTCGCCCTGCTGCTGTTCCGCCTGCTCTGGGGTTTCGTGGGCGGACGCTGGTCGCGCTTTGCCTCATTCTTCTATGGCCCGGGCTCGGTCGTCGCGTACCTGCGCGGGCGGGCCCACCCCGATCATGTGATCGGCCACACGCCATTGGGCGCCCTCTCCGTTTTCGCCGTGCTCGCGGTGCTTGCGGTACAGGTCGGCACAGGGTTGATGGCCGACGACGAAATTTCCGCGGCGGGGCCGCTCACGCGCTTCGTCTCCGGCGACGTGGTGAGCCTTGCAACGGGCTGGCACGAAGGGCCGGGCAAGACGATCGTGATCGCCCTGGTGAGCCTGCACGTGCTGGCGGTGCTCTTCTACGTGCTGGTCAAGCGGCATCGCCTGGTGCGGCCCATGGTCTCGGGCGACAAGCTGATCACCCCCGTCCACAGCCAGTCGGCGCCCAGCCGCGACGACACCGCCTCGCGCGGGCTCGCACTGGTCCTGTTCGCCATGTGCGCAGGCGTGGCGTACTGGATTTCATCGCTGCGCGTATGAGCTTTTCGGTTTCACGCCCCCTGCCGCTGGCCGATACGCCAGCCGTGGTGCTCCTGACGCCGGAGGAACCTGCCGAACTCGATGCGGCACGCGCGATTTTCCGCGACTATGCCGCCTCGCTGGGCATCGACCTGTGCTTCCAGAATTTCGAGGAAGAGGTCGCCACGCTGCCGGGCGACTACGCCGAACCGCGCGGCGCCCTGCTGCTTGCATTGGTCGATGCCGCCCACATCAAGGAAGAAGCCGGGCAAAGGGCGCCGACCCTCCTGCGCGCCAACGGAACGCTGGCGCACGTGGCCGGCTGCTGCGCGCTGCGCCCGCTCGACAACACCGACTATGCCAACGCCGCGGAGATGAAGCGCCTGTTCGTGCGGCCCGGTTTTCGCGGGCTGGGCGTCGGGCGGCAACTTGCCGAAGCCATCCTCGACGCCGCGCGCGGCGCAGACTACGCCTGCGTGCTGCTCGATACGCTGGACGACATGGAGTCGGCCCGCGCGCTCTACGAAGACCTGGGCTTCGAGGAAGTGCCGCCCTACTATCACAACCCGATCGCGGGCGCGCACTACCTCAAGGTGGATCTCTAATCTCCAGCCGGTCAGCCGCGGGCTTGCGCCAGCAGCGTCTCGGCGCTGCTGACCTCGAACTTGCCCGGAGCCTCGACGTTCAGCGTGGCCACCTTGCCATCCTTCACGAGCATCGAATAGCGGTTGCTGCGCAGGCCCATGCCGCGGCCGGTCAGGTCGAGCGTGAGGCCGGTGGCCTTGGCGAAATCGGCGCTGCCGTCGGCCAGCATGCGCACCTTGGCGCCGGTTTTCTGGTCGCGCGCCCAGGCGCCCATCACGAAGGCGTCGTTCACGCTCACGCACCAGATCTCGTCCACGCCGGCGGCCTTGAAGTCGTCGAAGTGCTGCACATAGCCGGGCACATGCTTGGCCGAGCAGGTGGGCGTGAAGGCGCCGGGCAGCGCGAACAGCGCAATGGTCTTGCCGGCCGTGGCCTTGCTCACGTCCACCGGGTTCGGGCCGATGCTGCAGCCTTCGCCTTCGACCTCGGAATATTCCTGCAGGGTGGCCGAAGGAAGGGTGTCGCCGACTTTGATCATCTGAGTGCTCCTGAAAAAGAAAAACGGCCCACATTGTGGGCCGTTTCGGGATGGGTTGCCTTCACGAGACTTCCCGAGGCAGATCAACCAGTGATCAGACCAGCACGGCCTTCTCGACCAGACGGGTCACGACCCAGTTCTTGGTCTTCGAGATCGGACGGCTTTCCGTGATCTCGATGGTGTCGCCCAGCTTGTACTCGCCCTTTTCGTCATGGGCGTGGTACTTGCTCGTCTTGGCCACGATCTTGCCGTAGAGCTCGTGCTTCACACGGCGCTCGACCAGCACGGTCACGGTCTTGGCACGCTTGTCGCTGACCACCTTGCCGATCAAGGTGCGCTTGAGGGATTTTTTAACTTCCGTCATGTTCACTCCTTGATGGCGGCTGGGATTTCTTGCTGCTTCTGCGCAAGAATGGTCTTGGCGCGCGCGATGTCGCGGCGCGTCACGCGCAGCGTCGAGGTGTTCGACAGCTGTTGCGTGGCTTTTTGCATGCGCAGGCCGAAATGAGCCTTCTGCAGTTCCTTGACTTCGGTTTGCAGCGCTGCGACATCTTTCGTGCGCAGGGTTGCAGCCTTGGTCACCTTGGCCGGAGCCGCGGTTTCTTTTTTCTTACGTGTTGCCATGGATGTTCTCCTCTCAGGCGCCGAGCTGGCGCGCGACGAACGTCGTGCGCAGCGGAAGCTTGGCGGCGGCAAGGCGGAACGCTTCGCGGGCGAGCTCTTCGGGCACGCCGACGATCTCGAACACGATCTTGCCAGGCTGGATTTCAGCGACGTAGTACTCGGGGTTGCCCTTGCCGTTACCCATCCGCACTTCGGCGGGCTTGGTCGAGATTGGCTTGTCCGGGAACACGCGGATCCAGATACGGCCACCGCGCTTCACGTGACGCGAAATTGCGCGGCGAGCGGCTTCGATCTGGCGCGCCGTGAGGCGGCCGCGGTCGGTGCATTTGAGACCGAAATCACCGAAGGCAACCGAGTTGCCCCGGGTTGCGATGCCGGTGTTGCGGCCCTTTTGTTCCTTGCGGAACTTTCTGCGTGCAGGTTGCAGCATTTTTAATACTCCGTAGTTCTAAGACCGATCACTCGGTCTTGGCACCGTCAGCTGCTGCAGCTGGCGCGGCTTTGCGGACGCGCTTAACGGCGGGTTTCGAGTCTGCACCCGGTGCAGCCGGAGCTCCACCGGTCGCTTCTGCGGGCTTGTCGCTGCCGTCGGCCGGGGCGGTGTTGCCACCGATCGGGCCACGGGCACCGGCGCGCGGGCCGGGACCACGACGGTCCGAACCCGGACGGTCGCCACCCGGGCGGCCATCGCGGCGCGGACCACGCGGACGACGCTCGTCGTCGGGACGCGGCGTTTCGACGGCCGGCAGGTCGTTGCGACCCAGCGTGTCGCCCTTGTAGACCCAGACCTTGACGCCGATGACGCCGTAGGTGGTCTTGGCTTCCGAGGTGCCGTAGTCGATGTCGGCGCGCAGGGTGTGAAGCGGCACGCGACCTTCGCGGTACCACTCGCAACGAGCGATTTCGATGCCGTTCAGGCGGCCCGACGACATGATCTTGATGCCCAGGGCACCCAGACGCATGGCGTTTTGCATGGCGCGCTTCATGGCACGGCGGAACATGATCCGCTTTTCGAGCTGCTGCGTGATGCTGTCGGCGATCAGCTGGGCATCGATTTCGGGCTTGCGCACTTCTTCGATGTTCACTGCCACCGGCACGCCGAGCTGCTTGCCCAGTTCGCGCTTGAGGTTCTCGATGTCTTCGCCCTTCTTGCCGATCACGACGCCCGGACGAGCCGAGTAGATCGTGATGCGTGCATTCTTGGCGGGACGCTCG
The DNA here is from genome assembly GCF_030815975.1 of Variovorax paradoxus. Classification (NCBI taxonomy): domain Bacteria; kingdom Pseudomonadati; phylum Pseudomonadota; class Betaproteobacteria; order Burkholderiales; family Comamonadaceae; genus Variovorax; species Variovorax paradoxus. The sequence continues at coordinate 1,443,796 of NZ_JAUSXL010000002.1, forward strand.
ATCATGACGCGCGACACCGAAGCGTTCTTCAGCTTCTTCTTGAGGTATTCGCGAACCTTGATGTCTTCGGCCAGCATGCCCGCGAAATCGCGGTCGCTTGCGTACCAGCGGCTGGACCAGTTACGGGTAACCGCAAGGCGGAACCCGGTTGGGTGGATTTTCTGTCCCATATTTCTTCCAGGCCTTCTTAGTTGCCAACCGTCACGTACACATGGCACGTGGGCTTGCTGATGCGATTGCCGCGACCCTTGGCCCGCGCCGTGAAGCGCTTGAGCGTTGCACCTTGCTCGACGTAAATGGTCTTGACCTTCAGTTCGTCGATGTCGGCACCGTCGTTGTGCTCGGCGTTGGCGATGGCCGACTCGAGCACCTTCTTGATGATCACAGCGGCCTTTTTCTGCGTGAACTGCAGAACGTTGAGCGCTTGATCGACCTTCTTGCCGCGGATCAGGTCAGCGACCAGACGGCCCTTGTCGACCGACAGGCGGACACCGCGGAGGACTGCACGTGTTTCAGACATGGTCGTTCCTTACTTCTTCTGGACTTTTTTGTCCGCGGGGTGCCCCTTGAACGTGCGCGTGAGCGCAAATTCGCCGAGCTTGTGGCCGACCATCTGGTCGGTGATGTACACAGGCACGTGTTGCTTGCCGTTGTGCACGGCGATGGTCAGGCCGATGAACTCGGGCAGAACCATCGAACGACGCGACCAGGTCTTGATCGGCTTCTTGTCCTTGGTCGTCACGGCCTTGTCGGCCTTGGCCACCAGGTGGTGGTCGACGAAAGGACCCTTTTTGAGAGAGCGAGTCATGGGCTATCCCTTACTTCTTGCGACGCGACACGATGAAGACCTGCGTGCGCTTGTTGTTACGGGTGCGATAGCCCTTGGTCAGGTTGCCCCATGGGTCGACAGGATGGCGGCCTTCGCCAGTCTTGCCTTCGCCGCCACCGTGCGGGTGGTCGACCGGGTTCATCACAACGCCGCGGACGGTCGGGCGGATGCCCTTCCAGCGCTTGGCGCCTGCCTTGCCGAGCTGGCGCAGGCTGTGCTCTTCGTTGGCCACTTCGCCGATGGTGGCGCGGCATTCGATGTGGACGCGGCGCACCTCACCCGAACGCATGCGGACCTGGGCGTAGACGCCTTCGCGAGCCAGCAGCGTGGCCGACGTGCCGGCCGAACGCGCGATCTGCGCGCCCTTGCCGGGTTGCAGTTCGATGCAGTGGATCGTCGAGCCGACCGGAATGTTGCGGATCGGCAGCGTGTTGCCGGCGCGGATCGGGGCTTCCGAACCGCTCAGCAGCGTTGCGCCAGCCTCAAGACCGCGCGGGGCGATGATGTAGCGGCGCTCGCCGTCGGCGTAGCAGACCAGAGCGATGTGGGCGGTGCGGTTCGGGTCGTACTCGATGCGTTCGACCTTGGCCGGGATGCCGTCCTTGTTGCGCACGAAGTCGACAACGCGGTAGTGGTGCTTGGAACCACCGCCACGGTGACGGATCGTGATGTGGCCGTTGTTGTTGCGGCCGGCCTTCTGGAACTGGGGTTCCAGCAGGGCTGCGTGCGGAGCACCCTTGTACAGGTGGTCACGCGAAATCTTCACCGCGCCGCGTTGGCCCGGCGAAGTGGGTTTCATCTTGATGACGGCCATGATTAAGCGCCTTCCCCGACGAGGTTGAGCTCTTGACCCGGCTTCAGCGTCACATAGGCCTTGCGAACGTTGTCGCGGCGGCCGATGGACTTGCCAAAGCGCTTGGTCTTGCCCTTGGTGTTGAGCACCGACACGCCCTGGACTTCGACCTTGAACATCAGTTCAACGGCGGCCTTGATCTCGGGCTTGGTGGCGTCTTGCAGCACCTTGAAAGTGACAGCGTTCGACTTCTCGCCGACCATCGTTGCCTTTTCGGACACGATCGGGGCGACCAGCACCGCCATCAGGCGGCCTTCTTCGAACGTACGTTCAGCGGCGGTAGGGTTCACGCGGCTCATGCGAACATCTCCTTGAGCTTGTCGACGGCACCCTTGGTGACCAGCACCTTCTTGTAGTGGACCAGCGACACCGGATCGGCGTAGCGAGGTTCGACCACAAGGATGTTGACCAGATTGCGCGAGGCAAGGTACAGGTTTTCGTCGACTTCTTCGGCGATCACGAGCACGGACTCGAGATTCATCGCCTTGAAACGGGCTGCCAGCGGCTTCGTCTTGGGCGAATCCACGGTCAGCGAATCCACCACGGCCAGACGGCCTTCACGAGCGAGCTGCGAGAAGATGGCGGCCATGCCGGCGCGGTACATCTTCTTGTTGATCTTCTGCGAGAAGTTTTCGTCAGGCATGTTCGGGAAGATCCGGCCACCCCCGCGCCACAGCGGCGAGGACGTCATACCGGCACGGGCGCGGCCCGTTCCCTTTTGCTTGAAAGGCTTCTTGGTCGAGTGCTTGACCTGCTCGCGGTCCTTCTGGGCGCGCGTGCCTTGGCGGGCGTTGGCCTGGAATGCAACGACGATCTGGTGAACCAGGTCTTCGTTGTAGTCACGGCCGAACACGGTTTCAGGGGCGTCGTATTTCGACGCGGCCTGGCCTTGTTCGTTCAGGAGTTCGAGTTGCATTACTTCGCTCCTTCAGCCGCTTGCGGCTTGGCCTTGATGGCGGGACGCACGGTGACGAAGCCACCCTTCGAACCCGGGATCGCGCCCTTGATGAGCAACAGTTGACGCGCTTCGTCGATGCGGAAGACATCGAGGTTCTGCGTGGTCTTGGTGACGTCGCCCAGATGGCCCGTCATGCGCTTGCCGGGGAACACGCGACCGGGGTCTTGTGCCATGCCGATCGAGCCGGGAACGTTGTGCGAACGGCTGTTGCCGTGCGACGCGCGTTGCGACTTCATGTTGTGGCGCTTGATCGTGCCGGCGAAGCCCTTGCCGATCGAGGTGCCTTGCACGTCGACCTTCTGGCCCACCGAGAACACGCTGCTCGCGGCGATGACGCCGCCAGCCTTGTGCTGGCCTGCGGTATCGGCGGTCACGCGGAATTCGCGGATGATTTCGCCAGCTTCGACACCCGCCTTGGCGAGGTGGCCGGCTTGCGGCTTGGTCACACGAGATGCCTTGCGCGAACCGAAGGTCACTTGCAGTGCGACGTAGCCGTCGGTCTCTTGCGACTTGATCTGGGTCACACGGTTGTTGGATACATCCACCACCGTGACAGGAACTGCGTCCCCGTCATCGGTGAAGAGACGCATCATCCCCACCTTGCGGCCCAGCAACCCGAGGGAGTTGCTCAGACTCATTTGTTTTCTCCAAAAATGGAAACTCCCCTCGCCGCTGCCACTTCAATTGGCGACAGCGTTTGGCCGATTTCCTGAGGTTGCCCTGAGGTTCCGGCCTGCGAAAGAAGGTTGATAAATCTCCGCACTTGCGGCGTCCGTATAGACGCAAAAAGGGCAGAGCCGGCGATTATAGCCCGCTATGCCCGCACAGTGCAAGCAGCATGGAGAAGCGGCCCGGCGGGCGCTCGCTTCCCGGTTTTTGCCCGCTTTCGGCTTATTTGACGGGCATCGTGATGATGCTGTCGCCGCCCGGCGTGGACTTCATCTCGCCGCTGGATTTCAGGGCCGGTGCTGCCGTGCCGGTCTGGATGGGGACCGAAACCACGCTCGAGGCGCCGCCCTGCCTGATGAACACATTGAGGTAGGCCAGCCCCTCGGCCTCGCTCACCACGACAACGGTGGCCGTGGTCCGCTTGCCGGCCGGCAGCGCGAGGGTGCTGCTTCCCTGGAGCGTCAGCCCCTTGTCGGCGCTCAGGCGAACCGTGGCGCCATCCGCGTCGGTCACGCCGTCGAATTGCAGCACGACAGGCGTGGCCTGGCCCAATTGCGGCGCGGCGTCGAGGCGGTATTCGAGCTTGACGCCAGCGCCGCCGGGCTTCTGCGGCGCCGTGGTCATCGGGGCGGCATGGTGCTGCGATGCCGGATGCCTGGCAACGCGCGATGCAGGCTCGCCGTCGGCCGCGGCTGGCGCCGACAGCGCTGCCAGTGCGAGGCACGCGAGGGCCATCATCGAATTCGATCGGATGTTCATGGCGGCCTTTCTTGCTACTGAATGGAGACGTTGAAGCATGCGTCGAGACTGCTGAGGTCCGTCACTGCAAGAACGTACTCGCCAGCCGACAGGCTGACCGTATTGCTGGTCCGGGCGATCCGTCCGCCCCTGAAGATGTCGAAATCGGGATTGGATTCCGCCGGACCGCCGTTCACGGTGATCTGGTAGCTGCGGTTGGCGGGCGCGCTGAAGCGAACGTAGGAGAAGCTGCCGAGTTTGTTGCCCGTGCCGGCGTCGTTGGAGACGCAAGCCTGGGTCACGGCGCCGCCCACGGTCGCCATCCTGTACATAGGAATGGTGACCGGAATTCCGCCGTCGTTCTTTTCAGCACCGCCGAACGGATCGTTGTCCGTCGCGTTGATGCTCTGCCCACCGAGCAGGGTGGCCAAGACCGGGGCGCTGCCCGGAGCGGTCGCGTTGAAGGCCGCCGAAAAAGGATGGATCGAAGTAACGGCCGCACCGCCCCTGAACTGGAAGCCGGTCAGCGTGTCGTGGATCGGCTTGAAGCCGACCTGCTGGTTGAGATTCCAGAAAATCGATTGGATCGACGTCTCGCGGTACCAGCCTGGCACGGTTGCCGCGCCGGCGGAGAGGTCGATGTTGATGCTCTCCCGCGCGGATGCCTGTTGCGCGCCGGCCGAATCGACATAGTTGCGGCGCCCCAGCGCGATGCCCGACCAGGCATTGCCCCAGCCTTCCGAGAAGGCGAGCCGGCGATCGGTACGCTGGCTCTGACTGTGGTCCCCGCCCATCGAGTCGTCGCGGCTGAAGGAGGACTGGTAGTAGTGCCCCCATTCATGGGCAATCACCGAAGTGTCGTATTCATCGGTATCGACGTCTTCCTTGCCCAGCACGTAGATTTCACGGCCGTTGCTGCCTCGGTCGACAAAGAAAGTGGTGCCGATCTGCCCTGCCGCGACGCTGCCGGAGGACGGCGCGTTGTTGACGCTCCAGAACACGCGCAATGCCGGAAATGCCGTTGCGGGCGCAACCGATGTCACCTTCTGCATGGCGGTGTAGACCGTATCGAGTATGGCGAAAGGCGCCGCCACCCGGTCCTCGGTGTAGCTCGAACTACCCCAGCCCGACGGCGCGTAGAGGTCGCGCACCAGGGCGGCCGCGCCGGATGAGAAGGCGGGACTCTGCATGGTGTACAGGCCGCCGGAACGCGTGTTGTCGCGCACCGTCACATCCCAGCTTGCGCCCGGGCCGCTGCGGACCAGCTGGGCCTTGACCCGCACAGCGATCACCGTGTTCGCAGGCACGGACACCGCGTAGGCCCCGTTGTCGTCGGTGATTGCCGTGGCCAGTTGCGCAGATGTTGCTGCATTGAGCACTTCCACCATGGCCCCGCGCACGGGCTTGGGGGCGGCGCTGGCATAGACCAGGGTGCCGCTCGGATTCGGCACGGATTCATAGGTGGCCGTGCCGCTCAGGGTCACCGGACCCGCCACCGGCAGCGGGAAGCCGGCCAGGCCGCCACCTCCCCCGCCGCCTCCGCCACCGCAGCCGGCCAGCAACGCCAGAACGACACATGCCGCGATCCATGCAGAAGAGTTCTTGTAGCTCATAGCTTGTAACTGCCCTCGTTTCGGCCCCGGCCCCTGCTTGCCCCCGAAAAATACCGGTGCGCGAGGATGCCACAGTTGGGAACAAATGAAAAAAGCCCGCTTGCATTTCTGCAAGCGGGCTTTTCAGGAAACGCGGCGCGAGGCCGGTTTACTGCAGCTTGATCTCGACGTCCACGCCGGCCGGCAGGTCGAGCTTCATCAGCGCGTCCACGGTCTTGTCGGTCGGGTCGACGATGTCCATCAGGCGCTGGTGCGTGCGGATCTCGAGCTGGTCGCGCGACGTCTTGTTGACGTGCGGCGAACGCAGGATGTCGAAACGCTTCATGCGGGTCGGCAGGGGCACGGGGCCCTTGACGATCGCGCCGGTGCGCTTGGCGGTATCAACGATTTCGGCTGCCGACTGGTCGATCAGCTTGTAGTCGAACGCCTTCAGGCGGATGCGGATTTTTTGCTTGGTAGCCATGGTGATTCCTTTGCGTGCGGCTTAGATGTCGAGGATCTTTGCCACGACGCCCGAACCCACGGTGCGGCCGCCTTCGCGGATGGCGAAGCGCAGGCCTTCTTCCATCGCGATCGGGTTGATCAGCTTCACGGTGATGCTGACGTTGTCGCCAGGCATGACCATTTCCTTGTCCGCGGGCAGCTCGATCGCGCCGGTCACGTCCGTGGTGCGGAAGTAGAACTGCGGACGGTAGTTGTTGAAGAACGGCGTGTGACGGCCGCCCTCGTCCTTGGACAGCACGTACACCTCGGCGGTGAAGTGCGTGTGCGGCTTGATCGAGCCGGGCTTGCACAGCACCTGGCCGCGCTCGACTTCTTCGCGCTTGGTGCCGCGCAGCAGCACGCCGACGTTGTCGCCGGCCTGGCCCTGGTCGAGCAGCTTGCGGAACATTTCCACGCCGGTGCAGGTGGTCTTGACGGTCGGGCGGATGCCCACGATCTCGATTTCCTCGCCGACCTTGATCACGCCGCGCTCGACGGCGCCGGTCACGACGGTGCCGCGGCCGGAGATCGAGAACACGTCTTCCACAGGCATCAGGAAGGTGCCGTCCACGGCGCGCTCGGGCGTCGGGATGTAGGTGTCCAGGGCGTCGGCCAGCTTCATGATGGCTTCTTCACCCAGCTTGCCCTTGTCGCCTTCGAGGGCGAGCTTGGCCGAGCCGTGGATGATGGGGGTGTCGTCGCCCGGGAACTCGTACTTGTCGAGCAGCTCGCGCACTTCCATTTCGACGAGCTCGAGCAGTTCAGCGTCGTCCACCATGTCGCACTTGTTCAGGAACACGATGATGTAGCCCACACCCACCTGGCGCGCCAGCAAGATGTGCTCGCGGGTCTGGGGCATGGGGCCGTCGGCGGCCGAGCACACGAGGATGGCGCCGTCCATCTGGGCGGCACCGGTGATCATGTTCTTGACGTAGTCGGCGTGGCCGGGGCAGTCGACGTGGGCGTAGTGGCGGTTGGCCGTTTCGTACTCGACGTGGGCGGTGTTGATGGTGATGCCGCGGGCCTTTTCTTCGGGCGCCGCGTCGATCTGGTCGTAGGCCTTGGCTTCGCCGCCGAACTTGGCCGACAGCACCGTGGCGATCGCCGCCGTCAGCGTGGTCTTGCCGTGGTCGACGTGACCGATCGTGCCCACGTTCACGTGCGGCTTGGTGCGAGTGAATTTACCTTTTGCCATTTTTCAATCCTTGAAAGAGCATTCCCGTGTATTGGTTTTATGTCTGCACCCGATTGCTGATTCGCCTCGCACGGGAACGCGGCGGCACCGGATCGCAGACAACGAGGGCCACGCACTGCGTGGCTCTGCATTCTTTTACTTTGCGCGAGCAGCCACGATGGCTTCTGCGACATTGCGCGGAGCTTCAGCGTAATGCTTGAACTCCATCGTGTACGTGGCGCGGCCTTGCGACATCGAACGCAGCGTGGTCGAGTAGCCGAACATTTCCGACAGCGGCACTTCGGCCTTGATGGCCTTGCCGCCACCGATCATGTCTTCCATGCCCTGAACCATGCCGCGGCGTGAGGACAGGTCGCCCATCACGTTGCCGGCGTAGTCTTCAGGCGTTTCGACTTCCACGGCCATCATCGGCTCGAGAATCACGGGGCCGGCCTTGCGGGCGCCTTCCTTGAAACCGAAGATGGCGGCCATCTTGAACGCCATTTCGTTCGAGTCCACGTCGTGGTAGGAGCCGAAGTGCAGCGTGACCTTGACGTCGACGACGGGGTAGCCCGCCAGCACGCCTTGCGTCAGCGCTTCCACAACGCCCTTTTCCACTGCGGGGATGTATTCGCGAGGAACCACACCGCCCTTGATGGCGTCGACGAACTCGAAGCCCTTGCCCGCTTCCTGCGGCTCGAGCTTCAGGACGACGTGGCCGTACTGGCCCTTGCCGCCCGACTGGCGAACGAACTTGCCTTCGGCATCTTCGACGGTCTTGCGGATCGTTTCGCGGTAGGCCACCTGCGGCTTGCCCACGTTGGCTTCCACGCCGAACTCGCGCTTCATGCGGTCCACGATGATTTCGAGGTGAAGCTCGCCCATGCCGGCGATGATGGTCTGGCCCGATTCTTCGTCGGTCTTGACGCGGAACGACGGGTCTTCCTGTGCCAGGCGTTGCAGGGCGATGCCCATCTTTTCCTGGTCGACCTTGGTCTTGGGCTCGACGGCCTGCGAGATCACCGATTCCGGGAACACCATGCGCTCGAGCGTCAGAATGGCTGCGGGATCGCACAGGGTTTCGCCCGTGGTCACTTCCTTCAGGCCAATACAGGCGGCGATGTCGCCAGCGCGGATTTCGCTCACTTCGACGCGGTTGTTGGCGTGCATCTGCACGATCCGGCCGATGCGTTCCTTCTTGCCGCGCACCGGGTTGTAGACGCTGTCGCCCTTGGTCAGCACGCCGGAATAGACGCGAACGAAGGTCAACTGGCCGACGAACGGGTCGGTCATGAGCTTGAATGCGAGGGCGGAGAACTTTTCGCTGTCGTCGGCCTTGCGGGTCGTCGGCACTTCGTCTTCGTCCATGCCCTTGACCGGGGGAATGTCGGTCGGTGCGGGCATGTATTCGACGACGGCGTCGAGCATGGCCTGCACGCCCTTGTTCTTGAAGGCCGAGCCGCACAGCATCGGCTGGATTTCGCCAGCGATGGTGCGTTGGCGGATCGCCGCCTTGATTTCGGCTTCGGTCAGCTCATTGCCTTCGAGGTACTTGTTCATGAGCTCTTCGCTCGCTTCGGCAGCAGCTTCGACGAGCTTTTCGCGGTACTCGGCGCACACCTCGGCCAGGTCGGCCGGGATTTCGCCGTACTTGAAGGTCACGCCCTTTTCTTCGTCCCAGATGATCGACTTCATCTTGACGAGGTCGACGATGCCCTGGAAGCGCTCTTCGGCGCCGATCGGGATCTGGATCACGACGGGGTTGGCCTTCAGGCGGTCCACCATCATCTGACGCACGCGCAGGAAGTCGGCGCCGGTACGGTCCATCTTGTTGACGAACGCGAGACGCGGAACCTTGTACTTGTTGGCCTGGCGCCAGACGGTTTCGGACTGGGGCTGCACGCCGCCGACCGCGTCGTACACCATGACGGCGCCGTCCAGCACGCGCATCGAGCGCTCGACTTCAATGGTGAAGTCCACGTGGCCGGGGGTGTCGATGATGTTGATGCGGTGTTCGTCGAACGTGCCCGCCATGCCCTTCCAGAAGCAGGTGGTGGCCGCCGAGGTGATCGTGATGCCGCGCTCTTGCTCTTGCTCCATCCAGTCCATCGTGGCGGCGCCATCGTGCACTTCACCGATCTTGTGGTTCACACCGGTGTAGAACAGGATGCGCTCGGTCGTCGTGGTCTTGCCGGCGTCGATGTGCGCGGAGATGCCGATGTTGCGGTAGCGCTCGATGGGGGTCTTGCGGGACATGATTTACTTTCGGGTTAAATGCGTTGAGCGCTGGGCCTCGAGCACGGGCGACGTCGCCCGACACTCAACACCCAACGCCCAAGCGAAGTTTGATTCTTAGAAGCGGAAGTGGCTGAATGCCCGGTTGGCTTCTGCCATGCGGTGCACTTCGTCGCGCTTCTTCATGGCGCCGCCACGGCCTTCCGTGGCTTCCATCAGCTCGTTGGCCAGACGCAGGGCCATCGACTTCTCGCCACGCTTGCGGGCGGCTTCCTTGATCCAGCGCATGGACAGCGCCAGACGGCGCACCGGGCGCACTTCGACCGGCACCTGGTAGTTCGCACCACCGACACGGCGCGACTTGACTTCGACCATCGGCTTCACGTTGTTGATGGCAACGGTGAAAGCTTCGAGCGGGTCCTTGTCCGGGTTCTTCTTTTCGATGAATTCGAGCGCACCGTAGATGATGCGTTCGGCAACAGCCTTCTTGCCGCCTTCCATGATCACGTTCATGAATTTGGACAGCTCGACATTGCCGTACTTGGGATCCGGCAGGATTTCACGTTTGGGGACTTCGCGACGACGTGGCATTTTTTAACCTCTTTGCTTCAGTTGGCACCGTTTCCGGTACCGCGAGAGCCAGTTCGGACTCTCACTTACTCGACCCGGGATTGGGTCACTTCGCTCGATGTGCCCGCCAAGGCAACCGAACACCGTTTGTTTTTTCCGAAAAGAAGAAAGCTTAGGCCTTCTTGGGGCGCTTTGCGCCGTACTTGGAACGCGACTGCTTGCGGTCTTTCACGCCTTGCAGGTCGAGCGAACCGCGCACGATGTGGTAGCGAACACCGGGCAAGTCCTTGACACGACCGCCGCGAACCAGCACGACGCTGTGTTCCTGCAGGTTGTGGCCTTCGCCGCCGATGTAGGAGATGACTTCGAAGCCATTGGTCAGGCGGACCTTGGCAACTTTACGAAGCGCCGAGTTGGGCTTCTTGGGCGTCGTGGTGTAGACGCGGGTGCAGACACCGCGGCGTTGCGGCGAGTTCTGCATGGCAGGGCTCTTCGAATTGATCTTTTCGACCGTTCGACCCTGACGCACCAGTTGATTGATGGTTGGCATGAATGAATTAGTCCCAAAACAACCCGGCTCTGGCTCTGAAACCGCCCTTGCCTTGTCGTGACGCAAGGAAAGGAAGCCGGGAATAACGAAAACGTGAAACCCTTCGGAAAATTCCGAAAAGCCCACGAGTATAGCAGTCCGCCCCGCCGTCAGCAATTGCCGTAGACCAGCATCACTTGATCCAGAGCCGGACGGCATCCCAGGCGCGGCCGAAGACGCCCGCTTGCTCGACGCCTTCCAGCGCCACCAGCGGCACGTCCGCCAGCGGCTGGTCGTCCAGGGTCACCTTGAGCGAGCCGACCGGCTGGTACTTGGTGAACGGCGCCACCAGCGGATCGGGGCGCGCCACCTGGGTCTTGATCTTGCTGGCGGTACCGGCCGGTACCGCGACCACGATGGCTTCCGGGCGACCCAGCTTGAGCGTGTTGGCCTTGCCTTTCCAGACCGCGGGCGTGGCGGCCGGCTGGCCTGCATCGAACAGACGGACCGCGTCGTAGGCGGTGTAGCCCCAGTTCAGGAGCTTCTGCGATTCGTTCGCGCGCACGGTTTCGCCCGAGGTGCCCAGCACGATCGACAGCAGCCGGCGTCCGCCGGTCAGGTTGGGGAAGTCGCGCTTGGCGGTGGCAATCATGCAGTAACCGGCGGCCTCGGTGTGGCCGGTCTTGAGGCCGTCGACGGTCGGGTCGCGGAACAGCAGCAGGTTGCGGTTGGTGTCGTTGGTCGACGGCGTGCCGGGATAGCGGTACTTCTTGATAGCGTAGTACTTGGCTTCTTCCGGGAAGTCGCGCACCAGGCGGGTCGCCAGGATGCTCAGGTCGCGCGCCGTGGTGGTGTGGCCGGACGCGGTGAGGCCTTCGGGGTTCTTGTAGGCCGTGTTCTTCATGCCCAGCGCCTGGGCCTGGGCATTCATGAGCTCGACAAAATGCTCGACCGTGCCGCCCACGCCTTCGGCCAGCGCCACGGTGGCGTCGTTGCCCGACTGCACGATGAGCCCCTTGATCAGGTCTTCGACCGGTACCTGCATCTTGGGATCGATGAACATGCGCGAGCCGGGCATCTTCCAGGCGCGCTGGCTGACCGGCATCGTCTGGGTCAACGTGATCTTCTTGGCGCGCAGCGCGTCGAACACGATGTAGGCCGACATCAGCTTGGTGAGCGACGCCGGCTCGACCGGGCTGTCGATGTCCTTCTGCGCGAGGATCTGGTTGGCCGTGACATCGAGCAGCAGGTAGCTGCGCGCGGCAATTTCGGGCGGCGCCGGCGCCTGGGCCGCGGCAATCATGCAAACCGATGCGGCGGCGGTCAGCACCAGCGCGCGAAACGCGTCAAGAAAACGATTCATGGGAGAGATGGGGAGGAGACGAAGACACAAGCCCGTGAGGCTTTTCATGCGGCACCCGCGCGAAGATGGCGGGCAACCAGACTTTTGAGGAGGGGCAATTGTCCGTGAAAGAAATGGCCGCCCCCCGGAATAACCGTGACAGGCAGTGACTGCGGCCGCGCCCAGTCCATGACGGCCGCCAGCGGCACCGTGTCGTCGGCCTCGCCGTGGACCACCAGCGTGCGCTCGTGCGCCTCGGCCGGCAGCGTGGCCACGGAGAAGCGCGAAGCCGCCGTGCCGACGAGCACGAGCTGCCGCAGGTCGCGGCCGGCCCAGAGCTTTTCGGCTGCGCAGCTCGCCACGAAGGCGCCGAACGAAAAGCCGGCAATGGCCAGCGGACCCTCGGGCGCGAGCTGGGCGACGACGTTCAGCATGTCCTCGCATTCGCCGCGCCCCTCGTCGTGCACGCCTTCGCTCGCGCCCACGCCGCGGAAGTTGAAGCGCACCGCGGTCCAGCCGCAGGAGACGAACGCGCGCGCCATGGTCTGCACCACCTTGTTGTCCATGGTGCCGCCGAACAGCGGATGCGGATGGGCGATCACGGCGATGCCGGCGCGCGCGGCATCGGCCGGCTGGTCGCGCTGCACCTCGATGGCGCCGGCGGCGCCCTGGAGGCGGATCTTTTCGGTCTGGGAATTCATGGCGGCGGGAATGGAGATGCGCGGCCTTGGCGGCCTGGGTGCAGGGTACGAGCGCGGTATTCCGCTGAAAGTTCAGCGGCCGACATCGGGAGGCAGCAACAGGCGCTCGACGACCTGGCCGTTCTTCAGGTGCGACTCGACGATTTCGTCGATGTCGTCGGCATCGACGAAGGTGTACCAGACCGCTTCGGGATAGACCACCGCCACCGGGCCGCCGGCGCAGCGGTCGAGGCAGCCCGCCTTGTTGACGCGCACCTTGCCGGGACCGGCCAGCCCCGCCTCCTTGACCTTCGCCTTGCAGCGGTCGAAACCGGCCTGGGCGTTGTGCAGGGCGCAGCAGTCTTCCCCGTTCTTGCGCTCGTTGAGGCAAAAGAAGATGTGGCGGCCGTAGTAGCCGGGCGGCGCGGCGGGAGAGGAACTGGGCATCGGGAGATTTTAGTGACGCCCGCCGCTGGCCATCAGCCGGCCGGCCGGCCCCGGCGCGACAGCGCGGCCACCACATAGGCGAGGACGGCGAACGGCCAGAGCCACCCGAGCCACTGGGCCAGGCCGTGGAAGCGGATGAAGCGGCCCTGCTCCCAGGTGGCGAGGGTCTGCGCGAAATACGCGCTCTCGGGTGCCTGGTTCAGCAGGCTCAACTGGATCACCAGCGCCACCAGCAGCAAGGCCGCGCACAGCCGGCGCGGCGCTCCGAGCAGCAGCACGCCGGCAACCAGCGCCGTCGCAATGCCGACCTGCACCGGCAGGCCCAGCCATGCCCACGCGTGCTCGGGGCCGTAGCTCAGCGCCGCCGACAGCGCCGAGGCGCCGATGCCCGCGAGCAGCGTGAGCGGCAGCAGCACGGCGCGCCGGGCCACCGTGCGCGTCACCATGAACGCCAGCAGGCAAGGCACCAGGGCGCCGAGCATCACGCACAGCAGTTCGACGGCGGGCACCAGCGGCTCCAGCTCGAACTGGCGCAGCGGCATCCAGTCGATGAAGGGCGTGTCGAGCAGCCACTCGGACACCGCGACTTCGAGCCGCTCGAACACCTGGCCGAGCCCGAAGGTCACGGCAGCCGGAAACAGCAGCGCCAGCGGCCACAGCGCGAGCAGCACCAGCGCGCCGCGGGAGTCGTCGACGAACCACTGCGAACGCGTGCGGCTCCAGTGCGCCACCGCGCCGAGCCGCTCCAGCCCGGCCGCGAGCAGGGCCCCCAGCAGCGCGCCGGAGCTGTTCAGGCCCAGGTCGACATTGGAAGGAATGCGCGCGGGGAGATAGCTCTGCAGCGTTTCCATCGCGAATGCCACGGCCGCGCCGGCCATCGTTGCGCGCAGCACCGCACGCCAGACGCTGGCGTCGCGCCGTGTTCGCAGCACCGCCAGCGCGCACAGGAAGCCGAAGGGAACGTAGCCACCCACATTGATCGCGAAATCGAAGCCTGTCCAGTACTTGGGCCACGACGCCGACAGGTAGGCCCACGGCGCAATGCCCTGGTCGCGCCAGTCGGCGAACGGGTACAGGCTGGCATAGACAATCAGCGCCGCATAGGCGAGCGCCAGGGGCAGCGCGGCGGATTTGTGCTGCGTCTGCACCGTGGCTTCCGGGCTCAGAACGGCTTGACGACCACCAGCACCACGATGCCAAGCAGCAACAGGACCGGCAGTTCATTGAACCAGCGGTACCAGCGGTCGTTGCGCTGCGTGCCTCCAGCCACGAAACGGCGCAGCAGCACGCCGCAGGCATGGTGATACCCGATTACGGCGAGCACCAGTGCCAGCTTGGCATGCAGCCAGCCGTTGCCGGGGCCGCGCCCGATGCCATAGCCCAGCCAGAGCCAGAGGCCGAAACCCAGCGCCGGAATGGCCAGGAAGGTGGTGAAGCGCAGCAGCTTGCGCGCCATCAGAAGCAAGCGCTCGCGTTCGGCCACGGACTCGGGCGGCACCATCGCCAGGTTGACGAAGATCCGGGGGAGGTAGAACAACCCCGCGAACCAGCTTGCAATGAAGACGATGTGAAGAGATTTAACCCAGAGCATGGGGCCAGTTTAGTGGCCGGCCGCGCCATGCCGACCGTGCTTTGCGGCCGGCGCGGATGCAGCGGACAAAAAAAAGCCCGACGTCTTCACGTCGGGCTGGGAAGCCCTTTTGCTGTCACACATCAAGGCACCCGCTCAGGGAGGAAAAGCGGGGAGCGGTAAACCGCCCGCTTTTGAATTTAACAAAGGCGAAACAAAGTTTCAAGCGGCTCGGGCCAGATTCTTTGACAATTCCGCGCGAAAAAAGAGAACCTTCGGGCTATCCGCCTGGACGGTTGTCGGACAACACTTGGACAGCCGCCGAGCGCACGAAGGAAGGCTTCAGGCACAATTTTCCGCTTATGACGCCATCTTCCTTTGCCATGTACCCCGCCGGCCGGCCGCGCCGCCTGCGCCGCGATAGCTTCACCCGCAACCTGGTCAGGGAGCATGCGCTGACGGCGCACGACCTCATCTACCCGGTGTTCGTGCAGGAAGGCGAGAAAAAGCGCGACGCCGTAGCGTCGATGCCCGGCGTGGACCGCCTGAGCCTCGACCTGCTGCTGCCGGTGGCAGAGCAATGCGTGAAGGCCGGCATCCCGGTGATGGCGCTCTTTCCGGTGATCGACGCCAGCCTCAAGACGCCCGAGGGCGACGAGGCCTTCAATCCCGACGGGCTGATTCCGCGCGTGGTCGCCGCGCTCAAGTCGCGCTTTCCGGAGCTCGGCGTGATGACCGACGTGGCACTCGACCCCTACACCAGCCACGGGCAGGACGGCCTGCTCGACGATACCGGCTACATCCTCAACGACGCCACCGTCGAGGTACTGGTGAAGCAGGCACTCACACAGTCGCAAGCCGGCGTCGACATTGTGGCGCCGAGCGACATGATGGACGGCCGCATTGGCGCGATCCGCACCGCGCTGGAGGCCCGCGGCGACATCCACACCCGGATCATGGCCTACAGCGCCAAGTACGCGAGCGCCTTCTACGGCCCGTTCCGCGATGCCGTGGGCTCGGCCGCGACGCTCGGCAAGAGCAACAAGAAGGTCTACCAGATGGACCCGGGCAACAGCGACGAGGCGCTGCGCGAGGTCGGGCTCGACATTGCAGAAGGCGCCGACATGGTGATGGTCAAACCCGGCATGCCGTACCTGGACATCGTGCGCCGCGTGAAGGACGAATTCCATGTGCCGACCTTCGCCTACCAGGTGAGCGGCGAATACGCGATGCTCAAGGCCGCCGCCCAGAACGGCTGGCTCGACCACGACGCGGTGGTGCTCGAAAGCCTGCTCGCCTTCAAACGCGCCGGGGCCGATGGCGTGCTCACCTACTTTGCGCTCGACGCCGTGCGCCTGTTGCAAAAGCAATAGCGCATGCGCATCTTCGAAATCGACCGCTCGCGCGTGAGCGAGCATCCGGCGCTGGCGCCTCTGGCGCTGCCCGGAGCCTGTGCCGCGCAGGGCTATCTCTGGGTTTCGCTCACGCGGGACGAGTTTCGCGCCTCGCTGCCCGAGGTCCAGCAGATCCTGCAGTCGCTGTGCCAGACGCAACTGGTCGACCTGCATGTGGCGGACCTGCTCAACGACCAGTTGCCGTCGCACTACGACTACACCTCGCAATACGACGTGCTGGTGTTCCGGCGCCTCTCGAGCGGGCCCGGCCAGGCGGCGCTGGGCAACGGCAAGGGCAGCACGGGCGGCGAGCCGTCCCTTCCCGCGCCATTGCGCCGCGGCCCTCCGGTGCTGCGCCGGGTCGACACCCGTCCGGTGGGTTTTGCGCTGTTCGACCGCGTGCTGCTCTCGGTGCACCCCCAGGACGGCGCGGTGCGCGACGCCTTTGCCGCCCGGCTGCTCGCCGCCGGATCGCCGGACGACAAGGGCGCCCCGGCGCTCGACGTGCGCGCCACCTCGGCCCGCGTGCCGACCGGCACCGCCGACCTGATGCTGCGCGTCATCAACCAGATCGTCGACGGCTACCTGGACATGCGCCGCGAGCTCACGCGGCAGCTCGACCACTGGCAGACCGAGCTGATCGATCCGCGCAGCCGCTTCACCAACTGGGGCGCGCTGATGGAAGCCCGGCAGTCGCTGCACCACCTGGACGAAATCTGCGAAGACCAGCGCGCGGCCATCCAGGACTGGATCGATTCGCTCGAAACCCTGCCTTCCCCCCAGGGCGAAGCAGAGCAGCGCGAGCGCGAACTGATCATGGTGCGGAGCCGCGACGTGCTCGAGCACATCGAGCGCGTGGTGCACCACGTGCACCGGCTCGAGCAGAACGCGGAAACCGCGGTGCAGATGCATTTCAGCGTGCAGGGCCACCGCGCCAACGACATCATGCGAGTGCTCACCGTGCTGACGGCCATCTTCCTGCCGCTCAATCTCATCGCGGGCATCTTCGGCATGAACTTCGAGTTCATTCCGCTGGTGCACAAGGCCGACGGCTTCTGGATCGCCATGACGGCGATGCTGGTCATCGCGCTGCTGCTGGTGCTGGTTTTCTGGCGCAAGCGCTACCTGGCGCGCACGCGCTGAAAGCCCGCAACGCGCGCCCCAAAGCAAAAAGGCCACGCATCTCTGCGTGGCCTTTTTGACTACCCGCGAGGGGCAGCAGCGGTTTCGCCGGTCTTACTTGGCGACGGCGCCCGAGCCTTGCTGGGCTTGAACACGTGCGTCCATCGGGTGGGCCATCGTCGAGATGACCTTGCTGTTGACGCGCGAGCCGCCGGTCACGTTCTGGTCGGGAGCGTAGGCGGTGCGAACGGCTTCGGCTTCGACGAGCGAGCGGTCCTTCGACACGGCGACCGTTTCCGGGCCACGCGAACCGCGCGTCACGTTCTGGTTCGGAGCCGATGCGGTGCGCACGGCTTCGGCGTTGACGTCGTCGCGGCTCTTGGCCGAGACGGCGGTGTTCACGCCTTCGTAGGATTCGGCTTGGGCGCCGGTGGCGGCCAGCAGAGTCAGGGCAGCGGCGGCGAGGATGTGCGAGGTCTTCATTTTCAATTCCTTGTGTTGGTTGGATGGTTCGTCCACCAGGCTCGCTCTTTCGCTCACCTGTGCGGCGAGTTTCCAACTGAACGGCTTCTGTAAAACACATGGAACAGAGACACCGTGTTTCCTCTATTGAAACAATCACGCCCCGGCGGCATGCACTCGATCGGAAAGCGCGCCGGCGGCTGCAAAAGGCGGTCTTCCCCGAGAATCGAAAGCACGCCGGCCGCGGAACGGAAACAATGGACGCTTTGACATGGACAGTCTCGATCTGATCAGAACCTTCCGGGAAGTGGCCTCGCATGGCAGCTTCTCGCACGCGGCCAAGAAGCTCGACATGTCCAAGGCGACGGTCAGCAAGTACGTGGCGGAGCTCGAAACGCGCTTCGGCGTGCGCCTTCTCAACCGCTCCACGCGCTCCGTGAGCCTGACCGATGCCGGGCAATTGCTGCTCGAGCGCAGCACCCCGGTGCTGGAAATGGTGGAGCTCACGCAGGCCGAGCTGCAGGAGCGCGCCAAGCAGCCCGGCGGCCGGCTGCGGATTTCGGCGCCGCACGGCATGGGCAACGGCGAGTTTCCGAGCCTCTTGGCCGACTTCATGCGCTACTACCCGGACGTGAGCATCAGCCTGCAGCTGACCAACCGCACGGTGGACCTCGCGGAAGAAGGCATCGACGTCGACATCCGCAGCGGCCCGGTGCTGGATGCCAACCTGATCGTGCGCAAGCTGATGCTCATGGAGATGGTCGTCTGCGCCTCGCCGGTGTACTGGAAGAAGCACGGCAAGCCCGAGCATCCACGCGACCTCGCGGGGCACGAGGCGCTTACGCATTCGCTGCTGGGCGCCCAGCCGGTCTGGCGCTTCGACGACGGCGGCGAGCCGCTGGACGTGCCGGTGAAGAGCCGCATGGACTGCACCGAGGGCGCGCCGCTGATCCGGGTCGCGATGCACGGCTTCGGCGTGATCTACCTGCCCTCGATCCTCGTGCAGTCGCACATCGAGCATGGCGAACTGGTGCCGGTGCTGCAGGGGTACGCACGCAAGGACATGTGGCTCTCGGCCGCCTACCTGCAGCGGCGCCACAACAGCGCCGCGCTGCGTGCGCTGCTCGACTTTCTCCAGACCCGCATCGGCACCGGGCCGGGATCGCGAAAGAAATAGAGAAGGCCCGGCACGCCGCCGGGGCCTTGCCGCGCTCAGCCGACGTGCTTGGCGAAGAATTCGAGCGTGCGCGTGCGCGCCAGCCTGGCGGCCTCGGCGTTGTAGGAGCCGCGCTGGTCGCAATTGAAGCCGTGGCCCGATTCGTAGACGTGCACCTCCACCTCGGGATGCGCCTTTCTGAAGGCCTCGATGGTGTCCAGCGGGATCCAGTGGTCCTGGTTGCCGAAATGCGCGAGCACCGGCACCTTCGGCTGGCGCGCGGTTTCTTCGGGCGTGGTCATGCCGCCGCCGTAGTACGGCGCCGCGGCGGCCAGCCCCGGAACCAGGCTGGCGGCGCGCCAGACCAGCAGGCCGCCCCAGCAATAGCCCACGATGCCCACCTTGCCGGCCTTGGACGCATAGGCCACGGCGGCCTCGATGTCCTGCAGCACGCCGGGCGCGGGCAGCGCCTCGACCGCGGTCTTCAGCGCGAAGCCGGCCTTCATGTCTTCGTCGCTGTAGCCGAGCTCGACGCCGGGCTTCACGCGATGGAAGGTCGAGGGCGACACCGCCAGGTAGCCGTCCGCCGCATAGCCGTCGGCCACCGAGCGGATGTGCGAGTTGACGCCGAAGATCTCCGGCACCACGACCACCGCGCCGCGCGGCTTGCCGGCCGGTTCGGCCACGTAGGCGGGAAAGGTGAAGCCGTCCTTGGCTTTCAGATCGATGAATTGGCCCATGATGTCTTGCTCCTTGATGGCAACTGAAAAGAATGGCGGGTTACTGGCGCAGCGCACGTTCGACGAAGTCGAGCCGGTCCTGGCCCCAGAAGATTTCGCCATCGATGACATAGCTTGGCGCGCCGAACACCTGGATGTCGATCGCTTCCTGCGTGTAAGCCTCGTAACGCTCCTGCACCGCCTGGCTCTGCGACTGCTCCGCGCGCCTGGGCGACAGCCCGCACTCGACGACCAGCGAATCGAGCACCTTCGGGTCGCCGATGTTGCGCTCCTGCACCCACACGGCCGCGAACACCGCCGCGCACATGCGCATGGCGGCCTCGGTGCCGTCGTGCATGTCGACAGCGATGATGATCCGGGCCGCGTCGTCGCTGGCCACCGGAAAGAACTTCGGCTTGGTGTTCAGCGGCAGGCCGAGGTGGCGCGAACAGCGTGCGAGGTCGACCAGCCGGTACGCCTGGCGCTGCGGCGCGCGCTTGCCCAGCGGCAGCCCGCCCGACACCGGGAACACGCTGCCCAGGTCGATCGGCCGCACGCGCACCGTGGCGCCGGTCGCCGCGGCAATCGCCGCGAAGCGGGAATGCCCCAGATAGGTCCATGGGCTCTGTGGCGCAAAGTAGTAGTCGATCGTCTTGTCAATGCTGCTCATGCCCGTGCCCCCGATGATGTAATCCAAGCCGACGGTTTTAACTGACACGCGGTTTCTCTGCAGGAGGTAGGTTTTGGACCAGGTTCTCTTGATCACGGGCGGCGGCCGCGGCATCGGCGCCGCCACCGCCTTGCTGGCGGCACGGCGCGGCTACGCGGTGGCCGTCAACTACGCGAGCAACTCGCTCGCCGCCGACGAGGTGGTGCGCGCCATCCGCGCGGGCGGCGGCACCGCCATGGCCGTGCAGGCCGATGTGGGCGACGAGGCCCAGGTGCTGGCCATGTTCGAGAAGGTCGATGCCAGGCTCGGCCGGCTCACGGCGCTGGTCAACAATGCCGGCGTGGTCGACGTGCAGGCCCGTGTCGACGAAATGAGCGTGGCGCGCCTGGAACGCATGTTCCGCGTCAACGTGATCGGCAGCTTCACCTGCGCGCGCGAAGCGGTCCGGCGCATGAGCACCCGGCACGGTGGATCGGGCGGCGCCATCGTCAACATCTCCAGCGCTGCGGCGCGGCTGGGCTCGCCCGGCCAGTACGTCGACTACGCGGCCAGCAAGGGCGCCATCGACACCTTCACCATCGGCCTGGCCAAGGAAGTGGCGGCCGAGGGCATCCGCGTCAACGCGGTGCGCCCGGGCCTGATCGACACCGAGATCCACGCCTCCGGCGGCATGCCCGACCGCGCCTTCGAGCTGGCGCCCACCGTGCCGATGCAGCGCACCGGCAGCGCGGAGGAAATAGCCGGCGCCATTCTGTGGCTGCTGTCAGCCGAGGCCAGCTACACCACCATGGCCCTGCTCGACGTGGCCGGGGGGAGGTAGAAGTGAGCACCTCGATGGACCTGATCAAGCCGCTGGTCACGCTGGTGGCCATCGTCAACCCGCTGGCCATCGTGCCCTTCTTCATCCACTACACGCAGGGCTATTCCGATGCGCAGCGCCGCCACACGGTGCGCATGTCGGCCTTCAGCGCCTTCGTGGTGATTGCGGTCAGCGCGCTGCTCGGACTGCAGCTGCTGGCGTTCTTCGGCATCTCGATTGCGAGCTTCCAGGTGGGCGGCGGCCTGCTGCTGCTCATGAGCTCGCTGTCGATGCTCAACGCCAAGCCGGCCGAGAGCAAGACCAACGTCGAGGAGCTGCGCGCCACCGAGGTGAAGGCCTCCATGGGCGCGTCCATCGCGGTGGTGCCGCTCACCATTCCGCTGCTCACCGGGCCGGCCACGATCTCCACCGTGGTGATCTATGCCGACAAGACACAGCACCTGTGGGAGCTCGGACTGCTGGTGGGCTACGGCGTGGTGGTGGCGCTGGCCACCGCGCTGGCGTTCTCGCTCGCGCAGCCGATTGCGCGCGTGCTCGGCAAGACCGGCATCAACATCATGACGCGGCTCATGGGCCTGATCCTCGCGGCGCTCGCGGTCGAGGTCATGGCCGACGGCCTGGGCAAGCTGTTTCCGATCCTTCAGCGCGTGGGCTGATCCGTTCAGGCCAGCATCTTCTCGATGATCCGCCAGTGCGCGGGCTCGACCGGCGTGATCGACAGCCGGTTGCCCTTGCGCAGCACGACCAGGTCGGCCAGCTCGGGCTTGGCGCGCAGCTCGGGCAGCGCGAGCAGGCGCGTCTTGCGCACGGCCTGCACATCGACCAGCAGCCAGCGCGGGTCTTCCTTTTTCGAGGCCGCGTCGTAGTAGGGCGACTTCGGGTCGAACTGCGTCGGGTCGGGCTTGATGCCCGAGGCCACGCGCGCAATGCCCGCGATGCCCGGCTCGGGGCAGCTCGAGTGATAGAACAGCACGCCGTCGCCGACCTTCATGCCATCGCGCATGAAGTTGCGTGCCTGATAGTTGCGCACGCCGGTCCAGGCCACGGTGGCGCCGGGTGCGGCAAGCGCGTCGTCGATCGAGACCTCGTCGGGCTCGGATTTCATCAACCAGTACTGGGGCATTGCGGGCTCGTCACGGGAGTTCGCCGCAAATATAAACCCGCCTCGGCCTGCGCGGTGAGCGCCCGATTACGGTGTCACATAGTCGGACACGACGACCCACTTGCCGTCCTTGATCTGCGACAGACGGGACTGGTCGTTGCCCAGGCGCTTGGTGGCGGTGTAGCTGCTCTTCGGATTGCCGAACATGTCGGGCTCGAAGGTCATGCTGTCCATCGCCTTGATGAAGCTGTCGGTCGTGAGGTTCGGGCCGGCCTTCTGCGCCGCCTTGATGAACGAATCGATGATGACGTAGCCATACACCGAGAACACCGTCGGATCCTCGTTGAACTTGGTCTTGTACTTGTTGGCCCAGAAGCGAAGCGGCTGCGACTGTTCGTCGGTATAGGGGTTCTGCACCGTCATGGTGGCGTAGATGCCGTCCATCGCCTTGCCGCCGAGCTTGTGGATCAGGTCGGTGTAGGACGCGCTGGAGCCCAGGAAGGTCGGGTTGAAGCCCGTCTTGCGCGCCTCGCCCACGGTGCCGATGGTCTCGCGGATGATGGTGCCGAGCACCACGAGATCGCAGTTGGCAGCCTTCATCTTGGCCACCTGGGAGCTGAAGTCGGTGGCCCCGCGCTTGAAGGAGGTCTTTTCGGCGAGTTCCATGCCCGCAGTCTTCAGGCCGGCCTCCGCACCGCGCTGCACCTCGAGCCCGAACTCGTCGTCCTGGTAGATGGTGCAGACCTTCTTGGCGCCCTTCTCCTTGATCATCTTGGGCAGGGCCAGGCGGATCTGGTCGTAGTAGGTGGCCGCGAACGAATACTTGAGCCGGTTCAGCGGCTCGTACATTTCGCGCGCCGCCGTGATCGGCATGTAGTTGACGATGTTCTTCTCGAACTGCACCGGCATGGCCGCCATGTTCTGCGCCGTGCCGATGTGGCCGGCCATGATGAAGATCTTTTCCTGGTTGACCAGCTTCTGCGCCGCGAGCACGGCCTTCTTCGGGTCGTAGCCCGAGTCCTCGACGAAGAGCTTGAGCTTGCGCCCGTGGATGCTGCCTTGCTCGTTGAGTTCGTCCACGCGCAGCTGCATGCCGTTGCGCGCCTGCTTGCCGAAGCCCGCGAGCGGCCCCGACAGGTCCTGGATGGTGCCGATGCGGATCTCGTCCTTGCTCACGCCCTGTTGCTGCTGCGCCGACGCGAACGCTGCGGCCAGGCCCAGCACGGCCAGGGTCGTCACTGTCTTGAGCTTCATGGGGTTGTCTCCTCGGGTTGACCAAAAATGAATCAGCGATACATGGCGTCGATGCGCTCGGCGTACTTGGCCTGCACCAGCTTGCGCTTGAGCTTCATCGTCGGCGTGAGCTCCTCGTCCTCGGCACTCAACTGCGTTTCGAGCAGGAAGAACTTCTTGATCTGCTCGACCCGCGCGAACCTGGCATTGACGCGGTCGATTTCGCCCTGGATCAGGTCGAGCACCTCCTGCGCGCGCGTCAGGCTTTCGTAGTTGCTGAACGGCACGTCGTGGTCCTGCGCAAACTTCTCGACGTTCTCCTGGTCGATCATGACAATCACCGTGAGGTAGGGTTTCTTGTCGCCGATCACCACTGCGTCGGTGATGTAGGGGCTGAACTTGAGCTCGTTCTCCAGCTCGCTCGGCGTGATGTTCTTCCCCCCTGCCGTGATGATGATGTCCTTCATGCGGTCGGTGATGCGGAAATACCCTCCCGCGTCGACCGTTCCGACGTCGCCGGTGTGCAGCCAGCCGTCGGCGTCGATGGTCTCGGCGGTCTTCTCCGGCAGGTTGAGGTAACCCATGAAGACATTGGGGCCGCGCACCAGGATTTCGCCGGTCTGGGGATCGAGGCGCACCTCGTTGTAGCTGGTGGCCGGGCCGATCGAGCCCGGCATGATGCGCGACGGCGGCACGCCCGTGGAGGCGCCGCATGATTCCGTCATGCCCCAGACCTCCAGCATGGGCACGCCCAGCGCAAGATACCAGCGCACGAGCTCGGGCGAGATCGGCGCCGCGCCGGTCACGAGAAAGCGCGCGCGGTGGATGCCGATGAGCTTGCGCACGTTGTCCAGCGCCAGCCAGCGCGCCATGCGGAACTTGAAGCGCAGCCACGCCCCCACCGGCTGGCCCTGGAGCACGCGCTCGGCGATCTGCCGGCCCACGCCGATGCTCCAGCCGTAGGCGGCCTGCTGCAGCCGGCTGGCTTCCTTGAGCGCGATCATCACGCCCGAATAGAACTTCTCCCACACGCGCGGCACGGCGGTGAACACGGTGGGCGAAATCTCGCGCACGTTCTCGGGCACGGTTTCGGGGTTCTCGACGAAGTTGAGGATCGAGCCGGTGTACATCGCGAAGTATTCGCCGCCCATGCGCTCGGCGATGTGGCACAGCGGCAGGAAGCACATGCGCTCGTCGCCCTCGCCCTGCGCCAGCAGAGTGTTGTAGCCGCGCATGGTGTAGACCAGCCCGCGGTGGCTGTGCATCGCACCCTTGGGCTTGCCGGTGGTGCCGGAGGTATAGACCAGGATCGCGAGGTCTTCGGGGCGGCAGGCGGCAATGCGCTGCTCCAGCGCCTGCGGATGGGCCTGCTGGTGGGCTCGGCCGAGTGCGCGCAGGGCGTCCAGGCTGATGACGCCGGGGTCGTCGAGCTCGCGCAGGCCTTCCATGTCGAACACGACGACCTTGCGCAGCATCGGCAGCCGCGCGCGCACTTCGAGCGCCTTGTCGAGCTGCTCGTCGTCCTCGACGAAGAGCACGGTGGTGCGCGAGTCCTCGCAGAGGTAGTGCACCTGCGAGGCCGCGTCGGTGGGATAGATGCCGTTGGACACGCCGCCGCAGCTGAGCACGGCGATGTCGCTGAGCACCCATTCGATGACGGTGTTGGCAAGGATCGATGCGCATTCGCCCGGCCCGAAGCCCAGCGCCAGCAGGCCGCCCGCAATCTCGCGCACGGCCTCGGCGGTCTGCCGCCAGGTCCAGGCGCGCCAGATCCCGAATTCCTTCTGCCGCATCCAGACCTTGTCGGCGCGCAGCTCCACGGCCTTCCAGAACACGGCCGGGATGGTCTCGCCCGGCACGACGATGCCCGGACTCGGCTGCAGATGCGCCAGGTCCCAGAGGCCGGCCGGAGCGCGCAGAGGGAGCATGCTCATGTCACCTCCAGGTCTTCTTCTTTTTCCAGCGCCGCTCGCCGCGCACGCCGTCGTCCTTGACGCCCAGGTAGAACTCCTTGATGTCTTCCTTCTCGCGCAGGCGTTCGCAGGTGTCTTCCATGACGATGCGGCCGTTCTCGAGCACGTAGCCATGGTCGGAGGCGTTGAGCGCCATGTTGGCGTTCTGCTCCACCAGCAGGATGGTGGTGCCGCGTTCGCGGTTGATGCGCACGACGATCTCGAAGATCTCTTTCGTCAGCTTGGGGCTCAGGCCGAGGCTGGGTTCGTCGAGCAGGATCAGATGCGGTGCGGCCATGATGGCGCGCGAAATCGCGAGCATCTGCTGCTGGCCGCCCGAGAGCAGGCCGGCATCCTGCGTGGCGCGCTCGCGCAGGATGGGAAAGTAGGTGTAGACGCTCTCCATGTCGCGCGCCACGCCGTCGCGGTCCTTGCGGGTGTAGGCGCCCATCAGCAGGTTGTCTTTCACCGACAGCAGCGGGAACACCTCGCGGCCTTCGGGCACGTGGCCGAGGCCCTGCTGCACGATGTGGGCCGGGTCCTTGGCGGTGATGTCCTTGCCCTGGAATTCGATGCTGCCTTTGCGGGGGTCGATGATTCCCGAGATGGTCTTGAGGATCGTCGTCTTGCCCGCGCCGTTGGAGCCCAGGACCGTCACGATCTCGCCTTGGCGGACTTTCAGGCTCACGCCGCGGATGGCCTTGATGGGGCCGTAGGCGCTTTCGACGTTGAGCAGTTGGAGAACAACGTCGGTCATGGCGTTGCCCTCCGAATGCTCGCAAAGGGCGGGGAGCGGCGTTGGGGCCCCTGCCCCGGGCGGGCCGACGTCACCGGCCGCTTCGCGGCTCCCCTGCGCTGCTCACGACAGGCGGGGTCTCGCAGAACTCGCTCCACTGCGTTGCGCTCAAACAGCTGCGAGCCCTGATCCGCCTGTCGCTGCGCTGCTCGGCGGTGCCTCAACGGCCCGCCCGGGGCAGGGGCCCCAACGCCGAGGGCACGCTCGGGGTGTTTCCTCCACCCCCAAGCCCGGTGTGCGGTGCGGGGTGGGCGCCCCCTCTGTGCCGCCGAGGAGCGCAGCGTTTCGCGGATCAGGGCTCGCAGCTGTTTGAGCGAAGCGAGTTCTGCGAGACCCCGCGAAACGCGAGCACCGCAGGGGAGCCGCGCAGCGGCCGGCATAGTGGGGGCGACCGCGCCGCACCGCATACCGGGCGCCTCCAACGAAGCAGCGGACAAAGCGCTCATGCCGCCACCCTCCTCAAGCTGCTCACGTCATCCACAGTCCCAAGATAAGCCTCGATGACACGCGCGTCTGCCTGCACCTCGCGCGGCGTTCCAGTGGCCAGCACTTCCCCCATGTTCATGGCAAGCACGCGGTCCGACACCTTCGACACCAGCGACATGTCGTGCTCGACCATCAGCACCGACACCCCCAGCTCATGCTGGATGTCCTGGATCCAGAACGCCATGTCCGCCGTCTCCTCGACGTTGAGCCCGGACGACGGCTCGTCGAGCAGCAGCAGCTTGGGCTCGGTGCACAGCGCACGCGCGAGCTCCACCACCTTGCGCACGCCGTACGGCAGGCCGGCCACCATCGAGTCGCGATGGTGCTGCAAGTCCAGAAGATCGATCACCTGCTCCGCCTTCTCGCGCGCCTGAATCTCGGCGCGCCGCGTCGCGGGCGTGAAGAACACCTCGCTCCAGAAACCTGTCCGACGGTGCGTATGGCGGCCGATCAAGAGGTTGTGCAGCACCGTCGCATGCTCGAAGAGTTCGATGTTCTGAAAGGTGCGCGCAATGCCGAGCGCCGCGATCGCGTGGGGCGCCTGCTGCGTCAGCGCCAGCGGCCCGGCGGCCCCGCCATGCCACGTGATCTCGCCCATGGTCGGCGTGTAGATCCGGCTGATCAGGTTGAACACCGTCGTCTTGCCTGCGCCGTTCGGCCCGATCAGCGTGAACACCTCGTCGCGGTGCACGTCGAAGCTCACCTTGTTGACCGCGAGCACGCCGCCGAAGCGCACGCTCAGGTCCTTGGCCGAAAGAAGAACGTCGCTGCCGCTCATCTCAGCCGGTCCGACTTGGTGAACGACTTCTGCCGCCTGAACAGACCCTTGCGGTAGAACGGAAAGAGCTGCAGCCAGGTGCGGATCTTGAGCCAGCGGCCATACAGCCCCAGCGGCTCGAACAGCACGAACGCGATCAGCACCACGCCGTACACCAGCCCCTGCAGCCCGGGCGCCTGGCCGACAACGGCCGGCAGCCAGTCCTTGCCCATGGATATCAGCTGCGGCATCGCAATCAGGAAGATCGCGCCCAGGAACGCGCCATGCACCGAGCCCAGGCCGCCGATCACCACCATCAGCAGCAAGTCGATCGACTGCAGGATGTTGAACTGGTCCGGCGAGATGAAGCTCAGCTTGTGCGCATACAGGGCGCCGCCCAGGCCCGCAAGCGCGGCCGAGATCGCGAACGACATCGTCTTGTAGCGCGCCAGGTGAATGCCCATGCTCTGCGCCGAGATTTCCGAATCGCGAATCGCAACGAAGGCACGGCCGGTCGGCGAGCGCAGCAGGTTCAGGATGCCCAGCGTGCTGAGCACCGCCACCACCAGGCACAGAAAGTAGAAGCCGTTGCCCGACCCCAGCGACCAGCCGAAGAGCTGCGGCGACTTCACATGCAGCCCCGCGTTGCCGCCCGTCACGCTCTCCCAGCGCGCGAACACTTCCTCGACGATGAAGCCGAACGACAGCGTGGCAATGCCCAGGTAGATGCCCTTCACGCGCAGGGCCGGCAGCGCGACCACCACGCCCACCGCCGCCGACAGCGCCGCGGCCGCGAGCAGCGCGATCGGAAACGGCACGCCCAGATTGGTCAGCACGCCCTGCGTGTAGGCGCCGGCGCCGAGGAACGCCGCATGCCCGATCGAGAATTGCCCCGTGAAGCCCGCCAGCAGCATCAGGCCCAAGCCGACGATGCCGTAGATCAGCACGAAGGTCAGCTGCGCGAGCCAGTACTCGTCGATCGCCCATGGCGCGGCGACCAGAAACGCGGCGAGCAGGCCGTACCAGAACACATGGCCGCCGTGCCGCGCGAGGCGGATGTCCTGGTCGTAGCTGGTCTTGAAGATGAAGCGCATGAGTCAGGTCCGCCGAAGCGCGTGGGGGCGCATTTTTCTCAGACTTTCTTGCGCAGCTTCTCGCCGAACAGGCCGTTGGGCTTGATCATCAGCATCAGCAGCACCACGATGTACGGGGCCGTGTCCTTGAAGCCGTCGGGCAGGTAGAAGCCCGCGAACGATTCGACGATGCCGATCACAAGCCCGCCGACGATCGCGCCCGGCAGGCTGCCGAAGCCGCCCACCACCGCGGCCGGAAAGGCCTTGAGCCCGATGAAGCCCATGTTCGCGTGCACGAAGGTGATGGGCGCGAGCAGCATGCCGGCAATGGCAGCAACCGCCGCCGCGAGCCCCCACACCAATCCGTTCAGGCGCTTCACCGGAATGCCCATGTAGTACGCCGCGAGCTGGTTCTGCGACGAGGCCTGCATCGCGATGCCGAGCTTGCTGTAGCGAAACATCGCGAACAAGAGGCCGCACAGGATGGCGGTGGCGATGATGATCGCGAGCTGTTCGAGGTTGACCACCAGCCCGCCCAGCTTCCAGATCTGGTCCTTGTAGGGCACCGGCAGCGTGTGGGTGTCGGTGCCGATGCCCGGCACCATGGTGATGAGCCCGCGCGCCACGTAGGCGATGCCGATGGTGAGCATCACGATCGAGAACTGCGGCTGCCCGAGGATCGGGCGGATCACCACCAGTTCGAGCAGCACGCCGAAGGCCGCCATCGCCACCACCGCCAGAATGGCCGCAAGCCAGAACGGCAGGCCGAACAGCGACATGCCGGCAAATGCACCGAAGGCCCCGAGCATCATCAGGTCGCCCTGCGCGAAGCTCACGGTTTCGGTGGCCTTGTAGATCAGCACGAAGCCCAGTGCGATCAGCCCGTAGATGCAACCTTGCGCAATGCCCGACAGCAGGAGTTGGAGGATCTGCATGGGGCCCCTGTGCGCCTACTGCCTGAAGCCGCCGGCCGCGTCGTGCAGCGCGAGGCGGCGCGAGCCGGCCAGGATGTCGCTCGGCTTCAGGCCGTAGACCTGGCGGATCGAATGGCTGAAGTGCGTCGAATCGGGGTAGCCGGTGTCCAGCGCGATGTCGGTCAGCGTGCTGGCCTGGCGCACATGGCGCAGCAGGCTGCGCGCGCGCTTCCAGGCGCGGAAGGCGCGAAACGCCATGCCGGTTTCCTGCTTGAACAGATGCAGGAAACGCGAGAAAGACAGATGCACCGAGGCCGCGCAGTCTTCGGCCGAGGTGGGTGCGGCCGGGTCGGCGTTGATGGTGTCGATGACCTTGCGGATGCGCGCATCGAGCGCGCGCGGCGCCAGCGGCTCGCCGAAGAACAGCGCATCGAAATCGAAGCCGTCGAAGTCCGTGCCGCGGCCCGAGGCGGCGAGCAGCTGCGCATGGGCATCGCGCATGCGCCGCACGAAGGCCGGCGCATCGACCGGACCGCAGTGCTGCATGAAGGCCGGCATGCGGGCGGGATCGACCGACTCCGATTCGATCAGCAGGTTGAAGATGAGCGGATGTGCGCTTTCCACCCGGTGCGGCACCTGCGGCGGCACCACCAGCAGTTCGCCCGCCTGCCAGGCGCCGCCGCCGATGCACAGGCGGTTCGGCGGCGCGCCCGCGGGCGACACGTACACGCCGTGCCCGCCCATCGTGCGCTCGGCCGCGGCCCCGAGCAGCCCGGCGTAGAACACGCGCTGGTGCGTGAGCCACATCAGGCGCTCCCCGCGCTGCGCACCGCCGCTTTCCGGCGGCGCCGCCTTCGTTCGCTGCATGGTGTCTTCTGTCTCCTGCATCGGGCCGCCGCCGGCCTGGGGCCGGCGCTGCGTTGGCTGGATCGTAGCGGCGGGGGCCGGCTGCGCGGCGTGCATTTGCGCGGGGACTTTCCCTAGGGCAGGCCCTAGGCCGACGCAAGCGCGCGGCGCAGTTCGGCGCAGCACAGCGCGACGGCCGTGTCGGCCTCGTCGAGCACCTTGCCCATGGTGATGAAGCCATGGATCTGGCGCTCGAAGCAGACGTATGCGGCGCGGTTGCCGGCGGCGGTCAATGCCTCGGCGTAGGCCATGCCTTCGTCGCGCAGCGGGTCGTAGCCGGCCGTGAGCACCAGCGCGGGCGGCAGGCCCGAGAGATCGGCATGCAGCAGCGGCGATGCGCGCCAGTCGAGGTCGTGCCGGGCGTCGTCGATGTAGTGGTCGTGAAAGTAGGCCATCGTGTCGCGGGTCAGCAGGTAGCCCTGGCCGTTGGCCTGGTGCGAGGGATGGCCGCGGCGCATGTCGGTGGCGGGATAGATCAGCAACTGGAAGGCGATGGGCAGGTCGCCGGCATCACGCGCGGCTATGGCCGCCACGGCGGCGAGGTTGCCGCCCGCGCTGTCGCCGCCCACCGCGAGGCGGCTGGCATCGAGGCCGAGCGCGGCGGCCTCGCGGCGCACCCAGCGGGTCGCGGCCAGCACGTCGTCGACCGCGGCCGGGAAGCGATGCTCCGGCCCCATGCGGTAGTCGATCGATACGACCGCGCAGCCCGCGCCGTTGGCGAGCGAGCGGCACAGCACGTCGTGCGTGTCGAGGTCGCCGATGACCCAGCCGCCGCCGTGGAAGTACACGAGCACCGGCAGCGCGGCACGGGCCGTGGAACCCAGCGGACGATAGAGGCGCACCGGGATGGTGCCGTGCGGTCCATCGGCCTTCAGGTCGCGAACTTCGGCGACCGGCGGGGCCTCGGGTTGCGTGGCGGCGCGGCGCTCGCGGTAGAAGGCGCGCGCCTCGGCGGGCGACAGCGTGTGGGTCGGCGGGATGCCGCGCGCCTCGATGAAGTCGAGCAAGGCGCGCGCCTGGGGGTGCAGCATGGTGTCTCCGGTGGGGTCGGGCTGGCGTTCGCCCGATCTCTCATCCGCACGATGCCCGCGCGTTCCCGGCGCGGCTTGCGAAAACTGGCTGTACTGGGGTGTGCTGTGGCCCCGTGCCGCTCAGGCCCTGCGCGGCTTCACGCGCGAGGCGGCTTCCTTGGCGAGCTTGCGGGCGGTGTCGGTGTCGGCCGCATGCACCAGCACCACGCCCATGCGGCGCTTGGCGAAGCTCTCGGGCTTGCCGAACAGGCGGATGTCGCTGCCGGGCACCTGCAGCGCCTCGGCCACGCCGTCGAAGGCGATGCCGGTGGCATCGACGCCGCCATAGATCACCGCGCTCGCGCCCGGGCTCTTGAGCGAGGTGTCCACTGGCAGGCCGAGGATGGCGCGTGCATGCAGCTCGAACTCGTTCTGCCATTGCGTGGCCATCGTCACCATGCCGGTGTCGTGCGGGCGCGGGCTCACTTCGCTGAACCAGACCTCGTCGCCCTTCACGAACAGCTCGACGCCGAACAACCCCTGGCCGCCGAGGTCGGCCGTGACGGCCTGCGCGATCTGCTGCGCCTTCTGCAGCGCGGCCGGCGCCATGGGGTGCGGCTGCCAGCTTTCCACGTAGTCGCCGCTGACCTGCACATGGCCGATGGGGTCGCAGAACTTCGTTTCGACGGCGCCTGTCGCATCCTTGGCGCGCACGGTCAGCAGCGTGATCTCGTAGTCGAAGTCGATGAAGCCTTCGACAATCACGCGGCCATGGCTCACGCGGCCGCCGGCCATCGCGTAGTCCCAGGCTTTCTGCACGTCGGCCGGGCCGTCGATCTTGCTCTGGCCCTTGCCGGAGCTGCTCATCACGGGCTTGACGATGCAGGGGTAGCCGATGCCCTCGTCGATGGCCGCCTGCAGCTCGGCGAGCGAGTCGCAGAACTTGTAGGGGCTGGTGGGCACGCCCAGCGTTTCGGCGGCCAGGCGGCGGATGCCTTCGCGGTCCATCGTGAGGCGGGCGGCGCGGGCCGTGGGAATGACGCGCACCACGCCGGCGTCTTCGAGCTGCTGCAGCATCGGCGTGGCGATGGCCTCGATCTCGGGCACCACGAGCATGGGCTTTTCGGCCTCGATCAGCGCCTTGAGTTGCTCGGGATCGCTCATGGTGATGGTGCGCGCATGGTGCGCCACCTGCTGGCCGGGCGCGTTCTCGTAGCGGTCGACCGCAATGGTTTCGACGCCGAGGCGCTGCAGGGCGATCAGCACCTCCTTGCCGAGTTCGCCGGAACCCAGCAGCATCACGCGGGTGGCAGAAGGGGAAAGAGGGGTGCCGAGGGTGGTCATGGTCGGAGTCGGAAAGAGAGAAGAAAAAACGATCGCCGCACTGTAAGCCACCCGCGTGCCGCCGGTGTCACGCGCGGCAACGGCGGCCTGGCGGGGCTGCTTCACAATCGATCTCCTGCTGCGGTGGTGCGTCCACCCGCTCCCTCTTTCCGCTTTATTCGTTCTTCAAGGAGTTTTCTCATGACGATTCAGACCGTCGGCATCATTGGTGCCGGAACAATGGGCAATGGCATCGCACAGGCCTGCGCGGTGGCGGGCGTGAACGTGGTGATGGTCGATGTCGCCCAGGCGGCGGTCGACAAGGGCCTGGCCACCGTCTCGGGGAGCCTCGACCGGCTGATCAAGAAAGAGAAGCTCACGGCCGAGCAGAAGGCCACGGCGCTCGCGCTGATCAAGGGCTCGACCAACTACGACGACCTGAAGGGCGCGCAACTCGTGATCGAGGCGGCCACCGAGAACCACGCGCTCAAGCTCAGGATCTTGAAGCAGGTCGACGAGCTGGTGGCGCCCGAGGTGATCATTGCCTCGAACACCTCGTCGATCTCGATCACCCAGCTCGCGGCCGCCACCTCGCGCGCCGACCGCTTCATCGGCATGCACTTCTTCAACCCGGTGCCGATGATGGCGCTGGTCGAGCTGATCCGCGGCTATCTCACGAGCGACGCCACGCACGACGCCGTCAAGGCGCTGGCCGAAAAGCTCGGCAAGTCGCCGATCACGGTGAAAAACGCGCCGGGCTTCGTGGTCAACCGCATCCTGGTGCCGATGATCAACGAGGCCTTCTTCGTGCTGTCCGAAGGCATCGCGACGGCCGAGGACATCGACGCCGGCATGAAGCTGGGCTGCAACCAGCCCATCGGCCCGCTGGCGCTGGCCGACATGATCGGCCTCGATGTGTGCCTGGCCGTGATGGAGGTGTACCTCGCGCAGTTTGGCGACTCCAAGTACCGTCCCTGCCCGCTCTTGAAGGAAATGGTCGCGGCGGGCCAGCTCGGCCGCAAGACCGGGCGCGGCGTGTATACGTACTGACCCGGCGTCCCACAAAAACAAGGAGACAAGCGCCATGGCCGTGACAGCTACCACCCCACCCCCAGAAGGCTGCATCGACACCCAGGTGATCGACCACGTGCTCTTGATCGGCATCAACCGCCCCGCCAAGCGCAATGGCTGGACGCCGCCGATGTTCAGGCAGCTGGCCGAGGCCTACACCCGGCTCGATGACGACCCCGATCTGCGCGTGGGTGTGCTGCATGCCTTCGGCGACCATTTCACGGCCGGGCTCGACCTGCCGGCGGTCGCCGAGTACATGAAGCGCGGCGAGAAGGCCATTCCGGCCGGGCTGGTGGAGCCGCACGACTTCGGCCTGCCCGGCTATCGCCGCCGCAGCAAGCCGATGGTGGCGGCGGTGAAGGGCATCTGCTTCACGGTGGGCATCGAGCTGATGCTGGGCGCCGACATCGTGGTGGCGGCCGACGACTGCCGCTTCTCGCAGATGGAGGTTCAGCGCGGCATCATGGCCACGGGCGGCGCCACGCTGCGCATGGCCGAACGAGCGGGCGTGGGCAACGCGATGCTGCACCTGCTGACGGCCGACGAGTTCGACAGCGCCGAGGCCTATCGCCTGAACTTCGTGCAGAAGGTGGTGCCGGCCGGGCAGGCGCTCGACGCGGCGCTGGCCATTGCGCAGCGCATCGCGGCGCAAGCCCCGCTGGCGGTGGTGGCCACGCGACTGAACGTGATCAAGGCTGTGGAACAGGGCCCGCTCGCGGCCGTGTCGGAATTCATCGAGACGCAGAAGCGGCTTTCGAACAGCGAAGACGCGGCCGAAGGCGTGCGTTCGTTCGTCGAGCGCCGGCCTGCGCGCTTCAGCGGCCGCTGATGAGACCCCGATGATGATGACGATCCTCTTCCAACGCACGGCGCTCGCCGCCGTCTTTGCACTGCTCGCCGTGAACACCACCACCTCCCAGGCCCAGGCGCCCGCCTCCCCTCCCGATCCCGCGGCCACCTCGGTCGAGGCAATGGGCTGGATGAAGGGCTTTCCGCCACCGCCCGACAAGCTGATCACCTTCGACGATCCGGCCGGCGGCGTGTTTCCGCGCACGCGCTGGAGCTTCTCGCATGTGCGCGAGACCGTGCCCACGGCCAACGTGTGGCGCGGCAGCGGCGCGGCCAGCCCCTTGCCCGCTGCGCCACGCACGGACCTCGAGGCTGTGACCTTCAAGCCCCTGGGCAGCGAGGAGACGGTGAGCTTTGGCCAGATGATCCCGCGCACCTACACCGACGGCATCCTGGTGCTGCACCGCGGCCGCGTGGTCTACGAAAAATACTTTGGCGCGCTCACGCCCGAGCGGCCGCACATTGCGATGTCGGTCACCAAGTCCTTCGTCGGCACGCTGGCGGCCATCCTCGCGGAGGAAGGAAGGCTCGATCCGGCGGCGCCGGTCACCCGCTACCTGCCCGAGCTCAAGGACACGGCCTACGGCGACGCCGCGGTGCGCCAGGTGATGGACATGACCATCGGCGTGCACTACTCGGAGAACTATGCCGATCCGAAGGCCGAGATCTGGGACTACGCGCGCGCCGGCGGCATGCTGGCGCAGGGCCCGAACTATGCGGGCCCGAAGTCGTTCTACGAATTCCTCGCGACGCTGAAGAAGGAAGGCGCGCACGACGCCGCCTTCGCCTACAAGACGGTGAATGCCGAGGTGCTCGCCTGGATCCTGCGCCGCGTCAGCGGCCAGTCGCTGGCCGACCTGCTGAGCGAGAAGATCTGGCGCCGCATCGGTGCCGAGCAGGACGCCTACTTCATGGTCGACCGCATCGGCACCGAGTCGGGCGGCGGCGGGCTCAACACGGTGCTGCGCGACCTCGCGCGCTTCGGCGAGACCATGCGCAACGGCGGCCGCGCGCCCAACGGGCAGCAGGCCATTCCCAAGGCGGTGGTCGAGGACATCGCGCGCGGCGGCGATCCGGCCAGGTTCGCCAAGGCGGGCTACGCGCTGCTGCCGGGCTGGTCGTACCGCAACATGTGGTGGGTCACGAACAACCCGCATGGCGCCTACATGGCGCGCGGCATCCACGGCCAGAGCATCTATGTCGATCCGAAGGCGGAGATGGTGATCGTGCGCTACGCCGCGCACCCCGTGGCGGCCAATGCGGGGAACGACCCGCTGACGCTGCCCGCGTTCCAGGCCGTGGCCGAAGCGCTCATGCGCCCCTGATCGTTCAACTCAGGCGGAAGCCCGCTCGCGAGCAATCACCAGCAGGCCGTCCATGATGAGGCTCTCGACCAGTTCGAAGTCCCCGTTCATGACGGGCGCCATCTTCCAGCCCGCGCCGCCGGTCATGTAGCAGGCGGGCTCGGCGCCGCAGTGCGAGCGCACGTGCTGCACCATGCGCTCGACCGCGCCGGCAATGGCATAGGTGCCGCCGCTGGTGAGCGCGTCACTGGTGTTGGTGGGAAATTCGCGCACCTCGCCGGTCGGCACGTGCAGCCCCGCCGTGCCCGACTCCAGCGCGCGCAGCATGATGCCGTGGCCCGGCAGGATCAGGCCGCCCAGGAACCTGCCGTCGGCGTCGATGGCCTCCACAGTGACGGCGGTGCCGATCATCACCACCACCATCGGCCGCGCCGGCCCCGCGTCCAGCATCCGATGGCGCGCGCCGATCATCGCCACCCAGCGGTCGGCGCCCAGCCGCGTCGGATGGTCGTAGCCGTTGACGATGCCGGCCTCGGCCGCGCTGGACACCACCCAGCGCGGTGCGCAGTCGAAGCGCTCGACGATCTGCTCCTCGGCGCGGCGGCGCACCGCATCGCCGGCCACCACGCAGCCGAGCATGGAGCCGGGCGCGGGCAGGTCGGCCCAGGGGCCGTCGGCGAGCCGTTCGATGTGGTCGAGAAACTCCGCCCCATGCGCCTGCAGCGCGGCCCCCGGATGCGCCGCATCGTAGAGCGCCCATTTGAGGCGGGTATTGCCGATGTCGATCGCGAGAAAGGGGGATGCCATGGGCGGGATTATTGCGACTTTATGCCGCTTACCGGCGCTTGCACTTGCGGCGTGGGACTACGCGCCGCGGCCACATGCCGCCCTTACAGTCGCGATTCCCAACCACCAAGGCAGAAGGAGTACCCCATGGGTTTGCTGAGTTTCATCAAGGAAGCAGGAGAAAAGCTGTTCGGCGGATCGTCGGCCCAGGCCGCCGAGCCGGACGCGAACACCAAGGCCGCAGCCGCGATCAAGACTTACATCGAGACGCAGAATCTCGGGCTCACGGGGCTCGAAGTGACCTACACCGCGAGCAGCGGCGTGGTGACGCTCGCGGGCCAGGCGCCTTCGCAGGAAGCCAGCGAAAAAGCCGCGCTTGCCGCGGGCAACGTGGCCAACGTGACGAGCGTCGACAACAACCTGGTCGCCCCGCCCGCACCGCCGGCCCAGTACCACGACGTGGTGAAGGGCGACACGTTGTCGGCCATCTCGAAGAAGTACTACGGCGACGCCAACAAGTACAACGCGATCTTCGAGGCGAACAAGCCGATGCTGAGCCATCCGGACAAGATCTACCCGGGGCAGAAGCTGCGCATTCCGGTGCTGTGAACTGATCCACTTTGCAATGAAAGGGCCTGCCGTTTTTCGGCGGGCCTTTTTTATTTGTTCGGGGCGCTGTTGTTGTTCAAGGCGCTGTTGTTCGGGGCGCGTGCACAGGACACCGGGTACTCCCCTCCGCGAATGTCCCCCGCCTTCGGCTCCTCCTTTATTTCGCTGCGGGGAGCACCCGATGCCCTGTGCACCTGGGCACGCTCTGGGTATACAGCTGATCAACGACTGCTCTTTCCAACGCTCCCGTCGATGGGGTGCCTTGCGCAGCGAAATCAAGGAGGAGGCCGCAGGCCGGGGGACATTCGCGGAGCAAGGTACCCCGTCGGTGGGAGCGCGCCCTGAACTGAACCCGAACCCGAACCCGAACCGCCCCCAGAACCTAGTTCTGCTTCCAAGGCAGCCCGCGCTTGCGCCAGCCACCGATCTGCCCGCGGTGGCCGCTCTCGTCCGGATTGCCCTCGAATCCTTCGAGGATGTTGTAGGCCTCGAGCCCCAGCTCGGTGGCGCGCCTGGCGGCGGCGATGGAGCGCACGCCGCTGCGGCACAGCAGCACCAGTTTCTTCTTGCCGTCCTCGCCCGCGGCCTGGATGCCGCCGTCGAAGGCCGGGTTGAGCGTCATGCCCGGCCACTGCTTCCAGGCCAGCGGGACGGCACCGGGCACGTAGCCGACCCATTCGCGCTCGGCGTCGGTGCGCACGTCGACCAGCACGGCCTCGCCGCTCGCCATCCACTGCGCGGCCTGCTCGGGCGTCACGTCGCCGGCATAGCCTTTTTCTCCAACGGGTTCAGTCATTTTTCTGCGTCCTTTCGACCAACAGGGTTGTTTCGGGGGCGGCGGCCCTCTTTCTCTTTCCAGGGGCCCCGCCGGATGATGGAATTTTTCACCAGTTCGTGAAAACCCTGTTTGTCGCATATTCCGGCGCGCCAAAGATGCGGATGGGCCTGCCGAACATCGCGCCAGAAAGGCGGGCAGGGTTTTTCGTCATCAGAACTTGTACGGAGAGAGACAACATGACAGACAGCAAATCGCCCGGCCGCCGCAACCTTCTCAAGGGTGCGGCCGTGGCCGCAGGCGCCATGTCGGCGCCGATGGTCAGCATGGCCCAGACCACCTCGCTGCGCTTCCAGAGCACCTGGCCGGCCAAGGACATCTTCCACGAATATGCGCAGGACTTCGCAAAGAAGGTCAACGACATGGCGGGGGGGCGCCTCAAGATCGAGGTGCTGCCTTCGGGTGCGGTGGTGCCCGCGTTCCAGCTGCTCGAGGCGGTGAACAAGGGCACGCTCGACGGCGGCCATGGCGTGGTGGCCTACCACTACGGCAAGAACTCGGCGCTCGCGCTGTGGGGTTCGGGCCCGGGTTTCGGCATGGACGCCAACACGGTGCTGGCCTGGCACAACTACGGCGGCGGCAAGGTGCTGCTCGAGGAGATCTACAAGAGCCTGAACATGGAGGTGGTGTCGTACCTCTACGGCCCGATGCCCACGCAGCCGCTGGGCTGGTTCAAGAAGCCGGTGGCCAAGGTGGAGGACATGAAGGGCCTCAAGTTCCGCACCGTGGGGCTGGCGGTCGACATGTTCACCGAGATGGGCACGGCGGTGAACCCGCTGCCCGGCAGCGAGATCGTGCCCGCGCTCGACCGCGGCCTGATCGACGCGGCCGAGTTCAACAACGCATCGAGCGACCGCACGCTCGGCTTCCCCGACGTGGTGAAGAACTGCATGCTGCAGAGCTTCCACCAGTCGGGCGAGCAGTTCGAGGTGCTGTTCAACAAGGGCAAGTACAGCGCCCTGTCGCAGGAGTTGCGCTCGATCATCGACTATGCCGTGCAGGCCGCGAGCGCCGACATGAGCTGGAAGGCAGTGCAGCGCAACTCGCAGGACTATGCCGACATGAAGAAGGCGGGCATTAAGTTCTACAAGACGCCCGACGCGGTGCTGCGCGCGCAACTCGCTGCGTGGGACAAGACGGTGGAGAAGAAGTCCGGAGAGAACCCGCTGTTCAAGAAGGTGCTGGAGTCGCAGCGCGTCTTTGCCGAGCGTGCGCTGCAGTGGCAGAACGACTACAGCGTCGACTTCAAGATGGCCTACACCCACTACTTCGGAAAAAAGAAGGCGTAGGGTCGCTTTGCCAACCCCCTTGCCGGGGGCAGCACCTGTGGCCCGGCAAGGCCGGTTCCACCGTGTTCCACGAACGGGCCTTGCCTAGAACGCCATGACCATCCAACGCTTTCTCCACGCCGTCGACCGGTTCAGCATGACTGTGGGCAAGACCTTCTCTTGGCTCATCGTGGCGCTCATGCTGCTGGTGTGCGGCGAGGTCTTCAAGCGCTACGCGCTCAACGCACCCACCGCCTGGATCTTCGATGCCAACAACATGCTCTACGGCACGCTCTTCATGATGGGCGGCGCCTACACGCTCTCGCAGGCCGGCCACGTGCGCGGCGACTTCCTCTACGGCAGCATGAAGCCGCGCACGCAGGCCGCGCTCGACCTCGTGCTGTTCGCGCTCTTCTTCCTGCCCGGCGTGGTGGCGCTCACCTGGTCGGGCTGGACCTACTTCGGCGAATCGCTCGCGATGCACGAGCAGACCTTCAATGCCGACCCCATCCCCCTCTACCCCTTCAAGTTCGTCATTCCGGTGGCCGGCGCGGTGCTGCTGCTGCAGGGCCTTGCCGAGATGGTGCGCTGCGTGCTGTGCCTGAAGACCGGCGTGTGGACGCCGCGCCTGAAGGACGCCGAAGAGATGGACGTGGTCGGCGATCAGCTCGCCGGCAGCAGCTATGTCGACGAAGCCGACAAGCGCGAAGTGATCGAGCGGGCCAAGGCGATCGAGCAGGCCGCGCAGCAGCGCAAGAGCAACAGCACGGGAGGTGCGCAATGAGCGAACCCGCACTCGGCATGCTGATGCTCGGGCTGATCGTGGTCGTGATCATGCTCGGCTTTCCCACGGCGTTCACGCTGATGGGGCTGGGCATGTTCTTCGGCTTCATCGCCTTCTACGACCCGGCCTCGCCCTGGCTCGACAACAAGGTCTTCGACCTGATGGTGCAGC
The DNA here is from genome assembly GCF_030815975.1 of Variovorax paradoxus. Classification (NCBI taxonomy): domain Bacteria; kingdom Pseudomonadati; phylum Pseudomonadota; class Betaproteobacteria; order Burkholderiales; family Comamonadaceae; genus Variovorax; species Variovorax paradoxus. The sequence continues at coordinate 1,484,058 of NZ_JAUSXL010000002.1, forward strand.
GCGCCTTCGGGGCCATGACCAACGAGACACTGTTGTCCATCCCGCTCTTCGTGCTGATGGGCTACGTGATGGAACGCGGCGCGCTGGTCGACAAGATGTTCCACAGCGTGCAGCTCGCGTTCCGCCGTGTGCCGGGGTCGCTTGCCGTGACCACGCTGATCGTCTGCACCTTCTGGGGCATTGCGAGCGGCCTGGTCGGCGCGGTGGTGGTGCTGATGGGCGTGATCGCGATGCGGCCGATGCTCAACGCGGGCTACGACACGCGGCTGGCGGCCGGCGTCATCACGGCGGGCGGCACGCTGGGCATTTTGATTCCGCCCTCGGTGATGATCATCGTGTACGCGGCCGTGGCCGGGCAGTCGGTGGTCAAGCTCTATGCGGCAGCGATGTTCCCCGGCTTCTTCCTCGCCTTTCTCTACCTGGTCTACGTGATCGGCTGGGCCGTGCTGCAGCCGAAGGTCGCGCCCAAGCTGCCGGCCGACCAGCAGCGCGCACCCGTCTCGCCCTGGGTCGCGCACATCGCGGCCAGCTATTCGCCGCGCATGCTGCCCGCGCTCGCCGCGGCCGTGGTGTCTCCGGCGCGCGCGCTGCGCGGCGCGGCCGAGGGCGTGCGCATCACCTGGGGGATGCTGCTGCGCGGTTTGCTGGGCGCGCTGGTGCCGCTGGCGCTGGCGGCCGTCACGCTGGGGTCGGTGTGGTGGTACGTGACCATCTACTCGCAGAAGGACAACAACGCGGCGGCGCCGGTGGCGGCACAGCAGGCCGCACCGAAGACCGGCGAGCCCGCTGCGGCAGCAGCGGCGCTGCCCGAACCGTCGGGCACCGGGCTGGCCGAGCCGCCGAGCACCGGCGAACCGGCCGACAAGGCATCCGGCGCGGATGGCGGCCTGCAGGAACCGCCCGGCGGCGTCGAGGAGCCTCCCGGCAGCGAAGCCGCCCCCGCGCCGCCTTCAGGCGACGACAGCCTGCGTCAGCTGGGCGAAGCGGTCGACGCGCCCCAGACCCCCGCGGTGCCCGAGGCCTTCTATACCGGCTTCTGGGTGGCGAGCCTCTTCACGCTCGGGCTGCTGGCCTGGTACTACTGGCGCCTGGATGCGGAGCAGTTCGAGATCCTGCGCATGCTGGTGTCCTCGGTGATGCCGCTGGCCACGCTCACGCTGGTGGTGCTGGGCGTGATCCTGTTCGGCATCACCACCGCCACCGAGTCTGCCGCGGTGGGCGCGGCCGGCGCCTTCCTGATGGCGTGGCAGGCCGGCACGCTGAACTTCAAGAAGACCAAGGAGGCCGTGTTCCTCACGCTCAAGACCACCTCGATGGTCTGCTGGCTGTTCGTGGGCTCGGCGCTGTTCTCGGCCGTGTTCGCGCTGCTGGGCGGCCAGCGCATCGTCGAAGAGTGGGTGCTGGGCATGAATCTGAGCCCGCTGCAGTTCCTGCTGCTGTCGCAGGCGATCATCTTCGTGCTGGGCTGGCCGCTCGAGTGGACCGAGATCATCGTGATCTTCGTGCCCATCTTCCTGCCGCTGCTCGCGCACTTCCAGATCGACCCGCTGCTGTTCGGCGTGCTGGTGTTCGTGAACCTGCAGGCGGCGTTCCTCTCGCCGCCGGTGGCGATGTCGGCCTTCTACCTGAAAGGCGTGTCGCCGCCGCACGTGACGATCAACCAGATCTTCGCGGGGATGATGCCCTACATGCTGATCGTGATCCTGTGCATGGTGTTCATGTACATCTGGCCGGGGCTCACGCTGTGGCTGCCGCAGTATCTCTATGGCTGAACCGGCAGGCCGGTTCCCCATGACTCAGCGCCGCCGCTCCACATACGGCCGCGCCTGCAGCAGCACGATGCGGTCGCCCACCGTCGCCCATTCGATGTCCTGATCGACGCCGCCGAAGGCGCGCTTCACGGCCGCGCCGGCATTGGCAAGCCGCAGCACGAGTTCGTCGGTCAGCACGGTGCGCCCCGCCTCCACCGGCACCTCTTTCACGCCGCCGTCCTTGTCGAGCTGCAGCGCCGTCTCTTCGGCCGAGCGGCTCAGCACCTGGATCGCCTTGGACCAGCTCGAGTACATCACCTGCTCCGCCACGCGCTGCCCCTCCACCACGCGAATGCCGATGCCGCGCTTGGCCGAGATGTAGGTGGCGTGCGGGTGGCCGGCATCGAACGGGTCGCGCGTGATCATCACGCCGGCGTTGGTGGAATCGATGGCGCTCTGCACGAACACGCCCATCAGCACCGACTCGGCGCCGAAGCCCGCGGCGCTGCGCGCCTCCCAGGCCTCGGGGTTGAAGACCGAGGCCCAGACCTTCTTCACCGCGAGCTCGAGCGCATCGCCGGTCTTCACGTTGGGCACCGTGGTGTAGAGCCCCGCGCCGCTGAAGCCGGGCAGGTCTTCGGAGTTGGACGAGCTGCGCACGAACACGCCGCCGCCGCCCAGCTGCGACTGCCATGCGGCACGCCATGCCGCCGCGGCGGCCGCATCGACGGGCCACTGCACGATCTCCTCGCGCAATTGCGCCAGCGCCTTCTGCCGGATCTGCGGATCGCCCGCGAAGCCGGGCTGCTGCCGCATGCGCGCGATGCGCTCGGCCAGGCCGTTGGCGCGCATGAAGCGCTCGTAGTGCGCGAAGGGAATGCAGAAGCCGTCGGGCACCGTGGTCGACGGAATGCGCGCGGCCAACACGACGCCGAGGTTCGCGGCCTTGGAGCCGCATTGCGCGCTGTGGCGCGCGCGCAGCGAGGCGAGCGGCAGCAGGCGGGTTTCGTTCAGATCGGGCTTCGGTGCCTTGCCGCTGCCGGGCACCGCACCCGTGGCCGCGGTGCGCACATTGCGCGGCGGCAGCGCTGCGATTTCTTCCGTCGTGAGACGGCGCAGCTGGTAGCCAGACGCGGCCACCTTGAGCGCCACCCACTGCCCCGCGTGCTCGCGCAGCACGGCCGCGGCATCGCGCACATAGGCATTGGGAATGCCCCAGCCCTTGGCCAGCAGGTTGACGTGCGAAAGCGCGGTCGATGGCCGCTCGGTCAGCACGCCGGCCACGGGCGGCAGGCTGATCGGCACCTGGCGCAGCACGGCAATGTCGTCGGGCAAGAGCGCGTTCAGCGCATTCGCACCGGAGGCCTGGTCCACGATGCGCACGCGGCCGGTGGCCGTGCCGAGGTTCATCGGCATGTAGGGCTGCTCGCGGATCAGCGCTTCCTGGCTGACGAAATCGATGCCGGCTTCTTTCGCGACGCGGTCGTGCAGCGTGGAGTTGGTCTTGAATTTCACCGGCGCGAAGAAGCTGGCCTTCACCTGCGCGTCGGCCTCGCGCAGCAGCGCGGGGGTGAGCTGGTCGCCCTCCCAGAACTCGTAGGTGAAGCTGCCGATGTTCTGCTGCCAGCTCAGCGTGCCGAACAGGAAGCGGCGATCGGGCGCCAGGTAGTTGCGGTCGATCTCGCGCTTGCCCCGCGCGCGGCGAGAGCCCGGTGTCGCGCACGAAGCGCACGTGCAGCTGGTAGCGCGGCGTGTCGATGTAATAGGTGCGCACCGGCCGGGCTTGGCGGTCGACCACGAACAGGACGTGGGCCAGCTGCATCGGCGTGCCGGCGTCGTACACGCGGGCCAGGGTGTCGAAGCCGCTGCGGCTGCGCAGCATCGGCAGCGACGCGGGCGCGGCCGGGCGCGCGCGGGGTTGCGCGGCGGCGCCTTCCGGGGCGGACTTGTTGTTGTTCTGCTGCTGGTAGTAGGAAGGCTTGCGCGCGAGCTGCGCGTTCGCGGGCACGGCGGCAACGGCCAGCGCGGCGCACACGAGCGCCATCGCCCCTCGCGCCGCGCTATTGTTTCGGTAGCGCAGTTCGCCCGACGCACCAGCGTTCTTGTTGTTTTTCATGCCGAGTCTTTCATTACAAGCAGTTGCCGAATGAGCGTGCGCTTCACCAACCAAAGGGCATGCGCTGACAGCGGCAGCGGATTCTCGCGCGTTACATATCCACAGCTTTCATCCGGCCCCGGGAACCAGAGACAAACCATGAACCGCCCCGCTTTTCCCGATCTTCACCGGCCATTGCATCGATGGCTGCTCGGCCTCGCGCTGCTGTGCCTCGGCGCGGCCGCCAGCGCACAGCAGGACCCGCCCGGACGCGTGGCGCGCCTGAACCTGCAGCAGGGCACGGTGAGCTTCGCGCCCGCCGGCGAAGACAGCTGGTACGACGCGCAGCCCAACCGCCCCCTCACCACCGGCGACCGGCTCTGGACCGACCGCAATGCGCGCGCCGAAGTCCACATCGGCTCGGCCGCGCTGCGGATGGATGGGCAGACGCATGTCGAATTCTCCGAACTCGACGACGACACCGTGCGCCTCACCGCGAACCAGGGCAACCTGCAGCTGCGCGTGCGCGACGACCTCTCGGGCCAGCGCGTCGAGGTGGACACCGGCAACCTTGCGGTGGTGATCGACGCGCCTGGTGAATACCGCGTGGCGGCCGACCCTGCCGCCGGCACCACCTGGATCGCGGTGGCCTCGGGCCGCGTCACGCTGCATGGCGAGAACGGCGAATCGCAATCGCTGGGCGCGCGGCAACAACTCACCGTGTCGGGCCGCAACCTCGCCGCGGTGGGCGGCGCGCCCGTCCAGAACGGCAGCTTCGACGCCTGGGTGGCCGAGCGCAACCGCATCGAGGACCAGTCGATCTCCGCGCGCTACGTGTCGCGCGAGGTGGTCGGCTACCAGCAGCTCGACCTCTACGGCGACTGGCAGAGCGACCCGACCTACGGCGACGTCTGGTTCCCGCGCAGCGTGGACGCCGACTGGGCGCCTTACCGCGACGGCCAGTGGGTCAACATCGCACCCTGGGGCCTGACCTGGGTCGATGCCGCACCCTGGGGCTTCGCGCCTTTCCACTATGGCCGCTGGGCACGCGTGGGACCGCGCTGGGCCTGGGTGCCGGGACGGCCGGCCGCACGGCCCGTGTATTCGCCCGCGCTGGTCGGCTTCGTAGGCGGCAGCGGTGCCAATGCCGCCTTGCAGATCGGCAACGGCCGCAACGGCGTGGGCTGGTTCCCGCTGGCCCCCGGCGAGGCCTGGCGGCCCGGCTATCGCGCAAGCCAGCGCTACCTCGACCAGGTGAACCGCATGGCGGTCTACCGGAACCGGCAGGCCGAGCTGCGCAACGACTTCTACGCCAACCAGCAGATGCCGGGCGCCGTCACCGTGCTGCCGGCCGACCGCTTCGGCCGCGGCCCCTTCGGCCGGCGCGACCTGGTGCGGCTGCCGGACGACCGCTTCGCGCGCGCGCCAGTGGCGCCGGCGCCGGGCGTCCCGATGCACAACTTCGGCGGCGGCTTCGGCCGGCCGGCCGCGGTGGCGCCGCCAACGCAGCTGATGGCGCGCGAGCAGCAGGAATTGCGCTACGAGCAGGCGCGGCGAACCCAGCAGATGCAGCAGGCGCAACAGGTCCAGTCGATGCAGCAACAGCAGCAGCAACAACAACAGCAAATGGAATGGCAGCGCCAGCAGGGTTTGCGCCAGCAGCGGGACTGGCAGCAGCGCGGTGGGCAGGACCAGTGGCAACAACGCCAGCAGCAGCAGCAGCAGGTGCAACAGCAACAGCAGATTCAGCAGCAACAGGCGCTGCGGCAACAGCAGGAGGCGCAGCAGCGTGCAGCCCAGGCGCAGGCCCAGGCCCAGGCACAAGCCCAGCAGCAGATGCAGCAGCAACAGCGCGCGGCGCAGCAGCAGGCACTGGCCCAGCAACAAATGCTGCGCCAGCAGCAGGAGATGCAGCAACGCGCCGCACAGGCACAGCAGCAGGCTCAGGCGCAACAACAGGCCCAGCAGAACGCGATGCGCCAAGCGCAGGAAGCGCAGGTGCGCGCGATCCAGCAGCAACGCGGCTTCGCGCCTGCGCCTGCTCCGTCACCGCAGCCACCCCAGGCTCAGCCGGCCCCGCGCGGCGGCGACGATCCGCGCAGGCTCTGGACCTCCCCGGACCAGCGCTGAACCTTCATCATCAAGGCGCTGCGGCGCAGCAGCGCCATCGCACCGCGCAAGCCCCGCAGCCAGCGGCGCCCTTGGCCGGCGGCTACAGTCGCCGCCAAGGAGCGGCTTTCCCATGCGCACATTCGACTTCGATCTTTTCGTCATCGGCGGCGGCAGCGGCGGTGTGCGCGCCGCGCGCATGGCGGCGCAGCAGGGCGCGCGCGTGGCACTGGCCGAGGCGGCCGATCTCGGCGGCACCTGTGTCAACGTGGGCTGCATTCCGAAGAAGCTCTACAGCTATGCGGCCGGCTATGCCGAGTCGTTCGAGGAAGCCGCGGGCTACGGCTGGAAGTTGCGGCAAGCGCCGCAATTCGACTGGGAGCACCTCAAGGAGCAGCGCGCGAGAGAGATCGCACGGCTCAACGGCGTGTATGCCTCGCTGTTGAAGAATTCCGGCGTCGTGCTGGTCAGCGGCTGGGCGCAGCTGCTCGACGGCCACACGGTCGAGGTCGACGGCAAGCGCCACACCGCGCGCCATCTGCTGGTGGCCACCGGCGGCACGCCCTATGTGCCAGAGATGCCGGGCCGCGAGCACGTCGTGACCTCCGACGCGATGTTCGACCTCGACCCGTTCCCCAAGCGCCTGCTGGTGGTCGGCGGCGGCTACATCGCCTGCGAGTTCGCATCGATCTTCAATGGCCTGGGCGCCAGAGTGACGCAGCTGCATCGCCGCGCGCACCTGCTCACCGGCTTCGACGACGACGTGCGGCAGTTCCTCGCCAACGAGATGGGCAAGGCGGGCGTCGAGGTGCGGCTCAACACCGAGGTCGCCACGGTCACGCGCGGGGCGCGCGGCCTCACGGTCACGCAGGTGCGCGGCCAGCAGATCGAAGCCGACACGGTGCTCTTCGCGACCGGCCGCGTGCCCAACACCCAGGGGCTCGGCCTCGAAGCGGCGGGCGTGAAGCTCGACGAGCGCGGTGCCATCGCGGTCGATGCGCACTACCGCAGCTCGGTGCCGTCGGTCCACGCGGTGGGCGATGTGTCCACGCGCGTGCACCTCACCCCGGTGGCGCTGGCCGAGGCGATGGTGGTGGTCGACGAACTCTTCGGCAAGGGCCGGCGCCGGCTCGACTACGAGTTCATTCCCACAGCCGTGTTCACGCATCCGAACATCGGCACCTGCGGCTACACCGAGCTCGACGCGCGCGCGAAGTTCGGCGACGTGGCGGTGTTTTCGAGCGAATTCAAGTCGCTGCGCCACACGCTGTCGGGCCGCAGCGAGCGCACCTTCATGAAGCTGGTGGTCGAAAAGGCCAGCGACCGCGTGGTCGGCCTGCACATGGTGGGCGCCGATGCGGGCGAGGTGGTGCAGGGCTTTGCCGTGGCGATGCGCGCCGGCGCGACCAAGGCTCTGTTCGACAGCACCATCGGCATCCACCCCACTGCCGCCGAAGAGTTCGTCACCATGCGCGAGCCGATGCCAGGCTAGCGCTGCTTGCCTTCGAGCAGCTTCACCATCACGAACAGCACGCGGTTGGCGGGTGTGGGCACGCCGAGCGCCTCGCCGCGGCGCACGACGAAGCCGTTGAGGTGGTCGATCTCGCTGGGCTTGCCGCGCGCGAGGTCCTGCGCGGTCGATGAATACTGCGACGGCATCGACTGCGCGATGCCGCGGATGGCCGCATCGGTGTCGCCCGGAATCTCGACCCCGTCGGCCTTTGCCACCGCCAGGCATTCGGCGACCACGTCGCGGATCACTTCGGCCACGCCCGTGCCTTTCACGAGTTCGCCGTAGGGCAGCTGCGACACGGCCGACAGCGCGTTGTAGGCGCAGTTCAGCACCAGCTTGGCCCAGAGCGAGCCGCGCACGTTGTCGGAGATTTGCGTGGGCACGCCGGCGGCCATCAGCTGCTGCGCCACCTGTTCGCTGCTGCGCGAAGGCGCGATCACCAGCTCGCCGCGGCCGTGGTGCTTGACGTGGCCCGGACCGGCCATCTCGGTGGCCACGTAGACCACGGCCGCGGCCACGTCGCTCGATGGCAGCACCGAGCGCACGCGCTCGTCGTTGTCGACGCCGTTCTGCAGCGTGAGCACCAGCGCGCCAGGCGAGAGATGCGGCCGGATCTGCGCCGCGGCCGCTTCGGTGTCGATGGACTTCACGCAGAACAGCACGAGCTCCGCGCCCTGCACCGCGCTGGTTTCGGTGCTCGCACCGAGCCGCACCTGCTCGTCGAAAGCCTTCGTCTCCAGCCGCAGGCCGTGGGCACGCACGGCTTCCACATGCGAAGGCCGGCCGATCAGCACCACTTCGTGGCCGGCACGCGCCAGCATGGCGCCGTAGTAGCAGCCGACTGCGCCGGCGCCCATGACTGCGACTTTCATCGATTCACCTTTCGAGCTTGTTTTCGAGAGCCTCCGAGGTTAATCGGTCGGCCGCTGCAAAATCGCGATGTGACCGATATCGACAAGGACTGGCTTTCTTCAAAATATGCACGCAGCTTTGCAGCCTTGGAGTTGGTTGTTGGCGGAGTGAACCGGACCTACCGGGTCCGCGAAGCAGCAAGCACTTTCTACCTGCGCCTCTATCGAAGATCGGGAAGACCTCTGCCGCAGATCGCAGCTGAGATCTGCTTACTGACAGAATTCAAGGGCTGTGCAGACGTAGCGGTCGGCCGTCCTGTCGCTGCCAAGGATGGAGCCTACGTTCTAGAAGTCGCCTGGGGCGGCGAATCCCGCCTTGCTTGCCTTTTCGAGAGCGTCGAGGGCGATAATTTTGACCTCACTCGCGCTGGCATGGCGCAATTTGGCGCGGCGCTCGCGCGCCTGCATCTGGCCATGCCAACCATCATTGGCGGGGAAGTGCGCAGCCTCGATCCGGTTGCGATCGTCCAGGATTCTCTACAGGCACTTCATCGCATTCGCCAAAGCAAAGATGTCGCGAGGGACATCGAGCATCACTACCTTGCAACTTTGCATCAGCCCGAACTGCGCGCGCTGCCAAGCGGCTTGTGCCACGGCGACGCTTGGACCGGCAATGCTCGCGTTCACCGAGGTCGAGCCGGATTCTTCGACTTCGATGACTTCGGCCGTGGCCCCCTTGTGATCGATCTCGGAACAGCCGCCTGGCATCTCGCAGACGAGAGTGGTCCAGCCTCCGATGGCCTGATCACCGCATTGGTCGACGGATACGAAAAGTTCCGCCCCTTGTCGGCGATCGAGAAAGACGCGCTCCCCCTCTTCATACAGTTTGCCGAAATTCGCTCACTGCTTTTTCTCGCGCGCTATTGCGTGCTGACCGACGAGATGTGGGTATATACGTTTCAAAGGGCCGGTCGCATGTTCGGCAGGTTGCGAAACTTCTGACTTTTACGACGAAATCATCGGTGGCCAGCTCCGCCTGGATCAGCCCGTCAGGGCCATGCAGATGCCTGAAGGGGACGCGGTCAGTTCAGGACGCGTGCACAGGCCACCGGGTACTCCCCTCCGCGAATGTCCCCCGGCTTCGCCTCCTCCTTGATTTCGCTGCGGGGAGCACCCGATGCCCTGTGCACCTGGACACGCTGCTGGTGTACGGCCGATCAACGACCGCTCTGCATAACGATCACGTCGATGGGGTGCCTTGCGCAGCGAAATAAAGGAGGAGCCCGAAGGGCGGGGGACATTCGCTTCGCCGCGTACCCCGTCGGCGTGATCGCGCCCTGAACAAAACCAAAACGCGGCCGCATTGCACAATGCCGTCATGCCCTACATGCCCACTTTCGTCGCTCCCGCCCGCTTCAACGACGCCGCCGCGGCGCTCGAACAGGTCAAGTCCATCTACCAGGGCGGCTTGGCGCATCTGCGCGAATCGATGCTGCGCTTCGTGGCCGGAGAGGCCATGCCGGGCCGGGTGCGGGCCTGCTACCCGTTCGTGCGGGTGCACACGCACACCGTGTCGCGCCACACGCCGCCGGCCAACGCGGGCCTGAGCTACGGCTTCGTCGCCGGCCCGGGCCGCTACGAGACGACGCTGACGCGGCCCGACCTGTTCTCGCGCTACTACCTCGACCAGTTCCGGCTGCTGCTGGAGAACCACCAGGTCGAGATCGAGGTGGGCACCAGCACGCAGCCGATTCCGATCCACTTCTCCTTTGCCGAGAACGACCATATCGAGGGCACGATGAGCGAGGAGCGGCGCGCGCTGATGCGCGACGTGTTCGACTTGCCCGACCTCGGCGTGATGGACGATGGCATTGCCAACGGCACCTACGAGGCGCTGGCGGGCGAGGCGCAGCCGCTGTCGCTCTTCACGGCCGCGCGCGTGGACTATTCGCTGCACCGGCTGCGGCACTACACCGGCACCGCGCCCGAGTGGTTCCAGAACTTCGTGCTGTTCACCAACTACCAGTTCTACATCGATGAGTTCGTGCGCCTGGGCCACGAGGCCATGGCCGACGAAAACAGCGAATACGTCGCCTTCATCGAGCCCGGCAACGTGATCACACGCCGGCGCGGACTGGCCGCGGGCGCCAGCACCAACTACGGCGGCCTGCTCGACGGCAGCCAGGGCACGGCGCCGCCGCGCCTGCCGCAGATGCCGGCCTACCACCTGGTGCGCGAGGACTGCAGCGGCATCAGCATGGTGAACATCGGCGTCGGCCCTGCCAATGCCAAGACCATCACCGACCACATCGCCGTGCTGCGCCCGCACGCCTGGATGATGCTGGGCCACTGCGCGGGCCTGCGCAACGCGCAGCAGCTCGGCGACTACGTGCTGGCCCACGCCTACGTGCGTGAGGACCATGTGCTCGACGAGGAACTGCCGCTGTGGGTGCCGATTCCGGCGCTCTCGGAAATTCAGCTCGCGCTGGAAAAGGCGGTGGCCGACGTCACGCGCTACACCGGCCCCGACCTGAAGAAGATCATGCGCACCGGCACGGTGGCGAGCACCGACAACCGCAACTGGGAGCTCTTGCCGGGCAACCAGCCGCAACGCCGCTTCAGCCAGAGCCGGGCCGTGGCGCTGGACATGGAAAGCGCCACCATCGCGGCCAACGGCTTCCGCTTTCGCGTGCCCTATGGCACTTTGTTGTGCGTGAGCGACAAACCGCTGCATGGCGAGATCAAGCTGCCGGGCATGGCCAACCACTTCTACCGCGAGCGCGTGGAGCAGCACCTGCGCATCGGCATGCGGGCCATCGACATCCTGCGCGAGCAGGGTTCGACCCGGCTGCACAGCCGCAAGCTGCGCAGCTTCGCGGAGGTCGCATTCCAGTAACAGTCGGCGCTTCCTAGGGTTTACACCTAGTTCAGGGCATAGGCGGGCGAGGCATTCGCGGAGATCATTTGCTTACCCCGTTCACAAATGGAAACAAAATGTCTCGTTCGTTGCCCGCGAGCCTTTCTCGCCGCAATTTCAGTGCATGGATGGCGGGCGCGGCCGCCGTGGCCGGCGCCGGGCATGCCGCCCTGTGGCCCCGCTCGGCCAGTGCAGCCGAGCCGCAACTCGTTTCCAGGCTGCGCATCGTCATTCCGGCCAACGAAGGCGGTGGCTGGGATCAGACCGGCCGCGCGCTCGGTGCGGCGCTGCTGGCCTCGGGTGCGGCCGGTGAGGTGGCCTACGAAAACATCGGCGGCAAGGGCGGCACCATCGGCCTGGCCAAGTACGTCGAAAAATACGATGCCGATCCCGACACGCTGCTCATGAGCGGCATGGTCATGGTCGGCGCGGTGGCGCTGCAGAAACCGGCCGTCACCATGGCCCAGGTGGCGCCGGTGGCGCGCCTCACGAGCGACTACGAAGTGGTGGCCGTGAAGGCCGATTCGCCCATCAAGACGCCGAAGGACCTGATCGCCCAGCTGCGCGCCGATGCGGCCAGGACCGTCATCGCGGGCGGCTCGGCCGGCGGCGTGGACCACATGTACGCCGGCATGCTGGCGCGCGTGGCCGGCAGCACCGCGGGCCTGGCCTACCAGCCGTATCCGGGGGGCGCGCAGGTGGTGGAAGCGCTTGCCACCGGCAAGGCGGTGGCGGGCATCTCGGGCTTCAGCGAATTCAGCGAGGCGCTGGCCAGCGGCAAGCTGCGCGCCATCGGCGTGTCGTCGAAGCGGCCGTTCCTGGGCATTCCGTCAGTGCGCGAGCAGGGCGTGGACGCCGACCTGGCCAACTGGCGCGGCGTGCTCACCGGCAAGAAGGTCACAGCGGATCGCAAGGCCGTGCTGCTCGAAGCGGTGCACCGCGCCACCACGGCCGACGTCTGGCAAAAGACCATCAAGCGCAACAACTGGGATGCGTACTGGATGGCGGGCAAGGATTTCGAGAGCTTCCTCGAGCTGGACCTGGCGATGGCCGGGCCGATGATCTACCTGCTCAAGCTGAAGGCCTGACGGCGCTCTTCAGCCGAAGAGCTCTGGCATTTCGCGCTGCGCCTTGGGCGTGAGCGCCAGCGCGCGGCCGTCGAGTTCCTGGCGCACCCAGCCGCGGCGCAGCGACAGCTGAAGCCACGCGGCGCCGAGCGCGCCGCCCAGGTGCGGGCGGCGCTCGCTCCAGTCGAGGCAGGCGCAGGCAAAGCGCCGGCGCGAGCGGCGCACCGCATCCACCTCGACCCCCAGGCTCTCCAGCGCGATCGCGCCTTCTGGCGTGAGTTCATACGAGCCGCTCTGCAGCCCGCTGAGCCAGCCCTGCGCATGCAGCCGGTCGTGCAGCGCGACGCCGGCGGTGCCGGCCATGTGGTCGTAGCAGGTGCGCGCGGCGCGCAGGCGGCTCGGCGTGCTGGGCTTGAACTGCGCGGCGTGCGGCGCGCCGGCCACCACCATCAGGCTTTCGAGCGCGGCCGCCACGTTGTCGCCGGCCAGTCGGAAGTAGCGGTGCTTGCCCTGCACGAGCAGTTCGACCAGCCGCTCCTGCCTGAGGCGCGCGAGATGCGCGCTCGCGGTGGAGGCGGCCACCTCGGCCACGGTGGCCAGCTCGGTCGCGGTGCGCGCGTGGCCGTCCATCAGGCAGTTCAGCATGCGGGCGCGCGCGGGCTCGGCAATGGCGCCGGCGAGGCGGGCCAGCTGCACGTCGGCGTTGGAGGAAGAAGGGGTCGTGTCCATGCGCCGATCCTAAGACGCCGCCGCATCCCACACTTCGTTCGCGGCCGAAGTGTGCCAGCGACTGCGGCTGCACACTGCGCGGCATGAACACAAGCCCCACGCTTTCTTTTATTGACACGCCCCTCGACCCGGTCGCGGCCGTCATGCATGCCGATCCGTACCCCTTCTATGCCGAACTGCGCGCGGGGCCGCCGCTCGTGTGGAACGAGGCGCTGCGCCTGTGGGTCGCGAGCCGCGCGGAGGTGATCGAATCGCTGCTGCTCGCGCACGGCGCGCTGCGCGTGCGGCCGGCGGCCGAGCCGGTGCCGCGCGCCATCGCGGGCAGCGCCGCGGGCGAGGTGTTCGGCCATCTGGTGCGGATGAACGACGGCACGGCGCACCAGGCCCATCGGCCCGCGCTGCAGCGCGCACTGGCCGGACTCGACCTGGGTGCAGCACGCACGGCGGCCTTGCGGGTCGCGCACGGCGTGCCGGCGCAGCCGCTGTCGGACGCGCTGTTCTCCATGCCGGTGCGGACCGTCGCGCATCTGCTGGGCTTTGGCGATGAGGCGCTGCCGCAGGTGGACCGGTGGATGCGCGATTTCGTCGCCTGCCTCTCGCCGCTGTCGACGCCGGAGCAGTTGCAGGCTGCCAGCGCTGCGGCGGGCGAACTGATGACGCGGTTCGAGGCCTTGGCCGCAAGTGCGCCGCCGCGCGATGGAACCCTGCTTGCGGCTGTGCTCGCCGAAAGCCAGGCCTGTGCGCCGTCCTCGCGCGCGCTGCTCGCGAACCTCGTCGGCCTGCTCTCGCAGACCTGCGATGCGACAGCGGGCCTGCTGGGCAACAGCCTGATCGCGTTGATGCGCGAGCCGTCGCTGCAGCAGGCCGCGCAAACGCCGAGCGGGCGGCAGGCCATCGTGGAAGAGACGGCGCGGCACGACCCCTCGGTGCACAACACGCGGCGCTTCGTGGCCGAGCCCGTCGCCATCGCGGGCACGCCGCTCGCGGCGGGCGACGCAGTGCTGCTGGTGCTGGCTGCCGCCAACCGCGATCCGGCGTTCAACCCCGAGCCCGAGCGCTTCAGCCTCGTGCGCGCGCGGCGTCGCATGCTGGGGTTCGGGCACGGCGTGCACGCCTGCCCGGGCCAGGCGCTGGCCTGCACGCTGGCGGCCGCGGGGCTGGAGGCCGTGCTGCATCGCGCGCCCGATCTCGCGGCGCTGCGCGAACGCGGCTGGCACTACCGGCCTTCGGTCGCCGCGCGCATTCCCGTCTTTCATTGACGGGCGCATGAAGACCGCTCAGGCGCGCGAAGAAGCCCAGCGCCCGGTGCCTTCGAGGTGCGGCGACAGCGCCGCGTCGCCCCAGCGCAGCGGCAGGGCGGCCGGCCGGCGCAACGCGCCTTCGACGTGCAGCCGCAGCAGCCGCTCGGCACCTTCGAACTCGGCGATCTCGGGGCCGTCCAGCACCAGTTCCGCAGTGGCCGCGACGTGCAGCAGATCGCCGTTGTCATAGTCGATGAACAGCAGGCCCGCGCGCGGGTGGGCCACCAGGTTGCCCAGCGTGTTGAAGAAGCGGTTGCCGTTGAAGTCGGGCACTGTGAGCACACCGCCTGCGTCGACGCGAACGAAGCCGGGGCGGCCACCGCGGTGCGACACGTCGACACCGTGCGAGCGTGCGTCGGCCTCGTCGCCCGTGGCCGCATCGCTTGGGTACGCGGTGGCGATGAACAGCGTGTCGGCGCTGCCGATGAGGCGCTGTGCATCGAGGTCGAGCGTGTCGAGCCGCTGTGCGGGTTGCACGGGCGCGCTGCCGTCGCGCGCAGCCACCAGTTCCGGCTCGCGCGCCTGGATGTAGCGCGGGCAGTTGCCAAAGCTCTGCTGCACCGCGACCATGAAGCCGCCCGCATCGAGCGCCTCGACCGTACCGTTCATGCGGTTGCGCCGCCGCGTGTGCGGCTCGATGCCCAGCAGGCCGAGCGCGGCACCCCGCGCGAGCTGCCCGGCCAGCGGATCGCCGCGGGCGGGCAGCGCATCGATGCGCAGGTGCGTGGCATCGGGCGAATGCGCGAAGCCCGCGGGCGCCGCGAGCACGCTGGCCCAGGGCTGCAGGCCGGCGTCGAGGCTGCCGACCACGAGGAACGGCAGCTGCGCGAAGAATTCGCGGTGCTGGTCGGGCATGTAGTCGCGGATCACGCGCGGGCCCATGGCTTCCATGCGGTCGCGCCAGCCCGTCTGCAGTTGCAGTGCGCGCTCGCCGGCGTGGAAGGGTTCGGCGATCACAGGAAGACCTCCGCGCCTTGCGCTGCGGTGCGATCGCCTTCGGGCGGCCGGGCGGCAGTCACAGGCAAACCTCCGCGCTGCGCGCTGCGGTGCGATCGCCTTCGGGCGGCCGGGCGGCGATCATGATGCCGCCGCCAGGCCGACCGGCGTGCGCACCATCGGCACGAAACCGGGCAGCGCCTCCACGCGCGCGAGCCAGGCGCGCACCTGCGGGTACGCATCGAGCGACACGCGGCCTTCGGGCGCATGCGCCACGTAGGCGTAGTTCGCGATGTCGGCCAGCGTGGCCGCGAGCCCGGCCAGGAAGGGCTGCTGCCCGAGGTGGATCTCCATCACCGCGAGCAGTGCATGCGAGCGCGTCACCGTTTCGACCGGATCGGCGGCCAGGCCGAACAGCGCCATGACGCGCGCGGCGGCCGGCCCGTAGGCGAGCGGCCCCGCGGCCACCGAGAACCAGCGCTGCACGCGCGCCGCGCCCACCGGGTCGCGCGGCATCCAGCGTGCCGGGTCGGCCGAATAGCGCTCGTTGAGGTAGACCAGGATCGCGTTGGAATCGGCCAGTGTCGTTTCGCCGTCCTCGATCACCGGCACCTGGCCGAAAGGGTTGCGCGCCAGGAACTCGGGCGTGCGGTTGTCGCGCTTCTTCAGGTCGAGCTCGATCACCTCGAAAGGCAGGCCGAGCATCGAGAGGAACAGCCGCACCCGGTGCACGTGGCCCGAGATGGCGCTGCCGTAGAGCTTGATTGGTTGGGCGGGGCGGGTGGCCGTGGCGTTCATGGAAAAGTCCTTTGACATGTCGGAGTGGGCGTAGTCCGGATTCTTCTCTCTTGCGCCAAATGAATGAATAGCCGTTTCTGTATTTGACTGCTGCGTTTTCCGGTTTAATTGCAATATGGATCGTTTCAAGGCCATGCAGACCTTCGTGCAGATTGCCGACCAGGGCAGCCTGACCCGCGCCGCCGAGGCGCTCGGCACCTCGCTGCCCGCGGTGGTGCGCGCGCTCGCCGCGCTGGAGGCGCACCTGGGCGTGCGCCTGTTCCACCGCACCACGCGCCGCCTCTCGCTCACCGAGGAAGGCCGCCACTACCTGCCGAGCGCGCGCGAGGTGCTGCTGGCGGCCGATGCCGCGGACCTCGCGCTCAAGGCCGAGGCGCGCGAACCCGCGGGCCAGCTCACCATCACCGCGCCGGTGCTCTTCGGCCACATGTACGTGGCGCCCGCCATCACGCGCTTCATGCAGCGCCACGACAAGGTGCGCTGCACCGTGCTGCTGCACGACCGCACGGTGAACCTGCTGGAGGAAGGCGTCGACGTGGGCATCCGCATCAGCCCGCTGGCGGATTCGTCGCTCGTGGCGCAGACGCTCGGCACCATCCGGCGCGTGGTGGCGGTGAGCCCCGAGTACCTCGCGCGCCACGGCACGCCGCGCCATCCGCGCGACCTCCAAGGCGCACCCTGCGTGCGCGGCCGTGTCGACGCACCGCCGCAGTGGGCGTTCCACGAACGCGGCAAGACGGTCAGCGTGACGCCGAGCTGCCGCCTCGAATTCAACCACCTTGCTCCGGCCATCGAGGCCTGCGCCGCGGGCATGGGTTTCGGCACCTTCTTCTCCTACCAGGTGCTGCCGCACGTGGCGCAAGGCCGGCTCAAGCTGGTGCTCGAAGACTTCGAACCGCCACCGCGCCCGGTGAGCGTGATCTATCCGAACGCGCGGCTGCTGCCGGCCCGCACGCGGGCCTTCATCGACTGGATGAAGGCCGAGTTCAGCGGCTTGCGGATGTAGGCGGCCATCTCATCTATTCCCCGGCGGCAGGCGCGGACAGCGGCTTGCCCTCGCACAGCGCCGCGGCGTCCGCCGCGATGCCGCGCACGGCCTCTTCCATGCCCAGGTTCAGCACCGACATGAATTCGCCGTTGCCGCTGGCCCAGTTGGCGCGCGTGCCCATGCCGTGGTACAGCCGCGTGGCGACCTCGCCGCCGGGCAGGCGGTAGCTCGCCTTGAGCACCACGTGCGACACGAGGTTGAGCCCCGCGGACCATGCATGGGCCAGGCGCAGCGCCACCACGGCCGTGGCCTGCCGCGCGGCGGCGGGCGACACCGGCGCGCCGGCGACAGTGCGAAAACCGTAGCGCCCCGTCGACAGCAGCGCATCGCGCGTCCATGCGCCCGCATCGCCGCTGCGCAGCGACTGCACCGACCTTGGCGTGGCATGGACCGTCGGCAGCATCAGCGTGAGGTGGCCTGCATGGACCTGGTTGCTGCGGGCGTCCTCGATCGTCGGAAGATAGAGCGTGCAGCCCTGGGGCGCGCGAAGGGATTCGACCGGCGGGGCGTTGGGCCGCTGTGCCTGATCCGGCGCCGGCTCGTAGCGCATGCTGAGCGGTTCGCCCTCGGTCAGCGCATGCGCGGTGCCGGACACGGCGCAGAGCGCGAACAAGGCCGTGCCGATGCGGTGCGGATGCCGCTTCTTCATGGCGCGGCGCTCCGCACCGAGTACATCGCGCCGTCCTGGTCGCGGAACACGATGCGCCCGGGCTGCTCGTCGAAGCTCTTTCCGGCCAGCGTGACCCATGAGCCATTGACGTTGAAGCGCGCGGTCCGTACGGCTCCGGAGCCGGCGCCGGCCAGGTCCATGCCCAGCACGTGCAGCGTCTGCTGGACCGAATCGCGCATCACGGCCTTGATCACCCGGCCGTCGTTGGCGGTCAGGCGCCGGACCACGGCGGCGCGCGTTCCGCCGCCGATCGGCGTCTGGAAGATGATGGCGGAGCGATAGGAAGGCTCGCTGTTGCCGGCCTGATAGAGAAAGGCCGAGGTCCGCGTGGTGAAGGCGCCGAGCCCCGGCTCCAGCGCGTACTGCAGCAGCAGCACGAGGTAGGCGGGCCCGGTCTTCGTGGCCGCGATGCGCGCGTCCTGCTCGGCCTTCGGCGGCATGCCCGCAAGCACCTGCGACGAAGCGATCTTCAGCGGAAACGCGTTGGGCGCGTTCAGCAGTTCGCCGAAAGCCAGGCCGGCCTCGACGCGGTAGTCGTAGTCGAGCAATGGACCGACGATGGCGCCCACCTCGGCGCTCATTTCCTTCTGCCGCGACTGCTGCACCGAGGAGTCGATCAGCGCGCCGATCAAGCCGCCGCCGGTGGCCGCACTCACGCCGGGCGCCTGCGCCGAGAACATGAAGCTCTCCTGCGCGACGACCACGCGCACCTCGACCTCGCGGACCCCGGCCCGGTCCGCCGCCGCGAGCGGCCGATGGAAAGGCGCGCAGGCGCCGAGCAGCAGAGCCGCCGACAGCGCAGCCAGCGCCAACAGGAAACGAAGCATTCTTGGGTCTCCCCCGCGACGTGCAAATACGAGAACGGCGAGAACACGCCGATGGGCGTGGATTGTGCCGGCAACTGCTTGCGCCGAAGCCGCGGCGCCTGTCCATCGGTTGAATCGCTGTCGGCATGCGCCGCGGGCCTGCGTCAGAATGGCCGCGTGCCCTCCTCCTCCCCCTCCTCCGCCCCTCTCTTCCACGCCAGCCGGCTTTGCAAGCGCTACGGCGGCACCACGGTCGTGGACGACTTGTCGTTCGAGATCGCGCCCGGCGAATGCCTGGGCGTGATCGGCCCGAACGGTGCCGGCAAGACCACCACCATCCGCATGTGCCTGGGCCTCACCACGCCCGACGGCGGCGACATCTGCGCGCTGGGCCTGCAGATGCCGCGCGACGCGCTGGCCATCAAGGCGCAGCTCGGCGTGGTGACGCAGTTCGATACGCTCGACCCCGACTTCAGCTGCGCCGAGAACCTCGTGGTGTACGGCCGCTACTTCGGCTTCAGCAAGGCGCAGGTGCGCGAGCGCGTGCCGCAGTTGCTGGAGTTCGCTGCGCTCTCGCACAAGGCCGATGCAAAGCCGGGCGAGCTCTCGGGCGGCATGCGCCGGCGCCTCTCGCTGGCGCGTGCGCTGGTGAACGACCCCAAGCTGCTGCTGCTGGACGAGCCCACCACCGGGCTTGACCCGCAGGCGCGCCACCTGATGTGGGAACGCCTGCAGGTGCTGCTGCAGCAGGGCAAGTCGATTCTGCTGACCACGCACTTCATGGACGAGGCCGAGCGCCTGTGCTCGCGCCTCTTGGTGCTCGACCACGGCCGCAAGATCGCCGAGGGCCGCCCGCGCGACCTGATCGCCGAGCACCTGGAGCCCGACGTGGTCGAGGTGTATGGCAACGGCGCGCTCTCGCTGGCCGAATCGCCGGAACTGAAGGCGATGGCAGCGCGCGTGGAAGTGAGCGGAGAGACGGTGTTCTTCTACACGCAGGACGCACGGCGGCTGCTCGATGCGCTCACGCAGCGTGGCGGCCTGCGCACCTTCCACCGTCCTGCGAACCTCGAAGACCTTTTTCTCAAGCTCACGGGTCGGCAGATCCGCGAGGATGGCTAGGGTGAAATCATGAACACGACGACTGCAAGTTCTTCTTCTGCCACGGCATCGCCGCCGGCCCGTTCCGTGTGGCGCGCGCCCGAGATCTCGCTGCGCTGGTGGCCCGTGTTCCTGCGCAACCTGCTGGTGTGGCGCAAGCTCGCGATCCCGAGCCTGATCGGCAACATCGCCGAACCCCTGATCTGGCTCGTGGCCTTCGGCTATGGCATGGGCGCGCTGGTGGGGCAGGTGGCGGTGGACGGCGTGAAGGTGCCCTACATCCTGTTCCTCGCGAGCGGTTCGATCTGCATGAGCGCGATGAACGCGGCGAGCTTCGAGGCGCTGTACTCGGCCTTCTCGCGCATGCAGGTGCAGAAGACCTGGGACGGCATCATGAACGCGCCCGTGGGGCTTGACGACATCGTGTTGGCCGAGATGCTGTGGGCGGCGTTCAAGTCGATCTTCACCGTGACCGCGATCCTGTTCGTGATGCTCGGGCTGGGCATCAGCCACAGCCCCAAGCTGATCGTCGCGTGGATGGTTCTGGCTGGCGCCGGCATCACCTTCTCGTCGATCGCGCTGATCTTCAATGCACTTGCCAAGAGCTACGACTTCTTCACCTACTACTTCACGCTGTTCATGACGCCGATGATGTTCCTGAGCGGCGTGTTCTTTCCGCTGGAGCAGTTGCCTTCCGCCGTGAGGGCCGTGGCGGCCTGGCTGCCGTTGACCAATGCGGTGGCGCTGGTGCGGCCGCTGTTCATGGACCAGTGGCCTGGCGATTGGTGGCTGCATGCGGGGGTGCTGGTTGTGTATGGGGTTGCGGCTTTCTGGGTGGCGTTGGCGTTGACTCGGAAGAGGTTTCGGGGGTAGGTTTTTGTTCGGGGGCCGGGACTCGCCCCGGCGGGCGACTCACTTTCTTTTGCTTCGCCAAAAGAAAGTAAGCAAAGAAAAGGCGACCCTACTGTCTGCGTCCCTCCGCTTCGCTGCGGGCAACCTGCGGTGCTCGATTCCGGCGGGGGTCCGCAGAACTCGCTTCGCTCAAACAGCTGCGGCCCTGATCCCGCCTCCATCTGCGCTCCTCGGCGCATACAGAAGGGGTGGGAGCCGACGGGCCATCGCTTCGCTCGGCCGGGGCCAACCCCAACAGCCAATACCAAATACCAACAGTCCAATACCAACCACCGCAGGCGCTGCGCGCCTGCGGTGGCTTGGTGGCCGAGCGAAGCAAAGGCCCGTTCGGTATCCACCCCCCTCTGTATGCGCCGAGGAGCGGAGGGTTTCGCGGATCAGGGCTCGCAGCTGTTTGAGCGAAGCGAGTTCTGCGAGACCCCGCGAAACCCGAGCACCGCAGGTTGCCCCGTAGCGCAGCGAAGGGGTCGCAGGCAGTGGGGTCGCCTTTCTTTTGCCTACGTTTCTTTGGCGAAGCAAAGAAAAGTAGGTCGCCCGCCGGGGCGAGTCCCGGCCCCGGAAAACAAACCCAAAACAGAATCCAAAATATTACATTGCACACAATTCAATTGCGAACTACAATTCCAGCCATGCGCAGCAGCACCACCCAAGCCACAGACGAAATGCTCAAGCTGGACAACCAGCTCTGCTTCGCCGTCTATTCCGCCTCGCTGGCCATGACCCGCCTCTACAAGCCGGTGCTCGAGAAGCTGCATCTCACCTACCCCCAATACCTCGTGATGCTCGCCCTCTGGGAGCAAGACGGCCCCACGGTTTCCGAACTCGGCGAACGCCTCTCGCTCGATTCCGGCACGCTCACGCCGCTGCTCAAGCGGCTCGAAGCCAACGGCTATGTGGCCCGCGTGCGCGACGTGGCCGACGAGCGCCGCGTGCACATCACGCTCACCGCCGCCGGCCGCAAGCTCAAGGCCCGCGCCGCCAATGTGCCCGGCTGCCTCATGGCCGCGGCGCAGTGCTCGGTGCCCGAACTCATCGCGCTCACCCAGCAGATCCAGACCCTGCGCGACCGCATCAAGAAAGCGGCCTGACGCGCAAGCCAAGGTTTCCCCCGCTTCCATCCAAGGAAGCTCTTTTCACCACACTCTCATCATCAAAGAAGGAATCACCATGACCACCAAGCTCGACAAGGTTCTCTACACCGCTGAAGCCCACACCGTCGGCGGCCGCGACGGCGCAGGCAAGTCCAGCGACGGCGCCATCGACGTCAAGCTCAGCTCGCCCGGTTCGGGCAAGCCCGGCACCAACCCCGAGCAGCTGTTCGCGGTCGGCTACGCAGCCTGCTTCATCGGCGCGATGAAGGCCGTGGGCCCGAAGATCGGCGTCAAGGTGCCTGAAGATGTGGCCATCGACTCCAGCGTTTCCCTTGGCCCGACGAATGGCGGCGCCGCCTACGGCATCGCCGTGAAGCTGGCCATCACGCTGCCCGGCCTGGATGCAGATGCCAAGCAGAAGCTGGTCGACGCGGCCCACCAGGTCTGCCCCTACTCGAACGCGACGCGCGGCAACATCGACGTCGAGCTGACGATCGCCTGATCCGCCCTCAGCGCAGCAAAGAAAGGCGCCCCGGCCACAAGCCGGGGCGCCTTTTTCATGGCCGGCGTTGTCTCGCGGGTGACCCGGAAAAGGGAAACGCGATAGCGCCTTTCATCAAGCCTGGCTAATGTGACTGCAGCACGCGCCACCTTCGCCACTCACATCACCGTGGAGATCGACACCATGAGCACCACCACCAGCCTCCTGATCCGCAAAGGCGAACTCGCCACCACGCGCCTGCACACCGCCACCGACCAGCCGCTGGCCGACGGCCAGGTGCGCGTACGCATCGACTTCTTCGCGCTCACCTCCAACAACATCACCTACGCCGCCTTCGGCGATGCGATGAGCTACTGGCAGTTCTTCCCGTCCGGCGAAGAAGGCTGGGGCAGCATTCCGGTGTGGGGCTTCGCCAGCGTGGTGCAGTCGCTGCATCCGGGCGTGGCAGTGGGCGAGCGGCTCTACGGCTACTGGCCGATGTCGTCGAGCGCCGTGCTGAGTCCCGACCGCCTTTCGCCCGCGCGCTTCACCGACGCCGCCGCGCACCGCGCCGAGCTGCCCGCGGTCTACAACCAGTACTTCCGCTGCAACGCCGATCCGCTCTACACCGCGGACACGGAAGACGTGCAGGCGCTGCTGCGCCCGCTGTTCATCACCTCGTGGCTGATCGACGACTTCATGGCGGACAACGATTTCTTCGGCGCGAACACCCTGCTGCTGTCGAGCGCATCGAGCAAGACGGCCTACGGCACCGCCTTCCAGCTGCACCAGCGCGAAGGCATCGAGGTGATCGGCCTGACCTCCGCCGCCAACGTGGCCTTCTGCGAAAGCCTGGGCTGCTACCACCGCGTGCTGACCTACGACACGCTCGACAGCATCGCGGCCGGCACGCCCTGCGTCTATGTGGACTTCGCGGGCAACGCCGGCCTGCGCAATGCGATCCACGCGCGCTTCGCGAACCTCAAGTACAGCTGCTCGATCGGCGGCACGCACGTCGAGCAGCTCGCATCCAAGGGCGCGGGCAAGGACCTTCCCGGCCCGCGCGCCACGCTGTTCTTCGCGCCGGCGCAGATCAAGAAGCGCACCGCCGAATGGGGCGCCGACGAATTCGGCCGGCGCATGGTGGCCGCCTGGCACCACTTCCTGGCCACCGTGACCGATGCGAAGAAGCCCTGGCTGCGCGCCGAGCACCACCACGGCGGCGAAGCGGTGCAGGCCGCCTATGCGCAGGTGCTGGCCGGCAAGGGCGACCCGCGCATCGGCCATATCCTTTCGCTTTACAAACAACCAGGCGGCCTCTGACATTCCGGGCGCCAGGGTAGCGACAATCGCTGCATGACCCTTTCCCCCGCAGCGCCCGCCAACACACATCCTTACGAGAGCCTCACGCCCGACGTGGTGCTGGACGCTCTGGCAACGCTCGGCCTGCACGGCGACGGCCGGCTCACTGGACTGAACTCGTACGAGAACCGGGTCTACCAGGTGTTCCTGGAAGACCCGGACCCGCATCCGGCGGTGGTGGTCAAGTTCTACCGTCCCGAGCGCTGGAGCGAAGCCGAGATCCTCGAAGAGCACGGCTTCTCGCTCGAGCTGGCGGCGGCCGAAGTGCCCGCCGTGGCGCCGCTGGCTTTCGACGGCGCCACGCTGCACCGCCACGGCGGCTTTGCCTTCAGCGTGAGCCCCTACCGCGGCGGCCGCGCGCCCGAACTCGACGACTTCGAGGTGCTCGAATGGGTCGGCCGCTTTCTCGCGCGCATCCACACGGTGGGCAGTGCCAAGCCTTTCGAGGCCCGGCCTGCGCTCGACCTGCAGACCTTCGGCATCGCCTCGCGCGACTGGCTGCTGGCCCATGACAAGGTGCCGCTCGACGTGCAGCGCGACTGGGAAAAGGCCTGCAACGAAGCGCTGGACATGATTGCCGCCACGCCGCTGGCGGTGAACGCCTCCGCCTCCGGCTTCCAGCCGCGCAAGCTGCGCCTCCACGGCGACGTGCACCCCGGCAACATCCTGTGGACACCCACCGACCGGCCCGGCGGCGGCCCGCACTTCGTCGACCTGGACGATGCGCGCACCGGCTTCGCGGTGCAGGACTTGTGGATGCTGCTGTCGGGCGAGCGGGCGCAGCGCACCTCGCAGCTCTCGGGCCTGCTCGACGGCTACGAGCAGTTCCGCGAATTCGACCGCCGCGAGCTCGCGCTGATCGAGCCGCTGCGCACGCTGCGGCTCATCCACTACAGCGCCTGGCTCGCGCGGCGCTGGGAAGACCCGATCTTCCCGATCAACTTTCCGTGGTTCGGCTCCAGCGACTACTGGAAGGGCCAGATCCTCGTGCTGCAGGAGCAGTGCGAACAGATGGCGGAAGAGCCGCTCTACGCCTGAAGCATGCCAGCCCCGGCCTTCGGCGCATGGAAGGCCTGCATGAACGCACCCTGCAGTTCAGCGGGCAGATCAGGCCGGTGGCACATCGCATAGCCGAGGCTCGGCGGGTCGTCGGCCAGCGCGACGAAGCGGATGTCCGGCCGCGCAATGCAGGCGAGCGATTCCACCACCAGCCCGATGCCCGCACCGGCGGCCACCAGCCCCACGAGCGAGATCGACGAGGTGGCGCACTGGTTGACCTGCGTGGTGATGCCGGCGCGCGCAAGGTAGGCGGCGATGCGGTCGAACACCACCGGGCCGATGTCGCGCCGCACCCCGACCAGCGTCTGCTGGCGCAGGTCCGCCGCCGCGATGCGCTCGGCGCGCGCGAGCGGATGCGCGGCCGGCACCACGGCCACGAAGCGGTCGCGCGCCACCTCGTGCACCACGAGGTCGTCGCGCGAGGACGGCGGATGCACCACCGCGAGGTCGAGCCTGCGGTGCGCCACGGCTTCTTCGAGTTCGTCCGACAGGCCTTCGGTCAGCGCCAGCACCACGCCCGGGTGCGCGGCCGAAAAGGCACGCATCGCATCGGGAAAGAAGGACAGCGCCGCAATGGGCGTGACGCCGATCTCCAGCCGGTCGACCGCGCCGCGTCCGATGGCGCGCGCGGCTTCATCGGTTTCGGCGGCGCGCGACAACAGGCGCCTGGCGTGCGGCAGCAGGCGCGCGCCCTGTTCCGTCAGCCGGACGCCGCGCGCCTGCCGGTCGAACAGCGCAAAGCCCAGGCCTTCCTCGAGCCGCTGGACGCGCACGCTGAGCGCGGGCTGCGAGATGGCCAGCAGCGAGGCGGCGCGGCGGATGTTGCCGATCTCGGCGAGCGTGACGAAGCAGCGCCATTGCTTGAGTTCCAAGGAGCGGTCTCCAGCGCAGCGCCGCGGGTTGCGGCGATCAGGGTGCGACGGGATTGCCCGGCGTGCCGAGGCTGCCGGCTGCGGGGGCGGCGGCATTGGCGGGCGGGCGGAAGGACACGCGCGTCGCGGAAGGCTGTGGTGCCGCCTGCGGCGCGGAGGCGGTGACCGGCTTCGTGACGCCGCCCTTGGTCACCGTGACCGGCGCAGCGGGCGATGCTGCCGGTGGGACCGGCGCCACGGGAGCAACAGGTGCCCCTCCCGCAGCGGCCGCCGTGGTGACCGGCGCGGCGCCGCCCGCGGGCGCGTACCCGGTTTTTCCCGCATTCGGATCGTGCAGCACCACGCTCTTGCCAACACCCACGCCGGTGCCGACCGGCCCGATGCCGACGCCCACACCCACGCCCGCCGAGCCGGCCACCACGCCGGAGTCGTTGACCGCCACGCCCGCACCGAGCGGGCCCCAGCCGGTGTTGAGCCCGACGGAAAAATTGCCGTCCCTGGTGGCGCCCAGCCCGAGCGAGAGCCCGGGCACCAGCGGAATGCCGATGTGATAGTGCGAACAGCCGCTCACCAGAAGCAGGGGCAGCACAACTGCGAGGGCAGCGGCTGCACGGGCGGTGCGCGGCCGGGCGTTCACACCAGGAGCGCGTTGACGCGCCTCACGTAGGCCGCGGGGTCGGCCGGCAGGCCGCCTTCGGCCAGCAGCGCCTGGTCGAAAAGGATGTTCGCGAGATCGTCGAAGTGCGCCGAGCCGTCGAGCTTCTTCACCAGCGCGTGCTCGGCGTTCACTTCGAGCACGGGCTTCAGGTCAGGGGCCGGCTGGCCGGCCTGCTTGAGCATGCGCGCGAGCTGCGTGCTCATGCCGCCGTCCTGCACCACCAGGCAGGCCGGAGAATCGACCAGGCGCGTGGTCACGCGCACGTCCCCAGCCTTGTCCTTGAGCGCTTCCTTGAGCCTCTCGAGCAGCGGCTTGAAGGATTCGGCGGCTTCCTCGGCGGCCTTCTTCTCGGCCTCGTCCTGCAGCTTGCCCAGGTCGACCGCGCCCTTGGCCACGCTCTGCAGCGGCGTGCCGTCGAACTCGGTCAGGTAGTTGAGCGCCCACTCGTCGACGCGGTCGGTCATGAGCAGCACCTCGATGCCCTTCTTCTTGAAGACCTCGAGCTGCGGGCTGTTCTTTGCGGCGGCGAGCGTGTCGGCCGTGATGTAGTAGATCGCGTCCTGGCCTTCCTTCATGCGCGCCTTGTAGTCGGCAAAGCTCACGCTCACGGTGTCGCTCGTGGTCGAGGCGAAGCGCAGCAGCTTGGCGATGCGGTCGCGATTGCCGAAGTCTTCGCCCAGGCCTTCCTTGAGCACGGCGCCGAACTCGGCATAGAACCTGGCGTACTTGCCCGATTCGTCGGCGTATTCGGCCGCCGCCTCGGCAGCGGGCGTGGCTTTCTTGTCGACCACGTCGGTGACGTCGGCCGCGCTTTCAGTCGGGTCGGGTGCGGGCACCGATTCGCCGGAGCCCACGTCGATCTTGCCTTCGGCGCTTTCGGGCGCGGTCTTCTGCTTTTTCGCCAGGTCTTCGAGCATGCCGAGCACGCGCTTGGTGCTGCCCTCGCGGATCGCCTTCACGTCGCGGCTTTCCTGCAGCAGCTCGCGGCTCACGTTGAGCGGCAGGTCGGACGAGTCGATCACGCCCTTCACGAAGCGCAGGTAGCTCGGCAGCAGCGCCTCGGCATCGTCCATGATGAAGACGCGCTTCACATACAGCTTGACGCCAGCGCCCTTGTCGCGGTTCCACAGGTCGAACGGCGCCTTCGACGGGATGTAGAGCAGCTGCGTGTACTCGGTGCTGCCCTCCACGCGGTTGTGGCTCCAGGCGAGCGGCGCCTCGTAGTCGTGGCTGATGCTCTTGTAGAACTCTTCGTACTGTTCGGACGTGATGTCTTTCTTGGGGCGGCTCCACAGCGCGTTGGCCTTGTTGACCGTTTCCCATTCGCCGGTCTTGACCATGTCGCCGGGCTGGTCGTTCTCGCCTTCCTTCCACTCCTCCTTTTCCATCAGGATGGGCAGCGAGATGTGGTCGGAGTACTTGCCGACGATCTGCTTGAGTTTCCAGGCGTTGAGGTATTCCTCGGCGTCGTCGCGCAGGTGCAGCGTGATGCGGGTGCCGCGCTCGGGGCGCGTGATGTCGGCCACCTCGAAGTCGCCCGCGCCGCCGCTGGTCCAGCGCACGCCCTGGTCGGCCGGCAGGCCGGCGCGGCGCGATTCGACCGTGATCTTGTCGGCCACGATGAAGCCCGAGTAGAAGCCCACGCCGAACTGGCCGATGAGCTGCGCATCGGCCTTCTGGTCGCCGCTGAGCCTGCTCACGAAGTCCTTGGTACCACTTTTGGCGATGGTGCCGAGGTTCTCGATGGCCTCCTGGCGCGACAGGCCGATGCCCTTGTCCGTGATGGTGAGGGTGCGCGCGGCCTTGTCGAAGCCGAGGCGCACGTCCAGGCTGGACTGGTCTTCGTACAGCTCGGGATGGTCGAGGGCCTCGAAGCGCAGCTTGTCGCAGGCGTCCGATGCGTTGGAGATCAGCTCGCGCAGGAAGATTTCCTTGTTCGAGTAGAGCGCATGCGTGACGAGGTGCAGCAGTTGCGCGACTTCAGCCTGGAACGGGAGTTTCGTGTTGGAAGAATCAGCCATGGAAAAAAGGAAATATCGGAACCAAAAAATTCTAAGCCGGGCGGCCTTGACCGCACGCCCGACTCGCCAACTCTGCGAGTTGGGGCTTGCGCCCCTGAAAACAATAGGCCCCGTTTCTTGCGGCGGCGTGAAGCCCGGACTGTTCTTATCTGGGCTGGGACTCGACCTCGCGGGTCCAGCGGTCGATCAGCCGCTTGCGCTCGGCGGCCTTGCCGTATTTCTCGAAGTCGTACTTGATGAGCTTGACCTCGCTCATCGACGGAATGCGCGCATCGGGCTTGAAGGTCTTGTTGGCGGGCGACTGCAGGCTGCCGACCTGCCCGCCGATCGCCTGGCCGGCCGGGCTCATGAGCCAGTCGTAGTAGCGCTTCGCATTCTCCTTGTTGCGCGCGCCCTTGACCAGCGCGATGCCGCCCACCTCGTAGCCCGTGCCCTCGCAGGGCGCGGCCGTCTTGACCGGAAATTTGTCATAACGCCAGCGCTCGAACCCGAAGATGAAGCTCACGCCGATGGCCACCTCGCCCTTGGCCACGTTGGGTGCCTGCGCCTGGCCGCTGCGGGTGTAGCTGGTGACGTTGCGGTGCAGCTTCTTCAAATAGTCGAAGGCCGCGTCCTCGCCCATCTGCTGCACCAGGCCCGCGATGATGGTGTAGGCCGTGCCGCTCGAGGCCGGATGCGAGATCTCGATCTCGCCCCGGTATTCGGGCTTGGCGAGATCGGCCCAGCACTTGGGCTCGGGCAGCTTCTTCCGCTTGAGCAGCTCGGTGTTGAAGCCGAAGCCGATCGCGCTGGTGTAAAAGCCGCCCACCATGTTCTGCGACATGGCGTACTGGCGCACCGCCCAGTCGTGCAGGTCGTTGATGTAGGCCGGCCGGTAGGGTTCGAGCAAGCCCTGTTCGGCGGCCTGCAGGAACGGGTCGCCGGTGCCGCCCCACCAGATGTCGGTCTTGGGGTTGGCGGCCTCGGCGCGCAGCTGGGCGCCGATCTCGCCGGTACCCTTGTGCGCCTGCTGCACCCGGATGCCGGTCTCGCGCGTGAAGGCGGCGGCCGCGGCTTCGCACCAGCCCGCGTCGGTGCTGCAGAGCGCGTTCACTGTGCCCTGTGCCGCGGCGCCCGGAGAAAAAAGGAAGGCCATGGCGCCCGCGCAGGCGGCAAGGGCCGCGACATTCCTCTGGACAAAGGGGCGCATGCGTTCTCCGGTAGATGTGCGACCCGAGGATAGCGGGCAAAGCCCCTCAGCGGGCCGCCAGCAGCGGCGGCAGGTGCTCGGCCAGCCAGTCGACCACCACGCGTGTCTTGTGGGGCAGGTAGCGGCTGCGCGAGCGGATGACGTTGAGCTCGAAGCCGAAGGGCCGCGGCTCCTCGAACACGCGCACCAGCGTGCCGGCCGCCAGCGCATCGGCCGCGAGCCAGGCCGGCAGGCGCGCCAGCCCCATGCCGCCGATGGCGGCTTCGAGCAGCACCTCGGCGCTGTCGCAGCGCAGCCGCGAGGGCAGCGCCACTTCGGCCAGCCGGCCTTCGGCGTCGTGAAAGCGCCAGGGCGAGATCTGCCCGTCGCGCGCATAGAACACGGCCTCGTGCGAGGACGAGGCCCGCAACTCGGCCACGCTGCCGGGGCGCCCGCGTTCGGCCAGGTAGGCCGGCGCGGCGCACAGCGCCATCCATTGCACGCCGACCGGCCGCGCGACCAGCTCGGCGCTGTCGGCCAGCTCGCCGCTGCGGATGGCCAGGTCCAGCCCGTCTTCGACCAGGTCGACGCGCCGGTCGTTGAAGGAAAGCTCCAGCGACAGCCCCGGATGTCGGCGCGCCAGCGCGAGCAGCAGCGGCCCGACCTTCAGCCGCCCCAGCATGGCCGGCATGCTCAGGCGCACCAGCCCGGCCGCGGTGCTGCGGGCGGCGTCGGTCATGGCTTCGGCGGCATCGAGCTCGGCCAGCACGCGCCGGCAGCGTTCGTAATAGCCGTGGCCTTCCTCTGTGAGGCTCTGGCTGCGCGTGGTGCGCAGGAAAAGCCGCGTGCCCAGCCGCGCCTCCAACCGCGCAATGCTCTTGGCCACCGCGGAGCGCGTGACATGCAGCCGCTCCGCCGCACGCGCAAAGCTGCCGGCCTCCACCGCGGCCACGAACTCTTCGATGCCCTGGAGGCGTGGACTCATTGGGTACTTTCAGGCGCCATGAAGTTGAAAATTATCCGCCACTGGATAGATCGACTCGCCAATAGCATGAAAGCTCTTTTTTTCGTGGAGGCTTTTTTTCATGCAGGCAAGCAGAACGCTCAGGCGCTGGCAACTTTCTTCCTTCGGCCGCGAGCAGCTCGAACAGGTGGAGCTGCCGCTCCCCACGCCCGGCCCGGGGCAAGTCCTGGTGCAGGTGGGCGCGGTGTCGCTCAACTACCGCGACCTCCTGATGATCCGCGACGGCATGGGCATGAAGTTCGACATGCCCTTCACGCCCGGCTCCGACATGGCCGGCACGGTGGTCGCCGCGGGCCCCGGCGTGCAGCGCTTTGCCATCGGCGACCGCGTCATCAACACCTTCTGGGGTGGCTGGATCGACAGCCGCTGGCCGGCCGAGGCCGTGCCGATGGGCGGCCCCGGCCCGGGCATGCTGGCCTCGCACGTGCTGATCGACGCGGCCTGGGCCGTGGCCGCACCGGCCACGCTCGATTTCGCGCAGGCCAGCACGCTGCCCTGCGCCGGCCTCACGGCCTGGTTCGCGCTGGCCGAGACCGGCGCGCTGCGGCCCGGCCAGACCGTGCTGGTCCATGGCACCGGCGGCGTGGCGCTGTTCGGCGTGCAACTCGCGCGGCTGCATGGCGCGCGCGCCATCGTGGTCACGGGCAGCGAGGAGAAGCGAGCGCAGACGCTGGCGCTGGGCGCCACCGAGGTGCTGATGCGAGACAGCGACTGGCCGGCCGAAGTGCGCCGTCTCACGCAGGGCCGCGGCGCCGATCACGTGCTCGAGCTCGCGAGCGGACCCAACCTCGACCGTTCGCTGCAGGCGCTGGCGCAGGGCGGGCGCGTGTCGATCATCGGCATGCTCGGCGGCGAGACGCTCAGCGCGTCGTACTACGCGGTGGTGCTCGGCCGCGTCACGGTGCAGGGCATTGGCGTGGGCCACCGGCGCGCGCTCGAAGACCTGGTGCGCGCCGTCGACGTCAATGCGCTCGAACCCGTGATCGCGGCGCACTACGCCTTCGATGCCTTGCCCGACGCGCTCGACCATCTCGCGCGCGGCGCCTTCGGCAAGATCGTCGTCATGCCCTGACGAAGCCCTTTAGCGCTTTACGCAACGCGTGTCAGAAACAAAAGACCGCTGATCTGTGAACAGGTTCCGCCAGGTGCAACAACATGCGTGACGCATGCTGTTTCCATTCCTAGAATCCGCCCGCGCTTGGCCCGGGGCTGCGCATTTTTCTCAACTCTAGGACGAACGAAACAAGATGGAACATAGCACCTACAAAAAGTGGTCGGCCGAGTTCATTGGTACTTTCTGGCTCACGCTGGGCGGCTGCGGAAGCGCGGTCCTCGCGGCGGCCTTTCCCAACAACCTGGGCATCGGCTTCCTGGGCGTTTCGCTGGCGTTCGGCCTGACGGTGGTGACCGGTGCCTATGCGCTCGGCCCGATCTCGGGCGGCCACTTCAATCCTGCGGTGTCGATCGGCCTCGCGGCCGCGGGGCGCTTCAAGGCCTCGCAGCTCGCGGGCTACATCGTCTCGCAGGTGCTGGGTGCGATTGCGGCGGCCGGCGTGCTCTACCTGATTGCCACCGGCAAGCCCGGCGCCGACATCGGCGGCTTCGCCACCAACGGCTTCGGCGAGC
This sequence comes from Variovorax paradoxus, assembly GCF_030815975.1. NCBI lineage: Bacteria > Pseudomonadati > Pseudomonadota > Betaproteobacteria > Burkholderiales > Comamonadaceae > Variovorax > Variovorax paradoxus. Next base: position 1,516,024 of record NZ_JAUSXL010000002.1, read on the forward strand.
ACTCGCCCGGCAAGTACGGCATGACCGCCGCGCTGGTGTGCGAGGTGGTGATGACCGCGGTGTTCCTGATCGTGATTCTCGGCGCCACCGCCAAGCGCGCGGCCGGCGGCTTCGCGGGCCTGGCGATCGGCCTGTGCCTCACGCTGATCCACCTGATCTCCATTCCGGTGACCAACACCTCGGTCAATCCGGCGCGCAGCACGGGCCCGGCGCTGTTCGGCCCGTCCTACGCGGTGTCGGAGCTGTGGCTGTTCTGGGCCGCGCCCATTGCGGGTGCGATCATCGGCGCGCTGATCTACCGCGCGCTGCTCGCGAACAGCGACGACTGATCAGCTGCCGCTGGCCGACTGCACGAGCGGCAGCGAGGTCGACTGCCCGATCGACTCGGTGCCCGTCGCATGCGAGGCCGCATAGGCGCCGGCCTGCACGTCGGATACCGGCGTCGTCGAGTTCATGGCCGGCGCGCTGGTCGACTGGCCGATCGACTCGGTGCCGCTGGGCCGCGCGGCGGCCATTGCGCCGGCCTGCACGTCGGGGTTCTCGGGCGAATTCATCTGCAGCGGGTGATAGTCCGAGCCGTCGGTGGTTTCGGCCAACGCATTCACGGCACCGAGCGCCGCGAACGCAGCGAAGGAACCAAGGGCAAGAAGCTTGAAGGAAGTGCGCATGGCGTGTGCTCCTGAATAGTTTGTTCCCGGCCGCGTGCCATCGCGCGAACTGCGCGTGGCAGGGCCTGCATGCACTCTAGGCAGCCGGTCTGAGCGGGCCGTGAGCAGGAAATTAGCTTGGCGTGAGCGGCGCCGGTGTCGCCGGAAGATGCACCCGCGCCAGCAGCCCCGGCCCCTCGCCTTCTGCCTCGTCGCGGTTGCGCAGCTCGATGCGCAAACCATGCCGCTCGGCGGCCGTGCGCGCAATCGCCAGCCCGAGCCCGCTGCCGCCGGCCGGCGCGCCCGGCACGCGAAAGAAGCGGTCGAACACGCGGCCGATCGACGAGGCCGGAATGCCCGGCCCGTTGTCGAGCACGTCGACCACCGCATGCCCGTCGACCTCGTGCAGCCGCACATCGACCACGCCGCCTTCGGGCGCATAGCGCAGCGCGTTGTCGATCAGGTTGTCGAACACGCTGCGCAGCTCGGCGGCCGGCGCCTGCACCACGGGCGCGATCGAGCCCTCGAAGCCGATGTCCACGCGGCGTGCGTCGGCCAGCACCATCAGCTGGCTCACGCTCTCGCGCAGCAGGGTCTCGATGTCGACCGGCTCGCGCGACGCGGGACGGCCCGGCGCGTCCTGCCGCGAGAGGCTCAGCAGCTGTTCGATCAGGTGCTGCGCGCGCGTGACGCCGGCTTCGAGCTGGTTGAAGCGCTCGGTGGCTTCGCCGGCCGGTACGTGCGCGCGCAGGTTTTCGATCTGCAGGCCGATCGCGGCCATCGGCGTGCGCAGCTCGTGGGCCGCGTCCTGCACGAAGCGGCGCTGCGTGGCGAAGGCGCTGCGCACGCGCGACAGCAGATGGTTGAACGCGTGGACCAGCGGCGCGATCTCGTCCGGCACGCGCGCCAGCGACAGCTCGGTGGGGCTGCGCTCGTCCTGCGAGGCCACGTCGCGCGCCACCGCGCGCAGCGAGCGCGAGGCCGCCGACACGATGAGCCAGAGGATCAGCAAGGCCAGCGGCAGCAGCAGCGCAATCGGCAGGCCTTCGAGCAGCGCGCGGCGCAGCGCCCGGCGCCGGCGGTAGTCCTCGTTCTGCAGCACCTGCACGCGCGGCTGGTCGGCGCGCGGCCCGGGCTCGGCGGTGAACACGCGCCAGCGCGAAGGCGTGGGCGCATCGGTGCGCGCGTCGCTGAAACCCGGCTGCGTCTGCAGCGGCACCACGGCCAGCGGCGGCCAGGAGCTCGCGCGCAGCGCGCGGCCGTCGGCGCTCCAGATCTGCACCACGAAGGCGCCGCGCACGAGGGCGGCATGGCCGTCGAGCAGGCGCGGGCTGCGGGGCGGGTCGCTGCCCGCATAGGAATCGGCCACCAGCCGCATCTGCTCGTCCAGCGCGTTGTGCACCAGGTCGCCATACGCCACGAAGGTGAACCACGCCGTGAGCGCCGCCGCCACCAGGTGCAGCGTGACGAGCCAGAACAAGAGCTGCGTGCGCAGCGAGCGCGGGCGCCACCAGCGGCCGCCGCGCAAGGTCATTGGCAAACCTTCGTGCTTCGCACTGCGGTGCGAGCTTGCCTGGGTGCGCTCATGCCGCAACGCGCCAGCCGAGCCCGCGCACGTTGCGGATCGAATCGGCGCCGAGCTTGCGGCGCATGCCGTGGATCAGCACGTCGATGGCGTTGCTGGTCACTTCCTCGCCCCAGCCGTAGATGCGGTTCTCGAGCTGCTCGCGCGAGAGGATGGCGCCGGGCCGCTCGAGCAGGGCGTGCAGCAGCGCGAACTCGCGCGCGGTGAGCGCCTCGCGCGCGCCGCCAACCAGCACCTCGCGCGTGGTGAGGTCCAGCTGCATCGTGCTGCCGCCGATCAGCGAATGCGCGGCGCCGTCGCGCCGGCGCACCACGGCCCGCATGCGCGCGAGCAATTCGCGGAATTCGAAGGGCTTGAGCAGATAGTCGTCGGCGCCCAGGTCGAGGCTGTGGATGCGGTCGTCCAGGCCGTCGCGCGCGGTGAGCACCAGCACCGGCGTGGCGTCGCCGCGTTCGCGGGCTCGGCGCAGCACCTCGGTGCCGTCCTGCCGCGGCAGGCCCAGGTCGAGCAGCACGCAGGTGTAGCCGCCATCGCCCAGCGCGCTTTGCGCCAGTTCGCCGTCGCGCACCCAGTCGGCCGACCAGCCCGCGCCCTCGAGCGCCTGCTTCAGGCTGCGCCCGATCATCTCGTCGTCTTCCACCAGCAGCACACGCATCGCGTCGACTCCTTGGGCGCCAAGGTAGCACGCGATCGGGATGACCGGTAGTGCCCTGCGCCGCGGCGCAGCGTAGGGGCGAAGTCTTAGACGCAGCTTAGGCGCCGTGCGGCCAGCAGGGTCACAGCACGCGCACGTCGTGCCGCTCCTCCTCGCCATCCGCTGCAAAGGCCAGCAGCCGCATGCCCTCTTCTTCCACGCCGAGCCGATCGGCCTTCGACCAGCGCGTGAAGGGCTCCAGCACCACCGTGGCCGCATTGTTCTTCGCCCGCTCGATCTTCCAGATGCCCGCGACGAAACCGTCGAGCAGCACCGTGCCGCGCACGATGCCGTTGGCGGTGAACACGCGCGCGCGGTGCACCTCGCTCATCACGCGGCTGCGGTCGACATGCGAGAGCAGCAGGTTGTCCCATTCGGCGACCAGGCGCGGTGGCGCGGGCGTGTCGGGCCCCGGGGCGCGGCGCGCGCGGCAGGTCGAACAGCTCCTGGCCCTGCTCGCCGGTGAAGATGCGCAGCTGCGGCCGCAGGCGCTCGGCCACGGCCTTCCAGCCCGTGAGGCCCGACCATGCGCCCGCATCGGCGAGCGTGGCGGGGCCGAAGGCCGCCAGGTAGCGCAACAGTAGCTCGTCCTGCGTGGCGGCCGCGGCATCGGCGGCGGATTCGCCGAGCCACTGTGCGATGGGCTGCAGCCCTGCGCTCTGGTGCGAGTTCCAGCTGCCCGCGGGTGGCAGGTGCACCAGCGGCACGCTGTTGCGGATGAGTGCGGCGAGCGAGGCGGGCTCGCGGTCTTTCCAGCGCGCCGCAAGGGCCTGGCCGAGCTCGGAACTGGTGAGCGGGCCTTCGCGCAGCAGCGCCCGGCCCGCCTCCACCACGGCCGCGCGATCGATGCCCTCGAGCGCCCGTGCGTGGCTGCTGCCCTGCAATCCGCGCTGATGCACGGGTTCGAGCAGCGGCCGCCAGGCCAGCGCATCGGATGCGGCCATCAGGTGCAGGGTCGCGCGCATGGTCGACATGCGCACGACGCGGCGCTTCTTCATGGCCTCGGTCAACTGCTCGCGGCGGAATCCTTCGAGCCGGCTCCACAGGCCGATGTAAGGCGGGTTCGGCGCCTGCGCCTGCAGCCCCGCTAGCTTTTCGATGGCCTGCGCGGCGGTCGCCTTGCGCCGCTCCAGCAGCATCTGCCGCGCCAGCGTGGCCCGGTTCAGTGCGCGCTGGCTCAGCACCACGGCCATCGGCGACGGCTCAGAACTTCTCGTGCGGACCGAGATAGCGCCACTGCCCCACCGGCAGGTTGCCGAGCATCACCTTGCCGATGCGCACGCGCTTCAGGCCCACCACCTTCAGGCCGACCAGCTCGCACATGCGGCGGATCTGGCGCTTCTTGCCTTCGGTGAGCACGAAGCGAAGCTGCTCGGGGTTCTGCCATTCGACCCGCGCCGGCTTGAGCGGCTGGCCGTCGAGGCTCAGGCCGTGGCGCAGCTTCGCGAGCAAGGCCGGCGGAAAGACCGCCTGCACGTTGGTGGTGACGGGATCGTCGTCGTCCATGCGCACCAACTGCCCGGTGGGCGCGGGCTGGCCCAGGCCGTGGTAGGCCACGCGCACGAGGTACTCCTTTTCCATCACCGAGTCTTCGCCGATCAGCTGGCGCGCGATGCGGCCGTCCTGCGTCATCACCAGCAGGCCGATCGAGTCGATGTCGAGCCGGCCGCAGGGCGCCAGGCCGCGCAGCTGGCTGGGGTTGAAGAAGAAGCGCGTGTTGTCCTCGGCCCAGCGGTTCTGCGGCGTGAACAGCGTCACCGCGGGCTCGTGGCCATCTTCGGCCTGCGCGCTCACGTAGCCGATGGGCTTGTTGATCAGGATGGTGACCTGTGTCGCCTGCTGGCCCTTGGCCGCCTTGTCGATCTCGACGCGGTCGGACGGCGTGACCTTGACGCCCATTTCGGCCGGTCGGCCGTTCACCTTCACCCAGCCGTTGGCGATCCATTCGTCGGCCTCGCGGCGCGAGCACATGCCGAGTTCGGCCATGCGTTTGTTGAGGCGGATCGGGGCGGGGGCGTCGGTCATGCGGGGGGCGCGGTCGGTTGATGGCAGGTCACGCCCGGTGAAGCGGTGCGCAGCCGCATTTTCGCTGATGGACGCCGCCTGCGGGATGTGTCGCAATGCATGGCGATAATGCGCGCCAATGGCCCGCCGACGGCCCCCACCCGCATGACCAAACTCCTGATCCTCAGCGTGAGCGCCGGCAACGGCCACGTGCGCGCAGCGCAAGCCCTCGAAGCCGCCGTGCAATCGACCCCGCCGCACACGGCGGTCCACATCGATGCCATGGCCCATGTGGCCGGCGGCTTCCGCAAGGTGTACACCGACTGGTACATCCAGCTCGTGAACCGCGCGCCCGAGCTGTGGTCGTACCTGCACCAGCGCTCCGATGCCACGCCGCACCACGCGCCTTCGCAGCGGCTGCGCCGCGGCATCGAGCGGCTGAGCACCGGCGCCCTGGTGCGCGAGATCCGCCGCGAAAATCCCGACGCCGTGATCTGCACCCACTTCCTGCCCGCCGAGCTGCTGATGCGCGAGCGCAACCGCGGCCGCATCGACTACCCCGTGTGGCTGCAGATCACCGACTACGACCTGCACAACATGTGGCTGGTGCCGGGCATGGCGGGCTACCTGGCCGCGACCGAGGAAGTGGCCTTCAGGCTGCGCGCGCGCGGCATTCCGGCCGAGCGCATCCATGTGACGGGCATTCCGGTGATGCCGGCCTTCTGCGAGCCCGACGCGCCGGCGCTCGCGCGCCATGCCTGCGCCACGGCGCTCGGCCTCGACCCCGCGCGGCCGGTGCTGCTGATGGCCTCGGGCGGCGCGGGTGTCGGCGACCTGGCGAGCATGGTCGAGCGCGTGCTTTCGCTCGGCGGCGTCAGCGGCTTGCAGGTGATCGCCGTGGCCGGCCGCAACGCCGAGGCCCACGGCAGGCTGCAGGCCCTGGCCGCCCGCCATCCGGGGCGCGTGGTGGCCATCGGCTTCACGAACGAGATGCACAAGCTCATGGCCGCGGCCGACCTGGTCGTGACCAAGCCCGGCGGGCTCACGGTGTCGGAGTGCCTCGCGCTCGGCAAGCCGATGCTGCTGATCTCGCCGATTCCGGGGCAGGAAGAACACAACGCCGGCTTCCTGATGGAAGAAGGCGCAGGCTGGCTCGCCTACGACGCCATCGGCCTCGACTACAAGGTGGCACGGCTGATGACCGACCCCGCCAAGCTCGCGGCCATGGCCGGGCGCAGCCGCGCGCTTGGCAAGCCGCGCGCGGCGGCCGCGGTGCTGCGCCACGTGCTGGGCGAAGCCGCATGACGGGCGCCGTGGAGAAAACGGGCGTGGCCCGCACGCTCGGCTACCTCGCATGGGTGGTGGTGATGGCCTTCTTCTTTGCCAACGCCGAGATCCAGATCGAAGGCGGCGCCGGCTGGGCCACCTCGCTGCCCACCTGGCGCATCGAGAACAGCATCTGGCTCGACCTCTTCTGGGGCGGGCGCGCGATGACCGGCTACCACGCCTGGGTCTTCACCTTCATGGTGCTGGTGTTCCTTGCGCCGCTGGCCTTCAACGGACGCTGGACCTGGCGCGATTTCGGACTGGCGGTGGCGGGCCTGATCGTGTTCTGGGTCTGCGAAGACTTCCTCTGGTTCATCATCAACCCGGCCTTCGGCTGGGCGCGCTTCAATGCGGTGGATGCGTTCTGGCACAAGCACTGGATCTGGGGCGCGCCGGTCGACTACTGGGGCGGCCTGGCGGTGGCCCTGCTGATTTTGGTGACGCGGCACTGGCGGCGGAAGAAATGACGAAGAACAGGAAGAAGCACAAGGCAGCGGCAGAAGACATCGCCGGCCCGCGCCCCGGCCACTGGGCCGATCCGCTGGGCGCATCGAAGGTCGAGAACCTGCACCGCATCACGCCCACGCTGTACCGCAGCGCGCAGCCGCGCATCGCCGACGTGGCGGCGCTGAAGGCGCTGGGCATCCGCACCATCGTGAGCCTGCGCTCCTTCAACGACGACCGGAAGGTGTTCGCGGGCAGCGGCATCCGCCTGGTGCGCGTACCGATCAACACCTGGTCGATCGACGACGCCAAGGTGCTGCGCGCGCTGGTGGCGATCCGAGAGGCCGAGAAGCAGGGGCCGGTGCTGATCCACTGCATGCACGGCGCCGACCGCACCGGCGTGGTCGCGGCGGCCTACCGCATGGCGGTGCAGGGCTGGGACAAGGAAAGCGCGCGCCTGGAGATGCTGCGCGGCGGCTACGGCTACCACACGCTGTGGCGCAACATTCCGCGCTACATCGAGCGCTTCGATCCGCAGAAGATGGGCCATGCGCTGGCCCACGCGCCGGCGATTCCCGTGGTGTCCTGAAGGCGTCTGCAGCTTTCGCGCGCCGCTCCTATACTGGCCGCCCCGTGGCCCCGGGCCACCTTCGAACCTGCCTCCTTGACGAGGCACAAGGGGCTCATCCATGGCACTGCAACTGCGCTCCCTCATCCGCGCGAACGGCGAACTTGAACTCTCGCTGCACGACGAACCGATTCCCGAGCCGCAGGCGCACGAAGTCGTGATCCGTGTCGAGGCCTCGCCGATGAATCCGTCGGACCTGGGCCTGCTGTTCGGCGCGGCCGACCTGGGCACCGCCAAGGCCTCCGGCACGCCAGAGCGGCCCATCGTGACGGCCACCGTGCCCGAGCGCGCCATGCCGGCGATGGCCGGGCGGCTGGACCAGTCGATGCCGGTCGGCAACGAAGGCGCCGGCGTGGTGGTCAAGGCCGGTTCGTCGCCCGCGGCGCAGGCGCTGCTGGGCAAGACGGTGGCCGCGATCGGCGGCGCGATGTATTCGCAGTACCGCGCGGTGGCCGCGGCCCAGTGCCTGGAACTGCCCGCGGGCACGGCACCGGCCGAAGGCGCATCATGCTTCGTGAACCCGCTCACTTCGCTGGGCATGGTCGAGACGATGCGGCGCGAAGGCCACAAGGCCCTGGTGCACACCGCCGCCGCCTCCAACCTGGGCCAGATGCTCAACAAGATCTGCCTGAAGGACGGCATCGCGCTGGTCAACATCGTGCGCAAGCCCGAGCAGGAAGCGCTGCTGCGCGGCATCGGCGCAAAGTACGTGTGCAACGCGAGCTCGCCCACTTTCCTCGAAGACCTGACGCAGGCCCTGGTCGAGACGGGCGCCACGCTGGCCTTCGACGCCACGGGCGGCGGCAAGCTCGCGGGCCAGATCCTCGGTTGCATGGAAGCGGCGCTGAACCGCACCGCCAAGGAATACAGCCGCTACGGCTCGGCCACGCACAAGCAGGTCTACATCTACGGCGGCCTGGACCGCTCGCCGACGGAGTTCGTGCGCAACTTCGGCATGGCGTGGGGCATGGGCGGGTGGTTGCTGTTCCCGTTCCTGCAGAAGCTCGGGGATGAAGGTGTGCAGCGGTTGAAGGCGCGCGTGGTGGCGGAGTTGAAGACGACGTTTGCGAGCCATTACACGCGCGAGGTTTCGTTGTTCGAGGCGCTGCAGCTCGATGCGATCGGGGTGTATGGGAAGCAGGCGACGGGGGAGAAGTTCTTGTTGAATCCGAACAAGGGCGTGGCGGCTTGAATGCCGCGGCCCTCACCCTAACCCTCTCCCGGAGAGAGAGGGGACAAGACGGGGCGGTGATGGGTCGGGCTGTTGCTCCCTCTCCCTCCGGGAGAGGGCTGGGGTGAGGGCTCTGTGCCACCGAAAAAGCGCGGCGTCAGCAAGCTAAACCACCAACCGATACCCCACAGCCGTTTCAGTCAACAAATGCCGCGGCTGCGCCGGATCCGCTTCCAGCTTCTGCCGCAAATGCCCCATGTAGATGCGCAGGTAGTGGCTCTGGTCGGTATGCGACGGCCCCCACACCTCGCGCAGCAGCTGGCGCTGCGTGAGCACGCGGCCGGCGTTGGCGACGAGCACTGAAAGCAGCCGGTACTCGGTCGGCGTCAGGTGCACCTCGGCGCCGGCGCGACGCACGATGCGCGCGGCGCGGTCCAGCTCGACCTCGCCGAAACGGAACACCGCTTCTGCCGTTTCGTCGCCGCCCGCCGCGCGGGGACGGCGCAAGTTGGCGCGCACACGCGCGAGCAGCTCGCCGGTGCCGAAGGGCTTGGTCAGGTAGTCGTCGGCGCCGGCATCGAGCGCGGCGATCTTGTCGGCCTCGTCGCTGCGCGCGGACAGCACGATGATCGGCACGGCCGACCAGCCCCGCACATCGCGGATCAGCGCCACGCCATCGCCGTCAGGCAGGCCCAGGTCGAGCACCAGCAGGTCGGGCTGGCGCGTGCCGGCCGCCGCCAGGCCATCACGCAGCGTGCCGGCCTCGTGCACCAGCCAGCCCTCGGCCTCGAGCGCGCCGCGCACGAAGCGCCGGATCTGCGGCTCGTCCTCGATCACGATGGCGGTGGGCGATGGCATGGGTTCAGAGTGGGGCTTCTTCGGCCGGTTCCGGTGGTTCCCGGCGCGGCAGGGTGACCATGAATTCTGCACCGCCGCCCTGCGCATTGGCCGCGGCAATCTCGCCGCCGTGCGCGCTCACCACGGCGCGGCAGATCGCGAGGCCCAGGCCAACGCCCGGCGTGGCCGATTCGGTGTCGCCGCGGGTGAACTTGTCGAACAGCCTCTGCTCGCGGCCCAAGAGCGCCGCGGGCAGGCCCGGGCCGTGGTCGCGCACCGTGAGCACCAGCTTGCCGGGCTCGGCCCGCGCGCCGACCACGATGGGCGGCGCGCCGTACTTGGTGGCGTTCTCGATCAGGTTGACCAGCACGCGCTCGATCAGCACGGCATCGAACTCGACCAGCGGAAGCCCGGGCTCGAGCGCGGTCTGCACCACGGTATGGCCGAGCGCAGTGCGCGCCGCGCGGATGGCCGAGCCGACCACCTCTTCCACCGACTGCCAGTCGCGCCGCAGGTTCACCGCGCCGCCCGCAATGCCGCTTTCGAGCCGCGCCATGTCGAGCAGGTTGTTGACCAGCGCATGCAGCTCGTGCGCCTGCGCCACGATGGCGCGCGCCGCTTCGGCATGCGCCTCGGGCGGCAGCGTCTGGAGCGATTCGGCCAGCGCGATCAATGCGGTGAGCGGCGTGCGCACGTCGTGCGAGATGGCGCCCAGCAGCGCGTTGCGCAGGCGCTCCGACTCCATCTCGACCACCGCCTGCTGCGCCACCTCCACGTAGTGCACGCGCTCCAGCGCAATCGCGATCTGCCGCGCGAGCGTGTCGAGCTGCTGCGCCTGTTCCGGTATCAGCAGCCAGCGCGGCTGCGACGGCGAAAGCGCGAGCACGCCACGCACGCGCATCGGCGCCTGCAGCGGCACGTAGTGCCAGGGCTGGGCCGCCAGCGTGGCGGTGGCGAGGCCCGCGGGCTGGCCGTGGCGGAAGGCCCAGTCGGCCACCTGCGCATCGAAGCCCTCGGGCGGGCGCTCGGGCAGCACGAGCTGATCGGCCGCATCGGTGACCAGCACCAGCGCCTGGCCGCCGAAGTGCCCCTGCACGGCGGCGGCGCCCAGCGCCACCACCTGCGCGCTTTCCAGCGCGGCCGAGAGTTCGCGCGTGAGCTCGAACAGCGAGCGTGCCCGCCGTTCGCGGCTGGTCGAGACACCGGCCGCAAAGCGCAGCCCCGCCATCAGCTGGCCCACGAGCAGGCCCACGCCGAGCATGATCGCGAAGGTCAGCACGTACTGCACGTCGCTCACCGCGAACGACAGGCGCGGCGGCACGAAGAAATAGTCGAACGCCGCCACGTTGAGCAGGGCCGCGAGCGCCGAGGGCCCGCGGCCGAAGCGCATGGCGACGCCGACCACGCCCAGCATGAACAGCATCACGATGTTGGACAGTTCGAGCACGCGGGCCAGCGGCGTACAGACCAGCGTGAGCACGACGCTCGCCGCCGTGGCCCAGGCATAGCCCGGCCAATGGACGGGGGCCTTCTCGTGGTCGTCGTCATCGGCGCGCGTGCCGTTGATGGACGCGCGCGCCAGGCGGCGCGAACTGTCGGCACGGCCGACTTCCATGATGTCGAGCGCGGGTGCGCGCCGGGCCAGCGCGCGCGAAAGCGGCATCGGTGCGGCGGGCCACCGGCGGCGCCATCCGCCGGCCGGCTCCGGGCGCCCCAGCACCAGCGTGGCGCAGTTGAGCCGCCGCGCCTGCTCGGCCAGTTGCTCCGCCACGTCGGAACCGGTCAGCACCGCGGTGGCCGCACCCAGTTCCTCGGCCAGCTTGAGCACCGCGAGGATGCGGTCGCGCTCCTCGGCGGCGAGCCGCTGCAGCCGCGGCGTCTCGACGTAGGCCGCGTGCCAGCGCACGTTGAGCTGGCCCGCGAGCCGCGCCGCGGTGCGCACCGTCTGCGCCGCGCCTTCGTGCGGACCGACGCACGCGAGGATCGCGCCCGAGGTGTTCCAGGCTTGCAGTTCGCCGCCCTGCCCGTCCTTTCCATGGCGGCCGGCCGCGCCCGACTGCTCGACGCGCCAGCCGCGCACGTCGTCTTCCACATGCTCGGCGGTGCGGCGCAGCGCAATCTCGCGCAGCGCGATCAGGTTGCCCTTGCGGAAGAAGTTCTGCGCGGCGCGCTCGGCCACGTTGTCGCCATGACGCGGCAAATACACCTTGCCGGCCGCAAGCCGCGCCGCGAGCTCGTCGGGCGTGACGTCGACCAGCACCACCTCGTCGGCTTCGTCCAGCACGGTGTCGGGCACGGTCTCGTGCACCCGCACGCCGGTGATGGCGCCGACGGTGCCGTTGAGGCTTTCGAGATGCTGCACATTGAGCGCCGACCAGACCTCGATGCCCGCGGCCAGCAGCTCCTGCACGTCCTGCCAGCGCTTGGCATGGCGCGATCCGGGCGCATTGGTGTGAGCCAGCTCGTCGACCAGCAGCACGGCCGGCTTGCGTGCGAGCGCGGCGTCGAGATCGAACTCGGCCAGCGTGCGGCCGCGGTGCTCCGCCTCGCGCAGCGGCAGCACGGCCAGCCCCGCGAGCAGCGCCGCGGTTTCGCTGCGGCCATGCGTTTCGGCCACGCCGACCAGCACGTCGCGCCCCGCGGCGCGCTCGCGCTGCGCGGCGCTCAGCATGGCCCAGGTCTTGCCGACGCCGGCACTCGCGCCGAAATAGATGCGCAGCTTGCCGCGCAGGGCGCGCGCCTCGTCGCTGCGCAATTGCGCAAGCAAGACATCGGGATCGGGGCGGGCGTCGGGCATGGCGGTGGTGGCTGCGCAGGTTAGCGCATCGAGGCGCCTTCATCGAGCGCGAGATTCAGCGCCAGCACATTGACGCGCGGCTCGCCCAGAAAACCCCAGAGCGGCGCTTGCGTATGGCCGGCGATCAGTGCCTTCACCTGCTCGAGCGGCAGGCCGCGCGCGCGTGCCACGCGCGCCGCCTGGTAGTGTGCGGCGGCGGGGCTGATGTCGGGGTCGAGCCCGCTGGCCGAGGCCGTGACCAGGTCGACCGGCACCGGCGCGGCATTGCCCGGGTCGGCGGCGCGCAGCGCCTCGATGCGCGCCTTGACCGCATCGGCCAGCGCCGGGTTGAGCGGCCCGAGGTTCGAGCCGCCCGAAGCGCTCGCGTTGTAGGGCTGCGGCGCGGTGGCCGAGGGCCGGCCCCAGAAGTGCCTCGGATCGCTGAAGTTCTGGCCGATCAGGCTGGAGCCCACGGTGGCGCCGTTGCGCACGACCAGGCTGCCGGCCGCCTGCGCGGGAAACAGCGCCTTGGCAGCGCCGGTGACGGCCAGCGGATAGACCAGGCCGGCGAGCGCGCCCAGCAGCGCGAAGAGCACGAGGGCGGGACGAATGACGTTGTTCATGGTGAAGAACTCCTCAGACCAGATGGACCGCGACCAGCAGCCAATCGATCAGCTTGATGCCGATGAAGGGAACGAGCAGGCCGCCGAGGCCGTAGATGGCCAGGTTGCGGCGCAGCAGCGCGGCCGCGCCCACCGGCCGGTAGCGCACGCCCTTGAGCGCGAGCGGAATCAAAAACACGATGACCAGCGCGTTGAAGATCACCGCCGACAGGATGGCCGACGACGGGCTCGCGAGCCGCATCACGTTGAGCGCGCCGAGCTGCGGGTAGGTCGAGACGAAGATCGCCGGAATGATCGCGAAGTACTTCGCCACGTCGTTGGCGATCGAGAAGGTGGTGAGCGAGCCGCGCGTCATCAGAAGCGCCTTGCCGGTTTCCACCACCTCGAGCAGCTTGGTCGGATTCGAATCCAGGTCGACCATGTTGCCGGCCTCCTTCGCGGCCTGCGTGCCGCTGCCCATGGCCACCGCCACGTCGGCCTGCGCGAGCGCGGGCGCGTCGTTGGTGCCGTCGCCGGTCATCGCGACCAGGCGGCCATCGGACTGGTACTTGCGGATCAGCGCGAGCTTGTCCTCGGGCGTGGCTTCGGCCAGGAAGTCGTCGACGCCGGCCTCGGCCGCAATGGCCGCGGCGGTGAGTTTGTTGTCGCCGGTGATCATCACCGTCTTGATGCCCATGCGGCGCAGCTCGGCAAAGCGCTCCTTGATGCCGGTCTTGACGATGTCCTTGAGCTCGACCACGCCGAGCACGCGGTTGCCCTCGGCCACGGCCAGCGGCGTGCTGCCGCGGCGCGCCGTTTCCTCGGCCGCGCGCAGCACCTCGGCGGGCATGCTGCCGCCCAGCGATTCGACATGCCGGCGGACCGCATCGACCGCGCCCTTGCGCAGCAGCACCGCGTCGGCATCGAGGCTGTGGGGTGCGGCCGGCAGGTCGACGCCGCTCATGCGCGTCTGCGCGGTGAACGGAATGAAGCGCGCGCCTTCGACCGGTGCGGCCTCCAGTCCGTCGCGGCGCGCAAGATCGACGATGCTGCGCCCCTCGGGCGTCTCGTCGGCCAGCGAGGCGAGCATCGCGGCGCGCGCGAGGCGGCCCTTCGGCACGCCGGGCGCGGGCAGGAAGGCACTGGCCTGGCGGTTGCCGTGCGTGATGGTGCCGGTCTTGTCGAGCAGCAGCACATCGACGTCGCCGGCCGCCTCCACCGCGCGGCCCGAGGTGGCGATCACGTTGGCCTGCATCATGCGGCTCATGCCGGCCACGCCCACGGCCGAGAGCAGGCCGCCGATGGTGGTCGGGATCAGGCACACCAGCAGCGCCACCAGCGCGGTGAGCGACACCACGGTGCCCGCACCCGCAGCCTCGACGCTGAACACCGAGAACGGCAGCAGCGTGACGGTGACCATCAGGAACACCAGCGTCAGCGCCACCAGCAGGATGGTGAGCGCGATCTCGTTGGGCGTCTTGTGGCGCTTGGCCGCCTCGACCATGCCGATCATGCGGTCGAGGAACGATTCGCCGGGGTTCACCGAGATGCGCACCACCAGCCAGTCGGACAGCACGCGCGTGCCGCCGGTCACGGCCGAGAAGTCGCCGCCCGACTCGCGCACCACCGGGGCCGATTCGCCGGTGATGGCGCTCTCGTCGACCGAGGCCACGCCTTCGATCACCTCGCCGTCGAGCGGGATCACGTCACCCGTCTCGACCAGCACCACGTCGCCCTTGCGCAGGTTCGGCGCCTGCTCCGGGAGCCACTGGCTTCCGTGGCGCGGCTCCTTGAGCTTCCTGGCCCAGGTGTCCTTGCGCAGGCCGCGCAGCGAAGCAGCCTGCGCCTTGCTGCGGCCCTCGGCCAGGGCTTCGGCGAAGTTGGCGAACAGCACGGTGAACCACAGCCAGATGGTGATGGCCAGCACGAAGGCGGGCTTCATGCCGGTGTCGCCGGGGAAGCTCAGCGAATGCACCCAGAGCAGCGTCGTGAGGATGCTGCCGATGTAGACGATGAACATCACCGGGTTGCGCCACTGCGTGCGCGGGTTCAGCTTGGCGAAGGCGCCCCACAGCGCGGGCTTGACCAGTGCCGCATCGAGCAGCGAGAGAGATGTCTTGGTATGAATCATGGTGCGCTCCTTCACTTCCAGAGCACAAGGTGTTCGACCACGGGCCCCAGGGCCAGTGCCGGCACGTAGTTGAGCAGGCCGACCAGCAGCACAGTGCCGATCAGCAGCGAGACGAACAGCGGCCCGTGCGTGGGCAGCGTGCCGCCGGTGACGGGCAGGCGCTGCTTGGCCGCGAGCGAACCGGCAATGGCCAGCACCGGCACGATCACCGCGAAGCGGCCGAGCCACATCGCAAGCGCGAGCAAACCGTTGTAGAACGGCGTGTTGGCCGAGAGCCCCGCGAAGGCGCTGCCGTTGTTGTTGGCGGCCGAGCTCAGCGCGTAGAGGATTTCGGAGAAGCCATGCGCGCCGGGGTTCGCGATGCCGGCTTTGCCGGCGCCGGCCAGCACCGCCACCGCCGTGTCGGCCAGCACCAGCACGGGCGTGACCAGGATGGTGATGGAGATCAGCTTCATCTCGCGCACCTCGACCTTCTTGCCCAGGTACTCGGGCGTGCGGCCGATCATCAGCCCCGCGATGAACACCGCGAGCATCGCGAAGACCAGCATGCCGTAGAGGCCGCTGCCCACGCCGCCGAACACCACTTCGCCCAGCTGCATCAGCACCATCGGCACCATGCCGCCGAGCGGCGAGAGCGAGTCGTGCATCGCAATCACCGCGCCGCACGAGGCGGCCGTGGTGATGGCGGCAAAGAGCGCCGAGGCATCGATGCCGAAGCGCACTTCCTTGCCCTCCATGTTGCCGCCGCTCTGCAACGCGCTCGACACCTGGTCGGCACCGAGCGCGCCGAAGAGCGGGTTGCCCGCCTGCTCTGCGGGCGTGATCACGATCACGGCAATGGCGAACATGACCGTCATCGCGGTGAGCACGGCCCAGCCCTGGCGCATGTCGCCGACCACGCGGCCGAACGCGAAGCACAGCGCCGCCGGAATCAGGAAGATCGCGAGCATCTGCAGCAGGTTGCTGAGCGCGGTCGGGTTCTCGTAGGGGTGCGCCGAGTTGGCGTTGAAGAAGCCGCCGCCGTTGGTGCCCAGCATCTTGATGGCCTCCTGCGAAGCGACCGGGCCCATGGCGAGCGTCTGCCCGCTGGCCGTGGCCTCGACGGTCTGCACGGTCTTGTAGGCATCGAAGTTCTGGATCACGCCCTGGCCCGCGAAGAACACCGCGAGCACGAAGGACAGCGGCACCAGCAGCCACAGCGTGATGCGCGTGAGGTCGACCCAGAAGTTGCCGACCAGGCCCTTGCCTTTGCCGTCTCCGCGCCGCGCGAAGCCGCGTATCAGCGCGAAAGCCACCGCGATGCCCGTGGCGGCCGAGAAGAAGTTCTGCACCGTGAGACCGAGCATCTGCGTGAGATAGCTCATGGTCGACTCGCCGGCATAGCCCTGCCAGTTGGTGTTCGAGACAAAGCTCACCGCGGTGTTGAAGGCCGAGTCGGGCGACACGGCCGCCATGCCCGCGGGGTTCAGCGGCAGCCAGCCCTGCAGGCGCTGCAGCGCGTAGAGAAAGATCGCACCGATGGCGTTGAATGCCAGCAGCGCGAGCGCATAGCGCAGCCAGTGCATCGATTGCTCGGGGCGGGTACCCGCGAGCCTGTAGAGCGGCGCCTCGACGCGCTGCATCCAGTGCGGCACGCGCTCGTCGCAGAGCGCGGCAAGGAATTTGCCGACGGGCCACGCCAGCACCAGCAGCGCGGCCAGGAAAAGGGCCAGCAGGCCCCAGGCGGAAGAAGCCATCTCAGAATTCCTCGGCGCAGATCAGCGCGAAAACAAGGTAGGCGAACAGCGCCACGGCGATCAGGGCGCCGAAGCCATAGAGAACTTCGAGGCTGATCACGATGCTTCTCCATTGCCGGTGCTGGTTTTCGGCGGATTCGGTCCTTCGAGCCTGTCCAGCCCCACGACCAGGGCCGCCACCACGGCCCACAGCGCCAGCAAGGCGCCCATCCAGACGAAGTCCATTCATTGCTCCTCAAGCGAAAACAAGGATTCGAGTCTCGGCAGGCGCCCGTAAAAACGGGGAACAGAGTCGGCGGGGGCGCATAAAGAAACCGTAAAGGCGTCCCCTGCTTTTCAAAATGCTCGACAACGGCTTCGGCGCCGCTTGATAATCAAAGCCACTTCTTTGAATAAGAAAAGATGACCACGCGTCCCGCCGATGCCAGGCCCGCCTGGATGCCGCACCAGCCGGCAGACCGCATCCTGTCCACGCTCAAGACCCGCGGCGCGCTCGGCATTCCCGACATCGCCAGGCTGCTCGACGTCACCGTGGAGGCCGTGCGCCAGCAGATGGCCAAGCTGCAGGCCGAAGGCCTGGTCGATGCCGAGAGCCGCCCCGCGGGCCGCGGCCGGCCCACGCAGATATGGCGGCTCACCGGCGCCGGCCACGCGCGCTTTCCCGACACGCATGCCGAAATGACGGTGCAGATGATCAGCGCCGTGATCAGCGTGTTCGGCGAGAAGGGCATGGACCGCCTCATCGGCGCGCGCGAGGAGGCCATGCGCGCCAGCTACCGCGAGGCGATGCGCGGCGCGCGCAGCCTCAGGAACAAGCTCGAGCGGCTGGCCGAGATCCGCAGCCGCGAGGGCTACATGGCCGAACTGCGGCCCGAGGGCGACGGCTTCCTCTTCATCGAGAACCATTGCCCCATCTGCACCGCGGCGCGCGCCTGCACGGGCTTTTGCCGCAGCGAGCTGCAGCTCTTCGACGAAGTGCTGGGCCCCGGCGTGAGCGTGAGCCGCGTCGAGCACGTGCTCGCAGGCGCACGGCGCTGCGCCTACCAGGTGAGCCCGAAGAGCGCACTCTGATCCGATTCCGATTTGATTTCTCAACCCGAAAGGAAAGCCCCACCATGGAACACACCCTGCCGCCCCTGCCCTACGCCCTCGACGCGCTGGCACCCGAGTACTCGAAGGAAACCCTCGAGTACCACTACGGCAAGCACCACAACGCCTACGTGGTGAACCTCAACAACCTGCAAAAGGGCACTGAGTTCGAATCGATGCCTCTTGAAGACATCGTCAAGAAGTCCAGCGGCGGCATCTACAACAACGCCGCCCAGATCTGGAACCACACTTTCTTCTGGAGCTGCATGAAGCCCCAGGGCGGCGGCGCCCCCACGGGCGCGCTGGCCAAGGCCATCGATGCCAAGTGGGGCAGCTACGACGCCTTCAAGGAAGCGTTCGTGAAGTCGGCCGTGGGCAACTTCGGCTCGGGCTGGACCTGGCTGGTGAAGAAGGCCGACGGCTCGCTGGACATCGTGAACATGGGGGCCGCGGGCACGCCGCTGACCACCGGCGACACCCCGGTGCTGACGGTGGACGTCTGGGAGCACGCCTACTACATCGACTACCGCAACCTGCGCCCGAAGTTCGTCGAGACCTTCCTGGCCAAGCTGGCGAACTGGGACTTCGCGGCAAAGAACTTCGGCTGAGCCGGGTCCGGCCGCGGCATCCTTATCAACCGTTGATCAGGTTGAGGATGTTGCCGTCCGGGTCCTTGAACCACGCGACCTTCATGTCGCCCATGACATGGATGTCGCCTTCGAGCTTTGCGCCGGGCATGTCGTAGTGCTCGAAGCGCACGCCCTTGGCCTTGAGCGCGGCCACGAGGCGCTCGATGTCGCCACCGACCGACCAGGTCACGGCCGTGGCCTGGTTGGTGCCCGCGAAGGCCGAGCGGTACACGTTAATGCGGGAGTTGCCGCTGCGGTAGACGATCACCTCGTCGCCCTCGGCATCGACCTGCGACAAGCCCAGCGTGTCTTCATAGAAGCGGCGCGCCACAGCAAGGTCTTTGACCGCGAGGTTGGCCACCGCGTTGATGTTTCCGAGCATGAGAGTCTCCTGTGAAGCCCATCGCGCAGTGGACGCGCGGCGAGCGAGCCAAAAATACTCAACCATTTGGTGGAGTATTTGACTCGCGGCGGCTCATGTCAATACCGCCATCGTGCCCCGTAGAGCGACGAGATATTCACGGGATCTGCGCCGACACTCCACCAGCATGGATGCGTCGCTGGCTGTGACGGCTTGCAATGGTCAGAGCACGCCCACCCTCGGGGTTTGCGCAGCTACGTCGTCTAATTTGGAAAAGGGTTAACGAGGGCTTCAGTTCTCACCCACCCCTCGATCGTTTGATTTGTTCTTGAATTCAGAAATCGAATGTTAGAAAAATCCTTTTCTTCGTCGAGAATTGCCACCACATCCCCCGGAACGAGAAATTTCCTCGACTGCGAAAAATTTTCTCCTCGGCGAAAGAATAAATTTGCTTTCTTGACTACAAGGCGCAGGTAAATTGCATTCACACTTCCTGTGACTTCGAATTTTGTGACCTCCCGATCATTAGGACCGAGCCGGAAATTCCAACCTGCCGCACTATCGCAACCAGCATCTTGGCGTTGCATTTGAATGACCCAATCAGAATCCTGACGAAATATTGAAGCAGTGCCATCATATGATTTTTTCCTCTTTACAAAAGATTTTTCCGTAAAAAAAACTTTTGCCGAATATCGAACAGCTGCCTTTGACGACTCACCGGCAGAATAAAAGAAAAACTTACACTCGACGGGCCGCGGTCTGATTTCATCCACACTCGACAAAGTGGAACCATAATAACCATAAATCCCGTCTTTTGACTCAAAAATCAAAAGTGCGGGGTATTCAAATTGAAGCAGCACTCCAGCATGTGCAAAACTTGCAAGGAGCAGGAGGAGCAATGAGAAAGTGCGCCTACTTATTCTCGTCATAAGCTTTCTTCATTTTTTCCGGGTAATCTGGATTTTGGGACTTCCAATTGGCGCCATTGTAGAAATTCGTGAAGCCCTCCCAGTCCTTGTCGATCAACGACTTAATTATTTTCACCTCCCTGTCTTTCATTTTTATATATTTCATAAATAGTTTGGCTTGTCCGTCAATCGACGCCATACACTCATTGGCCAAGTTTTCCGGGCTACTGTACCCCATTGAATGCCAGTATTCGCCCATCACCTGAAATGCCCCCCAAGAACATGACGCCACTGCGGCAGTGCGATCCAATTGCGCCGCTTTGACCAATCGTTCATATTGCCAAATGCGCAGAGGATCGGGTCCGTGATCGACGGGCAAGTGGTAACCACCCGGAGTGGGATTGCAGATATCAGAAAATTTTGCATATGGATGCGATCCGCCCGCAGGTTTCGTTAATTTAAAAAATTTGTGACGCTCAAACAATATGACAGGCAGTCCATTTGGAAAATAGGCCGCACTATTGGTTTCCGTTTTAGCTACAGCTTTGATTGCGGCCACCTCACATCCGAGTTCCTTGGCCATGGCGGCATACTGAGCTTCGGTTACTTCAGTCGCAATTGGATAATTCAAACGAGACCCAAGTACGTACATCACAACTGTGTGCGGTTTTTTTGTGTCGACCACTTGATAGTGATGTTCGATCTCGATCTTTGTTTTAGTTTTATGAGTCTTTGGATCTACGGTCACAACCCTTTTCCTGATGGGACTGTCCTTGATCACTTTTCCAGCTTCCGTCACAACCTGCTTGGAGGCGACATAGGGAGCCAACTCTCCCATTAGTCGCTCCACCGTCATGATTTCACCCTCTTTGACCGTGGGAATATTCAAGTCTCGCTCTAGCTGCTCTTCGGCGTCTAGTTTGGTGATCGCTTCCAAGTGGTATTCAGGGCTCTGGATGGTGTAGTTGTTGACATCCAGTTTGGGCGTGACGGTGCCTTTGAGATCGAAATCGCCGGTCCGCTTCTTGACGTAAATCTTGATCGGCTCGCCACGCTTGGCATCGGTCCAGATCGTTGCGGTGCCATCCTCGCCCGTCGTGGCAATCTCGGCTTTTCCGCCTCCCTCCATCTTGACGTCCAGACCTTTGATACCGTGTTTGACTGCATCCACGAAGACAAAGGTGACTTCCACTTCAGGTTCGCCAGGCTTGCGGACAACAGGTGTAGCTGCGCGAGACGAGGCCGGCGCAGGGTGAAGGTCATCGGCGGCAGTGTTTGGCGCACCATTGATTGGCATATTGGAAGGGGAGTTAGTCATTTCCAATCACCTTGGTCTCGTCGTTTAGCTTGGTGTGGCTGCTGTTGACCTGCGCATGGTCATAGCCGTTTTCATGCACCTTCCAATCCCCTGTCCCGATTTCGCAGCGCACCTTGGCTGATGTTTTCGTGCGGACCTGAGCTGTCGTTTCAGACACGCAGCCCTGCTGGATCAAGGTCTCATCCGGTAGATAGATTCGGTACGGCTGCCCTTGCAACACTGCGGCCATGGGGGCGTAGTCAACCAGCGTGGTGATGTCGAATTTCTGGACGTATTTGTGTTCTTCGTCTTGCTTCATTTCCGCGACGGGAAGAGCCATCGAGGGCACCGGCAGACTCATCGGCCCCGCAAAGCTATGGGTCCCCGCATGCTCGCGCCAAACCCCATTGGTGCCATGCACGATCCCCGAGGCGTTCCACCGTGTAAAGCTGCTGCCCCCGTTGATCAGGATCTCGTTCTTGGCGGTGATGCTGATCTTGTCGGCTTCCATGTTGATGTCGAGCTTGGCGAAGAGATTGATGCCTTTCTGCAGCGCGACGATGTCGATGCCGGCGGTGGCCGCGGTCAGGCGGATGGACTTGTAGGCGAACACGCGCACGGCCTCCTTCACGCTGGCCAGCAGGCTCTTGCCCGCGCTGATGCTGGTGTGGCCGCCGCTGCTCAACGCGTTGTGGGTGATGCTCGCGATGTGCGTGGCGCCTGCCGCGGTGCTCTGGATGCCCGCCGCACTGGCGATCACCAGGTGGGGTTCGTCGAGTTCCGGAAACCGGTCTTCCTGCCCGTCGCCACCCCTGCCCTTGATGGCATCGTTCTGCTCCTTCAACGCTTGGGTGACGGCGTCCTGGTCACCCGCCTCGTGCGCCTTGGCCTGCTGGGCGGTCTGGCTCTGGCGTTCATGCAGGTCGCGCGCGGCGGTCAGGCGCGCGGCTGTTTCGCCGAGGTCGGTGATGTGCCCCTGCGCATGCGGCCGTGGCTCGGTGGTGAGCAGCAGGCCCCTGCCCGCGCGCACGGCGGCGTGGCCGTCAGTGCGCAGTTCGGCGCCCTCGCCGCGGTCGTCCTTGCGGCCTGCTGTGTCGTCGATGCGGCCGACGTGGCCCAGGCTCAGGCTGCTGCTGAGGTGATCGCTCTTGAGCTGGGCCTGGATCTTCCCGGGATGGTCGTCCAGCGCCAGGTGATTGCCGCGCATGCCGCCAGAACGCTCGTGCAGGCCCAGCTCGCGGCTGCGGATGCCCGAGAGGTTGGTCTGGGCGGGCAGGTGCCATGCAGGCATGTGCTCGGCATTGAAGACGCGCCCGGTGATGAGGGGATGGTCGGGGTCGCCGTTGAAGAAATCGACGATCACCTCCTGCCCGATGCGCGGCAGGGCGGCGCCTCCGAAAGTGGCGCCGGCCCAGGCGGTGGACACGCGCACCCAGCAGCTGGAATTCTCGTCGCGCTGGCCGAGCCGGTCCCAGTGGAACTGGACTTTGACGCGGCCGTACTGATCGGCCCAGATCTCCTGGTTGCGCGGGCCGACGACGACGGCGGACTGGGGGCCACAGGTGCGCGGCCGGGGCGTGGTGCGCGGCGGACGCCAGGCGTAGCTCGTGGGCTGGGCCTCGAAGGCGAAGCGCTGGACGGAGCCTTCGGAAGGGGCGGCGCCTTCGCTGGCTTGGAGGTTCTCCTGCAGCTCGTAGTCGACACTGGTCAGCAGGTAGGGCTGGTTCTGGTCGCCCCGCGGATGGTGCGTGAGCTGGAAGGTGCAGCCCGGCGCCAGGTCGCGCCGGTTGGAACGCCCGCTCGCGGTGCTGCGCCCGCTGGCCTGTTCTTCGGTGCGGATGCGCGCATAGGCCTCGCCGTCGTCGTGCTGGGTGTAGCCGCCGGGCCAGTCGTAGCGCTCGAGCTTGTCGTGCGGGTGGCCGCCGGGCATTTGCCGTTGCATAGCAAGGTCCGCCCGGGGCTTGAGGAAGTCGTAGTCGCCGGTGAAATGGAAGCCGGCGCGGATTTCTTCGCCGAACTTCCACTCGTAGATGCGCTCGCCCGGGCCGGCGCTGCTGCCGGCGGTCATGCCCGCGTGCTCGGAAGGATGGAAGCGCACGGTGTCCCCGCCTGGGAGCGGATCGTGCGAGGCGGCAATGTCATCGGCGAACACCAGGATGTGGCGCTCGGCTTCGTGCCTGAAGTAGTAGTAGATGCCTTCGCATTCGCACAGGCGCGAGATGAAGGCGAAGTCGCTCTCCCGGTGCTGCACGCAGTAGTCCCAGGTGCGGTAGCCGCGGCCGAGCCTCATTTCGAGGGGATGGCCGTAGCTGCCCAGCACCTCGGTGAGGATGTCGGGCACGGTCTTGTCCTGGAACACCCGCAGGTCGCTTCGCAGTGTGGCCAGCCACAGCCAGGGGCGCAGCGTCATCCGGTAGAAGGACTGGCGGGCGTCCTCCTGCGTCAGGCCGAAGCGGGTGACGATGCCGCCCAGATAGCGCAGGTGGCCGCTTTCGGTTTCCATCGCGACGGTGGCCGTCTCGCCCAGCATGGCCTTCGGATCGATGGCGTTGCTGCGGCCCAGCACATCGACATCGAATTCGAAGAGCTGGTGCAGCGCCTCGCGGCCGGCCAGGCGATGGAACTGCAGTGCGTCGCCGAGGGGCGAGCGCAGGGTGACGCGCCTTTTCATGGACGCGGGCGAGCACGCGCGCTCGCACGGTTGAAGATGAACATGTGACTCCCTGACTGGCCGCCCTCAGAAGCTGGGGGGCCGTTTTGTGGGAGGATTATGTAAGCCGCTGTTGCAGGCCCGGAAGCAGCCCAAAGTAGTCATCGCCAACGCAGACGCGCAGTTCGTGAAGCAATGCACATCGCGCGGCCGCCGCAGCTTGAGAAGAGGCCCATCGCGAAGCACGAAAACCCTGCGATTCCGCTTCCGGCACACTGCACCCTCGGTGCAGTGCCCGACGAGGCCTAAAGTCTGCAACCCCGATTCGCCCCCGACACAGAGACAACACCCATGATCCGCAAATTCACCTGCTCGCTGGCCCTCGCGCTGGCACTTCCCCTGGCCTTCACCGCCCCTGCACAGGCACAGTCCTACCCTGCCAAGCCGGTGCGCATGATCGTGCCCTTCCCGCCCGGCGGCGGCACCGACATCCTGGCGCGGCTGGTCGCGCAGAAGCTCACCGAGGCCAACCACTGGACCGTGGTGCCCGACAACCGAGGCGGCGCCGGCGGCACCATCGGCATTGCCGAGGCTGCGCGCGCCGCGCCCACGGGCTACGACATCGTGATGGGCCAGAAGGACAACATGGTCGTTGCGCCCTGGCTCTACAAGAACCTGAGCTACAACCCGGTGAAGGACCTCACGGCCGTGGCCCACGTGGCCTACACGCCGGTGGTGATCGTCACGCAGGCCAGTTCGAAGTTCAAGACGCTCGACGACGTGGTGAAAGCCGCGCGCGCCGCGCCCGACACCGTCACCTACGGCTCGCCGGGCAACGGCACCACCATCCACCTGGCCGGCGAGATCTTCAACGGCGCCGCCCAGATCAAGATGCGCCACGTGCCCTACAAGGGCTCCAACGCGGCCATGATGGACGTGCTCGCGGGCAACGTCGACCTGATGGTGTCGTCGGTGCCCTCGGCGCTGGCGCAGATCAAGGCGGGCAAGCTGCGTCCGCTGGCCGTGACCTCGGCCAAGCGCAGCACCTCGCTGCCTGAGACGCCCACCGTGGCCGAGCTCGGCTACAAGGGCTTCGACGTGTCCACCTGGTATGGCCTCTTCGTGCCCGCCAAGACGCCGAAGGACGTGATCGCCACGCTGAATGCCGAAGTCAACAAGCTGCTGGCCACGCCCGAGATGAAGGCTGCCATCGTCGCGCAGGGCGCCGAGCCGCAGAGCATGACGCCTGAACAATTCGAGTCGCTGTTGAAGACCGACTACGAGAAGTGGAAGGGCATCGTGCAAGCCTCGGGCGCGACCATCGAATAAGCGCCCGGCGTCGCAGAATGGCGTCTCCACCACAGGCCGCAGCGACGGCACGGAGACACCGATGGCAGCACAGCGCAAGAATTCGAAGAACACCCTCCTGCTGAAGACAACCGCCCTGGCAGCGGTTGCCGCCCTGGCGCAGGGCTGCGCGCAGACGCCGGCCGGCAGCACCACCGCGTCGCTGCCCGCCAGCCCGTCGGAGGCCAGCGTGGCGGCCCATGTGGCCACCGCCACGCGCGCGGCCAGCACCGACCTCAAAGCCCTGCTGACCCTGTGCCAACCCGCCCCCGCGGCCCGGCCGCCGCAGGACGCGCTCGACAAGAGCCTCACCGGCTTCATCAACCGGCCCGCGCCGCCGCCGGGCCAGGCCTTCGACAACCTGTACTTCGTGGGCGCCGACTGGGTCAGCGCCTGGGCGATCAAGACCTCGCAGGGCATCATCCTGATCGATGCGCTCAACACCCAGGCCGAGGCCGCGGCGCTGATCGAAGGCGGCATGCGCAAGCTGGGGCTCGACCCGGCGCAGATCAGGTACGTGATCGTGACGCACGGCCACGGCGACCACTACGGCGGTGCCGGCTACCTCGCGCAGAAGTACCGTGCGCGCGTGGTGATGAGCGAGGCCGACTGGACCATGACCGAGACCCGGCTCGAATTCGCGACGCCGATCTGGGGCGCGCCGCCCAAGCGCGACATCTCGGTGAAGGACGGCGACCGCATCAGGCTCGGCGACACCAGCGTAACGCTGTACCTCACGCCGGGCCACACCATGGGCACGATCTCGCCGGTGTTCGACGTGAGCGCGGGCGGGCGCGAGCACCGGGCGATGCTCTGGGGCGGCACCGGCTTCAATTTCGGCAAGGACGTGCCGCGGCTGGACGCCTACATCGGCGCCACCCAGCGCATGGGCGCGATCGCGCAGAGCCAGCGCATCGACGTGCTGCTGTCGAACCATTCGAACATCGACGGCTCGCAGGCCAAGCTCGCCGCGCTGCGGCAGCAGCCCGCGCCGGCCGCGAATCCGTTCGTGCTCGGCACACCGGCGGTGGAGCGCGCGCTGGCCGTGATGGGCGAATGCGCGCAGGCGCAGCGCGACCGGTTTTTGCTGTAGCGACGTCGCCTTGCTCCTTCCCCCGCTGGGGGAAGGCTGGGACGGGGGCTGCCCCGCATTCGGCACTGCGCAGGGTTGATGCCGCCGTGCCCCCACCCCTGCCCTCCCCCGGAAGGGGAGGGAGAAATGCGGGATCAGTCCGGCGTGAACTTCTTGTTGAAGATGTCGACGTCCGATGCCAGCTCGAAGGTCGCCAACTGGCCCATCTTGCCGTCGCTGAGGCGGCAGGCGGCGAACAGGCTGTAGCGGCCCTTGAAGTAGAACTCCTCCATCACGATCAGTGCGTACGGATACGGCACGAAGACCTGGTGCTCGAAGATGACGCGGTGCACGTTCCTCGGGGAAGGAAAGAGCTTGTAGTCGCTGGTGTCGATCGACTTTGCGGTGGCCATGGTGTGTGTGCTCTCCTTGCGGCGCTCAGGCCGGGTCGCGCACGTCGGCCACGGGGTTGCGGCCGAAGTCTTCGCGCGCCAGGTACTTGAGCACCTTGTCCGCGGCGGTGGCCGGACTATCGAGCCGGCCTTCCTCTTTCATGCTCACGAAGCGCGTGCGGTCCGGAAACTTCTCGGCCGATGCGCTGCGCAGCTGCACCTGCATGTCGGTGTCGACGATGCCGGGTGCGAGCGAGACGATGCGCGCGCCGTTCGGCGCATGGGCCTCTTCGAGCGCCACGGCGCGCGAGAAGTGGTCCATGCCGGCCTTGGCCGCGCAGTACGGCGCCTGGCTGCCCATGGCATTGCGGCCCAGGCCCGAGGAGATGTTGAGCACCTTGCGCGCGCCGCGCCATTCGCGGGTGGCGCCCAGGAAGGCGGCCGTCAGCAGCATTGGCGCTTCGAGGCCGATGCGCAGCGCGAGCGACAACTCGGCTTCGACGGCACTCGCCAAGGGCGCGGGGTTGCCGACGGTGCCGGCGTTGTTGATCAGGGTCACGCTGTCGAAGCGCCGGCCGTCGAGCGTCTTGAGCCAGGCCGAGAGGCGCGCCGATGCGGCGACCGGGTCGGACAGGTCCTGCTCCCACTGGATGAGTTCGGCGCCGGCCTTATGCGCCAGTTCCGCGAGCTGCGGCTCCTGCCTGCGCGAAATACCGAGCACCATGTGGCCCGCTTGCAGCAGCTGTTCGGCCATGGCACGGCCCAGGCCGCGCGAGGCACCGGTGATCAGGGTGAGATGGGAAGCGGTCATCGGGAAAAACTTTCTTGAACGAAGGCGAAGGCGAGGAGATCGAGGCGGACTGAAAGCCCGCGGCTCAACCGGGGCGGAACTGTTTTCGAAGGAAGGCGCGGTGGCGCGCGATGTGGGCGAGTTGCGCCGGCGCGATGGTGCCGCCGAGATCGACCTCGTCCGCACCGTTGAGTACGGCATTGGCATGCGTCATTGCGCGCGCCACGACTTCTTCTTCGCTCACGCCGGCCTGCGCCGCAAGGTCGAGCGCGACGCGCCGCATGGCGCGCTGCGAGAGCATCCACATCGCGCCGAAGCGGTCCCACGCGAGGGCCGCTTCCTCGGCCTTCTCGCGGTCGGCAAGAATTTCGCTGAGTGGCTTGGCGAGGATGTCGTTGAGCGCGTCGATCTTCTCGGCCAGCGCTTCGTTGCGCTCGATGGCCTCTTGCAGCGTCGGGCCGGCCTCTTCGGCCTTGGCCTTCGGCGCCTCGGGCGGCGGAGCGAAAGCCGCTTCCGCGTTCGCGGGCACGATCTGGATCTGGTCTTTGAGGGTCATGGATTTTCCGTTTCCGGTGAGCGGTTGTTTTTCTTGTTCGACATCGCGCTCGCGCGCAGGCCCGGCAGGTCGAGCACGCGCAGCCCACCGTACTCCACGCGGATCAACCCCTCTGCCGACAGGCCGTTGAGCGCCTCGTTCACGCGCTGGCGCGACAGGCCGACCAGGTAGGCTAGTTCCTGCTGCGTGATGCGCAGGACCTCGCCCACGCCGGGGTAGAGCACCGGGTTGAACAGCGACACCAGGTTGCGCGCCACGCGCGCATCGGGGTTGTTGAGCCGATCGATCTCCAGCGCCGCGATGAATTGGCCGAGCCGCTCGTTGAGCTGGTTCATCACGAAGCGGTTGAAGCCGATCGAATGGTCCAGCAGCCAATGGAAGCTCTCGATCGGCAGCCCCGCCACCACGCTGCGCCGCAGCGCCTGGATGTTGTAGCGGTAGGGCTCGCGCTTCATCACGGTGCCTTCGCCGAACCAGCCGCCGGGCGGCACGCCGGTGTAGGTGACGGAGCCGCCGTCGGCGTTGTCGTTGCTCATCTTGAGCAGGCCCTCGACCACGCCGAACCAGTAGGTGGGCGAGCGGCCGACGCGGCAGACCAGGTCGCCGACCTCGGCTTCGCCCACCACCAGCGCGGCTTCGGCGCGGCGGCGCTCGGCCGGCGTGAGCGTGGGCAGCCAGGGAATGCCGTCGAGCTCGGCAGCGTTGGCAGGCCGCACGCGGTCCTTGATCGAACCGCCGAGCACGCTGTGTTGGGAATTGCCGTGAGGCATCGGGAAACTCCGGGGAGTAGTGTCCCTAGGATTGTCGTTGGAACGACAACCCGACGTCAAAGTGGGGCCTACGATCCGCCCACTGTGCAAACCACCGCCCCCACCTTTCCCCGTTTGTTGCTTGCGCATGCGCAGGCCCAGCCCCAGGCGCCCGCCATCCGCGAGAAGGATCTCGGCATCTGGCAAACCTGGAGCTGGAGCGCCGTGGCGCAGGAAGTGCGCGAAATGGCCTGCGGCCTCGCGAGCCTGGGCTTCAAGCCCTTTGACAACCTGTCCATCGTGGGCGCCAACCGCCCGCACCTGTACATGGCGGTGCTCGCGGCGCAGAGCCTGCGCGGCGTGCCCGTGCCGCTCTACCAGGACGCGGTGGCCAGCGAGATGGTCTTCATGCTGCAGGACGCGGCCATCGAGTTCGTGATCGTCGAGGACCAGGAGCAGGTCGACAAGCTGCTCGAGTGCCGCGAGCTGCAGAAGGACCAGCAGCACGGCATCCGCCACATCATCTACGACGACCCCAAGGGCCTGCGCCACTACGACCAGCCCGGGCTCATGAGCTACGAGCAGCTGCGCGCACTGGGCCGCGAATTCGACAAGACCCACGTCGGCTACTACGACCGCGCGGTGGCGAGCGGCGAGGCCACCGACGTCGGCGTGATCCTCTACACCTCGGGCACCACCGGCCGGCCCAAGGGCGTGTGCCAGACGCATGCCAGCTTCATCGCGGCGGGCCGCGGCGGCGTGGAGACCGACCGGCTCGGGCCCCGCGACAACATCATGAGCTACCTGCCGATGGCCTGGGTGGGCGACCACCTGTTCTCGGTCGCGCAGTGGCTGGTAGGTGGCTTCACGCTCAACTGCCCCGAGTCGACCGAGACGGTGATGAACGACATGCGCGAGATCGGCCCGAGCTACTACTTCGGCCCGCCGCGCACCTTCGAAGGCCTGCTCACGGCCGTGTCGATCCGCATGGAAGACGCGGCGGCTCCGAAGCGCTGGCTGTACGGCAAGTTCATGGCGCTCGCGCAGCGCGTGGGCGCCGACATCCTCAACGGCGCGCCCGTGAGCACGGGCGACCGGCTGATGTACAGCCTCGGCAACCTGCTGGTCTACGGACCGCTGCGCAACGTGCTGGGCATGAGCCGCATCCGCGTGGCCTACACGGCCGGCGCGGCCATCGGGCCCGACCTGTTCCGCTTCTACCGCTCGATCGGCGTCAACCTCAAGCAGTTCTACGGCCAGACCGAGACCTGCGCCTACGTGTGCCTGCAGCAGGACGGCAAGGTCAAGCTGCAGACCGTGGGCACGGCGGCACCGGGCATCGAACTCAAGATCGCCGAAGACGGCGAGGTGCTGGTGCGCGGCGTCTCGGTGCTCAAGGAGTACTACAAGCGCCCCGACGCCACGGCCGAGGTGCTCGACGCGAATGGCTACTTCCACACCGGCGACGCCGGCGTGCTCGACAGCGAGGGCCACCTGCGCATCATCGACCGCGCGAAGGACGTGGGCCGGCTTGCGGGCGGCGCGATCTTTGCGCCCAACTACATCGAGAACAAGCTCAAGTTCTTTCCGCAGATCAAGGAAGCCGTGTGCTTCGGCAACGGGCACGAGGAGGTCTGCGCGGCCATCAACATCGACTTCGAGGCCGTGGGCAACTGGGCCGAGCGCCGCGGGCTGGCCTACGGCGGCTACGTCGACCTGGCCGGCAAGCCCGAGGTGCTGGCGCTCATCGCCGAATGCATCGCCAAGGTGAATGCCGACCTTGCGAGCGAGGACGGCATGGGCGAGACGCAGATCGCGCGCTTCCTGGTGCTGCACAAGGAGCTCGACCCCGACGACGACGAACTCACGCGCACGCGCAAGGTGCGCCGCGGCTTCATCGCCGAGAAATACGCGGTGCTGGTCAGTGCGCTCTACGGCGGCAAGACCGAGCAGTACATCGAGACCCAGGTCAAGTTCGAGGACGGACGCACGGGCGTGGTGAATGCCACGCTGAACATCGTCGAGGCCAGGACCTTCCCCATCGTGAAGGCCGCGGCATGAGTAGCAACAGAAAAGTCGGCGAGGTCATCCTCGACGTGCAGAACATCAGCTTGAGCTTCGGCGGCGTGAAGGCGCTCACGGACATCAGCTTCAACGTGCGCGAGCACGAGGTGCGGGCCATCATCGGGCCGAACGGCGCGGGCAAGAGCTCGATGCTCAACTGCATCAACGGCGTGTACTGGCCGCAGCAGGGCTCCATCACCTTCCGCGGCCAGACCTTCAAGCACATGAACTCGCGCCAGGTGGCCGAAATGGGCGTGGCGCGCACCTTCCAGAACCTGGCCCTCTTCAAGGGCATGAGCGTGCTCGACAACATCATGACGGGGCGCAACCTCAAGATGAAGAGCGGCCTGCTGGCGCAGGCGCTGCGCTGGGGCCCGGCCGAACGCGAGGAACTGCAGCACCGCGAGTTCGTCGAGCACATCATCGACTTCCTCGAGATCCAGGCGCACCGCAAGACGCCGGTGGGCCGCCTGCCCTACGGCCTGCAAAAGCGCGTCGACCTCGGCCGCGCGCTCGCGATGGAGCCGCAGGTGCTGCTGCTCGACGAGCCGATGGCCGGCATGAACGTGGAAGAAAAGCAGGACATGAGCCGCTTCATCCTCGACGTGAACGACGAGTTCGGCGCCACCATTGTTCTCATCGAGCACGACATGGGCGTGGTGATGGACATCTCCGACCGCGTGGTGGTGCTGGACTACGGCAAGAAGATCGGCGACGGCACGCCCCACGAGGTGCGCAACAACGAAGACGTGATCCGGGCATACCTGGGCGTGGAGCATTGACATGGGCTTTTTCCTCGAAACCCTGTTCGGCGGCCTGATGGTCGGCATGCTCTATTCGCTGATCGCCATCGGCTTCGTGCTGATCTACAAGGCCTCGGGCGTCTTCAACTTCGCGCAGGGCGCGATGGTGCTGTTCGCGGCGCTCGCAATGGCGCGCTTTGCCGAATGGTTCCCGCAATGGTTCGGCTTCGAAAGCCAGGTGCTCGCGAACATCCTGGCCTTCATCGCGGCCATGGGCGTGATGGTGATCGTGGCCTGGATGATCGAGCGGCTCGCGCTCAGCAAGCTGGTGAACCAGGAAGGCATCACGCTCCTGATGGCCACGCTGGGCATCGCCTACTTTCTCGATGGCGTGGGCCAGACGATCTTCGGCAACGACATCTACAAGATCGACATCGGCATGCCCAAGGAACCGCTGATGGTGCTGCAGGGCACCTTCCAGGGCGGCCTGCTGTTGAGCCAGGAAGACCTGGTCGCCGCGCTGGTGGCTGCGGGCCTCGTGGTGGTGCTGGCGATCTTCTTCCAGAAGACCGCCACGGGCCGCGCCCTTCGCGCCGTGGCCGACGACCACCAGGCCGCACAGTCGATCGGCATTCCGCTCAAGCGCATCTGGGTGATCGTGTGGTCGGTGGCCGGCTTCTCGGCGCTGGTGGCCGGGATCATCTGGGGCTCCAAGCTGGGCGTGCAGTTCTCGCTGTCGCTGGTGGCGCTGAAGGCGCTGCCGGTGGTGATCCTCGGCGGGCTCACCTCGATTCCAGGCGCGATCATCGGCGGCCTGCTGTTCGGCGTCGGCGAGAAGCTCTCTGAAATCTATCTCGGCCCCATGCTCGGTGGCGGGATCGAGATCTGGTTTGCCTATGTGCTGGCGCTCGTCTTCCTGCTGGTTCGGCCTCAAGGCCTGTTCGGCGAAAAAATTATTGATCGCGTATGAAATACGAGATCAACAATTTTTCGGCGAAGGCTAACTTGCGAAGCAAGTTGAGCGAAGCGGGCCGCAACCAAAAGATCATCGATCGGGTCTGAAATGTTTTATAGAGAAAACGGCCAGTTCAAGTCGAGCTACCGCGCCGACCAGCAAATCTTTCCGATCGCGCAGGACCGCATCGCCATCCTGGTGCTGCTGCTCGCGGCCTTTGTCGTCGTGCCGCTGGGCGTGTCCGACTACTGGATGCGCGCCATCCTCACGCCCTTCCTGATCCTGTCGCTCGCGGCGCTGGGCCTGAACATCCTGGTCGGCTACTGCGGGCAGATCTCGCTCGGCACCGGCGCCTTCATGGCGGTGGGCGCGTACGCGGCCTACAACTTCCAGGTGCGCATCGACGGCATGCCGCTGATCGCCTCGCTGCTGCTGGGCGGCCTGTGCGCCACGGTGATCGGCGTGCTGTTCGGCATTCCGAGCCTGCGCATCAAGGGCCTGTACCTGGCGGTGGCCACGCTGGCGGCGCAGTTCTTCACCGACTGGGCGTTCCTGCGCATCCAGTGGTTCACCAACAACTCGTCGTCGGGCTCGGTGAGCGTGGCGGGGCTCAACGTGTTCGGCGTGCCGATCGAGTCGCCGGTGCAGAAGTATCTGTTCTGCCTCATCTTCGTGGTGGTGTTCGCGCTGCTCGCAAAGAACCTGGTGCGCAGCGCCATCGGGCGCGAATGGATGGCCATGCGCGACATGGACGTGGCGGCCGCGGTGATCGGCATCCGCCCGGTGTACGCCAAGCTCACGGCTTTTGCGGTGAGCAGCTTCATCGTCGGCGTGGCGGGCGCGCTGTGGGGCTTCATCCACCTGGGCGCGTGGGAGCCGGCGGCGTTCAGCATCGATCGCTCGTTCCAGCTGCTGTTCATGGTGATCATCGGCGGGCTCGGCTCGATCATGGGCAGCTTCTTCGGTGCCGCGTTCATCGTGCTGCTGCCGCTCTTCCTGAACCAGCTGCCGGGGTGGCTGGGCTTCTCGATCTCGACCGCGCTGGCCTCGCACCTGGAGACCATGATCTTCGGCGCGCTGATCGTGTTCTTCCTGATCGTCGAGCCGCACGGCCTTGCGCGGCTGTGGTCCACGGGCAAGGAGAAATTGCGGCTCTGGCCCTTTCCCCACTGATTTTCCGTTCGTAGAAACCGGCACCGAGGTGCCCACATAAGGAGACAGGCATGAAACTGAAATCGCTCGCTCTGACCGCCGCCCTGGTGGCCAGCACCCTAGGCGCGCTGCTTGCGCCGGCGCTCGCGCAAGCCCAGGCCAAGGAACAGTTCTTTCCGCTGCTGGTGTACCGCACCGGCCCCTATGCGCCCAACGGCACGCCCTGGGCCAACGGCAAGCAGGACTACATCAAGTACATCAACGCCACCGGCGGCATCAACGGCGTGAAGGTCACGTACGAGGAATGCGAAACCGGCTACGCCACCGACAAGGGCGTGGAATGCTACGAGCGCCTGAAGGGCCGCCCGGGCGTGACGCTGTTCGATCCGCAGGCCACCGGCATCACCTTTGCGCTGACCGACAAGGTGCCTACCGACAAGATCCCGCTCATCACGCTGGGCTACGGCCTGTCGGCGTCGCAGGACGGCAGCGTGTTCAAGTGGAACTTCCCGCTGATGGGCAGCTACTGGACCGCGGCCGACATCCTGATCCAGCACATCGGCAAGAAGGAAGGCGGCATGGACAAGCTCAAGGGCAAGAAGATCACCCTTGTGTATCACGACTCGCCGTTCGGCAAGGAGCCGATTCCGCTGCTGCAGGAGCGCGCCAAGCAGAACGGCTTCGAGCTGTCGCTGATTCCGGTCACCGCGCCCGGCGTGGAGCAGAAGTCTGCCTGGCTGCAGGTGCGCCAGTCGCGCCCCGACTACGTGCTGCTGTGGGGCTGGGGCGTGATGAACTCCACCGCGCTGAAGGAAGCCGTGGCCACGGGCTATCCGCGCGAGAAGATGTACGGCGTGTGGTGGGCCGGCGCCGAGCCTGACGTGAAGGACGTGGGCGCCAACGCCAAGGGCTACAACGCGCTGGCGCTCAACACTTCGGGCACCCAGCCCAAGGTGATCCAGGACATCCTCAAGCAGGTGCACGACAAGGGCCAGGGCACGGGGCCGAAGGAAGAAGTGGGCTCGGTGCTCTACACGCGCGGCGTGATCATCCAGATGCTGGGCGTCGAAGCCGTGAGGCGTGCGCAGGAACGCTTCGGCAAGGGCAAGGTCATGACCGGCGAGCAGGTGCGCTGGGGCATGGAGAACCTGGCGCTCGACCAGAAGAAGCTCGATTCGCTGGGCTTCTCGGGCGTGCTGCGTCCGGTGAGCACATCGTGCCAGGACCACATGGGCTCGACCTGGGCCCGCGTGCACACCTGGGACGGCGCCAAGTGGGGCGACATGTCCGACTGGTACCAGGCCGACGAGCAGATCATCAAGCCGATGGTGAAGGTTGCGGCCGAGAAGTACGCCAGCGAGAAGAAGCTGACGCGCCGCGACGCGGCGGACTGCAGCTCCTGATGACCTGATGGACCGTGGCGGCTCGCAAGAGTCGCCATTCGAAAGAGCAGCACCACACCATGAGCGAACCCAACATCATCCTGAATGTCAACGGCATCGAGGTCATCTACAACCACGTGATCCTCGTGCTCAAGGGCGTGTCGCTCACGGTGCCCGAAGGCGGCATCGTGGCGCTGCTCGGCGGCAACGGCGCGGGCAAGACAACCACGCTGCGAGCCGTGAGCAACCTGCTCGCGGGCGAGCGCGGCGCGGTCACCAAGGGCACCATCGAACTGCGCGGCGACCGCATCGAGGCGCTGTCGCCGGCCGAACTGGTGAAGCGCGGATTGATCCAGGTGATGGAAGGGCGCCATTGCTTTGCGCACCTGACCATCGAAGAAAACCTGATGACCGGCGCCTACACGCGCACCGACGGCAAGGCCGCGGTGCAGCAGACGCTCGAGAAGGTCTATGCCTACTTTCCGCGCCTGAAGACAAGGCGCACATCGCAAGCCGCGTACACATCGGGCGGCGAGCAGCAGATGTGCGCAATCGGCCGAGCGCTGATGGCCAACCCGACCATGGTGCTGCTCGACGAACCCTCGATGGGCCTCGCGCCGCAGATCGTGGAGGAGGTGTTCGAGATCGTGAAGGACCTCAACACCAAGGAGCGCGTGACCTTCCTTTTGGCCGAGCAGAACACCAACATGGCGCTGCGCTACGCCGACTACGGCTACATCCTGGAAAACGGCCGCATCGTGATGGACGGCGAGGCCAGGAGCCTGCGCGAGAACGAGGACGTGAAGGAGTTCTACCTTGGCGTCGGCGGCGCGGACCGCAAGAGCTTTCGCGATGTGAAGAGCTACAAGCGCCGCAAGAGGTGGTTGGCATGACCGCGTGCATTTCGTGTTGTCCCCTCTCCCTCCGGGAGAGGGAGCAAGACCGAACAGAAAGACAAAGGGTACGGACATGACCGACCACTACGACGCCCTCGAGATCCGCGACCCCGCCGAACGCGAGCGCGACCTGCTGGCCGCGCTGCCGAAGCAGATCGCGCAGGCCCAGACCGCGGCGCCCGCGTTTGCCAAGATCCTCGACGGCGTGAAGCCGACGGACGTCACCACACGCGAGGCACTTGCGAAACTGCCTGTCACACGCAAGACCGAACTGCTCGAGCTGCAGAAGCAGCGCCGCGCCGACGATCCCTTCGGCGGCTTTTCCACCATCGGCCGCGGCGCCCGCATGCCGCGCGTGTTCGCGAGCCCCGGCACCATCTACGAACCCGAGGGCGAGGCGCGCGACTACTGGCGCACGGCGCGCGCGCTGCACGCCGCGGGCTTTCGCGGCGGCGAGCTCATCCACAACAGCTTCAGCTACCACATGACGCCGGCCGGCTCCATCATGGAGAGCGGCGCGCGCGCCATGGGCTGCACCGTGTTCGCGGGCGGCACCGGCCAGACCGAGCAGCAGCTCGAAGCCATGGCCGACCTGAAGCCCGAAGGCTATGCGGGCACGCCGAGCTTCCTCAAGATCCTGCTCGAAAAAGCCGAGGAGAAAGGCCTGCCGCTGCCCTCGCTCACCAAGGCGCTGGTGTCGGGCGAAGCCTTTCCGCCCAGCCTGCACGACTGGATTGCCGCGCACGGCGTGAAAGGCACGCAGTGCTATGCCACCGCCGATCTCGGCCTCATCGCCTACGAGACCAGCGCGCGCGAAGGCCTGGTGATCGATGAAGGCGTGCTGGTGGAAATCGTCCGTCCCGGCACCGGCGATCCGGTGCCCGATGGCGAGGTCGGCGAGATCGTGGTGACCACCTTCAACCCCGACTACCCGCTGGTGCGCTTCGGCACCGGCGATCTCTCCGCCGTGCTCGCGGGCGCCTGCCCCACGGGCCGCACCAACAAGCGCATCAAGGGCTGGCTCGGCCGCGCCGACCAGACCACCAAGGTGCGCGGCATGTTCGTGCACCCCTCGCAGGTGGCGGAGATCGCGCGGCGCTTTCCCGAAGTGCAGCGCGCGCGCCTCGTGGTGTCGGGCGAGATGGGCGACGACCGGATGACCTTCAGGCTCGAATGCGCGGGCGCGCCGGCCGGGCTCGATGCGCGCATTGCCGACGCGGTGCGCGAAGTGACCAAGCTGCGCGGCACCATCGAGCTGGTGGCGCCGGGCACGCTGCCGAACGACGGCAAGGTGATCGAGGACGCGCGCAGCTACAAATAGTGCAGCGCCTGGTGCGAGCGCGGCCCGCGGTCAGTGAATCGCCGCCTCGTATGCCAGCTCGAACAGCGTTGTCATCTCGCGGTTGAAGGCGGGCAGGTCGCCGGGCTTGCGGCTCGTCACCAGGCCGTGGTCGACCACCACTTCCCTGTCGACCCACTTTGCGCCCGCGTTCTGCAGGTCGGCGCGCAGCGACGGCCATGAAGTCATCCTGCGGCCCTCGACGCCGTCGGCGTTGATGAGCGTCCACGGACCATGGCAGATGGCGGCAACGGGCTTGCCCGACTCGACGAAGGCGCGCACGAAGGCCACGGCCTTTTGGTTGATGCGCAGCGCGTCGGGGCTGGCCACGCCGCCGGGCAGCAGCAACGCGTCGAAATCGTCGGCATTGGCATTCTTGAGCGGCACGTCGACCTCGAAGGTGTCGGCCGGCTCGAGCTGCTTCCAGCCGCGCACGCTGCCGTCGAGCGGCGAAACGATCTGCGTCTGCGCGCCGGCATGGTCGAGCGCCTTGCGCGGCTCGGTCATCTCGACCTGCTCGAAGCCGTCCGACACGAGGATGGCAACCTTCATTCCGTCCAGCGAGGATGAGGTGATGGGCATGGGTGAAGTACTCCTTTGGGTGCTCACCCTAGGGCGGGTGCCGGCGCGGCGCATCGGCGCGCACCGGCTCCATCTGTCGGACAGTTCGACGGGCGGCCTGTTCGTCGGGCAGCAAGGGCGGATTTCTGGGCCCGCCTAAGGGCTATTCGCTACTCGTCAGGTCGTGGTCAGCCCTTATGATCGCGGCCGTTTTCGAATTCACCAACCCGAGAGACACTCATGAAGAAACTGCTTGCATTCACAGCGCTCGCCGCTGCCGCCGCCGGCGTTTACGCCCAGGATTTCCCCGCAGGCAAGACCGTCACGCTGGTGGTGCCTTTCTCCGCCGGCGGCCCCACCGACCGCGTGGCGCGCGACTTGGCCGAAGCCCTGCAAAAGACCCTGGGCACGACGATCGTGGTGGACAACACCGCCGGCGCCGGCAGCTCCATCGGCACCGCCAAGGTGGCCCGCGCCGCACCGGACGGCTACACGCTGCTGCTCAACCACATCGGCATGTCGACGATGCCGGCGCTTTACCGCAAGCTGCCGTTCAATGTCGAGAACGATTTCGAATACCTCGGCATGGTCAATGAAGTGCCGATGACGCTGATCGGCAAGCCCGGCCTGCCCGCCAACAACTACAAGGAACTGACGACCTGGATCGCGGCCAACAAGGGCAAGATCAACCTCGGCAATGCCGGGCTGGGCGCCGCGTCGCACCTGTGCGGCCTCTTGTTCCAGAGTGCGCTCAAGGTCGAGATGACGCCGGTTCCCTACAAGGGCACCGCGCCGGCCATCGCCGACCTGCTGGGTGGCCAGATCGACCTGCTGTGCGACCAGACCACCAACACCACATCGCAGATCGAGGCCAAGAAGGTCAAGGCCTATGCCGTGACCACGAGCAAGCGCCTGACCACGCCGGCCCTGAAGGACCTGCCGACGCTCGCCGAATCGGGCCTGAAGGACTTCGAGGTCACGATCTGGCACGGCGTGTACGCGCCCAAGGGCACGCCGGCGCCGGTGCTGAAGAAGCTCAACGAAGCCATCAAGGCCGCCATGAAGGACCCGGGCTTCATCAAGCGCGAAGAGGCGCTGGGCGCCGTGATCACCACCGACAAGCGCACCGACCCGGCCGAGCACAAGAAGTTCGTCTCGGCCGAGATCGCCAAGTGGAGCCCGATCATCAAGGCCGCCGGCGTGTACGCCGACTGATTTCCCCGCTCCGAAAAAAAAGCCGCCGGCCCTCGGGTCCGGCGGCTTTTTTCATGGCGGTGACAGCAAGGA
Source organism: Variovorax paradoxus (assembly GCF_030815975.1). NCBI lineage: Bacteria > Pseudomonadati > Pseudomonadota > Betaproteobacteria > Burkholderiales > Comamonadaceae > Variovorax > Variovorax paradoxus. The sequence goes on from NZ_JAUSXL010000002.1 coordinate 1,554,824, forward strand.
AAATCAGGGCAGCGTGACCGTCCACGCCTCGAAGCTCTTGCGCACGTCGACCTGGCGCGCGGTGCGTGCCGTGAAGGCGAAGGTGCTGATCGAGGAACCTTGGGCGTATTGCCAGCTGTTGTTGTTGTTGGCCGGCACGCAGTGCACGTCCGAGGGGCCCACGGGCTGGCAGTAGACGACCGCCTTGCGGGTGTTGCTGCGCACGGTGACGGTCTCGTTGAAGCGCGCGCCGCCGCCGGGCGCCCTGCCGAAGACGCTGAACGCGGTGGGCGCGAGCGCGCCGTTGGGAACCACCCAGCCATCGAGATTGCCGTCGGCGCTGAAGTCGACGTTGTTCGCTTCGGCGCCGGTCGGGTCCACCGCCCCGAAGACGATCCCGCGCGGGCTGCCCAGGCTTTCCGAAAGCACCTCGGCGCGCAGGGCGGGCGTGAGCTCCACCATGGGCGCCTGCACGGCTTCCGCGATGGTGGGCACCCGCGAGAAGGTGCGCACGTACTGCACCACGTTCGGCGTGCTGCCGTCGGTACGGAAGAACTCCAGCTTCCACACCGTCTGGTCGGCGATCTTGCCGAGCTGCTCGTCGGTGTACGGCGGGTCGGCGAAGAGGTTGGCGTTGTCGAAATCGCTCGGGCTGCCGTTCTGCGCCGGGTCCAGGTAGCGTGCGGACATGCGCCACACCGGCGAGTTCAGCGCGGAACCCGCCGTGCCGTCCGGCGTGAGCACCAGCGAGTTCAGGCCGGCCTTGGGCACCAGGACCAGTTCCTTGCCGGGCAGCGAAGCCGTTGTTGCCACCACCTTCGAAAGAACCGGGTCGCCGTTGCCATCGCGTACGTTGTCGATGGAGATGGCGTAGCCGACCGAATGGAAGACCAGGTTCTGGTGCTTCAGGAAGTCTTTCTTGTCGAGCTGCGGGCGCACGAACGCGCGGTAGGTGTTGCTGTTGCCGGTGAGCTTCAGCGCGCCATCCACGATCTTGGCGTTGAAGACGTCGTTGTCGGTGTTGCCGAGAACGTCGGTCCAGCGGTAGGTCAGTGCGACGTCGCCGTTCTTGTGGAAATATTCGAAGTTGCCGCGGTCATGCTTCAGGTTGGTGGGGCCGAAGCGGAACAGGCTTTCGAACGAGCGGCGCACGCCGCTGCTCACGCGGCCGATGGGCGCGCCGGCCGCCACGAAGCTGGCCGGGTCGTCGCCCACGAACAGCGTGCGGCATGCCGGCGCCACCACGTTGGCGGCGCTGCCGTAGGCATTGCCGTCGGGCTCGATGGGGCTGTCGACGCGCTGCCCGAGCGGCAGCGCATAGCAGGCGTTGATGCGGTCGAGCAGCGCCTGCACCATGGCCGGCGTGGGCGGCTGCACCAGGGCCGCGGCGTCGATGGCGGGCAGCGTCGCAATGGTGGCATCGCCGCTGCGAAAGACGATGGACACCGGCGGGCTGTCTTCGCCGGCGGGTAGCGCCTTCACGGTGATTTCTATGCTGGATGCCGTGCCGTCGGGGCGGACCGACACGTTGAGGGCATCGAGCACGCGGTCCTGGCCGGTGCCGTTGGCCTGGAACTCGCCGCTCATCGGGTCGATGCTCGCATCGAGCGCGGCCAGCAGCGGCTGCAGCGCGGCCAGCAGCTTGGCCACCTGGTCGCCGATCGACCCCGCCGTGACGGCGCCGGCGTCGGCCTGGATCGCGGCGGCCAGCTTCGACGGGTCGCCATTGGGCGAGAGCTGCGCCACGATGATGGTGGTCAATGGCGTCACGTTGGTGGTGCCGGTCGCGGTGCTGGCGGTGGTGCTGTAGAGGGTCAGGTCGTCGCGCACGGCCTGGATCACCAGCGGCGCCTTGGTGCCGGCGGGCAGCGAGCAGGTGTAGCTGCCTTCGGGCGTGGTGGTCACTTCGCAGACCTTGGCGCCGGTCTGGTCGAACACCGTGAGCGCCGCACCCGCAAAGGCCGCGCCGGTGGCGACAGTGCCGCTCAGGGTGGTGGCCGCTGCCGCGGGCGGCTCTCCGCCGCCGCCGGACGATGGGGGAAGGAAACCGAAACCGCCGCCACCGCCGCCACCACCGCCGCATGCGGCAAGAAGCGCCAGGGTGACGACGGACAGGGCATGGGGGATTTTCCGGGGGAGAGAGGGCATCGGTGGGCTCTTCGAAAAGGTTGAAAGCCCCGGACCATCCGGGGTCCGCAAACAATAGCTTTCACTTTTCTAAAGAAAATGATGCAAATGCACCATTCTTGAAACGCGCCGATCGTTCCTCGGGTTTCCGAGGGGGAGATGCAGAAAGTACCCGCCAGCGAATCACCGAAACATGGGATGCGGTACCCCGCCGCTGCAGGAAAACTCCGTCAATGACCAGCCAGGCACTGCACGACTTCAGCACGCTGCTGCTGCATCTCTACCGGCTCTCGCACGAGCTGCCGATCGACGCCTTCCAGGACGCCGCGCTCGAGCTGATCAAGCCGGTGCTGCCCTTCGACGCGTCGATGTGGGGCACGGCCAGCACGGCCAGCGAGGGGATCGACGTGCACACGCTGCACCTACACCGCAAGACGCCCGAGATGATGATGGAGTACGACAACTTCAAGCACCTCGACTCCGCGGCCGCGAGCTTCTTCGGCAAGGGACACGGCACGCGGGGCTTCAACTCGGCGAGCTGGTGGAGCGAGCCCAAGTACGCGCCCTTCCTGGACTACGTGCGGCGCTACGACCAGAACAACATCTTCATCACGATGGACAGCGACCCGCGGACCAACTTCATGCACTGGTTCTCGCTGTTCCGCGCCGACCCCGACGCGCACTGCAGGCCCGAGGAAGTGAGCCTGCTGGCCAGCCTGTCGCCGCACATGATGCAGGCGCTGGCGCTCAACCGCCTGATGCACCTGGGCCGCACGCTCTCGCCGGCCTCGGGCTCGCAGCCCCGCGGCTCGGCCATTGCAGACCTGAAAGGCGCGATCTACCACTGCGACGTGACGTTCGTCGCGCTGATGCAGGAGGAGTTTCCGGGCTGGCCGCGCCAGGCGCTGCCGTCATCGCTGCAGGAGCATTTCATGACGGAGCAATGCGCCTACATGGGCCGGCATGTCGCGGTGTCGTACCGGCTCGAGCAGCGCCTGCTGTTCCTGAGCGTGCGCAAACGCTGCCGCGCCGACGGCCTCACGCCGCGTGAGCACACCGTTGCCGAGCTGCTTGCCCGGGGCGACACCCACAAGGACATCGCGGCCATCCTGAACCGCTCGCCCGCCACCGTGCGCAACCACATCCAGTCGATCTACGACAAGCTGCAGGTGGGCAACGTGGCGGGCCTGATCCAGGAACTGCGGCTCGCGGGCTGACCGGCCCGCGCCGATGGCGGCCCACGCCGCGCCTCACTTCGGCCGGATCGCGTCGGCCGTGCCCTGAATGAAGGCCTTGATGCTCTCGATGTCCTCGCCCGAGAGCTTGCCCGTGAAGTCGGGCATGCCGCGCGCCATGGCCGGGCCCTTGAGGATGAACTTGTCGAGGTTCTCGATGTAGGCCGCATCCATGTAGCCGAGATTCGGGATGTTGCCGCCGCGGTCCACGCCGGGCACGCCATGGCAGAACACGCAGTTGCTCACATAGAGCATGGTGCCGGCCTGGACCTTGGCGGGGTCGTACTTCACGCCCTGCACGAGCTGGTTCATGCGGTACTGCACGAACTCCGGCATCCTGGCGGTGCCGCCGACCGCAAAGGTGTAGACCGTGCCCGGGCCCTGCCGCTCGGTGGCGCGCTGCGAGAGGCCATAGACGCCGCCCCAGCCCACCGCCACCGACACGTACTGCCTGCCGCCGACCATGTAGGTAGACGGCGCCGCCACCACGCCGGTGCCGGTGGGCGTTTCCCAGAGCTTCTCGCCGGTCTTCGCGTCGTAGGCCAGCAGGCGGCCGTCGGCCGTGCCCTGGAACACGAGGTTGCCCGCGGTGGTAAGGGTGCCGCCGTTCCAGGGCGACGCGTAGTCCACGCCCCAGGCTTCCTTCTGCGCGACCGGATCCCAGGCGACGAGACGGCCGAAGGGCTTGCTCTTCGGCGGCTCGGCGTTGATGGACATCGCAGTGTTCCAGCCCAGCGCGGCGTGCGGGCGGCCGGGTGCGTTCTGGTCGAACTTCCAGTCCTTGTCGTCCATCAGGTTGATCGGCACGTTCTGCGCGGGCAGGTAAGCCAGCCCGGTCTGCGGGTTGAACGACATCGGATGCCAGTTGTGCGCGCCGAAGGGTCCGGGAACGCTGTCGCCGGGCTTGTCGTTCTGGCGCGCGGCGGCGATCTCGATCGGCCGGCCGCTGGTGTCGTAGCCGGTGGCCCAGTTCACTTCGGTGAAATTCTTCGCCGAGATGAACTTGCCGTTGGTGCGGTCGATGACGAAGAAGAAGCCGTTCTTCGGCGCATGCAGCAGCACCTTGCGCGCCTTGCCGTCGATCTTCAGGTTGGCCAGGATCATCGATTGCGTGGAGGTGTAGTCCCAGTTGTCGCCCGGCGTCTCCTGGTAGTGCCACACGTACTTGCCGGTGTCGGGGTTCAGGGCCACAACCGAGCCGAGGTAGAGGTTGTCGCCGCCCTTGGGGCTGCGCTTCTTGTGCGCCCATGGCGAACCGTTGCCGGTGCCCACGTACATCAGGTCGAGTTCGGGGTCGAAGGCGAAGCTGTCCCACGCGGTGCCGCCGCCGCCGGCTTCCCAGTATTTGCCGCTCGGGTCCCAGGTCTTGGCGGCGCGCGCCATCGATTCGTCCTCGAAAGGCTTGGACGGATCGCCCGGCACGACGAACCAGCGCCATTTCTGCGCGCCGGTGTTGGCGTCGTAGGCCGTGACGTAGCCGCGCACGCCGTACTCGGCGCCGCCGTTGCCGATGATGACCTTGCCCTTGAAGACGCGCGGTGCGCCGGTGATGGTGTAGGAGCCCTTCTGCCCCTCGATGGTGTTCTTCTCCCAGACCTTCCTGCCCGTGGCCGCATCGAGCGCGATGAGGCGGCCGTCGTAGGCAGCCACGTAGACCTTGCTTTCATGCAGCGCGACACCGCGGTTCACCACGTCGCAGCAGCCCCTGAAGCCCTTGGACTTGTCGACCTGCGGATCGAAGCTCCAGAGCTTCTGTCCGGTGCGCGTGTCGATGGCATGCACCACGCTCCACGACGCCGTGACATACATGACGCCATCGACCACCAGCGGCGTGGCCTCGACGCCGCGCGTCGATTCGAGGTCGTAGGACCAGACCAGGCCGAGCTGCTTCACGTTGCCGGCGTTCACCTGATCGAGCTTGCTGAAGCGCGACTCGGCGTAGTCGAGGCCGTAGCTCGGCCAGTCGGGCGTCTTCTTCTCTGCCGCATTGGCGCGGATGAAGCTGCCGTTCACCCGCTTGGCGGCCGAAGCCGCGCGGTCCTGCGCATTGCCTGGCGCCTGGGCCTTCGCTGCCGCGGTGCCCAGGCACAGCAGCGCGCCGGCCAGCATGAGCAGCCCGGTGTGGATCTTTTTCATCGTGGGTCTCCTTGGTGCCGCAAGGATCGTTCGCGCCGCGCCCGCGTTCATCTTCGGGATTTCCCCAGGCCGTCGCTGTTCCATTGCGGCACACATTCCAGGGGGCGGCGTTTCCCCCATTTCCTGGTTCCCCAATTTGCGAGGAGCAGCGAACAGCATGGCTTTCGAAAGGCTGAGCACGGCGGCTGCGCCGCGCCAACTTTTTTCCAGCACGCCGGCGCAGCGCGTCGCGCTCGCGCGGCAGCAGTTCTTCGAGGAAGGCGTGCGGCCTTCAGGACTGGTCGGCGAAGCGGTGATCCAGTCATGGCTGCGCTGCACCCGCAACCACAGCGACCGGCAGCGCATCGTGCCTTTCGATGCGGTCACGCCGAGTCGGCTGCACGCCACGCTGGCGCGCAACCGCGAGCTGCTCGAAGTGGCGCGCCAGGAGCTCGCGAGCATGGAAAGCGCGCTCGCGGGCACCGATTGCCGCGTGATCCTGACCGACGGCGAAGGCGTGGTGGTGCATGTCACGCACCAGCCGGCCGCGGCGCACCAGCCAGTGCTGCGCAAGACCGCGCGCGTGGGCGTGAACATTTCCGAGCGCATCGTCGGCACCACGGCGCCGGGCATCGTGGCGAGCACCGGGCAGGCCTGCACGGTCGACGGCGCGGAGCATTACTTCGACGTGCTGTCGCAGATGCAGTGCGCCGCGGCCCCGATCCGCGATGTGGCGGGCCGGCTCGCGGGCGTGCTCGACATCACGATGGAAGCGCGGCGCTTCGGCTTCGACGCCGCCTCGATGGTGGCGCTCTATGCCACGACCATCGAGAACCGCCTGCTGCAGGCGCAGTCGCGCGACCACCTGATCCTGCGCTTCCAGGCCAGCCCCACCTTGCTGGGCACGCCCATGGAAGCGCTGGCCGGGGTGGCGCCCGACGGCACCATCGCCTGGCTCAACGGTGCCGGCGCGCGGCTGATCGGGCGCCTGCCCGACGCGGCCGGCGAGCGCGATGTCGAATCGATGCTGGGCCACGACCTCGCGAGCCTGCTGCGGCTGGAGCGGCGCGAAGCCGCGCAGCCGCTGCGCCTGGCGAGCGGCCTGGGCGTCTGGGTGCAGGCGCGCCTGAAGGCAGCAGCGGATGGCGCGGACTTCGGGCATGCGGTGGCGATGCCCGGCGACGCCGGCACGGTGTTGCCCATCGAGCCTGTAGCTGCACTCGATGCGTTGGCGACGGACGCGCAAGCAGTCGCCCCCCACCACGTGCAGGCGGAACCGATGCCGGGCGAAACCCTGCGCGAGCACAGCCGCAAGCTGATCGAGGAAACGCTGGCGGCGCAGGGCGGCAACGTGTCGCAGGCGGCGCGGCAGCTGGGCGTATCGCGCGGCACGCTGTACCGGCGGCTGCGCGGCTGGCGCGAAGAGGACAAGGGCACGCCGCGCGCGCCGGACTGAACGCTCAGCGCTTGGGCAGCGCGTAGGCGATCACATGGTCGCCGGTGCGCGTGCCCAGCGAGCCGTGGCCGCCCGCGGCCACCACCACGAACTGGCGCCCGTCGCTGCCGCGGTAGCTCATCGGCGTGGCCTGCCCGCCCGCGGGCAGCCGGCTGCGCCACAGCTCCTTGCCGTTGGCGACGTCATAGGCGCGCACGAACTGGTCGAGCGTGCCCGAGAGAAAGGCCACGCCGCCGGCCGTCATCATCGGCCCGCCGAGGCTGGGCACGCCCATCGCAAAGGGCAGCGGCAGCGGCGAGCTGTCGCGCACCGTGCCGTTCTTGTGCTTCCACACCACCCGGCCGGTGCGCAGGTCGGCCCCCGCCACATGGCCCCAGGGCGGCGCCTGGCACGGCAGGCCGAATACCGAGGTGAAGGCGCTGAGCTGCACCGCAAAAGGCGCGCCGAAGTTCTCGTTGAGCGCGGGCAGGCTGTCGTTGGGCCGGTTCTTGCCTTGCACGTAGAGCGCGGTGTCGTCGGCGCGCGGAATGAGCCTGGACACGAACGCCAGCGAGGCCGGCGTGGTGAACGCCAGCTGCCGCTGCGGATCGACCGCGATGCCGCCCCAGTTGAAGACGCCGAAGTTGCCCGGATAGATCAGCGAGCCCTCGGTCGACGGCGGCGTGAAGCGGCCTTCGTAGCGCAGCCGGTGAAAGGCGATGCGGCAGGCCAGCTGGTCGAACACGGTACCGCCCCACATGTCGGCCGGCGTGAGCGCGGGCGGATCGAAGGACAGCTCCGACACCGGCTGCGTCAGCGAAGTGTGGTCGCCCGCGGCCGCGCCCTGCGGCGCGGGCCGCTCATGCACCTTCACCACGGGCTTCCCGTCGCGGCGGTCGAGCACGAACAGTTCGCCCTGCTTGGTCGGCTGCACGAGCGCTGGCACCGTCTCGCTGCCGATGCGCAGGTCGATGAGGCTGGGCTGCGAGGGCACGTCGTAGTCCCAGAGGTCGTGGTGCACGGTCTGGAAACTCCAGCGCACGCGGCCGGTGGCGAGGTCGAGCGCCACCACCGAGGACGAGTAGCGCTCGGCCCCTGCGGTGCGTTTTCCGCCCCATTGGTCAGGCGGCTGGTTGCCGGTGGGCACGTAGACCAGCCCGAGTGCCTCGTCCACGCTGGAGATCGACCAGCTGTTCGGCGAGTTGGCCGTGTACATGCGGTCGGCCGCGATGGGCGCGGTGTCGTCCGGGTTGCCCGAGTCCCAGTTCCACACCAATGCGCCGGTGTCGATGTCGAAGGCCCGGATCACGCCCGAGGTCTCTTTCGTCGAGACGTTGTCCAGCACCGTGCCGCCCACGATGATGAGCGAGCGCGTCACCACCACGGGCGAGGTCGAGTAGTAGGAGCCGGGCTTCACGTTGGGCATGTTCTTCCAGAGGTCGATCTGGCCCGTGCCGCCGCCGAAGCGCATGCAGGGCCTGCCACTCCCGGGGTCGAGCGCGATGACGCGGCCATCGGCCGTGGGCATGAAGAGCTTGGCGTCGCAGTCGCCGCCCGCGGTGGGCAGCGATGAAGGCGATGATGGCGATGAAGCGGCGGCGGGCGCGGACCGCACCGCGCTGCCCGGGTCGTAGGAAAGGCCGCGGCAGGTCAGGTGCTGCAAGGCCAGCGGGCGCCGGATCTCGGGCGTGTAGCGCCAGAGCTGCTGGCCGGTGGTCGCGTTCAGCGCCACCACCGACTGGTGCGGCGTGCAGAGAAAAAGCTTGTCGCCGATCTTCAGCGGCGTGACCTCGAAGGTCGTCTCCTCGGGGTCGCCGCTCTGGCCGCGCACGTCGCCGGTGCGGAAGTGCCACGCCTCCTGCAGTTCACCAGCGTTGGCCGGCGTGATCTGGTCGAGCGCCGAATAGCGCTGGCCCATGCCGTTGCCGCCGTAGGCCGTCCAGTCGTCCTTCGGCGGGGCCGGTGCGGCGTTTGCCGATGCCGCGACGGCTGCCGCGGGCGCCGGCATGGTGCCTTCGATGCGGGTCGCGTCGCGCGTCCACGAGAACACCGCGGCAGCCAGGAAGGCCAGCAGCGCCACGCCGAGAAAGCCGCGCGCGGGCGCCACGCCTGCGGCCTTGCGGCGCGCCAGCGCACGCGGTACCCACGGCATGAGCAGGAACACGCCGATCACGAAGAACACATCGCCGCGCGCCGCCAGCGGCCACCAGTCGAATCCCACTTCCCACAGGGCCCAGGCCAGCGTGAACGCCACCACGGCCGCATAGACCCAGAGGCCCGCGCCGCCGCCGCGCGGCAGCAGCACCGCGGCAACGATCAGCCCGAGCCCCGCCGCGAGGTAGTACCACGAACCGCCGAGCACGACGAGCCACGCGCCTGCCGCCCCCAGGGCCAGGCCCGCAAGGCCGATGACAACGGCGGTGATGTTGAGCAGCGCGGAAGAAGGCGCACGAACGCGCGCGGCGGCATCGGGCATGGCAGGGGCTCCAGGTTTTTTCTCGAACCTAGGCCAAGGCCGCGGCGATGCGCGTAGGCGGTTTGCGCATGTCGCCGTGCATCACCGGACGCGCGGCCGCTTGCCGCCGATCTTTTTAAACAGAAGGTATTCGGTCTTCGTTGCGCGCGGCGCGGGCCCGGCGCATGCGCGCATCGGGCTGCAGCGGCCTGAGGTATTCGTGCAATGCCAGCGCGGCAGCGCCCACGGCGGGTGCAAGCGCGCGATAGCGCGCGATGCGCAGATCGGGCGCGGGCATGCCGGCCGCATCGGCATGGCGCTGGACCCTCTCGAAGGCCGCCTGCGCCAGGCCGCGTTGCCCGGTACAAGACTTGCCGCCAAGCACGATGGCGCGCGGATCGAAGGTGACCCAGAGGTTCTGCAGCAGCACGCCGAAGAACGCCGCCGCATGCGCCATGCCGGGCGCTTCGCGCTTGAGCGCGCGCGAGCCGAAGAAGGCCTCGGCGCAACCGCGGCGCCCGCACGAGCACAGCGGCCCGTCGATCTGCAGGATGGTGTGGCCGATCTCGCCCGCCATGCCCTGCGCGCCCGTGAAGAGCCGATCGTTCAGCACCACGCCGGCGCCCACGCCCACGTCGCAGCTCACGAAGATCAACGGGTCCGCGCTCTCGCCGCCGGAGAACTCGTACTCGCCGAGCGCGGCGGCGTCGGCATCGTTCTGCAGCTGCACTGTGACGCCCGGCAGCCCCGCCGCGGCAAAGGCTTTTTCGAGCGCGGGCAGCAGGCTCACATTGCGCCAGCCGAGGTTGGGCGCGAAGCGGACCACGCCGGTGCAGTCGTCCACCGCGCCGGGCACGCAGACGCCGATGCTCGACAGCCGCAGCCCCAGTGCGTTGAGCTGCCCGTGCGCCGCCGCGGCCATGCGCGCGACCTGCGCGCATGCGCCGGCCGGTGTGCTGTCGGCCAGCGCCTGCGTGTCGGCATGCAGCACCTCGCCCTGCAGCGAGACGCACACCAGGCGCACCGTTTCCACCGCGATCTCGACACCCATCAATGCGCGCACGCCGACGTTGATCCGCAGCGGCGTGGAAGGCCGTCCCAGTCCGTCGGCCACCGCGGTGCCCGCTTCGCTGAGCCAGCCTTCGTCGAGCAGTTCGCGCACCAGCAGGCTCACGGTCGATTTGGTGAGGCCGCTCTCGCCCGCAAGCCGTGCGCGCGACAGGCCCGGCCGCGCGCGCAGGAGCCGCAGCAGCACGCTGCGGTTCATGCGCTTGAGCAGCTGCTGGTCGCCGATGGTCACGGGGCCACCCTGCCTTCGTTCACCTGTGGGCCTGCTCTTTTCCCTCGGGGCGCTTGCCGGCGATGATCATGCCGAGCACTTCGTCCTCGGTGACGTCCGCGGTGCGGTAGGTGCCGACGAGCTTGCCGGTCTTCATTACCGCGACGCGGTCGCTCAGGGAGAACACGTCGGGCATGTCGTGCGTGATCAGGAAGATGCCGACGCCGTCGGCCTTGAGCTGCTTCACGAGGCCGCCGACCATCGCGGTCTCTTCGGGGCCGAGCGCGGCGCAGGGCTCGTCCATGATGAGGATGCGCGCATTGAAGTACAGCGCGCGCGAGATCGCCACCACCTGCCGCTGCCCGCCCGAAAGCCTGCGCACCGGAATGCGGATGTTGCTGAAGTTCTTGTTCAGGCGCTGGAACACCTTGCGCGCCTGCACTTCCATGAAATGATCGTCGAGCGTGTTCCAGCGCGTCATCTTCTCGCGGCCGAGAAAGAGGTTGGACACCGAGTCGAGGTTGTCGGCCAGCGCGAGGGTCTGGTAGATGGTCTCGATGCCCAGCGCCTGCGCCTCGGCCGGCGTGCGGATGTGGACCTTCTCGCCCGCGATCAGCGTCTCGCCCGAATCGACGGGGTAGGCGCCCGCGAGCATCTTCATGAGCGTGGACTTGCCCGCGCCGTTGTGGCCGAGCACCGCGACCACTTCACCGGGATGGAGGTTGATGCTCACGCCATCCACGGCCTTCACGCCGCCGAAGGCCTTGCGGATTTCCTTCAGTTCGACCAGGGGCGTTGATGTGTCGACCGTGGTCATTGGGGTTCCTTTCGCTGTGCACTGTTGTGACGCGGGGTCTTCGCTTTCGGAGCGTGTGTGTTCTTGTCGCTGCTGTTCAGGGCGCGTGCACAGGCCACCGGGTACTCCCCTCCGCGAATGTCCCCCGGCCTGCGGCCTCCTCCTTTATTTCGCTGCGGGGAGCACCCGATGCCCTGTGCACCTGGGCACGCTGCTGGTGTACCGCTGATCAACGACGGCTCTGTCCAACGCTCCCGTCGATGGGGTGCCTTGCGCAGCGAAATCAAGGAGGAGCCCGAAGGGCGGGGGACATTCGCTTCGCCGCGTACCCCGTCGGCGGGAGCGCGCCCTGAATGGCAGCGCCCTGAACAACGCACTTTCATTTCTAGTTTTCCCCAAACTTGCGTCGATACAGCACGTCGAACACGACAGCCACGATCAGCACCTGCCCGATGATCACCATGCGCTTGCCGATCGGCACGTCGAGCAGCAGCATGCCGCTGTCGAGCGACTGCATGATCAGCGCGCCCAGCACCGAGCCGAAGATCGAACCGGTGCCGCCCGAGAGCGCCGTGCCGCCGATCACGGCGGCCGCGATCACGTACAGCTCCATGCCTGTGCCAAGCGAATTGGTGCCCGCGTTGAGCCGCGCAATCGACACGATGGCCGCCACCGTCACCAGCACCGCGAGCAGCGCAAACAGCATCAGCGTGACGCGCTTGACCGGAATGCCCACCAGCGCCGCCGCATCGGGATTGCCGCCCATCGCGAACACATAGCGGCCGAAGCGCGTGCGGTGCACGATGAACGACAGCACGATCGCCACCACGGCCCAGATCAGCACCGGAATCGGCAGGCCCTGCGGCGCGTCCTTCGAGGCGATCTGGTAGTTGTTCATGACCGCCGCGAAGACGAACACCACGGCCGCCGCCACGGCCGTCAGCAGCACTTCGAGCCACAACGGCTCGTTGGGCATCTCGTGGTGCGCGCGCGCACGGCGCTTCTGCAGCATGCGCGCGAACAGCACCACCGCCACGAAGGCCGCGAGGACCCAGGTCATGGTGGTGCCGATGCCGCCGTCGTAACCGCCGCCCAGGCGCTGGAAGAATTCGTCGTTCACGGGCTGCGTCTTGCCGTCCGCCACCAGGAAGGCGGCGCCGCGGAACGACATCAGCCCGCCGAGCGTGACCACGAACGAGGGCACGCCCAGCATCGCCGTGAGCCAGCCCTGGTAGATCGACACCAGCAGCGCCACCGCGAGCCCCGCAAGGCAGGCCGCGGGCCACGACCAGCCCGAGGTGTATTGCAGGTAGGCGATCAGCACGCCGACGAAACCCATGACCGAGCCCACCGACAGGTCGATGTGGCGCGCCACGATGACCAGCACCATCACCGTCGACACGATGCCCACCACGGCCGTCTGCTGCGCCACGTTGTAGAGGTTCTCGGGCGACAGGAACACGCCGCCGGACATCACGTTGAAAACCACCCCCATTGCGATCAGCAGCACGCTCATCAGCAAGAGCCGCAGGTCGACGCCTGTGCGCCGCCACCAGCCTGGCGTTGGATTGCTCATTTTTTCAGATCCTCTCGAACGGACAACAGGTGCGCGGCGGCGCCCCGGGCGGGACCATGGACCGGCCGGACACGACAGTGCGAAGCGGGTGGGCGGCGCTTCTTCTTCGCGCCCGCTCGCTCGCTCTTCTTGCTACTTACTTGCAGGCCGCGGGCGCGCTGGCGGCCTGGACGCCCTTGCAGAGCTCGTCCTTCTTGATCCAGCCAGCCTTCACGACCACGTCGAGGTTGTCGCGCGTGACCGGCACCGGCGTGAGCAGCCGCGACGACAGCGAGATCTTCTTCGGCCCGGAATTCCACGGCGCGGCCTTCTCGACCGGCTTGCCCTGCGACAGCGCGATGGCGGCGCTGGCGGCTTCGCGGCCGAGTTCGCGCGAATCCTTGAAGATGGTGGCGGTCTGCGTGCCCAGCGCAATGCGGTTGAGCGCCGCGAAGTCGGCGTCCTGGCCCGACACCGGAATGCCGCGCAGGCCCTTGGCCGTGAGCGCGGCCACCGCGCCGCCGGCCGTGCCGTCGTTGGCCGCCACCACCGCATCGACCTTGTTGCCGTTCTTGGTGAGGATCTGCTCCATGTTCTTCTGCGCCACCTCGGGCTTCCAGCCTTCGGTGTACTCGTCGCCGACGATCTTGATGTCGCCCTTCTTCACCGCGGCGTCCAGCACCTCCTGCTGGCCCGCGCGCAGGAAGTCGGCGTTCGGGTCGCTGGGCGAGCCCTTGATGATCACGTAGTTGCCCTTGGGCTTGACCTTGAAGACCTCGCGCGCCTCCATGCGCCCGACCTCGACGTTGTCGAAGGTGATGTAGAAGACGCCGGGCGCCTCGATCAGCCGGTCGTACGCGACCACGGGCACCTTCTGGCGCGTGGCCTTGGTGACGGCGGGAAGAATGGCGTCCTTGTCCATCGCCAGCACAATGAGCGCCTTGGCGCCCTTGGACATCAGCCCCTCGATGTCGCCCAGTTGCTTCTCGGGCGAGCCGCCCGCATCGGCGCTGATGTACTTGGCGCCGAGTTTCTCGAGCTGGGCCTTGATGGCCGCCTCGTCGGTCTTCCAGCGCTCTTCCTGGAAGTTGGACCAGCTCACGCCGACCACGGTCTGGGCCAGCGCGCCCACTGCGGTAAGGCCGAAGGCCATGGCGGCCAGGGTGTGCTTGAGTTGCATCGATGTCTCTCCTTGGAGGAAGTGCCCGGCTAAGAAAGCCGTGTAAGAAATTAGTTAGTTTGAAGGCCGAACTAACTATCCCATCGCAGCAAGGGCGTGGGCACCCGGGAATTCCCGGGGAATGCGCATGTGGGCCGGCTGCACGAGCATCGAGAAAATCGATGCTCAGCAAGAAAATATATCGTTTTCGGTTATGAGCGCGGCTGCTTAAAGTCCGGCCCATCCTGAACTCACCGATGCGATCGCCGCCATGAATGCACCCCACACGAGAATTCCGTTCCACCTGGCCTTTCCTGTTCGCGACATTGCCGAAGCCCGCGCCTTCTACGGCGACCTGCTCGGATGCCCCGAGGGCCGCAGCGCACCCGAGTGGGTCGACTTCGACTTCCACGGCCACCAGATCGTGGCGCACCTGGCACCCGACGAATGCGGCCACAAGGCAAGCAGCGCCGTGGATGGCCACGACGTGCCGGTGCGCCACTTCGGCGCCATTCTTCCGATGGACCAATGGCAGGCGCTGGCCGACAAGCTCGTCGCGCGCCAGACCAAGTTCGTGATCGAGCCCTATATCCGGTTCAAGGGCGAGCCGGGCGAACAGGCGACGATGTTCTTTCTCGATCCGTCGGGCAATGCCATCGAGATGAAGTCGTTCGCGAACCTCGATTCGCTGTTCGCCGTCTGAAGGCGCCGCGTGAAAACACACTTGCTCATCACCGGCGCCACTGCCGCGGCGCTCCTGCTTTCGGTTGGAAACGCCTGTGCGCAAACCGACATCCTGAAGAAGATCAGGGAGTCCGGCGCCATCACCATGGGTGTGCGCGACGCCTCGGGCGCCATGTCCTTCACCCTTGGGCCGGGCAGCTACACGGGCTTTCACGTCGAGGTCTGCGAGCGTGTCATCGCGGACCTCAGGAAGGCGCTGCAGATCGAAAAGATCAGCGTGAAGTACCAGCTGGTCACGCCGCAGAATCGCATTGCCCTGGTGCAGAACGGCACCGTCGACATCGAGTGCGGCACCACGACCAACAACGCGGCGCGCCAGAAAGATGTCGCGTTCGCGCCCACGCTCTATGTCGAAGGGGTTCGCATTGCCGTGAAGGCAGCCTCCGGCATCGTGTCTGCCGCGCAGTTCTCCGGCAAGGCCGTGGCCGCGACAACCGGCACCACTTCTGTCCAGCTCCTCAGAAAACTCAAGCGCGAGGGTGCGGGCGAGATCGCGGAAGTGCTTGCCAAGGACAACAGCGAAGGCTTCCTGCTGCTCGAATCGGGCCGGGTGGATGGCTTCGCGGCCGATGGCCAGATCCTTGCCACGCTGATCTCCAAGAGCAGGGAGCCGGCGCAGTACAGGCTGCTGGACCAGGTTCTCAGCGTCGAGCCGATCGCGATCATGCTTGCGAAGGGCGACCCCGCGTTCAAGAAGCTGGTCGACCAAAGCGTGGTGTCGCTGGCCAGGAGCGGAGAAGCCGCGCGGCTCTACGACAAGTGGTTCATGCAGCCCATTCCGCCCCACAACTCGAAGGTCGGGCTGCCGGCCAGCGCCTTGACGAAGGCCGCCTGGGCCAGTCCCAGCGACAAGCCGATGGAAGAATACGAAGCGAGATAGTGCGTGCCACGCATGATCCGAAGCGATGAATCATTGAACCAGGCATCGATTCTTGAGATGCTCGGTTCATGATCAACGAACTCAGAACCTTCATCGCCGTCTGCCGCCACGGAACCTTTGCGGCCGCGGGAGACCGGATCGGCCTGACGCAGTCGGCGGTCAGCAGCCAGGTCAAGCGGCTCGAGGAAGCCCTGGGGTTCGAGTTGTTCGAGCGGACCGGGCGCTCCGCCACCCTGAATGCGGCCGGCCAGACGACGCTGGCGCGTGCGGAGGAGATCTGCGCGCTCTATGCCAAGCTCGGCGAGCTTCCCGATGACGCCGCGAGCGGCGGGCTGCTGCGCATCGGCGCCATTGCCTCGGCGCAATCGACGCTGGTCGCGCGGGCGCTTGCCAGGCTGCGCAAGGCACAGCCGCTGCTGCGCGTCCATGTGTCGCCCGGCGTGTCGATGCGGCTGATGGACGAGCTCGACGCAGGCACGATCGATGCAGCGGTGATCATCCGGCCGCCGTTCGGCATTCTTCCGGAGCTGGCGTGGCAGCCGCTGGTGCAGGAACCGTACGTGCTCATCGCGGCCAAAAAATTGCCGGGCAAGGACTGGCGCGCACTCCTCCAGGAACAGCCCTTCCTGCGCTACGACCGCGCATCGTTCGGCGGCCGCATGGTGGAAAGATTTCTTCGTCGCGAAGGCATCGCGGTCAACGATTCGATCGAACTGGACGAGATCGCCGGGCTCATCCACATGACGTCCAAGGGGCTGGGCGTTGCGCTCGTTCCGCTGGTCGAGGCGCACCTTCCGCTGCCCGCGAGCGTTCGCATGCTCTCGCTCGGCGAGCTCACGTTCCACCGCGAGGTGGGCCTTCTGCAGCGCAAGCCGCGGGCCAGCCCGCCTGCCGCCGCGCAGTTTGCGCAGTGCCTGCGGGAAGCCGCTCAATAGACATCGCGCCGATAGCGGCCCTCTGCAACCAGGTCTTCGTAGACCGCCGAACCCAGCACCTCGCGCAAGGCCAGGTCGACGCCCGGCGCCATGCCTTCGAGGCTGCCGCAGACGTAGACCGCGGCACCGCTGTCCACCCATTGGCGCAGCTGGCCGGCCGCCTCGCGCAGCCGGTGCTGCACGTACAGGCGCTCGGCCTGGTCGCGCGAGAACACCAGGTCGACGCGCTCGAGCGCCGCGGCCGCCTGCCACTGCGCGATGTCCTCGGCGCAGAAAGCATCGTGCGCGGCGTTCCGCTCGCCGAACACCAGCCAGTTGCGCCCGTGGCCTCGCCGCACGCGCTCGCGAAGATGGGCACGCAGGCCGGCAAAGCCGGAGCCATTGCCGATGAAAACACAGGGAACTTCGTCGTCGACGAGTGCGAAAGCGGGATTGGGCAGCAGGCGAAGCTCGACCGTTGCATCCAGCGGCGCGCCCTCGGTCAGCCAGCCCGAGGCCACGCCCATGCCATCCGCGTGGCGCGCCTGGCGCACGAGCAGCTGCACGCAGCCGTCGGCCGCGATCGAGGCCACCGAATATCGCCGCGGCGCGAGCGGCACCAGCATGTCGGCCAGCGCCTGCGCGCTGGCCGCCGGTGCGGCGGGAAGCATGCTGCGAGCCAGCGCGTCTTCGAGCGTGCACTCGCGGCCATCGCAGCGCACGCGGGTTCGCCCGTCGAGCGCGGCGCGGCGCAGGAATTGCTCGACAGCGTGGGCGGGCTGGCGCGGCAGCAGTTCGGCGAGCGCGCCCGGCGCCCAGGCGGCCGCGCCGGAATGCGCGAACTCGATCTCGAACAGCGGATCGCCCTGGCTGCCGGCATTGAGCAGGGTCCGCCGCACGAGGCGCCAGGGCTCGAAAGGAGCCGCCTTCGGTTCATGCGCCTTCCATGCGCCAGACTGCACTTCGAACGCTTCGGCCAGCGACTGCTGCCAGCGGGCCAGCGCACCGGCATCGCCGTTGTGCACTTCGATCATCGGGAACAGCGCCTGCGCGCCGTGGCCGCGCAGGTCGTGGTCCAGCGCCCGGCCGAAGCCGCAGAAGTTGGCGTAGTGCCTGTCGCCCAGCGCGAGCAGGCCGTAGTGCACATGCTGCAGGCCGGAGCCGGTCTGCCGCGCGAACTGGCGCGCAAAGGCGCGCAGGCTGTCCGGCGGATCGCCATCGCCGAAGGTGCTGGCCACCAGCAGCACCTTGCGGTAGCGCCGCAGCGCATCCACGCTCAGGCGGACCAGCGGCTGCAGCACCACCGCGACGCCGGCCGATTGCAGCACCGCGGCCGTCTGCAGCGCGATGCGCTCCGCCTGGCCGGTCTGGCTGGCAAAGGTGAGCAGCACGGGCTCGGCGCCGGGCCCGTCCGGCCGCAGCGCGGAGCCGAGCCGCATGCGCTCTTGGCGCACGGCCCGCTTCGTGCGCCGGCGTCCGAGATAGAGCATCCACCCCGTGACCGCGAACAGCGCCAGGCCCAGGCTGCTGAGCAGCATCACGATGCGGCCCGGCAAGCCCCAGTAGGTGCCCATGTGCATCGGATAGATGCTGTTGACCAGCCGGCCCGCCAGCGGCTTGTCGGCATAGCGTTCATGCCGGGTGGCTTCGCCCGTGGCGGCGTCGAGGTAGAGGCGGTTGCGTGCGCGTTCGTGCTCGGGGTTGGCACGCAGGTAGGTCGCCTCGACCTGCGATGCGTTGCGCGCCGGCAGGCGCAGCGTGGCCTGGCTCCAGTCGCCGCCGGCTTCATCGAGGAAGGACTGCCACACGCGCTGCAGGTCGGGCGCCGGCTGCGCCCTGGCAGGCGCGCTGCCGGCCTGCATGCGCTGCGCGCGGACCACGCGCCCTTCGCCGGCGGCCTCGTCGACCATCGAGCGCACGGCGTCGAAGCCCCAGTAGATGCCCGTCAGGCTCGAGACCAGGTACGCCAGCAGCGCGACGGTGCCGGCCACCGCATGCAGGTTCCAGAGGAAGGCGCGGCCACCGAGCGCAAAGTCCAGCTTCAACCAGGCCCGCCATGCGAGCGGCCGGCGCGGCCAGCGCAGATAGAGGCCCGACAGCGCAAGCACCAGCAGCCCCGCGGCCAGCGTACCCGTGACGGGCTTGCCCGCATCGCGCGGCAGCAGCAGCCAGCGATGCAGGTGCTCGACAAACTCGAAGAAGGCCTCGCCCGTGGGCACGGACAGCAGCGCGCCCGTCCAGGGATCGGCCAGCCGGACTTCGCCCTGGCGCTGGCCTTCGGGCGGCGCGAAGTTGATGCGCGCCGGCCGCCCGGGTTCGGCGAACACCGTGAGCGCGGCGATGCGCCGTGCCGGCTCCGCCGCCTGCACCTGCGCCGCGAGCGCCGCGGGCCGCAGCGCTGCCACGCCGGTCGGATTGGGGATGTGGCGCAGCCCGGGATTGATCGCGTCGACGATCTCGGCGCGAAAGGAGAGCACCGCGCCGCTCAGGCCGATCACGACAAGCACGCTGCCGGCCGTGATGCCGATGAACCAGTGGATCTGGAACCAGATCCGTCTCAGGAGAGCCATGGAAAAAACCGAATGAGGTGGAGGGGCCGCTGTTGCCTTTGCGGAGCCGTTCAGAGATCGACCTTGAGCGTCGCCTTGATGCTGCGCGGCGCGCCCACGGCCAGCCGCGTGCCGGCCGCCGCCCAATAGCGCTTGTCGGCCACGTTGTCGATGTTGACCTGCCACAAGGTGCGCTTGCCGAACAGCTGCGTCACGTAGCGCGCGCCCAGGCCGAAGAGGGTGTTGCCGCCGATGAAGGCCTGGTTCAGGTCGTCCACCGGACGGCGGCCCGTGTAGTAGGCCCCCGCGTTGACCGAGAGGCCCGGCACCGCGGCAATGTCGTACGAGAGGAAGGCGCTGGCCGTTTGTTTGGCGGTGTTCTCGGGCATCTTGCCGTTGTATTGCGCGTTGATGCCGCGGAACTCGGCATCGAGCGACTGGGCCGACAGCTGCCAGGCGAGCGCGCGCGTCAGGCGGCCCTGCGCCGAGACTTCGAGCCCGCGGTAGCGCTGGCGCCCGTCGGCCACGAAGGTGTTGGCGCTGTTGGTGTAGGCGCCGGGGCGTTCGATGTCGAACAGCGCGCCCGACAGCAGCAGGCCGCCATCGGTGAGCCATCGCAGGCCGATTTCCTTCTGCTTGCTCACGCCGGGCGGCATGTGGGCGTTCTGGTTGGCGGTGCCGGCCGGTGCGATCTCGCCTTCTTCCACGCCCTCTGCATAGGAGACGTAGCCCACCAGCGCGGGCGTGAACTTGTAGCTCAGCGCAACGAGCGGCGTGGTCTTGCGCACGTCGTAGGCGATCGACGGAATCGTGGCGCTCGCGCCCTGCGTGCTCTCGTAGTGGGTGCGGCGCAGGCCGGCCACCAGCTGCCACTGCGGCGAGAAGGTGATGCGGTCGAGCGCATAGAGCCCGAGTTCCTCGCTCTCCTGGGCGCCGGTGGTGGGCCGGGTCGGCCGCGCCGTCAGCGGCAGGTAGCCGATGGGAACCGGGTTGTACAGGTTCTGCACCGTGCTTGCGCCGCCGTAGTTGCGCTGGAAAATCGGGTCCTGCGTCTTCTTGCTGCGCGCGGCGCCGAGCGTGAGTTCATGCTGCACGCTGCCGGTCGAGAAGGTGCCGAACAGTTCGGTGCGCAGCAGGTCCGAGGTCTGCTTCAGGCTCTGGTCGTTGCCGGTGATGCGGCCGGCACCCGTCAGCACGTTGTAGTTGCTGAAGCTCGCAAGCCGGCGGTCGCGCTCGGCTTCGGAGTGGCCGGCTTCCACGGTCAGCGCCCAGTTGCCGCCGAGCGAATAGTCGGCGCAGCTGGGTGTTGGTGACTTCGGCATCGAACACGGCCCACGGCGGGCCGAGCAGTTTGTCGGGGTTGGGCAGGGCGGGCAGCGCGATCACTCCGTTGACGGCCGCGAGCCGGGCGATGCCCGCCTGCTCCGTGATGCGCTTGCGGTAGTTCTCGATGTCGGCCTTCAGCGTGAGCCGGCTGTTGACGCGCCAGTCGAACGCGGCCGACACGAACCTGCGGTTGCCGTCCACACCGTCGATGCTGGAGCCGATGCGCCCGCCCGCCGCGTTGACCCGCAGCCCGTACTGCTGCTGGTCGCCGAACTGGCGTCCGAGGTCGACCAGCGCCTGCGCCGAGCCGCGGTCGTCGAGCGTGAGGCCGACGGTGCTCACGGGCGTGCTGCCCGCGCGCTTGGTCACGAGGTTGACGATGCCCGCCGGCGTGGTGAAGCCGTAGTAGAGCGCCGACGCGCCCTTCAGCACCTCGACGCGCTCCTTGTTCTCCATCGGAATCTCGGAGACGTTGGGAATCGCGAGCGAGCCGTTGAGCCGGTAGTTCGTCCGGTTCTCCACCGCGATGCCGCGGATCACGAGCTGGTCGAAGGTGTCGCCGCCGTTCTGCTGGCGCGTCACGCCGGCCGTGTTGCGCAGCGCCTCGTAGATGCTGGCCGCGCCCTGCAGCTCGAGCACCTCGCGCGTGACGGTGTTGACCGTGGCGGGCACGTCCATGATGCTGGCGCCGCGGAAGGTGCCGGCCTCCACCGTGTTGGCGACGAAGCCGGTGGTCGCGCTGGATTCCACCGTGACGGTGCCGAGCTGCCCGCGTGCGTCGGCAGCGGCGGGCTCGTTGGCTTGCGCGTAAGAGAAGGTCCCCGCGAGCGCGAGAGGCGTTGCCAGAAAAAACTTGTGCATGGGAAGAAGCAGGGGCGGGCGCTGCGCCGATCGGCGCGGGCAGCACCCGGAAGGAATCGTGCGGACGGGGGCGCCATTCTACCGATGCATTTGAGAATCATTCGCAGACCTCCCCTGCTGGCGCATCGCAGGGGGTAAGCCCTGTGAGGCGATGTCGTCACGCTTGATACGATTTTTGCCGGAACGCCCTCATCCAGGGCACTGGGAACAAGATGGATTCGAGCAATTCAGGCACGGCGCTGTACCGCGTCATGGTGCGCATCCGCGCCTTCGAGAACGCCGCCGAAGCCGCGAGCCAGGGCGGCGTGAGCGCCTATGGCCAGCAGGCCGCCGGCGCGGCCAAGGTGCGCGGGCCGCTGCATCTTTCGACCGGGCAGGAGGCGGTGCCCGCAGGCGTCTGCGCGCACCTGCGGGCCAGCGACTACCTCACCTCCACGCACCGCGGCCACGGCCACACGCTGGCCAAGGGCGCGGATCTCGCCCGCATGATGTGCGAGCTGTTCGGCAAGGCCAGCGGCTTCAACGGCGGCAAGGGCGGCTCGATGCACATCGCGGACTTCTCGGTCGGCATGCTGGGCGCAAACGGCGTGGTGGCCGCGGGGCTGCCGATTGCCGTGGGCGCGGCGCATGCGCAGAAGCTGCTCAAGGCGGCGCCGGGCCGCTCCCAAGCCGCCTTGCCCCCCCCGGGGGGAGGCCACGGCTTGCCAGGGCCAGGGGGCTCTGGTGCGAACAATGACATCACGGTCTGCTTCTTCGGCGATGGCGCGATCAACCGCGGCCCTTTTCTCGAAGCGCTGAACTGGGCCCGCGTGTACGACCTGCCGGTGCTCTTCGTCTGCGAGGACAACCGCTGGAGCGCCACCACCGCGAGCGGCCCGATGACGGCGGGCGAAGGCGCATCGGCGCGCGCCGCCTCGATGGACATCGCGGCCACGCAGGTCGACGGCAACGACGTGTTCGCGGTGCACGAAACCGCCGCACGGCTGGTCGCCGAAGTGCGCAGCGGCGGCGGACCGCGGCTGCTGCATGCACTGACCTACCGCGTGAAGGGGCATGTGTCGGTCGACCTCGCGGCCTACCGCGATCCGGCCGAACTGGCGGCCGCGCTCGAAACCGATCCGATCGCGCGGGCGCGTGGGCACCTGCTCGCAGCCGGCGTGGGTGCGGCCACGCTCGACGCCATCGAGAACGCGGCGCGCGACGAGG
This sequence comes from Variovorax paradoxus, assembly GCF_030815975.1. Lineage (NCBI taxonomy): Bacteria > Pseudomonadati > Pseudomonadota > Betaproteobacteria > Burkholderiales > Comamonadaceae > Variovorax > Variovorax paradoxus. The sequence goes on from NZ_JAUSXL010000002.1 coordinate 1,577,439, forward strand.
TCGATACCGCACTGGCCATCGCCGATGCGGCGCCCTGGCCTGAGCCCGGCGCCGCCTTCACCGACGTGCAGACCGTCGGAGCAGGGCAATGGTATTGATGATGATGAAGGACCTCAGCTATTCCGAAGCCGCCGTGCTCGCGCTCCAGCACGAGATGCAGGCCGATGCGCGCGTGGTCGTTCTCGGCGAAGACGTCGGCCGCGGCGGCATCTTCGGCCAATACAAGGGCTTGCAGCAGGCCTTCGGCGCCGAGCGCGTGATCGACGCGCCGATCAGCGAGGCCGCGATCATGGGCGCCGGCGTGGGCATGGCGCTCGCGGGCCTCCGGCCCGTGGTCGAGATGCGGGTGGTCGACTTCGCGCTCTGCGGCATGGACGAGCTGGTGAACCAGGCCGCCAAGAACCGCTTCATGTTCGGCGGCCAGGGCCGCGTGCCGCTGGTGGCGCGCATGCCCGGCGGCATCTGGGACGCCTCGGCCGCGCAGCATTCGCAGTCGCTCGAGGCCTGGTTCGCGCACCTGCCGGGCGTGGTGGTGGTGAGCCCGTCGACGCCGCAGGACAACTACAGCCTGCTGCGCGCCGCGCTGCAGTGCGGCGACCCGGTGGTCTACATCGAGCACAAGACGCTCTGGGGCCTGCGCGGCGAAGTGAATGAAGACCTCGCCGTACCGCTCGGCAAGGCGCGCCGCGTGCGCGAAGGCCATGCGCTCACGCTCGTGAGCTGGAGCAAGCAGATGCAGGCCTGTGCCGAGGCCTGCGACGCACTGGCCGCCGAAGGCATCGCGGTCGACCTGATCGACCTGCGCACGCTCTGGCCCTGGGACCGCGAGACGGTGCTCGCGTCGTGCGCGCGCACCCGGCGGCTGCTGGTGGTGCACGAGGCGGTGCAGGTGGCGGGCTTCGGCGCCGAGATTGCAGCCAGCGCCGCGGAGGCCACGGGCTGCCGCGTGGCGCGGCTCGGCGCGCCGCGCATTCCGGTCGGCTATGCGCCGGTGCTGGAGGCGCAATCGCGCGTCGGCCCCGAAGCCATCGCGGCGGCCGCGAGAAAACTGCTGGGCTGAACCGCGGCGCCGCGCCATGGACCCGCTGTTCTTCAAGCTGGTGCGGGTGGTCAATCTCACGGCGCGGCCCTTTCACGAGAAGGTGGGCCGCGAGCACCACCTCACGCTCAACGAATGGCGTGCCATGGCGGTGCTCGGAGCGCAGCCGGGGCTCAATGCCACGCAGATCGCCGATCTCACCGGCCTCGACAAGATGGCGGTGAGCCGCGCGCTGGCCGGCCTGAAGCGCCACAAGCGCGTGCAGCACCTGGGCGACCCCACCGACCGGCGCCGCAGCCGGCTCTATCTCACGGCGGCCGGCAAGGCGCTGCACGAAACCGTCGGCATGCTCGGCCGGCAGCGCGAGGCCGCGCTGTTCGAGGGCATCGAGGCCGGCGAGCTTGCCCGCCTCGATGCAACCCTCGACAAGCTCATTGCCGCCGTCCAGCGCGCCGGATAGCCGTCAGGCGGCGAAGCCGCCGTCGATGTTGAGGCTGGCGCCCGTCACAAAGGCCGCTTCAGGGCTCGCGAGGTACGCCACCATGCCGGCGATTTCCTCTGGGCGCCCATGGCGGGCCAGCGCCATCAGCCCGTGCATTGCGGGAGCGTTCGGGCCGTCGACCGGGTTCATGTCGGTGTTGACCGGGCCGGGCTGCACGTTGTTGACCGTGATGCCGCGCGGGCCAAGGTCGCGCGCGAGGCCCTGCACCAGTCCCTTGAGCGCCGACTTGCTCATCGCATAGGCGCTGCCGCCGGGCCAGGGCATGCGCTCGGCGTTGGTGCTGCCGATGTTGATGATGCGGCCGCCTTCGCCCATGTGGCGCACGGCGGCCTTGGCCGCCACGAACACGGCGCGCACGTTGATGTCCAGCGTGCGGTCGAAATCCTCGAGCGAAAAATCTTCGAGGGTGCCGGGCAGGAAGACGCCGGCGTTGTTGACCAGCACGTCGATGCGGCCGAGCTTGCGCGCGGCCTCGTCGATGCCGGCGGTGAGCGCGGCGGCATCGGCGCTGTCGATCTTCAGCGCCAGCGCGCGGCCGCCTTCGGCCTCGATGCTGCGCACGAGTTCGTCGGCCGGGGCGCTCGAGCTGGCATAGCTGAAGGCGACGGCGGCGCCGTCCTGGGCCAGGCGGCGCACGATGGCGGCGCCGATGCCGCGCGAACCGCCGGTAACGAAAGCGGCCTTGCCCGTGAGAACAGGGGAAGTGGGTTTGTTGCTGAGTGCCATGGTGATGATTTCCTGTCGGTTGTGAGATGGAAGACCTTCAGTGTCGGGATTCAATTACCGTCCCGGTAGCCATCAATGGGTCCAATCAAATTCAACCATTGGTTGAAAATGAACCCATGGAACCGCTCAATCACCTCCAATCCTTTGTGCAGAGTGCCGAAAGCGGCAGCTTCTCGGCCGCCGCCCGCCGGCTTGGGCTCACGCCGGCCGCGGTCAGCAAGAATGTTGCGCGGCTCGAGGCCCGGCTGGGCGTGCGGCTGTTTCAGCGCAGCACGCGCCGCCTGACGCTGACCGAAGGTGGGGAGCGTTTCCTGGGCCAGATCGGCGGGGCGCTGGCCACGCTGCAGGACGCGGTGGCCGGCCTCTCGAAGGACGACGGCCAGCCCGCCGGCACGCTCAAGGTGAGCATGGGCCAGGCCTTCGGCCGCGAGCACGTGCTGCCGATGATGGGCGACTTCCTGGCCCGCTATCCGTCCATCCTGCCCGACTGGCACTTCGACAACCAGCAGGTCGACCTGGTGGGCGAAGGCTTCGACGCGGCCATCGGCGGCGGCATCGAGCTGTCGCCCGGCGTAGTGGCGCGCGAACTGGCGCGCATTCATGTGGTGGCGGTGGCCGCACCGGGCTACCTGGCCGAGCGCGCACTGCCGGCGCAGCCCGCGCAACTGGCGCAGCTCGACACGCTGCTGCGCCGCTCCTCGCCCACGGGCCGGCTTCGCAGCTGGACGCTGCAGCATGCGAACGGCGACCAGGCCACGGTGGAGCTGCCGCGGCCGCGCGCGATCTTCAACGACCCCGAAGCCATTGCGCATGCCGCACTCATGGGCCTGGGCGTGGCCATGCTGCCGATGCCGTTCGTCGAACGCGGCCTCCGCAGCGGCGAGCTGGTGCGCCTGCTGCCCGAGTGGCACTTCGACGCGGGCGCGGTCTGGCTCTACTACCCGAGCAAGAAGCTGCTGCCCGCGAAGACGCGCGTGTTCATCGACTTCGTGCTCGAGCGTTTTCGCAGCGAGCGCTTCGCAGAGCGGATGCAGGTGGCATAGACCAGTGTTCCCACGGGGTTTTTACCCGCCATGCGCGCGGCGGTTCCCCTGTACAAACGCCCGCATGACCTCTTCAAATTCCAAGACGAACCGCCGCGCCGCACTGGCCGCTTCCGCCTGCGCCATCGCCCTTGCGGCCACCCCTTCCTGGGCCCAGAGCACCTGGCCGAACAAGCCGGTGCGCATCGTCGTGCCCTTTGCGGCCGGCGGCACCACCGACATCCTGGCACGCGCCGTCGCGCCCGAGCTGTCGAAGGCATTCGGGCAGCAGTTCATCGTCGACAACCGCGCCGGTGCGGGTGGCAACGTGGGCGCCGAACTCGTAGCGCGCGCGCCGAACGACGGCTATACGCTCTTGATGGGCACCGTCGGCACGCACGGCATCAACCGCGCGCTCTATCCCAAGCTGCCGTTCGACCCGATCAAGGATTTCGTGCCGATCACGCTGGTGGCGGCGGTGCCGAACGTCATGGAGATGAACGCCGACAAGGCCAAGGCGCTGAACATCCGCAACGTGCAGGACTTCATCAAGTACGCCAAGGCCAATCCGGGCAAGCTCAACATGGCCTCGAGCGGCAGCGGCACCTCGATCCACCTGGCGGGCGAACTCTTCAAGAGCATGACCGGCACCTTCATGGCCCACATCCCGTACAAGGGTTCGGGCCCCGCGCTGCTCGACATGGTGGGCGGCAACGCCGACGTGATGTTCGACAACCTGCCCTCCTCGATGGCGCAGATCAAGGGCGGCAAGCTCACAGCGCTGGCCGTGACCAGCGCCAAGCGTTCGCCGGCCCTGCCCGACATTCCCACGGTCGAGGAAGCCGGCGGCCCGGCTCTCAAGGGCTACGAGGCGAGCTCGTGGTTCGGCCTGCTGGCGCCGGCAGGCACCTCGCCCGAGATCGTGAACCGGATCCAGCAGGAAGTGGCCAAATCGCTCGGCACGCCCGCCATCAAGGAAAAGATGCTCGCCCAGGGCGCGATTCCGAGCGGCAATTCACCGGCCGACTTCACCAAGCTGATTGCCAGCGAGCACGTGAAGTGGGCGAAGGTGGTGAAGGACTCCGGCGCGAAGGTTGACTAACCCCCAGGCTGCGTTCAGGTCTTCCAGGTCACGTCTTTTTTATCGGCCAACGAATCCCTGAGCATGTGGAGCAGCGGGGCTGCGCGCTGGTGCAGGCCCACGTGCTGCTTCTCGGCCTCGTTGGCATGGCCTTCGACGGCGTAGTCGTCGTGGTTGTGCGGATTGCTGGCCTCGCGTGCCAGCGCGGATTCGAGCGCCGCGATGGCGGCGGGAATCTGCTCGAGGGTGATGATGCCTTTGGGCGCGAGCGGCTTGCCGACGATGTCGAACAGCTGGCGGGCATGCACCTCCAGCATCACGAAGTCAGGCGAGGCCCGGGACTGGAATCGGTACAGCATGGTTGTTCTCACTCACTTGTAGATGTAGTCACGGGCAAAAGGGTACACCGATTGCGAACCGCGCAGAACACCGTGCTCGACCCGGCCGTCGGGCTTGGTCGAAAGCATCTGGTGCAGTGAGATCCAGCCTTGCTCGAAGCTCATGGCCGAGCCCGCCAGGTAGAGGCGGTAGGCCCGCAGGATGCGCTCCGCGTTCTCGCCCTGGCGGCCGCCCGCGCGCGCGAGCACTTCGCGCGCCGTGCCGAGCTGCGCCTCGAGCGCGTCGGACCAGGCCCAGAGCGTGCGCGCATAGTGCGGGCGCAGGCTCTCGGTGTCCACCATCTCAAGGCCCGCGGCGGCCGTCTCGCGCAGCACATGCGTGACGTGCAGCAACTCGCCGCCCGGAAAGATGTACTTCTCGATGAAATCGCCCATGCCCGCGCCCAGTTGCCGGTAGTCGAGCTGGCCCGAGGTGATGCCGTGGTTCAGCACCAGGCCGCCGGGCTTGAGCAGCGAATGGATCTTGCGGAAGTAGGTGGGCATGTTGGCCGCGCCCACGTGCTCGAACATGCCGACCGACGAGATCTTGTCGAAGGGCGCGTCGGCGGAAAGCTCGCGGTAGTCGCGCAGTTCCACCCTCACGCGGCCCTGCAGGCCCTTTTCCTCGATCAGGCGCTGCACATGCGCATGCTGGTTCTTCGACAGCGTGATGCCGGTGGCGTCCACCCCGTAGTGCTCCGCCGCCCACAGCAGCAGCCCGCCCCAGCCGGAGCCGATGTCCAGAAAACGTTCGCCGGGCTGCAGCATCAGCTTGCGGCAGATGTGGTCGAGCTTGGCCTCCTGCGCCGCTGCCAGCGTCAGCTCGGGAGTGCGGAAATAGGCGCACGAATACACCCGACGCGGGTCGAGCCACAGCGCGTAGAAATCGTCGGAAACGTCGTAGTGGAACTGGATCTGCTCGGCATCCTTGTGCAGCGAATGCGAGTTGTGGGACTTGGCCAGCCGCAGCAGGCGGGTCCACCAGGTGGTGTTGGTCTCCGCCGGGTTGCCGGGCAGCATGCCCACCGTCGCGTCGATCAGGTCGCGCATCGCGCCTTCGATCTGGACCCGGCCTTCCACATAGGCTTCGCCGATGGCCCCCACCTGGTGCGCCGCCAGCTTGGCCAGCGCCGACCACTCGCTGAACGCCAGGGTGACACGGAACCCCGGCTTGGCAACTCTTCGGCCATCAGGCAGTTCCAGCGCGATGGGCACGGGCAGCGACGCAAGCTGCGACTCGATCTTGGGTATCAAGCTTTGCATGGTGAGCCGATGGTATTGATTTTTTCAGTTTTTTGCATGACACCCACAGCACGTCGGGTACCCCGGCGGGAATGACCCCGTTGACACCAGATTGTTTATGCTTAAACTATTCAATCATGAATAGCCTCACCGGCGGCCCTTCGGCCGCACCCGCCATGGACCTTCAACGCATCCTGTGCATCGGCGGCGGCCCCGCGGGCCTGTACTTCGCGCTGCTGATGAAGGCGCGCAACCCGGCGCTCGACATCACCGTGGTGGAGCGCAACCGCCCCTTCGACACCTTCGGCTGGGGCGTGGTGCTCAGCGACCAGACGCTCGCCAACCTGCGCGCGGCCGATGCCGAGACCGCGGCGCTGATCGGCAGCGAGTTCCACCACTGGGACGACATCCAGGTGTTCTTCAAGGGCCGGCAGGTACGCTCGGGCGGCCACGGCTTCTGCGGCATCGGCCGCAAGCGCCTCCTGAACATCCTGCAGGAACGCTGCCTCGCGCTCGGCGTGAACCTGGTCTTCGAAACCGACGCCACCGACGACCAGGCGATTGCCGCGCAGTACAACGCCGACCTGGTGATTGCCAGCGACGGCCTCAACAGCCGCATCCGCCAGCGCTATGCCCACGTGTTCAAGCCCGACATCGACCTGCGCAACTGCCGCTTCGTGTGGCTGGGCACGCACCAGACCTTCGACGCCTTCACCTTCGCCTTCGAACAGACCGAGCACGGCTGGTTCCAGGCGCATGCCTACCAGTTCGACGACAAGACCTCGACCTTCATCGTCGAAACACCCGAGGCCGTCTGGAAGGCTCATGGGCTCGACCAGATGGAGCAGCCCGAGGCCATTGCCTTCTGCGAGAAGCTGTTCGCCAAATACCTGGGCGGCCATTCGCTGATCAGCAACGCCACGCACCTGCGCGGCTCGGCCAACTGGATCCGCTTTCCGCGCGTGGTGTGCGAGCGCTGGACGCACCGCATCGACGTGCAGGGCCGCTCGGTGCCCGTGGTGCTGATGGGCGATGCGGCGCACACGGCGCACTTCTCGATCGGCTCGGGCACCAAGCTCGCGCTGGAAGACGCGATCGACCTGGCGAACGAATTCGCGCAAGGCGGTACGGTGGACCACGTGCTCGAGGGCTACGAGGCGCGCCGCAGCGTCGAGGTGCTCAAGATCCAGAACGCCGCGCGCAACTCCACCGAATGGTTCGAGAACGTGCCCCGCTACACGGGCATGCAGATCGAGCAGTTCGCCTATTCGCTGCTCACGCGCTCGCAGCGCATCAGCCACGAGAACCTGCGCGTGCGCGACACGCAATGGCTCGGCGGCTACGAGCAGTGGCTCGCCGGTGGCAAGAGGGCCATTCCGCCGATGCTGATGCCGTACCAGGTGCGCGGCCTCACGCTGAAGAACCGCATCCTGGTGTCGCCGATGGCCACCTACAGTGCGGTCGACGGTGTGCCGCAGGACTTCCTGCTGGTGCACCTGGGCGCGCGTGCGCTCGGCGGCGCCGCGATGGTGTTCGTCGAGATGACGAGCCCGACGCCCGAAGGCCGCATCACTCCCGGTTGCACGGGCCTGTACAACGACACGCAGCAGTCCGCATTCAAGCGCATCGTCGACTTCGTCCACACGCAGTCGAGCGCGAAGATCGCCATGCAGCTCGGCCACAGCGGCCCCAAGGGCTCGACGCGCGTGGGCTGGGAAGGCTCCGACGAGCCGCTGGAAAGCGGCAACTGGCCGCTGCTGGCCGCGAGTGCGGTGGCCTACGGCGAACAGAACCAGCTGCCGGCCGCGATGACGCGCGAGCAGATGGAGTTCATGCGCGACCAGTTCGTCGACGCCACCCGCCGCGCCGCCGAATGCGGCTTCGACTGGCTCGAGCTGCACTGCGCGCACGGCTACCTGCTGTCGGCCTTCATCAGCCCGCTGACCAACCTGCGCACCGACGAGTACGGCGGCGGCATCGAAGCGCGCTGCCGCTACCCGCTCGAGGTGTTCCGCGCCATGCGCGCCGCATGGCCGCAAGACAAGCCGATGAGCGTGCGCATCTCGGCGCACGACTGGGCGCCCGGCGGCAACACCGACGCCGACGCGGTCCTGCTGGCGCGCCTTTTCAAGGAAGCTGGCGCCGATTTCATCGACGTATCGTCGGGCCAGACCACGCGCGCCGCCAAGCCGGTGTACGGCCGCATGTACCAGACGCCGTTCTCGGACCGCATCCGCAACGAGGTCGGCATCTCGACCATCGCGGTCGGCGCCATCACCGACGCCGACCAGGCCAACAGCATCATCGCGGCCGGCCGCGCCGACCTCTGCGCCATCGCCCGCCCGCATCTCGCGGACCCCGCGTGGACGCTGCACGAGGCCGCCAAGCTGCAAAGCCGCGACGTCGATTGGCCGAAGCAGTACCTGAGCGGGCGCGACCAGATGTACCGCGAGATCGCCAAGCAGCAGCAGATCGCCGCGGCTGCGAGTGCGGCCATCGCCGCGCAAAACACCGAGGAGACACACTGACATGGACCTCGAAGCACGCGCCCACAGCGAGCACCCCGAGGCCCTGCGCCTCTGGCTGCGGCTGCTTACCTGCACCCAGCTGATCGAGAAGCAGGTGCGCAACGAACTGCGCTCGCAGTTCGCCACCACGCTGCCGCGCTTCGACCTGATGTCGCAGCTCGAGCGCTCGCCCGACGGCCTGAAGATGAACGAGCTCTCGCGCCGCATGATGGTGACGGGCGGCAACGTCACCGGCATCACCGACCAGCTCGTGACCGAAGGGCTGGTCGAGCGCATCAACGTCGAGGGCGACCGCCGCGCCTGGCGCGTGCGGCTCACGGCCCGCGGCCGCAAGCTCTTCAACGAGATGGCGCAGCAGCACGAGGACTGGATCGTCGATGCCTTCGCGGCCCTCAGCGCCAAGGAGATCGCGCAGCTGCACAAGCTGCTCGGCAAGGTCAAGCAACACTCACACAGCCAGATGGCGGAGGCCGAATGAAGCATTACATCGGCGCGGGCAATCCCATGCGCGCGCAATTCGAGGCCAAGGCGCCTTACGTGGCGAAGCACTTCGCATGGCACTGCGAAGCGGGCGTCGGCACCATCACGCTGAACCGCCCCGAGCGCAAGAACCCGCTCACCTTCGATTCGTATGCCGAGCTGCGCGACCTGTTCCGCGCGCTGGCCTATGCGACCGACGTGAAAGCCATCGTAGTCACCGGCGCCGGCGGCAACTTCTGCTCGGGCGGCGACGTGCACGAGATCATCGGCCCGCTCACCGGCATGCGCATGCCCGAGCTGCTCGAGTTCACGCGCATGACCGGCGACCTGGTGAAAGCCATCCGGCATTGCCCGCAGCCGATCGTCGGCGCCATCGACGGCGTGTGCGCCGGTGCCGGCGCGATGATCGCGCTGGCCTGCGACCTGCGCTACGGCTCGCCGGCCACGCGCACCGCCTTCCTGTTCACGCGCGTCGGCCTCGCCGGCGCCGACATGGGCGCCTGCGCATTGCTGCCACGCGTGATCGGCCAGGGCCGCGCGTCGGAACTGCTGTTTACCGGCCGCGCAATGACGGCGCAGGAAGGGCAGGCCTGGGGCTTCTTCAATGCGCTGCACGAAAGCGATGCATTGCTCGAAGCCGCCACCAAGGTGGCGCGCGAACTGGCCGAGGGCCCGAGCTTCGCGCACGGCATGACCAAGACCATGCTGTCGCAGGAATGGTCGATGACCATCGACCAGGCCATCGAGGCCGAAGCGCAGGCGCAGGCGATCTGCATGCAGACCGAGGACTTCAAGCGCGCCTACGAAGCGTTCGCGGCCAAGCGCAAGCCCGTGTTCGGCGGGGACTGAAATCATGATGACCAGGATCCCTGCGCCGCCTTCGACATCGCACCTCGCGCTGCCGTTCTTCGACGAAGCGCATCGCGCGCTCGCGAGCGACCTGCTGCCCTGGTGCGCCGCGCAGGACGTCGACGAGCGCGACGACCGCGCGGCCTGCCGCGAATGGGTGCGCCGCCTCGGCGATGGCGGCTGGCTGCGCTACGCCGTGCCCGGCAGCGCCGGCGGCGCGCTCGCGCGCCTCGATTCGCGCGCGCTCGTGCTGCTGCGCGAAACGCTCGGCTACCACTCGCCGCTGGCCGACTTCGCGTTTGCGATGCAGGGGCTGGGCAGCGGCGCGATCACGCTTGCGGGCACGCCCGAGCAGCAATCGCAGTACCTCACAGCCGTGGGCAAGGGCGAGAAGATCGCGGCCTTCGCGCTCAGCGAACCCGACGCGGGCTCCGACGTGGCGGCAATGGCCATGCGCGCCGAACCCACCACCGATGGCTGGCGCCTGAACGGCGAAAAGACCTGGATCAGCAATGGCGGCATCGCCGACTTCTACTGCGTGTTCGCGAAGACCGATCCCGCGGGCGGCACGCGCGGCATCACGGCTTTCATCGTCGATGCGGCGGCGGCCGGGCTCGACACCTCGCAGCACATCGACGTGATGGCACCGCACCCGCTGGCCACGCTGCGCTTCGAGAACTGCATCGTGCCGCGCACGGCGCAGCTCGGCGAACTCAACGGCGGCTTCAAGCTTGCGATGCGCACGCTCGACATCTTCCGTGCATCCGTTGCAGCGGCAGCATTGGGCATGGGGCGCCGTGCGCTCGCCGAAGCCATTGCGCACGCGAAGGGCCGGCGCATGTTCGGCCAGACGCTCGCCGACTTCCAGCTCACGCAGGCCAAGCTTGGCGAGATGGCGGCGCTTATCGACAGCGCCGCGTTGCTCACCTACCGCGCCGCGTGGATGCGCGACGACGCCGAACAGCGCGGCGCCCCCGCAGTGGGCGATGTATCGGCCGCCGCGGCCATGGCCAAGATGTGCGCCACCGAGAACGCGAGCCGCGTGATCGACATGGCCCTGCAGATGCACGGCGGCCTCGGTGTGAAGGTCGGCACGAAGATCGAGAGCCTCTACCGCGACATCCGCTCGCTGCGCATCTACGAAGGCGCGACGGAAGTTCAACAACTGATCATTGGCAAATCCGTTTTGCGGGGATAAGTACCGTGTCTGCCCAAGTCGACCGCTTCGTTCACGACCGCCTGCCGCCCGCCGAGCAGTTGCCGGTCTTCCGCTACGACCTTCCGGAGCTGCAGCTGCCCGAGCAGCTGAACCTCGTCGAGGAGCTCCTGGACAAGGCGCCCGCCAAGGGCTTCGGCGACAAGCCGATGCTGCGCTCACCCGCCGGCATGCTGACGTATTCGCAGGCCGCCACCGAGGTCAACCGCATTGCGCAGGTGCTGGTCGAAGACCTGGGCCTCGTGCCCGGCAACCGCGTACTGCTGCGCGGCGGCAATTCGGTGGCCATGGCGTTGTCATGGCTCGCAGTGGTGAAGGCCGGCTTGATCGCCGTTGCCACCATGCCGCTGCTGCGCGCTAAGGAACTGGGCGACATCATCGAGAAGGCACGTCCGGTGGCGGCTCTGTGCGACGGGCGCCTGCTCGACGAACTCGTGCTGGCGCAGCGGGAGCACCCCGTGCTCGCGTCGGTGGTTGCATTCAACAAGCCCGATGCGGCCGATTCGCTGTCGGCACGCGCGGCGCGCAAGAGCGGCGTGTTCACCGCCTGCCCCACGGCGTCGGACGACATCGCCCTGCTCGCGTTCACTTCCGGCACCACGGGCAAGCCCAAGGCACCGGTCACCACGCACCGCGACGTGCTCGCGATGTGCGAAACCTGGCCGCGCCACGTGCTGCAGGCGCGCAGCAACGACATCGTGATCGGTTCGCCGCCGCTGGCCTTCACCTTCGGACTCGGCGGTCTGCTGGTGTTTCCGATGTGGGCCGGCGCCTCCGTGTACTTTGCCGATGCGCCCTTCACGCCCGAAGGCCTCGTGAAGCTCATCAACGAAGTCGGCGCGACCATCTGCTACACGGCACCCACCTTCTACCGCCAGATGGCACCCTTCGTTCGGCAGCACGGTGCGCCGAGCCTGCGCATCTGCGTGAGCGCGGGCGAGGCGCTGCCTGACGCGACGCGCCAGCTGTGGAAGGAATCCACCGGCATCGAGATGCTCGACGGCATCGGCGGCACCGAGGTGTTCCACATCTACATCTCCGCGGCGGGCGACCAGGTGCGCCGCGGCGCGGTCGGCAAGGTGGTGCCGGGCTTCACGGCAAAGGTGGTGGACGACCAGGGCAACGAAGTGCCGCACGGCACCGTCGGCAAGCTGGCCTTGCAAGGGCCCGTCGGCTGCCGCTACCTCGACGATCCGCGCCAGGCCGATTACGTGAAGAACGGCTGGAACTACCCCGGCGATTCGTTCGTGCAGGACGACGACGGCTACTTCTTCTACCAGGCGCGCGCCGACGACATGATCATCACGGCCGGCTACAACGTCGGCGGGCCGGAAGTCGAAGACGCGCTGCTCAAGCACCCCGCCGTGGCCGAATGCGGCGTGATCGGCAAGCCCGATGCCGACCGCGGCATGATCGTCAAGGCCTTCTGTGTGCTGAAGCCCGGCCATGAAGGCGATGCGGCGCTCGTGAAGGCGCTGCAGGACCACGTGAAAGCCACCATTGCGCCTTTCAAATACCCGCGGGAGATCGAGTTCGTGACGGTGCTGCCGCGCACCGAAACCGGCAAGCTCCAGCGATTCAAACTGAGACAACTCAACGACACCACCCCATCATGATGAACAAACTCTTGCAGCCACCAGGCTGGTTGCCCCCCAAGGGCTATGCGAATGGCGTGGCCGCGCGCGGCACCATGGTGTTCGTCGGCGGCCAGATCGGCTGGAATGCGCAACAGCAATTCGAGTCGGACGATTTCATCGCGCAGTGCGGCCTGGCGCTGCGCAACATTGCTGAAGTGCTGCGAGAAGCCGGCGCCGGCCCCGAGCACATGGTGCGCATGACCTGGTACGTGACCGACCGCGACGAGTACAGCCGCCGGCTCGGCGAGCTCGGCCCGGTGTACCGCGACGCGATGGGACGCAACTTCCCGGCCATGACCTGCGTGCAGGTCGCGGCGCTGGTCGAGCACCGCGCAAAGGTCGAGATCGAGGTCACGGCGGTCATTCCGGACTAGCCGTACGGGCCGTACGAAAGAAGCCGCCCCCGCGGCACAAATGAAAAAGCCCTCTTCACGAGGGCATTTTTATGGATGGATCCATCGACCCAAAGACAGCGACCAAAGAAAAAGGCCCTTGGATTTCTCAAAGGGCCTTTAAATTGGTTGCGCGAGCAAGATTTGAACTTGCGACCTTTGGGTTATGAGCCCAACGAGCTACCAGGCTGCTCCATCGCGCGGCAAGATGGAATTATACCTTATTCAGCAGCGCCTTGCTCGGCTGCTTCTTCTTTAATTTCAGGACGGTCGACCAGTTCGACCAGAGCCATGGGTGCATTGTCGCCAACGCGGAAACCCATCTTCAGGATGCGGGTGTAGCCGCCCGGACGCGCTGCGAAACGCGGGCCGAGATCGCCGAAGAGCTTGACGACGCTGTCGCGGTCGCGCAGGCGGTCGAAGGCCAGGCGCTTGTTGGCGAGCGTGGGCTTCTTGGCGAGCGTGATCATCGGTTCGATGACGCGGCGCAGTTCCTTGGCCTTGGGGACCGTGGTCTTGATGACTTCGTGCTCGATGAGCGAATTCATCATGTTCTGCAGCATCGCAAGGCGGTGCGAGCTGGTGCGGTTGAGTTTGCGGAGTCCGTGTCCGTGACGCATGGTGCTTTCCTTTACTTTATTAAACAGGCAGCCGTATCAGGTACTGCCCGGGCACGAGCCCTCATGGGCTCAATTCAAAAAAACAAAAATCAACGCTTGTCGAGGCCGGCCGGCGGCCAGCTTTCGAGCTTCATACCCAAGGTCAGGCCGCGCGAGGCAAGCACTTCCTTGATTTCGTTGAGCGACTTGCGACCCAGGTTCGGGGTCTTGAGCAGCTCGTTCTCGGTGCGCTGGATCAGGTCGCCGATGTAGTAGATGTTTTCGGCCTTCAGGCAGTTGGCCGAACGCACGGTGAGTTCGAGCTCGTCGACAGGGCGCAGCAGGATCGGATCGAATTGCTGTGCGCTGCGCGGTGCCGGCGCATCGAATGCAGCCAGTTCGCCGCCTTCGAGCTGCGCGAACACGGCCAGCTGTTCAACCAGGATTTTAGCCGATGCGCGCACCGCGTCTTCGGCCGTGATCGCACCGTTGGTTTCGATTTCGACCAGCAGCTTGTCCAGGTCGGTACGCTGTTCGACACGGGCGCTTTCGACCGTGTAGCTCACGCGCTTGACGGGCGAGAACGAAGCGTCCAGGACGATGCGGCCGATCGACTTGGTCGGCTCGTCGGCGTAGCGGCGCATCGTGCCGGGCACATAGCCGCGGCCCTTTTCGACCTTGATCTGCATGTCGAGCTTGCCGCCTTGCGACAGGTGCGCGATCACGTGGTCGGGATTGATGATCTCGACGTCGTGCGGGGTCTGGATGTCCGATGCCAGGACCGGGCCTTCGCCGTCCTTGCGCAGGCTCAGCGTGACTTCATCGCGGTTGTGGAGCTTGAACACCACGCCCTTGAGGTTCAGCAGGATGTTGACGACATCTTCCTGCACGCCGTCGATCGACGAGTACTCGTGCAGAACGCCGGCGATCGTGACTTCAGTGGCCGAATAACCGACCATCGACGACAGCAGAACGCGGCGCAGCGCGTTGCCGAGCGTGTGGCCGTAGCCGCGCTCGAAAGGCTCGAGCGTGACCTTGGCCTTGTTGGCGGCAAGTTGCTCGACCTGGATGGTCTTGGGTTTCAGCAGGGTGGTTTGCATGCAGACTTCCTCTCAATACCCCCGGCTCGTTACACCGGTAAGGCTGGTGAAGCACCCGTCGGGATGGCTTCCCGGCGGGAACAAAAAATACAAGTACGTGCCGCAAAGCGGCACGTGATTCGTCTGTTTAGCGCGAATACAGTTCGACGATCAGCGATTCGTTGATGTCGGCTGCGAATTCGTCGCGATCGGGCACCTTCTTGAAGGTACCTTCGGTCTTGTCGGCGTTCACTTCGACCCAGGCCGGAATACCGACTTGTTGGGCGAGCTGGAGCGCTTCGGCAATGCGGGTCTGCTTCTTCGACTTGTCGCGCACGGCGATCACGTCGCCGGTCTTCACCAGGTACGACGGGATGTTGACCGACTGGCCATTCACCGTGATCGCCTTGTGCGACACGAGCTGGCGTGCTTCGGCGCGCGTCGAGCCGAAGCCCATGCGGTAGACCACGTTGTCCAGGCGCGATTCGAGGATGAACAGCAGGTTGGCGCCGGTGTTGCCACGGCGGCGGTCGGCTTCTTCGAAGTAGCGGCGGAATTGCTTCTCGAGCACGCCGTACATGCGCTTGACCTTCTGCTTTTCGCGCAGTTGCAGGCCGTAGTCGGAGGTACGCTGACCCGAAGTGCGGCCATGCTGGCCGGGCTTGGAATCGAACTTGGCCTTGTCCTGGATGGAGCGGCGGGCGCTCTTCAGGAACAGGTCGGTGCCTTCACGGCGGGAAAGTTTGGCCTTGGGGCCGAGGTAGCGTGCCACGATTTTTCCTTTGTGTCATCTGCCGCAGTTGCCTGCGGGAGCCATCGGCGAAGACGCGGATGGCGGTGGGCTTAGTAAAAAAACAAATGCGCAGCCGCTCAAAAGCCGGCTGCGCCTTGCGGACTGACGATCAGATGCGGCGACGCTTCTGGGGACGGCAGCCGTTGTGCGGAACGGGCGTCACGTCGGCAATGGAATTGATCCGGATGCCGAGCGCAGCCAGTGCGCGCACCGACGATTCGCGACCAGGGCCGGGGCCCTTGATCTCGACGTCGAGGTTCTTGATGCCTTGTTCGACAGCAGCACGGCCGGCCACTTCGGAAGCCACCTGCGCAGCGAACGGCGTCGACTTGCGCGAGCCCTTGAAGCCCTGGCCACCCGACGAAGCCCACGACAGGGCGTTGCCCTGGCGATCGGTGATCGTGATGATGGTGTTGTTGAACGAGGCATGCACGTGGGCGATACCGTCCGCAACGTTCTTGCGAACCTTCTTGCGAACGCGCTGTGCGGCGTTGTTTGCAGGTGCTTTAGCCATGCTGGTCTATCCTTATTTCTTCAGGGACTGCGCAGCCTTGCGCGGACCCTTGCGGGTGCGGGCATTGGTGCGCGTGCGCTGGCCGCGCATCGGCAGGCCGCGACGGTGACGGAAGCCGCGATAGCAGCCGATGTCCATCAAACGCTTGATGTTCATCGTCGTCTCGCGACGCAGATCGCCTTCGATGGTGAACAAGGCGATCTGGTCGCGGATCTTTTCGAGATCGGCGTCGGTCAGGTCCTTGATCTTCTTCGAATATTCGATGCCGCTCGCTTCGCAGATTTGACGGGCGCGGGTGCGTCCGATACCGAAAATGGCGGTCAGGCCGATTTCAGCGTGCTTGTGCGGCGGAATGTTGATGCCAGCAATACGTGCCATGTGCGTCCTCTAATACTCTTCAATCAACCCTGGCGCTGCTTGTGGCGCGGGTCGGTGCAAATCACACGCACCACACCTTTACGGCGGATGACCTTGCAATTACGGCAGATGGTTTTGACCGAAGCCGAAACTCTCATTTCATTCTCCTAAAACTGTTTAACGTGGCGGTACACCGCCCATACCAAATTCTCAATACTGAAACTCACAGCCCTACGATGTCTTGAAGTTGGCCTTCTTCAGCAGCGATTCGTACTGCTGGGACATCATGTAGTTTTGCACCTGGGCCATGAAGTCCATCGTGACGACCACGATGATCAGCAGGGAGGTACCACCGAAGTAGAACGGCACGTTGTACTTCAGGATCAGGAACTCGGGCAGCAGGCAGACGAAGGTGATGTACACCGCGCCGGCCAACGTCAGGCGAACCAGAATCTTGTCGATATAGCGAGCGGTCTGGTCACCCGGACGGATGCCCGGAATGAATGCACCGCTCTTCTTCAGGTTGTCGGCCGTTTCCTTGCTGTTGAACACGAGTGCCGTGTAGAAGAAGCAGAAGAAAACGATCGCGGCAGCGTACAGCAGCACGTAGATCGGCTCGCCCGGACGCAGTGCGCCGGCAATGTCCTTGATCCAGCCGAAACCACCTTCGCCGGTGCTGAACCAGCCGACCACCGTGGCGGGCAGCAGGATGATCGACGAGGCGAAGATCGGCGGAATCACACCGGCCATGTTCAGCTTCAAGGGCAGGTGCGACGACTGGCCGCCATAGACCTTGTTGCCGACCTGGCGCCGCGCATAGTTCACGAGGATCTTGCGCTGGCCGCGTTCGACGAACACCACGAAGTAGGTGACCAGCACCACGACCGCGATGATGAAGAGCGCAATGATCGGATTCATCGCACCGGTCGTCACCAGCGAAGCAAGCCCGCCGATGGCATTGGGCAGTCCGGCCGCGATGCCTGCAAAGATCAGGATCGAGATGCCGTTGCCCAGGCCGCGTTCGGTGATCTGCTCGCCGAGCCACATCAGGAACATCGAACCGGCCGTCAGGCTCACCATGGCGGTCAGGCGGAAGCCGAAACCGGGGGCGATGACCAGGCCGGCCGAAGACTCGAGCGCCACTGCGATGCTGAACGACTGGAACAGGGCCAGGCCGAGCGCGCCATAGCGCGTGTACTGCGTGATCTTGCGGCGACCCGCCTCGCCTTCCTTCTTCAATTGCTCGAAGGTCGGAATCACGTAGGTCATCAACTGCATGATGATCGACGCCGAGATGTACGGCATGATCCCCAACGCGAACACGGTGAAGCGCGACAGCGCCCCGCCCGAGAACATGTTGAACAGGCTCAGGATGCCGCCCTGCTGGCCCTGGAACAACGCCGCCAGCTGGTCCGGGTTGATGCCCGGCACAGGAATGTGCGCGCCGATCCGATAGACCACGAGCGCGAGCAGCAAAAAGACGAGCCGGCGACGAAGGTCGCCGAACTTGCCTGTTTTTGCGATCGTTGCCGCGTTAGTTGCCACGAAGAACTTCTTTCAGTCCAGTGTGATCAGGCGACGCTGCCGCCGGCTGCTTCGATCGCAGCCTTGGCACCAGCGGTTGCACCCACGCCCGTCAGCTTGACGGCCTTGGTGAGTTCACCGGTCTTGATGATCTTGACGACCTTGGCGAGCTGGCCCACGAGGCCGGCTTGCTTGAGCGCCAGGATGTCGACTTCAGCCAGGCCAAGCTGCTCGAGTGCAGTCAGCGTGACTTCGGCGTTGAACTTCAGCAGGTGCGACTTGAAGCCACGCTTGGGCAGGCGACGCTGCAGCGGCATTTGACCGCCTTCGAAGCCGACCTTGTGGAAACCGCCTGCGCGCGACTTCTGACCCTTGTGACCGCGACCTGCGGTCTTGCCGATACCGGAGCCGATACCGCGGCCGACACGGCGCTTGGCGTGCTTGGCGCCATCCGCCGGCTTGATGCCATTGAGTTCCATATCAGTCTCTCTTACAGAACTTTGACCAGATAACTGATCTTGTTGATCATGCCGCGCACCGCCGGGGTGTCTTGCAGCTCGCTCACGCTGTTGAGCTTGCGCAGGCCGAGGCCACGCACGGTCGCGCGATGCGATTCCTTGGTGCCAATCGGGCTCTTGACCAATTGCACCTTGAGGGTTTGTTGTTGCGTCGTCATTTGAATGCTCTTCCGATTGCTTGCGCTCAGGCGAAGATTTCTTCGACGGTCAGGCCACGCTTGGCAGCCACTTCGGACGCGGTCGTCGAGTTCTTCAACCCGTCGAGCGTGGCGCGAACCATGTTGTAGGGATTCGACGAACCATGGCTCTTGGCCACGATGTCGGTGATGCCCATGACTTCGAACACGGCGCGCATCGGGCCGCCGGCGATGATGCCGGTACCCTTCGGGGCCGGGATCATGACCACCGAGGCAGCGCCCCAATGGCCCGTCACGCGGTGATGCAGCGTGCCGTTCTTGATCGAGATCTTGGCCAGGTTGCGGCGGGCTTCTTCCATCGCCTTTTGCACTGCAGCGGGCACTTCCTTGGACTTGCCCTTGCCCATGCCGACGCGGCCGTCGCCATCGCCCACGACGGTGAGTGCTGCGAAACCGAGGATACGACCACCCTTCACCACCTTGGTGACGCGGTTGATCGCAATCATCTTCTCGCGCAAACCGTCTTCAGGGCCTTCGTTCTGCGTTCTTGCTTGAATCTTTGCCATTTTGAATCTCGTGTCCGTTTAGAACTGCAGGCCGGCTTCGCGGGCAGCGTCGGCCAGCGCCTTGACGCGGCCGTGGTACGCGAAACCAGCGCGGTCGAAGGCAACCTTCTCGACGCCGGCAGCCTTCGCCTTTTCAGCGATGCGCTTGCCGATGGCCGTGGCAGCGGCGGCATTGCCGCCCTTGCCCGAGCCGCCGAGGGCAGCACGCACTTCGGCTTCGGCCGTCGATGCGGTGGCAATCACCTTGGTGCCGTCGTCGGAGATGACGGTGGCGTAGATGTGCAGGTTGGTGCGGTTCACCGTCAGGCGGGCCACGCCCTGCGTCGCGATGCGGATGCGGGTTTGGCGCGAGCGGCGAAGACGCTGTGCTTTTTTGGTCAACATCATTTTGCTGCCCCTTACTTCTTCTTGGTCTCTTTGATCACGATCTTCTCGTCCGAATAACGGATGCCCTTGCCCTTGTAAGGCTCAGGCGGACGAACAGCGCGGATCTCAGCGGCGATTTGACCAACGCGCTGACGGTCAGCACCCTTGATCACGATTTCGGTCGGGGTCGCAGTGGCCACCGTGATGCCTTGCGGCATGTCGATGTTGACCGGGTGCGAATAACCGACTTGCAGGTTCAACTTGTTGTTGGACGCTGCGGCCTTGTAGCCGACGCCGACCAGGTTGAGCTTCTTCTCGAAGCCCTTGGTCACGCCAACCACCATGTTGTTCACCAGCTGACGGATCGTGCCGCTCATCGCATTCGCTTCACGCGACTCGTTGGCGGGCTCGAAACTCAGCTTGCCGTCATTGCTGACGACCTTGACCAGTGCATTGCGTGCCAGGTTGAGCGTGCCGCCCGTACCCTTGACGCTGATCTGGTCTTCCTTGATCGACACATCCACGCCTGCGGGGATGGTGATCGGCATTTTTCCTACTCGGGACATTTCAGTTACTCCTCGATGTCTCGGTTAGGCGACGTAGCACAGCACTTCGCCACCGACACCGGTAGCGCGCGCCTTGCGGTCGGTCATCACGCCCTGAGGGGTCGTGACGATCGCGACGCCGAGGCCGTTCTGGACTTGCGGAATGGAAGCACTGGCCTTGTAGACGCGCAGGCCGGGACGGCTCACGCGCTCGATGCGCTCGATGACCGGACGGCCAGCGTAGTACTTCAGGGTAATGACGAGTTCGGACTTGCCGCCTTCGGTCTTGACCTCGAAACCGTCGATATAGCCCTCGTCCTTCAGGACCTGCGAGATCGCGATCTTCACCTTGGAAGACGGGATCGACACAGTGGGCTTCGCCACCATCTGCGCGTTACGGATACGCGTCAGCAGGTCGGCAATGGGATCGCTCATGCTCATGTTGTTTGCTCCTGCCTGGCTTACCAGCTGGCCTTGGTGACACCGGGGATGTCGCCAGCGAAAGCCAGTTCACGGATCTTGGCGCGAGCCAGACCGAATTGACGGAAGGTGCCACGCGGACGACCGGTGATCGCGCAACGATTGCGCTGGCGGGTCGGGTTCGCGTTGCGAGGAAGCTTTTGCAGGCCCAGGCGGGCAGCTGCGCGCTCTTCGTCGCTCTTCTTCATGTCGTTGGAAGCCGCCTTCAGTTCCGCGTGCTTCGCAGCGAACTTGGCAACCAGCTTGTCGCGCTTGAGTTCGCGTTGGATCAAAGATTGTTTAGCCACGGTTCGCCTCAGTTCTTGAACGGGAAACGGAAACCAGCGAGAAGCGCCTTGGCTTCTTCGTCGGACTTGGCCGTCGTCGTGATGCTGATATTGAGACCGCGCAGGGCATCGACCTTGTCGTATTCGATCTCGGGGAAAATGATCTGTTCCTTGACGCCGATGTTGTAGTTGCCACGGCCGTCGAACGCACGGCCGGAGATGCCGCGGAAGTCGCGAACACGCGGCAGCGCGATGGTCACGAAACGGTCCAGGAACTCATACATCTGCACGCCACGCAGCGTGACCATGCAGCCGATGGGCTGGTTTTCGCGGATCTTGAAACCGGCGATGGCCTTCTTCGACTTGGTGACCACGGGCTTCTGGCCGGCGATCTTGGTCAGGTCGGCAACTGCGTTGTCCAGGACCTTCTTGTCGGCGACAGCTTCGCCCACGCCCATGTTGAGCGTGATCTTGGTGAGGCGGGGGACCTGCATCGGCGACTTGTAGCCGAACTTTTCCGTCAGGTCTTTCGCGATCTTTTCGCGATAGTGTTGTTGGAGACGTGCCATGTGAGTACCTCTTAGGCGAACTTGATTTCGTCGCCGCTGGACTTGAAGACGCGAACAGCCACGCGCTTGCCGTCAGCACCCTGGGTGATCTTGATGCCCACGCGATCGGCCTTGCCGGTCGCGGCATTGAAGATCGCCACGTTGGATTGGTGGATGGGCATGGTCTTTTCGACGATGCCGCCGGTCGTACCCTTGAGGGGGTTCGGCTTGGCGTGCTTCTTGACGATGTTCACGCCCTCGACGACGAGGTGCGAATCGTCCTTGCGCAGCGAGACGGTGCCGCGCTTGCCTTTGTCGCGCCCGGCCAACACGATGACCTGGTCGCCTTTGCGAATCTTGTTCATGGCGTTGTTGTCCTTAGAGAACTTCGGGGGCCAGCGACACGATCTTCATGAACTTTTCGGTGCGCAGCTCGCGCGTCACCGGTCCGAAGATGCGGGTGCCGATCGGCTCCAGCTTGGCGTTGAGCAACACGGCTGCGTTGCCATCGAATTTGACGAGCGAACCGTCGGCGCGACGGATGCCCTTGGCGGTGCGAACCACCACTGCGCTGTAGATCTCGCCCTTCTTGACGCGACCACGCGGAGCGGCTTCCTTGATGCTCACCTTGATGACGTCGCCCACGCTGGCATAACGCCGCTTGGAGCCACCGAGCACCTTGATACACAGGACGGATTTCGCGCCCGTGTTGTCGGCCACTTCGAGCCGGGATTCAGTTTGGATCATTGCTAGTAGTTCCCAACTTGTACCGATGCGCCTCCGGGAGGGAAACGCTGCGGTCAGTCTTGGGCCCGTCGTCCGCACCTCGAACCACTCGAGGCACTTCCGCTTTGGGCTGAAAGCTTCGCCTTTTTTGAAGCGAAGCCTGCGATTGTGGCACGCAGGCAAAGGCGTGTCAACTGCCTTCTGAGAACGAAATGTACTGGAACTAGACTTGGCGGCGTGCGCACCCTTGTTTCAGACCCTCGATCCGCTCCCGAATCGCCCATGCGCCGCCGGCTGCTCGCCGGCACGGCCGCCATTGCGGCGGGCCTTGGAGGAGGGGGATTGGGTGGCTGCAGCAGCAGCCCGGCCATTCCACCGGTGTCGCCGGGACGGCTGCGCCGCCTTGCCGAGGCGCACTGGCCGCACCGGCTGAATATACAGGGCACCACGGCTGGCGGCCTTTCCGGCATCGACTACGATGCAGAAAGAAGTGAGTACCTGCTGCTCAGCGATGACCGATCGGACCTGAATCCCGCCCGTTTCTATGTGGCCCAATGGGCCGCCCCCTGGATGCAACCGCCTGAACCGAAGAATGTCGTGCAGCTGCAACGTCCCGGAGGCGGCCCGTGGCCCGCACGGCGCCGCGCCGAGGCCGGCACTCCGGTTCCGGACCCCGAATCGCTGCGCCTGCGCCCAGGCGCCGGAACCCTGCTCTGGACCAGCGAAGGCGACGTGGGGCGGGGATTCGGCCCGGCCTTGTACGAGTCGGCGCGCGACGGCCGCCTGCTGCGCGAGTTCGCGCTGCCGGCCATGTTCAACCCCGATTCGGCGCAGCGCCGCGGCCCGCGCGACAACCTGGGCTTCGAGGGCCTGGCGCTGACGCCCGACGGCCGCCACGCCTGGCTCGCGATGGAAAACGCGCTGATCCAGGACGGCCCGGTGCCCACCACGCGTGCGCCGGGCGGCCCGTGCCGGCTGACCCGGGTCGATCTGGAGACCGGCCGCGCCACCCGCCAGATTGCCTATGTTCCCGATGCGATCCCGCTGCGGCCGCTGATTCCCGGCAGCCATGCCGACAACGGCATCAGCGAGGTCCTGATGCTCGACGCCGACCGCATGCTGGTGCTGGAGCGCGCCTATGCCACCGGCGCCGGAAACTCGCTGCGCCTCTACGAGATCGATACCCGCGACGCGTCCGACGTGCTGGAGGCGGACGCGCTCGCCCCGGGCAACCACCGCGCCGCGGCGAAGACCCTGATCGCCGACCTCGCCTCGCTCGGCCTTTCGCGCCTCGACAACACCGAAGGCATGTGCTGGGGACCGCCGCTGCCGGACGCCAAGCGCATGCTGGTGGTGGTGAGCGACGACAATTTCAACCCGCTGCAGACAACCCAGTTCGCAGCATTCGAATACACCGACCGACCATGACCATCGCCGTCACCTTCCTGCCCCGCACCGCACCGCCGCCGCTGCCTCCGATCGCCTTCATCGGCGGCGGCAACATGGCCAGCGCCATCATCGGCGGCCTCATCAAGCAGGGCACGCCCGCCAGCACCTTCGAGGTGGTCGAGCCCTTCGAGGAGGCCCGCACCAAGCTCGCGCAGGCCTTCGGCATTGCGGCCCATGCCGAGGCCGGCGACGCCCTTTCGCGCTGCGCCGTGGTGGTGTGGGCAGTCAAGCCGCAGGCTTTCGCGGACGCGGCCCGACCGGTGCGCGCGTTCGCAGCCAACGCACTGCACCTGAGCGTGGCAGCGGGCATTCCGTCGGGCAGCATCGCGCGCTGGCTCGGCAGCGAACGCGTGGTGCGCGCCATGCCCAACACGCCGGCGCTGGTCGGCCAAGGCATGACCGGCCTCTATGCGCGCGCCGCGGTGGATGCCGCCGACCGCGCCCTGGTCGGGCAACTGCTGGCGCCGACCGGCGAGTTGCTCTGGGTCGACGACGAAGCCGCGCTCGACGCGGTGACTGCCATGTCCGGCTCCGGCCCCGCCTATGTGTTCTATTTCATCGAGGCGATGACCGAAGCCGGCGTCGAGATGGGCCTGCCGCTCGACCAGGCCCAGCGGCTGGCCATCGGCACCTTCACCGGGGCTTCGGCGCTCGCGCACAGCGCCACCGAGCCGCCGTCGGTGCTGCGCGAACGCGTGACTTCCAAGGGCGGCACCACCCATGCGGCGATCACGTCGCTCGAGGGTGCCGGCGTCAAGGCGCAGTTCAAGGCCGCCATTCGCGCGGCGCAGAAGCGCGCCGCCGAACTGGGCGACGAATTCGGCAAGGCCTGAGCGGCCCGCCCGG
The DNA here is from genome assembly GCF_030815975.1 of Variovorax paradoxus. Classification (NCBI taxonomy): domain Bacteria; kingdom Pseudomonadati; phylum Pseudomonadota; class Betaproteobacteria; order Burkholderiales; family Comamonadaceae; genus Variovorax; species Variovorax paradoxus. Next base: position 1,601,843 of record NZ_JAUSXL010000002.1, read on the forward strand.
CGCTCGATCTACTTCAGCGCGTAGCCGGCCGCGACGCCGGCAAACACGGTGAAGCCCAGCCAGTGGTTCAGCCGGAAGGCCTTGAAGCAGCCGTCGCGGCTGCGATCGCGGATCAGCCGCCAGTGCCAGGCGGCCTGCGCCAAGGCGATGCCGATGGCCGCGAAGAATGCGGCGCCCAGGCCCCGGCTCGCGCCCGCCCACGCCCAGACGGCCAGGAACAGGCCGTAGCTCGCCATCACGGCCGCCACGTCGAAGCGGCCGAAGGTGATGGCCGAGGTCTTCATGCCGATCTTCAGGTCGTCGTCGCGGTCGACCATCGCGTACTCGGTGTCGTAGGCCAGCACCCAGAACAGGTTGCCGGCCAGCAGCCAGGCGGCAAACACCGGAACCGTGGATTGCACCGCCGCAAAAGCCATCGGAATGCCGAAGCTGAAGGCAATGCCGAGCACCGCCTGCGGAACCGACACGAAGCGCTTGGCGAACGGATAGATCAGCGTGATGGCCAGCGCCGCGAACGACCACAGGATGGTGAGCCGGTTGGTGGTGAGCACCAGCCCGAAGGCCAGGAGCGCCAGCACGGCGCCCAGCACCAGCGCCTCCCTGACCGACACCGCGCCGCTGGTCACCGGCCGCTGCGCGGTGCGCTTCACATGGCGGTCGAAGTCGCGGTCGGCCACGTCGTTGACGCAGCAGCCCGCGCTGCGCATCAGGATGGTGCCCAGCACGAACACGGCCAGCAGATGCCAGCCCGGCCAGCCTCCGGCCGCGAACCAGAGCGCGCCCAGCGCGGGCCAGAGCAGCAGCAGCCAGCCGGCGGGGCGGTTCCAGCGGATCAGGTCGAGATAGAGCGCAAAACGGCGAGCGAGCATGCGGCGGGCAAAAAAAGAGCGGCCATTGTGCCGCTCCTGGGTTCGCGGGGCCCGGGCGCTCAGTCTTCGAGCAGCGAACGCAGCATCCAGGCGGTCTGGTCGTGCACCGTGCAGCGCGCGGTCAGCATGTCGGCCGTCGGGTCGTCGCCGGCTTCTTCGGCTACGGGGATGAATTCGCGCGCGATGCGCGACACGGTTTCGTGGCCCTTGACCAGGATGCGCACCATCTCCATCGCCTTCGGCGGGGTCTGGGGCACGTCGGGCACGGTGGCGATCTTGCTGAACTCGGCGTAGGAGCCCGGCGCGTAGTGGCCCAGCGCGCGAATGCGTTCCGCGAGCACGTCGGTGGCGCCCCAGAGTTCGGTGTACTGGCCCATGAACATCGCATGCAGCGAGTTGAAGTGCGGCCCCGTCACGTTCCAGTGGAAGTTGTGGGTCGTGAGGTAGAGCGTGTAGGTGTCGGCCAGCACGCGGCTCAGGCCCTCGGCAATGGCGGCGCGGTCCTGGCGCTCGATGCCGATGTTGATGATGGGCGCATTGCGGCTGCCGGACTCCTGCGCCACCACGGCGCCGCCCTTCTTGGGCACCTTGCCGGGCGAAGCGGACGGCGATGTTTTCTTCGATGCTTTGGCCATGTCTGGAAACTCTTTCTTCAGGTTGTGCAGGACACTCTTATTCTGAAAGCCGACCCGCGGCTTCGCAACAGCGTCACGCTATCCCGGTGATGAATGAATCCGAACGGCCGCCGCGCAGGCCAGGTTCTCGTATTTCTACGACAGCCGTTTGACGCCCGGCAGCTCGCACGCATAGATCGCGTTGCGCAAGGCCGCGATCGCCTCGTAGCGCGTGAAGGTGCGGCGCCAGGCCAGCACCACGCGCCGCGTCGGCGGATCACGGTCCTGCGCGTCGCGCACCGGCAGGTAGCGCACCATCTGCTCGGGCTCCTTGCGTCCCTTGACCTTGGGCTTGAGCGCTTCGGCCGGCACCGACAGGCGCGGCACCAGCGTCACGCCCATGCCCGAGGCCACCATGTGCTTGATGGTCTCGAGCGACGAGCCCTCGAAGCTCTTGCGGATGCCCTCGGCATTGCTCGAGAAGCGCGCGAACTCGGGGCACACCTCGAGCACGTGGTCGCGAAAGCAATGGCCGGTGCCGAGCAGCAGCATGGTTTCGTTCTGCAGCTCTTCCGAAGTGACCGATTCGCGGTCGGCCAGCTTGTGCTTGGTGGGCAGCGCCGCCATGAAAGGCTCGTCGTAGAGCGGCGCCATCGCCAGGCCGGTGTCGGGAAAGGGCTCGGCCATGATCGCGCAGTCGATCTCGCCGGCACGCAGCATCTCGAGCAGCTTGGCGGTGAAGTTCTCCTGCAGCACCAGCGGCATCTGCGGCGTGCGTGCAATCACCTGGCGCACGAGGTCGGGCAGCAGGTAGGGGCCGATGGTGTAGATCACGCCAAGGTTCAGCGCGCCGGCCAGCGGGTCTTTCCCGCGCTTGGCGATTTCCTTGATGCTGGCGGCCTGGTCGAGCACGCTCTGCGCCTGCTGCACGATCTGCTCGCCGAGCGGCGTGACGGTGACTTCGCCCGCGCTGCGCTCGAAGAGCTTGACCTCGAGTTCGTCCTCGAGCTTCTTGATGGCCACCGAGAGAGTGGGTTGGGAAACGTAGCAGGCCTCGGCCGCCTTGCCGAAGTGCCGTTCGCGGGCTACTGCGACGATGTATTTGAGTTCGGTGAGAGTCATAGCTTGCGTCAATTATGCGCAAGCGTTCCTGACCAAGCGCTGCATGGGGTTGCCTTTAGGCCGAAGGGACCGCATCGGCTGCCGCCGGCGCAGCGAACAGGCCTAGGCCTTCAGGTATTCGGCCTTGGTGCCGAGCCAGCGGTCGATATGGCGCTGGGCCAGGTCCGGATGCTTGTCGAGCATGAGCGGTGCCAGTTCGCGCGCCCAGTCGAGCAGCATCGTGTCGGTGCTGAGATCGGCAAAACGCAGCAGCGGCGCGCCCGACTGGCGCGCACCCAGGAATTCGCCCGGGCCGCGGATCTCGAGGTCGCGCCGCGCAATCTCGAAGCCGTCGCTGGTCTCGGCCATGGCCTTGAGCCGCGCCCGCGCGGCCTCGCCCACGCGGCCGCTGTCTCCGGGCGCGTAGAGCAGCACGCAGGCCGAGGCCGCGGCGCCGCGCCCCACGCGGCCGCGCAGCTGGTGCAGCTGCGAGAGCCCGAAGCGTTCGGCATGCTCGATCACCATCAGCGAGGCATTCGGCACGTCCACGCCCACCTCGATGACCGTGGTGCTCACCAGCACCTGGATCTCGTTGGCCGTGAAGGCGGCCATCACCGCCTGCTTCTCGGCCGTGGGCATGCGCGAATGCAGCAGCCCGACGTTGACGGCCGCGCCGAGCGCATCGGCCAGCTCGTCGCGCGTCTCGGTGGCGTTGCGCAGGTCGACCGCCTCGCTTTCCTCGATCAGCGGACAGACCCAGTAGACCTGCCGGCCTTGTTCGAGCTGCGCCTGGATGCGCGCAATCACCTCATCGCGCCGGTGGTCGGCCACCAGCCTGGTGACGATGGGCGTGCGGCCTGGCGGCAGCTCGTCGAGCGTGGAGACGTCGAGGTCGGCGTAGTAGCTCATCGCCAGCGTGCGCGGAATGGGGGTGGCGCTCATCATCAGCAGGTGCGGTTCGAGATGCCCCACAGCCTTGCCGCGCAAGGCCAGGCGCTGCGCCACACCGAAGCGGTGCTGCTCGTCGATGATCGCCAGCGCGAGATTCCTGAAGCGCACTTTCTCCGAAATGACGGCATGGGTGCCGATGACCAGGGCCGCCTCGCCGCTCTCGACCGCGGCCGACATCGCGTCGCGCTCCTTCTTCTTCTGGCTGCCGGTAAGCCAGGCCACGCGCAGGCCGCGTTCGGCCAGCAGCGGATCGAGCCAGCCGACCAGCTTGCCGAAGTGCTGGGCCGCAAGGATTTCGGTCGGCGCCATCAGCGCGCACTGAAAGCCCGCGTCGATGCAGCGCGCCGCCGCGAGCGCCGCCACCACGGTCTTGCCCGAGCCCACGTCGCCTTGCAGCAGCCGGTGCATCGGGATCTCGCGGCGCAGATCGCAGGTGATTTCCTCGCCCACGCGCTGCTGCGCGCCGGTCAGACCAAAGGGCAGCACCGCGAGCAGCTGCGCATGCAGCGAACTCGCCTCTGGCTCGGCCGGGGAAGGCAGCATCGGCGCACGCTGCGCCGCGCGCTCCAGCCGCGCCTGCAACTGCGAGAGCTGTTGCGCCAGCAGCTCCTCCGCCTTGATGCGCTGCCACGCCGGATGGCTGTGGTCTTCGAGCGTGGCCATGGCCACGTCGGGCGTCGGGTAGTGCAGGAAAGTGAGCGAACTGCGCAGGTCCCAGGCGCCGCGCCATCCGATCTGCACGGGAATCGTCTCGTCGAGCACCGCGCGCGCCAGGCCCGAGCGCACCTCGCGTCGCAGCACCGGCTGCGGCAGCCCGGCAATGGTCGAGTAGACCGGCGTCAGCGCCTGCGGCAATGCCGTGCCGGCCGCCTTGACGGTGGGATGCATCATCTGCCGCCCGACGAAGCCGCCGCGCATCTCGCCGCGCACACGCACGCGCGCGCCGACGGCCAGCTGCTTCTGCTGCGAGGGATAGAAATTGAAGAAGCGCAGCTGGCAGGTGTCGCTGCCATCGTCGATGGTGGCAATCAGCTGCCGGCGCGGGCGGTACACCACCTCGCATTCGGTCACCACGCCCTCGACCTGCGCCATGTCGCCGTCGCGCGTGTCGGCCAGCCGCACGATGCGCGTCTCGTCCTCGTAGCGCATCGGCAGATAGAGTGCAAAGTCGATGTCGCGCACGAGGCCGAGCTTGCGCAGCGCGCGCTGCACGGCGCTCAGGCCCGCGCCGGGCGCGGCCGGGGCGGCGGCGGGCAGGCTCGGGGTCTTTTCGGTGGGCACGGACTTCGCGGAAGCGGGCATGGGACAATTCTGCCCGGCTCCGGCCACGTTCTACTTATCTTCCACGCCTCCTTGGCACGGGCCCGTCCGGCCCTCAAGCACCATGCGCGCCTTCACGCTTTCCGACTTCGATTTCGACTTGCCACCCGAGCTGGTGGCGCAACACCCGGCCCCCGAACGCACCTCCTCCCGCCTGCTCGACGGCACCGGCAGCGCCCCGGCCGACCGCATCTTCAAGCACCTGCCCTCGCTGCTGCGCGCGGGCGACCTGCTGGTCTTCAACGACACGCGCGTGGTCAAGGCGCGCCTGTTCGGCGAGAAGCCGACCGGCGGCAAGCTCGAACTGCTGGTCGAGCGCGTGCTGCAGGGACATGAAGTGGTGGCGCACATGAAGGTCAGCAAGAAGCCGCCCGTGGGCACCACGCTGCAGATGGTGGGCGGCTTTCGCGCGACGCTTCTCGGCCGCTGGCCCGATGAGCAGGGCGCGCTGTTCCGCTTCGGCTTCGAGAGCGACGCGGGCGAAGATCCTTACGCACTGATGGCCCACTGCGGCCATGTGCCGCTGCCACCCTACATCACGCACACCGATTCGGCCGACGACGAAAGCCGCTACCAGACCGTGTTCGCGCGCGTGCCCGGCGCGGTGGCTGCGCCGACCGCCGCGCTGCATTTCGACGGAACCTTGCTGGCCGAGCTCGAAGCCCGGGGCGTGCAGCGCGCCAACGTCACGCTGCATGTGGGCGCGGGCACCTTCCAGCCCGTGAAGACCGAGAACATCGCCGAGCACACGATGCACGCCGAGCGCTACGAAGTGCCCGAGGCCACGCAACGCGCCATCGCCGAATGCAGGGCGCGCGGCGGCCGCGTCGTCGCGGTGGGCACGACCACCGTGCGCACGCTCGAATCGTGGGCCAAAAGCGGCGAGGCCGCCGGCGACACGCGCATCTTCATCACGCCGGGCTTCGCGTTCGAGCACGTCGACCTGCTGGTGACCAACTTCCATTTGCCCAAGAGCACGCTGATGATGCTGGTCTCGGCCTTCGCGGGCTACGAACGCGTGATGGGCCTCTATGCCCACGCGATCGCCAGCGGCTACCGCTTCTTCAGCTATGGCGACGCCATGCTGCTCGCACGACAAAAAGACTGACGACGACCATGCTGAACTTCGAACTCCTCAAGACCGACGCCGACAGCCACGCGCGCCGCGGCACGCTCACGCTCAACCATGGCGTGGTGCAGACGCCGATCTTCATGCCCGTGGGCACCTACGGCACGGTCAAGGGCGTGATGCCGCGCAGCCTCGAAGAGATGGGTGCGCAGATCATCCTGGGCAACACCTTCCACCTGTGGATGCGCCCCGGCCTCGACGTGATGGCCCGCTTCGGCGGGCTGCACCAGTTCGAGAAATGGAACAAGCCCATCCTCACCGACTCGGGCGGCTTCCAGGTGTGGTCGCTGGGCGCGATGCGCAAGATCAGCGAGGAGGGCGTGAAGTTCGCCTCGCCCGTCAACGGCGACAAGCTGTTCCTCACGCCCGAGGTCTCGATGCAGATCCAGACCATCCTCAACAGCGACATCGTGATGCAGTTCGACGAGTGCACGCCCTACGACACCAAGGGCCACATCACGACCGAGGCCGAGGCGCGCATCTCGATGGAGCTGAGCCTGCGCTGGGCCAGACGCTGCCAGCACGAGTTCGCGCGACTCGAGAATCCGAACGCGCTGTTCGGCATCGTGCAGGGCGGCATGTTCGAGAACCTGCGCGAGGAATCGCTCGCGGCGCTGGTGGAGATGGACTTTCCGGGCTATGCCATCGGCGGCGTGAGCGTGGGCGAGCCCAAGGAGGAGATGCTGCACATCATGGGCCACACGCCGCACCGGCTGCCCGCGAACAAGCCGCGCTACCTGATGGGCGTGGGCACGCCGGAAGACCTGGTGCAGGGCGTAGCCGACGGCGTCGACATGTTCGACTGCGTGATGCCCACGCGCAATGCGCGCAACGGCACGCTGTTCACGCGCTTCGGCGACCTGAAGATGCGCAATGCGCGCCACAAGAACGATCCGCAGCCCATCGACCCGAGCTGCACCTGCTACGCCTGCGCCGGCGCACCGCGAGGCCCCTCCGGTAGCCCGGGCGTGGCGTGGAACGACGGCGGGCGCGAAGGCTTCAGCCGCGCCTACCTGCACCACCTCGACCGCTGCGCCGAGATGCTCGGCCCGATGCTCGCCACCATCCACAACCTGCACTACTACCTGAACCTGATGCGCGAGATCCGCGAATCGCTCGAGGCGGGCACCTTCACGGAATTCCGCGCGCGCTTCAAGTCCGAGCGCGCGCGCGGCATCTGACGCGCCGGGGCCAGGCTACTTCGGCGGCTGGATCGCGAGCGGCGTGGCGTAGGGCTCGATGCGCAGCAGCTCGTTCCTGAAGACGACGATCTGCTTGAGCGGCGCCTGCACCAGCGCGCCGCCCGCGTCCTTGTGCGAGGCGTACTGCCAGAGCGTGAGCTGGCCCTTGGCCGAAAGCTGCGCGGCCAGCCGTTCCACGGCAGGGTTGGAACCCGGGCCCAGCTGCGCCGCATCGGCGCCCACGATCACCTCGTCGCGCGGCGAGACCAGCTTGAAGAGCTGCACGGATGCCGCCGCCTGGGCGCGCACGGGGCGCACCGCCAGCGCGGCGGGAAGTAGCGCGACCCCAAGCAGGGTGCGGCGGGGAAGCGTGTTCGTCGTCATGGAGAGGAGCGTAGCCGCGCGTGCCCGCGCCGGCCATTCGCCGTAAGCCATACGCCGGCCGGCGGCCCCTCGCTCGGCAGGGGCACGCCCATCCGGTACGCTTGCCGCCCGTGTCCATCGCTGTTGCTGCATTCACATGACCGACGCCTCACCACTTTCGCCCTACACCGCCCGCTATCCCTCGCTGGCCGGCCGCACCGTCTTCATCTCCGGCGGTGCGAGCGGCATTGGCGAGGCGCTGGTGCGGGCCTTCCATGCGCAGGGCGCGAAGATCGGCTTCTGCGACCTCGACGCGGCCGCCGGCATCGCGCTCGCGGCGCAGCTGCAGGGCGACACGCCCGCATTGTTCATCGCGTGCGACGTGACCGACACGGCGGCGCTGGCGGCCACCATCGCCTCGGTGCGCGCCCAATTCGGCCCGATCGGCGTGCTGCTCAACAATGCCGCCAACGACCGGCGCCACGAGATGGCCGACGTCACGAGCGAGGACTTCGACCGCCTCGTGGCCGTCAACTTCAAGCACCAGTTCTTTGCCGCGCAGGCCGTGGCCGACGACATGCGCGCACTCGGCGGCGGCTCGATCATCAATTTCGGCTCGATCAGCTGGATGATCAAGGGCCGCGGCTACCCGGTCTACCAGGCCTGCAAGGCGGCCGCGCGCGGCCTCACGCGCTCGCTGGCGCGCGACTTGGGCAAGCAGAACATCCGCGTGAATTCGATCGTGCCGGGCTGGGTGATGACCGAGCGGCAGATCAAGCTGTGGGTCAAGCCCGAGTCGGCCGCGGAGATCGATGCGTCGCAATGCCTGCCGGGGCGCGTGATGGCGGAAGATATCGCGGCGATGGCGCTGTTCCTGGCGGCCGACGATTCGAAGATGTGCACCGCGCAGGACTACGTGGTGGATGCCGGCTGGACATGAAAAAAGCCTCGCGCAACGCGCGAGGCTTCTTCGGGAAACACCGCGGAACCGGCTTCGCCGGGCCGCAGGTGGTTTGCTCAGTCCCGCAGTTCTGCAGGCACCTTGCCGCCATTGGCCGCGAGCTTGGTCATGACCTGGCGGTGCAGCCAGATGTTCATCTTGGCGCTGTCGCTGGTGTCGGCGCCGTAGCTCAGCTCGGCGGCGAGCTGCTTGCGCGCGTCGAGGCTGCTGTCCAGGCCGAGCAGCTTCATCAGGTCGACGATCGACGTGCGCCAGTTCAGGCTGCTCGCGCCGGGCATGCCGTCGAGCAGGGCCTCGACGTCCACCACCGTGATGGCGGGGGGCGGTGCCGCGGCGGCCGGTGCGCCTGCGGGCGCAGGGGCTGCCGGAGCAGCAGGTGCGGGGGCGGCGTTCGCGGAAGGGAAAATCTTGGAAAGGATGCTGCCGAAAATGCTCATGCTTTTTGCTCCGTCGAGGTTGATGGCTGACTGAAAACCGCGGCAGCGTCTGTATGTGCCGCAGCCGGCGGTTGTAGCACGCGCATGCGGCGCCGCCGCTACACGGCCGGCTTCAGCGGTCCACCGGGCGTGAACGAATCCACAGACCCGGACGCCGATCCGCCAGCCGCCACCTGCGGCACGCGCGGCAGAGCGGATGTACCGCAGGCATGGCAGAACTTCGAGAACGCGCTCTTGCGCGCCTCGCACTGGCCGCAATGGTCGAACAGGCCGATGCCGCAATGCGGGCAGAAGTCGATCCCGTCGTTCTTCAGGTCCACCGGGCGTTCGCAGCCGGGGCACACGCCCTTGCCGAGCCGCGCGAGCGCGACGTCGTAGCTGAGCTCCTCGCGGCGGACCTGGTCGGGCTGCTGCTCGGCGAGCTTCTGGCGCGCGAGGTAGGCGTTGAGCGCCACGATCGCATAGCGCCCCACGAGCACCGTGACCACAATGCCCACCACGTAGCGCACATAGCCGCCGTAGCTCGGCAGGTAGGGCACCAGTTCGACGAAGAAGGCGAACAGCGCGAAGAAGATGAAGCCCCAGACGAAGGGCCAATAGGTGCTCTTGCGCTTTTTCGCGAACAGCCAGCCGGCCACGACCAGGAGCGGCAGCGTGAGCACCAGGCGGTAGGCGAACACGCGCAGTTCGACACGGCGGTACTCGGCATCGAGCTTTTTGCGCGCATCGCGCTCCAGCAGCGACAGCGCCTCGCGGGCGCGCTGCTCGGCCTGGCGCGCGTCGAGCACGATCTGCTGCTGCGCATTGGCCAGGCGCTGGACCTCGTCTTCCTTCTGCTTGAAGGCATCGAGCGCCTTGGTGCGCACGATCAGCTCCGTGTCCTGGTCGGGCTGCGCGGTGGCCCGCCGCGTGGCGATCCAGTTGCCGAAGGTCTCGCGGGCGTTGGCGCTGGCCTGCCGTGCGGCGCTCTGCTGCAGGCGGATCTGCTCCAACTGCCGCGTGGCCTGCAGCTCGGTGGCCTCCGACGCCTTGATGGTGCTGCGCAGCGGCTCGGCCGCGGGGCGGTCGATGAAATCGTCGAGCTGAAGCACCCGCTCGACCCGCGGCAGGTCGTTCACGACGGCGCCGCCGAGCCCGATCAGGAAGCTCGCGAACACCAGCGCCACAAGCCAGAGCCCACGGCGAAACCATTTTTCGGACAGACGCAATGACTTGCTCATTTCATTCTTTCGGTGAGAGAAAGGAATTTCTTACTGCAGCTTCAACGCCACCGGCGCCGCGCCGAGCCCCGCGCGCGGCATCCACGCGAACACCGAATCGACCGTCACCGTCTCGATGCGGTCCGAGAACCGCTTCTCGTTCGGATGGTCGTCGAAGGTCACATTGGCTGAGCCCACGCGGCCGCCCAGCCGAGTGAGCGGGCCGAGCCGCAGTGTCGTCGGTTCGTAGCCCTTGAACTGCATCCAGGCCTGCGCCTGCACGCGGCTGCCGATGGTGGTGGGTTCCATGGCCGCGGCCAGCGTCTCGACTGCCCACTGGTTCGACTGCTGGTACTTCTGCCCCCAGGCGTAGCTCACGATGCTGTAGGGCGCGATGTTCAGCCGCACGATGCGCGCAGGCGGCTCGTGCAGCGCGGCCAGCAGCTGCATTTGCACGGCGGGCGTGGGCACGACCCAGGCGGCCTCGTAGCGCCACAGGTCGTCGAGGAAGAACTCGCCGAGCCCCTGGCGGTAAACGGCGGCCACGGCGGTGCCGCACTGGTTGAGCTTGTGCACCACGCGCCACGGACCCTCGTCGGTCTTGTAGGCGATGCCCAGGTGCGAATAGCGCAGACCGTACTTGCCCAGGTCCTGCCCGGCGCGCGCCAGCAGCACGACGCGCGCGCCGCTCGCATCGAGCTGCTGCGAGGTGCGCTCGGCCATCTGCATGCCCTTGGCGATCAGCGCCGCGGTCGGCCGGGCCTGCTCGCAGGAGCGGCCGGCCTGCGCCTGCAGCGGCAATGCCGCCGCGAGCGCAAGCAGCAGTGCAGGGAAGAGCGCGCGTTTCACGACAGCCTCTCGTTGTGCAGCAGCGCGCGGCCGATGGCATTGGGCACGAAGGCCAGCACCTCGCCCGCGGCCGACAGCACGACGCCGCTGCCGATCACGCTGACCAGCACGCCCGTGCCGACCGCCGCCGACACGCCATTGGCGGCGCGCCCCATCACCTTGACGCTGGCACGCGCGCCGTCCGAGGCGCGCTCCAGCAGGTAGACCGTGCCGTCGGCCGAGGCCTCGACCGCCACCACCGTGAGCATCGAGCCTCCCACCGAGAGCGCGGCGGGCAGCGCGACCACGGCCGTCGCGGAGGCGCCCACCGCCGAAGCGGCCCCCACGACCGAGGCCACCGGCAGCAGCGAGAGTTCGGCCGAAGCCTCGCTCTGCGCCTGGGCATGAAGAGGCAGCATGGCGCCAGCGAACGCGGTGCAGGCGGCGACCAGAAGGGCAGCAACAGATTTTTTCATGGCGGTCTTTCGTGGGTTGATGAAGAGGAATGCGGCGCTCATTCGGCCGAGCCGGCAGCAGCGGCTTCCTGGCGCGCGGCGCGGCGGCCTTGCAGCCGCGCTTCGACCAGATCGGCTTCATGGCGGTCGCGCAGGGTCTTGGCCAGCGTGAAGGCCGAGCTGATCAGGAACAGCCAGCTCACGCCCAGGAAGGCCTTGTAGGCGTCGTTGATCTCCATGCGGACCAGGCCCCAGCCGGTCAGGCCCATTGCGGTGAAGAAGCTGCCCCAGACCACCAGGCGCCACATCGGCACGTCGCGGCTCGCCGTGCCGCCGGCGTTCGCGTGCTGGTTGTCGCGAATGAACTTGGCCAGCATGAAGGCGGTGCTCAGGCAGAACACATAGCCCATCACCATGAACGCACGGTCCAGCGCCTCGCCCGGCAGCCAGCTCAGGCCGGTGGCACAGAGGAACACGGCGATCGCGAACGAAGCCCAGACCTGGAACTGCCAGGCCCGCGTGTCGCGCTGGATCGAAACGGTGGTGGAGGGGAAGGGTTGCATGAGTGCCTCGCGGCGTAGTGAAGGTGAGCGAATGATGGTTCGCTCCCGCACCGCGGGGCTCGAATGCTTCGACCAGTTCCGGTTTGGGCCGCTATGGGTATCTCGAAAAGATACTTTCCGGCACCTTGCGCGCCGGAGAGGCCGCGCCTCAGGCGGCCAGCAATCCGCTCACGCGCTGCTGCAGCGCCTCGGGCCGCACCTCGACCGGCGGCACCGCATGGCCGACGTTGAGCCCCACGCGGCTGAAGAAGCCGCGGCGGAAGGGCTTGGCCATGGCCACGTTCTCGCCGCCGCGCAACTCGATGCGGCTGAAGTACGAGCCCCAGAGATTGGTCAGCGCCATCGGAATCACCGGCGGCTCGATGCCTTCGGCGCGCGCGCTTTCGATGATCTTCATCACGCCGCCCTTGAAGGGTTGCAGCTGGCCGTCGCGCGTGATGGCGCCCTCGGGAAAGATGGCCAGCAGATCGCCTTCGCGCAGCACGCCCAGCGCCTTGGCAAAGGCCGCTTCGTAGGCCGCCGGGTCTTCCTTCTGCGGCGCGATGGGAATCGCCTTGGCCAGCCTGAACAGCCCGCCGAGCACCGGCACCTTGAAGATCCGGTGGTCCATGATGAAGCGGATCGGGCGCGGGCTCGCGGCCATCAGCAGGATGGCGTCGATGAAGCTCACGTGGTTGCACACCAGCACCGCGGCGCCTTCGGTGGGAATGTGCTCGTCGCCCTTGATCTCGAAGCGGTAGACGAAGTGCGACAGCATCCACGCGATGAAGCGCAGCAGGTATTCGGGCACCAGCATGAAGATGTAGAACGCCACCACCGCGTTGGCAATGCCCGTGAACAGGAAGATCTGCGGAATCGTGAAACCGGCCCCGAGCAATGCGCCCGCAATGACCGAGCTGCCGATCATGAACAGCGCATTGAGGATGTTGTTGGCCGCGATGATGCGCGCGCGGTGCGTGGGCTGGCTGCGCAGCTGGATCAGCGCGTACATCGGCACGCTGTACAGCCCAGCGAAGAGCGACAGCAGCGCCAGGTCGGCCATCACGCGCCAGTGCGCGGCCTGGCCCATGAAGGCGCCGAGGCCCATGACCGCCGAGGAGGCAAGAGCACCCGCTGCCGCGGGTGCGGGCGGCAGACCACGCGACGCAAAGTACAGGTCGATGGCGAACACGCTCATGCCGATGGCGCCCAACGGCACCAGCCCGATCTCCACCTGCCTGCGGCTCAGCGTCTCGCACAGCAGCGAGCCCACGCCGATGCCCACCGAGAACACCACCAGCAGCAGCGAGGCCACCTGCTCGTCGCCGTGCAGCACCTCCTTCGCGAAGCTGGGGAACTGGCTCAGGAACACCGCGCCGAAGAACCACATCCACGAGATGCCCAAGAGCGAACGGAACACCACGATGTTGCCGTGCGCGAGCTTGAGGTTGCGCCACGTCTCGCTGAACGGGTTCCAGTTGATCACCAGCCCCGGATCGGTGGCGGGCGCCTGCGGAATGGCCTGGGCCACGCCGCGCCCGACCAGTGCCAGCAGCACGCAGGCCACCGCCACCGTGGCGTGGCCGATCTGCGGCAGCGCCACCAGCAGCCCGCCCGCCACCTGTCCGAGCAGGATGGCGACGAAGGTGCCCATCTCGACCATGCCGTTGCCGCCCGTGAGTTCGCGCGCGTCGAGCACCTGCGGCAGGTAGGCGAACTTGACCGGGCCGAACAGCGTGGAATGCAGGCCCATGAGGAACACGCAGCCCAGCAGCACCACCGCATCGGCGCGCACGAAGCCCCAGGCCGCGAGCAGCATGATCGCGATCTCGAGGTTCTTGACGAAGCGGATCATCTTCGTCTTGTCGAACTTGTCGGTGAGCTGCCCCGCCGTGGCCGAGAACAGCAAGAACGGCAGGATGAACAGCGCGCCGATGGCCAGGCCCGCCATGGCCGGCGGCATCCAGCTCAGCTGGAGCTGGTAGGTCACCATGACGGTGAAGGCGAACTTGAAGAGGTTGTCATTCGCCGCGCCGGCGAACTGGGTCCAGAAGAAGGGCGCGAAGCGCCGCTGCTTGAGCAAGGCGAACTGGTTGGCGTGGGCGTTCGCTTCGTGCGGCGCGGTGGCGGCAGTGGCAGCAGCGGCGGGGGTTGTCATTCGAAACATCTCCTCTTGTTATCTACACTGGCGCAGCGACACGAAATGCGCGGAGACTGGGGGCGAGCCTATATCGTCAAGGCGGCTGCGTCGGGATTGTGCCGCAGCAACGTCGCGCGCCAGCTTATGTCGAGCTTGCGCAGCGCCGCCAGCACCGGCAGGCCCGCCAGCGATGCCGTCAGGTGCTTGAGCGTGTGTCCGGACACCACCTGCTGCGTCGCCTCGTAGATCGCGTGGTCCGCCAGCTCGAAGACCTTGGCCAATGCATAGAAGCAGATCACCCAACCCAGCCTGAGCCCGACCGCGCCGCGCATCGGCGTCGCCAGCGCGAGCGTGAGCACCAGCGCCATGCCGCCGAACTGCACGATGGCCCAGGGCAGCACGTTGCCGCTTTCCTGGAACACCTCCGCCGACAGCAGTCCGGCCATCAGCACGAACCAGGCGGCCGGCCAGCCGGCGCGCTGGCTCACGCGCTCGCAGACCGCGATGCCGATCAGCCCCGCGAAGGCCACCGCCATGCCGGCGCGGTCGGCCGCGAGCCGGTGGGCATCGGGCAGCAGGTGAAAGAAGGCCGATCCCGCGGCGGTGGCGACCAGCCCGGCGAAGAAAAGCCAGGCGCAGTCGAGCGTGTTGTCCGGCGGATCGTTGGCCGGCGGCGCCAGCGGGAACTGCGCCAGCGCCTCCTGGTGGGCCCGGTCGATCCGGTTGAGCCGGTACAGGCCCCAGAAGCCGATCAGCAGGAAGGGCAGGTTGCTCAGCACGTCCATGGCGTTGGGCAGGCCATGCCAGCTGCGGCCATCGGCGAACACCGAGGCAATGGCCACATCGGCCGCCGGCAGCGCCGGGCCGAACAGGGCCACCAGCGCGAGCAGCGCAAAGGTGAAGAGCAATCCGCGCTCGCGGCGGCTGAGGGTGGGCAAAGGCATGGCGGTCCTCGGTGGTGGTGGGTGGTACGAGCCGCGGAATTTAGTTGCCAGTCTCTCTACAGGCATCGAGAATCGATACGAGGCACTAATTCACACCTTTCGGTATCTTTTTTTAATACCTCCTTCCGCATCATCACCCTCATGAGCACCACTGTCGACCTCGTCCAAGCCCTCAAGAACGAACTCAAGAGCGCCCGCATGACCTACGCCGACCTGGCGCGCTCGCTCGACATGGCCGAATCCAGCGTGAAGCGCATGCTGGCCAAGAGCGACATGCCGCTGTCGCGCGTCGACGCGATCTGCCGTGCGCTCAAGATCGACTTCGCCGAGCTGGCGCGCCGCGTGGCCGACGCTCAGCCGCTGCTGAAGGAGCTCACGCACGAGCAGGAGAAGGCGGTGGTCAAGGACAAGAAGCTGCTTCTCGTGGCCATCAGCGTGCTGAGCCAGTGGACGCTGGAGCAGATCGTGGCGGCCTACCGGATCAGCGAGGCCGAGTGCATCGGCTGCCTGGCGCAGCTGGACCGCATCGGCATCATCGAGCTGCGCCCGCTCAACCGCTACCGGCTGAAGCTGGCCAAGACCTTTCGCTGGCGGCCGCACGGCCCGGTGATGGAGTTCTTCCGCGAGAACGTGGTGCTCGACTACTACGCGGGCGGCTTCGATGGCCCGGCCGAGGGGCTGCTGCTGGTGCACGGCCAGATCAGCCGCTCGCTCGCGCCTGCCTTCCTCGAACGCCTGCAGCGCGTGGCGCAGGACTTTGCGCAGCAGCACCAGACCGACCAGAAGCTGGCCGCGAAGGACCGCGAGGGCTACACGCTGCTGCTGGGCATGCGCAACTGGGAGTTCGAAGCTTTCACGCGCCTGCGCAGAGCTTGAGGCCAGACAGCCGGCCACCCCAGGAACACCGAGGAACCGGCTTTGCCGGGCCTCTGGTGTTGCCCCCGGTAGGGGGTTGGAGAAGCGACACGAAGTGCGCGGAGCCTGGGGGCGAGCCTTATTTCGCGGCCTCTAGTGCGTCGCGCGTGGTGCGCGCGGCCTTTTGGGCCGCCTCGGCAAAGTCGTCGCCCGAGGAGGCGTAGATGATGGCGCGGGACGAGTTCACGATGATCGGCGCATCGGCGCGCCAGCCGGCGCGCACCGTGGCCACCGCATCGCCGCCCTGGGCACCGACGCCCGGAATCAGCAGCGGCACCGTCGGCGCGAGTTCGCGCACGCGCTCGATTTCCGCCGGGTAGGTCGCACCCACCACGAGGCCGAGCTGCCCGTTGAGGTTCCATGGGCCCTGCGCCAGCTTGGCCACATGCTCATAGAGAAAGGGCTGGCCCTCGATGTCCGCCAGGCGCTGGCCCTGCAGGTCGGAGCCGCCGGGGTTGCTGGTGCGGCACAGCAGGAAGGCGCCCTTGCCCTGGTGCCTGAGGTAGGGCGCCACCGAGTCGAAGCCCATGAAGGGCGACAGGGTCACCGCGTCGGCGCCGTAGCGTTCGAAAGCCTCGATGGCGTACTGCTCGGCCGTGGAGCCGATGTCGCCGCGCTTGGCGTCCAGGATCACGGGCACATCGGGCGCGTTGCGGCGCATGTGCTCCATCAGTTGTTCGAGCTGGGCTTCGGCGCGGTGGGCCGCGAAATAGGCGATCTGCGGCTTGAAGGCGATGACCAGGCCGGCCGTCGCGTCGACGATGCGCGCGCAGAAGTCATAGATGCGGCTGGCGTCGCCCTTGAGCTGCCCCGGGAACTTGGCTGGCTCCGGATCGAGCCCCACGCAGAGCAACGAACCGTTTTTTTGCTGTGCAGTGGCCAGCTTGTCGAGGAAAGTCATGGGTCGATTTTAAGGATGCCGCTAAAGGCTCCCCGGCCCATTCGTGAAACACCGCGGAACCGGCTTTGCCGGGCCGCTGGTGTTGCCCCCTGGAAGGGGGTTGGCGCAGCGACACGAAGTGCGCGAAGACTGGGGGTCAGCCTTGTTCTGCGGCCAGGCACAGGTCGGCCCAGGCGCGGGCCTTGTCGGCCGGGTTCCGCAGCAGGTAGGCCGGGTGGTAGGTGGCCACCACCGGCACCCCATTGGCCGAAGGCAGCGGCACCGCGCGGCCGCGCAGCTTGCCGAGCGGATCGGTGCTTTGCATCAGGCTCTGGGCGGCCAGCGGACCCATGGCGAGCACCAGGCTCGGCGCCAGCGCGGCGGCATGTTCCCCGAAAGCCTCGTCCATGGGACGCGGACTGCCGGGCTGGCCGGCGCCCACGCCGCGGTGCGTGCGCATCAGGTGCACCGGCGTCCTGCCGTCGTGCAGCCCGAGGGCGCGCAGCATGTTGTCGAGCAGCTTGCCGGCATCGCCCGCAAAGGGCTCGCCGTGGCGGCCGTCGGCTTCGGGCGGCATGTCGGCCACCACGAGCCAGCCGCCTTGCGCCGCTTCGGCTGCGGCCTCGGCGTAGAGGCGGCGAGGCGCGTCGACCAGCACGGCAGCGCCCTGCGCGAGCAGCGCGGGCGCGGGGCGTGCCGCCGGGGCCGGTGCTGCAACGGGCCTGGCGGCCGGGGCAGGCACAGCGACCGGCGCTTCGTCCACGGATTGCTCGCGAGCCGATGGCGGCGGCGCGGCGACCGCAGCCATTTCCGCGGCCACGGGTGCGGCTTCGGCAACTTCGGGCATCGGCCACCAGACCTTCACGCCCATCTCGTCGAGCATCGCGCGCCGGCGGGCGTCGAGCTTCAGTGTCTGTACCGCGTTCATCGCAAGGCTCCCCAGGCAGAGCCTGATTCATTCAATCGCAGGCTCATGACGACCGCGTCTTCACGCTTGCCTTCATGGGCCGGGTAGTAGCCCTTGCGCACGCCGACGCTGCGGAAGCCCTGGCGCATGTAGATGTCGAGCGCACGCCGGTTGCTCTGGCGCACCTCGAGCCAGAGCCACTGCGCACCCTGCGCGCGCGACCAGCCGGTCAGCGCCTCGAGCATCAGCGGCGCCCATCCCTGGCGCTGGAAAACCGGCGCCACGGTGATGTTGAGCAGGTGCACCTCCTCCACGCCCTTCATGGCGACGAAGTAGCCGATCAGCGTTTCGCCGAGGCTGGTGAGCGGCGTCGCCAGGTCCGGCCTGGCAACCGGGGCCAGCAGGCATTGGCAGTGGTAGCCGACCGCCATCGAATCGATGAAGTTGGCCCGCGTCCACGGATGGCTGTAGGCCGTCTGCTCGACCGCGCAGACAGCGTCGAGCCGCTCGACGGTGAGCGGTTCGAGGCGGGCTTCGACGGGCTGAAGGACGGCGCTCATGGGTTGCTGGCAACAGGCGGAACCGCCAGGGCGGCGGCCTTGATGGCGGCGCGCTCGTCGGTGGTTTGCGCCACTTTATCGCGAACATAGAGCGGCCAGGCATGCGCCGCATCCACCGTGCGCCCCGCGGCCAGCAGCGCGGGCGCCAGCCGGAGCATGGCGGTGGCCGTCGGCAGCACTTCGTGGCGCGCCGTGGCCGATGCCAGGCGCGGGCCGTAAGCGGCAAAGGCATTGCCGGCCAGCGACCAGCCGGCGGGCACTTCCAGCGCTTCGGGCGCGAGCAGCAGCGGCTCGTCGCCGGTGCCGCCCAGCGCGCCGCCGGCATCGAAGTCGTAGCGCGCGGCATAGAGCTGGTCCATGCGCGCGTCGAGCACCGCCACCACCTGGCGTGCGCCGAAGGCGTGGCGCGCCTCCTCGGCCACGGCCAGCAGCGTGTCGACCGGCAGCAGCGGCACGCCGGCGCCGAAAGCCAGGCCCTGCGCCACCGAGCAGGCGGTGCGCAGGCCCGTGAAGGAACCCGGCCCGCGGCCGAAGGCGATGGCGTCGAGCGCGGCCAGTGCGAGCCCGGCCTCGGCCAGCAGTTGCAGGATGAGCGGGATCAGCGTGCTCGACGCCTGCGCGCCGCCGGCCCCGCTGTGCGTGAACAGGCGCTCGCCGTGGCGCACCGCCACCGACAGGTGCTCGGTGCTGGTGTCGAAAGCCAGGAGCTTAGCCATCGCGGCGCCCCGTGGCGGTGGCCGGCATCGCGGGCCGCGCAGCCGCGCGCCCACCGGCCGATGTTTTCTGTACGCCGAACAGGATGCCGGCAGTCACCAGCAGCAGGCCGGCCGACAGGCTCCAGTGCAGCGGCTCGCCGAGCCAGATCACCGCGCCGAAGGCCGAGAGGCCGGGCACGAGCGCCGTGATCATGGTGCTGCGCACCGGCCCGAAGTACTGGATCATCTTTGTGAAGGTAATACCCGAGACGACGACCGAGCCGACGCCCTGGAACAGCATCTGGAACGCCACCTCGCCCCACGGCGCGGAGCCGATGCGGCTCACGACCGCGCCGCCCGCCACCAGCAGGCTGTAGACCGGCACGTAGGCCAGCAGCGCGAACACGGTGATGGCGATGGTCGCGCGCACGGCGTCGAGCCCGTGGCGGCGCGCCACCACGCTGTAGCAGGCCCAGCAGAAGGCCGCGGCCATGAAGAGCAGGTCGCCCTTCCAGACCTCGCCGCCCTCGAAGGCATGCAGCAGGCTGCGCCCGCCGACCACCAGATCGCCGGCCACGATCAGCACGAGGCCGAAGGCGCGGCCCGGCGTGATGCGGTCGCGCAGCACCAGGGCGGCCAGCAGCGTGGTCCACAGCGGCAGACTGCCGGGCATCAGCACCGCGGCGTGGCCCGCGGGCGCGAAGAAGAAGCCGCTGTAGGCCAGCAGGGCATAGGCCACGCCGCCGAAGATCCCGGCGCTGGCCGTGACCCGCAGCGACAGCGGCGACAGGCCGAACAGCGACGACGCGGTGCCGTCCTTCTGCCGCCGGCCCTTCATGACCATCCAGACGCCCCAGGGCACCAGCACCAGGCTGGCACCGCCAATGCGCGCCAGCGCCAGGTCGAACGGGGTGAGCGAGCGCGCGGCCGAGGCCCGGGCGATCACGATGAAGGCGGTCCAGACCAGCACGGTAACCACGGCCGCACCGATGCCGAGCGTGCGGGGCGAGAAACGGGGCATGGCGGGCATTCCTCGATTATCCAGGGCAGGCCGCGGCCGCGCCGGCCTGGGGCGAATCGCCGGGCGCATGCGGGCGTCAGCCGCCGTCGCTGCGCAGGATGGCAAGCCCGGCCTTGCGCAGCGGCGCCAATGCGGCGGCGGGCGCTTCCGGCGACACCAAGAGGCTGGTGGCGGCCGAGACGGGGTGGATGACCCAGGCCGAAGCCGCGCCGATCTTTTCCGACGAGGCCAGCACCACCGTCTCGGCCGCGGCCGCCATGAGCGCACGCTTGATCGCGGCCTCCTCGACGTCGCCGGTGGTCAGCCCGGCCTCGGCATGCACGCCGGTCACGCCCAGGAAGCAGGTGTCGGCGTGGACGCGCGAAATGGCGTCCACGGCCGCGGCGCCCACCGCCACCATCGAATGCCTGAAGAGGCGCCCGCCGATCAGCACCACCTCGATGCCGGCATGGCCCGCCAGCTCGACCGCTACCGGCGGGCTGTGCGTCACCACGGTGGCGCGCAGGCTGGCCGGCAGGTGCCGCGCCATCTGCACGGCCGTGGTGCCGCCGTCGATGAACACCACCTGCCCGGCCCGCACCAGCCGCGCCGCGGCGCGGCCGATGGCCACTTTTTCCGCGGTCGCGAGCTGCAGGCGGCCCGCGAAGTCGGCTTCGGCCGGGGCGACCGGCAGCGCGCCGCCGTGCACGCGCTGCAGCAGCCCCTCGGCGGCCAGTTCGCGCAGGTCGCGCCGGATGGTGTCTTCCGACAACGCCAGCTCCTCGCTGAGCGACTTGGCAACGACGTTGCCGTCGCGCTGCAGGACCGAGAGGATGTGTTGCTTGCGCTGGCGGGTGAGCATCGGGCGATGGTAGCGGGCAGGACTGCCGATTGCACGAATTTTCTTGTTTCTGCACGAATTTGCGCCTAAGCTGCGCGCCATGACGACCCTCCACGACCGCGTCCGGGTGCACGAAGTCACCCTGCTTTCCGACAACTGGTACACGCTCAAGACCACCGCCTTCGACTGGCGGCGCAACGACGGCCAGTGGCAGCGCATGCACCGCGAGACCTACGACCGCGGCAACGGCGCCACGCTGCTCCCATACAACCTCGCGCAGCGTACGGTGCTGCTGACGCGGCAGTTCCGCTATCCGGCCCTCGTCAACGGCCATGACGACCTGCTGATCGAGGCGGCGGCCGGCTTGCTGGACAACGCAGCGCCTGAGGATCGCATCCGCGCCGAGGTGGAAGAAGAACTCGGCTATCGCCTGGGCGCGGTGCAGAAGGTGCTCGAAGCCTTCATGAGCCCGGGCTCGGTGACCGAGAAGCTGCACTTCTTCATCGCCGAATACGAGCCTTCGATGCGCATCGGCGACGGCGGCGGCTTGGCCGAGGAGGGCGAGGACATCGAGGTGCTCGAACTCGGCATCGACGAGGCGCTGGCCATGGTGGCGGACGGGCGCATCGCCGACGCCAAGACGGTGATGCTGCTGTATCACGCGCAACTGCATGTTTTTCCGCCGAGATAATCGGCACGATGCGTCTTCTTCGTCGTCTCTCCTTCCTGCGCACCGCCTGCGCGCTCTCCTTCACCGCCCTGGCCGTTCCGGGCGCCCTTGCACAGCAGGCCTTTCCAGGCGAAGTGGAGGCCGCCCTCGCGCGCGCCAAGGTGCCGCGCGACGCGGTGACGATGCTGGTGGCCGATGCCGACGGCCTGCGCCCGCCGCGCCTGGCCTGGCGCACGCAGGTGCCGGTGAACCCGGCGTCGATCATGAAGCTGGTCACCACCTACGCCGCGCTCGACCTGCTCGGTCCGGCCTTCAGCTGGAGCACACCGGTCTATGCCGACGGCACGGTGAGCAACGGCGTGCTCAACGGCAACCTCTACATCAAGGGCCAAGGCGATCCCAAGCTGGTGCTGGAGCGCGCCTGGCTGCTGCTGCGGCGCGTGCAGGGCCTGGGCATCACCACCGTGAGCGGCGACATCGTGCTCGACCGCAGCGCCTTCGACAACACGATCGAGAACGACCCGGCCGCCTTCGACGGCGAACCGCTGCGGCCCTACAACGCCTCACCCGACGCGCTGCTGGTCAACTTCAAGTCGGTCAACATGATCTTCACGCCCGAGCGCGGCGGCCAGCAGGCGCGCGTGAGCTACGAGCCGCCGCTCGCCAGCGTGTCGATGCAGCCCACGGTGGCGCTCGCGCCCGGCGAATGCGGCGACTGGCGCGCGGCGCTCAAGCCCGACTTCAGCGACCCGAACCGCATCCGCTTCCTGGGCGCCCTGCCGGCCGCCTGCGGCGAGAAGAGCTGGGCCGTGGCCTATGCCGATCCGCGCACCTACGGCCTGCGCGCCATCGGCGGCATGTGGGCCGAGATGGGCGGCCGCGTCGGCGGCCAGATGCGCGACGGCCGGGTGCCGGCGGGGCTCAAGCCGGTGTTCGAGTTCGGCTCGCCGCCGCTTTCGGAAGTGGTGCGCGACATCAACAAGTACAGCAACAACGTGATGGCGCAGCAGGTTTTCCTCACGCTCGGGCTCGCGCAGAAGAACCGCGGCAGCTTCGAGGCCTCGCGCAGCGCGCTGGGCCAGTGGTGGCGCGAGCGCATCGGCACCGGCGAGGCGCCGCCGGTCTTCGACAACGGCTCGGGCCTCTCGCGCGACGAACGCATCAGCGCCGCAGCGCTCGGCAAGATGCTGCAGGTGGCCTGGCGCTCGCCGCTGATGCCGGAGCTGGTGTCGTCGCTGCCCGCCATGGGGGTGGACGGCACGCTCAGGAAGCGTGCGCTGCGCTCGGGCGGCGCGGCCCACCTGAAGACCGGGTCGCTGCGCGATGCGGCCGGCGTGGCCGGCTATGTGCACGGCGCGAGCGGCCGGCGCTACGTGGTGGTGGCCATTGCCAACGGCGAGAACGCAGGCGCCGCGCGCGCCGCGTTCGACGCGCTGGTGGACTGGGCTTCGCAGGACAACTAGCAACGGCGACCAGCCATCGAAAGCTGCGGGCGGCCGGCCTCCTGGCCTCATGTCGATCCGCGACATGTCGGCGTCGCATCGAGCGAACCCGCGGCGCGGGGCACAACTACAGTCGAACCGGCATCTTTAACCGCCTTAACCGCCCGTTCGGAGCCCACTTATGACCCGCGATCTGTCGAGCCTGAATCGCCGCCGTTTCATCACCGGCACCACCACTCTGGCGCTGGCCAGCACACCCCTGGCCGTACTGGCCCAGGCCAAGCCGATCCGCATCGGCTGGACCGCATGGTCGGACGCCGAGGTGGTGACCCAGCTGGCCAAGCTGATCCTCGAGCAGCGCCTGGCGCAAAAGGTCGAACTGGTCATGACCGACGTCGCGCTGCAGTACGCCGCGCTGCAGCGCGGCCAGATCGACCTGATGCTCATGGCCTGGCTTCCCGGTACGCACAAGGCCTACTGGGAGAAGGTCAAGGACGACGTGGAGGACCTCGGCGTGCTCTACACCGACGCCCGGCTGGGCTGGGCCGTGCCCGACGAGATCCCCGTGTCCGTGCTGCGCTCCATCGAGGACCTGAAGAAGCCGGAGGTTCAGGAAAAGCTGAATGGCCGCATCCAGGGCATCGATGCCGGCGCCGGCCTGATGAAGCTGTCGGAGGCGGCGATCAAGACCTATGGCCTGGACTACAAGCTGCAGGCCGCCTCCGACGCCGCCATGGTCTCGACGCTGGACCGCGCGATCCAGCGCAAGCAGTGGATCGTCGTGACGACCTGGTCGCCGCATTGGATGTTCTCCCAGTACAAGCTGCGCTACCTCGAAGATCCCAAGCAGACGCTGGGCGGCACCGAAGAAATCCACGCGCTCGCGCGCAAGGGCTTTGGCGCGGCTTTCCCCAAGGCGGCTGCATTCGTGCGCAACATGAAGCTGCCGCTGGCCGACCTCGAGGCCGTGATGTTCAAGGCCCGCGAGAGCAGCGCCGCGAAGGAAGCGGCGGCCTACGTCTCGACGCACGGCGAGGTCGTGGAACGCTGGCTCGCCAACGCCGTCTGAAGGTCCGCGCAGCCGGATCAGCCGGCAGCAGCGGCGCTCCTCATCACGAGAGGTGCATGGCCGCGCCGCCGCCGGCAGCCTGCTCGGCGGCCAGCATGCCCGCGACGGTGCCCGCATCCGGCGCCGCGCCCAGGTGCACCAAACCCTGGCCGCCTCCTTGGCGCCTGTGATCGCTGGGCGAATGCCCGAACTGGGCCCTGTAGGCCTTGCAGAAATGCGATGCGGTCTGAAAGCCGCAGGCGACGGTGATCTGCATGATCGGCGCGCTGGTGTGCGCCAGCAGCTCGCGGGCGCGGCGCAGGCGCAGCGCCAGGTAGTGCTGCGCGGGCGTCACGTCGTGGTAGCGATGGAACAGTCGCTCCAGCTGGCGCAGCGAAACGCCGGTCGCATCTGCGATCTCCGACAACGCCAGCGGTTCCTCGATGTTCGCGGCCATGAACTGCGTGGCCTCGACCACGTGCTCGTAGCCAGGCCCGACGAACTCGGGCTGCGGCAGCTTCTGCTGGTCGGTCTGGTCACGTACGCGATCGATGATGAACTGCTCGGAAATCGCCATCGCCAGCTTGCTGCCATGATGGCCGCGCACCAGGTGGAGCATCAGGTGCAGCGGCGCGATGCCGCCGGAAGCCGTGACGCGGTCGCGATCGACGACGAAGACCTCGAGCGCGAAATGCACCTTGGGACAGGCTTCGCGCAGCGCCGACAGGTTCTCCCAGTGCACGGCACAGCGGTAGCCGTTCATGACGCCGGCCTCCGCCAGCGCGTGCGTGCCGGTGCACAGCCCGCCCAGCTTCTGGCCCCGGGCCGCACGGCGGCGAAGGTCCTGCACCACGGCATCGCTGATCGCCTTCTGCACTTCCACACCGCCGCAGACGAAGACCACGTCGCACCCGTCCAGGTCGGCGAGGCAGCCCGGGTTCGCAAACCTGAGGCCGTTGCTCGCGCGGATGCCCTCGCCGTCGACCGTGGCGATGCTCCAGGCATACAGCCGCTGCCCGCTCAGCAGATTGGCCATGCGCAGCACTTCCAGCGCATTGGCAAAGGCAATCATCGAGTAGCTGTCGAGCAGCAGGAATCCGAAGTGGCGGACCGTCGAATCGGAACAGGAAGTTGCAGTCATCGTGGTGGGGCGTTTTTTTGATCGGCCGACCGCTCTACGCTCTCGCTAACTCGCGCCGTGATCTGCAGGGCCTATGGGCGGCGCACGCTATACAAGCTCATCGCGACTTCGGTTTTGATTCTCATCAAGGCAGGCGCTACCAGCACCGGGACTTACGCTTAGGGAATCTGTGCACAAGGTGTCCAATCCGGCGAGCACGGGAGGCGCCGGGCGCCCCATCGTCGTGCCGTCGCACGCTCGCCTGTTCCACTTATGCAAGCGCCGCGCCAGGACGTTGCCGAAGCTTCTGCGGCCGATGTCCAATCCATGAGCGGTGCGCTCGAGGCATCGCGAGATCCGAGCCGGCCACGCCCGCTCGCGAGGCCCGCTAGGCAGGAGGACGAACGAGCGCCAGCCTGCGCAGGTGGTCCAGCAGCAATTGCGCCTTGTCCATGGCGGAGCCGTCGCGGACCACGGTACCGCCCTGGCCGGCCGATTCGGCCGCCCCCGTCGCACGTGCCATGCGCGCAGCGCCGCTTTCCGTGGATACCGGCGCCAGCGCTCGCCGCTGCTTGCGTGCCGGCTCGAAGCGCCAGTCGGCGGCAGCCTTCGACCGCGAGGACGCGGGCGCGGCCGTGAGCGGCTCCACGATGCGGCCCGCCTGTGCGGCCACCCAGGAATGCCGCTGCAGCAGATCCTCGCGCTGCGCCAGGCGCGGGCTGGTCACGAGCACCGCCGGCACCCCCGGCTCCAGGTGCCAGGAGCGGCGCGCGCCGCGGGGCAGCGCCTGCACGACACGCCAGCCCCCGTCCGCTTCGCGCAGCAGGTCGATCACCTCGTGGATCACCGGCCGCTGCAGATGCTGCGCCAGCGCATAGGGCAGCAGCCCGCTGCCGGGCCCGGATTCGGCACGCGGCCCGGTGATGGCCAGTGCCCCATCCCGGCAGGCGCTTTCGAGCGTGGACGCGACCTCGTCCAGCGTGGCATCGCCATGGACCGGCAGCCGCGTGAGCTGGCTCACGCCCTGGGCCAGGTACTCCCGTGCGACGCCGGCCGGCATATCGCCCGCCGTGCACAGCCGCGGCTCCCGGCCTTCGCCCAGCGCCTTCTGCGCCAGCGCGACGGCTGCGGCGTCGGCCCGACTGCGCGTGGCGCGGCCGCTGGTGGGATCGATCCGCACGCACACCAGGACCACGATCCCGGATCCTTCGATTGCACTCATTGCACCACCTCCGGCGACTGCTGCGCCGCGCGCACCAGCGTGAGCAGCGCGCGCATCAGGTCCTGCACATCCTCGGCCACGATGAATTCCGAGCGCTGCGCGATCGGCGCGGCGGGGTCGGTGTTGACAGCCATCACATGCCGGCATTCGCGTATGCCCTGCAGATGCTGGACCGCGCCGGAGATGCCCATGGCCAGGTAGCCGCGGGCCTGCACGGTGCGGCCGGTGGCTCCGATCTGCTGGCTGCGCGGGAAGCGCCCGTCGTCCACCGCCACGCGGGAGGCGCCCACGGCGGCGCCCAGCGCTTCCGCCAGCTGGCGGAACAGCGCGACGTCGGTGACGCCGTTGCCGGCAGCCAGGATGAAGTCGGCCTCTTCCAGCGCGACCTGTTGCGCCGTGCCGGCAACGCAGCCCAGGTCCCGCAGGCCGGCAACCGGCCGCGCCGCGGGCGCTTCCAGCACCAGCTGCTCGCCCAGGCCGAGAAAAGGCAGCTCGGTGCGCGCAACCTGGCGCGCGACCAGCAGCAAGTCCAGGCCGGCGAGCTCCGCCGTCGCATCGCCGCTTGCCCGGTCCACGGTGCCGTGGTCGCGCACGCGGGCGCGGCCGTCGGCGATCTCGACCACGGACACAGCCGACGACAGGCTCTGCGCCACCGCCAGGCGGCGTCCCAGATCCGCGTCATCACCCCGGTCGGGCATGAGCACCAGCCGGGGCCGCAAGGCCCGCCAGCGCTGCGCCACGGCCTCGGCCAGCAGGTCGGCCGTGGTCGCAGGCGCGACCGGCAGGAGTTCGAGCCGGTCGATGCCGAGCGCGCGCGCATCGAGCTGCAGCGCCGCATCGGCGCAAGGAATGAGGACAACGACGGCCTCGTCGGCGCGCGCCAGCAGCGCTGCCGCGGCGATGGCCTCGCGGGCGTGCTCGTCGAGGCTGCCGCTGTCGGGATGGGTCACGACCAGCAGGCAGTCCGGGACCGCCTGCGCCAGGCGCGGACGGCGCACGGCGGCATGGCTGGCGGCGGACTGGCGCAGGTCTCGCTCGCCCTCGGTGCCCCCCAGGACGATGCGGCGCAGGCCCTGCGGCGTGATGAGCGCCGGACGGCGCGGATCGACACGCCGGATCATGCTGTCGCCTCCACCGCGCGCGCCACCAGTTCGGCCACGTCCAGCACTTCGGGACGCTTGCCGACCACGCCTTCCAGCATTGCGGTGCACTGCGGGCAGGCCACGGCCAGGATCTCGGCGCCGGTGGCGCGGGCGTCGTCCATGCGGATGTCGGGAATGCGGCGCTGGCCCGGAATGTCGGTGGCCGGTGCCCCGCCTCCGCCGCCGCAGCAGCGCGCATTCAGGCCGTGGCGCTCCATCTCGACGACGCGGATGCCGATGGCCTGCAGCGCGCGCCGCGGCGCTTCGGTCTGCCCGTTGTAGCGGCCGAGATAGCAGGGATCGTGCAGCGTGACGGTCATCGTCGGCGCATCATCCGCGCGTGTGGCCGGCCGCAGTGCCTTGCGCTCCAGCAGGTCGGCCAGCAGTTCGGTGTGGTGCCACACGCGGGTCTGGCCGCCGGCCAGGCGCCGGGCCCAGTCCGCATCGAGCAGCGGGTATTCGTTGCGCAGCGCGTGCAACAGGTGCGGATCGGCCGTGACGAGGTTCGCCGCCGGCCGGCCCTGCAGCGTCGCGATGAGCTGGCGCGCCAGGCGCTGGTAGCCCTCCTCGTCTCCGAGGCGGCGCGCCACGTCGCCGCAGTCGGTTTCGGCCGCGCCCGGCACCGCCGGGACGATGCCGCCGGCCTTCATGGCCTGCACCAGCGCGCGCAAGGTCTTCTGGCCGCGCATGTCGAAGCCGGCCTCGCCCGCCAGCAGCAGCCACTCCGCCTGCTGCCCCGGCTCGGCCAGGGGCAGGCCCAGGTCCACGGCCCAGTGGTAGCGCGCGGCCAGCGGATGGCGGCCCTGCGTGTCGGTCTCGCGCAGCGCGGCCAGCACCTCGCCACCCTTGTTGGGCACCACGCCGCCTTCCATCGTGAGATTGCGGCGCAGGTCCACCACCAGGTCGACGTGCTCGATCAGCATCGGGCACGCCTGTACGCAGGCGCGGCAGGTGGTGCAGCTCCAGAGCGTCTCGGCCTCCACCAGGCCGGGCACTGCACGCCGGTCCGGCGCGCCGTTGTGGCGGCCGAGTTCGTGGCCGGGATAGGGATTGCCGTGGTAACTGGCGTCGCTGCCACCCGCCATGCCGATGACGAGATCCTGGACCAGCTTCTTGGGATTGAGCGGCTGCCCCGCGGCAAATGCGGGACAAGCCGCCTCGCACTTGCCGCACTGCACGCAGGCATCGAAGGACAGCAGCCGGTTCCACGCCAGGTCGGCCGGCTTGGCGACGCCGGGCGCATCGCGGTCCAGCGCGAGCGGCCTGAGCGCGCTGGCAGGGCGCTGCGCGGCCGGGCCCACCTGCTGGCGCCGGAAGCGCTCGGGGCGCGGATGCAGGCCGAGATGCAGCAGGCCGGCCACGGCATGCTTCATCGGCCCGGCCAGGCCGACGCCCAGCGCCAGCTCGGCGGCGCCGGCGCACAGCGCAAGCGCGCAAAGCGCCGCCCACCACGGCGCGATCTGGTCGTGCCACAGCGCGCCGATGGCCAGTGCGCCCATGCCGGCGGCGCCGGCGGCCAGCGTCCACGGCAGCCGGGTCCAGGGCCCGCGCGACACCCGCGCGGCCACGGCAGGCTGGCGCCGCCGCTGCGCCATCATGAGTGCGCCTCCCAGCATCAGCGCGGCGCAGGCCACCAGCGCGATGTCCAGCACCGCCAGCCGCAGCCGCAGGCCATCGTTGATGGCAACCAGCGCCAGGCAGCCGAGCGCGCCGCCGGCCACTGCGACGTGCGCGCGCGCCACGGCGGGCTCGCGCGCCACGACGTCGTGCAGGTCCACGAAATAGCGCTTGGGGATGGCCAGCAGGCCGCTCCAGGCCACCGGCGCCGGGCGGCCGCGGCGCCACAGCGCCGCGCGCCGCGCCGTGCCCACGGCCAGCGCCGTCACGGCCAGCCAGAACACGGCGGTGACAAGGTCCCGCCACACGAAGGCAGACATCAGGCTTTCCATGCTCAGAAGTCCTTGGCGAGGCGCAGCGCGTCGTAGATGGCGCCGTGGATGTTGTGCATCGACACGCCGTCGCCGATGCGGAACAGCGCGAACTTCCCTTCGCCGCGCAGCGCCTGCGACAGCACCGGCTGCGGCTGTGCGGCGTAGAGCGCGTCGATGTCGGTCTGGCCGCGGTTGACGGAGCGCTCCTTGAGCTGCCAGTACAGCGCCTCGTCGGGGCGGATGCCGTTCTCGATCACGACCTGGTCGACGACGCGCTCCTCCTGCGCGTCGGTGTACTCGTTGCGCAGCAGCGCCACGAGCTTGTCGCCGTCCGGCGTCGTCTCGCGGTAGACGCGGTCCAGCCAGTGGTTGGGCGTGAAGATGGCGCCGTGCGCATAGAGGCCCCGGTAGAAGATCGGGAAGGTGGTGCCGCCGGTGTCGTCGGCGATCTTCACGTCCGGCGTCACCAACTCGACCAGATGGCCGCGGCTGGCGATGAAGTCGGCCACGCCGCTGCCCGCATGCGTGCTGATCGCGTCGTACACCAGCACGTTGCCCCGCGGCGCGACGCGGCCGCTCAGGATGTCCCAGCCGGACACCGACAGGCCCTCGGCCACGCCCCAGCCCGGGGTCTGGCCAGTGTGCGGGATGCCGCCGGTGGCGAGCACGACGATGTCGGGCCGCTCGTCCATGATCATGGAGGCGTCGGCCTCGGTGTTCAGCCGCCGGTCCACGCCCAGGCGCAGCGTTTCCAGGTCGAACCAGCGGATGATGCCGGCCATCTGTTCGCGCTTGGGCGCCTTGGCCGCCAGGTTCACCTGTCCGCCGACCTGGGCCTGCTTCTCGAACAGCACCACGTCATGGCCGCGCTCGCGCGCCACGCGGGCCGCTTCCAGCCCCGCCGGACCTGCGCCCACGACCACCACCTTGCGCTTTGGGCCTGTGCTCCTGGCAATGGTGTGAGGCATGGTGCGCTCGCGGCTGGTCGCGGCGTTCTGCACGCACAGCACGTCCAGGCCGTTGTACTGCCGGTCGATGCAGTAGTTGGCGCCGACGCACTGCTTGATCTGGTCCTCGCGCCCGTCGCGGATCTTGATGACCATGTGCGGATCGGCAATCTGCGCGCGCGTCATCCCCACCATGTCGACCGTGCCGTTGGCGAGCAGCCGTTCGGCCTGCTGCGCATCGCGGATGCTCTGGGCGTGCATCACCGGAATCTTCACCACGCTCTTGATGCCGCCGGCCAGGTGCACGAAGGGCTCGGGCGGCAGCGCCATGGGGGGCATGCAGTTGGCCAGCGTGTTGTGCGTGTCGGCGCCCGAGCCGATGACGCTGAGGAAGTCGATCAGGCCGGTTTCGCTCATGGCCTGGGCGATTTCCTTGAATGCCTCGTGGTCCAGGCCGTCCTCGTGGAACTCGTCGCCGCACATGCGCAGGCCCACGCAGAAGTCGCGGCCCACCTCCTCCCGCACGGCGTTGAGCACCTCGATGCCGAAGCGCAGCCGGTTCTCGAGCGAGCCGCCGTATTCGTCGGTGCGGTGGTTGCTGCGCGGACTCCAGAACTGGTCGATGAGGTGCTGGTGCGCGGCCGAGATCTCGATGCCGTCCATGCCCGAGGCCTTCACGCGGCGCGCGGCCCGCGCATAGTCCCGGGCGATGCGGCGGATCTCCTCGATCTCGATGGTCTTGGCGTTGCCGCGGTGAACCGGCTCCCGCACGCCCGAAGGGCTGACCAGGTGCGGCCAGTCGAAGCCGTGCCAGGCATTGCGCCGGCCCATGTGCGTGGCCTGGATCATGATCTTGGCGCCGTGGCCGTGCATGGTCTCGGCGAGCTTGGCGAGGCCCTCCATGGTCTCGTCGCGCGAGAGATTCACGGAGCTCCACCAGTCGCTGGGACTGTCCTTGGCCACCGGGCTGGAGCCGCCGCAGATGGCCAGGCCCACGCCGCCGCGGGCCTTCTCTTCGTAGTAGCGGATGTAGCGCTCCCCGGGCATGCCGTTCTCGGCATAGACCTCGGCGTGGGCGGTGCTCACGATCCGGTTGCGGATCTTCAGCTGGTTGAGCTGGATGGGTTCGAACAGGTGCGGGTAACGCATGATCGGATGGCTGCGTGTGAGGGTCAGGCCGCGAGGGGCGCCACCGTGAACACGCAGTGCGCATGTCCCTCGGCGGCGCAGCGGGTTTCTTCGCTGTGCGTCTTCCAGGTCTTGCCGGTGTCCTGGCCCACCCAGTCCATGGCGCCGGAGAACCAGCCGGAGAACAGGTAGCAGACCTTGTCCTGCGTCACCGGCACGCCGGCGATGCCCCGAGCCAGCACGAACACCGAGTGCTCGAGCACGATGCGGGCATGGCCGGTGGCGGCGTCCACCTCCTCGAAGGAGAACAGGCCCCAGCCGCGCTGCGACAGCCGCTTGAGGTAGTGCTCGTATACCGCCAGGCCCTTCAGGCCGTGGGTCTTCGATTCCTGCTCGCACCAGAAATACGCGGAGCGGTAGCCCGCCTTGTAAAGGCTCTGCGCATAAGCTTCGCGGCCGATGGCGGCTTCGGCCTCCACATGGTTGTTGACGAAGAAGTGCCGCGGCACGTAGATCATCGGGAGCCCGTCGGTGCTCCAGATGCCGGTGTTTTCGTCGACCTCGATGGGCAATTGCGGCTGCATGCTCAGGCTCCCCACACGTCCTTGAACACCCGCAGCCAGTTGCCGCCGATGATCTTCTCGATCTTGCTCGCCGGCCAGCCGGCATGCTCCATCTCGGCCGTCAGGTTGGGCATCTCGCCGATGGTGCGGATACCCACGGGGTTGAGCACGGTGCCGAAATCAGTGAGCCGGCGGTGGCGCCCCTTGTCGTGCGTGATGTGGTCGAAGAACTCCTGCCCGTAGCCCTGGGTGTGGTCGGTGCCCACGCCCACGCAATCCTCGCCCACCAGATTGACGACGTAGTCGATGGCCTCGACGTAGTCCGTGACGGTGGCCTCGATGCCGCGGCGCAGGAAGGGCGGGAACATGGTCACGCCGATGAAGCCGCCGCGCTCGGCGATGAAGCGCAGCTGCTCGTCGCTCTTGTTGCGCGGGTGCTCCTTGAGCCCCGCGGGCAGGCAGTGGCTGTAGGTGACAGGCTTCTTCGAGGCGAGGATCGCCTCCTCGCTCGTTTTGGCCCCGACATGCGACAGGTCGACCATGATGCCCACCCGGTTCATCTCGGCGATGACTTCGTGGCCGTAGCCGGACAGCCCGCCGTCGCGCTCGTAGCAGCCGGTGCCGATCAGGTTCTGCGTGTTGTAGCAGAGCTGGACCACGCGCACGCCCATGTCGGCGAAGGCTTCGATGTGGCCCAGGTGGTCCTCGAAGGCATGCGCGTTCTGGAAGCCGAGGATGATGCCGGTCTTGCCGTCGGCCTTGGCCTGCTCGATGTCGCGCGTGGTCCGCACCAGCGTGAGCAGGTCCGCGTTGGCGCGGATGAGCGACTTCATCTGCGCGATGTTGTGCACCGTGCCCTTGAAATCCTCCCAGACGGAGACGGTGCAGTTGGCGGCGGTGAGGCCGCCCTTGCGCATGTCCTCGAATACCGGGCGGTCCCACTTGGAGATGATGAGGCCGTCGATGACGACGGCGTTGGCATGGATCGGATTCATTGTCTGGGTTCCTTGCGTCTGGTTCATGGGTGGCTGGCGTTGTGGCTGGCGGCGGACCGCGCCGGTGCCTGATTCTTCGAGCCAGCGGTCGCCAAGGCTTGTGCAGCGCGGACGCGCACTTGCGCAAATCCGACATCGCCGGCAGCACGCGGGCACCGGGCCCGGATCGCTCGAGGCTGCGTGTCGATTCCTGACAAGTCCGCGTCCTGCCGACGCAAGGTGCGCACGGCGGCTCGCCAAACAATGCGCCCACCACGTTGACAGGCGCTCCCTGGCGCCAGCTCTCGCGAGGCTCATCCAACGGATTCCAGGATCTCCGTCATGCCCACTCAAGCTTCCATCATCACCCTGCATCCCCGCGCCGGTTCGGCGAACGACATGCTGAGCGCCTTGCTGGCGCGGCGCCGCCCCGGCTACAGTCTGGAGGCGCCGTTCTATCTCAGCGAGGACATCTTCGAGGCCGACATGGAACACATCTTCCGGCGCCACTGGATCTTCGCGGGCGTTGCGCCGCAGGTGCCGGAGCCGGGCGACTACATCACGGTCGAGGTCGGCGCCGATTCGGTGCTGATCGTGCGGGACGACGACATGAACCTGCGCGCGTTCCACAACGTCTGCCGCCACCGCGGCTCGCGGCTGTGCCAAGACCACCAGGGCAGCCTGGGCAACATCGTCTGCCCGTACCACCAGTGGACCTACGACCTCGAAGGCAAGCTGATCCATGCCGACCACATGGGCGAGGCCTTCCTGCGCGAGCAGCACGGCCTCAAGAAGGTGCACCTGCGCAACCTCGAGGGCTTGATCTTCATCTGCCTGGCCGACGAACCGCCGGCGGACTTCGAGGAAGCGGCCGCGCGCATGCGCCCCTACCTCGCACCGCACCGCCTGGACGACTGCAAGGTGGCGGCACAGATCGACATCATCGAAGAGGGCAACTGGAAGCTCACGCTGGAGAACAACCGCGAGTGCTACCACTGCATGAGCAACCATCCGGAACTGACGATCTCGATCTACGAGCAGGGCTTCGGCTACCAGCCCGGGCCGCAGAACGCCGAAGGGCTGGCGCAGTTCGAACACGCCGTGAACGAGAGCCGCGCCCGCTGGGAAGCCATGGGCCTGCCCAGTGCGCGGATCGAGGAGCTGGACACGCGCGTCAGCGGCTTTCGCGTCCAGCGCCTCCCGTTGGACCGCGCCGGCCAGTCCCAGACGCTGAACGCCGAGGTCGCCTGCAAGAAGCTGCTGGGCAATTTCGAGGACAAGGCCCTGGGCGGCCTGTCCGTCTGGACCCAGCCCAACTCCTGGCACCACTTCATGAGCGACCACGTGGTCAGCTTCTCGACCATCCCGCTCAGCGCCGGACGAACCCTGGTGCGCACGACATGGTGCGTGCACCGGGATGCGGTGGAGGGCGTGGACTACACGGTGGACAACCTCACCGCCGTGTGGAACGCCACCAACGCCCAGGACCGCCGGCTGGTCGAGGCCGCGCAGTCCGGCGTGGCCAGCAGCGCCTACGAGCCCGGCCCCTACTCGCCCTATGCCGAAGCCCTGGTCGAGGCCTTCTGCAGCTGGTACGTGGACCGCATGCGCGCCGGCACCACGGCCGCGCGCTGAAGCCGCGGCCGCACCGAACCCGCCGCTGGCCCTTGAACCGGAGCGCCGATCCCATGACGGTTTCCTACCTTGACCTGGCGCAAGCGCCCGCCGCTGCCTGGGGCCCCGACGACGAGTGGCTCGAATGCGTGCGGGTGCGCGACGAAACGCACGACGTGCGCAGCTTCGTGTTCCGCGCGGTGGAGGCGCGCAGCTTCCGCTACCGCCCCGGCCAGTTCATCACGCTGAGCCTGGACATCGACGGCGAGCGCGTGAACCGCTGCTACACGCTGTGCTCCAGCCCGACCCGGCCCGACACGCTGACCATCACCGTCAAGCGCGTGCCCGGCGGCCGCGTGTCGAACTGGCTGCACGAGCACATGCGCCCGGGCACGCGGCTGTCGGCGGCCGGCCCGGCCGGAGGCTTCTGCTTTCCGCCCGGACCGGTGCGGGCCCCCGCGCGAGGACAGCTCTACCTCTCGGGCGGCAGCGGCATCACGCCGCTGATGTCGATGTCCCGCGCCTGGAGCGACCTGGGACTGGACGCCGACGTGCAGTTCATCCACGCCGCCCGCACGCCGCAGGACATCGTCTTTGCCGACGAGCTCAGACTGCTGGCGCGTTCGCTGCCGCGCTGGCGCGCCACCATGGTGTGCGAGAGCCGCGGCAGCACGCCCGGCTACAGCGGCCTGCTGGGCCGCCTCGGCCTGCCGCTCCTGCGCGCCCAGGTGCCGGACCTGCTGGAACGCGAGGTCTGGTGCTGCGGCCCCGGCCCCTTCATGGCGGCGGTGCGCGCCATGCTGGCCGAGGCAGGCTTCGACATGGCGCGCTATCACGAAGAGAGCTTCTCGTTCGAGAGCCTGGCGCCGAACACGGACGAGGCGGCCGAGACATCCGCCGAAGCCGGCCCCGCCGGTACCGAGGCCAAGCGCT
The DNA here is from genome assembly GCF_030815975.1 of Variovorax paradoxus. Lineage (NCBI taxonomy): Bacteria > Pseudomonadati > Pseudomonadota > Betaproteobacteria > Burkholderiales > Comamonadaceae > Variovorax > Variovorax paradoxus. The sequence goes on from NZ_JAUSXL010000002.1 coordinate 1,637,409, forward strand.
TCGTCGTCACGCTCAAGTCGCGCGGGGAACGCTTCGAATGCGCTGCCGACGAAAGCATCCTGAAGGCCGCGCAGCGCGCCGGCATTCGCTGGCCTTTCTCGTGCGCCAGCGGCGTGTGCGGCACCTGCCGCACACGCAAGCTCGCCGGCGACATCGACATGAACCAGGGCGGCGGACTGCGCCCGCGCGAGGTGGCGCAGGGCTGGATCCTGCCCTGCTGCAGCAAGCCGCTGAGCGACCTGGAACTCGACCGATAGCCGGTTCGCCGGCCACTCCCCCGATGAAAAATCCCCCACGTCCATCACTGTCCCAGGAACCGAGCATGTCTAGACCGAAGATCCAGATACGCGACTTGACCAAGGTCTTCGGCACCAAGCCGGAACAGACGCTGAAGCTGCTGCGGGAGGGCCAGTCCAAGGACGACATCTTCCAGCGCACCGGCCAGGTGGTCGGCCTCAACCGCGTCAGCTTCGACGTGCATGCCGGCGAGATCTACGTGCTGATGGGCCTGTCCGGCTCCGGCAAGTCGACGCTGATCCGGCTCATCAACCGCCTTGTCGAGCCCACGTCGGGCTCGGTCATCGTCGACGGGCAGGACATCGTCAAGATGCGGGCGGCAGATCTCGTGCGCTGGCGCCGCAAGCGCGTGGCCATGGTGTTCCAGAGCTTCGCGCTGATGCCGCACCGCACGGTGTTCGACAACGTGGCCTTCGGCCTGGAAATCGCCGGCGACAAGCCCCGCCTGTACCGGGAAAAGATCATGGGCGTGCTGGAACAAGTCGGCCTCAAGGCCTATGCGCAGAAATACCCGCACCAGCTCTCCGGCGGCATGCAGCAGCGCGTCGGGCTGGCGCGGGCCCTGGCGGCGGACCCGGACGTCCTGCTGATGGACGAGGCCTTCTCCGCGCTGGACCCGCTCAAGCGCACGGAGATGCAGGACCTGATGCTCGATCTGCAGCGCGAGCAGCGCCGCACCATCTTCTTCGTCTCGCACGACCTGGAGGAAGCGCTCAGGATCGGCTCGCGCATCGGCATCATGGAAGGTGGCAGCCTGGTGCAGGAGGGCACGCCGCACGAGATCGTCACCCGCCCGGCCAACGACTACGTGCGCCGCTTCTTCAAGGGCGTGGACACCTCGCGCTATTTCACCGCGGCCGACCTGGTCGACAGCGCACATGCGGACCTCGCCGCATGCAGCAAGTCGAACAGACTTTCGGCGACTACCACTTTGCCCGATGCGCTGCGCGCCGTCCTTGAGGTGGATCAACCCGTGAGCGTCTTCGACGATGCCGAGCACCTCGTGGGCTGCATCACGACCAAGAGCCTTCTCATCAAGATTGCGAGTACCCGCCATGCCTACTGACATCATCCGGGCTCTCATGGGCCAAGAAAAGGACGTGCTGCCGCTGGGCGCACTGGTGAACGACGGCGTCAAGCTGCTGCTGAGCCGCGGGGCGGGCGTGTTCGATGCGGTCGGCCACGTCGTCGAGGCCTTCGCGGGCCGGGTCGAGTCCGCCTTCGTGGCACTGCCCTTCTGGCTGGTGCTGCTGGCCGTGGTGGCCGTGGGCACGTGGCGGCTGAAGTGGCGCTTCGGGCTGTTCGCCTTTGCCAGCCTGATGGTGATCCGCCTCACCGGCTTCTGGGACCAGACCATGGTGACCCTGGCCCTGGTCTTCTCCGCGACGCTCATCAGCCTGTTCGTGGGCGTGCCGCTCGGCATCCTGTGCGCGCGCAGCGACCGCTTCAACGCCCTGCTGCGCCCGATGCTGGACTTCATGCAGACCATGCCGGCCTTCGTCTACCTGATCCCGGCCGCCATGCTGTTCGGGCTGGGCCGCGTGCCGGGCATCCTGGCCACCGTGGTGTTCGCGATGCCGCCGGTGGTGCGACTCACCGCGCTGGGCATCCGCCAGGTCAATCCGGAACAGGTCGAGGCGGGCAAGGCCTTCGGCTGCACATCGCTGCAGCTGCTGTGGAAGGTGCAACTTCCCATCGCGCTGCCCACGCTGATGGCCGGTGTCAACCAGACCATCATGATGGCGCTGTCGATGGTGATCATCGCCTCGATGGTCGGCGCGGGCGGCCTGGGCAACGACGTGCTCTCGAGCATCCAGCGCCTGGACATCGGCCTGGGCTTCGAGAGCGGCCTGTCGGTGGTGCTGCTGGCGATCATCCTGGATCGCCTGACCGAGAGCTTCGGCACGCGGCACCGGGACGGCTGAACGGCCCTTCGCTTCGCCGGCGCCGTGCGCAAACGCAGCGCCGGCTCCGCCGCGCGCGCATGAACCGCGGCCTTGCTTCATACCAGCGCGAAACGGCCCGCATCCGCGTGTCGGCATCCGGTTGATCCGCGTCGCCTCATGGCAATCGCACGCGCAGCGCCTCCCTAGCATCGCCTGGCGTGATGTCCACGCGTTCCATCATCAATCACACCGGAAAGAAACACGATGATCTCGTTCAGGCGCATTGCCATTCCAGCCACGGCACTTCTGTTCGCAAGCGCGGCGGTCCACGCCCAATCGTCGGTCGTCATCTCGGGCTTGTTCGACATCGGTGTGTTCCGGGACTTCAACCGGACGAACAACGTCGGCACCATCCAGCGCAGCAACATCGCATTCAGCGGCACCGAGGATCTCGGCGGCGGCCTGGCCGCCACCTTCAAGCTGTCGCACCGATTCGAAGGCGACACCGGACGGCCCGAGGGAGAGGGCTCCAAGCCCTACTGGCAAGGCGAATCGACCGTCGGGCTCAAAGGCGCCTGGGGCAGCGTGCGCCTCGGGCGTGCGCTCGATGCGGTGTGGGCCAATGACTGGGCCTACGACCCCTGGTACAACTTCAACCGTATCGCGTCGCCGGCGTGGCAGTACTGGCACTACAACTACTCGAGCAGCCGCACCAGCAACAACGGCTCTCCCGAGTACGGACGGCTCGCCAACGGCGTCTTCTACGACTCGCCCGTCTTTGGCGGCTTCAGCTTCCACTACAGCGGCGCATTCGAAAAATCCGACGCGGCCGGTGCGGGCCGCGGCCACAACAACGGCCTCTCGCTCAACTACGACCAGGGCCCCGTCTCGATGATGGCGGCCACCTCGAAGAACAGCAACAACGACACGGTCACCTTTCTCGGCGCCAAGTACACCATCGGATCCCTCTCGCTGATGGGCGCCTACGACCGGAGCAAGTTCGAAGCGGCGGTCGACTCCATTGCCAAGGCCTACACCGTGGGCGCGAGCTACACGATCGGCGCCGCGGTGCTCAAGGCCAGCTACGGCCAGCTCAAGGTGGACGGCGCCAGATCGCGCTTCCTCGGGCTCGGCGCCGACTACCTGTTGTCGAAGCGGACCAGCCTCTACGCGAGCGCGGGCCGCAACAAGCCCGACAACAGCAGCGGCACGACGGCCTATGGCGTCGGCATCGCCCACAGCTTCTGACAACCCAAGGAGATCGAAATGGCGAGCAATCGCGGCGTAGCGTATGTGGGAGCGGGCACTGTCGAAGTCCGGTCCATCGACTTTCCCAAGCTGGAAGATCCGCGCGGCAGGCGCATCGACCACGGCGTGATCCTGCGCGTTGTGTCGACCAACATCTGCGGCTCGGACCAGCACATGGTCCGGGGCCGGACCACGGCGCCGGAGGGCCTCATCCTCGGCCATGAGATCACCGGCGAGGTCATCGAACTCGGGCGCGACGTCGAGACGTTCGCCATCGGCGACCTGGTCTCGGTGCCGTTCAACGTCGCCTGCGGCCGCTGCCGCACCTGCAAGGAGCAGCACACGGGCGTGTGCATGACGGTCAATCCGGCGCGTGCGGGCGGGGCCTACGGCTATGTCGACATGGGCGGCTGGGTCGGCGGCCAGGCCGAGTACGTGATGGTGCCGTATGCCGACTTCAACCTGCTGAAGTTCCCCGACAAGGCGCAGGCGATGGAGAAGATCCGCGACCTGACCTGCCTGTCGGACATTCTTCCCACCGGCTACCACGGGGCCGTCACCGCAGGCGTCGGGCCGGGCAGCACCGTGTACATCGCGGGCGCAGGGCCCGTGGGCCTGGCGGCGGCGGCATCGGCGCGCCTGCTGGGCGCGCGGCCGTGGTGATCATCGGCGACGTCAATCCGGCGCGGCTGCAGCATCCCCGGAGCCTGGGCTACGAAGTCGTCGACCTGTCCCTGGACGCGACGCTGGCCGAGCAGGTGGCGCAGATCCTGCGCGTGCCGGAAGTGGACTGCGCGGTCGACGCGGTGGGCTTCGAGGCCCGCGGGCATGGCCACGAAGGCGCCCGCCACGAAGCGCCGGCCACCGTGCTGAACTCGCTGATGGAAGTGACCCGCGCGGCCGGCCGCATCGGAATTCCGGGGCTCTACGTCACCGAGGATCCGGGCGCCGCCGACAGCGCGGCCAGGCAGGGCGCGCTGAGCATCCGGCTGGGCCTGGGCTGGGCCAAGTCGCACAGCTTCTTCACGGGCCAGACGCCGGTGATGAAGTACAACCGCGCGCTGATGCAGGCCATCCTGTGGGACCGCATCAAGATCGCGGAGACGGTGGGCGTGGAAGTCATTGCACTGGACGACGCGTCTCGGGGATATGCGGAATTCGATGCCGGCGCGCCGAAGAAATTCGTCATCGATCCGCACGGTCTGATGGCCAAGGCGGCCTGAGCCAACTGCGCAAGAGGACGTGGCGCGCTTGGCGCAAGCAGAAGCGCGCCTTCGTGTCCAAGCTGCCGGCCCATTCCGTCAGCCCGAGCGCGCCGGCTTCGTTCCCGTGCTCGGCACCGCGACACCGCTGCCGCGCAGCCGCTGGCGCAGCGGCCGCCCCTCGAGATCGTCGAGCAGGGCCACCCACAACGCGATGCACAGCCCCGCCATCACCACCAGGAAAGGCGCGGCGACGATGACCGCTGCGGTCTGCAGCCCGCCGAGTCCGCCCATCACGAGCAGCACCGACGCGGCTGCACCGGCGAGCACGCCCCACAGGATCACCAGGCCGCGCGGCGGCGTCAGCTCGCCCTTCGCGCACAGCATTCCCATCACGATCGCGCCGGCATCGGCGCCCGAGATGAAGAACACGCCGACCAGAAACATCGCGACGGACGAGGTCAGCGTCGCCGCCGGGTATTGCCCGAGCAGCACGAACAGCGCCACGGCCGGGCCCTGGTCCTTCACCGCTGCGGCGATGCCGCCGGCGCCCGCGAGCTCGGCGTACAGTGCCGCGCCACCCATGACCGAAAACCACACCATCGTGACGCCGCTCGGGATGAACAGCACGCCGATGATGAACTCGCGGATGGTGCGGCCGCGCGAGATGCGCGCGATGAAGGTACCGACGAAGGGCGCCCAGGAGATCCACCAGGCCCAGTAGAAAATCGTCCAGCTGCCAAGCCACTTGCCGTCGCTGAACGCGGCGGTGCGGAACGACATTGGGATCAGCTCGCGCAGGTAGTCGCCGAGCGACGCGACCATCGTATTGACGATGAAGACCGTCGGTCCGACCGCAGCGAGAAACAGCAGCAGCAGCACCGCCACCACCATGTTCACATTGCTGAGGAACTGCACGCCCTTGCCGACGCCCGAAACCGCCGACAGGATGAACAACACTGTCATCACCGCGATGATGGTCAGCGCGATGGCGTTGGACTCGCCGATCTTCCAGAGATGGTTCAGGCCGCTGTTGATCTGCTGCGCGCCCAGGCCGAGCGAGGTCGCGGTACCGAACATCGTTGCCAGCACCGCCAGCACATCGATTGCCTTGCCGATCGGTCCGCGCACGCCCGCTTCGCCGATCAGCGGCGTGAACGCGCTCGAGATCAGGTTCGGCATGCCCTTGCGGAACGTGAAGTAGCCGATCACGAGGCCGACCACCGCGTAGATCGCCCACGGATGGAAGGCCCAGTGGAAGTACGAGTACTCCATTGCCAGCTGCGCGGCGGCGCGCGAGTGGGGCGCTGCCAGGCCGTGCGGCGGTGTCGCGAAGTGCGTGATCGGCTCGGCCACACCCCAGAACATCAGCCCGATGCCCATGCCGACGCTGAACATCATCGCGATCCAGGACGAGGTCTTGAACTCGGGCTTTTCGTCGTCCTGTCCAAGGCGGATATGGCCGAAGCGGCTGAACGCAAGGAACAGCGAGAAGATGAGGAAGAAGGCGGTGCTGACGACGAAGGACCAGCCGAAGCCATCGATGATTGCGTTCAGCAGCGCCTGCGATTGCGCCGCCATCTGCTTGGGCGCGATCGCGCCCCACGCCACGAACCCGATCGACAGGGCCGCGGCGGCCCAGAACACACCCCTGTCCACTCGTTGTTTCATGTGCTTTCCTGATGATGAATCGCGGTGTGCAACGATCGCACCACCAACGCTTCAGGGATTGCCAGCTATCGACCCGCCATGGCTCGCGGACGACAATCTCAACGCAGCACGACGGTGCGCAGCCCGTTGATGAAGACACGGTGCTCGAGCACGTAGCGAATGGCGCGCCCGAGCACCAGGCATTCGACGTGGCGCCCCGTGCTCAGCAGCTGCTCTGGGCCGAAGGCATGGTCGACCCGCTCCAGCGCCTGCTCGATGATGGGTCCTTCGTCCAGGTCGGTGGTTGCGAAGTGCGCCGTGGCGCCGATCAGCTTCACGCCGCGGGCATGGGCCTGCACATACGGGCGCGCGCCCTTGAAGCCCGGCAGGAAGGAATGGTGGATGTTGACGACGCGCCCGGCCAGCGCCCGGCACATGTCTTCCGACAGCACCTGCATGTAGCGCGCCAGCACCACCAGCTCGGCACCGTACTCGCGGATGCAGTTCAGCACCTGCGCCTCCTGCTGCAGCTTCGTCTCGGGTGTGATCGGAAAGTGATGGAAGGGCACGCCCTCGGCCGCCGCGACGGCGGCGAGGTCGGCGTGGTTGGACACCACGGCGACGACGTCCATGTCGAGCTCGCCTCGCCGGCGCTGCGCGAGCAGGTCGTGCAGGCAGTGGTCCGCCTTGGACACCATGATCAGCACGCGCGCCGGGCGCCGCGTGTCGTGGATCGCGCCCTCGGCATCTGCAAAGCCAGACAGCGCCGCGGCGTAGCCCGCACGCAGCGCATCGATGTTCCGCGCAGCCGCGCCGCGCACGCGGAAGACCGCGCGCACGTAGAAGCGCTCGCTCAGGACGTCGTCGAAGACCGCGAACTCCTCGATGTAGGCACCGTGCCGCTCGAGCAGCGCAGTGACCGTCGCCACCTGGCCGCGGGCACTCCGGCAGGCCAGGGTCAGGCAGTAGCGGTCTTCGTCAGGCAGGCTGGTGCTCATCGCTGGTCCTTTCGCTCGGCATGCACAAGGCCGCCATCGTCTGTACATGGCGGCGCTGCGCTTCGAAATCCGCGCGCGAGACGCTGCGTTCGATGCCCACTGACACCGCCGAGCCGCTCACGCGTTCCTTGGCGAGACCGGCGCGCACTTGCTGCACGCGCCCATCGAAATCGAAGGCGAAGGCGATCAGCTCGTTGACCCGCGTCTCCAGCAGCGGAGTGTGCGGGGTGCCTGGCCATTCCTCGGTGATCCAGCGGCACAGCGGCTCGTAGTCGATGCACTCGCCGAGCGCCGTCGGGCAGGCCGCAGCGGTACCGTGCAGCACCAGGTCGACCCATACCGGCTGCGGCTCGAGCTCATCGGCATAGATGCCGACGCGAAGCTGTGTGCAGAGGCGCTCGATCCTCACCGACCACGTCGTGTTCACGCAAACCGCCGCGTGACGAGGCCGCACTCTGCGGTGGCGCGTTCGAGCATCAGCCACACATAGCCCGCGAAGCTGCGGCGCACCAGCAGCTCGTACTCGGGTGCGTCGTCGGTCTGCCACAGCCAGACCCCTGCCTTGAAGAAGTGCGACCCGGCACATGCGCCGCGCGCGAAGGCGCGCGGATGCAGGTCCAGCGGGCAGCCCTGGGCGAGCACGTCGCGCGCCGGCGTGCCGCTCAGGTGCAGCACCGTATAGCCGCTGCTCACGTCGGTCACGGCGTGGTGCTGGCCGGCCAGCGCCTTGCGCAGCCGGGTCGCCAGCGCATCGGCCTGCCCCTTGGGGCCGACGATGAACCAGTCATCGGGCCCCGCCCACAGGACGCGCACCGCGCTGCCTTCACCGGTGGTGCAGGGCTTCACCGGCAGCGGCGCATCCAGCACGCTTTCGACGGCCTGGCGGAACGCCGTGTCCTCGGCATTGCCGCGCAGGTTGACGATGCAGAGGCCCTCGCGCCATCCGGCGAGCAGGCTTCTGGTGACGGGGGCGGCGGACGCCACCGGCCGGCGAATGGCCGGCTCGGCTTTGCGTTGGAGGACCTCAGGCATTTTGACGCTCCGATTTCGGGTCGAAGAACACGGGACTGGCGATGGTGGCGGTGACCGTGCGGCCACCGTGCATGGAGAGGTGCACCCGTTCGCCCATGCGTTGGGCGCCGCCCTTGACCAGCGCCAGGGCGATCGAGCGGCCCAGGGTGGGGCTGGCGTAGCTCGATGTCACATGGCCGGCCGAGCGCGCGGGGATGCTCGGCCTCGGCTCGTCGATGACCTGGGCGCCCTCTTCGAGCACCACCTGGGGGTCATCGGTGAGCAGGCCGACGAACTGCTTGCGGTCCGGCCGCGCGGTGTCGCTGCGCGAGAGCGAACGCTTGCCGAGGCAGTCCTTGGTCTTGGCCACCATGGCACCCATCCCGAGGTCGACCGGCGTGACCGAGCCATCGGTGTCCTGGCCGACGATGATGTAGCCCTTCTCGGCACGCAGCACGTGCATGGTCTCGGTGCCGTAGGGCGTAATGCCGTACGGTGCGCCCGCGGCCTGGATCGCCTCCCATACGCGCAGGCCGTCCGCGGCTGGCACGTTGACCTCATAGCTTCGCTCGCCCGAGAAGCTGATGCGCATGATGCGCGCCCTGACGCCGGCCACGGTGCCCTCGCGGTACGACATGAAGGGGAACGCGGCGTCGTCGAAGTCGATGTCCTGGCACAGCTTCTGCAGCACCTGTCGACTCTTCGGCCCGGCGAGCGCGGTCGTGGCCCAGTGGTCGGTGACGGTCGTGAGGAACACCTTCAGGTGCGGCCATTCGGTCTGCAGCCAGCGCTCAAGCCAGGCCAGCACGCGCGCCGCGCCGCCGGTGGTCGTGTGCATGAGGAAATGGTTCTCGCCCAGGCGCACGGTGACGCCGTCGTCGAACACCATGCCGTTCTCGTCCAGCATCAGGCCATAGCGGCACTTGCCGACCTCGAGCTTGGACCAGGCGTTGCTATAGACCCAGTTGAGCAGCGTGGCGGCATCCGGTCCCTGGATGTCGATCTTGCCGAGCGTCGAGGCGTCGAGCGTTCCGACACTGTGCCGCACCGCGAGCACCTCGCGCCGCACCGCGGCGTGCAGGTCCTCGCCCGGCTTCGGGTAGTACCAGGGGCGCTTCCACTGGCCCACGTCTTCGAACAGCGCGCCTTGCCGCAGGTGCCATGCGTGCATGGCGGTGGTGCGCACCGGCTCGAAGGCGTCGCCCAGTTCCAGCCCGGCCACCGCGCCGAAGGTCACCGGCGTGTAGTTGGGGCGGAAGGTCGTCGTGCCGACCTGCGGAATGGACTTGCCGAGCGCCTGGGCGGCGATGCCCATGCCGTTGATGTTGCCTGTCTTGCCCTGGTCGGTGCCGAAACCCATGGCGGTGTAGCGCTTGACGTGCTCGATCGATTCGAATCCCTCGCGCACCGCCAGGTGGATGTCGGAAGCGGCCACGTCGTTCTGCAGGTCGACGAACTGCTTGGGCGCCCGGCTCACGCGCTTGGCATGCGGCACCAGCCACAGCGGACGCAACGAACCAGGCTGGGTGTCGGCCATGCGGGGCAGCGGCGTGGGCGCCACCTGGAAGCCCGCCGCCTGCGCCGCGGCCGCGCCTGCGGCCCATCCGCTGTGGGCGCACAGGAAAAGGCTCTGCAGGCCGCAGCAGCTGCCGGCGGAAGATTCGGCCTGCGCCGCACGGCCGGGCAGGAAGGCGGCATGGCCGTCGTCCCAGACCGGCTTGCTGCCCGCCTGGCACTGCAGGTGGATCACCGGGCTGAAGCCGCCCGACACGGCGACGAGGTCGCATGCGAGCATTCGCGGCGATCCGCCGAGGCGGCCCTGCGCATCCAGCTGCTGCACCACGGCCGCAGTCACCCGCTTGCGGCCGTGCGCTTCGGTGATCACCTGGCCCGGCAGGATCTCGATGCCCTTGCCGCTGGCACGCTGCGAGAGGCTGCCGTCGGGCTTGCTGCGCGCATCGACGACCACCACCGATGCGCCCGCGCCGTGAAGCGCCAGCGCCGCGTCGTAGCCGGTGTCGTTGTTGGTGAAGACCACGGCCCGCTGCCCCGGCAGCACCGCATAGCGGCGCACATAGGTCGACACGGCCGACGCCAGCATGATGCCGGGCAGGTCGTTGTTGCCGAACACCAGCGGGCGCTCGTGCGCGCCGGTGGCCAGCACCACCTGCCTGGCACGAAGCCGCCACAGGCGCTCGCGGAAGACCGGCGCTTCGGCGAACGGCAGGTGGTCGGCACGACGCTCGACCAGCGTGACCAGGTTGTGGTCGTGGTAGCCGAAGGCGGTCGTTCGCGGCAGCACCTGCACTTCGGGCAGCGACGCGAGCTCCTCGCGTGCCTGCTCGACCCACTGCGCGGCGGGCAGCCCGTCGATCTTCTCGTCGCTGGACAGCAGCCAGCCGCCGAGCTCGGCCTGCTCGTCGCACAGCATGACCCGCGCGCCGCTTCGGCCCGCCGCGAGCGCAGCCGTGAGGCCTGCGATGCCGCCGCCCACCACGAGCACGTCGCAATGCGCAAAGCGTTTTTCGTAGCGGTCCGGATCCCCGACCGTGGGCGAGGCGCCCAGGCCGCTGGATGCCCGGATGTGCTTCTCGAAGAAATGCCAGGCTCCCTGCGACGCCATGAAGGTCTTGTAGTAGAAGCCGGCCGGGATCAGGCGCGAGAACCATCCGTTGACCGCCTTCAGATCGAACTCGACACTGGGGCTGGCATGGATGGACGTCGCAACGAGGCCTTCGACCAGGCTCACCTCGGTCATGCGGGCATTGGGCACGGTGCGGGCGCCGTCGAACAGCTGCACCAGCGCATTGGGTTCTTCCACGCCCGCGCTCAGGATGCCGCGCGGGCGGTGGTACTTCCAGCTGCGCGCCACGACCGACACGCCGCTCGCGAGCAGCGCCGAGGCCAGCGTGTCGCCGGGATGCCCGCGGTACGCACGGCCGTTGAATGTGAAGTTGAGGACGCGGTCGCGGTCGATGCGTCCTCCGGCGGCAAGGCGGGCATTCATGCGTTGCTCCTGGAGGCGGCGGCCTGGCCTTCGGCGTCGGGCATGGCTTCGCCGATGCGCCACGTGGCATGGATGCGGTAGCTCACCGTGTCGCGCAGGACGTTGAACCAGCGGCCGCAGCCGCTCGCGTGGCGCCACTGCTCGTGGTGCACGCCCTTGGGGTTCTTGCGCATGAACACGTAGTCGCCCCATTCGGCATCGGTCAGCGACTCGCTGTTGGGCGGACGGACGATGCCGCCCTCGCCGCCGCAGCTGAACTCGGACTCGGCGCGCGGGCCGCACCAGGGGCAATCGATCTGCAGCATGGTGTGTCTTTCGAAAATGATCTGGAAGTGAAGGCGGTCAGTGGGCGACGGCGGCAGCGCCGTGCTCGTCGATCAGGTGGCCGTTGTAGAAGCGGTCGAGCGAGAAGGCTTCGTTGAGCGGGTGCGGCCGGTCCTGCGCCACCGTGTGCGCCATGGCCCAGCCCGAGCCCGGCGTCGCCTTGAAGCCGCCGGTGCCCCAGCCGCAGTTGATGTACAGGCCCTTCACCGGCGTGAGGCCGATGATCGGGCAGGCGTCCGGCGAGACGTCGACAATGCCGCCCCACTGCCGGTTCATGCGCACGCGCGAGAACAGCGGGAACAGCTCCACGATGGCCTGCAGCGTGCTTTCGATCACGTGGTAGCTGCCGCGCTGGCCATAGCCCGCGTACTGGTCGATGCCGGCACCGATCACCAGGTCGCCCTTGTCCGACTGGCTGATGTAGGCGTGGATGGCGTTGCTCATCACCACCGTCGGGAAGATCGGCTTCAGCGGCTCGGAAACCAGCGCCTGCAGCGGATGGCTTTCCAGCGGCAGCCGGATGCCCGCCATCTCGGCCAGCACGCTGGAGTGGCCGGCCGCGACGATGGCCACCTTCTTGGCCTTGATGAAGCCGCGCGCCGTGTCCAGCCCCGTCACCGCACCGCCGTCGCGGCGGATGCCGTGCACCTCGCAGTTCTGCAGGATGTCCACGCCGTAGGAGTCGGCTGCGCGCGCGAAGCCCCACGCGACCGCATCGTGCCGCGCCACGCCGGCGCGCCGCTGCAGCGATGCGCCGAGCACCGGGTAGCGCGCGTTCAGGTTGATGAAGGGCAGCATCTCCTGGATCTGCTGCGGCGTCAGCACCTCGGCGTCGACGCCGTTCAGGCGGTTGGCGTTGACGCGGCGCTGGATGTCGCGCATGTCCTGCAGCGAATGGCCGAGGTTCATCACGCCGCGCTGGCTGAACATCACGTTGTAGTTGAGGTCCTGCGACAGGCCCTCCCACAGCTTCATCGACTTCTCGTACAGCTGGGTCGCTTCGTCCCAGAGGTAGTTGGAGCGCACGATGGTGGTGTTGCGCGCGGTGTTGCCGCCGCCCAGCCAGCCGCGCTCGACCACCGCCACGTTGCGCAGGCCGTGCTCCTTGGCCAGGTAGTACGCGGTGGCCAGCCCGTGGCCGCCCGCGCCCACCACGACGACGTCGTATTCGCGCTTGAGCTCCGGCGAGCGCCATTGCTTCTGCCAACCCTCGTGGTACGAGACCGAGTTGCGCAGCAGCGACCAGATCGAGAATTTCTGCATCACTATCTCCTGTTGGCTTCAACATTCCACGACGTTGACCGCGAGGCCCCCGCGCGAGGTTTCCTTGTATTTCGTCTTCATGTCGGCCCCGGTCTCGCGCATGGTCTTGATCACCCTGTCGAGGCTCACGTGGTGCGTGCCGTCGCCGCGCAGCGCCATGCGCGCGGCGTTGATTGCCTTCACCGAGGCGATCGCATTGCGCTCGATGCACGGGATCTGCACGAGGCCACCCACCGGGTCGCAGGTCAGGCCCAGGTGGTGCTCCATGCCGATCTCGGCGGCGTTTTCCGCCTGCTCGGGCGTGCCGCCGAGCACCGCGCACAGGGCCCCGGCGGCCATCGAGCAGGCCACGCCGACCTCGCCCTGGCAGCCGACCTCGGCGCCGGAGATCGACGCGTTTTCCTTGTAGAGGATCGCGATGGCGGCGGCCGTGAGCAGGAAATCGAACACGCCCTGCTCGTTGGCCCCTGGCGTGAACCTGCGGTAGTAGTGCAGCACCGCGGGCACGATGCCGGCCGCGCCATTGGTCGGCGCCGTGACCACGCGGCCGCCGGCGGCATTCTCTTCGTTGACGGCCAGCGCATAGAGGTTGACCCAGTCCAGCACCTGCAGCGGGTCGCTCAGCGCCGCCTCCGGATGGGCCGTCAGCCCGCGGTACAGGTCGGCCGCCCGCCGGCGCACCTTGAAGCCGCCGGGCAGCGTGCCTTCGCTCGCCACCCCGCGCTTCACGCAGGCCTGCATGGCCTCCCAGATGCGGCGCAGGCCGCCGCGCAGATCGTCGGCGCTGCGCCAGGCCAGCTCGTTCTGCCACATCAGCTGTGCGATGGTGAGGCCGCTCGCCTGGCACTGCTGCAGCAGTTCTTCGCCGGTGCGGAACGGGTGAGGCAACGGGCGCGTGTCCGGCCCCAACTGAGGCGCGCCGGATTCGTCATGGAGAACGACGAAGCCGCCGCCGACCGAAAAATAGGTGCGCTCGAGCACGGGCTGCGCCATCGCGTCCAGTGCCGTGAGCCGCATGCCGTTGGGATGGAAGGCCAGCGCTTCCCTCCGCAGGAACAGCAGGTCCTCGCGCTCGTCGAAGGCGACCGGATGGCTGCCCGCCAGGTTGAGCATGCGTTGCCCGCGGATCTGCTCCAGCCGGCCAGGGATGCAGTCCGGGTCGATCAGGTCGGGCTGCTCGCCTTCGAGCCCCAGCATGACGGCCTTGTCGCTGCCGTGGCCCTTCCCCGTGGCGCCGAGCGAGCCGTAGAGCGCACAGCGCACGCGCCGCACCGCGTCGAGCGAGCCGCTCTCGCGCAGGTCCGCGGTGAACAGGTTGGCCGCGCGCATGGGGCCCACGGTGTGCGAGCTGCTCGGCCCGATGCCGATCTTGAAGAGGTCGAAGGTGCTGACGGCCACGGCGGGATCCTCAGGCGTACACCGGGAAATCGCGCGTCAGCGTCGCCACCTGCGAGCGCGCCTCGGCCAGCGTGGCCGCATCCTGCGGACGGTCCAGCAGATCGGCGATCAGGTGGCCCACCAGGCGCGCTTCGCGCTCCTTGAAGCCGCGCGTGGTCATCGCCGGCGAGCCGAGGCGCACGCCGCTGGTGACCATCGGCTTTTCCGGGTCGTTGGGAATCGCGTTCTTGTTGACGGTGATGTGCGCCTGGCCGAGCAAGGCTTCGGCCGCCTTGCCCGTCAGGCCCTTGGCGCGCAGGTCGACCAGCATCAGGTGGCTTTCGGTGCGGCCGCTGACGATGCGCAGCCCGCGCTCGACCAGCGCCTCGGCGAGCGCCGCGGCGTTCTTCACGACTTGCTGCTGGTATTGCTTGAACTCCGGCGCCTGCGCCTCCTTGAACGCGACCGCCTTGGCAGCAATCACGTGCATCAGCGGGCCGCCCTGCAGGCCCGGGAACACGGCGCTGTTGATGGCCTTCTCGTGCTCCGGACGCATCAGGATGATGCCGCCGCGCGGCCCGCGCAGGCTCTTGTGCGTGGTGCTCGTGACGATGTCGGCGTGCGGAATCGGGTTGGGGTACTCCCCTGCGGCAATGAGCCCTGCGTAGTGCGCCATGTCGACCATCAGCAGGGCGCCGACATCCTTCGCGACGCGTGCGAAGCGTTCGAAGTCGATGCGAAGCGCATAGGCCGAGGCGCCGGCGATGATGACCTTCGGCCGGCTCTCGTGCGCCTTGCGCTCCATGGCGTCGTAGTCGATCTCCTCGCGCTCGTTCAGGCCGTAGCTCACCACGTTGAACCACTTGCCGCTCATGTTCAGCGCCATGCCGTGGCTGAGGTGCCCGCCTTCGGCGAGATTCATGCCCATGAAGGTGTCGCCGGGCTTCATGAGCGCCATGAACACCGCCTCGTTGGCCTGCGCGCCCGAATGCGGCTGCACGTTGGCGGCCCAGCCGTGCGTGTCCGCGCCGAACAGCTGCTTGACGCGCTCCAGTGCGAGCTGCTCGGCCAGGTCGACATACTCG
The DNA here is from genome assembly GCF_030815975.1 of Variovorax paradoxus. NCBI lineage: Bacteria > Pseudomonadati > Pseudomonadota > Betaproteobacteria > Burkholderiales > Comamonadaceae > Variovorax > Variovorax paradoxus. The sequence goes on from NZ_JAUSXL010000002.1 coordinate 1,652,757, forward strand.
CAGCCCCCGTAGTAGCGGCGGCCCGGATAGCCCTCGGCGTATTTGTTGGTGAGCTGCGTGCCCTGCGCCGCCATGACGGCCGGCGAGGCGTAGTTTTCGCTGGCGATCAGCTCGATGTGCTGCTCCTGGCGCTGGTGTTCCTGTTGCACGATCGCCCACAGATCGGGGTCGACGGTCTTGAGCGATTGCTTGCTGTAGCTGAACATGGATGACGTCCTGGGTGATAGATGGGGATGGCGAAGTGGGCTCATCTTCGGCGCGCAGGGCCGCCGGTGCTGGTCTGCTTACGACACACAACATGCCATTTGCGACAGCCCTTCATGGCTGGATGTCGATCTTCGATTCGCGGATCACGCGGCTCCAGCGCACCGACTCGGAGGCCTGGAAGGAACGCAGCCTGTCCGCGGGCAGGGGCATCGGTTCGCCGCCCTGGGTCTCCAGCCAGGCCACCATGTCCTGCTGCGTCGCCGCCTTCGAGAACCAGTCGCCGAGCTTCTTCTGGACCTCGGGCGCAGTGCCCCTGGGAGCGACCAGCCCGAACCATTGCTGGACGACCACATCCGCATAGCCCAGCTCGGCTGTCGTCGGCACGTCGGGCAGCACGCGGCTGCGGCTCGGGCCGGCCAGCGCCAGCACCTTGAGCTTGCCGGTCTTGCGGTTCTGTTCGGCCGCGGCTTGCGGCAGGATCATCATGTCGACGGTGCCCGCCAGCAACGCCTGAAGGCCCGGCGCCGCGCCCTGGAACGGGACGTGCATCAACTGGATGCCTGCCGTGGTGCTGAAGGCTTCGCTGCCCAGGTGGGCCAGGCTGCCGTTGCCCCAGGTGGCATAGGTGTAGCGGCGCGGGCTCGCCTTGGCCAGCGCCACGAATTCGGCCAGGGTGTTCGCCGGCACGTGGGCGCCGATGGCAAGGGCGTACGAAAACTTCGCCAGGCCCGTGATTTCCACGAAGTCCCGGGTGCCGTAGTTCAGCCGGGAGTAGTAGATGGGGTTGATGGCATGCGTATCGGACGACGAGACCAGCAGGGTGTAGCCGTCTGCGGGCGCCTTGCTGACGGCGTATGAACCGATCGCGCCGCTGGCCCCCACCTTGTTCTCGACGATGAACGCCTGCCCTGCGTCGCGCGAAACGGTTTCCAGGATCTTGCGGGCGGTCGCGTCGGTGATGGCGCCGGCCGGCCACGGCACCACGACCTTCACCGAGTGGTTGGGATAGTCCTGGGCCTGCGCGCCTATCGCCGCAGCGAGCACGGCGCCCACGGCAGCGGGTCTTGCCTTGGCGGCCAGGCTGGGCATTGCACGGATGATGAAAAGCATGGGGTTTCCTGTCGCTTGGTGATGTGTCGGATGCGGCTTTTCATCTTCGGCGTGCAGGGCCGCGGGCGCCGATCGGTTTGCGACGCGCAACTTGCGCTTTGCGACATAGCCGCTAGCATCCCGCGATGAAATCCCAGCCCCGGGAAAAGGTCGACTGCAAGCTTCGCGTCGCATTCCTCCTAACCCCAAGCTTCACGCTCACGGCCTTCGCCGGCTTCGTCGACGCACTGCGGCTCGCCGCCGATGAGGGCGACCGGAGCCGCCCGCTCCTGGCCCGCTGGGCCGTGCTGGATGCGAGCGGCGGACCTGTGCTCTCCAGTTGCGGGGCGAGCGTGGCGCCCAATGCGCCGCTCGATTCGCCGCAGGGCTACGACTACCTCGTGGTGGTTGGCGGACTGCTGCACGGCGGCCAGCGGGTGCCCGCGCGCCTCACCGCGTTTTTGCGGCAAGCGGCGGCAGCGGGCGTCAAGCTCGTGGGGCTGTGCACCGGCTCCTTCGTGCTGGCGCGCGCCGGACTGCTGGACGGGCACGTCGCCTGCGTCAGCTGGTTCCACCGCGAAGAGTTCACCGCTGAATTCCCAGAGTGCCGCATCGTGTCGAACCAGATGTTCGTGGTCGACCGCGACCGGCTCACCTGCGCGGGCGGCACCAGCGTCGTCCATCTTGCGGCGCACGTCATCGAGCGCACCATCGGCCGCGCCAGCGCGGTGAAGGCGCTGCGCATCATGATCGAGGAACAGCCGCTGCCCTCGCGCACCCTGCAGCCGGAGCAGGTGCTGTCGGTTCGCTCCACCGACACGGTGGTGCACAAGGCCATGCTGCTGCTGGAGCAGCAGCTGCACACGCCGGCCACGATCGAGAAGCTCTGCAAACCCCTGGGCATCGGCCGCCGCCAGCTCGAACGGCGCTTCCAGCAGGACGTGGGCCTCAGCCCCGCCGAATACCGGCAGCAGCTGCGCCTGGAGCGGGCGCGCTGGCTGCTGCAGAACACCGACCTCGAGGTGACCGAGGTGGCGCTGGAATGCGGCTTCCAGGACGGCGCGAGCTTCGCGCGCGTCGTGCGCAAGGCGCTCGGAAGCAGCCCGCGCGAAGTGCGCCAGGCGGCGCGCACGGACCGGTAGCCGAAGCCAGGCCGCTGCGGGCGGCCGTGTACTGAAAACTTCTGCTGGTAGATGCGCCGCTTGCGCACGGCCGCGGCGCTGCACAGAATCGGACGCCCGTTCGAACAAAACAACACGCAGGAGCCACGCCTTGAAAAAGCCGCAACGACAACTCCACATTCCGCTGCACAAGATTGCGGCACTCGGCGGCGCGACGCTGCTGCTGGCGGCCTGCGGCGGCGGTGGTGGAGGGGGCGGCGGCATCGGCGTCGGCTTTCCGCCGCCGGCCGGCGACACCGGCCGCGGCTCGGTCGTCACGGACCCGCCCGAGCAGACCGCGAAGCTGTCGGCCGAACAGTTCAGGACCAACCTCCAGGCGACCGACCAGGGCAAGGCCTTGCTGCAGGTGGCCGGCACGCCCAAGTGCGGGGTCGAAGTGCGCTACCTCGAATACCGCACCATCGGCGGCAAGAACGAAGCCACCAACGCGACCGCTGCGGTCATGGTTCCCTCGGGCGCCGACGTGGCCTGCAATGGGCCGCGGCCGGTGGTGCTGTATGCGCACGGCACCACTGCCGCGCGCAACTACAACCTTGCCAGATGGACCGACTCCACCCAGCCGGCCACCGGCGAAGGCCTGACGATCGCCGCCATGTTCGCGGCGCAGGGCTACATCGTGGTGGCGCCCAACTACGCGGGCTACGACAAGTCGACGCTGGCCTACCACCCGTACCTCAACGGCGACCAGCAGGGCAAGGACATGGTCGATGCGCTGACCGCGGCGCGCAAGACCTTCGCGGGCATCAGCGCCAACGACGCGGGCTCGCTGCTGATCACCGGCTATTCGCAGGGCGGCTACGTGGCGCTGGCGGCGCACCGCGAGATGCAGGCCACGGGCCGGGCGGTGACGGCGTCGGCGCCGCTCTCTGCCCCTTCGGCCATCGGCCTGCTGGCGGACTACACCTTCATGGGCTGGCCGGCGCTCGGCAGCACGCTGTTCGTGCCGCTGCTCTCGGCCAGCTGGCAGCAGCAGTTCGGCGATGTCTACGGCAGCACCGGCGACATCTACGAGTCGCAGTACGCCACGGGCATCGACACCCTGCTGCCGAGCCTGACGCCCATCGCCACCCTTTATGCCAACGGCAAGCTGCCGCAGCTCGCGCTCTTTCCCGCCGGTGCGACGCCGGGCCCGGTGAGCCCGGAACTGGCGATCTTCTACGGCGCCAACAACCTGATCCGCCAGAGCTATCTGACGCAGGCGGCCGGCGACATCCAGGCGAATCCCTGCCCCGGCAATGCGCTGCCCGCCACGGCCGCCTCGCTAAGCACGACCTCGCCGCTGGACTGCCGGCCGGCCGTGGGCTTTCGCAGGGCGGCGCGCGCCAACGACCTGCGCAACTGGCTGCCGACGCGGCCGGTGCTCATGTGCGGCGGCGCCAACGATCCGACCGTGAACTTCCTGAGCACCCGCGCCACCGCCGGCTACTTCCGCGCCCGCGGCATGCCCGCCGCCGCGCTGACGGTGCTCGACCTCGAAGATACGGCCACCACCGACTCGTACTCCGCCGCACGCGCCGGCTTCGCCCAGGCCAAGAGCACCCTCGCGCAGAACACCCCCGGCAGCGACGCCGACAAGCGGCAGGCCGTCACCCTGGCCTACCACGGCAACCTGGTGCCCCCGTTCTGCCTGGCCTCCGCCCGAGGCTTCTTCCAGGGCGTGCTGGCCGCCGGCGGCTAGCAGTTAGCCAAGGCCTCGAAGGTCTTATTCCAGAAACACCGCGGAACCGGCTTTGCCGGGCCGCAGGTGTTGCCCCCTGCAAGGGGGAGGGAGAAGCGACACGAAGTGCGCGAAGCCTGGGGGTTAGCCCATGGACGCTCGGTGCAGGCGGTCGCGCACGCCTTCCCATTCGGGCATGTCGGGCGGCGTCTCGACCCAGATCAGCTTGACGCCCTCGGCATCGAACTCGCGCAGCACCGCGAACAGCTGGTGCGCGCTGGCCGCCGCATCGTCCGGCATGCGCCGCTGCAGCACGCGCCGGGAGTGGCTGCGCACCTCGGTGCGCGTCCACACCGCGATGTGGGCCGCGCCCGGGCCGAGCACGTCGAGGCCGGCCTGGATGGCCTTGGCATCCATCAGCCGCAGCTTGGCGTCCGGCGCGTAGTGCGCTTCCAGCGTGCCGGAGGCGCGCGGATCGGGCGTCTCGAGCACCTCGCGGCTGCTCAGGCGCTCGCCCGCGGCGGCCTCGATCTGGGCGCGCGTGATCAGGCCCGGGCGCAGCAGCACGGGCGCGCCGCGGCTGCAGTCGACGATGGTCGACTCGATGCCCACCTCGCAGGCGCCGCCGTCGATCACCGCCAGCGTATCGCCGAATTCGTCATGCACATGCTGCGCGGTGGTGGGGCTGACGCGGCCGAAGCGGTTGGCGCTCGGGCCCGCAAGCCCCGGCACGCCCTGCTCGGCGCAGGCCGCGAGCAGGGCCTGCGCGACCGGATGCGAGGGGCAGCGCAGGCCGATGGTGTCCTGCCCGCCGGCAGCCGCGGCCGCCACGCCGGGCTGGCGCGTGACGATCAGCGTCAGCGGACCGGGCCAGAAGGCCTGCACCAGCTTCTGCGCGAAGGGCGGCAGCGGCTGCGCGAAGCGCGACAGCGCCTCGGTGCCCTTGATGCCGGCCGCCACGTGGACGATCAGCGGATGGTCGGCCGGCCGGCCCTTGGCCTTGAAGATGCCGGCCACCGCCATGTCGCTGGTGGCGTCGGCGCCCAGCCCATAGACGGTCTCGGTCGGGAATGCGACCAGCCCGCCCGAGCGCAGCACGCGCACGGCCTCGGCAATAGCTTCCGGGGATTGGCCGTCGAGGATCATGCGAAGTCGGCCGCCGACAGCGCCGGCAGGCCGAGCAGCGTGGCGGCCTGGGAGGCCGCGGCGCGCACGTTTTCCAGCGTGGCGCCGGTGAGCGTCAGGTGCCCCATCTTGCGGCCGGGGCGCGGTTCGATCTTGCCGTAGAGATGCAGGTGCACGCCGGGCAGCGCGAGCACTTCGCTCCAGCGCGGCGCCACCGGCTTGCCGCCGCCCGCGGTGAACCACAGGTCGCCCAGCAGGTTCAGCATGATCGCCGGGCTGTGCTGGCGTGGCGCGGCCAGCGGCAGGCCCGCGAGGGTGCGCACCTGCAGCTCGAACTGCGACACATCGCAGGCTTCCATGGTGTAGTGGCCGCTGTTGTGCGGCCGGGGCGCCATTTCGTTCACCACCAGCGAGCCGTCGGCCAGCGCGAAGAACTCGACGCACAGCACGCCCACGTAGTCCAGCCCGTTCGCAATGCTCTTCGCGGAGTTGATGGCCGCCTGCGCCACGGTCTTGGGCATGTTCTGCGCATGCACCTCGGTCACGGCCAGGATGCCGTCGCGGTGCAGGTTGCGCTGGGGCGGAAAGTGCACCAGCTGCCCGTCGCGGCCGCGCGCGACGATCACCGAGCATTCGAATTCGAGCGGCAGCAGCTTTTCGAGCACGCAGGGCACGCAGCCCGCGGCCTGCCAGGCGTCGACCAGTTCGGCGCGCGTGGACACGCGCTGCTGGCCCTTGCCGTCGTAGCCCAGGCGCGCGGTCTTGAGGATCCCGGGCAGCAGCGCGTCTGGGGCGGCGGCGAGCTGGGCCGCGGTCTCGATGACCGCATAGGGCGCGCAGGCCACGCCGCAGCGCGTGAAATGGGCCTTTTCGGCGATGCGGTCCTGCGCGATGGCGATGGCGCCTGCATCGGGGGCCACGGGCCGGGCCACCGACAGCTTCTCCAGCGAGGGCGCCGGCACGTTCTCGAACTCGGTCGTGACCGCATCGGCCAGGCCCGCGAGCCGCGCCAGGCCGTCGACGTCGGCGTAGTCGGTGTGGATGTGGTGGTGGCTCACGCGGCCGGCCGGGCTGTCGGCGTCGGGGTCGAGCACGGCCGTGAAATAGCCCATGCGCTGGGCGGCGTGGGCGAACATGCGGCCCAGCTGGCCGCCGCCGAGCACGCCGAGCGTGGCGCCGGGAAGAATGGGCAGGCCGTTGTTGTGATTGCTGTTCACAGCGCACCCCCGCCCTGCGGCGAGAACGGCGATACGGAGCCGGCATCCGCCACCGGCGGCGGCAGGGCCATGGCCTCGGCCGCGGCGGTTTGCGCGGCGCGGAAGGCATCGAGCCGGGCCCGCAGCGCCGGATCGCTCACCGCCAGCATGGCCACCGCGAACAGCGCCGCATTGGCCGCTCCCGCATTGCCGATGGCAAAGGTGGCCACCGGCACGCCCTTGGGCATCTGCACGATGCTGTAGAGCGAATCCACGCCCTGCAGGTGGCGGCTGGCCACCGGCACGCCGAGCACCGGCACCGTGGTCTTGGCAGCCAGCATGCCCGGCAGGTGGGCGGCGCCGCCCGCGCCCGCGATGATCGCGGCGAGCCCGCGCCCGGCGGCGCTTTCGGCATATGCGAAGAGCGCATCGGGCATGCGGTGGGCCGAGACCACCTTCGCTTCGTGCTGGATCCCGAATTGCTGGAGAATCTCGACCGCGTGGCGCATCGTCTCCCAATCGGAGTTCGAGCCCATCACTACACCGACCTGAATGGTTTCGTTCATGGTTCCAATTTTACGTTTCACCCCCAGTTGTTCCCGATGATCGACATCACTCTCGAAAATTTTCAGGCTGAACTGATCGAAGGCTCGGCCGCCACGCCGGTGCTGCTCGACATCTGGGCCGAATGGTGCGGACCGTGCAAGCAGCTCGGCCCGGTGCTCGAAAAGCTCGAAACCGAGTACGCCGGGCGCTTCGCGCTGGCCAAGCTCGACGCCGACAAGGTGCCGCAGATCTCGTCGCAGCTGTCCGAAATGTTCGGCGTGCGCAGCATCCCGTTCTGCGTGATGTTCAAGGACGGCCAGCCGGTGGACGGCTTCGTGGGCGCCATTCCGGCCGACAAGATCCGCGAATTCCTCGACAAGCACGTGCCTGCCGCCAAGCAGCTCGAAGCCGCCTCCCAGGAGGCCGCGGCCCAGGAAGCGCTGGCCGAAGGCGACACCGAGGGCGCGCTCGAGCGGCTGCAGCATGCAGTGGCCACCGACCCGGCCAACGACGACGCGCGCTTCGACTACGTCAAGCTGCTGCTGCAGATGGGCCGCATCGACGATGCCAAGGTGGCCTTCGCGCCGGTGATCGCCAAGACCACGCTGGTGCGCCGCTTCGATTCGCTGCAGCGCTGGATGGACGCGATCGATTTTGCGGCGCCGGCCTCGGGCCCCGAGCCCACGCTGGCCGATTTCGACGCCCGCATTGCCGCCGGCAAGCGCGACTTCGACGCCCGCTTCGGCCGCGCGCAGCTGCTGATGGATGCGCAGCGCTGGACCGATGCGATGGACGAGCTGCTCGAGATCCTGATGCGCGACAAGGGCTGGAACGAGGAGCTCGCGCGCAAGACCTACATCGCGGTCCTCGACCTGATCGAGCCGCCCAAGGTGAAGGTGGCGGACGGGCAGATTCCGCCGGACGATCCGGTGGTGGCCACCTATCGCCGCCGCCTCAGCAGCGTGGTGCTGAGCTGAACGGCACATTGCGCACTTCGATGCGCAAATCAATAAAAAGCGGCTCTTGAGCCGCTTTTTTGCTTGGCCGGGCGCATGGCATTGGCGAGCCACGGTGGTGTCGAATACGATCGCACCGATTCAACTTGTTGCAATTGAGAAGGACACACCGGCCATGCGTTTCCTCGCCCGCCATCGCGCCCGCACCGCGCTTCCCGTTTTCGCGACCGCACTGCTTGCGGCCGCCCTGGCCGGCTGCGGCAGCGGCATCAGCCTCGACGAACCGATCGAGGGGCCGGTCTGGCGCCTGGCGCAACTGGGCGACGAGCCCGTGGCGCCCGGCGGCGAAGCGCAGATCCAGTTCGACCGCAGCAGCGGCCGCGTCAGCGGAACGGGCGGCTGCAACCGCGTTTCGGGGTCGTTCACGCGCAGCGGCATCACGCTGCGCATCGGCCAGCTGGCCTCGACCCGCATGGCCTGCGCGGACCCGGTGCGCGGCGCCAACGAAGCGCAATTCATCTCGGCGCTGCAGACCACCGCGACCTACCGCCTGGCCGGCCCGGGACGGCTCGCGCTGCTCGACGCGAGCGGGCGGACCGTGGCAACGCTGAACGCGGCGAACCGCTGAGGCTGCCGACGCCGGGCCAGTCACTTCAGCCGGTGAGGCGCTCCAGCGCTTCGCGGTACTTGGCCGCGGTTTTCTCGATCACCTCGGCCGGCAGGCGCGGCGCCGGCGGGGTCTTGTCCCAGGGCTTGCCGTTGATCTTGGTGGCTTCGAGCCAGTCGCGCACGAACTGCTTGTCGTAGCTCGGTGGATTGGTGCCCGCGGCCAGCGCGGCCTGGTAGCCCTCGACCGGCCAGTAGCGCGAGCTGTCGGGCGTGAGCACTTCGTCCATCAGCACCAGCGTGCCGGCCTCGTCCAGGCCGAACTCGAACTTGGTGTCGGCAATGATCATCCCCCTGCCCAGTGCGATCTGCGCGGCGGTTTCGTAGATCTCGAGGCTGGTCTCGCGGATCTGCTGCGCCAGCTTGGGGCCGACGATCTCGACCACGCGGTCGTAGCTGATGTTCTCGTCGTGCTCGCCGGCCGCGGCCTTGGCGGCGGGCGTGAAGATCGGGCGCGGCAGCTTGCTGGCGTTGGTGAGCCCCTCGGGCAGTGGCACGCCGCAGACCGAGCGGCCTTCCTGGTATTCCTTCCAGCCGCTGCCGGCCAGGTAGCCGCGCACCACGGCCTCGACCGGGATCGGCGTCAGCCGCTTGACCAGCATCGAGCGGCCGGTGACCTGCGGCACTTCTTCAGGCGTGACCACGCTCTCGGGCGCCTCGCCCGTCAGGTGGTTGGGGCACAGCTGGCCGAGGCGGTCGAACCACCACAGCGCCATCTGCGTGAGGATTTCGCCCTTGCCTGGAATCGGCTCGCCCATGATCACGTCGAAGGCGCTGAGCCGGTCGCTCGCGACCATCAGGATGCGGTCTTCGCCGACGGCGTAGTTGTCGCGCACCTTGCCGCGCGCAAGCAGGGGCAGGCTCTGGATGGAAGAGGTGTGGACGGTGGTCATGGGACGGTGCTGCTGTGCGGAAACGGGTGGCGGGGAAAACGGATTGTGCGCGCAGAAAAAAGCCACCGCGAACGGTGGCCTGCGAATCGCGAAAAAAGTTTCTTCAGACGACTTCTTGCGCGAGCTCGCCCTTGGCGTACTTGGCGGCGACGACCTGCAGCGTCTCGCCCTTGACCTTGGGGCCCTGGCCTTCGCAGCCGAATTCGATGTAGCGCTGCTTGCAGATCTGCTTGGCGGCTTCGCGCGCGGGCTTGAGCCATTCGCGGGCGTCGAACTTCTCGGGGTTCTCGGCCAGGAACTGGCGCACCGCGCCGGTCATCGCCAGGCGGATGTCGGTGTCGATGTTGATCTTGCGCACGCCGTGCTTGATGGCTTCCTGGATTTCCTTCACGGGAACGCCGTAGGTTTCCTTCATGTTGCCGCCGTACTGGCGAATGATGGCCAGCAGTTCCTGTGGCACGCTCGACGAGCCGTGCATCACCAGATGGGTGTTGGGAATGCGGCGGTGGATTTCCTTGATGCGGTCGATCGCCAGAATGTCGCCAGTGGGCTCGCGCGTGAACTTGTAGGCGCCGTGGCTGGTGCCGATGGCAATGGCCAGCGCGTCGATCTGGGTGCGCTTGACGAAGTCGGCAGCCTGCTCGGGATCGGTCAGCAGCTGCTCGCGCGTCATGGTGTCGTCGGTGCCGTGGCCGTCTTCCTTGTCGCCCTTCATGGTTTCCAGCGAGCCCAGGCAGCCGAGCTCGCCTTCGACGGTCACGCCCAGGCGGTGGGCCATGTCCGACACCTTCTTGGTGACGTCCACGTTGTAGTCGTAGCTGGCAATGGACTTGCCGTCGGCCTCGAGCGAGCCGTCCATCATCACCGAGCTGAAGCCCAGCTCGATGGCGCCCTTGCAGACGTCCGGGCTCTGGCCGTGGTCCTGGTGCATGACCAGCGGAATGTTCGGGTACTGCTCGATCGCAGCCTGGATCAGGTGCTTGATGAAGGCTTCGCCGGCATATTTGCGGGCACCGGCGCTGGCCTGCAGGATGACCGGCGCGCCAACTTCCTTGGCGGCCTCCATCACGGCCTGGACCTGTTCGAGGTTGTTGACGTTGAAGGCCGGAATGCCGTAGCCGTTGGCGGCTGCGTGGTCCAGCAGTTCGCGCATCGAGACGAGTGCCATGGGAAATACCTCGCGAAAATAGGGGAAAAAGAAGGCGGAAAGACGAGAGAAAACTGCCCCAATTCTATCGAGCCCCCTTGTGGGACGGCACTGACACGCACTGGAGAGCCCCCGGCGCGCAGTGGCCGGCGCTGCTAGATCGGCAGCTGCGTGGTCGACAGCACCTGCTTGAGCACCACGAAAGTCCGGATCTGGCGCACGCCCGGCAGGTACAGCAGCTGCTCGGCATGCAGGCGGTTGAAGCTGTCGTTGTCGCGCGTGCGCACGAGCATGAAGTAGTCGAACTCGCCCGTGACCACGTGGCATTCGAGGCAGCCCGAGACCTTTTGCGCGGCCTTCTCGAAGTCGGCGAAGGAATCGGGCGTCGAGCGGTCGAGCACCACGCCGATCATCACCAGCATGCCGAGCTCGAGCGCCTGGGCGTCGAGCAGCGCCACGATGCCCTTGATGAGCCCCGCGGCCTTGAGCCGCTCGACCCGGCGCAGGCATGCGGGCGCGCTGAGGTTGACCTTGGCGGCCAGGGCCACGTTCGACACCGAGGCATCGCGCTGCAGGGCGCGCAGGATGGCGCGGTCGGTGCGGTCGAGTTCCGGCGCCGCTTCGGCCGCCTGCGCCGGCGTGATACGCAACTTTGTTGTGCTCATTGTGGTTCTGGCGACTCAAAAAACTCGAATTCCCCGATCTTGTCTTTATTTACGCCGCAATTCCACTGAAGTTTGCAACCACGTTTCGGCGGCTTCTTCCTACGATCTATGGCATCCCTTTCTCGGAGCACACATCGATGAACCTCAAGAAATTTCCCCGCCATGCCCTCACCTTCGGCCCCACGCCGATCCACCCGCTCAAGCGCCTGAGCGCCCACCTGGGCGGCGAGGTCGAGCTCTATGCCAAGCGCGAGGACTGCAACAGCGGCCTGGCCTTCGGCGGCAACAAGACGCGCAAGCTCGAATACCTGATTCCCGAGGCGCTCGAGGGCGGCTACGACACGCTGGTGTCCATCGGCGGCATCCAGTCGAACCAGACGCGGCAGGTGGCGGCCGTGGCCGCGCACCTGGGCCTGAAGTGCGTGCTGGTGCAGGAGAACTGGGTCAACTATTCCGATGCGGTGTACGACCGCGTCGGCAACATCGAGATGTCCCGCATCCTGGGCGCCGACGTGCGGCTGGACAGCGCGGGCTTCGACATCGGCATCCGCAAGAGCTGGGAAGAGGCCATGGACGACGTGCGCAAGGCCGGCGGCAAGCCCTTTCCGATTCCGGCCGGCTGCTCGGAGCATCCGCGCGGCGGGCTGGGCTTCGTCGGATTTGCGGAGGAAGTGCGGCAGCAGGAGGCCGAGCTGGGCTTCAAGTTCGACTACATCGTGACCTGCTCGGTCACGGGCAGCACACAGGCCGGCATGGTGGTGGGCTTCGCGGCCGACGGCCGGGCCGACCGCGTGATCGGCATCGACGCCTCGGCCAAGCCCGAGCAGACCTTCGCGCAGATCGTGCGCATTGCCAAGGGCACGGCCGAACTGGTCGAGCTGGGACGCGACATCACCGACAAGGACGTGGTGCTCGACCGCCGCTTCGGCGGCCCGGAATACGGATTGCCCAACGAAGGCACGCTGGAATCGATTCGCCTCTGCGCGCGCCTCGAAGGCATGCTGACCGACCCCGTGTACGAGGGCAAGTCGATGCACGGGATGATCGAGAAGGTGCGCCTGGGCGAATTCCCGGCCGGCTCGAAGGTGCTCTATGCGCACTTGGGCGGCGTGCCGGCCCTGAACGCCTACAGCTTCCTGTTCCGCAACGGCTGAGCGGGCTCAGCTTGCCCTGCAGATTTTCAGCATGTTGGTGCCGCCCGGTGCACCCATCGGCTCGCCGCAGGTAATGGCATAGACGTCGCCGGTCTGCACGATGCCGCGCTTCTTCAGGTGGGCCTCGGCCTGCTCGAGCGCGGTGTCGCGGTCGCTCTCCGAGTCCATCAGCAGCGGGCGCACGTTGCGGTAGAGCGCCATCCTGCGCTGCGTGGCCAGCCGCGAGGTCAGCGCGTACATCGGAATGTGCGCGCGGTGACGGCTCATCCACAGCGGCGTGGAGCCCGACTCGGTGAGCGCCACGATGGCCTTGGCGCCCAGGTGGTGGGCCGTGAACAGCGCGCCCATGGCAATCGACTGGTCGATGCGGCTGTAGGTCTTGCCGCTGAAGTCGGCGTCGAGCATCTTGTCCTCGGCCGATTCGGCGGCTTCGCAGATGCGGCTCATCTCCTGCACGGTTTCGAGCGGATAGCGGCCCGAGGCGGTTTCGGCCGAGAGCATCACGGCGTCGGTGCCGTCGAGCACGGCGTTGGCCACGTCGCTCACCTCGGCGCGCGTGGGCACCGGGTTGGTGATCATCGACTCCATCATCTGGGTGGCGGTGATCACCACCTTGTCCATGTCGCGCGCCATGCGGATCATCTTTTTCTGCAGCGCCGGCACGGCGGCATTGCCCACCTCGACCGCCAAGTCGCCGCGCGCCACCATGATGCCGTCGCTCGCGCGCAGGATTTCCTCCAGCTTGGGAATGGCCTCGGCACGCTCGATCTTGGCGATCAGGCCCGGCTTGTGGCCGTACTCGGCCGCGGCCACGTTGCACAGCTGGCGCGCCATTTCCATGTCGGTGGCGTTCTTGGGAAAGCTCACCGCCACATAGTCGGCCTGGAAGCTCATCGCGGTCTTGATGTCTTCCATGTCCTTGGCCGTGAGCGCCGGCGCCGTGAGGCCGCCGCCCTGCTTGTTGATGCCCTTGTTGTTGGAGAGCTCGCCGCCGAGCTTGACGGTGGTGTGCACCGCCTCGCCCCTGACCGCGTCGACCGTCAGCACGATCAAACCGTCGTTCAGCAGCAGCTTGTCGCCGGGCTTCACGTCGCGCGGCAGGTCCTTGTAGTCGAGGCCGACCGCGCCGGTGTCGCCGGGTTCGGTGCGCGAGGCGTCGAGCACGAACTTGGCGCCCGGCTCGAGCCAGACCTTGCCCTGCGCGAACTTGCCGACGCGGATCTTGGGGCCCTGCAGGTCGGCCATGATCGCCACCTCGCGGCCCGTCTTGCGGGCTGCCTCCCGCACCATGGCGGCGCGGTCGATGTGGTCCTGCGCGGTGCCGTGGCTGAAATTGAGCCGCACCACGCTGACCTTGTTCAGGATCATCTGTTCCAGCAGCTCGGGCGTGTTGGACGCCGGGCCGAGCGTGGCGACGATCTTGGTGGCGTGGCGGGGAAGGCGATCCGTGATCATTGAACTGGTCTCCATTTTTGTATTCGCTACTGTATACACTTTGCGTGGCTACAGGAAGCGGGCTCCGCAGCCCGGGCGCGAAAAATCAGCCCGCGGCACGCTTGGCAAGAATCTCGAAGGCGGGGAGCGTCTTGCCCTCGAGCACTTCGAGGAAGGCGCCGCCGCCGGTCGAGATGTAGCCGACCTGCTTTTCGATGCCGTACTTGGCAATGGCCGCGAGCGTGTCGCCGCCGCCGGCGATCGAGAAGGCGCTGCTCTCGGCGATGGCCTGGGCAATCGCCTTGGTGCCGCCCGCGAAAGCGTCGAACTCGAACACGCCCACCGGGCCGTTCCAGACGATGGTGCCGGCCTCGCGCAGCTGCGCGGCCAGGATCGCGGCCGTCTTGGGGCCGATGTCCAGGATCAGGTCGTCGTCGGCCACGTCGTTCGCGGCCTTGACGGTGGCGGGCGCGTCGGCCGCGAAGGTCTTGGCCGTGACCACGTCCACCGGAATGGGCACGTCGGCGCCGCGCGCGCGCATGGACTCGATCACCGCCTTGGCCTGGTCGATCAGGTCGGGCTCGGCCAGCGACTTGCCGATCTTGAGGCCGGCCGCGAGCATGAAGGTGTTGGCGATGCCGCCGCCGACGATCAGCTGGTCGACATTGGCCGACAGGCTCTTGAGGATGGTCAGCTTGGTGCTGACCTTGGAACCCGCCACGATGGCCACCAGCGGCCGCTTGGGCTGTGCCAGTGCCTTGGTGATGGCGTCGATCTCGGCCGCGAGCAGCGGGCCGGCCGCGGCCACCTTGGCGAACTGCGCGATGCCGTAGGTGGTGGCTTCGGCGCGGTGCGCGGTGCCGAAGGCGTCGTTCACGTAGATGTCGGTGAGCGCGGCGAGCTTGCGGGCCAGCGCCTCGTCGTTCTTCTTCTCGCCCTTGTTGACGCGGCAGTTCTCGAGCAGCACGACCTGGCCGGGCTTCACATCGACGCCGTCGACCCAGTTGGCCACCAGCGGAACCTCGCGGCCCAGCAGTTCGCCGAGGCGCCTGGCCACGGGGGCGAGCGAGTCCTCGGGCTTGAATTCGCCCTCGGTGGGGCGGCCCAGGTGCGAGGTCACCATCACGGCGGCGCCGGCGTCGAGCGCCAGCTGGATGCAGGGCACCGAGGCGCGGATGCGCGTGTCTTCGGTGATGCGGCCGGCATCGTCCTGCGGCACGTTGAGGTCGGCACGGATGAAGACGCGCTGGCCGGCGGCCTTGCCCTGCGCGCAGAGGTCGGTGAATCGAATGACGTTCATGGATCTGGAGGTGGTGGAAGACAAGTCGCCTTGCATTGTAGGTTTTGCCCCGGCGCCGCTCTACGCGCCTCTTGCGGCCCGCCGATGCTTTTCAGCCCTTGGGCTGCGCCTTGGCAAAGCGCTCGAGGATCTCGACGAAGCTCGCGGCCGCGGGCGACAGGGTGCGGCGCGCCGCGCTGTAGATGCACACCTCGCGGTGGAAGTCGGGCGATTCGAGCCGCACCATCTGCAGGCCGTGGGCGCGCACCAGCGGCGCCGAATAGGTCGGGCACACGGTGAGCCCGAGCCCCGAGGCCACCATGCCGAGCGCGGTGGTCATGTACGACACCTCTTGGGTGCCGGGGCGCAGCATGTAGTCGCGCTCGGCCGGCGCCAGCTCGGGCAGCACGCGCTGGCGGAAGTCGCGCGTGGGCGCAATGAAGGTGTACGGCTCGAGTTCATGCCAGCGCACCTTGCGGCGCTTCGCAAAGGCGTGGCCAGGCGGGCAGATCAGCCAATGCCGGTCGCGCAGCAGCGTGCGGCGCTCGATGGCGCCGTCGACCGGCACGTCCTGCCCCACCGCAAGCTCCACGTCGCCGGCCATCACGCCGGCCAGCAGGTGCTCGGGCAGCGTGTCGGCCAGGCGCACGTCAACGTCGGGGAACGCCTTGCGGTAGAGCGCGATCACGCGCGGCATCAGCGTGCAGGCCATGAGCTGCGGCGCTGCGAGGCGCAACAGCCCTTTCTTCTTGTCACGCAAATCCGTGACGCCGGCCACCGCGCCCGCGAGGTCGCCCAGCAGCCGGTGCACCGAAGGCAGAAACTCGCGCCCGGCCTCCGAAAGCTGAACGCGCCGCGTGTGGCGGTCGAGCAGCTGCACGCCCATCTCGCGCTCGAGCTCGCGCACCAGCACGCTGAGCGCCGACTGCGTGAGGTGCAGCTGCTGCGCCGCGGCGGTGAAGCTGCCGGCCTCGGCCACGGCGGCGAAGGCGCGCAATTGGCGCAAGGTGAGATTCATATGTTTATTTCATCAATCGATGAATTAATTTCGATTGCATCATAAGACGCGGCATCGCCCAATGGCGGCTTACCGGAGACAAGAAGCCATGCCGACGCTTGCCCACGCGGCCCCGCCAGTTCGCGGGCTGCACCATTTCGCCTGGCGCTGCCGCGACAGCGAAGAAACCCGCCGCTTCTACGAAGACCTGCTGGGCCTGCCGCTCGCCCACGTCATCAAGAGCGACCACGTGCCGAGCACGGGCGAACACTGCCCCTACGTGCACATCTTTTTCCGGATGCGCGACGGCTCGTACATCGCCTTCTTCGACCTGGGCGACGACATTGCCGCGCTGCCTTCGCCGAACACGCCGGCCTGGGTGAACCACATCGCGCTGCGGGTCGATTCCGTTGCCGACCTGCTCGCCGCCAAGGCGCGGCTCGAAGGCGCGGGCGTCGAAGTGCTGGGCGTGACCGACCACCACATCATCGAATCGATCTACTTCTTCGATCCCAACGGCCTGCGCGTGGAATTGACCACGCCGACCGTGCCGCAGGCCGAGATGGAGGCGCATGCGCTGCGCGCCCGCGCGGACCTCGACGCATGGACCGTGCGCAAGGCCGGCCTGCGCGCAGCGAAGGATGCAGCGCATGGCTGAACTGCAACTCGCCGTCATCGACGTGAAGCCCGGCGCGGCGATGGAAAGCCAGTCGGGCCTGCAGCTGCTGCGCCCGCGCATCTACGGCGCCTTCCGAGCGCCGCCGGGCCCGAAAAAGATCGCGGCCATCGTGATGCACCCGACCAGCAACTTCATGGGCCACTACCTGGTCGGCCCGCTGGCCGAGCGCGGCATCTGCTGCATGGGCCTGAACTCGCGCTACGTGGGCAACGACACGGTGCTGCTGATGGAGCGTGCGATCCAGGACCTGGGCGCCGGCGTGCAGTATCTGCGCGCGGCCGGCTACGAGAAGGTGTTCCTGGTCGGCAACTCGGGCGGGGCGGCGCTCGCGAGCTTCTACCAGGCGCAGGCCGAGAATCTCACACCGCCACTCACCTGCCGGACGGCGACCCCACGCACCTGCACCCCGACGACTTGCCGCCCGTGGACGGCATCGCGCTGTGCGCCGCGCACCTGGGCCGCACGCGGCTGATGCGCGACTGGATCGATCCGTCCGTGACCGACGAGCACGACCCGCTCTCGGTGGACCCCGCGCTCGACATGTACGACCCGCGCCACCGCGTGCCCTACGACCGCGGCTTTCTCGCGCGCTTCGGTGCGGCGCAGCAGGCGCGGCTGAACCGCATCGAGCAGTGGTGCATCGATCGCCTCGCGCTGCTGCGCAGCACCCCCGGCGCGCCGCGCGACCAGGCCTTCATCGTCTACCGCACGCATGCCGATCCGCGCTGCGTCGACCTGTCGCTCGACGCCAACGACCGCCTGCCGGGCAGCGTGTGGGGCGATGCGCGCCAGGTCAACTACTCGGCCAATGCAATGGGGCGCACCACGTCGCTGACCGCGTTTCTCTCGCAATGGTCTTCGCGCTCGCAGGCCGACGGGCCGGCCAACCTCGCGCTTACCAGCGTGCCGAAGCTGCTGCTGACCTACACGGCCGACCAGTCGACCTTCCCGAGCACGCGCGATGCGTGGCTGGCGGCGGGCGGCGCGCGCATCCGCAACGTCGACATCGTGGGCGGCAACCACTACCTCGCAGGCCAGCCCGAGCTGATCCCCAAGGCGGCCGATGCCATCGCCGAATTCGCCCACGCGCTGTAGAAGAGACATGGAAAGCTTTGCATTCGCGCCGGCCTACGAGTTGCCGGTCTGGCCCTTCACGCCGCCGCCCGAATTGGGCCGCACGGAAATCGTCCGCCACCCGATCGTGATCGTCGGCGCGGGCCCCTCGGGCCTCACGCTGGCCTGCGATCTTGCGCAGCGCGGCATACGCGCGGTGCTGCTCGACGAGGACGACACCGTCGGCGTGCGCGGCGCGTCGTCGCGCGGCATCTGCTATGCGCAGAAGAGCCTCGAGATCTTCGAGCGCCTCGGAATCTACGAGCGCATCGCGGCCAAGGGCATCACCTGGTCGTTCGGTCGCACCTTCTCGGGCGAGCAGGAGGTCTACAGCTTCAACCTGCAGGCAGAGAGCGTCTCGAGGCAGCCGCCGTTCATCAACCTGCAGCAGTTCTACGTCGAGTGGTTCCTGGTCGAGCGCATCCTCGAACTGGGGCTCACCGATGTGCGCTGGAAGAGCCGCGTGACCGGCATCGAGCCCTTGAGCGATGGCGTGCGCATCGACATCGAAACGCCCGCAGGCCGCTACACCATCGAAGCCGACCGGCTGATCGACGCGACCGGCGCCAACAGCCCGATCCGCACACAGCTCGGCATCGAGGCACACGCCTCGCGCAGCACCGACCGCTGGTGCATCAGCGACGTGCGCTTCAAGAAGCCCTTGCCAGTCGAGCGCTGGACCTGGGTCGACGCGCCCTTCAACGAAGGCCGCGGCGTCTGGCAGCACCTGATGGCCGATGGCGTCTGGCGCATCGACTACCAGATGCCCGAGGACTGCGACACGGCCCATATCAGCCAGCCCGAAGTGGCGGGCGCGCGGCTGCGTGAGCAGCTTGGCCCGGGCGTGGAGTTCGAGTTCGTCTGGATCGGCCCGTACGGCTACCGTGACCACCTGCTCGACAGCTTCCGCCACGGCCGCGTGTTCTTCATCGGCGACGCCGCGCATGTGGTGAGCCCCTTCGGCGCGCGCGGCGGCAACAGCGGCATCCAGGATGCGGCCAACCTCGGCTGGAAGCTGGCGCTGGTCGCGCAAGGGCAGGCGAACGATGCGCTGCTCGACAGCTACGACGCGGAACGGCAGCCGGCCGCGAAGCAGAACCTCGAAGTGACGAGCCGGTCGGCACGCTTTCTCGCGCCGCGCTCGCCGGCCGAGCACACGCTGCGCCGCGCGGTGGTGGCGCTGGCCGCGCGCCATCCGTTTGCGCGTGCGCTGGTCAATACCGGCCGCATGTCGGTCGCCAACGACTATCCGCCTGCACCGCAGTTGCCCGATGGCGGACGCACGGTACAGAACCTGCCGCTGCGCTGGGCCGATGGCCGCGAGACCACGCTGATGCGGCTGTTGGCCGAGGGCACGCAGTGCCTGGGCCTGTGGCTCGCACCGACACGCGCTGAAGCCAAGACGGCCATGGATGCCACGGCGTCGCTGCCGCTGCGCCTGCTCGCCATCGGCGGCGACAGCGGGCTGCCGGCGCTGCGAGCCGACGAGACCCTGACGCACCACCTCGGCCTCCACGACACGGGCAGCTTCGTCCTCGTGCGGCCCGATGCCTACCGCGCCGCGACGCTGGCGCAGGCCACGCCCGGCGCAATCGCCACCGCGCTGCGCACGGCCCTCGCCCACGACAACGACAACGACAACGACAACGCCCCATGATCACCGACCCCCGCATCCCCGAGCCCGACGGCTTCTACACCGCCCTGCTGGCCGCACACAAAGGCCTGAGCGAGGCGCAGAGCGCCGACCTCAACGCCCGCCTCGTGCTGCTGCTGGCCAACCAGTGCGGCGACCAGGCCGTGCTGCTGGCCTGCATCCGCGCCGCGGCCGAAGACCCCACGACAACCGCCACACCATGACCGCCAACGTCTCCTTCGCCTCGGCCTCCGACACGCGCGAGCAGAAGCCGCAGCTGCGCGAACTCGCGTCCGATGTCTATGGCTACATCAGCGACTTCGATCCCAACTGCGGCTTCGTCGTCGGCGACGAACAGGTGGTGCTGATCGACACGCGCCCCACGCCGCGCATGGCGCGCGACTTCCTGGCCGCCATCCGCACGGTGACCGACAAGCCCATCAAGACCATCGTGCTCACGCACTACCACGCGGTGCGCGTGATGGGCGCGAGCGCGTTCGACGAGGTGGAGGCCATCATCGCGAGCAACGGCACGCTCGACTGGATCCGCACGCGCGGCCAGGCCGATTTCGATTCGGAGGTCGGCCGCTTCCCGCGCCTGTTCGCGGGCGTCGAAGAGATTCCGGGGCTGACCTTGCCGACGCAGAGCTTCGAGCGCGAGATGACATTGCCGCTCGGTGGCCGCGAACTGCAACTGAAGGCGCTGGGCCGCGGCCACTCGAGCGGCGACACGGTCGCGTGGCTGCCCGACTGCGGCGTGCTGTTCTCGGGCGACGTGGTCGAGAACCACTGCGGCGTCTATGCGGGCGATGCCTACATCGGCGACTGGGCCGGCACGCTCGATGCGGTGCTGGCGTTGAAGCCGCGCGTGCTGGTGCCGGGCCGCGGCGCCGTGCTGCAGGACGAGGCCGCCTGCGCCGAGGCCATCGGGCTCACCAAGGCGTTTCTCAATGCCTTGCTCGACAGCGTGAAAGCCGGCATTGCCGCGGGAGAAACGCTCAAGGGCTGCTTCGCGCTGGCCGAGGCGGCAATGGCGCCGCGCTTCGGCAGCTGGCCCGTGTTCCAGCATGTGCTGCCCTTCGACGTCTCGCGCGCGTACGACGAACTGCGCGGCATCGAACACCCCGTGGGGTGGACCGCAGAGCGCGACCGCGAGCTGTGGCAGACGCTGCGCGGATGAACGGGTTTTCCTCCCTCCCCTCCCAGGGGGAGGGCCGGGGCGGGGGCAAGCGGCCTCGCCCCCAAGACTGATTCTTCAACAAGCCACCGAGACAAACCAATGAAGCGATTCCTCCCCCTGCTGGCCGCCACCCTCGCGCTGACGGCCCCCTTCGCATCGGCACAGCCCGCCGCCTACCCGAGCCAGCCGGTCAAATGGATCGTGCCCTATGTGGCCGGCGGCGGCACCGACAACCTCGCGCGCTCGCTGGCCGAGGCGATGCAGCCTTCGCTCGGGCAGCCGCTCGTCATCGACAACCGGCCCGGCGCATCGACCAACATCGGCGTCTCGGTGCTGATGCAGGCCAAGCCCGACGGCTACACGATCATGCAGGCCGAGAACGCGGCGCTGCTCTTCAACGAGCACATGTTCGCCAAGCTGCCCTACAAGCCCGCTAGCGACTTCACCTACATCGGCGCCATCGGCCGCTTTCCCGTGGCGCTGGTGGTGCACCCGGACTTTCCCGCGAAGAACGTGGCCGAGTTCGTGCGCTACGTGAAGGCCAACCCCGAGAAGGTGAGCTATGCCTCGCCCGGCAACGGCTCGCCGCACCACATGGCGATGGAGCTCTTCAAGCAGAAGGCTGGCCTCAGCATCACGCACGTGCCGTACAAGGGCGCCGCGCCCGCCATGACCGACGTGATGGGCGGCCAGGTGCCCACGATGATGCTCGACCTGGCCTCGGGCCTGCCGATCATCAAGGCGGGCAAGGTGCGGGTGCTGGCCATCGCGCTGCCGCAGCGCGCGAGCGCACTGCCCGAGGTGCCCACCTTCGTCGAAGCCGGCTTCAGCGAGGTCAATGCCTATGCGTTCCACGGCCTGATCGGCCCGGCCGGCATGCCGCCCGAAGCGATCGCGCGCATCAACGGCGAACTGCACAAGGCGATGAAGGCACCGAAGGTGGTGAAGCTGTTCTCGGAGTTCGGCTTCGAAGCCCTGCCGGGCACGCCGCAGGATTTCTACAAGCTCTCGCGGGCCGAGAGCGAGCGCTGGGGCAAGATCATCGCGGCCGCCGGCGTGAAGCTGGATTGAAAAAGAAGAAGAAGAAGGCCGCCGGCTACCAGCCCAAGCCCAGGTGCAGGGGCAGGTACACCGCCATGCCCGCGAGCATGGTGCCGAGCACGCCGCGCCGCCAGTAGTAGTACGCAGCACCGACCACGGCCGCATACAGGCGCGCGTCGTGCAGCGTGGTGATCAGGTGGCCCTGGGTCATCACGATCTCGGGCGCGATCACGCCGGCCAGCGCGGCGGCGGGCGCGTAGTGCAGTGCGCGATGCGCCCACTCGGGCAGGCCCCAGGGCCGGTCGAGAATGAAGAAAAAGCAGCGCGTGAGCACCGTGACCGCGGCCAGCCCGACGATCACGCCCATCGT
Organism: Variovorax paradoxus; assembly: GCF_030815975.1. Classification (NCBI taxonomy): domain Bacteria; kingdom Pseudomonadati; phylum Pseudomonadota; class Betaproteobacteria; order Burkholderiales; family Comamonadaceae; genus Variovorax; species Variovorax paradoxus. The sequence continues at coordinate 1,674,965 of NZ_JAUSXL010000002.1, forward strand.
CCACAGGTCGGTGCCCCTCACTTGTCGTCCTCCGCATCGGGGTCGAGCCCGAACTGCTTCTCGAGCCAGAAGCACAGCAGCACCGCCACGCCGATGGCCACCACGATGTTGAGCTTGAGCGGCAGCGCGTAGGCCGCGACGGCAGTGGCGCTGGCGATCAGCGCGGCCAGCACGCGCAGCCGCGTGGTGGCCATCGAGCAGACGATCGCCACCAGGCTCAGCACGCCGGCAAAGCCCAGGCCCCAGCTCTGCGGGATGAAGTTGGCCAGCGCAATGCCCAGCAGGCTCATGCCCATCCAGGAGCACCAGGTCACGAAGTAGTTGCCGGTGAGGTAGGCCTCCTGCGACTGCTGCTCGGCGAGGGTGGCCGGCGGTGCCGCGTACTGCCTGGTGAAGAGCGCGTAGCTCAGGTCGGCCGTCAGGTAGCCGTGCGTCATGCGGCGCCAGCGCGGCATGTGCATGAGGTAGGGCCGCAGGTGCAGGCTGAAGACCACGAAGCGCAGGTTGACGCAAAAGCCCGTGGCCAGGATCACCCAGGCCGGCGCGCCCGCGAACAAGAGCGGAATGGCCGCGAGCTGCGAGCTGCCGGCGTAGACCAGCAACGTCATGGCCACCGACTCCAGCACGCTCATGTTCGACTTGACCATGGCCACGCCGGTCATCAGGCCCCAGGCGCCGATGCCCAGCGCGGCCGAGGACATGTCGCGCATGCCGGCGCGGAATTCGGGGCGGCGGCGGATGGCGGCAGAAAGGAACATCAGCCGAACCGCTGCCCGGGCTTCAGGTCGAAGCCGCGCAGGAAGTCGGCCACGGCCAGGCGCTTGCCGCCGGGCCGCTGGAGTTCGGTGGCCATCACCATCGTCGAGCCGGCCGCCGCCACCGCCACGCCGGCATCGCTCACGGCCAGCAGGGTGCCCGGCGCGGCCGACACCTCGGCCGACATCTCGGCCGGCACTGCATGCGCGGCCCAGAACTTGATGGTCTCGCCGTCGAGCACACTGTTGGCGCCCGGAAACGGGTCGAAGGCCCGGATGCGCCGCACGATCGCGTCGGCAGGCTGGTTCCAGTCGATCTGGGCTTCGTGCTTCTCGACCTTGTGGGCGTAGGTGACGCCTTCGGCCGGCTGCGGCGTGCGCGCAAGGTTGCCGATGTTGGCCAGCGCCTGGACGATCAGGCGGCCGCCCAGTTCGGCCAGGCGGTCGTGCAGCCGGGCGGTGTTGTCGCTGCCGATGTCGACGGCCTCGCGCAGCAGCATGTCGCCGGTGTCCAGGCCGGCGTCCATCTGCATGATGGTGATGCCGGTCTGCGCGTCGCCGGCCTCGATGGCGCGGTGGATGGGCGCCGCGCCGCGCCAGCGCGGCAGCAGGCTGGCGTGGATGTTGAGGCAGCCGTGCGCCGGCAGGTCGAGCACCCATTGCGGCAGGATGAGGCCGTAGGCCGCCACCACCATCACGTCGGGCCTGGCCGCCAGCAGCGCCGCGCGCGCGGCCGAAGCTTCTTCCGGGTACTTGCCGTCCAGCCGCAGGCTGCGCGGCTGCGCCACCGGCCAGCCGTGGGCAATGGCGCATTGCTTGACGGGCGAGGCCTGCAGCTTCAGGCCGCGGCCCGCAGGCCGGTCGGGCTGGCTCAGTACCAGCGCGATCTCATGGCCGGCGGCGGCAATGGCTTCGAGCGCCGCGCGCGCGAACTCGGGCGTGCCCGCGAAAACGACTTTCAGCGGGCTCAATCGCGGATCCGATCGAGTTCGAGGTCGTCCCCCGTGTGATAGCGGCGAACCACGCCGGTGGGATCGATGTAGATATAGAGCATGCGGCGCTCGTTCACGGCCTTGTAGCGCCAGGTCCAGACCACGCCGTCGAACGAGCTGACGCGGCTGGTTTCATAGGGCCGGCCGTAGAAGGCGAGCACGTCGTTCTGGCGCCACTGGCCGACCTTGATGTCGTGGCCGAAGCGCGCCTCGTTGAGCACCTGGGTCGCGGAGACGACCTTGCCGGAGGCGTCGAGGTCGATGTCGGTGACCTCGAAACCCCGCCGGCATGCGCGAATACTGCAGGCGTTCGCCGCCGCCGGTGAGCGGGTAGCGGCCGGTGGGCGCGCCCAGGCGCTGCAGGGTTTCGGCGGCGGTGGTGCCGGGCTCGATGCGCGTGGGTTCGCTTGCGCAGCCCGCCAGCAACAGCCCTGCGGCAAGACCGACGGCCCAGGACCGCAGGGAGGCGGTCACGCCCGGCCCTCTTTGGCCTCTTCCCGCTGCTGCTTGAGCAGCTTGCTCTTGATGCGGTTGCGCTTGAGCGGCGACAGGTATTCGACGAACACCTTGCCCAGCAGGTGGTCGAGCTCGTGCTGGATGCACACGGCCAGCAGGCCTTCGGCCTCGATGGTGCGCAGTTCGCCGTTCTCGTCCAGCGCCTGGGCCTTGACCGAGGTGGAGCGCATGACGCCGTCGTAGATGCCCGGCACCGAGAGGCAGCCCTCTTCGTTCAAGACCTTTTCGTCGCTTGCCCAGATAATTTCGGGGTTGATGAGCACCAGCGGTTCGTTGCGTTCCTCGGACACGTCGATGACGACCAGCCGCTCGTGCACGTCGACCTGGGTCGCGGCCAGGCCGATGCCGCTGGCGTCGTACATGGTCTCGAGCATGTCGGCCACCAGGGCCTTGATGCGCGCATCGACGCCCTGCACGGGCTTGGCAACCGTGTGCAGGCGCTTGTCCGGGTAACTCAGAATGATTCGTTTGGCCATGAAACAGGGAGAAAGTTGTGGCTATTTTCGCCAATTCCGCGACGCGGCGAGTCCGGATCGCCTGAAAACGTTGCCCTCCAAAGGGCTTCGGGCGCAGAATTCGTAGCAAATTGTGAGATTCGTATGCGCGCCGATACGCGGTGCACTCACCCATCCAGACATGAAAAAGCTTCGAATCACTGTCCGCCCGCGCCCGCATCTTCTCGCCACGTTGGCAGCCCTTGCGGTGATCAGCGGCGGCACCACCACCACTTCGGCGTGGGCGCAGAACTACCCCGTCACGCCGCAGCAGCGCGCCACCGCCCAGCAAACCGCCCAGAACGGCGTTCCGCTGAGCGAACTGGCGCCCAACGCGCCGGACGAATACACGGTCAAGCCCGGCGACACGCTGTGGGCCATTTCGCGCCTGTACCTGCTGCGCCCCTGGCGCTGGCCGGAACTGTGGGGCATGAACATCAGCGAAATCGCGAATCCGCACCGCATCTACCCGGGCCAGGTTCTCTATCTGGACAAGACCGGCGGCCGCGCACGCCTGACCATGCGCCGCGGCGCGGGCGGCAGCGGCGACGGCGGCACCATCAAGCTGTCGCCGCGCACGCGCTTCGACTCGCTGGCCGGCATGGCCCTGCCCACGCTCAACCCGAGCGTCATCGAACCCTTCCTGAGCGAGCCGGTCGTGGTGGATGCCGACACGCTGCAGGCCGCGCCGCGCATCGTTGCCGGCAACGACAGCCGGGTGCTGCTGTCGCGCGGCGACCGTGCCTATGCGCGCGGCAACGCCGAGACGCCGCTGCTCGAAACGCCGGGCCCGCTGAAGAACTTCCGCGTGTTCCGCGACGCCACGCCGCTGAAGGACCCGGGAACCGGTGAAATCCTCGGCTACGAGGCACAGTACCTGGGCAAGGCGCAGCTCAAGCGCGGCGAATCGACCACGGTCGAGACCACGCAAGACAAGGACGTCATCACCGTGGTGCCGGCCAGCATCGACATCATCGCGGCGCGCGAGGAAATCCGCGCCGGCGACCGCCTGCTGCCGGAGCCCCCGCGCCAGCTGCTGAGCTATGTGCCGCGCGCACCCTCCTCGCAGGTCGAGGGCCGCATCATCTCGGTCTATGGCAACGCGGTGCAGTTCGCGGCCCAGAACCAGGTGGTGGCCATCAACAGGGGCACGCGCGACGGCATCGACAGCGGCCACGTGCTGGCCATCCTGAAGAACGGCGAAACCATTCTCGACCGGACCGGCGCGCGCAAGGAAACCATCAAGCTCCCGAACGAACGCATCGGCCTCTTGATGGTGTTCCGGCCGTTCGAAAAGGTTTCGTACGCACTGGTGCTCGAGATCACCGACACTCCGCGTGCGGGCGACTTCCTCGTCAACCCCTGACACTTTTCCCATTTTTTACCCGCTTTCCTTTTTCGCTTTCATTTGGAACGAGCAGAACTCGCAGGCTGGCTGCGGCTTTCACTGACGCCGGGCATCGGTGATGGCGCCGCGCGCCGGCTGCTGGCGGCCTTCGGCCTGCCCGAAAATGTCTTTGCGCAGACCGGCGAGGCGCTGCGGCAGGTGGTGTCGCCGGCGCAGGCCGATGCCTTGCACCAGCCGCCCCAGGGTCTGCAGGCCCAGATCGACCAGACCTGGCACTGGCTGCAGCCGGACCACGATGACGGCGCCACGCGCCGCTTGGTCACGCTGGGCGATGCCGCCTACCCCGCCTCGCTGCTCGAAATGGCCGACCCGCCGTTGATGCTCTATGTGCTTGGCGCCGCGGACTTCGACCTGACCCAGCTCGGCCACAGCATTGCGGTGGTGGGCAGCCGCAACCCCACGCCGCAGGGCGCGGCCAATGCCCGCGCCTTTGCGCGCGCACTGGGCGACGCGGGCCTGCCGGTGGTGTCGGGGCTGGCGCTCGGTGTCGATGGCGCCGCCCACCAGGGCGCGCTCGATGCGGCCGGCGATGCGCCGCGGCTCGCCACCGTGGCCGTGGTGGGCACCGGCCTGGACCGCGTCTATCCCGCGCGGCACCGCGACCTGGCGCACCGCATCACGCTGCAGGGCCTGATCGTGAGCGAGCTGCCGCTCGGCACGCCGCCGCTCACGCAGAACTTTCCGAAGCGCAACCGCCTCATTGCCGGCCTGGCGCGCGGCACGCTGGTGGTCGAGGCCGCGCTCGCGTCGGGCTCGCTGATCACCGCGCGGCTCACCTCGGAACAGGGCAAGGAAGTGTTCGCCATTCCGGGCTCGATCCATTCGCCGCAGTCGCGCGGCTGCCATGCACTGATCCGCCAGGGCGCGAAGCTGGTCGAGTCGGTCAACGACATCCTCGAGGAGCTGCCGTCGCTGCGTACGGGCAGCATGGCAGCGCCGGCTTCCGCGCACGAGAGCGCCGGCGGCGGCACATCTTCCAGCGAAGAACCCTTGCTGGACGCCCTCGGCTTCGATCCAGTGAGCCTCGACGCGCTGAGCGCACGCACCGGCTGGAGTGCCGCCGCGCTGCAGGCCAGGCTGCTCGAACTCGAGCTCGACGGCCACGTCGCGCGCCTGCCCGGCGGCCTGTTCCAGAGAGCGGCGGCAGCGTAGCCCTCAGGCTTCAGGGCTGCCTGCTCGTTCGAGGAACGCCGCGAAGCCGCGGGGGCAAAGCGGCAAGCTTCGGCTATATTGGGCCCATGTTCGAAGTGCTCGTGTTTGTCTACGAAAACTATTGGCGCGGCGATGCCTGCCCCGAACCCGAACAGCTGGGCCGCAAGCTCAGCGCCCACGGCTTCGAGGCAGAAGAAATCCGCGATGCGCTGCACTGGCTCGACGGCCTGAGCCTTGCCACGCAGGGCATGCAGCTCGAACGAAGTCCCGGCGACGACGCCGTGGCCACGGTCACGCTGCGCGGCGCGCCCGAAGCGGCCCTGCCCCAGTCGGACGACGCCATGCGTGTCTACTCGCAAGCCGAGCAGGAGCACCTGGGCGCCGACTGCCTCGGCTTCATCGGCTTTCTCGAATCGTCGAACGTGCTGTCCTGCGGTTTGCGCGAGATCGTCATCGAGCGCGCCATGGCGGCGCCGGGCGATCCGGTCGCGCTCGACGAGCTCAAGATCATCGTGCTGATGGTGCACTGGAGCACCGGCATCGAGCCCGACGCGCTGGTGCTCGACGAACTCTGCGAGAGCCGCGAAGGCCGCACTGCACATTAGCTCGCCCCCAGGCTGCGCGCACTTCGTGTCGCGCGCGCCTTCCCCCTACCGGGGGCAACACCAGAGGCCCGGCGAAGCCGGTTCCGCGGTGTTCCACGAAAGAGCAAGCCTGTCCTGCCTAGTTCAATAGTCGTTCCGGGTTCGCGTCGAGCTTGGCCAGCGCCTCGCGCGTGGCTCGCACCGTGAGCGTTTCTTCCTCGGCCGGCACCAGCAGGCCGGCCTGCAGGTAGCTGGCCAGCCGGCCGACCTGGATCAGGAAGCTGCGGCCATCGGCCGAGGCGAACAGGTGCAGCTGCTTGCGGTCGCTGCGCCAGACGAACTGCACCTGGCTCACGCGGTCGTTGTGGTCGAGCATGAACCAGTTGCCCACCTCCAGTTCGTGGGCCCACGCCAGCATGTCTTCGGCCGGAACGCCGCCGGCGGTATCGGCCACGACCTCGATCGAGGCGGCATCCACGCCCAGCAGCAGTTCGATGCTGTTCGCATCGAGCGGCAGGCTGGAGGCGCCGCCATCGTCGGCCACGAAATCTTCCAGATGCGCCAGGCGCTCGGCCATGGCCTCGATCTTGGCCGCGGGAATGGCTTCGGTCTTGGACAGGAAGGCATCGGACAGGGTTGCGCCGATGGCCTTGATGTGGGCTTCCTGCGGCTCGTCGATGATGCCCAGCAGAGTCATGCCCAGGCGCAGGCGCTGCAGCAGCTGCGGCAGGTCCTGGATCACGCGCGCGCGGTCGGTGCGGTTGGGCTTGGCGCTCGCCGCCCACACCAGTTCGGAGGCCACGCGCTTGAGCATCACCGTCTGCTCGCCCTGCGCGCCGTAGCGCAGCGCGGCAATGGCCAGCACCTCGGCCCAGACCTTGAAGAGGAACTCGCGGATTTCCTCGCGCACCGGCATGTCGTTGAGCATCTTGCGCAACTCGATGGTGTACTGGATGGCCATCGTTTCCTTCTGCTCGACCTGCTGCGCCACGCTCATGACGCGCTGGGTGGCGTCGCTTTGCGTGAGGTAGCGGTTCAGGAAGGCCACGAATTCGTCGAACACCAGCTTGAAGACGCGCTGTCCGGTTTCGGGGTACTGCTCGATCACCTGCACCACGCGCCGGATCTCGCCTTCGAGCGCGCTGCCCGAAATGGCCGCGGCATCGAAGCCCATCACGCAGGAGCCCATGCGGTCGATCAGCATGCGCGCCGGATGCTGCAGCGTGCCGAAGAACTCGGGCTCGGCGATGGCCACGCGCAGCACCGGCATCTGCAGGCGCGCAAACCACACGCGCGCCGAGAAGGGAATGCGCTCCTCCGCGAGGATGGCCTGGAACATCAGCGCCACGATCTCGACCGTGGCCTTGTCGGCGGTGGTGGGCGCCCTTTTCTTGAGCTCCGCGCTGCGCCGCCGAAGGTCGACCGCGGCCTGCTGGATGATGGTGGCTTGCTCCGCGGAGCCTTGCATGTACTGCGTGGCAGCCATCCTGTAGGCCGCCTCGGCCTCGGCGATCACGCCCGCAAAGGTCCTGGAGAAGGGGCGCGGGGAACCCGCACCGGTGGCGGCAGGCCCGGCGCCTCGGGCATGGCCATCGGTTCCCGTGGTGGTAGTGGTCGTCGTCGAAGAGGAAGACGCGGCGGACGCGTCCGCGCCGATGCGGGCAGCGACGAAACGCTTGAGGCTCAACAGCGCCGTCTGCGCACGCTGGCGCGCGACCATCAACGGCGAGCCGCCGGTCGTGAGGGATGGCGCGGAAGGCGCGAAAGCCCGCGGCTGCGGGGAAGTGTGGGCGCCGCCCTGCCGCTGCGCGGCGCTCGCGGCCTGCGCCGCGCCGGCGGCGTAGGGCGACGCCGGCACCGTCGCCGGCCCGGTGGCACCGCTGGTGCTGCTGCTGCCGCCGGTGCGCCGGACAAAGCTCTTGAGATCGATTTCCGGCATCACGCCGCTGGAAATCAGGAAGGCATTGGCGTCTTCATAGGCCTTGACCACCACGCCGACGAGCTGCTGCTGCACGGTCTCCTGCACCCGCGCCCACAGCGTGCGGCTCAGGCCGGCCGCGAGCCACTGGTCCACCAGCAGCTTGGCCAGGGTTTCGGGCCTGAGCACGTCGTTGGCGTCGAGCTCGCTGGTGCCTTCCAGGAACTGAATGCGCAGCCGCAGGTCGCTGAGTTCGAAGCTGGCCTTGTCGTGAATCAGCTGCGCCAGGCGCGATGAAAGAATGCTGCTCTCCATCGCATCGTCGTCGATAAGTTCGAGCCGCAGCTTCGCACCGGACGACGCGGCAGGCGCCGCACCCGTGGCGCCGACCGACCTGCGCCAGCCCGCCTGCGCGAGCGACACCCATTGCGATGCCTGGCCCTGGAACGCCACGAAGTCGTCGCGGCTCTCCTGCATGGCGCGCGCACTGCCGATTTCCGAAGCCTGCTGCGTCAGGCGGTCCCGTATCGCTTGCGCCAGCGGGACGATGACGCCCTCGGTGGCACGGACGAAGCGCTCGCGCGTCTCGCGTGCGAGCTGCAGGGAAGAGGCGGACCGCGCAGTGCTCATTGAAGGATCAGGAAGGCCAACGGGACTCTATTGTTCGGCGAAAGCCGAGAGCTTGCATCGGCAAGCGCCACCGCACAAGTGTGCATCACCTGCGGCACGGCGGCGGGGCTTGCGCGGCGCGTCCCGTCGATTGGCGCAATCAGACCACGGCGCCGGCGTTCGGATCGTCTTCGGAGCCGCCGTCGCGCTTGGTCGGGCCGCCCTTGATCAGGTCTTCGCGCTTGATGCCCAGCCACATCGCGATGGCCGCCGCCACGAAGCACGACGAGTAGATGCCGAACAGGATGCCGATGGTCAGCGCGAGCGCGAAGTAGTGCAGCGTCGGGCCGCCGAAGAAGAACATCGAGAGCACCACCAGCTGCGTGGAGCCGTGCGTGATGATGGTGCGGCTGATGGTCGAGGTGATCGCGTTGTCGATGATCTCGACCGTGCTCATCTTGCGGTAGCGCCGGAAATTCTCGCGCACCCGGTCGAAGATCACGACCGACTCGTTGACCGAGTAGCCCAGCACCGCCAGCACCGCCGCCAGCACCGCGAGCGAGAACTCCCACTGGAAGAAGGCGAAGAAGCCCAGGATGATGACCACGTCGTGCAGGTTGGCCAGCACGGTGGCCACGGCGAACTTCCATTCGAAGCGGATCGCCAGGTAGATCATGATGCCCACCACCACCATGCCCAGCGCCTTGAGGCCGTTGGTGGTGAGCTCCTCGCCCACCTGCGGGCCGACGACCTCGATGCCGCGCTGCGTGGCCGAGGGATCGACCGTCTTGAGCGCCTGCATCACCTGCGCGCTTTGCTGGTCGGAGTTCATGCCCTTCTGCGCCGGCAGGCGGATCTGCACGTCGCGCGAGGTGCCGTAGCTCTGCACCTGCACGTCGGGATAGCCGAGCTTGCCGATCGCTTCGCGCACCTTGCCGATGTCGGCGGACTGCTGGTAGGCCACCTCCATCACGGTGCCGCCGGTGAACTCCACCGACAGGTGCAGCCCGCGGTGCAGCAGGAAGAACACCGCCAGCGCGAAGGTGACGAAGGAGATGATGTTCAGCACCAGCGCGTGGCGCATGAACGGGATGGTCTTGTGGATGCGGAAGAATTCCATGGCGCTTGTCCTTGACCTTTACTTGCCTTCAGCCACGGCGGTGCCGTTGGTCTTGGGGCGCCAGACCGTGCCGATCGACACCGTCTTGAGCTTCTTCTTCTGGCCGTACCAGAAGTTCACGAGGCCGCGCGAGAAGAACACGGCGGAGAACATCGAGGTGACGATGCCGATGCAGTGCACCACCGCGAAGCCGCGGATCGGGCCCGAGCCGAAGGCCAGCAGGGCAATGCCCGCGATCAGCGTGGTCACGTTGGAGTCGAGGATCGTGCCCCAGGCGCGGTCGTAGCCGGCATGGATGGCCGCCTGCGGCGAGGCGCCGTTGCGCAGTTCTTCGCGCACGCGTTCGTTGATCAGCACGTTGGAGTCGATGGCCACGCCAATGGCCAGCGCCATGGCCGCGATGCCGGGCAGCGTGAGCGTGGCCTGCAGCATCGAGAGAATGGCCACCAGCAGCATCAGGTTGACGGCCAGCGCGATCGACGAGAACAGGCCGAACAGCGCGTAGTAGGCGCACATGAACACCATGATGGCCAGGAAGCCATACATCACGCTCTTGAAGCCCTTCTCGATGTTGTCGGCGCCCAGGCTCGGACCGATGGTGCGTTCCTGGATGATTTCCATCGGCGCGGCGAGCGAGCCGGCGCGCAGCAGCAGCGCGAGGTCGTTGGCCTCGACCACCGTCATGGAGCCCGAGATCTGGAAGCGGTTGCCGAGTTCGCCGTTGATCGACGGGGCCGTGAGCACTTCGCCCTTGCCCTTTTCGAAGATCAGCATGGCCATGCGCTTCTTGTAGTTCTCGCGGCTCACGTCGCGCATGATGCGGCCACCCTTGGCGTCCATGGTCAGGTCGACCTTGGGCTGGTTGCTCTGCTGGTCGAAGCCGGGCTGCGCATCGGTGAGGCTCTCGCCGGTGACGAGCACCTGCTTCTTCACGATCACGGGGCGGCCGTTGCGTTCGAGGAATTTCTCGGAACCGAAGGGCACCGGCCCGCCGCTCAGCTCGGCCGCGCGGCCTTCGGCGCTTTCGTCCACCAGGCGCATCTCGAGCGTGGCGGTGCGCCCCAGGATGTCCTTGGCCTTGGCCGTGTCCTGCACGCCGGGCAGCTGCACCACGATGCGGTCGAGGCCCTGCTGCTGGATCACCGGCTCGGCCACGCCGAGTTCGTTGATCCGGTTGTGCAGCGTGGTGATGTTCTGCTTGAGCGCCGCATCCTGCAGCCGGCGCGCGGCTTCGGGCTTGATGCTGGCCACGAGGCGCCAGTTGCTGCCGTCCTGGCTGTCGGTGGTGGCGAGGTCCTGGAACTGGTCCTGGATCAGGCGCTTGGCCGCGTCCAGCGCGGCCGCGTCGCGGAAGGAAACCTCGACCGTCTGGCCGTTGCGGCTCACCGAGGTGCCGCGGATGCCCTTGTCGCGGAAGGTGGTGCGCAGGTCGCTCGCGAACGATTCGGCCTTCTTGTCGATGGCGCCCTTCATGTCGACCTGGAGCAGGAAGTCGACGCCGCCGCGCAGGTCGAGGCCCAGGTACATCGGGAACGCGTGCAGCGCCGTGAGCCAGGCCGGCGAACGCGAAACCAGGTTCAGCGCCACCACGTAGGGTGGATCGGCCGGATCGGGCACCAGCGCACGCTGCACCGTGTCGCGTGCCTTGAGCTGCTCGTCGGGGGTGGCGAAGCGCGCGCGCAGCGAGCCGCCCTCGAGCGTGAGCAGGTCGGGCGCGAGCCCGGCCGCTTTCAGCGCCTCCTCGACCCTGCTCTGGGTGGCCGCGTCGACCTTGGCGGTCGACTTGGCCGCGGATACCTGCACCGCAGGCGCCTCGCCGAAGAAATTGGGCAGGGAATAGATCAACCCCACAAGCAGCACGATCACGATGATCGCGTACTTCCAGACCGGATAACGGTTCATGAGAAAGCGCTTTTCAGAAACGGGACACGGCGTGACTTGAGGCCATGCGCCACAAAGCGCAAGGCCGGGCCGCGCGTTGATTGCTTACGGCTTGACAGCGCCCTTGGGCAGCACCTGGACCACGGCGCTGCGCTGGATCTTGACCTCCACGCCATTGGCGATTTCGAGGCCGAGGTACTGGTCGCCGATCGAGGTGATCTTGCCGAGCACGCCGCCGGCCGTTGCAACTTCATCGCCCTTGGCCAGCGCTTCGATCATGGCGCGGGCTTCCTTCTGGCGCTTCATTTGCGGACGGATCATCACGAAATACAGCACCACGAACATCAGCACCAGGGGCAGCATGCTGCCCAGCGAGGACAACATGTCGCCACCGCCGGAAGCAGCGGGCGCGGTTTGGGCGAAAGCAGAGGAAATGAACAAGAGAGTCTCCAGCAGAGAGAAGAGGAATGTCAGAAGCGCGGACCGGGCCCGCGGTTCCGCGGCCCCGAGGAAAAGGCCGCGAGTCAGAGCTTGAGGCGGCGTGGGCCGCGCGCAGCAGCGGGCATTGTATTCGTGGCAATGCCCCGCTCCGCGCGCTTATCCGGCGCGCGGGGCAGGGCTTTCCATGGGCTTCGGCTGCGCGTCTTTTGCTACCTTTTCAGGAGCAAATGCGCGAGGCGGCCGGCGGTGCCGGCCCGGCCTTCCGAAAAATCACGCGGCGGCGGCGCGCTGCGACTGCTGCGGGTTGCGCCACCTGGCGAGCAGCTCGCTCCAGCGGGTGCGGGCGGCGGCGAGGTTGCGCTCCTTCACATGGCCGTAGCCGCGGATCTGCTCGGGCAGGCTCGCGATCTCCAGCGCCAGCGCATGGTTCTCGGCGGCGAGGCCCGCAATCACCTCCTCGATGCTTGCGCGGTACTCGCCGATGAGCGCGCGCTCGGTCTTGCGTTCTTCGGTGCGCCCGAAGATGTCCAGGGCCGTGCCGCGCAGCCCCTTGAGCCGGGCCAGCAGCCTGAAGCCCGAGAGCATCCAGGGGCCGAACTTCTGCTTCTGCAGCTCGCCCTTGGCGTTCTTCCTGGCAATGACGGGCGGCGCGAGGTGGTAATTGAGCTTGAAATCCTTGCCCATCTCACCTTCGAACATGCCTTCGACGCGGTCGAGGAAGCTGCGGTCGGTGTGCAGCCGCGCCACCTCGTACTCGTCCTTGTAGGCCATGAGCTTGAACAGGTAGCGGGCCACCGTTTCGGTCAGCGCGCTTTTGCCCAGCGCCGACTCGGCCTGCCGGACCTTGTCCACGAACTGCCGGTATTCGCCGGCATAGGCCGCGTTCTGGTAGCCCGTGAGGAATTCGACCCGGCGCGCCACCAGGCTTTCGACGGTTTCGCGCTTCTTGAACTCGATGACCTGGCCCGGGCGCAGGCGCTTTTGCAGCTCGTCCGGGTGGGCGGCCGCCTGGCGGCCCCATGCGAAGGCGGTCTTGTTGTTCTCGACCGCCACCGCGTTGAGTTCGATGGCGCGCATCAGCGACTCGAGCGCCAGCGGGATCCAGCCCTTTTGCCAGGCAAAGCCCAGCAGCATCGGATTGGCATAGAGGCTGTCGCCCATCAGCGTGGTGGCCGCGGCATCGGCATCGAAGGTGCCGAGCGCATCGGCGCCGATGGTGCGCGCGATCTGGCTTGCGCAGTCGTCCTGCGGGTTCACCCAGTTGGCATTGCGCACGAAGGCGGCCGTGGGCGTGCTGTGCGTGTTGAGCGCCACGTGCGTGCGCCCTTCGCGCATGCGCGCCAGGGTTTCGGCGTTGACGGCCACCAGCGGATCGGCCGCCAGAATCAGGTCGGCCGCGGCGGTGCCGACGCGCGTGGTGCGGATCGCGTCCTGCGATTGGCCGATCAGCACATGGCTCCAGGTGGCGCCGCCCTTTTGCGCGAGGCCGGCCGCGTCCTGCGTGACGATGCCCTTGCCCTCGATGTGCGCCGCCATGCCCAGCAGCTGGCCGATGGTGATGACGCCCGTGCCGCCGACGCCGGCCACCACGATGCCCCACACCTGGTCCTGCGCCAGCACCGGCACGGCCGGCTCGGGCAGCGCGCCCAGCGCGAGCGGCGAATCGGCCTTGTCCCGGGCCTTCTTCTTGAGCTGCCCGCCCTCGACCGTGACGAAGCTCGGGCAGAAGCCCTTGAGGCAGCTCATGTCCTTGTTGCAGCTGCTCTGGTTGATGGTGCGCTTGCGGCCGAACTCGGTTTCGAGCGGCTCGACCGACAGGCAGTTGCTCTGCACGCTGCAGTCGCCGCAGCCTTCGCAGACCAGCTCGTTGATGACCACGCGCCTGGCCGGATCGACGGCCGTGCCCCGCTTGCGGCGGCGGCGCTTCTCGGTGGCGCAGGTCTGGTCGTAGATGATGGCGGTGGTGCCCGCGATCTGGCGGAATTCGAGCTGGACCTCGTCGAGCAGGTCGCGGTGCTTCACCTGCACATGGTCGCCGGGAATGTTCACGCCCTCGTATTTCTCGGGCTCGTCGGTCACGACGACGACCTTCTTGGCGCCCTCGGCATGCAGGCTCTCGGCAATCTGCAGCACCGAGTGGCCCTCGGGCCGCTCGCCGACCTGCTGGCCGCCGGTCATGGCCACGGCGTCGTTGTAGAGGATCTTGTAGGTGATGTTCACGCCCGCGGCAATGCTCTGGCGGATGGCGAGCAGGCCGCTGTGGAAATACGTGCCGTCGCCCAGGTTCGCGAAGATGTGCTGGTCGGTGGTGAAGGGCTGCTGGCCCACCCATGGCACGCCCTCGCCGCCCATCTGCGTGAAGCCGATGGTGGAGCGGTCCATCCAGGTGGCCATGAAGTGGCAGCCGATGCCGCCCATGGCGCGCGAGCCCTCGGGCACCACGGTGCTGGTGTTGTGCGGGCAGCCCGAGCAGAACCACGGCTGGCGGTCGGCGCCCTGCACGCCGCCCACCTTGAGCACTTCCATCGAGCGCTCCTTGGCTTCGAGGATGGCCATCTGCGCATCGATGCGCGCGCGCATGTCGGCGCCGGCCTGTTCCAGGATGCCGAGCTTGCGCAGGCGCTGCGCAATGGCCTTGGCGATCAGCGCCGGGTTCAGGTCGGCGTTGGCGCGCAGCAGCGTGTTGGCGGTGGGGTTGGGCATGGCCCATTCGCCGCCCGAGAAATCGCCGTCGAGCTCGTTGAACTTGCCGAGCACGGTGGGGCGCACGTCGGCGCGCCAGTTGTAGAGCTCTTCCTTCAGCTGGTACTCGATGACCTGGCGCTTTTCTTCCACCACCAGGATTTCCTGCAGGCCGGTGGCGAAGTCGCGCGTGAGCTGCGCCTCCAGCGGCCACACCACGCCCACCTTGTGCAGCCGGATGCCCAGCTGGCGGCAGGTGGCGTCGTCCAGGCCCAGGTCGATCAGGGCTTGGCGGGTGTCGTTGTAGGCCTTGCCGCTGGCCATGATGCCGAAGCGATCGTGCGGGCCTTCGATCACGTTGTGGTTCAGCCGGTTGGCGCGGATGTAGGCCAGCGCCGCATACCACTTGTAGTGCATGAGGCGCGCTTCCTGCTCGAGCGCATGGTCGGGCCAGCGGATGTGCAGGCCGCCGGGCGGCATCTGGAAATCGGTGGGAATGACGATCTCGACACGGTCCGGGTCGATCATGGCCGTGGCGCTCGATTCCACGATTTCCTGGATCGTCTTCATGCCCGACCAGATGCCCGAGAAGCGGCTCATCGCGAAGGCGTGGATGCCCAGGTCCAGGATTTCCTGCACGTTGGTCGGAAAGAACACCGGCGTGCCGCAGGCCTTGAAGATATGGTCGCTCTGGTGCGCGGCCGTGCTGCTTTTGGAAATATGGTCGTCGCCCGCCACCGCGATCACGCCGCCCCATTCGGTGGTGCCCGCCATGTTGGCGTGCTTGAAGACGTCGGAGCAGCGGTCCACGCCCGGGCCCTTGCCATACCAGATGCCGAAGACGCCGTCGAACCTGTTGGTGCCCGCGGGCGAGAAGCCCAGCTGCTGGGTGCCCCAGAGCGCGGTGGCGGCCAGCTCTTCGTTCACGCCGGGCTGGAAGACGATGTTCTGTTCCTTCAGGAACTTGCTGGCCTTCCACAGCGCCTGGTCGTAGCCGCCGAGCGGGGAGCCGCGGTAGCCGCTGATGAAGCCCGCGGTATTCTTGCCGGCCTGCTTGTCGCGCAGGCGCTGCAGCATCGGCAGCTTGACGAGCGCCTGCACCCCGCTCATGAAGGCCCGCCCGTAGTCGAGACTGTATTTGTCATCGAGCGTGACCGTCTCGAGGGCCTTGCGGATGTGCTCCGGCAGCGGTGCGTTCATAGTTTGTCTGTCTCCGTGTGGCAGGGCCTTGTGGGCCTGGCTGATGGGGTGTGGGTCTGTGCCCGGGTAGGGCGCGAGCCCATGATCACGCAAAGTGTATGCCGGGGTGCGCGACAGGTGTTTGCGTTCTGTGCCTCCAAAAAGCAGCTTCCTGGAAGAATCTTGCTTAATATCGCCATCCATGGAAAGCATTGACAAGTTCGACCTCGCAATCCTGCAAGAACTGCAGGCCGACGGCCGCCTCACCAACGCCGAGCTTGCGCAGCGCGTGGGGCTCTCGGCCGCGCCCTGCTGGCGCCGGGTGCGCGCGCTGGAGGAGGCGGGGTTCATCAAGGGCTACCACGCCGAGATCGACCGCCACAAGATCGGGCTCGGCGTGCTCGCTTTCGTGCGCGTGGACACCGAACGCGTCACCAACGACGCCACCCAGAAGCTCGAGGACGCGATCCGCGAGCTGCCCGAAGTGGTGGCCTGCCACTACATCAGCGGCACCGGCACCTTCGAGCTGCAGGTGGTGGCGCAGGACCTGGACAGCTTCTCGGCCTTCGCGCGGCAGCACCTCATGAACCTGCCGAACGTGAAAGACCTGCACACCAGTTTCTCGCTGGGCGAGGTGAAGGCCAGCAGCGCCTGGCCGCTCGGGCACCTGGCACGCTAGCTGCAACCTAGAATTCCCGCCCACCACATAGACACCGCCATCCGGCGGAATAAGAGGAAGAGGTCCCCCGCATGAACTCCATCCGCCGCGCCCTGGCGCTCGGCCTTGCCGCCGCCACGCTCGCCTTCGGCGCCCAGGCCCAGAACCGCGAACTCACCGTGGCTTCCAGCGCCACCTACGCACCCTTCGCCTTCGAGAACAAGGACAAGCAGATCGTCGGCTTCGACATCGACATCATCAACGCCATCGCCAAGCAGCAGGGCCTGAAGATCAAGGTCGTCAACACGCCGTTCACAGGCATCTTCGGCGCGCTCAACAACGGCGACGTCGACCTCGTGATCTCGGGTGTCACCATCAACGAGAAGCGCAAGCAGAGCTACGACTTCACGCCGCCGTATTTCGCGGCGCGCCAGCTGATCGCGCTGCCCAAGGGCAGCACGGTGGCCTCGCTGAAGGACCTCGCGGGCAAGAAGATCGCCGTGGTGAGCGCCTCCACCGCTGACGACATCGCCTCGCGCGAGTTCGGCAAGACCAGCCCGAATATCCGCCGCTTCGAGAGCACGCCGCTCATCATTTCCGAGCTGGCCGGCGGCGGCGTCGATGCCGCCATGGGCGACAACGGCGTGATCGCCTACCGCGTGGCGCAGAACCCGGAGCTCAAGACGCTCGACGACAAGTCCTTCCCCGAGGAGGGCTTCGGCATCGTCGTGAAGAAGGGCGACAAGGCGCTGCTCGACAAGCTCACGGCCGGCCTGGCCGCGATTCGCGCGGACGGCAGTTACGCCACGATCTACAAGAAGTGGTTCAACAAGGACCCGAACGCCCGATGAGCACGTCCGGCCCGGGCGGAAGGACCCCCTAGATGGAACAGCCGATCCTGCTGTTCGGATGGTTCCGCTGGGACATCCTGGTCGAATACAAGGACCTGTTCTGGCAAGGCGCCTGGATGACCTTGCGCATGACCGTGGTGTGCGTGCTGCTGGGTTCGAGCTGGGGCCTGTGCCTGGCGCTCGCGCGGCTCGCCCGGCCGCGCCATGCGCCCTGGAGCTGGGTGGCGCGCTTCTTCCTGCGCTGGCCCGCCACGGTGTACGTGAGCTTCTTCCGCGGCACGCCGCTGTTCGTGCAGATCCTCTTGATCCACTTCGCGGTGATGCCGGTGTTCATCCATCCGGCGACCGGCCTCCTGATCAGCGGCGACCTGGCACGCGAGCTCAAGCAGGAGCATGGCGCGCTCATTTCGGGCGTGGTGGCGCTCACGCTCAATTCGGCGGCCTACATCTCCGAGGTGTTCCGCGCCGGCATCCAGTCGATCTCGCGCGGGCAGTTCGACGCCGGCCGCTCGATCGGCTTCACGCCCCTGCAGGTGATGCGCTACGTGGTGCTGCCGCAGGCCTTCAGGCGCATGCTGCCGCCGCTGGGCAACAACGCGATCGCGCTGCTGAAGGACACCTCGCTGGTCTCGGCCATCGGGCTGGCCGAGCTGGCCTACGCCGCGCGCACGGTGGCGGGCGCCTATGCGCGCTACTGGGAGCCGTACCTCGCGATCTCGGTGGTGTACTGGGTGATGACGCTCGTGCTGACGACGATGCTGCGGCGGCTCGAACACCGGCTGGCGCGCAGCGACAGGGGATGAGCCGCAGCGGCGTCGCGCGACAATAGCGCCACATGCCACCGATATCCCCCGAAGAGACACCCATTCCCCCGGCCCGGCCGCAGCCACCGAAGTTCGCGGCGCTCGAGCCGCTCAAGCTGCCCGTGTTCCGCATGCTGTGGAGCACCTGGCTCATCGCCAACATCTGCATGTGGATGAACGACGTGGCGGCGGCGTGGATGATGACCTCGCTGACCACCTCGCCCATCTGGGTGGCGCTGGTGCAGTCGGCCTCCACGCTGCCGGTGTTCCTGCTGGGCCTGCCCAGCGGCGCGCTGGCCGACATCCTCGACCGCAGGCGCTGGCTGGTGGCCACGCAGTTCTGGCTGGCGGGCACGGCCATCGTGCTGTGCGCGGCCATTGCGATGGACATGATGACCGCGCCGCTGCTGCTCGCGCTGACCTTTGCCAACGGCATCGGCCTGGCGCTGCGCTGGCCGGTGTTCGCGGCCATCGTGCCCGAGCTGGTGCCGCGGCCGCAATTGCCGGCCGCGCTGGGCCTGAACGGCATCGCGATGAACGCCTCGCGCATCGTCGGCCCGCTCACGGCCGGCATGCTGATCGCGAGCGCGGGCACCGTGTGGGTGTTCGCGCTCAACGCGGTGCTGTCGGTGGCTTCGGGCTTCGTGGTGCTGCGCTGGCGGCGCGAGCACACGCCCAATCCGCTGGGCCGCGAGAAGCTCATCAGCGCGATGCGCGTGGGCGTGCAGTTCGTCTGGCAGTCGCATCGCATGCGGGCCGTGCTCTCGCGCATCACCATCTTCTTCTTCCACTCCACGGCCCTGCTCGCGCTGCTGCCGCTGCTGGCGCGCAACCTGAAGGGCGGCGGCGCCGCCACCTTCACGCTGCTGCTGGCCGCGATGGGCGCGGGCGCGATCATCGCGGTGCTGTTCCTGCCGCGGCTGCGCCAGGCGCTGGGGCGCGACCAGCTGGTGCTGCGCGGCACGCTGCTGCAGTCGCTCGCCACCGCGGTGATGGCCTTCGCGCCCAACGCATGGGTGGCGGTGCCTGCGATGTTCTTCGGCGGCATGGCGTGGATCACGGTGGCCAATTCGCTCTCGGTCTCGGCGCAGCTCGCGCTGCCCGACTGGGTGCGCGCGCGCGGCATGTCGACCTACCAGATGGCGATCATGGGCGCGAGCGCGATCGGCGCGGCGCTCTGGGGCCAGGTGGCCACGGTCACGGCGCTGAACCTGAGCCTTGCCATTGCCGCCGTCAGCGGCAGCTTGCTGATGCTCGTGGCCCTGCGCTGGGTGACCGACGGCATCGGCGAAGACGACACCCGCCCCGCCGAAGCCGGCTGGGCCGCCGGCCCGCCGGCCGAAGCGCCGCAGGAAGACGGCCGCGTGGTGATCACGGTCGAATACCTGATCGAGCCGGCGCGCGCGGCGGCCTTTCACCTTGTGATGCAGCAGACGCGCCGCGCGCGCCTGAGCCAGGGTGCCATCGGCTGGGAGCTGCTGCACGACATCGGGCAGCCCAGCCGCTACGTGGAGCAGATCGTCGACGACTCGTGGACCGACCACCTGCGCCGCTTCAACCGCGCCACCGCCAGCGACATGGCGCTGCGGGAACGCCGGCTCGCGTTTCACGTCGGCGAAACACAGCCCGTTGTCACGCGCTACATCGTGCGGCGCTGAGCGGCCCGCACGGCTTCAGTGGAAGAACTGCAGCCGCGTCAGGAAGGTGTGGCCGCCCTCCGCTGCCATCAGCCCGACCAGGACCAGCAGGCATAGGGGCGGCACCAGGATGGCATAGACCAGCGACATCCGCTCCCAGGCCATGTGCATGAAGACCGCGACGATCAGCCCCGCCTTCAGCAGCATGAAGGTGATGATCAGGGCCCAGCGCAGGTACCCCTGGAAATGGAAGTAGTCGACCAGGTAGGACATCGTGCTGAGCACGAACAGCAGCCCCCAGATCTTGAGATAGAGGCCGATCGGATGTTGTTGGCCCGTGACAGGATTCATGATCGTCCTCACCAGAGATAGAACAGCGCAAAGATGAACACCCACACCAGGTCCACGAAGTGCCAGTACAGGCCGGCAATCTCGACGATCTGGTAGTTGCCGGCCTTGTCGTAGTCGCCGCGCATCAGCTTGAAGGCCACGGTGAACAGGAAGACCACGCCGGCCGAGACGTGCAGCCCATGAAAGCCCGTGATCATGAAGAAGGCCGAGCCGAACTGCGCCGCGCCCATCGGGTTGCCCCAGGGCCGCACACCCTCTTCGAGGATCAGCTTGGACCACTCGAAGGCCTGCATGCCGACGAAGAGTTCGCCGAGGGTCGCGGTCACGAGCATCAGCGTGGCGGCGTTCACGCGGTCGCCGCGGTAGGCGAAATTGACGGCCATTGCCATCGTGCCGCTGCTGGTGATGAGCACGAAGGTCATGATCGCGATCAGCAGCAGCGGGATGTCGGCGCCCCCCACGTGGAGCGCGAACACCTCGCTCGGGTTGGGCCACGCCACGGTGGTCGAGACGCGCACCGTCATGTAGCCGGTCAGGAAGCAGCTGAAGACGAAGGTGTCGCTGAGCAGGAAGATCCACATCATCGCCTTGCCCCACGAGACGTGGAACGCCTGGCGGTCGGAAGACCAGTCGGCAATCAGCCCGCGCCAGCCGCTTGCGGCGATGGCCTGGCTCAAGGGCGGCGCAGCTGCGATCGTTGCGGTGTCGTTCATGGGAGACCTCCTCAATTTGTGCCGCAGATGAAGCGCGCCACCTCCGGCGTCACCCAGCCCAGCAGCGCGAACAGCACCAGCCACACCGCCAGCATGAAGTGCCAGTAGCGCGCGCACAGCGCGATGCGCCATGCGGCCCTGGCCGGATCGGGCCATGCGGCGTTCGCCGTCCAGGCCCACCCGACCAGCCCACCCGCCAGGTGGAGCCCGTGCATGGCGGTCAACAGATAGAAGAAGCTGCCCGCCGGATTGCCGGCCGGCATCACCTGCGCGCTCAGCAGCGCCTGCCAGGCCCACAGCTGCGCGCCCAGGAAGCCCACCGCGAGAAGGCCGCCGGCGAGCAGCAGGCGGCGGGCCCGCAGCGGGGCGCGGCGGCGCGCTGCGCCGCCGGCCCATTGCAGCGCCGCGCTGCCTGCCACCAGCAGCGCCGAGCTGAGCCAGAGCTGCCACGGCAGCGCGATCGTCATCGAATCGTCGCCGCTCATGCGCATCACGTAGGCCACGATGAAGAGCGAGAACAGCGCGGTCACCACGCCCATGAAGACCCACAGGCCGATGCTGGCCGCGCTCGCGTGCGGATCGCGAGGCAGGCCGCCGCGGTCGGCACCGCGCCCACTCAAGGCGGCTACTGAATTCATCAAGAAACCTCCGTGCTGCGCACTGCGGTGCGAGCTTGCTTGGGAGCGGCCCGGCGCTGCGCTCATGCCGGCGCTCCCCGGACCTCGCTCTGGCCCTCCGGCTCGGGCTCGCCGGCCCCGGCTTCCGGCGGCGCGTTCTGCGCGATGAAATCCTCCGCCGCACCCGGCTCCCCGTAGGCATAGGCCCACCTGTAGGCCACCGGCAGCCGCGGGCCCCAGTTGCCGTGGCCCGGCGGCGTGGCGGGCGTCTGCCATTCGAGCGAGGCGGCACGCCATGGATTGGCGTCGGCCGGCCGGCCGCGCCAGGCGCTCCAGGCCAGGTTGGCGATGAACAGCAACTGGGCCAGGGCGACGATCACCGCGATCACGGTGATGACTTCATTCAGGCTGAACGCCGACGGCGGAATGAACTTGTAGCCATCGAAGTTGTAGTAGCGCCGCGGCATGCCCAGCACGCCCAGGTAGTGCATCGGGAAAAAGACCGCATAGGTGCCGAGGAAGGTGATCCAGAAATGCAGCCGGCCGAGCCGGTCGTCGAGCATGCGGCCGGTCACCTTGGGAAACCAGTGGTAGATGCCGCCGAACACCACCAAGAGCGGCGCCACGCCCATCACCATGTGGAAGTGCGCCACCACGAAGTAGGTGCCCGACAGCGGAATGTCCACGCTCACGTTGCCGAGGAACAGGCCCGTGAGCCCGCCGATGAGGAAGGTGCACAGGAAGGCCAGCGCGAACAGCATCGGCACCGTCAGGTGTATGTCGCCGCGCCACAGCGTCAGGATCCAGTTGTAGACCTTGATCGCGGTGGGCACCGCGATGATCAGCGTGGTGGTCGCGAAGAAGAAGCCGAAGTACGGGTTCATGCCGCTCACGAACATGTGGTGCGCCCAGACCACCACGCTGAGCGCGCCGATGGCCACGATGGCCCACACCATCATGCGGTAGCCGAAGATGCACTTGCGGGCATGCACGCTGATCAGGTCGGAGACGATGCCGAAGGCCGGCAGCGCCACGATGTAGACCTCGGGATGGCCGAAGAACCAGAACAGGTGCTGGAACAGCAGCGGGCTGCCGCCCTTGTAGCCTGTCACCTGGCCCATCGACACCAGCGCCGGCATGAAGAAGCTGGTGCCCGCCACGCGGTCGAGCAGCAGCATCACGCCGCTGACGAACAGCGCCGGAAAGCCGAGCAGCGCAAGAATGGTGGCCACGAAGATGCCCCACACCGTGAGCGGCATGCGCAGCAGCGTCATGCCTTCGCAGCGCGCCTGCAGCACGGTGGTCACGTAGTTGAGGCCGCCCATCGTGGTCGCCACGATGAAGATGAGCAGCGACACCAGCATCAGCACGATGCCGCCCGCATGGCCCGGCGTGCCGGGCAGGATCGACTGCGGTGGATACAGCGTCCAGCCCGCGCCGGTGGGGCCGCCCGCGACGAAGAAGCTCGCCATCAGAACCACCACCGACAGCAGGTAGACCCAGAAGCTCAGCATGTTGAGGTAGGGAAAGACCATGTCCCGCGCCCCCACCATCAGCGGAATCAGGTAGTTGCCGAAGCCGCCGAGGAACAGCGCCGTGAGCAGGTAGATCACCATGATCATCCCGTGCATGGTCACGAACTGGTAGTAGCGCTCGGCATTGATGAACTCGAACTGGCCGGGAAAGCCCAGCTGCAGCCGCATCAGGTTGGACAGCACCACGCCCACCACGCCCACCGCGATGGCGGTGCAGGCGTACTGGACGGCGATCACCTTGTGGTCCTGGCTCCAGACGTAGCGGGTCAGGAAACTCTGCGGCGCCGGGTGCCCGGCGTCGTCGGGGTGGGGCATGGCCTGCCCCGTGGGCGAAGAAGTGTTCATCGCGCAGCCTTCTGTTCGGCGGCAGCCTGCGCCGGCGGGCTGCCCAGACTCTGGATATAGGCCACCAGCGCGGCCAGTTCTTCATCGGTCAGTTCGATCTTCGGCATGACCGGCGGGAAGCCCTTCACGTGGCGGGCCTGCGGATCGCGGATGAAGCTGCGCAGGTAGGCTTCGTCGACCAGCGCGGTGGAGCCGTCCGCCATGGTTTCGGTCTTGCCGTGCAGGCCCTTCCAGGTCGGCCCCACGCGCGGGCTGCCGTCGACCGTGTGGCAGGCCACGCAGCCCTTGGCGTCCGCCAGCGCGCGGCCCTGTTCGGCACGTGCGCCGCCGGCCGCCACGGCGCCGGCCGGGGCCTGCGGCGCCTTGATCTGCGATTTGGCGAAGGTCGGCAGCGCCGCATGCCAGGTCTCGTAGTTCGCCGGGTCTTCCACCACCACGTAGCCGCGCATGTTGGGATGGCCCACGCCGCACAGCTGCGCGCACAGCGCTTCGTAGCGGCCCGCGACGGTCGGCGTGAACCAGAAGCGGCTGACCTGCCCCGGCACCGTGTTCATCCGGGCGCGGAAGGGCGGCACGAAGAAGTCGTGCAGCACATCGTTCGAACGCGCCAGCACCAGCACCGGTTTGCCAAGCGGCAGGTGCACCTCGTCGCCGGCGATCAGGAGGTCGTCCTGCCCGGCCCGGTCGGCGGGGTCGATTCCGAACGGATTGGTGGCGCTGACAAAGCGCGCATCGGTCGCGCCCAGCTTGCCGTCCTCGCCCGGGAAACGGAAGCGCCACTGCCATTGCTGGCCCAGCACCTCCAGCACGAGCGCGTCGCGGGGCTCCCTGACATAGTTCGCGTACACCACGAGGCCGGGCGCCAGCAGCGCCATGATGCCGACGGTGGTGCCGCCGATCAGCCAGCGCTCGAGCTTCCTGTTCTCGGGCTCATGCGCCGCGCGGTGGCCTTCGCGATGGCGAAAGCGCACCAGCATGTAGGCGACGAACAGGTTGATGACAATGAAGAAGATGCCCGTGATCGCCAGCGTGATGGTCAGCGTGTCGTCCATCAGCCGCCAGTTCGAAGCGAGGGGCGTCGTCCACCACGGATTGAAGAAGTGAAACAGCACCGAGCCGGCCACGATGAGCAACAGGGCGACGGCCATGATCATGTGCGCTCCCTGGGCTCGGCATCATGGGTTCAGGGCTCATGCGCGCTTCAGAGAAGCGCCGGGACTCGCGGCTCTTCGCCCTCGAACCGGGCTTCGGGGTGCGCGGACCGCAGCAGCGCCTCGATGTCCCGCACGCGCGAGCGCGGCAAGTCCACCATCAGCAGGATTTGCCCCTGCGCGATGGCGCCCTCGAAGCGCTGCAGCCTGGGGCTCGGGATGGAAATGCCGATCATGCTGGCCGACCAGGCGCCGAGCAGGCCACCCAGGATGGCCACCAGCACGGCCACTTCCCATTCGGGGCCGTCGCCTACGATTGGAAACAGCAGCGCGGCCATCAAGCCGACGACGATGCCGCAGGCACTGCCGACCATCCACCCGGTCTTGGCTGCATGGACGACGTCCGAGGTTTGCCACACGTTGGCCGCGTGGAGGCCGGCCATGTCCATGCCTTCCGGTCCGGCGAAATGAATGTGCGCAACGTCGACGCGCGCCCACACCAGATCGTCCATCGCCCGCCTGGCGCTCGCCAGGTCCGGCATCAGCCAGTAGATGCGTCTCTTCATAGCGCCCCCTTTCCGTCTTGCGACGAGTCAAGGAACCATGAATGACTTATATGCCCAAGGAGAGCCGACAGCAAGTAGGGGCATCCAGGCCGCCATCGAGGTGATTTTCACGGCCGAAATGATGCGCGGCGCGGGCGTCAGGCAGGGCGGTGCTGCGGCAGGTACATGGTGGCTTCGACTTCCACCAGCACCTCGTCGCCCGGCAGGAAGCGCGACACCTCGACCACCGTGCTGACCGGCGGCTCGCCCGGATAGAAAAGCCCGCGCACGCGGTTGTAGAACGCGTAATGCGGCAGCTGGCGGAAGTACTGCACCAGCTTCACCACGTCTTCCATCGTGCCACCGTGCTCGGCCGCGATCTGGCGGATGCGCTCGAGCACGAACCAGCTCTGCGCCACGATGGGCGCCTCGAAGATGTCGACCGACATCTGGCCCGTGGCATAGCCCAAGCCCTGCAGGGCCGTGCGGCCTTCCTCGGGCAGGGCGTCGTAGCCGGCCACGGCGCGGCGCGTGGCCGGATCGACCGCGACCACGCCGCTCATGAAGACGAAATCGCCCACGCGCTTGGCGGCGGCGTAGTTGGCCATTGGCTTGCCCATGCTCATCGTGTCTGCTCCAGAATTTTTGGACCGCCGCGGATCACGGTGCGCCGGCGCCTGCGCAGGCCGCGCCATTGGTCGCGCAGCGACTCGGGCTTCATGCGCGCTGTTGCAAGGCCCGCAGCCAGCCCAGCCCGGCCGAGGTGCCGCCGGGTTCCGAACCGCGCCTGGGCCGGTACTCGCAGCCGACCCAGCCCTGCCAGCCGCACTGCGCCGACACCTCGTCGATCAGGTCGAACAGATAGGGATAGTTCTGCTCGCCGATGTCGGGCTCGTGGCGCTCGGGCACGCCGGCAATCTGGATGTGGCCCACGCGCCCGGTGGGCAGGTACTTGCGGATCTTCATGGCCACGTCGCCCTCGACGATCTGGCAGTGGTACAGGTCCATCTGCACCTTGAGGTTGGGCGCGCCCACCATGCCGATGATTTCGTGCGCATGGTCCTGGCGGTTCAGGAAGAAGCGCGGAATGTCGCGCGTGTTGATGGGCTCGATCAGCACGTCGCGCCCGGCCTTGGCCGCCTCGGCGGCGGCCCAGCGCAGGTTGTCCAGGTACACCGGCTGCACGGCCTCGCGCTCCAGGCCTTCGGCCACCAGGCCCGCCATGACGTGGATGCGTGGGCAGTCGAGCGCCACGGCGTAGTCGATGGCCGTGGCAATGCCTTCGCGGAATTCGGCGTCGCGGCCGGGCAAGCAGGCCAGGCCACGCTCGCCACGGTCCCAGTCGCCCGGGGGGGCGTTGAAGAGCACCTGCTGCAGTCCGTTGTGCTGGAGCCGCGCGACGATTTCCTCCTTTGCGAAGGCATAGGGGAAAAGATATTCGACGGCCTTGAAGCCGTCTTTCGCGGCGGCTTCGAAGCGGTCAAGGAAGTCGAGCTCCGGATAGAGCATCGAGAGGTTGGCGGCGAATTGGGGCATGGTGTGTTTTTACTACTACTACTGCTGCTGGCTACCAGCGCGCACCGAAGATGCGGCGCAGTTCATCGATCTGTTCGCTGCCGAGCGGTTCGGGCCTGGCGGGGCCGGCGAGCAGCTGGAGTCTTGCGGTTTCCTCGAGTTCCTCGAGCACGGCCATGGCGCCGGCCGGGCTTTCGTGCCACACGTTGGGGCCGAGGCGTTCGAGCATCACGGCGCGAATGGGCGTGCCGGCCGCGCCGTGGCGCTCGATGGCCTGCGCCACGAGCTCGGCCGCTTCAGGCGCGCCGGGCCGATGGTACGGAATGAGCGGCACGTGGCCGACCTTCATGACGAAGTACGGCGTGAGCGCGGGCAGCAGTTCGTCGCCCGGCGAGTTCAGCGTAAGGGCGACGCAGTGCGTGCTGTGCGTGTGGATCACGCAGGCCGTGCCCGCATCGAACTTGCGCGCGGCCGCATAGATGCGCGTGTGCAGCGCGATGGTCTTGCTGGCGCGGTCGCCGCCGGTCTGCTTGCCTTGCGCGTCGAGCCTGGCCAACCGTGCCGGATCGAGAAAACCCAGGCAGGCGTCGGTCGGCGTGATGAGGAAGCCATCGTCCAGCCGCACGCTGATGTTGCCGGCGGTGGCATGCACGTAGCCGCGCTCGAACAGGCTGCGGCCGACGCGGCAGATTTCTTCTCGTGCTTGGGTTTCTTGCATGTCTTTTTTCTTCACAACGCCGTGGCTGTATTTGGAGTGCTGTTGTTCAGGGCGCGTGCACAGGCCACCGGGTACTCCCCTCCGCGAATGTCCCCCGGCCTGCGGCCTCCTCCTTTATTTCGCTGCGGGGAGCACCCGATGCCCTGTGCACCAGGGCACGCTCCAGGTGTACCGCCGATCAACGACCGCTCTGCATAACGATCCCGTCGATGGGGTGCCTTGCGCAGCGAAATCAAGGGGGAGGCCGCAGGCCGGAGGACATTCGCGGAGCAAGGTACCCCGTCGGCGGGATCGCGCCCTGAACAGACACGATGTACGCGAACACCAAAGATGAACATCATCCAAGCACTGTAAAGGCCTTGGTGAAGAAATCGTCCCCCCCAAAGTTGCCGGACTTGAGCGCGATGTGCAGACCCGCCCCGGGCGCAGCATCGGAACGCGCATGGCACCACGGCACGCCAGGATCGATCTGCGGGCCGATCTGCATCTGCGCAATGCCCAGCGCCTGCACGCAGGCACCCGAGGTTTCTCCGCCCGCCACCACCAGCTGGCGCACACCCCGCTCGACCAGGCCACGCGCAATGGCGGCGATGGTGCGCTCGACCATCGCGCCGGCTTCCTCGACGCCGAGCCGGCTCTGCACCGATTTCACGGCACCGGCCTCGGCGGTGGAATAGACCAGCACCGGCTGCTTTTCGACCAGCGGCGCGGCCCACGCCAAGGCCTCGGCCGCGACGTCCACGCCCGCGGCAATGCGCAGCGGATCGACGGCCAGCGCCGCGCCGCCGCGCTGGATGAAATCGAGCACCTGCCTGTTGGTGGCGAGCGAGCAGCTGCCCGACACCACGGCGCGCAATCCGCCGGCCGCCGGCAGCGCACTGGCCTGGGACGACGGCGCAAGGCCGAAGTTGGCCGGCAGCCCGATCGCCACGCCCGAACCCGCCGTGACCAGCGGCATCTTCGCGAGCGCCGGGCCAAGGCGCAGCAGGTCGTCGTTCGACACCGCATCGACGATGGCGATCGAGACGCCCTCGCCTTTGAACTGCCCGATGCGCTCCGTGATGGCCGCCGCGCCGCGCGCCACCACCGCATGGTCGATCAGCCCGACCTTGCGCGTGCACTGCGCCTGCAGCACGCGCACGAGGTTCGGGTCGGTCATGGGCGTGAGCGGATGGTTCTGCATGCCGCTCTCGTTGAGCAGCACCTCGCCCGCGAACAGGTAGCCCTTGAACACGGTGCGCTTGTTGTCGGGGAAGGCGGGCGTTGCAATGGTGAAGTCGCACTTCAACGCCTCCATCAGCGCCTCGGTCACCGGGCCGATGTTGCCCTGCGGCGTGCTGTCGAAGGTGGAGCAGTACTTGAAGTAGATCTGTTGCGCACCCTGCGCCTGCAGCCAGCGCAGCGCTTCGAGCGACTGCGCGATGGCCTCGGCCGGCGCGATGGTGCGCGACTTGAGCGCGACGACCACCGCATCGACATCGGCGGCCAACGGCGCAAACTCGGCCCCCACGCTCGGCACTTCGTGTCCTCGCTGCCCCCCGAGGGGGCGCGCGCTTGCTTGGGGCGGCCCGGCGCGGCGCGCCTCGGGCACGCCGATGGCCTGCACCACGCGCATGCCGGCGCGCACGAGGTTGTTGGCGAGGTCCGTCGCGCCGGTGAAATCGTCGGCGATGCAGCCGAGCAGGAGCTTGGCCATGGTTCAGCCTTTCACCGGCAGCTTCACCGCCTGCGGGTTCTCGCGCACATAGTCGCGCAGGATGGCATCGAAGCTCGCGTCGGCCTGCAGGCCCAGCGCCTCGGCGCGCGCGGCGTGGATGCGGCTGGGCCAGCTGGTCACGATCTTCGCGATGGCCGCGTCGGGCTCCCAGTCGATCAGTCCGGTGGCGTCCTTGCCGGCGATGCGCTCGAGCGCATCGGCCATCTCGCGCACGGTGGTGGTCAGCGCCGGCAGGTTGACGGCGGTACGCGCGCCCCATTCGGGCGCGCTGGCCGTGGCCGCGCGAATGATGCCCGCGACGGTGTTGCCGGGCGAGGCCAGCGCGACCGCGGTCTCGGGCGCGACGGGGCAGCGCGCGCGCTCGCCGGCCAGCGGCTCGCGCAGCATGCCGCTCAGGAAGCTGGAGGCCGCGCCGTTGGGCCGGCCCGGGCGCACCGAGACCGTCATGAGCCGCACGTTGCGGCCCTGCACGAAGCCCTTGCGCGTGAAGTCGGCCACCAGCTGCTCGCCGATGAACTTCTGGATGCCGTAGCTGTTCTGCGGCGTCGGCAGCGTGGTGTCCTCGATCACCGCGGGCAGCCGCTGCTCCGGCGAATCGCCGAACACCGCCACCGAGCTGGAGAACACGAACACCGGTGCGTGGCCCGCGCGGCGGCAGGCGTCGAGCAGCGCGCGCGTGGTGTCCAGATTGCTGCGCATGCCCAGGTCGAAGTCGGCCTCGCATTCGCCGCTCACGGCCGCGGCCAGGTGGAACACGGCGTGAGTGTCGGCCAGCGGCAGCGTGCCGTTGGCGGCCTGCTCGTACAGGTCGCCCTGCACAAACTGCACGCGGGCATCGGCCTGCAGGTCGGCGGGCGGTGCCACGCGGTCGGCCAGCGTGATGCGCGAGATGGGCCGGGCCGCGCCGCCGGCCAGTGCAAGCGGGCCGCCTGCGAGCAGCGTGCGGGCGAGCCGCGCGCCGAGAAAGCCGCAGCCGCCGGTGATGAGGATGTTCATGGTGCTTGTCTTCTCTTTCTGGATTCAGGAAATGGCGGGCAGGAAGCGCAGCAGCGCGGCCGCCACGGCTTCGGGCGCCTCGCGCTGCGGGAAGTGGCCAACGCCGTCGAGCAGTTCGCGGCGGTAGGGACCGCTGAAGAAGCGCTCCTTGTTCGCCGACGTATCGGGATGATTGCAGCTGTCGGCCGCGCCGTGCAGCACGAGCGTGGGCACCGGCAACACCGGTGCCGGGCTCAGCGCGGCGTCATCCGCCGCATAGCGCGGATCGCCGGGCGCGTAGCCCCAGCGATGGCGGTACGAATGCAGCACCACCCGCGCCCAGTCGTCGCCCTCGAAGGCGGTGGCGGTGGCTTCGAACTCGGCGTTCTGGTACCAGCCCTTGGGCGCCCAGGTGTCCCACATCATCCGGGTGAAGGCGATGCGGTCGTCGTGCACGGTGCGTTCGCCGCGCGGCGTGGCCATGTACCAGTGGTACCAGTAATTGCGCGCCTGCTCGAGCGCCATCGGCTGGTCTGGCGCATTGGTGCCGTAGCCGACCGACATCAGCACCAGCGCACACGCCACGCCGGGCCGCAGCCCGCAGGCGTTGGCCGCCGCGCGGGCGCCCCAGTCGTGGCCGACCAGCGCGGGCTTGTCGAGGCCGAGTGCATCGACGAAGTCGAGCAGGTCGCGCCCGAGCGCGGAGAGCTGGCCACTGCGCGGCGTGTCGTCATGCAGGAAGCGCGTAGGTGCGAAGCCGCGCAGGGCGGGTGCGAGCACACGCCAGCCGGCCTCGGCCAAGCTGGGCGCCACGCCGTGCCAGCTGCGCGGGCTGTCGGGCCAGCCATGCATCAGCACCGCGGTGGCGCCGCCGCCGGGGTTCCACTCCTCGTAGCCGATGCGCAGCAGCGGCGTGTCGACGGTCTTGAAATCGCTCATGAAGCCTTTCCCTTTGCGGGCGGCAATTCGATGCCCGGAAAAATCTTGATGACCGCGCTGTCGTCCTCGCGCGCGAAGCCTGCGGTGGAGGCCTGCATGAACATCTGGTGCGCGGTGGACGACAGCGGCAATGGAAACTTGCTGGCGCGCGCCACGTCCAGCACCAGGCCCAGGTCCTTCACGAAGATGTCGACGGCCGACAGCGGCGTGTAGTCGCCCGCCAGCACGTGCGCCATGCGGTTCTCGAACATCCAGCTGTTGCCCGCGCTGTGCGTGATGACCTCGTACAGCGCGGCCGGGTCCACGCCTTCGCGCAGGCCGAGCGCCATGGCCTCGGCCGCCGCGGCAATGTGCACGCCCGCGAGCAGTTGGTTGATGACCTTGACCTTGCTGCCCGCACCCGCGCGGTCGCCCAGACGATAGACCTTGGCGGCCATCGCGTCGAGCACGGCGCCGGCCTTTTCGTAGGCCGCGGGCGTGCCCGCGGTCATCATCGTCATCTGGCCGCTCGCGGCCTTGGCGGCGCCGCCCGAAATCGGCGCGTCGAGGTACAGGATGCCCTGCGCGGCCAGGCGCGCCTCGAGCGCGACCGACCAGTTCGGGTCCACGGTGGAGCACATCACGAACAGGCTGCCGGGCTTCATCGACGCCGCGCAGCCGGGCACGGTGCCATCGCCGAACAGCACCGACTCGGTCTGCGCCGCGTTGACCACCACGGAAACCACGATGTCGCACTGCCCGCCAAGCGCGGCCAGCGTGTCGCAGGCCACGCCGCCGTCGCGCGCAAAGGCGTGGGCCACGTCCAGCCGCACGTCGAACACATGCGGCTCGTAGCCCGTGCGGCGCAGCGACTGCGCCATGCCGCTGCCCATGGCGCCGAGGCCCACGACGCCGACGACGGGTGTGTTGTCTTTATTCATTGACTCCGACTCCATTCAGTTCTTGGCAAGCTGCACACGGCATTCTGTTCGTGAAACACCGCGGAACCGGCTTTGCCGGGCCGCTGGTGTTGCCCCCGGTGAGGGGGTTGGCGAAGCGACACGAAGTGCGCGAAGACTGGGGGTGAGCTCATGTTTCAGCGGTTGACGAGTTGCTTGGGCGTGAGCCACACGCCGATGGCCCCGAGCACCAGCGCACCGGCCAGCACGTACATGCCGATCTGCGTGCTGCCCGTCAGGTCCTTGAGATAGCCGATGAGATACGGGCTCACGAACCCCGCAAGATTACCCACCGAATTGATGACCGCAATGCCGGCCGCCGCCGCCGTGCCCGAAAGAAAGGCGGTGGGCAGCGACCAGAAGAGCGGCGCGCAGGTCAGCACGCCGGCCGCCGCGAGCGACAGGAACGCCAGCGAGACGACCGTGTTCTGCGTGTACGACGCAGCCACCGTGAAGCCGATCGCGCCCATCAGCGCGGGCACGATCAGGTGCCAGCGGCGCTCCTGCCGGCGGTCGGCGCTGCGGCCGAACAGGTTCATCGCGACGATCGCGCAGATGAACGGAATGGCGCTCAAAAGGCCGATGTGCAGGTTGCCCTTCACGCCCGTTGCCTTGACCAGCGTGGGCAGCCAGAAGGTCAGCGCGTACTGGCCCATCACAAAGGAGAAATAGATGAGCGCCATCCACCACACGCGCATGTCGCGGAACATCGCGCCCACCGAGTGCGGGCCCTTGGCGCCGTGCGCCTGGTCGCGCTCGACCTCGCGCTGCAGCAGGCTTTTTTCCTCGGACGAGAGCCAGCGCGCATGCTGGATGCCGTTGTCCAGGTAGAGCAGCACCATCACCCCCACAAGCACGGCCGGAACGGCTTCGATGATGAACATCCACTGCCAGCCCTGCATCGACGACACGCCGTGGAAGGCGTCCATGATCCAGCCCGACAGCGGATTGCCGAAGATGCCCGCCACCGGAATCGCCGACATGAACACCGCGATGATGCGCGCGCGCCGGTGCGCCGGATACCAGTGCGTGAGGTAGAGGATCACGCCGGGATAGAAGCCCGCCTCGGCCACGCCCAGCAGGAAGCGCAGGATGTAGAAGCTGGCCGGCGTTTCCACGAACACGAAGCAGGCCGACAGCAGGCCCCAGGTGATCATGATCCGCGCGATCCAGATGCGCGCGCCCACCCGGTTGAGCAGCAGATTGCTCGGCACCTCGAACAGGAAGTAGCCCAGGAAGAAGATGCCCGCGCCCAGGCCGAACACCGTTTCGCTGAAGCCCAGGTCCTGCCCCATCTGCAGCTTGGCAAAGCCCACGTTCACGCGGTCGAGGTATGCGACCACGTAGCACAGCATCAGGAAGGGCACGAGGCGCCAGAACACCTTGGCGTAGGCGCGCTTCTCGAGCGCGGCGTCGGTGGACACAGGCAGTGCGCCAACCGGAAGGGTGGAGGAAGTCATGAGAAGGTTTGTCCCGCTTTGGATGAGAAAGAGGCCTTGCCGTCGTTGACGCACGGCCGCCGCCATATTTGTCAGGTCATCATACAAATCTGATTTCAGAGCTTTGCCTCGGGTAAACCCGAAGACATCGCCATCTGCGGCGCCTTTTTGGTTTCCTTGTGTGTCGGCCGGCTCAGCTGCCGAGCGGCCAGCCTTCGACCAGCGGACGCGCGAGTTGCGCGCCCTCCTGCTGCCAGAAGGCGGGATCGGCCTGCTCGATGCGGCGGATCGCGTTGTCCATGTGGGACTTGGCCGCTTCGCGCGCCCGCAGCGCGTCGCCGGCCTCGATGGCCTCGACGATGCGCGCGTGCTCCTGTGCCACCTCGCGCGCGAAGTCGGCGCGGCGCGCCTCGTTGGCGCGCGTGACGCGCGTGGCGCCGTGCAGGAACTGCCGCAGGTACTGCAGCGTGCCGATCAGGAACGGGTTGCGCGCGGCCTCGGCGATGGCGCGGTGAAAGCGCACGTCTTCGTCCGCGCCATTGCCACCGGCCGCCACGGCGGCATGCAGCGCGTCGATGGCCTCGTGGATGCGCTGCACGTCGTCGGGCGTGCGCCGCTCGGCCGCGAGCGCGGCCACCTCGGCTTCGAGCGCGCGGCGCAGCTCGACCATCTGGATCACCGCTTCGCGCGAAGCCACGTGCGGCATCTCGAAGCGCAGCGGCTCCACGCCCGCGGCGCGCACGTACACGCCGCTGCCCTGCCGCGAATCGAGCAGCCCCAGCGACTTGAGCCGCGACACCGCCTCGCGCACCACCGTGCGGCTCACACCGAACTGCTCGGCCAGCGCGCTCTCGGTCGGCAGGCGGTCGCCTTCCGACAGGCGTCCGCTGCGCACTTCGGTGGCCAATGCGTCGGCCACCTGGTCGGCGAGGCGAACAGTGGGAGCGACGGATTGAAAACGTGCAGTCATGGGCGCGGATGGCGGTGGGCTGCGACTCTAACGCAGGCCCGCGTGTCGAACGCTCTACAACTAAAGAACTAGCGTCGCTGACAAGTGTTGTCGCAACGCACTTTGGAGGTGTGAAAAATCTGACGCTTCCCAACCAAATCTTCATGGCTCCACTGATACCGACACCTGTTAACCATTTGTAACAGGAGAATCTGCACTCGTCGGCGCTGGGGCCGGCGGGTCAGCACGCCTTCCGAATCGGCGTGCATTGCTGTCACGCAGAAAAGGGTCAGGGAAGAAGAATGAACAAGAATCTGCACCGCATTGTGTTCAATGCGAAGCGCGGGCTGCGCATGGTGACTCAGGAGACCGCGAAGAGCACCGGCAAGGGTTCGTCCAAGGCCACCACCGCGGCAAGCGCGGGCGTGCTGGCCGGTGCTGCAGCCTTTGCGCCCATGCTCGTGGGTGCGGCGCTCGCGGGCATGCTGTCGGCTTCGCCTGTTCATGCCCAGATCGTCGGCGCCCCCAACGTTCCCGCCAACCTGCGTCCCACGGTGCTCGTTGCGCCCAACGGGGTCCCGTTGATCAACATCCAGACGCCCAGCGCCGCCGGCGTCTCGCGCAATGTCTTCAACCAGTTCAATGTTGCGCCCAACGGCGCCATCCTGAACAACAGCCGCACGAACGTGCAGACCCAGCTGGGCGGCTTTGTCCAAGCCAACCCCTACCTCGCGGGCGGGCCGGCCCGCATCATCCTCAACGAGGTCAACGGCGGCAGCCCGAGCCGGCTGCGCGGCTACATCGAGGTGGGCGGCACCCGGGCCGAGGTGATCATCGCCAACCCCGCGGGCATCAGCGTCGATGGCGGCGGCTTCATCAATGCCAGCCGAGCGACGCTTACCACGGGCACACCGCAGTTCAATGCCGTGGGCGGCCTGGACAGCTTCCTGGTGCGCGGCGGCACCATCACCATCGACGGCGCGGGCCTGGACGCCAGCAGGACCGACTACGCCGCGATCCTGGCGCGCGCCGTGCAAGCCAATGCCGGCATCTGGGCCAGCGAACTCAAGGTGGTGACGGGTGCGAACACGGTCAGCGCCGACCACAGTCAGGTCACGCCGACCAGCGGTACCGGCACCGCGCCCACCTTTGCGCTCGATGTGGCCGCGCTCGGCGGTATGTACGCCGGCAAGATCACCCTCATCGGCACCGAAGCCGGCTTGGGCGTGCGCAATGCTGGCACCCTCCAGGCCGCGCCGGGCGCCACCGCGTTGGCGGGCGCGGGCCAACTGGTGGTCACCAGCGCCGGGCGCCTGGAGAACATCGGAACAATCCAGGCCACGGCCGATGCGAACCTCGCGGCCGCGGCCCTGGCCAACAGCGGCCGCGTGGCCAGCGGCGGCAACCTCAAGATCACGACCCAGGGCGACCTGGCCAACACACTGAATGGCACCGGCGGCACGCTCGAAGGCGCGCGGCTGGAACTGGCCAGCACGGCGGGCGACATCGACAACCGCGGCGGCACGATCCGCCAGACCAGCAGCACCGGGCTCGCGCTGGGCGCGCCGGCCCTGAGCAACACCACTGGCGGCGTCATCGGGCTGGAGCCCGTGGCACCAGCGCCGTCCACGCCCGGCACCGGAGCCGGCGGCGGCACAGGGACAGGAACGGGCGGCACCACCAGTCCCAGCACACCCACCGCGGGCGGCGGCACCGATACAGGCGGCACCTTCACGCCCGCACCGTACGTACCACCCTCGCCCGGCATCGTCACCGCCGCGGGCACGATCCGCAACGACGGCGGCAAGATCTACGCCGGCGGGCCCATCAGCCTGCAAAGCGCCAACATCAACAACAACAGCGGCACGCTGAGCGTAGCCAGGATGGCCGTCAGCCAGCCGAGCTTCGACAACCACGGCGGCACGCTCAACGTCAGCCACGGCTTCAGCGCCAATGTCGAACGCTTCGACAACACCGGCGGCACGCTCAACGCCGGCAGCCTGAACATCGCCGCCACGGGCGATCTGATCAATACCGACGGCACGCTCACCAGCGCCACCGATGCCACCCTGGCGGTGGGCGGCCAGGCCGACAACACGCGCGGAACGGTTTCCGCCACGGGCGCGCTGACGGCGAACGTGGCCGCAGCGGTGAACAACACGGCCGGCACACTCCTCGCCAACCAGGGCGTCGCACTCAGCGCCGGCAGCCTGGACAACACCCAGGGCCGCATTCAATCGGCGCAGGCCGGTGTGCAGCTCGCGGTGGCCGACCAGTTGCAGAACAGCAGCGGCGGCACGATCGGCGCCGCCACGGACCTGCATGTGCAGGCAGGTTCGCTGGTGAACGCCAACGGCGCCAGCCTGCGCGGCGCGAACGACGTGACCGTGGCGGTCGGCGGCGCGCTGACCAACGACGGCAGCCTCACCGCCGGACGCCACACGACCGTCACCGCCGGCAGCCTGCAAGGCAGCAGCACCGGCGTGCTCGGTGCAGGCATCCAGAACGACGGCACGCCCGGTGCGGCAGGCGACCTGATCGTGACCACCACCGGCGCCCTGGTGGCCCACGGCACCACCCTTGCAGCCGGCAACGCCACGCTGCAGGGCGCGAGCGTCGATCTCTCGGCCAGCCAGACCAGCGCCACCAACATTGCCATCACCGCGACCCAGGGCAACGTGACCACGAGCCAGGCCACGGTCAGCACACCGGGCACATTGAGCATCACGGCCAACGCCCAGCCTGGCCAGGCCCTGGTCAACCAGGGCGGCAAGCTCAGCGCCAATCAGCTGGACCTGCGGGTCTCCAACCTTGCCAACACCAACGGCGGCGAGATCGTGCAGACCGGCACGGGCGCCACCGCCATCGCAGTGTCGGGCGCCATCGACAACAGCGGCGCCACGCTGGCCAGCAACGGCAGCCTTGCCCTCACCGCGGCCAGCCTGGACAACCGGGGCGGCACGCTGCGGGCCGCCCAAGCCTCCGACCTGAGCGTCGACGTGGCGGGCCTGCTGGACAACGGCCAGGGCGAGATCAGCGCGGGCGGCAACACGACCCTGCAGGCCGGCAGCCTCGCCAACGAGGCCGGCCGCGTCACGGCCGCAGGCGATGTCGCAAGCACCACGAGCGGCGCCACCCGCAACCGCGGCGGCACCATCGCCGCCAACGGCAGCACCGCATTGAGTGCCGCCAGCCTGGACAACAACGGCGGCACCGTGTCCGGCCTGAATCGCCTGGCGATGAATGTCCAGGGCGCGGTCGACAACACGGCAGGCACGCTGGCCGCCAACCAGGAGCTGATTCTCAGCGCCGGCGCGCTGGCCAATGACAAGGGCTCGATCCAGTCGACCCAGGCCGCTGCCCGTTTGAACGTGAGCAACGCTCTGGACAACGGCCAGGGCTACATCGGTGCCGCCACTGATCTGGCCGTCTCGGCGGGCAGCCTGAGCAACGCCGGCAGCCTGCGCGGGGCCCACGACACCACCATGGCCGTGGCGGGCCTGCTGGCCAACGACGGCAGCATCACGGCCGGGCGCAACACCACGATCACGGCCGGCAGCCTGCAGAGCGGCAGCGCCGGCGTGCTGGGCGCAGGCATCCAGAGCGACGGCCAGCTCGGTTCGGCGGGCGAGTTGCGCGTGACGGCCTCCGGCGCGCTCGCCGCGCACGGCACGCACCTGGCGGCCGGCAACGCCGCACTGCAAGGCGCCAGCGTGGATCTGTCGGCCAGCCAGACCAGCGCCGCGAACATCGCGATCACGGCCACGCAGGGCGACGTGACCACCAGCCAGGCCAAGGTCGTCACACCGGGAACCCTGAGCGTCACGGCCAACAGCCACGCGGCGCAGACCCTCGTCAACGACGCCGGCCAGCTCCATGCGAAGCAGCTCGACCTGCAGCTCTCGAATCTGGCCAACACCAACGGCGGCGAGATCGTGCAGACCGGCACGGGGGCGACCACCATCGCCATGAACGGCATCTTGCGCAACGATGGCGGGCGCAT
Organism: Variovorax paradoxus; assembly: GCF_030815975.1. Classification (NCBI taxonomy): domain Bacteria; kingdom Pseudomonadati; phylum Pseudomonadota; class Betaproteobacteria; order Burkholderiales; family Comamonadaceae; genus Variovorax; species Variovorax paradoxus. The sequence goes on from NZ_JAUSXL010000002.1 coordinate 1,713,095, forward strand.
CGCCAGCAACGGGCAGGACCTCACGCTGCAAGCCGCCAGCATCGGCAACGCGGCCGGCAAGATCGAGCATGCCGGCACCGGCACGCTGACCATCGCGGGCGGCAATTTCAGCGGCACCAGCGGCCAGATCACCACCAATGGCGCGCTGGCCGTCGCCATGAACGGCGCCTTCAACCAGGACAGTGGCACCACCAGCGCCAGGCAGGTCACCATCGACGCGGGCTCCTTGAGCAACCGTGGCGGCCAGATCGTGCAGACCGGCGCCGATGCCACACGCATCACGGTGGTGGGCGCACTGGACAACAGCGGCGGGACGCTGGCCAGCAATGGCAACACCGCCGTCGCGGCCGGCAGCCTGGTCAACCAGGGCGGCACCATCCGCGCCGCCGAGGCATCCGGCCTCGGCCTGACCGTGGGCGGCCTGCTCGACAACAGCAACAAGGGCGTGATCGGCGCGGGCGGCAACACCACCGTTGCCGCGGGAAGCCTGAACAACAACGCCGGCAGCGTGACCGCTGTCGGCGATCTGAACGCCACCGTCGGCGGCGCCGCCACCAACGTGGGCGGCACGCTCGCTGCGAACGGCAACGCCTCGCTCGTGGCTGGAACGCTCGACAACAGCAGCGGAACCGCAGCGGCAGTCAACGGCAACCTGAGTGTCACGACCGCGGGTGCAACCACGAACGATGGTGGCACGCTGCAAGCGGGAGCCAAGGTCACGCTGAGCAACGGTGGTCTGAGCAACCTCGGCGGCAAGGTCATCGGCGACAGCCTGTGGGTGGACACGCGCGGCAACACCCTGAACAACACGCAAGGCACGCTGGCCGCGACCACCACGGTGACGCTGAACTCGGGCGCCTTGGCGAACGACGCCGGCCTGATCCAATCGGGCGGGGCGATGACCATCGCCACGAATGGCCAGGCGCTCAGCAACACGAACGCGGCCGGCTATGCGAACGGCCAGGGCGGCATCACCAGCGGCGACACGCTGGCGCTCACCGCCGGGACGGTCAACAACAGCGCCGGCTTCATCGGCGCGAAGAACGCACTGACGGCCAGCACCCAGGGCTTCTCCAACACGGGCGGGGGCGTGGTGCTCGGCCAGTCCACGCTGGCGATCGACACCCATGGCGCTGGCTACGACAACAGCGGCGGCCAGACCCTGGCCGCAGGCGATCTGGGCATTAACGCCGGCAGCATCACCAACACCAGCGGCCTGATCCGATCGGCGGCCACGACGACCCTCAATGCCGGCAGCATCGCCAACACCAGCACCCAGGGCACGGACCAGGGCATCGAAGGCCAGAACGTGACCATCGGCACCGGCAATCTCGACAACACCTCCGGAGCCATCCGCGCCGACGCCAACACCTCCATCACCAGCGGCGGCACCGTCAACAACACGAACGGCCTGATCTCGGCGGGCGACACGCTCAGGATCGCCGACCCCAACGCAGCCAATCCTGGCGCCAAGACGCTGAACCTCATCAACACCGGCGGCACCTTGGTCGCGGACAAGAGCGTTCAGATCGACGCCGCCACGTTCAGCGGCGACGGACGACTGGTCTCCGGCAAGGATCTCTCCGTCGCGCTCAAACAGGACATCGTGAACAACGGCGAGGTGGCCGCCAATGGCAACCTTAGCTACACCACCACCGGCAATTTCACGAACAACGGCAAGCTGCTGGCGGGGCAGACGCTCACCGTGGGCGGCAACAACGTGGACAACACGGCCAATGCGGAGATGTCGGGGACGAACACCGTTGTCAACGCAGCGGGCACGCTGACCAACCGCGGCCTGATCGACAGCCACGGAAGTACGCAGATCAACGCAGGCACGCTGAACAACATCGGCACCGGCCGCATCTACGGCGATGCGATTTCCATTGCCGCCGGCACGCTCAACAACGACGCCGAGACCGTCGATGGTGCGACCAAGGCGGGGACCATTGCGGCGCGCGACACGCTGGACATCGGCGCGACGACCATCAACAACCGGGAGCATGCGCTGATCTTCAGTGCCGGGGACATGTTCATCGGCGGAGCGCTGGATGCCAATCGCTACGTCACCGGCCAGGGCGGCACGCTCAACAACCTGAGCGCCACCATCGAATCGCTGGGCAGCATGTCGATCTCGATGGGGCAGATCAACAACTGGGACACGCACGTCCAGTTGGGGCCGCAGCAGACGACGGTCACCGGCCCTGTGCAGGCGATTGCCCCGGTCGGTGGCAGCCGCATGTACACGATGGACGAGGTCGTCATCATTCCTGGCCAGCCCTTCGTCTGGGCGCGCAACCCCGACGGCTCCACGGGCGCCCTGCTATACAGCAACGGCTACGGCATCTGGACCACCACGTCCACGACCACCGCCGACACAGCGATCAACGCGGACCCGGCGCGCATCGTCGCGGGCGGAGACATGACGCTGGTGGGGGCGGTCTACAACCGCGACAGCCGCATCATCGCCGGCGGCACACTGACCGCCAGCAACGTCACCAACGAGGCCCTGAAGGGCACGAGCAAGACCGATCTCTTTGCCACGGTCATCAACGACAAGGGCCAGCCGCAGCCGAGCGTCATCCTCCCAGGCTCGCCGCACACTGTAGAAGTGGGCAGCTACGACTACATCGAGCACGCCAACGCCACCAGCGGCTACGCCATCGGCTCCGCGGGCAGCGGCGGCGCGAATGCCGGCGCCACGGGGGGTGGAAGCGTCGCTGGCGGCAAAGGCCCGGCCACCATCGTGGAAGTGCCAGCCAATGTCGGTGCCGTGGCAAAAACCGATGGCCAGGGCGCAAGCAGCGCGGACGGCGCCAGCGGCCCCAACGGCACCACCGCGGCACCGTCGGGGAACGCAACCACGAACGTGGGCGCTGGCGGAACGGCGGATGGCGCAGCATCCTCGGCCCAGGCGGGTGCGGCCGGGACCATTCCCATGGTCGTGCGCACCAGCCTGCCCGATACCTCCATCCCTCAGGCCAGCCTGTTCCGGACCCTGCCAGGCGCCGGCAGCCACTACCTCGTCGAAACCGACCCGCGCTTTGCGAACTACCGCGCCTGGCTCAGCAGCGACTACCTGCTGAACAGCCTCGGGCTCGATCCAAACAACACGCTCAAGCGCCTGGGCGACGGCTTCTACGAACAGAAGCTCATCCGCGAGCAGGTGGCGCAGCTCACGGGTTATCGCTATCTCGACGGATATCACAACGACGAGGAGCAGTACACCGCGCTGATGAATGCCGGCGCGACCTTCGCGAAGCAGTACGGATTGCGCCCCGGCATTGCCCTGACCTCTGCGCAGATGGCCCAGCTCACCAGCGACATCGTCTGGCTGGTCGAGCAGACGGTGACCTTGCCCGACGGCAGCACGCAGCGCGTGCTCGTGCCGCAGGTCTATGTGCGCGTACGGCCCGGCGACATCGACGGCTCGGGCGCGCTGCTGACGGGCAACCAGGTCCGCATCGACGGCAAGGACAACAACCTAGTCAACACCGGCACCATCGCCGGGCGCCAGCTGGTGAGCATCAACGCCAACACCATCGACAACCTGGGCGGCCGCATCAGCGGCGGCCAGGTGGGCCTGAAGGCCCAGGTGGACATCAACAACATCGGCGGCACGATCGATGCGCGCGACAAGCTCACGCTGGAGGCCGGTCGCGACATCAACGTGCGCACGACCACGGGCACCGGCCTGCTCGGCAACACCGGCATCGACCGCGTCGCCGGCCTGTACGTGACCAATCCGGGCGGCACGCTGGTGGCCAGCGCCGGGCGCGATGTGAACCTGATCGGGGCCGTCGTGGCCAACACGGGGAATGGCCTGACTTCCATCAAGGCCGGGAACGACATCAATCTTGGGACGGTGACCACGACAAGTGCGGCGTACGCGATCGGCCAGAACCTGAGCGGAGGTTTCTCGCAGAGCAAGGAGGTCGGGACCCGCATCAGCGGCGGCGGCGACGTCATGCTGGACGCGGGGAACGATGTCAAAGCCCGCGCCGCGACCGTTGCGGCGGGCGGTGACCTGGGCGTCAAGGCGGGCAACGACATCCTGATCGAGTCTGGGCGGCAGACCACGGATTTCGGGTTTTCCACGCAATGGAAAGACAGGGGAATTCTCACGAGCACCAGCAACAGCATCACCGGGCAAGCCCACACCAACACGGCCATTGCCAGCAGCTTCAGCGGCAACAACATCGCCATGGAAAGCGGCCGTGATCTGAACATCGTGGGCAGCGATGTCAGTGCCCGCGGTGATGCCAGCTTGACGGCGGGGCGCAACGTCAACATCACGTCGGCCCTGGAGGCGTCTTCCGCCACGGCGGACCGCTCGCGCACGACGACGGGCCTGATTGTCCCGAAGCCGACGGACCACAACTGGGACCTCCAGCGCAACCATTCCGATCATGCCGAGCTGGCGACGCAAACCGAGCGCGCTTCCAACATCTCGGCCGGAGGCAATCTCACGGTGAACGCCGGCAAACAGGTCAATGTCTATGCCAGCAATCTCAGCACCGGCCAGGACTTGGGCATCCAGGGACAGGAGGTCACGATCCTCAGCGGCACGAACTACAACAGCGCGACGGTCGGAACTTCCAACGACCGCCAAACGGCGTTCATCACCGGGTCGCCGGTGCGCACCGGACACGGCGGCGGCAACGCGAACAACATGACCAGCACGCGCGAGCAGACCACGCTTGCGTCGTCGACGCTGAATGGACGCAACGTGACCATCACCGCCACCGATGGCGACCTGACGCTGGGTGCTGCGCACATCAACGCGGCCAATGCCGTCAGCCTGAACGCGCCGAGCGGCGCAATCAACTTCGATACGGTGACCACCGGAACCAGCACGTCGCTGAGCCGCGGCGAGCACGATTGGGCGTACCAGCGCTCGCGCGACTCTGGGTCGGTGACGACCGAAGCGAACTACACGCAGATCAACAGCGGCACGCTGGCCGTGAATGCCCAGAGCGTGAATGTGCAGGTCGGCCGCAACGCGACGGGCGGCAGGGAAGGTTCGCTGCAATACGCCCAGACCGTGGCGCAAGTGCTGCAGCAGCAAAGCGGACAGCCGGGCATGAACTGGATCCAGCAGCTCCAGAGCGATCCGAACCTGGCCAATGTTCCGATCAACTGGCAAGGCGTGCCGCTGCCGCAGCGGCAATGGGCCGAGGGACAAGGTGGGCTGACCCAGACGGGTGCCGCAGTTGTGGCAATCGTGGCCACAGTCCTGACATGGGGCGCAGCAAGCGAAGTGGGTGGGGCTGTCGCAACGAGTGCCGGCGAAGGCGTGGCGTTAAATGGTGGTGGCTATTTCTTGAGCGGTGCAGGCGCTGTTGCATCTGCAACTGTGGCTGCGGGTGTCAGTTCGATCGCAAGCCAAGCGGCGGTTAGCTTGATCAACAACAACGGCAACATCAGTGCGGTATTGGAGGATTTGGCGTCTAGCCGAGGAGTACGGTCTATTCTCGCGTCCATGCTATCCGCTGGAGTAGGCGCCGCGTACCCGGCTAGCAGCGGCTTAACTGGCGTGGCCATCCAAGCCGCAGTGGGTTGCGCGACTGGACAGTTGACTGGACAAGGTTGCGCCCAAGGAGCGGCGACATCCGGACTAATCGCCGGATTGCAAGCAGCCGGACACTATCTTAGACAGGATCAAATTCGCAGCTCACAGTTATTTGAGGGCGTCGTTGACGAAAACGGAAACCTCCTGACGAACACCTCTGGATCCAGCGCCGGAGTTAACGGGGATGGGATAAAAATCGGCGGCAACCGGGTTGATGTTGGTCAATTGTGTGGCGTCTCGGGTATTTGTGAAGACTTCAATACTGATTCGACAGGGGGGTCGAATTGGTCTAGCCCAATCGACGGTCGAGTTCATTTGCGGCCTGGCATCAGTCTTAGCTCGGTGATCGCAACGAATCCTGGCTTAACGCCTAGCCCATTGGGTGGCCTACAAGGAGGTCTGGCGTCAATTAACGGCATCCCCTACGCCCAAGGTAGTTTTCTGGACAATTTGGTTGAATCTTTCGCAGGGCCTCACGACTTTCTGAACGCCGTACACTATTACGATGAGCTAGGCAATAACATTCAAAATGGCGCCTCAGGAGTTTGGAACGTTGTAGATTTGCTTCCAGCCATGCCAATTGGATTGGCCGCTTTGGTCTCTCAGTACCCTGACGTCTGGCAGGCAATGGTGAATGGCTACAACGCGGAAAGGAATGATGAGAAATATTGACCTGATGCTAATTTTAACTTGGAATTAAAGATGAAAAAACTCGTTAGGGCATTTTCTCTTGGTGCTTTTTTAATTTTCGTATCTTTGTTGTGCGGATGCGGTATCGCGCGAGGCGTGACGGCAAACGATTTGGACTGGAATCCGCCAAAATTTATCGCAGATCAATGTCCTGATTTAAGTGGGGACTACAAATTTATGATTGCCCGCACACCTAATGGGGGATACGTAAGCGATCTTCTTAAAACTTATGCGGGTTCCATACAAATGCTCTGGAGAACCGGGAGCATTAATCCAACTACGGGTCGACCTCAACAGCCACTCACCATTGATGGTCTTCCGGATTATCAGTCTTATTATCTTGAGGCTCCCTTAAAAAAAGAAGAGGGAAGTCGCATCAATAACATTCTTCATATTGAGCAAACAAAGGATAAATTTATTCAAGGTGAGATCACCAGAACCAGGACGGTTACGCGACTAGGCACCGAAATGTCTGGCTGTTTTGATGGAGCTCTGATTCTAAGGAATTTCGAGGTAAACGGCGGGAATGACTTCACTCCCCGGGCTGTTTACTATGGGGAATTTGAAATTAGAAAGGATGCTGGCGGTGCATTAAAAGTTACAGAGCGAAGGCGTCAAAGATCAATTTCATTTTCAAGCGGCCTGCTTGGAGATCGAAAAGAATTATCTACGGTGACTCGCATCTACCCGTCGGCTAGGCCCTAGCGAAGATATGAAAAACTCTGTTTGCCTGCACCGTCCTGAACGTTGATGGCGCTATGGAGCAATTTAGCGCATCGTTCCCCAGATTCGCCCCCATGGGAGATTGATGTCGACCATATATAGCCGGGGAATTTGTTGGGAGATTTGGCTGGCCGTCACAAAACAAGGGTAAGAATTAGATGCGCGGCTACAGCGATATCGTCAGATCAACAACCTGTGCTGTTCACTTTGTTGAGGCAATCAAGGTCGACGAAGAGGTGCTTGATTTAAAGACCGAGATGGACAATATCGGAATTAGATGCGCCTACATTGACTGTAGACCGCTTGCAATGAATGCGGTTGGAACATGCGACGCTGTCGCGGTTGCGATTGGTGCGCTACACGCTCCCTACGGGGAGGAGCATTGGATCCGATTGCTTGACGACATGATTTCCTTATCAGCAAGTCTTCCTGGCTTGGTCATCGTAATGGATCATGCCGACAAACTTTTCGAAGCTGATCGTTCAAAGATTTTCGATTTGATAGAGTCGTTCTTGATTCAGCTGCATCATTGGGTAGGAAAGAAGAAGCCTTGCCATCTGTGTTTTCAGATGTCTCCTCATCCACTGATAGAGAAGGCATTTAACTCCCCGGCATAAACGATGCATTCGGCACCAGGCGCGCGACGGCAGTCTTATGAAGAAGAATTGAAGGCTTTATGTGTACTAGAGAAAAACACACCCTGCGCTTAGGATTTCTCCTGTTTTTGGTTTTCTCATGGCTTTATTTTTTCTCGCTTTGGGTGCTGATCTCAGTATTTACCCAGGCAATGCAGAAAATCTGGCCGGCTGCATCGGTGCAGCCGCTGATTTTCATCGCCAGTGTTTCAATCGCTCTTTTTCTATTCTGGTGGCTTGACCAAAGATGGTCTTTCAAATTAGACCGCCGAATTCTGTTTGAGCGGAGCTGCCGAGGTGCGCTTGCGCGAAAAATTAAGCGCACCTCTGGTGTCCTCCAGTTCTTCATTTTGGCTTGGATTTTTTATCTCTTGCTGTCCTATCGGCCTCCGTTCTACGATCTATTCATGGCCGGCGTATGTGGCTTTGGATTGCTGAGCATTTCCATCAAGAACCGAGATAAAACGGCATAAGCATGGTTTGGCCAATAAATGGTTAAAGGTTGTTCAATTAAGTCAAAACTATGAAGCTGTCACATATTCATTTCATCCCAACCGTACGCGTCTTCGCCGCATTGCTGCTCTCAGCCAGCACGCTGCTCGCCGGCTGCGCCACCAAGCTCGCCCAACCCATCACCGGCTACACCTGCTGCAACCTGCGCCCCGACTACGGCTGGGTCTCCAGCACCAACATGCTCGGGGGTCCCATCGTGCCGGCGGGCGAACCCGCGACGCTCGACACCGTGAAGCGCGACACCTACTTCTTCGGCACCATCGGTGGCGACTACATCTCCATGCGCGACGACGCGGCGCGCAGCAAGGAAGATGCTTTGCGCTGGGTGCGCCAGATCGTCGTGCCCACCGATCCCAAGGTGGCGCTCGCCAGCTGGAGTCCCGAGGTGCAGAAGGCGGTGTATTCCGCCAAGGTCATCATTGGCATGACGCGGCCCCAGGTGCTGATGTCTCTCAGCTATCCCTCGCGCAATGACACCAAGGACCTGAACGCCAATACGTGGCGGTACTGGACGATCCAGGAAGACGAGCCGGTCGATGTGCTCTTCGGCGCCGACGGCACGGTCAGCGGCTTCTCGGGCAAGCCCTCGGCGGTTCGCACGGTTGAGTTCAGGCGCTGATCATGATTTGTTCCACCGGCGTGCCTCGGCGCACGCGCATGGCTGTGGCCGCAGCCCTTGTCGTTTCTCCGCTGGTCGCATTGGCTCAGCAGACGCCGACGACGCCCCAACCCTTCGTCGAGCAGCAACGCCAGCAGGAACGCGAACGCGCCCTGCGCGAGCAGAACGAGCGCACGGTCGACCAACGGCTGCAGGCCGCCCCACCCGCGCCCACCCAGCGCATACCCGAGACCGAGTCTCCGTGCTTTCGGATCGACCGCGTGCTCCTGGTCGGTGAGCAATCCGAGGCCTTCCAATGGGCCGTCTCTGATCTTTCAGGGCCGGACGGGGACGATTCACCCCTCGGCCGCTGCCTGGGCACCGCCGGCGTGAACGTGGTGCTCGCACGCGCCCAGCAGGCGGCCATCGCCCGCGGCTTCGTCACCACCCGGGTGCTGGCCGCGCCGCAGGACCTGTCCGCTGGCGCCCTGATCCTTTCGCTGGTACCTGGGCGCATCGCGGCCATCCGCCTGACGCCGGATTCTTCCTCGACGCTGCTCGGCAGTTCCGCCTTGCTGGCCACCGCGATCCCCGCGCGGGTCGGCGACCTGCTGAACCTGCGCGACATCGAGCAGGGGCTGGAGAACCTCAAGCGCGCGCCCACGGCCGAGGCCGACATCCAGATCGAGCCCTCGACCGCCCCCGACGCCAGGCCGGGCGACAGCGACCTGGTGGTCAAGTACGTGCAGGCCCGCAAAGTCCGCCTGACCCTGAGCCTGGACGACAGCGGCACCGAGGCCACCGGCCGCTACCAGGCCGGTGCCACGGTGTCCCTGGACAACCCTTTCGGCCTGAACGACCTGTTCTACGTCAGCGCCAACCACAACCTCAATGGCCACGTCTTCAGCGACCCGGCCAAGGGCACCGAAGGCCAGACGGTGCATTACTCGCTGCCCTATGGCTACTGGATGCTGGGTCTCACGGCTTCCAACAGCCAGTACCACCAGCGCGTGGCCGGGCTGAACCAGGACTATGTCTACGCGGGCAAGACGAACAACGCCGAGGTCAAGCTGTCCCGCTTGATCTACCGCGACCAGCGCCGCAAGACCACGCTGGCGCTGAAGGGCTTCCGGCGCGAATCGCGCAACTTCGTGGACGACACGGAGGTCGAGGTGCAGCACCGGGTGGTGGGCGGCTGGGAGCTCGGGCTGAACCACAAGGAGTTCATCGGCGACGCGACCCTGGAAGGCACGCTGGCGTACAAGCACGGCACGGGCGGTTTCGGGTCCATCGCGGCGCCGGAGGAGGCGTTCGGCGAGGGTACCTCGCGCATGCGGCTGTACACGGCCGACATCAGCCTGAATGCACCGTTCAAGCTCGGCGAGCAGAAGCTGCGCTACTCGGGCCTTATCCGCGCGCAGTGGAACCGCACGCCGCTGACGCCGCAGGACCGTTTCGCCATCGGCGGGCGCTACACGGTGCGCGGCTTCGATGGCGAGACGAGCCTGATGGGCGAACGGGGCTGGCTGATTCGCAACGACATCGGGTGGGCCATGGGACAGAGCGGGGCGGAACTGTATGTCGGCGCCGACTACGGGCATGTCGGCGGGCGCTCCACCGCGGACCTGCTGGGCCGCAGCCTGGCGGGTGCGGTCATCGGGGTGCGGGGGCAGTGGAGCAAGCTGAGCTATGACTTCTTCGTGGGGGCGCCCATAAGCAAGCCGGAGGGGTATCGAACGGCCAAGACCACTTTCGGCTTCAATCTCAACGCAAGCTTTTGATAGAAGCTGGACCGCCACGCACCGAGAAACAGCCTGAGATCACCTGGTCCGCCTCAAAAAATCTTCGAAATTATCCGAATGAGAGGGAGCGCCATGAAACGCATCATCACCGTCTGCACCGTCGCAGTCATGCTCGTTGCTTGCGCCGGTCGGCCGAAGCAAGCGACCAATGAAGAGCCAGAACCGCTGTCACATCCGCGGGTCGAGATCGTCTACAACGCCAAGTGCGAGCTGGGAGTTCTGGATACCGGCGCGACCCCGACGGTCGGGTTCGGCGGTTTGCTCGGGCCGGTGGGAGTGCTGGTGGCGATTGGCGCGGACGCTGCCAGTCGCAGCAACTCGATCAACCAGGTCGCGGGCCGCAGCAAACGCTTCCAACAGGCCATAGAAGAAAGCCAGGGCGAGTTGACGCTTCATCGGGAATATGCCGAACGCCTGGCCGAAGCCATGCGCGCGACAGGTCGCGAGATCAAGCTGACGCCAAGTGATCGCGCCACGGGCGCCGCGCGAAAAATGGAGCTCGCCGGCCTGACGGCCACGCCGGGCTATGAGGTGATGCTGTTGCGCATTACTGCCGGCTACGGAGCACCGAGCTTGACCGCGGACTTCCGGCCCATCATTGTGGTGGAGTACGCGCTGCGCGACGACAAGCTCCAGCCCATCACATGGAACTCGGTCACGTCAAACCGGGGCAGTCCCAGCTACTTTGCTTATGACACCTTGCTGACGGAAAACAAGGCGGCATACGAGGGCCTGCGCCAGGAACTGTTCGCCACCGTCGGGCGGGTGATGAACAACGACTTTCCGAAACAGGAATAACAGCAGTCGCTCCGTTCACTTCAAGGCATACCGCGCTGCCTTCGCAATGCTCCCCGCATCCACCCCGAAGAACTCCCTCAGCGCCGCGCGCGTGTCGCTGCGGCCAAAGCCGTCGGTGCCCAGCGTGAGGTAGCGGCGCCCCTCGGGCAGGAAGGCGCGCACGCTCTCGGGCACCGCACGCACGTAGTCGGTGGCGGCAATGATCGGGCCCTGGCCGGCGCCGAGCTGTTGCGCGATGAACGGCACGCCGGCGTCCTTCTTCTCGCCCGCGATCGCGCGCTGCTCGCAGGCCTGTCCGTCGCGCGCAAGCTCGCTCCAGCTCGTGACGCTGAACACCTCGGCCTCGATGCCTTCGCCAGCCAGCAACTGCGCCGCCTTGACGACCTCGGTGAGGATCGCGCCCGAGCCCATCAGCGTGACCTTCTTCTTTTTCGCCTCGCCCGAAGCCGGCGCATACACGCCGAAGCGGTAGCACCCACGCAGGATGTCCGCCTCCGCGCCTTGCGGCACATCGGGCTGCGCGTAGTTCTCGTTCATGAGCGTGACGTAATAGAACACGTCCCTCTGCTCGACCATCATGTCGCGAATGCCCGCATCGACGATCACCGCCATCTCGCCCGCAAAGGCGGGGTCGTAGGCCTTGCAGTTGGGAATGGTCGCGGCCACGAGGTGGCTGCTGCCGTCCTGGTGCTGCAGGCCCTCGCCACCGAGCGTGGTGCGGCCCGAGGTGGCCCCCAGCAGGAAGCCGCGCGCGCGCTGGTCGGCCGCGGCCCAGATCGCATCGCCCACGCGCTGGAAGCCGAACATCGAGTAGTAGATGTAGAAGGGCAGCATCGCCAAGCCGTGCACGCTGTAGCTGGTGGCCGCTGCCGTCCAGCTCGCGATGGCGCCGGCTTCGCTGATGCCTTCTTCGAGGATCTGGCCGTCGGTGGCTTCGCGGTAGCTCAGCACGGAGCCGATGTCTTCGGGCGCGTAGCGCTGGCCCACGCTCGAATAGATGCCGACCTGCTTGAACAGGTTGGCCATGCCGAAGGTGCGCGCCTCGTCGGCCACGATGGGCACGATGCGCGGGCCCAGCGCCTTGTCCTTCAGCAGGTTGCCGAGCATGCGCACGAAGGCCATGGTGGTGCTCATTTCCTTGCCGGCGGCCGCTGTCGCGAACTGCGCGTAGCTCGCGATGTCGGGCTTGGGCACCACGTCGCAGGCGGTCTCGCGGCGGGGCATGGCACCGCCGAGTGCTTCACGGTGCTGGCGCAGGTAGCGCATCTCGGCGCTGTCTTCGGGCGGGCGGTAGAAGTCCATCGCAATCGCCTGGGCGTCGGTCAGCGGCAGGCTGAAACGGTCGCGGAATTCGAGCAGGTCGACGTCGCCCATCTTCTTGTGCGAGTGCGTGGTCATCTTGCCCTGCGCGGCGCTGCCCATGCCGTAGCCCTTCTTGGTGTGGGCGAGGATCACAGTGGGCCGGCCCTGGTGCGCGGCCGCGGCGGCGTAGGCCGCATGGATCTTCACGAGGTCGTGGCCGCCGCGCTTCAAGCGGTCGATCTGCTCGTCGGTCATGCCTTCGGCCAGGCGCGCGAGCTCGGGGTTCTGGCCGAAGAAGTTGTCGCGGTTGAAGCGGCCGTCCTTGGCCGCGAAGGTCTGCATCTGGCCGTCGACTGTTTCGGCGAACACGCGCGCCAGGGCACCGCTCACGTCCTGCGCGAACAGGCCGTCCCAGTCGCTGCCCCAGATGAGCTTGATGACGTTCCAGCCCGCGCCGGCAAAGAGTTTTTCGAGCTCGTCGATGATGCGGCCGTTGCCGCGCACCGGGCCGTCCAGGCGCTGCAGGTTGCAGTTGACCACCCACACGAGGTTGTCGAGCTTCTCGCGCGCGGCCAGCGTCAGGGCGCTCATCGATTCGGGCTCGTCCATCTCGCCGTCGCCGAACACGCCCCAGACCTTGCGACCTTCGCAGTCGAGCAGGTGGCGGTGCGTGAGGTAGCGCATGAAGCGCGCGTGGTAGATCGAGCTGATCGGGCCGATGCCCATCGAGCCGGTGGGGAACTGCCAGAAGTCCGGCATCAGGTAGGGATGCGGATAGCTGCTGAGGCCGCGCGCGCCGCGGCCTTCGGTAAAGGCGGGTGCGGTGAGTTCCTGGCGGTAGTGCTTCAGGTCTTCTTCGCCGAGGCGGCCTTCGAGGTACGCGCGGGCATAGACGCCGGGTGCGCTGTGCGGCTGGAAGAAGACGAGGTCGCCGCGGTGCGCATCATCGCCCGAGTCCTCGCGCGCATGGAAGAAGTGATTGAAGCCGGTCTCGAACAGATCGGCCGCACTCGCATAGCTCGCGATGTGGCCGCCGAGTTCGCCATACGCTTGGTTGGCCCTGGCCACCATCGCGAGTGCGTTCCACCGCATCAACGAAGCCAGGCGCTCCTCGATGGCCAGGTCGCCCGGGAACGGCGGCTGGTCTTCCACCGCAATGGTGTTGACGTAGGGCGTCGCAAGCTCGGGCTGCCAGCCGATGCGCTGCTGGCGCGCGAGGCGGGCGAGCTCCACCAGCATCTGCCGGGCGCGCTGGGGCCCGTGCGCCTGGGCCAGCGCCAGGAAGGCGTCGCGCCATTCGGCGGTCTCGGCGGGATCGGGGTCGTGCGAGAGCGGCGTGTCGCGCAGCAGCGCCTGCATCTGGTCGGCGGAAATCGGGACATTCATGCCGGCACTTTAGGCCGCCAAGCGGCAAATTAGCTACTGGCGCAGGCAATCCTATGCGGGCTTCGCAGCATAAAATTCCGGCAATTCTTTACTTCGCGGCATTTCATGCAACTCGACGCCATCGACCTGCGCATTCTCGATGAGCTGCAGCGTGATGGCGCGCTCTCCAATGTGGAGCTGGCGCGCCGCGTGCACCTCTCGCCCTCGCCCTGCCTCGCACGCGTGAAGATGCTCGAGGCGAACGGCGTGATCGACCGCTATGTGGCGCTCGCGAGCGCCAAGGCGCTGGGCCTGGGGCTCAACGTGTTCATCTCGATCAGCCTCACGACGCAAAGCAAGCAGTCGCTCGCCGACTTCGAGCAGCGCATCGCGGAGCACGACGAAGTGATGGAGTGCTACCTGATGACGGGCGACAGCGACTACCTGATCCGCATCGCCGTCGCCGACATGGCGGCGCTGGAGAAATTCATCCTGGAACAGCTCACGCCGATTCCAGGCATCGAGAAGATCCGCTCGAGCTTTGCGCTCAAGCAGGTGCGCTACAAGACGGCGCTGCCACTGCCCCGGTAGGGGCAGCGATCAGAGCGCAATCGGTCAGAGGCCGATCAGGCCGCCGTCATCCTTGGTGATGACCACCGTGGCCGAGCGCGGGCGGCTCTTGGCGCCGTCCGGCCAGTGGCTGATGTAGCCGTCCGGATTTGCGATGTCCTTCGAACCCTCGCCCGGATGCTGGATGTTCACGAACAGCGCACGGCCATCGCCGGATTCGGCAATGCCGGTGATCTCGCAGTCCTTCGGGCCGACCAGGAAGCGGCGCAGGCCGTCGGCACCGGGCGCCTTGCCCACGAAGGTGTTCTGCGTGCGCGTGGTAGCACCGTCGACGTTGGTGACCGTCCTGGCGCCGCCGTCGCCCACCTGGCCGGGCAGTGCGGCCAGCAGCATGCAGTTGGTCACGTCGGTGTAGGCGCCGTCGTCGGTCTCCAGCCAGAGCAGGCCGGCGGTGGCGTGGCTGAACCACATGCCGTCGGGGCTGGAGAAGTCGTTGTCGGCGCTGAGCTGCGACAGGTTGACGTCGGCCGAGGCGGTGGAACGCGCGCCGAACAGGTACACGTCCCACTTGAAGCTCAGCGAGGCCGGGTCGGCGTTGTCGTCGGCGAAGCGCACGACGTGGCCGTTCGGATTGCCCTTCTGGTCCGAGCCGGCGGTCGTCTTGTCGTTGTAGAACCGCGGATTGGCCCCGTCGGTGGCGGTGATGGGGCGCGAGGCGGCGTTGGTGTTGGTGAGCGTCACGTACACGTCGCCGGTCTTCGGATTGACGGCCGTCCACTCGGGGCGGTCCATCCTGGTGGCGCCGGCGGCATCGGCGGCCAGGCGAACGTTGACCACCACGTCGGCCGCGTCGGCAAAGGCATAGGCCGGATTGCTCGCGGTGATGCCGTTGACGCCGAGCTTCAGCTCGAGCCAGACGCCGCTGCCGTCGGCGTTGAACCGGGCCACGTAGAGGCGGCCGTCGTCCAGGTACTTGTCCCCGGCCGCGATGCCGCCGCCGATGTCGGCCGCGTCCCAGTTCTTCGTCGAGACGAACTTGTAGATGTACTCGTTGCGCGAGTCGTCGCCCATGTACCAGACCAGCGGCTTGCCGGCCACGACCGGGCCGAGGCAGGCGCCTTCATGGCCGAAGCGGCCGAGCGCGGTGCGCTTCCTGGGCGTGCTGGCCGGGGTGAAGGGATCGATCTCGACCACCCAGCCGTAGGTGTTGGCGCCGTTGCGGAAGTCGTCGGTCGCGCTGGCGCCGATGACTTCGGTGTTCCAGCGGCCGTAGAGGTTGTCGGCGGTGTCGGGCGTGACGGTGGCCCAGAGTTCGCGGCCGGTGCTGGCAACGCCGTAGCGGCCGAAGCTCACGATTTCCCTGGCGCTGCGCTTGGGGTCGTCGGTGGCCTTGATGCGGCGGAAGTAGCCGGCCCAGTTCTCTTCGCAGGTCAGGTAGGTGCCCCAGGGCGTGGTGCCGTTGGCGCAGTTGTTGAGCGTGCCGCGGGTCTTGCTGCCGTCGGTCGAATACTTGGTCTTCAGGTAGTCGGTCCTGGCGGCCGGGCCCGAGAAGGCCATTTCGGTGAGCGTGTGGACGCGGCGGTTGAAGCTCGAATCCTGCTTGTAGCTCCAGGCGCTGCCGCTCTTGTTGATCTCGACCACGCTCACGCCGTGCAGGTAGAACTCGCGCAGCACTTCGTCGGCGGAAGTGCGGACCGCGGCGTTGCCGGTGCCGCTGATGGTCTGGCCGGCGGGGTGCAGGAACAGCGGCGTGATGGCTTCGTGGTTCATCACGAGCAGGCCGCGCGCGGCGCTGGCTGCGTCCCACTTGTTCGACGCGTTCATGCCGAAGAAGGTCATGCCGTCGTGGTGGTCGCCGGCGCGGCGGTCATAGGTGGCCGGATCGTCGGTGCCGTCGTTCTTGTAGGCGGCCACGCCCGCGGCGATCGGGTCGCCCAGGCGATAGAGCACGCTGGCGGTGTAGCCGGCGGGCACGGTGACCACGTCGGCAAGGCTCTTGGCCACGGCGTTGAAGCCGAGCTTGGCCGGTGCGGGGGCCGGCGCGGGAGCCGGGGCCGGGGCCGGCGCGGGGGCGGGCGCCGGTGCGGGCGGAATGATCGGGAAAGCCGTGCCGCCGCCGCCGCCGCAGGCCTGCAGCAGCGCCGTGCTGGCGGTGCCGACGCCCAGCCCGAACAGTTGGCGACGGCTCAGGCGCGATGCAACCAGGTCGGTGAAGGACGGATTCGACGTGGGGTTGGTGCCGATGTCGTCGAGGTCGATGCCGTTGGCATCGGTACGGGTGTTTGCGGTCATGCGCAATCGCTTTCGTGGGTTGAAATCAACCCGCGAAGTTAGGCACTTCGCATGACACCCGCGTGAATATGCTCGCCCCCAAGCTGCGCGCACTTCGTGTCGCTTCGCCAACCCCCTACCGGGGGCAACACCAGTGGCCCGGCAAAGCCGGTTCCACGGTGTTTCTGAAAGGGAGCGCGCCGCGCCGCCATCAAGGCGCCGGCATTTGCCGCGGCCACAGCGCCCACAGGCGCAGCGGCTGGTTCATGCTGGCGGCCAGGCGGCCGGCGTCGGCGCCGGTGCCAGCAAAGTAGTCGGCGCGCACGGCACCGAGGATGGCGCTGCCGGTGTCCTGCGCCACCACCAGCTTCTGCAGTTGCGCCGCGGGCCCGCTCGACGCAAGCCAGACGGGCGTGCCGTACGGAATGCTGTCGCGGTCGACCGCGATCGAACGCCCGGCGGTCAGCGGCACGCCCTGCGCGCCGCGCGGGCCGAAGGCGGCGTCGAGCTCGCTCATCGTTTCCTCGCGGAAGAACACATAGCGCGGATTGCTCCACAGCAGCTGCGTCACGCGCTGCGGGTTCTGCGCGGCCCATGCCTTGGTGTCGTCGGGCCATTTGCCGACCTTGGCCACGCCCTGGGCGATCAGCCATTGCTGCACGCTCTTGTACGGCTGCTCGTTGGTGGCCGAGAAGGCCACGCGCACGGTGCGCTGGACGCCGTTGGCCTCGGTGATGCGAAGGCGCCCGGAGCCCTGGATGTGCAGCATCAGCGCGTCGATGGGGTCGGCCATCCACGCGATCTCGCGGCCGCGCAGCGCGGCCTGGGCCTCGGGCAGGGTTTCGATTTCCTGCCGGGTGTACCAGGGGCGGCGCGGCACCAGGCCGTCCGGCGCCTGGTAGATCGGAATGCTGAAGGCGGCGCTGGGCACGCGCGAGGCTTCGTAGACCGGCTCGTAGTAGCTCGTGAGCTTGCCTTCGCTCGAGCCTGCGAGCGACTCGACGCGGTAGGGCTGCAGCCTGTCGGTCATCCACTGGCGCTGCTCCTCCGGCGTGGCGATGGCCAGCTGGCGCACGTCGCGGCACAGCGGCGCAAAGGCGGCGTTGGGCCGCGCGCAATTGGCCAGCAGCGCAATCCAGGCTTCGTGCAGCGGGTCGTCGCCGAAACCCGGCAGTTCCGACCAGCCGACGGGCACCCACCGGCTCTTGGGATGCGCGAGCGAACCGGTCAGCGGGCCCAGGTCGCGCGGCGGCGTGGCGGCGGGCCGAGCCGGCGTGTCGGGCGCGCGCGGGGCCATCGAGCAGCCGGCCAGCGTTGCTACGATCGTGAGCCCAACCAGCCACTGGAGTCCATTTCTCATGGGTTTGATTTTGCTTGAAGCCCTCGGGGCCGGACTCGTGTTCATATTGATCGTCTGGTGGACCATGTTTTCCGGCCGAAAAAAGGGCGAACTCCACGACGACGACGAAGCCGCCAATGGCAACGGACCCGACGAAAAGAAGGATCTGCCGCCCAAAGCGTGAATTCATTGCGTAGCCGGTAGCCGCAGGGGCATGTCGGAAAACAGCCTGCCAGCTATTACTTTAGTAGCAATCATCGCAGCATTCACGGGGCTTTGCAGAAAGTTTTCTTCTTTCCTGCAGGTTGGGAAGGCCGTACCATGGCATGCTCGCCGAAGCTAAGCTGTGGCCCGCCTGAATCAACCTTGAAAGGGATTGCCATGAAAAAGTTTGTACTCGCCGCCACCGCTGCCGCCCTCGTTTTGTCCGGCTGCGCCGGCGGAATGACCGACACCCAGCGCAACACCGGCATCGGCGCCGGCATCGGCGCACTGGGCGGCGCGGCCATCGGCTCCGCCACCGGCGGCAACCGCGGCGCCATCGGCACAGGGGCCGTGGTCGGTGCCGCAGCCGGCGCGCTCGGCGGCTACCTGTGGTCGCAGCGCATGGAAAACCAGAAGCGCCAGATGGAAGCCGCCACCCAGGGCACCGGCGTGGCCGTGACGCAAACCCCGAACAACGAGCTCAAGCTCCAGATCCCGAGCGACGTGTCCTTCGACGTGGGCCGCGCCAACATCAAGCCCAACTTCGCGCCGGTGCTCGACCAGTTCGCGGGCGGCCTGCGCAACAACCCGAATGCCGAGGTGCGCATCATCGGCCACACCGACAGCACCGGTTCGGACGCCATCAACAACCCGCTGTCGGTCGACCGCGCCGCCAGCACGCGCGACTACCTGGTGGCGCGCGGCGTGAGTGCCGCGGCCTTCCGCATCGAAGGACGCGGCTCGCACGAGCCGATCGCCGACAACAACAGCGATGCCGGCCGGTCGCAGAACCGCCGCGTCGAGATCTACGTGGGCGAGCGCGCGCCGCGCGGCTGACCGGATCGATAGATAAAAAGAAAGCCGGCCGTGCGGGAGCGGCCGGCGCCCATTGCCATCGTTTCAATGTTCATACGGAGAGAGGGAAAACTCATGAGGAAGCTTGTTGTTTCGGGTGCGGCTGCGGCCGCATTGTTCGTTGCGGGGTGCGCCTCGCAATCGCCCGCGCCGGGATCGGCCGCCACTCCAGCCGCCCAGACGGCCGCGCCTGCGAACAGCTGGACTGCGCGCCTGGCGGCGCTCAAGACCGAGCTGGAAAATTCGACCAAGGGCACGGGCGCGGTGATCGAGCAGACGGCGGACAACCAGCTGCACCTCGTGATTCCCAATGAACTGTCGTTCGACGTGGGCCGCGCCAACGTGAAGCGCAACCTGGCCCAGGTGCTCGACAAGGCGGCCGAAGGCCTGCGCAGCGCCACCGCGGCCAGCGTGCGCGTGGTGGGCCACACCGACAACACCGGCAGCGAAGAAGGCAACGAGCGCCTCTCGGTGAGCCGCGCCGACAGCGTGCGCAACCACCTGGTGAGCCGCGGCGTCTCGACCACGGCCATCACCACCGACGGCCGCGGCTCGCGCGAGCCGATCGCCGACAACGGCACGCCGGCCGGCCGTGCCCAGAACCGCCGCGTCGAGATCTTCGTGGCGGAAAAGGTCTGATCTCCTAGAGATCCCTGAGGCGGTTGGCCAATTCGACCGCCGATTTCACTTCCATCTTGTCGAACACGCGCGCGCGGTGGACCTCCACCGTGCGCACGCTGATGGCCAGCTGATCGGCAATCAGCTTGTTCGGCAGGCCTTCGACCACGAGCCGCATCACGTCGCGCTCGCGCTCGGTCAGTTCGGCGATGCGGCCGGCCAGGCCGCGCCGGGCGCGCTGCATCTCCAGCGCCCGCAGCGAAGCGCCCAGCGCCTGCTCGATGCGGTCGACCAGGGCGTTGTCGGAGAACGGCTTCTCGCAGAAGTCGAAGGCGCCGCGCTTGACGGCATCCACGGCCGTCGGCACATCGGCATGGCCGGTCAGGAAGATCACGGGCATGGCCTGCAGCAGGCCGCGTTCTGCGAGCCGGTCGAACAGCACCAGCCCGCTGGTGCCGGGCATGCGCACGTCCAGCAGCAGACACAGCGGCTGCTCGGGCAGCGAGCCTTCGGCCAGGCGCAGCTCGAAGGCCTCGGCGCTCGCGAAGTGCTCGCTCTCGAGGCGGCGCGAACGCAGCAGCCAGGCCAGCGCCTCGCGCACGCTGGCGTCGTCGTCCACGATGAAGATCAGGCCGTCGATCAGCGGTTGCATGTCATGTCGATTTCAGAAACGGGCACAAAAGCCTGGGGGTTGTTCATGTACTCGGCAGGGTAAACCGGAACACGGTGCCGCGGGGCCGGTTGGGCTCGAAGACCAGCACACCGCCATGCTGCTCCACCACGGTGCGGCACAGGCTCAGGCCCAGCCCCATGCCGTCGGCCCGCGTGGTGAAGAAAGGCGTGAAGAGCCGATCCGCCACCTCTTCGCTGATGCCGCAGCCGAGGTCCGCCACCGCAAACTCCAGCCAGCGCCGCGCATCCTCCGCGCCCGGGCCGCCGACCGCGACCACGCGCGACACACGCAGCCGGAGCACGCGGTCGCCCACGTGCTCCGGCGTGTCCATGGCCTGCATGGCATTGCGCGCCAGGTTGAGCAGCACCTGCTCGACCAGCGTGCGGTCGCACACGGCCGCGGGCAGGCGGTCTTCGAACACCACTTCGATGCTCACGCCGAGCTTGCGCGCCTGCAGCCGCACCAGCGGCAGCACGGCGTCGATCAGCGCCTGCGGCGCCACCGCCTCGCGCGTGCGGTCGCGGCGGCGCACGAAGTCGTGCACGCTGCGGATCACCTGGCCGGCGCGGTCGGCCTGCTCGGCAATGCGCCGCACCGCCATGGCCACTTCGGCCTGCTCGCCCTTGGCGTGCGGCCCGAGCATGTTGAGCGAGCCAGTCGCATAGCTGGCGATGGCGGCCAGCGGCTGGGTGAGTTCGTGGCTCAGCAGCGAGGCCATTTCGCCCACCGTGGCAAGCCGCGCGCTGGCCTGCAGCCGCTCCTGGCTGGCGCGCGAGAGTTCCTCGATGCGGCGCTGCTCGCTGATGTCGATGAAGGCGCTCATCCAGCCGGTCTGCACGCGCTGCGCGTTGATCAGCGGGGCCTCGAAGATGAGCACCGGAAAACGCGTGCCGTCCTTGCGCATGAAGACCGACTCGAAGCCCTCGCGCGGCGGCATGCCGCCGGCCAGCCGCCGGGCCTGCCGCTGCTGGTATTCGTGCGCCAGCTCGGTCGGCCAGTAGGGGGCTTCGATGTCTTCGCCGCTGCCGGCCATCAGCTCTTCGGGGCTGAAGCCGACCATTTCGCAGAACGCGGGGTTCACGTAGGTGATGCGCCCCTGCAGGTCGCGTGCGCGCAGGCCGGTGATGACCGAGTCTTCCATCGCCTTGCGGAAGGCCAGCGCGTCGGCCAGGTCGCGCTCGGCGCGCAGGCGGCGGCGCGTGTCGCGCGCGAGCAGCACCAGCACCGAGACCAGCGCAATCGAGATGGCCGTGACCAGCGCCGTCAGCACGTTCGGAAAAAGATCGGGTGCGGCGCGCCAGCCGTCGACGCGCAGCATCAGCGCGGCGCCGGGCAGGTCGATCAGCTGCTGCGAGGTGAAGACGCGCGTCCCCATGCGGCGCGAAGTGCCGAGCGCCACCAGCCGCGTGCCGTCGGTTTCGGTAAAGGCCACTTCCTGGCCGCGCGTGAGCGTGTGGCCGACCAGTTCGATGAGCGTGTCGCGCAGCGAGTAGCTCGCCACCAGGAAGCCGCCCGCGTCGATCGGCACGCAAAGCTCCATCACCTCGACGCCGCCTCCGCCGAGGATGGGCACGTAGTGGCTCGGCGAATAGGCCGGCGCACCGAGCTTGCGCGCGGCGGCGCAGGCGAGCCCCACGTCGGACTGGTCGGCGCCGCGGCTCTCGTCGGCGATCAGGCGCATGCGGTAGGGCGTGTTCACCGCTTCGAGCGGACGCAGCGCAGCGTCGCGCCATTCGAGCCGGAGCCACTCGCGGTGCTCGCGCAGCAGCGAGGCCGCGGCTTCGGGCCAATGCGCGCGGTCCAGGCCGGAAGCCTGCGTGGCGCGCAGACTCTGGGCGTTGCGCTGCAGGCCGATGCGAAGATCGGACACCGCATCGGCGGTGTCGCGGTCGAGTGTCGCCTGCACCTGCTCGACCTCGTGCCGCCCCGCGAGCCACACCACGGTGATCAGCAACGCCGACACCAGCACGGCCAGGATCAGCCAGAGAAACCAGCGCTGCCAGAGCGAGCGCAGGCGCGCGAACGCCGACAGCGCCCACCGCGGCGGTGCGACAGGCAAGGCCTCTTCCATCTAGAGCACGCAGTGGGACAAGACGGGCAGCTGCGCGCGCATGCGCTCGATCTGCCCGGCATCGATGTCGAACAGAACCACGCCTTCTTCGCTGGCCTGCTGCGCCACCACGGTGCCCCAGGGGTCGACCACCATCGACTGGCCCCAGGTGTGGCGGCCGTTCTCGTGCGTGCCGCCCTGCGCGGGCGCGACCACCCAGGCCAGGTTCTCGATGGCCCGCGCACGCAGCAGCACCTCCCAGTGCGCGGCGCCGGTGGTGCGGGTGAAGGCGCTGGGCACCAGCAGCAGCTCGGCGCCCTGTTTGGCGAGCGCGCGGTAAAGCTCGGGAAAGCGCAGGTCGTAGCACACGCTCATCCCCACGCGCCAGCGGTGGCCGTCGCGCGAAGGCAGGTCGAACACCACGGGCGTGGCGCCCGGCGCGATCACGCGGCGCTCGTCGTAGCGCTCGGTGCCGTTGTCGAAGAAGAACAGATGGATCTTGTCGTAGCGCGCCACGCATTGGCCGTCAGGGGAGTAGCACAGCGAGCTGTTGAACACGTGCTCGGCATCGCCGCTGTCGATCGGCAGCGTGCCGCCCACGATCCAGAGCCCGAACTCGCGCGCCGCATCGGCGAGAAAGCCCTGCACGGTGCCCGCGCCGGCGGTTTCGCGCAGGCCCAGCTTGTCGGTGTCGCGTGCGCCCATCATGCAGAAATACTCGGGCAGCACCGCCAGCTCGGCGCCGGCCGCGGCGGCTTGCGCGAGCAGGCTGTGGGCGCGTGCGAGGTTGGCTTCGCGGGCGATGGCCGACACCATCTGGATGGCTGCGACTTTCATTGCGTGGTCTCCGTTTTCACTTGCCCTGCCCGCCGGCCGGCGCCGCGGCTGGGCCGGGTACGTTCGGCAGGATGGATCGTGGCACCTTGGCTATCTTGGGGTCGGCCCAGGTGCCTTCGATATGGAACTCCTGCGTGGCGGCGGCGGCCAACGGCTTGCTCAGCACCCACTGCGCGAGGAAGGTGCCCAGGCCGATCGCGGGGTTGATCGCGGTGGCGACCAGCGCGGCCGTGCCGGCGTTGATTTCGGGCACCACCACCACGCGCAGGTCCTGCGTCTCGCGCACGATATCGGCCGAGCCGTCCATCAGCGCGCCTGCGTTGACGCCCTTCATCTGCAGGTTGTTGGTGCTCGCGATGCCGTTGTGGATCTTCGCGTCGCCGCGGATGAAGTCGAAGGCGAAGCCCTGGCTGAAGACATCGCGGAAATCCAGCGTGAGCCGGCGCGGCAGTGCCTGCAGGCTCAGCACGCCGAGCAGCTTGGCAAGCCCCGGGTCGGCCTTGAGGAACTGGCCCGATTCGACGTTGATCTGAAGCTGTCCGCCCAGGCTCGGATAGTCGAGCGAGAACGGCGAGCCGCGCCAGTTGACCTCGCCTTCGAGCCGCCCGCTGCCGCGCCGCAGCACGCCGGACATGCCGAAGCGCGCAAGCAGGTCGCCGGCATCCGCGATGTCCAGCCTGAAGGTCATGGCCGTGCGGCGCTGCTCTGCGCGCCCCGGCGTGCCGCCCGGCGCGGCGGCCCAGGTGCCCTTGGCCGAAAAACTGGCCTCGGGCATGGTGAAGCTCAGCTTGTTGAGCATCCATTCGCGGCCCGCGCCGCCGCGGTTGACGGCATCGATTTCGGCACGGCCCAGGCGCTTGCCCAGCAGCTCGAAGTCGTCGATGACGATGTCGAGCGCGGGCAGCGTGCCGGGCTGCTCGTCGAGCAGGGTTTCGACCTGCTTGGCCTCCGTGGGCGCAATCTTGAGCCGCGCGAGCCGCGCATAGAGCCGCCCGGCCTGGGCGTGGCGGTACTCGGCGTAGCCGCTGAGTTCTGTGGCGTCGATGTTGGCGCGCCAGAGCGCGCCCTCGCGCGTACCGCCGAGCACCACGTTGTGCAGCGTGCGGCCTGCGATGCCGAGCTCCTGCGCGCGCACCGCAATGCGCGTGGGCAGGTAGCCCATGGCCGCGTCTTCGGGCCGCTCGGCGCCGCCCGCCGCCTCGGCCGTGCTGCTTCCGGTGTCGCCAACCAGGGCCTGCCATGCGGGCATGTCGAACTTTGCGATGTTGACATTGGCCAGCACGCCCTTGTCGGGCACGCTGGCGGTCTCCCCCGCGGCCAGGCCGATGCCGATGCTTCCGCGCAGCACGCGCGCCTCGGCACCCGAGATGTCGCGCACATATTGAACGGTGCCGACGCGGCCGAGCTCCATCGAGAGCTGGTCCTGCACGGCCACGGCAGCGCCGGCCCGGGTCTCGCGCTGCAGCACCTTCTTCTCGATGCGCAGCGGCATCTGTTCGTCGGCCGTCTTCACGAGCGGCGCGGGCAGCTGCAGCGCCAGGCCTTGCAGCGTGCTGGTGAGCGAGAACTCCGGCGCGCCGTCGCGCATCGAGAAGGTGGCCGCGTAAGGCGTGCTGCCGCTCGCCTTGGCCGCGATGCGCGCGAGCCACTCGGCCTCGCGCGCGGCGCGCAGGCCCTCGGCCGTGGCCGTGCCCTGCGCCTTCAGCGCCACCTCGCGGTTGGGCCCGGCGAAGCGGCCGCGGCCTTCGACGCGAACGTCGCCGCCCAGCAGCCTGGCGTTGACGCCGTTCAGCGAAAAGCCCGTTTCGGTGAAGCCGACGACGCCCTTCGCATGCGTGAAGGACGGCGCTTCGGGCACCAGCTGCAGCTCGTTGTCGGACAGCGCGATGCTGGCCTGGACCTTGGCCGTGTCCAGCGCGGCCAGCGGCAGTTCGAGATGCAGGCGGTAGTCGGCCGTGCCGGTGGCCCGTGCGCGGGACAGCGCCTCGCCGGTTTCGCCGGCCAGCGGCGCGCCGACGCGCAGCAGTTCGCCGAGCGGGCCCTTGGCCTGGGCATCGACGCGCAGCAGCGAGGCGTGGTGCGACATGTCGGCAATCTGCGCCTCGGCCTTGGTCACCTCGATGCCGTTGGCGCCGGCCAGCCGCCCGCGCGCGTTGCGCACCAGCATGCCCGCGCGCTCGAACACCAGTTCGCCCGAAAGCCCGGTGAGCGCGGGCCAGGCCGGCGCGGGCGCACCGCTGCGGGCCGCCGAGGGCGGCGCCTTCGATGCCGTCGACGCGGCCATGGCCGAAGTCGGCGGCACATAGGCGTAGTTGACGTCGGACACCTTGGCCACGATGCGGAACTCGCCCTGCTTCGGGTCCATGAACGGCATGTCGTGCAGGTCGCCGCGCACGCGGAAGTCGACGCTGCTGGCCGTGCCCTTGGTGACCGCCTCGCGCACGTAGTCGCGCGTGTGCTGGGGAATCTCGAGCGGCAGGTAGCGGAACACGCGCGTGCCGTCGGCGCGGGTCAGCTTGCCCTGCAGGTCGAGCACGCCGGGGTAGCGCGCGCGGCCGGAAGACACGGCGGGGTCGCTGGTGCGCCAGCTGGCTTCGGCTTCGCCGTCGGCATCGGCATTGGCGAAGCGCAGCTTGGAAACCTGCAATTGCGCATGGCCCTTGTCGAGCTTCCACTGCAACTGGGCCGCGAGCCGGTCGATGGGGATGACCGGTTCCTCGAACACGCCCGGAAATTCGAGCGTGCCCTGCGCCATCGACAGTGCGGCGTTGCCGCCGGCCTGGGTGGCATCGAACTCGATGGTGGCGCCACTCAGGCCGGGCGAGCCGGCGTGCGGCCGTTGGGCAGCAGGCGTGGCGCCGGCAGAGCCGGTTGCGGCGGCCGGCGGGACGGTGGCGGCAGCTGCCGGTGGCGCCGGCTGCGACGCGATGCGCAGGCCGCTGACCCGGCCCTTGGCCTGGTAGCGCTCGGGCGCGCCCAGCGAACCTTGCCAGTTCAGGTCGATGCGCTCGACCAGTCCGCGCGGCGCATAGGCATCGAGCACGCGGTGCGTGGCGTCGCCCAGCGGCAGCCGGTCGGCAATCAGGGCCAGCGCGGCCAGGTCGAGCCGGTCGGCGCGCAAGGCGCCCTGCTCGGGCGTGCGGCCGCGCGCGGGCGCGTGCTTCAGCCACAGGTTGCCGCCGGGCCAGCGCATGCCGTCGGCGGTGTCGAACTGCAGGGCGGTGGTCGAGAACTCGAGCTGCTCCTCATTCAGCTGGCCGGCCAGCCGGCCGGTCACCGAGCGCAAGACCAGCGGCTGCAGGCCCCGGCCCAGCGAGGCATCGATGCGGTTGAGCCCGAGGTCCGCCGCGCCGCCCACGATCTGGCCCTTCTTCATGTCGGCCCAGAGGCGCAGTGCACCGCTGCCTTCACGGATGCGGGCGTCGAGGGAGACATAGCGGCCCAGGCGGGTGACGTCGATATAGGGCAGGTCGGCGTAGACCTGGCCGTCCCAGGTCTGCCAGCGGCCGGAGCGCACCGACAGCAGCGGCTGGCGGAACTGGCCGCGCAGCGTGAAGCGCTCGCCCCATCCGACCGGCGGCGTGGCATCGAGCCGCAGACCGTGGCGCCGGGCGGTGTTGCGCGCCACAAAGCGCACGTCGGTCAACAGCAGGGGCTCGGCCTGGCGCTGCTCGTCGGTCCAGCGCACGGTGCCGCCTTCGACCACCAGCTCGCGCTGGGCGAAAAACCAGTCGGCGGCGCGGGTCTCTCCGGTGGTGTCGGTGGACATGTGGAGACCCGCCACGTGCAGCTTGCCGAGCGCGTCGCGGCGCACGTCGACCTGCGGCCCCTCGATATAGAGCTGCTCGAAATTGAGGCGCCACAACGAGCGCGGCGACACGCTGGCCACCACCCGCACGAGGCGCAGGGCTTCGCGCTTCTGCGCATCGTGCAGCACCACGTCGCGCAGTTCGAAGACGGGAAACAGGCTATCGGAACGGGCGGTGATCGACCCGATGCGCACGGGTACCCCGATGGCCTTGCTGGCTTGTGCCTCGAGCGCACCACGGTAATCGCCGATTCGCGGCACAATCCACGCGTGTAGGACAACCACTGACAGTGCCAGCAGAAGCCATGCAGCGATCAGTAAACCCAACAGCCAGCGCGCCGTCGCAGCGGTGATCTTGAGCAGACGTGAAGGGGAAGACGCCGTGTCGTTCATTGAGGATCGCGCTGTGTCCGGAATTATGACCGCCAGCATTCAGAGGGGTTCCACGGAAACCAACACCAGTGTGAACCAGTTGCCAGCCACGCCATCGACAGAAGCGACCGAGGTCGCGTTCTCTTCCTATTCGCGCTTCGTCCAGCGCCTGCGCCGCAGGTATGCGGCCGAGCTTGCATTGCTTTCCCCTGGCGCGCCGCGGCGCGAGTCGATGTCGAAGGCCTACGAGGCATTGCGCGAACGCGGGGACGGCGTCGGCGATGCGCTGCGCATTGTGCGGCAGTTGGTGATGGAGCGGCTTGTCACCCTCGATTGCGATGCCCAGGCGCCCCTGGCCGTGGTGACCACCGCCGTGACCGAGCTCGCGGAATTCGCGCTCGACGTCGCCTGCCGCGACGCCTGCCAGGAACTCGATGCGGTGCACGGCGCCCCGCTGGGCCCCGAAGGGCAGCGCGCGCAGCTCTGGGTGGTGGGCATGGGCAAGCTCGGTGCGCGCGAGCTCAACGTGTCGAGCGACATCGACCTGATCTACCTGTACGACCTGGACGGCGAAACCCGCGGCGACGCCGATGGCCGCGGCCGCCTGTCGAACCAGGAATATTTCTCGCGCGCCGTGAAGCGCATCTATGCGCTGGTGGGCGACATCACCGAGCACGGCTTCGTGTTCCGCGTCGACCTTGCGCTGCGGCCGAACGGCAACTCCGGGCCCAGCGTGGTGTCGCTCGACGCGCTCGAAGAATACTTTCAGGTGCAGGGCCGCGAATGGGAGCGCTTTGCCTGGATGAAGAGCCGCGTAGTGGCGCCGCGCGACATCGTCGCGGAAGGCCTTGCGCAGGGCCTGCGCGCCACGGTGCTGCCCTTCGTGTTCCGCCGCTACCTGGACTACAGCGTGTTCGATTCGCTGCGCACGCTGCACCGGCAGATCCGCGAGCAGTCGGCACGCCGCAGCGCGGGGCGGCCCGAGCGCGCCAACGACGTCAAGCTCTCGCGCGGCGGCATCCGCGAAATCGAATTCACCGTGCAGCTGCTGCAGGTGGTGCGCGGCGGCCAGTTTCCCGAACTGCGCACCCGACCCACGCTCGACGCCTTGCAGCGGCTCGCGCGCGCCGGCCTGATGCCGCAGGAAACCGCCGACACACTGGCCGCGGCCTACGAATTCCTGCGCCGCGTGGAGCACCGCATCCAGTACCTGGACGACCAGCAGACCC
The DNA here is from genome assembly GCF_030815975.1 of Variovorax paradoxus. Taxonomy (NCBI): domain Bacteria; kingdom Pseudomonadati; phylum Pseudomonadota; class Betaproteobacteria; order Burkholderiales; family Comamonadaceae; genus Variovorax; species Variovorax paradoxus. Next base: position 1,741,919 of record NZ_JAUSXL010000002.1, read on the forward strand.
ACGTGCTGCCGGTGGCCGACGACGACCTGCGCTGGATCGCGCAGACCATGGGCTATGCCGGCTGCTGCCCCTTCCTCGAGCAGCTCGACACGCACCGCGAGTTCGTGGCGCAGGAGTTCGACAAGCTGCTCGGCGGCGAGAAGCCCTGCAACGGCAAGTGCAACGGCAAGAAGGCCGCCGCGCCCACCGACCTGGCCGACCTGCTCGACGACCTGCCGCCGGCCTTTGCCGACCGCATCCGCAACTGGTGCGAGCAGCCCCGCGTGCTGGCCCTGCGCGAGGAAACGCGAGCACGGCTGCGCCAGCTGGTGCAGCGCACCGGGCAATGGCTGAAAGAGCCCGACGGCGACGGCCCCGGACAAACGCCGCGCCATGTGGATGCCGCACTGCGCTGGGCCGACTGGATCGAGCCGCTCCTGCGGCGCGAGAGCTACCTGGCGCTGCTGGTCGAACGGCCCGCGGTGCAGGAACGGCTGCTGCGGCTTTTGGGCGCCGCCAAGTGGCCGGCGCGCTACCTGATGCAGCACCCCGGCGTCATCGACGAACTCGCGAGCGACGAGATGCTCTCGGGCCGCTTCATGGCGGCCGAGTTCGAGCGCGAACTCGAGGCGCGCCACGCCTCGCTCAGCCGCACCGGCGAAGCCGACGAGGAGCGCCTGCTGAACCTGCTGCGCCACGCCCACCACGCCGAGGTGTTCCGCACGCTGGCGCGCGACGTGGACGGCCGCATCACCGTGGAGCAGGTGGCCGACGACCTGAGCGCGCTGGCCGACACCACCTTGCGCGTGACGGCCAGCTGGTGCTGGCCGCATGTGCGCAACCGGCACCGCGAGCTGCCGCAGTTCGCGATCATCGGCTACGGCAAGCTCGGCGGAAAAGAGCTGGGCTACGGCAGCGACCTCGACATCGTGTTCGTCTACGAAGACGACGACGAGCGCGCGGGCGAGGTCTATGCGGCCTATGTGCGCAAGCTGATCAACTGGCTCACCGTGAAGACGCGCGAGGGCGACCTGTTCGAGATCGACACCGCGCTGCGCCCCAACGGCAATTCGGGCCTGCTGACGACCAGCTTCGAGGCCTACGAGCGCTACCAATTGGGGCGCGGCAGCAACACCGCGTGGACCTGGGAGCATCAAGCCATGACGCGCGCGAGATTCATCAGCATGGCCCCCACGCTCGGCACTGGCGTGTCCTCGCTGCCCCCCGAGGGGGCGCAGCCCGCCTTGGGGCGGCCCGGCGGCGGGCCGGGCAGCGCCGATCTGGGCACACGCTTCGACCAGGTGCGCGAGGCCGTTCTGGTGGCGCCGCGCGACCACGAGGCGCTGAAGGCCGAGATCATCGCGATGCGCGACAAGCTGCGCGGCGCGCGCCCGGTGAAGGCTGAGCGCTTCGACGTCAAGCACAGCCCTGGCGGCATGGTGGATGCCGAGTTCGCGGTGCAGTTCCTGGTGCTGTCGTCGTCGGGCGAGCATCCCGAACTGATTCCGAACGTCGGCAACATCGCGCTGCTGCTGCGCGCCGAACTGGCGGGGCTGCTGCCCGAAGGCATCGGCCGCAGCGCGGCCAGGGCCTACCGCGAACTGCGCCGCGTGCAGCATCGTGCCCGCCTCAATGAAGAACCGACCCAGGTCACCCCGCCTGCATTGGCCGCCGAACGCGATGCGATGCTGGCGCTGTGGAAGGCGGTATTTGGCTGAGCGCGCCCGCGCCCTCGCCACCCCCGCGCTGGCTGCCTGCGCGGTGGCCGTCGCCGTCCTTCTCGCGGGCTGCGCGAGCGGCACGCGCAGCGGCGGCGGCGCACTGGGCGGCCGCGACGGCCCGGGCAGCAACATCCCCTCAGACCTCGACCGCGTGCCCGATGCCGAGCCCCGCGTCGAAACCATCCGCGGCAGCGGTGGCACCAGCAAGCCCTACACGGTGCTGGGCCGGGCCTACCAGCCGATCACCGACGACCGGCCGTTCCGCGAATCGGGCGTCGCCTCGTGGTACGGCCGCAAGTTCCACAGCGCCTCGACCGCGAGCGGCGAACCCTACGACATGTACGCCATGACGGCCGCGCACAAGACGCTGCCGCTGCCCAGCTACGCGAGGGTGCGCAACCCGGCCAACGGGCGCGAGGTGATCGTGCGCGTGAACGACCGCGGGCCCTTCGTCGACGGCCGCATCATCGACCTGAGCTACACGGCGGCGCTCAAGCTCGACCTGCTGCGCGGCGTGGCGCCGGTGGAGATCGAGCGCATCACGAACGAGGACATCCGCACGGGCGCATGGCGGCGCGATGCGGGCACGGCGTATGCCTCGGCCTCGCAGGTGGCTGCGCCGCCGCCGCCCCAGCGCGTGGCGGCCGCGCCCTCGGCCTGGGCGGCGCCGGTGGCGATGAACGCCGCAGCGCCGGCCGGGGCGATGCCGGTCGCGCCGCAAACGCCGATGGCGTCCATGGCGCCAGGGGCGACTGCCGAGCCCGTGCCGCAGGCTGCGCCGCCGGCGCCCTCGTCCGCAGCCGCAGCCGCAACCGAGCCGGAAGCGGCACCGCCCCGCCAGCCGATCATGGTCACCGACCTTGCGCCGATGGCACCACTCACGGCACCGCCGCCGGCACCCGCGGCCGCCTCGACGGCAAATGCGCCCTCTTCATCATCGGCCGCGGCAGCGGGCTTCTGGGTGCAGCTCGGCGCCTTCCGCGAGCGCGATGGCGCCGAGAGCCTGCAGAACCAGGCCGCGCGCGGCCTGCCCGCGCTGGCGCCGCAGTTGCGCGTGTTCAGCGAGGCCGGCACGCACCGCCTGCAGGCCGGCCCGTTCGCCTCGCGCAGCGCGGCCGGCGAGGCCGTCACGCAACTGCGCGAGAGCCTGCGCATCTCGCCGATGGTGGTCGAGCGCCGCTGATTCAAAGCCTCAGGGCATCGCCTTGGCCGCCACTGGCGAGCGCATGCCGACACCCAGGCGGTTCCACGCGTTGATCTGCGCAATGGCAATCGAGAGTTCGACGATCTCGAGTTCGCTGAAATGCGCCTGGAGCGCCTCGAACTCGGCATCGCGGTCTTCGTGGCGGTCGGCCAGGCGGGTCAGCGTTTCGGCCCAGGCGAGGGCCGCGCGCTCGCGTTCGCTGAAGAAATTCACTTCGCGCCAGGTCGGCAAGCTGTTGATGCGCTGCCAGTCCTCGCCCTGATGGCGCAGGTCGCGCACGTGCATGTCGAGGCAGTGGGCACAGCCGTTGATCTGCGAGACGCGGGCAAAGACGAGGTCGACCAGCACCTTGCCGAGCGTGCTCGACTCGATGGCGCCGTTGACGCCGATCATGGCCTGGAAGGCCTTGGGGGCGATCTTGGCCCAGGTGAGGCGGGGGACGATGGTGTTGCTCATGGCATGTACTCCAGGTGGTTGAAAAATCTGCTTCCTACCCACTGAAGACGGGCCAGCCATTGGCCGTGTGACACACCGCGCGAAAATTATTTCGACGAATAGAGCTGCGCAATGCGCGCGAGCTTGTCGGGGTTGCGCTGCACGCGGACGCGCACGATGCGCTCGCCCTCGATCTCGAAGGTCTGGGCCGATTCGAGCTGGCCGTCGAGAAAGCGCAGCAGCCCCGGCTCGCCGTTGATCTCCACCAGTTCCATGCGCACCGAGGCGCCCATGCGGCGCCAGAGCGCGAAATACAGCTGCGCGAGCCGCTGGCTGCCGCGCAGGACCTTGCTGAAGCTCTGCACCTTGCCGCCGCCGTCGCCGATGAGTTCGACGTCTTCCGCCATCAACGCCTTCAGGTCCTGCAGGCTGCCGCGCGCGGCCGCATCGGCAAAGGCGCGCAGCAGGCGCTGGTGGGTTTCGCGCGGCACCTGGAAACGCGGGCGCGCCTCCTGCACCTGTGCCTTGGCGCGGTGCACCAGTTGCCGGCAGGCGGCCTCGGTCTTGCCGAGCGCGCGGGCCACTTCGTCGTAGCCGGCGTCGAACACTTCGCGCAGCAGGAAGGCCGCACGCGCCTCGGGCGCCAGGCGCTCGAGCACGGCCAGGAAGGCAACGGAGATGCTGTCGGCGCGCTCGAGCAATTGTTCCGGGGTGTCCGGCCCGTCGGTCAGCGTGGGCTCGGGTATCCAGGCGCCGATGTAGTGCTCGCGCTGGACCTTGGCGGCGCGCAGCCGGTCGATCGACAGGCGCGTGACGACGGTGACCAGCCAGGCTTCGGCGCGGTCGAAGGCGGCCTTGTCGGCCTCGTGCCAGCGCAGCCAGGCGTCCTGCACCACCTCTTCGGCTTCCGCGACGGACCCGAGCATGCGGTAGGCGATGCCCTGCAGGCGGCGGCGGTGGCTGTCGAAGGCGAGGGTCGGGTCGTCCATGCCCGATTAGACGTTGGGCACCCGCGGCTTGTGACACCGCGTGCCAAAAAAATCGCCCCGGCAGGCGGGGCGAAGTTCTTATGCGCCCTGGTATTCGGGCTTGGGGCCGAGCGTGGCGGCCAGTTCCTTGCGGTAGCGGTTGAGCTCCTGCACGGTCTTGAAGCTGCGGTTCATCAGGAGGCTCAGGTTGTGCAGGATGCGCTCGCCGACCTTGCTTTCCCAGACCGCGTCGAACTTGATCTGCTTGTCGAGCCAGTGCTCGAGCCAGTCGGGGTCGGGCATGCGGCTCTGGATGGTGTCGTTCGGGAACAGCGCCTTGTTGACGTGCAGGTTGGTCGGGTGCAGCGCCTGGGCGGTGCGGCGCGCGCTGGCCATCAGCACGCCCACCTTGGTGAAGGCGGCGCGCGCCTCGTCGCCGAACTTTTCCATGGCGCGCTTCATGTAGCGCAGGTAGGCGCCGCCGTGGCGGGCCTCGTCCTGGCTCAGCGTGGTGTAGATGTGCTTGATGACCGGCTCGGTGTGCCACTGGGCGGCACGGCGGTACCAGTGGTTGAGGCGGATTTCGCCGCAGAAATGCAGCATCAGGGTTTCGAGCGGCGGGGCCGGGTCGAAGTCGAAGCGCACCTCGTGCAGTTCCTGCTCGGTGGGCGCATGCTGGGGGCTGAAGCGCTTCAGGTACTCCATGAGCACCAGCGAATGCTTCTGCTCCTCGAAGAACCAGATCGACATGAAAGCGGAAAAATCGCTATCGTGGCGGTTGTCGCGCAGGAACATCTCGGTGGCCGGCAGCGCCGCCCACTCGGTGATGGCGTTCATCTTGATGGTCTGCGCCTGCTCTTCCGACAGCAGCGAAGCGTCGAACGACTGCCAGGGAATGTCCTTGTCCATGTCCCAGCGGACAGATTCGAGTTGTCTGAAGAGTTCCGGATAAAGCATCAAAGTCTTTCTAAGGCCGTCGATTTTAGTCGGCTCGTTTGGCGCACCCGTGACAGACGCGCGATGATGCGTGCATAAGCGCGGTCTTATGACGCGAAATGCACACTTTTTTGTCTTCAGGAGCCCCCTTATGCGAATCCCTGCCGCCCTGGCCGCATGCCTCCTTGCCGCTGGCACGGCGCTCGCCCAGGCCCCCTCTCCGACACCATCTCCTGCGCCATCCGCCCCGGCCGACGGCGCCGCCGCTGCAGCCTGCCCGCCCACCCTGCAGCACACCTTCCCGCGGCTGCAGGACGAAAAACCCCAATCGCTGTGCCAGTACGCCGGCAAAGTGGTACTGGTTGTGAACACCGCGAGCTTCTGCGGCTTTACCCCGCAATACAAGGGGCTGGAGGCGTTGGACAGCAAATACCGCTCGCGCGGGCTCGTGGTGCTGGGCTTTCCCTCCAACGATTTCGCGCAGGAATCGGGTTCGAACAAGGAAATTGCCGATTTCTGCGAAAGCACCTTCGGCGTGAAGTTTCCGATGTTCGCGAAGTCGTCGGTGCGCGGCGCCAATGCCAACCCGCTGTTCAAGCAGCTCGCGCTGGCCTCCGGCACCACGCCGAAGTGGAATTTCTACAAATACCTCATCGGGCGGGACGGCAAGGTGGTGCAGGCCTGGTCCAGCATGACGGCGCCCGATGAAAGCGCCTTCGTCAAGGTCATCGAGAGCCAGCTCGCGGCTGGGAGCTGAGGGCCTTGCCAAAGTGAACTGATCGTCACAAACGTTTACCACTGGAGGGGGAACCGGGCTGGCACACTGTGCTCATACCGAGCGAAGGCAGCCAATGCCTTCCAGTTTTCATGTTGCGAGGTCTTCCAGGCGTCTTGTCTGGTCGAAATCCCGAGGCGATTCTTCTCCTCCTCCCTCCCTCCCTCCTTCGCGTCGGGGCGCCTCGCAGCATTTTTGTATTTCCCCAGAGGGGCGGGGCGCGGCAACACCGGCGCCCTGAAACGAAAAAGGCGCCAGAGGCGCCTTTTTTCATGGTTGGGTGTCGATGAAGCTGGGCCGCAGCATCAGCTTGTCGTACAGCTTTGCGAGGTTGGAGTGCTGGCTGCGCCAGTCGATCTCCGGAAAGCGCAGTCCCAGCCAGCCCAGCGCGCAGCCCACGGCGATGTCGGAGAGGCTCAGGTGAATGCCGCTGCAAAAGGGCTTGTCGTTCAGCCCCTTGGCCATGGCGGCGATGCCGCCCTCGACCTTGGCGCGCTGGCGCTCGATCCAGGCGGCGCTGCGCTCGCCGTCGCTGCGGCCAGTCCAGGTGGCCTCCAGGCGCCAGAGCACGCCGGCGTCCATGACGCCATCGGCCAGCGCTTCCCAGGTCTTGACCTCGGCGCGCTCGCGGCCCTGCTGCGGGATCAGCTTGCCCACGGGGGACAGCGTGTCGAGGTATTCGACGATCACGCGCGAGTCGAACATCGCGTCGCCGCCTTCCATGATGAGGCAAGGCACCTTCCCGAGCGGGTTGGAGTGCGCGATCGTGGTGTCGGCAGCCCAGACGTTCTCGATCACGAACTGGTAGTCGAGACGCTTTTCGGCCAGCACCACGCGCACCTTGCGCACATAAGGGCTGGCGGCTGATCCGATCAGTTTCATGAAAGCTCTCTCCCCTTGCATTGATAACGTTTGTTCATGGTCATTTTAGGGGAAGGCCCAAAGAGCGGGTCCGGATCCGTGGCGAACGTGCATCGGCGCCAAGCCACCTAAAATTCGGGGAATGAGCTTCTCCACCGTTTCCGCCCTCTCCCCACTTGATGGCCGCTATGCGGCCAAACTCGCGGCATTGCGCCCGCTGATGAGCGAACAGGGCTACATGCACCGGCGCGTGCAGGTCGAAGTGGCGTGGTTCATCGCGCTGTCAGACTGCGGCTTTGCCGAATTCAAGCCGCTCACGGGCGGCGCCCGCAAGTACCTGCTGGGCTTGGTTGCCCACTTCTCGGAGGCCGACGCACTGGCCATCAAGGACATCGAAAAAACCACCAACCACGACGTGAAGGCGGTCGAATACTGGATCAAGTCCAAGTTCGAAGCCCGGCCCGAGCTGCTGGCCGCCGCCGAGTTCGTGCACTTTGCCTGCACCAGCGAGGACATCAACAACACCAGCCATGCGCTGCAGATCCAGGCCGCGCGCGAGAAGGTGATGCTGCCGGCCATCGACGGGCTGATTGTCAAGCTGCGCGAAATGGCGCACCAGTTCGCCGGCGTCTCGATGCTGTCGCGCACGCACGGCCAGACCGCCAGCCCGACCACCGTGGGCAAGGAAATCGCCAACGTGGCGGTGCGGCTTTCGAAGGCGCGCGCGCAGATCGCCTCGGTGCAGCTGCTCGGCAAGATGAACGGCGCCGTGGGCAACTACAACGCCCACCTCGCGGCCTGGCCCGATTTCGACTGGGAGGCGTTCAGCCGCAAGGTCATCGAAACGCCGGCGCCGCTCGGCCTGGGCCTGAGCTTCCAGCCCTACAGCATCCAGATCGAGCCGCACGACTACATGGCCGAGCTGTTCGACGCGGTGGCGCGCGCCAACACCATCCTGGTCGACTTCTCGCGCGACATCTGGGGCTATGTGAGCCTGGGCTACTTCAAGCAGCGGCTCAAGAAGGGCGAAATCGGCTCCTCGACCATGCCGCACAAGGTCAACCCGATCGACTTCGAGAATGCCGAGGGCAACCTGGGCCTGGCCAACGCGGTGCTGCGCCACCTGAGCGAAAAGCTGCCGATCAGCCGTTGGCAGCGCGACCTGACCGACAGCACGGTGCTGCGCAACATCGGCGTGGCCTTCGGCTATGCCGCGCTGGCCTATGCGAGCCTGGCCACCGGACTGGGCAAGCTGGAACTCAACGAGGAAGCGCTGGCCGAAGACCTCGACGCCTCGTGGGAAGTGCTGGCCGAGCCGATCCAGACCGTGATGCGCCGCTTCGGCGTGCAGGGCGCCTACGAGCAGCTCAAGGAAGTGACCCGCGGCAAGACGGTGACGGCCGAGGCGCTGCACGGCCTGATCCGCTCGCTCGACATTCCCGAGGCAGAAAAGGAACGGCTGCTGGCCATGACGCCCGCAAGCTACACCGGCAAGGCCGCGGAGCTCGCCAGTAGAATCTAGCGTTCCCGCACGTCGATGCACCAGCCGCCCGAGGGCGGCTGTTTGCTTCGTGCCACGCCCCTTTTCAGCCAACGCGCCGCATGCGGCGCGCCAGCCAACAACCAGACGGGGCTCTTTCGAAGTCCCTGTTGTTCATGCTGCGCGCCCCTCTCAGACGCCTCTGGCTGAAGATCCACCGCTGGATCGGCCTCTCGCTCGGTCCGGTACTGGCCCTCACGGCGCTGCTTGGCGCCGTGCTGGTGGTGGCCTTGCCGATCGATCGCTACGCGCATCCTGCCTTCTTCGTGGCTAGGAGCGCAGGCGACGCGCCCGCGCAGCCGCTCGAACCGCTGCGCCAGCGCATGCTGGCCGAGTTCGGCCCTGACACCAGCTTCACGCTGCGCCCGCCGCGCAGCCCCGGCGAGACGCTCTGGGTGTATTTGCGCGGCCCCTGGGACGGCACGCTCTACCTCGACCCCGCGACCGGCGCGGAGCAAGGCCGCCGCGGCTCGCACGAAGGCGCCTACAACCTGCTTTTCGAACTGCACAGCAGCCTGCTGCTGGAAGACACGGGCAAGGGCATCCTGGCCTTCGTGGCGCTGGCCTACCTTTTCCTGCTGGTCACGGGCCTGGTGCTCTGGTGGCCCACGCGCTGGCCGCCGTCGCTGCGCATTTCGCTGAACCGCGGCCTGCTGCGCGGGCTGTTCGATCTGCACCGGACCGGCGGCGCGGTGCTCGGGCTGCTGATTGCGGTGTCGGTGTTCACCGGCGCCTACATGGCGTGGCGGCCGCTCGGCAACTTCATTTCAGCCGCGGTCGGGCAACAGCAGGTCAAGCCGCCCGTGGTTCCGAAGGGCGTCGCGACAGGCCCCCGGCTCTCGCTCGACGAACTCGTCGCCCGCGCCCAGCAGGTGTTCCCGGGCCAGCCGATCGGCTATGTGCAGGTGCCAGCCAGGCCGAACCGCCCGATGCGCGTGCGCTTCCGGCTGCCCGACGATCCGCATCCGAACGGCATCAGTTCCGTGTGGCTGCATCCGCTGACCGGCGAGGTGCTGGCGGTGCGCCGCTGGCAGGACCTGGACGCCGGCAACGGCGCGGTGGTGGTGATCTATCCACTGCACACCGGCGTGCTGGGCGGGCCGGTGCACCAGGCGGTCACGGCGCTGCTCGGCCTTGCGCTCGGCGGGCTGGGCCTGAGCGGCATCTGGCTCTGGTGGCGGCGGCGCCGCGCGCTGGCCGCCGCGGCCCGCGGCATTGCTCTTGCCGACAACCGCACGTCCTCCTGAGCGGGACGCTGCAGCTTTCGATTTCTTGATATCCGAGGAGAAGCCTTGTTCAAACAAAAGAAGTGCGCCGCGCTCGTCATGGCGCTGTTCCCCATCAGCTTCCAGAGCCTGGCGGCCGAAGCCGAGCCCACCGGTGCCGCGTCCGGCGCGAAGTCGCTGGAGGCCGTGACCGTCACGGGCGACTGGCTCGGCACGCCCAGCGAGACCAAGGTGCTCGAGCATCCGGGCGCGCGCAGCATCGTCGAGCGCACGCAGATCCAGGAAAGCGGCGCGACCAGCGTGCGCGAGGCCCTGCGCCAGGTTCCCGGCGTGCAGGTGCAGGAGAGCAACGGCACGGGCGGCAGCGACATCTCGCTCAACGTGGGCGTGCGCGGGCTCACCTCGCGGCTGTCGCCGCGCTCCACCATCCTGCTGGACGGCGTCCCGCTGGCCTATGCGCCCTATGGCCAGCCGCAGCTGTCGCTGGCGCCGCTGTCGCTCGGCAGCCTGGAGGCGGTCGACGTGGTGCGCGGCGCGGGCTCGGTGCGCTACGGCCCGCAGAACGTGGGCGGCATCATCAACTTCGTGACGCGCTCGATTCCCAAGCAGTTCGCGGGTGAAATGAGCGTGGGCGTCGAAAGCGCGGGCCACGGCGGCGGCACCAAGACCTCGCCCACCCTGTTCATGGGTGGCACCAACGAGAACGGCCTGGGCCTGGCGCTGCTCTATTCGGGCACGCACGGCGACGGCTTTCGCCAGAGCAACGACCACACCAGCATCGACGACCTGATGCTCAAGGGCGCCTACCGCCTGTCGAAGACCGACGACATCGCGGTGACGCTGCATCACTTCGAAGGCAAGGGGCGCATGCCGGGCGGGCTGAGCACCGCGCAGTTCGCGGCCAACCCGTTCCAGTCGGACCGCCCGTTCGACGAATTCACCGGGCGCCGCACCGACGGTTCGGTCAAGTACACGCACGACGACGGCGTGAATAAGTTCGAGATGCTGAGCTACTACACGGACTCCTACCGCAGCAGCTACCTCGAGCAGGAAGGCACCGGCGCCAGCGCCGGCCGGCGGCGCCTGACCAGCGCGCCGCGCAACTACAAGACCTACGCCTTCGAGCCCCGCTACTCGCGCCTGATCGATTCGGGCAGCGTGGTGCAGGAAATCAGCGTGGGCGCGCGCTACCTCAAGGAAGAGGCCTCCGAGGTGGCGACGCGCAGCGCCTACTACCGGCCGAGCCCGGGCTTCGACGCCTACGCCCTCGCCCAGCCTGCCTACCAGTCGAGCAAGGGCGGCACCACCGCCCACGCCGTCTACATCGACGACCGCATCGACTTCGGCAACTGGACGGTCACGCCCGGCGTGCGCTACGAATCGATCCGCTCGCACAACGACGTCTTCACGCTGGCCAACGGCCGCGTCACCGGCGCGAACTATCCGAAGATCGATTCCAACGAGGTGCTGCCGACGCTGTCGGTGCTCTACCGCATGAACGAGCGCTGGTCGGTGTTCGCGAACGCCGGCGTGTCGTTCGGGCCGCAGCAGTACGCGCAACTCGCGCAGTCCACCAGCGGCCTGCACCCCGAGAAGGCCAAGACGTACGAGATCGGCACGCACTACAAGGGCGAGGCCTGGAGCGGCGAGCTCACGCTGTTCAACATCAACTTCGACAAGGAACTGCTGCTGGCCCGCTCCATCACCGGCGACGTCGGCCAGTGGACCGACCTGGGCGCCACGCGGCATCGCGGGCTGGAGTCGGCGCTGCGCTATCAGCTCGGCAGCCTGAGCGATTCGCTCAAGGGCCTGTCGGTGTCGGCGACCTACACCTACACGCAGGCCATTGCCAAGGCCGGCGCCTTTGCCGGCCGCGACCTGCCCTTCTACTCGCGCCAGGTGGCCACGCTCGGCGCGCGCTACGAGCGCGGGCCGTGGACCTTCAACGCCGACGTGTACGCGCAGTCGAAGCAGCGCTCGCCGGGCTCGCCGGACGACGGCGCGCAGTACATCACGCTGGAAGACGCGACCGGCCGGCTCGGCAACATTCCGGGCTACGCCACCGTGAACCTGCGCGCCGCGTACGACTTCGGCCCCTCGATGAGCCACCTGAAGCTGGCCGTGGGCGTCAAGAACCTGTTCGACCGCCGCTACTACAACCGCTCGGTCGACAACAACGGCGGCAAGTACGTGGGCCAGCCGCGCACGCTGTACCTGCAGGCATCGGTGGCGTTCTGACGAAGCCCATGGGGGCGAATACACTCGCGCACCCATGGCCCTCAAATCCACCATCTTCAAGGCCGCCCTCGCGGTGGCCGACATCGACCACGGCTACTACGCCGACCATGCGCTGACGCTGGCGCGCCACCCGAGCGAGACCGACGAGCGGATGATGATCCGGCTCGTCGCGCTCGCGCTCAACGCGCACAAGCTGCAGGACGTGTGCCACGGCGACGGCACGCTGGCCTTTGGCGCGGGCCTGTCGAACGTGGACGAGCCCGATGTCTGGCTGCGCGACTTCACGGGCGAGACCAAGCTGTGGATCGAGGTCGGCCAGCCCGAGGACAAGCCCGTCATCAAGGCCTGCGGCAAGGCCGACGAGGTGATCGTCTACTGCTTCAACCACGCCGCCGAGATCTGGTGGCGCGGCATCGAGAACAAGCTCTCGCGGCCGCAGAACCTGCAGGTCTACCGGGTGCCGACCGAGGCCTCCCAGGCGCTGGCCGCGCTGGCGCAGCGCAGCATGCAGCTGCAGGCGACGATCCAGGAGAACACGCTGACGCTGGGCGACGGCACCCACAGCATCGACGTCGAACTGCTGCGCTGGAAGTGATTTCGCAGGCCGGCTGCGGCCAGGCCTTTTCACGGGCGACGGCTTTCTCGCTGAGCAACGGATCCGATGGCTCGGGAGAGAGCGGGATGCAGTTGCAGCCCCCCCAGGTGCCAGGAGTGCGCCAAATCCATGGCGCCGAGCATGCGATACACGGCGTGGCAGTCGCTACTCCGCCTTGATGTTTGCCGACTTCACGATCGTCGCGTACTTCGCGATCTCGCTGCGGATCAGCGCACCGAACTGCGCGGGCGTGCCGCCTTCTGGCTCCAACCCCATCCCCAGCAGCTTCTCCTTCACGTCGGGCTGCGCCAGCATTGCGAGCAATGCAGCGTTGATCTTGTCGACGACCGCCTTGGGCGTGTTCTTGGGCACGACGATCCCGTACCAGGTGCCTGTCTCGAAGCCCGGCAGAGCCATCTCCCCCAGCGCCGGCACGTCGGGCAAAGCGGCGACACGCTTGGTCGACGACACGCCGAGCGCACGCAGCTTGCCGCTCTTCACGAAGGGCACCAGCGTGACCAGGTTGTCGAACTGCGCATCCGTCACGCCGCCGAGCAGATCGGTGGTGGCGGGGGCGCTGCCCTTGTACGGGATGTGCTGCACGTCCACGCCGGCGGCCAGCGCGAAGCTGACGCCACCCAGGTGCTGCGCAGTGCCCGTGCCGCCGTTGCCTACAGTGAGCTTGCCCGGATCGCGTTTGGCCAGTTCGATGAACTCGCGCGCGTTCTGGGCCGGAATCTTGGGATTGACGACCAGCAGCAGCGGCGCATTGACGAGCAGCGCAACGGGCTGGAAGTCAATGGCGGAGTCGTAGCCCAGCTTCGGATACACCGACGGATTCACCGCCATGAAGCCAGCGGCCGCCAGCGTCAGCGTGTAGCCGTCGGGTGCTGCCTTGGCGCCGGCTTCGGCGCCGATGTTGCCGCCCGCGCCGGGCCGGTCCTCGACCACGGCGGGCTGGCCCCAGGCGTTCGACAGGTGCTGCGCGACCATGCGGCCAAGCGCATCCGAGGCGCCGCCGGGCGGGAAAGGCACGATCACGCGCAGGCCCTTGGTCGGGTAGTCGGTGGCCGCCTGAGCCTGTGCCAGCGTCGGTACTGTCACGGCCGCGGTGCAAGCGAGCGCCAGTGCGCAGCGAAGAAAAGCGATGCGATTCATTGGAGCTTCTCCTTCATCAGTCCAGCTTCGCACCAGAGCTCTTCACGACCTGGGCCCAGCGCTGCAATTCCTTGTCCAGAAAGGCGCTGAATTCGGCCGGTGTGCCGGGCATCGGATCAACGCCCATCTTGGTCAGGCTGGCACGGAACTCCGGGTCCTGCAGGATCTTGTTCATCTCGGTGTTGAGGCGAGTGACCACCGGCGCCGGCGTGCCGGCCGGCGCCAGGATGCCAAACCACACGTTGACGTCGTAGCCGGGCACGCCGGACTCCGCCATCGTCGGGATGTCCGGCGCCGCGGACGAGCGCTGCGCGGTGGTCACGGCCAGCGCGCGCACTCGACCGCCCTGCACCTGCGGCAATACCGCCGGCACTTGGTCGAACAGCATCGACGTCTGGCCAGCCAGCACATCGTTCATCGCCGGCGCGCCGCCCTTGTAAGGGACGTGGAGGATGTCGATGCCAGTGCTGGCCTTGAACATTTCGCCCGCCAGGTGGCTGGAGCTGCCATTACCGCTCGAGCCTTGCGACAACTTGCCTGGATTGGCCTTGGCGTACGCGATCAGCTCCTTCACCGAGTGGATCGGCAGCGCGGCGTTCACCGCCAGGATGTTGGCGACACCGCCGTACAGGCCGATCGGCGCGAAGTCCTTGACGGGGTCGAAGTTGAGCTTCGGATACAGCGCCGGATTGATGGCCAGCCCGATCGGGCCCATCAACAACGTGTAGCCATCGGGCGCCGAGCGCGCCACCGCTTCCATCGCGATGTTGCCGCCCGCACCGGGCCGGTTGTCGACGATGAAGGGCTGCCCCAGCGCCTTCGACATGCGGTCGGCGAGCGAACGTGCAAGTACCGACGTGGTTCCGCCTGCGGCGAACGGAACGAGCAACCGGATCGGCTTGTCCGGATACGCGTTTTGCGCGGCGGCGCCCAGCGGGCCGAAGCAGGCGGCAGCCAGCGCGGCCATCAGCGCGAGGCGGCGCGGGAAGCCAGTGGAATGGCAAGGGTTCATGAAAGTCTCCGATAGTTTTTGGGTTGTTGGCAACGAGAGCTGCCGTGCTCAAGGAAAGCCGGCTCAGGAAAAACCGAGGCCGTCGATCAGCGGGAACTGCTTGAAGACCGACTCGTCGATCTCCAGGCCGATGCCGGGCCGGTCGATGGGTTCGACGCAGCCGTCGGCGCCGATCTCGAACGGCGCGCCGAACATGTCCCGCAGCGGGTTGAGCTGGGAAACGCACGCCTCGAAGTACCCGCCGTTGTCGATGGCGGCCAGCAGTTGCACGGTCGCGGCCATGTTGATGCCGCCGGCCGAGCTGTGCGGGTTGACCGGAATGCGCCAGGCCGATGCGGCGGCGGCGATGCGCAGTGTCTCGGTGATGCCGCCGGTTTTCGACAGGTCTGGCTGGAAGATCTGCACGGCGCGTTCTTCGAGCATCCGGGCGAATTCGTAGCGCGTGTAGTGGTTCTCGCCGGCTGCGAGCGGCACGCGATGGCTGATCTGCGCCGCGGCGCGGTACGACGCGAAGTCGTCGCATGCAAAGGGCTCCTCAAGCCAGCCGACCCGAAGCTCTTCGAGCGCCGGCAGCACGCGGCGCACGTCGGCCAGCGTGTAGGCGGTGTTGGCATCCACCAGGATCTCGATGTCGTCGCCCAGCGCCTTGCGCACGGTGCGGATGCGTTCGATGTCGCGCGCCACGGTGTCGCCGACGCGCAGCTTCACCGCCTTGTAGCCGCGCGCCACGTGGCCTTGCGCTTCTTCGGCCAGCGCGGCGGGCGGCTGGTAGCCCATCGCCACACCGCCGGCATAGGCCTTGATGCGCCGCCGGGTGCCACCCAGCAGCTGGTACAGCGGCATGTTCGCGAACTTGCCGCGGATGTCCCACAGCGCAAGATCGATGCCGCTCAAAGCGATGGCCGAAGCAGCACCCAGCCCGTGACTTGCGAGCTGCATGCGATGAACGCGCGCCCAGACGCCGACGACGTCGCATGCATCCATGCCCTTGATCAGTGGGCCGAGCGTGTTGTCGATCAGGCTCGCGACCGCGCCCGGGCTGCGGCCCGGGTGCGATTCGCCGTAGCCGACCAGGCCGTCGGCAGTGGTCACGCGCACCACGATCACGTCGCGCTTCTGTGCGTTGCCGATGCCCATCGGCACGGTACGGCCCTTGGGGAATTCATACGTCAGCGGGAAAGCGGTGACGCTCTCGATCTTCGTGCTCATTGTCATGGTGGCTTTCTCACGCGATCGCATGGCGTTCGACGAAGTCTTGCCGGACCGTGATGCCCAGGCCCGGCCGATCGGGAATCTCGACCGTGCCGTCCTCCACGGTGAACTGCTCCTCGGCCAATTCCTGCAGCAGCGGATTCGCGCCGACCGAGTACTCGAGCAGCCAGCCCGCGGGCGATGCGGCAGCGACGTGCATGCCGGCTGCGAAGGCAAGGGCGCCCGTCCAGAGGTGCGGGGCCAGCTTGATGTTCCAGGCCGCGGCGATGGCGCCTATGCGCATGGCTTCGGAAATGCCGCCGCAGATGGCGAGATCGGGCTGGAACACATCGGCCGCGCGCAGCTCGGCCAGGTCGCGGAAGTCGAAGCGGTTGAATTCGCTCTCGCCAGCTGCGATGGGAATCGCAGTGGCGGCACGCACTTCGGCCATGCCGCGCTTGTCGTCACCGGTGACCGGTTCCTCGAACCACAGCAGGTTGCAGTCCTCGACCAGCCGGCAGAAGCGCTTGGCTTCGGCGACGGTGTAGGTGCCGTGGGCGTCGCAGGCCAGGCCGATGTCCGGCCCGAGCGCCTTGCGTGCCGCGATCACGCGCCGTGCGGAGTGGATCGGATCGCCATCGATTACGCCGACGCGCATCTTCACCGCCTTGAAGCCGCCGCGCGCCACGTAGCCGAGCAGCTGTTCGCCGATGTGTTCTGCATCGGCCCAGCCGCCCGAGGCGTAGGCCGGCATGCGCTCGGCCTTGCGGCCGCCGAGCAGGCGCCACACCGGCGCATTGAGGTGTTTACCGAGCAGGTCCCACAGCGCCATGTCGATGCCGCTGATGGCCGATATCGAGACGCCGCGACGTCCCATGATCGGGAACACATGGCCGTGCGCCAGCGCGTAGTGACCGCGCGAGCCGTTGTACATGAGCTCCCACAGCCGGTTGATGTCGCGCGGGTCTTCGCCGATGAGACTGGGACCGAACTTCTGGTTGATGATGGCCACGAGGCCGTGGCTGTTGCCCTCGCTGCCGACTTCTTCCTTGGCTTCGCCCCAGCCGATCAGTCCGCATTCGGTCTCGATGCGGACCAGCACGGAATCGAAGGAAGCGACGCGGCCGAAGTCGGACACATGCTGCTTCT
Source organism: Variovorax paradoxus (assembly GCF_030815975.1). NCBI lineage: Bacteria > Pseudomonadati > Pseudomonadota > Betaproteobacteria > Burkholderiales > Comamonadaceae > Variovorax > Variovorax paradoxus. The sequence goes on from NZ_JAUSXL010000002.1 coordinate 1,758,907, forward strand.
CGTAGGGAATGGGAACGTGGAGCCAGCGGGCTCGAATGCTTGCGATTTTCATGCGGCTTGCAGGATTGACCAGCGCGCGAGGATGGCTTCTTGCGCTTCGGGGTTGACGAAATGGCGAGGCAGCTTTCCTTGCAGCATCTCCAGCACCTGGGCAACGGCGCCTTCGCTCATGCGCCGCATGCTTTCCGGGGTGATGCCGGCCAGGTGCGGCGAGAGCAGCACCTGGGGCAGGCTGCGCAAAGGTGAATCGGCGGGCAGCGGCTGCGTGTCGAACACGTCTAGCGCCGCACCGCTCAGCCGGCCTCTGCGTAGCGCATCGACCAACGCGGCCTCGACGACGACAGGGCCGCGCGCCACGTTGACCAGGCGCGCGCCAGGCTTGATGCGGGACAGCGCGTCGGCACCGATCAGACCGCGCGTCTCCGGCGTCAGCGGACAGGCGAGCACCAGGTAATCGGTCTGCGGCAGCGCATCGGCCAGAGGCAGGTAGCGCAAATACGGTGGGAGTTCGCCGGCCGGCGGATGGCGGCGCACGCCGATCACCTGCATGCCGAAACCGGCGCCGCAGATGCGCGCGAGCGCCTGGCCGATGGCACCCATGCCAACCACCGTCACGGTCTCCCCAGCAAGATCGGCACCGCTGTCGGCGACCTCGCGGGCCGTGTTCCAGCCTTCGGCGCGCAACGCGACGTCAACCTGCGGCAACCGGCGCGCGAGCGCCAGCATCTGGGCGAGCACGTACTCGGCGACGCTGCCGGCATTGGCACCAGGCACGTTGGCCACAGCGACCCCGGCGCGGCTGGCGACATCGACCGGAATCATGTCCAGCCCGGCGCCGTGCCGCACCACGGCGCGCAGCAGCAGTGCCTCGTCGAACAGCGCCGCCGGCAGGGGCGCACGGACGACGACGAAGCTGGCTTTGCGCGCTTCTCGACGCAGCGTGTCGGGGTCGCTGGCGCTGGCCACGCGTACGTCCGCATGACGGCCCAGCAATTCAGCCTGCTGCGGGTCGATCGAGTTGGTGAGAAGGACGAGAGGAAAGGCAGCGGCCACAGGCGGCAATCTGTTGGAGACCGAAAGAAGAAAGGCGCGAGCTCAGCGCGGCGCGATGCCAGGCGAAGTGGCTGCGCCGCCGGCGTCCGGACCGACCTGCGCCATCCAGAAGCGCTCGACGTTGCCGAGGTGGTCGCCCAGGATGTCCATGGCACGCGTCGTGTCGCCGGCCGCGACGGCGTCGCGCAACGCGGTGTGCTGCGCCAATGAGCGCCTGGCGTTGGCCGGATCGTCGAAGTAGCGCTCGCGACGCGCGCGAGATGCGAGCCAGAACGAATTCGCCGCACGCTGGATGAGCTTGTTGCCGCTGGCCGCGCAGAGCGCGATGTGAAAGCGGGCGTCTTCCGCGCTCAGCGACTGGCCGGCCGCAAGGCGCGCGCGGGACGTCGCGAGCACCTCGTCGATCTGCGCCAGATCGGCATCGGTGCGGCGGCTGCAGGCCAGGCGCACCGACTGCACTTCGAGCATCGAGCGGAATTCATTGAGGTCTTTGACGTCGGCGGGTGAAACGGGCATGCCAAGGTCGGACTCGATGACCAGCATGTCCAGCGATGCCTCGCGCGCCACGTCGCGCAGGTAGATGCCGGACTGCGGACGGCGCTCGACCACGCGCAAGGTTTCCAATGTAGACAGCGTTTCCCGCAGCAGGCCGCGGCTGACGCCAAAACGCTCCGCCAGTTCGCGCTCTGAAGGAATACGTTCCCCAGCCGTGTAGCCGCGCTCCCGAATGAACGGAAGGATGCGCCCGAGCAATTGCGAGCTTTCGGTCGGCACCGGGGAGGCTGAGGGAGCGGGAATTGCGGCAGTCACCATATCGTGCAAAATTGGTAGGACCAAATTGGTAGGGCCAATTTTCCACAGCCGCGAGCTGTTTGCTCTCGGGGGTTACCCGATGTCCGTGTCAGAAAGAAAAAGGCCCACGCGGCCGCAGAACCTGCAGGTCTACCGGGTGCCGACCGAGGCCTCCCAGGCGCTGGCCGCGCTGGCGCAGCGCAGCATGCAGCTGCAGGCGACGATCCAGGAGAACACGCTGACGCTGGGCGACGGCACCCACAGCATCGACGTCGAACTGCTGCGCTGGAAGTAGCCCTACACCATCGGCATCATCGCGCCGCAGTGCCAGCACTGCTCGAAGCCGCCTTCGATCCGCTCGCCGCAGATGCACTGCCAGTTGCGCTGCGGCCGGTGCTGCGCCGCATGCAGCACCTGCTGCGCGCGCTCGAACTGCGTTTCGTCGTCGATCCAGATTTCGGGCAGGCACTGGTCGGGCGGCAGCTGGCCCATGACGGCGCCGAGATACTCGCGCTGCACCGTGGCCTCGACGCCCTCCTCGCGCAGCGCGTGCACCCACAGGGCCGCGATGGCGAGGTTCGGTGCCTGGGCAAAGCGACGCATGCGGCGGCCTTTTTTTCTTTCAGGGGGCGTCGTCGGGGCCGAGGGGCTCGGCGGGGTCTTCGGGCCACTGCGGCGGCTCGGCCTCGCGCGCACGCTCCGCGTACTTGTTGAAGCGCCAGGCCGAATCTTCCATGGTGATGCGGCGCCAGGTCACGCGCTTTTCGGCCGGCGACATGGCGGGCCAGTGCTGCACCTCGTCGAAGCTGCGGCCGCACCCCTTGCACTGGTCGTCGCCCTGGCTGGTGGAGCAGATGGCGATGCAGGGGGTGTCGGGCGTGCTGTGGTACCAGTCGAGCCAGGCGGCCCAGGCCTTTTCGGGGAAGCCGAACTCGTCGACCTCGTCTTCATGGTGGAACACCATGAGCGCGTAGACCTCGGCCAGCGCGCGCAGTTCGGGCGCCAGCGTGATGCCGTCGGGCGAGGGGCTTTTCTCCCGCCAATGGTTGATGGCGGCCTCGATGTCGGTGATGTGAATGGCGGCCATGGAAGAGAAAAAACAGCGAGCGGCGATCATAGTCCGGCAATGCCCCGCGTCAGTCGAAGGTTATAGGTGCTGCAAAACACATAGCGCCAGAGCCAATGTTCACAAGGCTTTCGGGAGCATTCCTTTTGAAGCCACCCAATTTTGAGGTTGCCAGAACCCGGGCCTCGATGCTCTAATCCCTCCACGAAGGGGAGTAGCTCCCATCCGCCGTGCACCACAGCGGGATCGACAGGTCGTCAATACGAAGCACAACACTTCCGGCCTGTCGGGCAACACGTGCCCTTGGGTATGCGTTGTCGAGCAAGACCTTCGATTTGAACCTGCGCAGGTTTGATCGAAGCGTTCCTGAATCCCCGGTCATTTTCCGGTCTTCGCCATCGCTTCGACATTCCCGCACGGGATGGATCGAAATGCAACGCATGCGCCGGACCGCTGCCATCCAGCCCAGGATGGACGGGCCGCGCGAAGACAAGAGGAACGTATGGAACAGTTCATGACCCCGGAATTCTGGGTCGCGGTCGGTCAGATCATCATGATCGACATCCTGCTCGGCGGCGACAACGCCGTCGTCATTGCCCTGGCGTGCCGCAAGCTGCCGCCCGCGCAGCGCACCAAGGGCATCCTTTGGGGCACGGCCGGCGCCATCGTGCTGCGGGTGATATTGATCTTCTTCGCGCTCACGCTGCTGGCCATTCCGTTCCTGAAACTGGTCGGCGCCGCACTGCTGGTGTGGATCGGCATCAAGCTCTTGGCACCCGACCATGACGACGCACACGGCAACATCCAGAGCAGCGACAAGCTGTGGGGCGCGGTCAAGACCGTGATCGTGGCCGACCTGGTGATGAGCGTGGACAACGTGATTGCCATTGCCGGTGCCGCGCAGGGCGCCGGCCAGGCGCACCAGATGCCGCTGGTGATCTTCGGCCTCCTGGTGAGCATTCCGATCATCGTCTGGGGCAGCCAGCTGGTCATCAAGCTGATGGACCGCTTCCCGGTCATCATCACGCTCGGCGGCATGCTGCTGGGCTGGATTGCCGGCACCATGGCGGTGTCCGACCCGGCGCTGTCGAACACCGCAGCGTGGACCTGGGTGCCCAAGCTGCCGCAGACCGACGCCATCCGTTATGGCGCGGGCATTGCCGGTGCGCTGCTGGTGCTGGCCGTCGGCAAGTGGGTGGCCGTGCGCCAGGCACGCCAGAAGCCGGCCGAGCCCGCAACCTCGTCGAGCTGAACGCCTGCCCGAAGCAATCGGCGAATATGCTCTTCCCCTGCCGCCCGGTCTCTGCCACTCTAACTACCTGAAGGAGCGCCCCATGGAAAAGGTCATTCTCTACGTCGACGATGCTGCCTATGCGGCCGAGCAGATCACCGAGCTTGCTCCGGACGCCAACAGCGTCGTGGCGCGCCATTGGGTGCTCGTGGCCTGCGCGCCGCGCATGACCCACCGCATCAGCAAGTGGGTGAGCCACAGCGCGCGCGAGAACTGGCGCGCCAAGTGGTTCAGCAAGGTGCAGGCGCAGCTGCTGCCGCTGCTCGAGCGCAATGGCGGACAGGTGACGCCGGTGCTTGCCAAGGGCCCGCTGCCCGAACTGACGCAGCAGCTCAAGCGCGAGCACTCGGCCACGCACGTGGTCGATGCGCGCCGACCGAAGATCGGCGTCGACCTGGAGCCGGTCACGATCGACCAGACACCGCAGCGCCAGTCGGGCTGGGCCTTTCCCGGCGCCGTGATGGGCATGGGCGCACTGCTGGTGCTTGCGAACGAACTGGCCGAATAAAAAGGCGCAACCTCTCCCTGACGAGCCCCGGCGCGGCAACGCTCCGGGGCTCGTTGTTTTGGGGGCTCTGGGGTATCCTGCGCCGCATGCGCATCATCATCAAATGGCTGCTCAGCGCTGTCGCGCTGCTCGCGGTGGCTTATCTCTATCCCGGTGTCCAGGTTGCGAGCTTCGGCTCCGCGCTGATTGCCGCGGCCGTCATCGGCCTGCTCAACATGATCGTGCGGCCGGTGCTGGTGGTGCTGACGCTGCCGGTCACCATCGTCACGCTCGGGCTGTTCCTGTTCGTGATCAACGCGCTGCTGTTCTGGGCCGCATCGGGGCTGCTCTCGGGCTTTCAGGTGAGCGGCTTCGTGGCGGCGCTGATCGGCTCGCTGATCTATTCGCTGCTGGGCCTGGTCATCGAAGCCGCACTGGGCGGGCTGCTCTCGAAGCGCTGAGCCGGCGCCTCCTCTCACCCGCTCACTTCAGCGGCGGCTCCTCGGCCTGCTGCTTCACCAGGACTTCCACGGCCCGCGCGCGGGTGTCGATGATCGACGCCTCGTAGTGGTCGACGGGCGCGCCGGGCCTGCGCATCAGCTCCTGCGCGGCCTTGAAGCGGTCGCGCGCCGCCGGGTAGTCGAGGATGGCCACGTTGGCCTCCGCGTCGGCGCGCACCGCGCGCACCGAATCGTTCTGCGCGCCATACAGGTTGGCCAGGGCTCGCCAGGCCGTGGCGTCGCGCGGATGGGTTGCCACCCAGTCGCGCAGCACCGGCACCATGGGCGCGGGCTGGCGCGTGGCCACGGCGGCATCGGCCGCGAGCAGCATCTCGGGCCGCTCCTTCGACTTGGCGTCGAGCAGGCCGGCGGCCTTGGAGGAGCCTCCGCCGGCAAGCTCGATCTCGGCATGGAGCCAGCGCGCCAGCCTGGCGGCCGAGGGGTCGTCGGCGGTGCGCGCCGCCAGCCGCTCGGCCAGCGCGCGCGCGGCGCGGAAGTCCCGCAGCTCCCTGGCCGACAGCGCGGCCGCGTAGAGCGTGCCGGCCTGCTGGGCGGCGCTGCTCTTGGCGAACTCACCGGTCGAGGCCGCATCGACCCAGAGCCGCAGCACGTCGACACCCGGCCGCGTGAGCACGCGGGCGCGCGCGGCGATCATGGCGTGGTCCATGGCCAGCGGCAGGGCCGGGGCCGCGTCGATGCGGAACTGGAAGCGCCCCTGCATGTCCGAGATGCGCTCCGACGTGAGCGGATGGCTGCGCAGGTAAGGATAGGAGCCGTTGTCGTTGAGGCGCGAGGCGTACTGCAGCTTCTCGAACATCGCGGCCGCGCCCTGCGGCGCAAAGCCTGCCTGCGTCATCACGCCGAAGCCGACGCGATCGGCCTCGCGCTCCATGTCGCGCGAGAAACTCAGCTGGTTCTGCATGAAGAGCGCTTGGCTGCCCATCATCACGGCCTGGCCCGCGTCGCCGTTGCGGCTCTTGCTGGCCGCGATCATGCCGAGGATGAGGCCGGCCAGCATCAGCGGCATCTGCTTGCCCTGCTTGTTCATGATGCGCGAGATGTGGCGCTGCGTGACGTGCGACAGCTCATGCCCGAGCACCGTCGCCAGCTCGTCGCGGCTGCCCACCGTGGCAATCAGGCCCATGTTCAGGCCCAGGTAGCCGCCCGGCAGCGCAAAGGCATTGATGTTGCGGTCGCGTCCCAGCAGGATGGTCCAGGCAAAGCGCTCGTCGAGTTCGGGCGTGAGCTCGCCGCGCTGGCGAGCGGCCGCCAGCAGGCGCTGCCAGATGTCCTGCACGTAGGCGGCGACCACCGGGTCGTCGATATAGTCGGTGTCGCGGTAGAGCTCGCGCGCAATCTGGTCGCCCAGCTGGCGCTCGGCACTGGCCGTCATTTCGCCGCCGTCGCCCAGGCCCGGCAGCACCTGCAGCTGCGCGCGGGCCGGTACCGGCAGCACCAGCTGGCAAGCTATTAAAACGGCAGCGCAGAGCGACCGCAAGGCGGGCGCGACGGAAGTCTTTTGGGTGGCAGAAGGAGTCAAGCGCGGCATTCCTCGTCCATTGGCTCGGGCTCGTATGATGCACCTCCACACCGATCGTTCACACATGAGTTCCCTCACCCATTTCGACGCCCAGGGCCAGGCCCACATGGTCGACGTGGCGGCCAAGCCCGCCACCCATCGCGTGGCCGTGGCCACGGGCCGCATCGAGATGCAGCCCGCCACACTGGCGCTGATCGAATCGGGCACCGCCAAGAAGGGCGACGTGCTCGGCATCGCCCGCATCGCGGGCATCCAGGCGGCCAAGAAAACCAGCGACCTGATCCCGCTGTGCCACCCGCTGGCGCTCACGCGCGTGGCGCTGGCGTTTGCGCTGGCCGAGAAGGGCAATGCGCCGCAGGTGGTGTGCACCGCCACGGTCGAGACCGTGGGGCCGACGGGTGTCGAGATGGAAGCGCTGACCGCCGTGCAGGTGGCGCTGCTCACCATCTACGACATGTGCAAGGCGGTGGACCGCGGCATGCGGATCACCGATGTGCACGTGCTGGAAAAGCATGGCGGCAAGTCGGGCAGCTACCTGGCAGCCCCTCAAGGCTAGGGCGCCTGCCCGTCGACGGGCAGCCCCTTCAGCCAGCGCTCGTATTCCGCCGGAAAGGCGATGCGAAAGCGCTCCGCCTGGCTGCGCGCCTCGTCGCCCCGCCCCATCAGCTCGGCGCTTTCGATCAGCTTGACGATCACGCGCGGCTCGGGCGAAAAATGCAGCGTGCGTTCGGCCAGCGAATGCATTTCGGCGGCGTTGGCCGGCGTGACGGCCGTGAGCGTCAGTTCGGCAAAGTCGACCTGCCTTGCGAAGAGCCAAGAATTCCGGGCCTTGGCGAGCGTGCCGTCTTCATAGGCCGGCAGGCGCTCGTCGCGCGGCAGGTAGATCTGGCTGATGCGGATGTAGTCCCAGGTGGCATAGCCGACCACGCCCATCAGCACCACGGCCGCAACGGAAGACAAGACCGGCGGCTCGAGCCAGCGGGCCGTGAAGCGTTGCGGCAGCACTGCAGCCTTTCCGGCAGGCCGCGCCGGCCACAGGATGCCCAGGCAGAGCCCGAACACCAGCTGGAACGGCCCGTACCAGAGCGGATATTCGAGCAGGCTGTGCAGCGCGATCGCGCCCAGCATGCCCCATGCCATCAGCCGCACCGGATCGCGCTCGCGCCAGGGCCTGGCCGCCAGCACCATCCAGGCGAAGCCGCCGCAGACCAGCACCGACACCGGAATGCCCATTTCCACCGCCAGGTGCAGCGGCAGGTTGTGCGCGTTGTCCAGGATCTCGGGGAAGCGCGGCCCGTCGTACAGCGTGCTGTAGTGCGCAAAGCCCAGCTCGCCCCAGCCCCACCCCGCGAGCGGATGCGCGGCAATCAGCGAGAGCACGTTGCGCCAGAGGATCATCCGCGTGTGGTCGCCCGGCGCGCCCTCCTGCAGCCGCTGCATCATGCCCTCGACCTCGCCCGCCGCCAGCTGCGGCAGCAGCCAGGCGATGGCGAAATAGACCGGGATCATCGCCAGCAGCACCAGCGGCGGCGGCAGGCTGAAGGGCATGCCGGCGCGCTCTGAAGAAGAAGACACGCCGCGGCGCTCCCGCCGCGCGATCAAGGCGGCAACGCCCACGATCGACAGCAGCTGAAGCAGCCCGGTGCGCGAGGTGGACGCCGCCGCGGCCACCAGCAGCAGCAATGCCGCCGCCACCAGCCAGCGCCGTATGCGCGCCGATGGCTGCGCAGCATAGATCCAGAGGGCAGCCACCAGCGCCATGCTGATCAGCGTGGCGAACTGGTTGCGCTGGCGCAGGTTGCCGTAGGCCTGGCCCAGCGCGGGTGTGGTGGTCCAGGGCACCAGCGGCTCGGCCAGACCGTAGTACTGGAGCAGGCCGAGCACCGCGCTGACAAGCCCGGCGGCGAGTACGCCTGTCGCCAGCACGCCGGAGGTGGCCGGCCCGCCGCGCGCCATGCCCGCGCCTACGCAGGCCGCAGCCGCCATGGTGGCCACCACGACCACGGCGGGCAGCCATGAAGCGGCCGTGGCGTGCGGGGAGGAGAAAAGCACGACTGCCGCCGCCCCGGCGCCGAGCCAGGCCCAGATGCCGCGCGCCGGCACGGCGGGAGGCATGGCCAGAAGCATCGCCGCCAGGCAGACCCAGGTGGCCAGCAACTGCCACGCCTGGACCGAAGGACCGGCCACCAGCGGGCACAGAAACGGAAACGCGACCAGCCCGGCACGCACGGCGCCGACGGCTTTGGGAGAGAGAGCGGCGGCCTCGGCGGGCGCTGCGTGGGAAGTCATTTGCCGATTGTGCCGACCGGCGGGCCGACGAATGGCACCGGCTGGGAGACGAGCGGTTTTGCGGAAAAAACACATTTGGAGACATTCTTAGACAACTGTCTACAACTGTTGCCGCCCTCCGGCGGAAGGCCCGGAATCGGTCCGAAAGGTGTCTCTTGAAGAAACAAGCAAGCTCTCTGCGTCGCGCCGCCCAGGCACTGCGTGGTTCGTCCGGCTTCACGCTGATCGAAGTGATGATCGTTGTGGCGATCATCGCCATTCTGGCCTCGATCGCAGTGCCGTCGTACAACGACTATGTACGCCGCGGCCAACTGCCGGAAGCCTTCAATCGCCTGTCCGACTACCGCTCAAAGATGGAGCAGTACTACCAGGACAACCGGAACTATGGAACCGCCGCCAACAAGTGTGCCTCCGATCCAACCGCCGCCAGTTGGAACACTTTTACGGCTTCCGACCACTTTTCGTTCAGTTGCGTGGCAAGCGGCGCCACTTTCCAAAGCTACACCATCACCGCGACCGGCTCCGGCGGCCCCGTGACAGGGCATGTGTACACGATCAATGAAGCCGGCTTGCGCAAGACGACAAAGTTCAAGAACGCAACCGTAGACCAGAACTGCTGGCTCACCAAGAGCGCCACGTGCTGAGCAGCATGTTTTCCATGAGGCAACGCGGCTTCACTCTCGTCGAACTGGCCGTCACCATCGCGGTGCTGGCACTGATTCTTGCCCTTGCCATGCCGAGTATCGGCTCGTGGATGGACAACAGCCGCATCCGGAACGCCACGGAATCGTTGCAGAACGGCTTGCTTACGGCGCGCAGCGAAGCGATACGGCGCAACCAGAACATTTCGTTCTTCCTTGTTTCGCCGAACGATTCAGGCGCTTTGGACAACACCTGTGCGCTCTCTACGGAAAGCGGCTCCTGGGTCATCAGCGTGACCTCTCCGGTCGGCAAATGCGCGAGTGCCCCTTCTACGACCGACGCGCCCATGATCGTTGAAACCCGCGCGGTGGGAGATGGCGGCGGCAGCGTGAAGGTCAGCGCGGACGGCAACACCGTCACTTTCAACAGCTTTGGCCGGGTGGTCTCTGCCGCAGGCGCCTTCATTACCCAGATCGACGTGACCGGCCTTCGGGACGGTGCGCGGTATCGGAATCTTCGCGTCAATCTCACAGCCTCAGGCGGGGTCCGAATGTGCGACCCCAGTGTGCCCAGCACAGCCACCACAGACCCACGCCTGTGCCCGGCCGAATCGAATTAAGACCATGCACCCACATCACAAACCCCGGCAGCGCCGCGCAGCAGCCCGTTCTCGCAGCCGCGGCGTGGCCCTCATCGAGGTGCTGGTCGCAATGCTGATCTTCATGCTTGGCGTGCTCGGCCTCGTCGGCCTGCAGGGCACCATGACCCGCACGCAGACCGACTCCAAGATGCGGGCGGACGCCGCCAACCTAGCCAGCGAAGTCGTTGGCCGCATGTGGGTGGACATTGCCAATCTCTCGGCCTATGCGGGTGCCACCACCTGCACGGCTGCAAGTTGCCTCGAGTGGCGCAACAAGGTGACCAGCGTGCTGCCAGGCGGCGCCGCCGCCATCGTTGTGGCTGCCAATGGCGATGTAGCGGTGACCGTATCGTGGTCGATGCCTGGCGGCGAAACGCACAAGTACGTGACGCGCAGCACCATTGCGCTCAGGACGGCGAGCTGACGATGATGCACATTCATCCCCCTCGCCTTTCACGGCAGAAAGCCCCTCGCGCGTCGCGCGGCTTCACCCTCGTCGAACTGATGGTGGGCCTTGTATTGGGCATGCTCACGGTGCTCGTCATCACGGAAGTGACCTCGCTGGCGGAAGGCAAGAAGCGCACAGTTTCTTCGGGCAGCGATGCCCAGGTGAATGGCGCGCTGTCTCTCTACACGCTTCAACGCGACATCCAGATGGCAGGGTATGGAGCCGTCGGCAACCTTGAAGCATTGGGCTGTGCGGTCAAAGGCAGTTTCAAGGATCCCGGCGCCGCGGCCGCCACGCCGGCCATTGAGTTCAAGCCGACTCTGGCGCCAGTCGTCATCAAGGATGGTGCCAACGGAGCACCCGACGAGATCACCGTGCTGCAAAGCCGGAAAGCGAACTTCTCGGCTCCCTTGCTCGTATCCAAAGACCACGCGAAAGATGGCAACTCGTTCACCGTGAAATCGAGCTTCGGCGTTAGTGCCGGCGACCTGATGATCGCCGTCCCCTCCGGAGGCACATGGGATGCCAACAACTGGTGTTCGGTTTTCAGCGTGACCGACGACGGCGCGGCCACTCCGACCGAAACCACATTGGATTCGCACCACGTACCCCATGTTGCGGGCGGCACCAGCAAGTGGAACAGCGGCAGCGTGTTTCCGGACAACGGCTATCTCGAGAAGAGCTATCTGTTGAACATGGGGAGCCTGTCGTTCAACACATATTCGGTCAACACCGCCGCGCAGAGCCTCGACGTCACAGCCCGCACGGCCGAAGCTGTTTCGGCAACCGAGTCGCTCTATCCGCAGATCGTCAACATGCAGGCGATGTACGGAAAGGCCGCGGTCGGAACAGGCCAGGTCAGCAGTTACGACACGGTCGCACCTGCCACCGCTGCCGACTGGAAGAACGTTCTGGCGATCCGCATTGCCGTGGTGGCGAAAAGTGCTCAGTACGAAAAGGAGATCGTCACACGCGCTGCGCCTTCGTGGGACGTTGGCGCGAACAGCACGGTCGACGGCGCAGCGACCTGCGGCTCCAGCAAATGTGTCGAACTCAAGATCAGCCACGTTCCCGATTGGGAGCACTACCGATACAAGGTCTACGACACCATCGTGCCGTTGCGCAACATGCTCTGGAACTCGGCAGCCACGCCATGAAATTTCAAACTTCCTTCCGCGCGCAACGCGGCGTCTCCTTGATCTTTGCGCTGCTGGCGCTGGTGGCCCTGTCGCTCGCAACGCTGGCGCTGGTCCGCTCGGTGGACACCGGTGCCCTCGTGCTGGGCAACATAGGCTTCAAGCAAGATGCCACCGTGGCGGGCGACCAGGCCGCGCGCGAAGCCATTGCTTGGCTGAAAGCGAATGCCGCCAACCTCAATACGGACGCGCCCGCGAGCGGCTATTACGCCAGCACCAAGGAGCTGAAGGCCGACAAGACCAAGGATGCGCCGGTCGACGTCACCGGCCAACAGCAAACGGTCGCCAATCGCAAGCTCGTCGACTGGAGCGATGGGCAGGACAAGAAGTGTCCCTATGCCGCGGCGGGCACCTTTGGCTCCTGCGATCTGCAATCCGTGAAAGCCGCCTCGGTTGCCGGCAGCAACAACGTGCGCTACGTGATCTTCAGGCTGTGCGCCAGCGCGGGCAACTCCAACGACGACATCAACAACAGCTGCGCCCAGCCGCTGGCAGGCAGTACGTCGGCATCGGGGCGAGGGCTGATCGACTATTCCACGCCGCGCTTCAGCACTACAGGCGGCCCGTATTACCGAATCGTCGTACGTGTACTCGGTGCGCGCAGCACCACCGGCTTCACCGAAACCATCGTCAATTTCTATTAGCAGGTGCGCGGTTTCGCGACACGAGGAGTCCAATTCAATGTCTCATGCATCTTTCCACCGTCGGTGGCATGCCGGCTCGCGTCGGTCGTTTGCCGTACTGCTGTCTTTCAGCATGGGCGTGCTCGCCTGCACGGCATCAGCGCCCTCGGCCGCAGATACGCTGATCCTCGACGAGCCGCTGGCCACGCGGCCCAACGTCAAGGCAAAGCCCAACCTGCTTTTTATCCTGGACAACTCCGGGAGTATGGCCAACGCGTACATGCCGGACAACATGAACAACACGGGAGCCTTCGGTTTCCGCAGCGCCCAATGCAATGGCGTGGCCTATGACCCTGCGTTGACTTATTCGCCGCCAGTCGACTCTGCCGGAATCGCATTTGCCAACGCATCCTTCGGTTCGGCGTGGACCGACGGCTTCGCGAAATCGGGCTCTGACGATCTTGACGACGTTTCAACCGATGTCGGAAGTGTCAGCACCACCGCTTCGGTCACGGTCGGCACTGGCAGCAAGTCTTTTCAGTTCACGGATCCGAGCTATCTGGCCAACATGTTCACTGTGGGTCAAATCTTGAAATTGACCTCGGGCTCCGGCAAAAATGCCAAAGTCCTGACCGGCGTCGTTACAGCATGGACCAATTCAAGCACCAACTGGAGCGCAGGAACCAAGACGCTCACACTCAACGTCACCAGTTCTTCCGGCAGCGGCAACGCCACTTCATGGGCGATTGCGCGACTTGGCGGTACTTACTACGTCTACAAGGGCAGCCAACCCAAGATGGACTGGAAGTACAACAGTACGGCGGTCATTAAGAACACCTTCTATACCGAGTGCCAATACGCAGTGACTGATTCGGCCGGCAGAGCTCTTTTCGAGCCGGTGGTTGTAACCAGCGCATCCGACGAAGCCAAGAACTACGCCAACTGGTATTCGTACTACCGCACCCGGCGGCTCCTGATGCGCACTGCGACTGGCAAAGCCATGTTGGCCCTCGACTCAAGCTATCGCGTCGGATTCACGACCATCAGCGACACCGGTGTCACGACGAATGCCGGCTTCCAGGATGTCGACGATTTCGGCGGCACGCACAAACAGACCTTTTATACAAAGCTCTATGCGGCCACGGGCAATTCCTACACGCCATTGAGAGGCGCGCTTTCCAAGGCCGGGCGCTACTTCGCAAAGAAAATGAGCAACCAGACCTACGATCCGATGCAGTACTCCTGTCAGCGGAACTATGCGCTGCTCTCGACCGACGGCTACTGGAACACCGACGCTGAGAGCAGCAGCTATGGCCCGCTCCAACTCGACGGATCGAGCTCAGTAGGCCAGCAGGACGGTACCGAGGCTCGTCCCATGAAAGATGCGGGCACCAGCAACACGCTGGCTGACGTGGCTGCGTACTACTACAACACAGACCTGCGCACCACCGGTCTGGGCAACTGCAAATCGTCGGCGTCCGGTTCGGAACAGGATGTGTGTTCCAACAACATCGTGCCCGCAGGCCGCGACACCGCTACGAGCCAGCACATGACCACGTTCACCATCGGGCTGGGTGTGAACGGTACGCTCAACTATGACCGCAATTACCTGACGCAGGCATCGGGCTCCTATTTTGACCTGGTCAACGACAAGAACAACGCGAACTGGCCTGCTCCGGAAGTGAGTGACAGCGGCGGCAATGCCACCAACATCGACGACCTCTGGCACGCCGCCGTCAACGGCCGCGGCCAGTACTACTCGGCACTGAACGCCACCGCGTTGGCCGAGGCCATCAGCGGCGTGGTCAATACCATCCAGGAAGTCTCAGGCACCTCCTCTGCCGCTTCCACCAGCGCGCTGGAACTCGTTGCCGGCGACAACAACCAGGTCTACAAGGCCAGCTACACCACCAAGAAGTGGAGCGGCGATGTCGAGGCCTATACCCTCAACGGCGACACCGGCGCGATTGGTACCACGGCGGTCTGGTCGGCCAAGGCGAAGCTCGCCGCCACAGCTTACGGCGATCGCAAGATCTACTACCGCAAGCCCAACACTGTCACCCGCCAGATGTTCGATTGGACCAACCTGAATGCGGACGGCTACGGCACCTATTTCAGCAACCTGTGCTCGCGCTCGCTCGTGGCGGTGCAGTGCCTGAACAACGCAACGGATGACGAAAAGGCAAAGATCAACAGCGGCGACAACCTGGTCAAGTTTCTGCGCGGCGACCGCACCTTCGAATCGGCAAGCACCGCCAACGGAACCACCCGCGCGCTGTACCGTCCGCGCGCCGGCGGCGTGCTGGGCGACATCATCAACGGCGCGCCGGCGTATGTCGGCAAGCCGCCGTTCACCTACAGCGATGCCGGCTACACCAACTTCGTGGTTGCCAAGAAGGACCGCAAGCCCATGGTCTACGTCGGGGCCAACGACGGCATGCTGCATGCCTTCTCGGCCGGTGGCGACGATGCCGGAACAGAGCGCTGGGCCTACGTTCCCAACGCCGTCATGCCGGAGATGTACAGGCTGGCGGACACAGGCTATGAATCGCGTCACCGCTACTTCGTGGACGGTGCCCCGGTCATCGGCGACATCAAGGTGGGTTCCGACTGGAAGACCATTCTCGTCGGCGGCCTCAACAAGGGCGGCCGCGCCTATTACGCGCTCGACATCACCGACCCGGAAGATCCCAAGCCGCTCTGGGAGTTCACCGACGCCAACCTCGGCCTTACCTTCGGCAACCCGATCCTCACCAAGCGCAAGGACGGCACCTGGGTGGTGGTGTTCGCCTCCGGCTACAACAACGGCACGGGCGATGGCGGCAGCGGCGGTGACGGCAAGGGACGTCTCTACGTGCTGAATGCGAATACCGGCGCCAAGGTCATCACCGGCGACATTCCCACCACGGCCGGCTCGACCAGCGATCCGAGCGGCCTTGCAAAGATCAATACCTGGATCGACGACGTGTCGGACAACACGTCCAAGCGCTTTTACGGGGGCGACCTGCAGGGCAATCTCTGGCGCTTCGACGTCGACAACCTTGTGCTGCCGAACCAGGGCGCTCTGCTGCTGGCAAAGTTCCAGGTCAATGCGACCACGCCGCAGCCGATTACCACGCGGCCCGAAACCGTCGAGGTCTCGGGCAAGCCGGTGGTCATCGTTGCGACGGGCCGCTATCTCGGCGCTGCCGACGTGGAAGACACCACGCAGCAAACCATTTATGCCGTGAAGGATTCGCTCACCGAAACCGGCCTGGGAGACGTTCGCGCCAACATCACCATGGTTCGCCAGACCTTTACCGTCTCAGGCAATACGGCAACGATCACCAAGAACCCGGTCAACTGGACCACCAACAACGGCTGGTGGGCCGACCTGCCGCACAGCGGAGAACGCGTGTTCACCAATCTCGCGCTGCAGTTTGGCGTGCTTTCCGTAGCAACAGGCATCCCGAGTGGCGACGCCTGCAGTTCGGGCGGTTCTTCCTGGCGCTACTTCCTGAATGCGACCGATGGCACGGGTTCTCTCGCGAACGCCGGCGAACTCTGGAGCGCCAGTTCGCTGATTGCCGGCCAGAGCTGGGTCAAGCTGAAGGACGGCACCACGATCGTCGTTCGACCGACGACGGATGGCGCCTTGAGGGGAGAGTCGGGAGGCAACCCACCTGGCTCGGGAAGCAACCCGCTTCGGACCTCGTGGCGGGAGCTTGCCGACTGAACGTGCGCACGATGACCGCGATGACGGGGGTGCTCGGCAGAATGCGGGGCATGCGCCCGTTGTTGCTGTGCGCGGCCCTCTCCGTTTCGCTGCACGCGGCAGTGCTTGCGTATCGCATGACGCCTTCGTCCCCGCTGTCGTCGGAAGCGGCCGCACATGGTGGCCATGGCAGCATTGCTTCCGGGGCCACACGGATACGCGTGATTCCGACGCGACCGGCCGCCGTGTCTGAGATCAAAGAAGCCGCGAAGCAGCGACAAGAGCAGCCGCAGGCCGCGAAATCGGCAGTGCTGTCGAGTCCTGTCGCAGGAACAGCGGCGATGGCGGCACCCGCCCGACCGGACGCGCCGACCCCCAGCACGCCTCCACAGCCCGCCATCGAGCAGGCTGCGCCGGACCCCCTGCCCGAGGTCCGCCCGCAGGTCGTCGAAACCGTCTCATCGGACCAAGAAGACTTCGACGGCCGCGACTACATCCCTCGTTCGCTGCTCACAGTTCCGCCAGCTGCCCTCACTGCCATTGTTCTGGATATGCCGGAGGGCGAATTTGCGGCTGGGCGCTATGTCGGTGTTCTGTCGCTCTTCATTGATGAAGAAGGGCACGTGAAACATGTAGCTGCGGAGGGCGCGCCCCTTCCTCCCGCGTTTGAACAGGTTGCGCGTCAATCCTTCAGCGCGGCATTTTTTTCACCGGGGCAAATGGATGGCCGCGCGGTCCGATCGCGGCAGAAGGTGGAGGTGGTATTTGACAATACGGCTGCGGAGAAGGGCAGCAGATAGGGGCGGCTCGCTTCTGCGGAATAGTCGAAGAACTTCGATTCTGATGCCGACTGCATTCGAGAATCCGATCGCGCTTGACTGCCAAGCCCGTCGCTCAAGCATAGAAAGCGTGTCCCGCCCAAACCAGGCAACCTACGCAGAGAATGCCGAAGAGCCAAACAGATTGTCCGAGGTCGCCGAGACCACGGAGGGCGTTGTACTGCTTTCGCTTTTCTTGCTCCGCGAGCGAGACATGCGCGACATCCTCACCCCAGCCCTTTGCGGTCATGGAGGAAGAAACATCCTTCGCCGCGTCGAAAGGCGCGCAGCGTCATAGGCGAGATACCCAAAGATTGCCGCTGCAGCGAGCATGATCCAAGAAAAAATCATGGTCCAGATTGTCCGTGAAGTGTGAAGGAGTCCGGACCTGACCTTTGCAGCGACAGTCCTCTCGTGGCAGTCAACAGCTAAGCAGATCGACATCCTTCTTCGTCGACCAAGGTCCAACTGAGTTCGACATGATGCCGAGCTTTCAACATTTGTTCGAACTGAAAAACTTTCATCGGATGCGTGGCCTTACAAAACACAATCAGAACCTTGCTCGGCTTGATCCGTACCACTTCATCCACTACAGGTGTGGCAAGCGCAGATTTGACTTCACCTACTTGATAGGCGGATGGGGTAATGCGGACCTCGACGGGCTTGAACGCGAAGCAACCGGCAAGCGCCAATAACGCAAACGCAGCAGACCAACGGATGAATTTCATGATTCTCTAAAACTATTGAGGATCGGGCGTTGTCATTGTCCGACGCGATCTCGATCGAAACCACCAAATCGCGGAAACAGCGGCGCAATCTGCGGCAGATCCAGACAGTCTCCGTCTTAAAAGGAGAACATCAAGCACGGATCCACACCGTGAAGCCTTCAGGCTCGCAAAGCGGATAGGTCAGTTTTTGCGGAAATCTAAGGTCAGAGATCGCTGGAATTCAACAATCAAAATCCATCAACTTCGACAAACCCCAATAAGTTGGCTTCATTTCGAGTAATGAGCGCAATCCATCCAGAACCCCCTCGACCGACAACTGGCAAGTAGCCTAGTTCATCTTCCGGCATTCCGGTTTTAGCAATCTCTGAGTTGATTAGTATGTGTTTTTCTTGATGCCGCAGCTTCAGTTCAGCTATTGAACGCAGTTTGCGCTTAACCGACTCTCTTTGCTCATCATAGGAACGCCACAAGCTTGGGCGGAGCGATGGCTCTAAACCATTGAGAGTAAGTTCTATGCTCTGCAAGTATGTAGGGTCACCTGGTTTTGGTACTTCCACAGCGATTACTGCTGGCCCAAGAACACTCAATTTTTGAAATGGTTGTCTTGCGTTTGAAAGATCTTGTTCTGAAATCTCGGCTGCGCTGATTACCTGGAATCTATCTACTTCAAATGCCAAAAAGACGGGCCGGGCAATATACACGCTGCAGAGACCGTAAACCAACGCCGCCAATTGAACAAGGACAACGAATGAAAGATCTCGCACTAGTTCTTTGTTTGATTTTTTCGGGTCAAAAAGAATGAAAGTGAGCAATGGTCCACATACAACATCAATCGATATAACCAGTGCAAATAACTTCCCCCCTCCCTCAATTGCTTCATACGGATGGGGAAACCAAATCCCGAAGACTAGTGCCGCGGCAATTAAGGCGACAACCAGACAGCCCAAGCAATGCAGTAGGGCTGCTCTTCCCGCCGCTCTAAATCGAAGATTCACTGCCGAGATTTTTTTGATCAAATATTCATCTGACATTCGGCTCCCCAACTCCGCAAAATGCACAAACAACAAACCATCCTCTGAACGCAAAAAAGGAAGGCCGCTATCGCGGCCTTCCTTTTTTTAAAAGCCAATCAACTAATTAGCGGCACTCGGCAGGTGCGTATTTTGCCAAGAGCGTTGCGCCATTGGTCGCGCCATTGATCGCTGTCTTGCCAACCGTGTAGCAAGTCCAAACGATCGGGCCTGGCGGGGGGGTAGCCACAGCCAAGAGTGCACCGTTCGACGAAGGCCAGAGTTCCAGCGTGTTCGATGCGGCCGGCGCGATGTCAGTAGTGAATGCGATCGAAATCAAGCCATTTCCAGTGGTTCCGGTAATGGTCGCAATGTTTTTGGTCGGAGCGGTTAGAACGCAGGTACCAGCGGCACTACACGTAGTTGGCGCAGCCCTCGTGCCGGTGGTCATGCTAGCAAACAGACCACCCGAGGCATCAGGAAGAGCATTGGCAGCATTGTCCGCAACCGTCGTCTTAAGCGCGCTACCCAAGATCAGACCTTCAGTCACCTTGGCACGAATCGTGTAGTCCTGATAAGCCGGCAGCGCCACAGCAGCCAAGATACCAATGATCGCCACAACGATCATCAATTCGATAAGGGTGAAACCCTTTTGCACGTTGCGTGCGATAGAACGACGGTTCATTCAAAAACTCCAGGTTGGTTTGTAGAGCCCGGGAACCAAGCCCGGAGCGCAGTAACTTCCGCAGCATCTGTGCCACCCCGCTTCGAGGCCCGATGCCGCCAGAACTGAGCACTTTGCACTCATATTGGTTACATCAAGTGACAGAAATCGCTTCTAAATGCTACGAGTCGTGACAAATTTGTCAGCGCGCTAGGCGCCGCCCGACTCAAAAAGTCAACACCCCATCCGCCTTCAACCACCGAATATCCCGCTGCGCCAGCCCCGCCACCTGATGCCCGGCCAGGTGCTCGATCTGCCACATGATCTCTTCGGTTTCCGCCGGCTTGGTATGCGTGATGTAGATAGGAAACTTCTTGCCCGGATCGATGTGCGCCAGCTCGTCGGCCAGCGCCCGCGGCGACAGATGCAGGCTGCGTTCCGCCAGGGCCTGCTCGCGGTTGCTGAATGCTGTTTCTATGACGAGCATGGCCACGTCCAGCGCGTTGAGGCGGTCCCAGAAGGGGGTGTTGCGCTCGGTGTCGCCGGTGAAGACCCAGTTGGCGCCGCCCTCGGCGCGGCTCACGGCAAAGCCGCAGGCGGGCACGGTGTGCACGGCCGGCAGCACCTCGATGCGCTTGGGGGCGGCGGCGCCCAGTTGCAGCACCTGGCCCACGGCAATGTCGTGAAAGCTCACGAAGGGGGCCTCGGGGCTTGGAATGCTCTCGAAGTCGGGCCAGATGACGTTGTTGAACACATGGGCGCGCAGGGCCTCGATGGTGGCGCGCAGGGCGTGCACGCGCAGCGGGCGGGTGCGGCGGCCGCCCACGGCGTCGAGCATGAGGGGGAGCGCGGCAATGTGGTCGAGGTGGCTGTGGGTGAGCACCACGTTGTCGATGCCGGCCATTTCTTCGAGGGTGAGGTCGCCCACGCCGGTGCCCGCATCGACGAGCAGGTCGGTGTCGATCAGGAACGAGGTGGTCCGGCAGTCCTTGGCAATGGCGCCCGAGCAACCCAGCACGCGAACCTGCATTGTGAGAGACCCTCTGCTTGTGTCTTCTGCTGCCGTCATTTGGTTTCGAACCGGGTTGCGCCGTCCCATTCGGGGTCTTGGGGCCGCAACGCCATGGAGGCTAATCGTTGTGCGTAGAGCTGGTAAAGGATTTTTTTGGCATCCGCGGCCAAGAGCGGATCCAGCAGGTTCCGGCCCACGGCCCAGTCCTGGCGGCGGTAGGCGGCAAGCACGTCGGCCCAGCGCTGCAGCTGGGCGGATTGCTGCAGTGCGGCAGGCGTTGGCTGCTGCTCGCTCTCGGTATTGGCGTGCAGCGGCGTGAACACGGCCACGGCCTGGGCGCGGCCCTTGACGAGCACGCTGTCGAGCTCCTGCCAGACGAAGCCGGGTGCGAGTTCGCGGGTGGCGGCACTGGCGACGATCTCGACACCGTAGTGCACGCTCAGGCCTTCGAGGCGGGAGGCGAGGTTGACCGCATCGCCCACCACGGTATAGCTGCGGCGCGCGGCCGAGCCCATGTCGCCCACGCTCATGACGCCGCTGTTGAGGCCGATGCCCACGCTGATTTCAGGGCGGCCGGTGGTGCGGTGGATGTTGTTGATGTTGCGCACGGCCTCGGCCATGTCGAGCGCGGCGCGCACGGCCAGGGTGGCGTGCTCGGGGGTGTCGATGGGCGCGCCCCAGAAGGCCATGACGCAGTCGCCCATGTATTTGTCGACGGTGCCGCGGTGGGTGCTGATGACGTGGGTGAGCCGGTTGAACACGGTGTTGAGGAAAGTCTGCAGCTCGGCCGGGGCCATCTGCTCGGACAGGCGGGTGAAGTTGCGCATGTCGCAGAACATGACGGTCATGGTCTTGCTCTCGGCGCGCATGCTGTAGCGGCCGGGGGTCGCGAGCATTTCGTCGACCAGCTGCGGCGGCACGTAGGTGCCGAAAAGCCGCATGAGGCCGCGGCGCGCACGCGACTCGATGAAGTAGCCCCAGCCCATGTTGAAGGCAAAGGCGAGCGCCGCCATGGCCAGCGCGGAGGCGAGCGGCAGCACGAGGCTGTGGCGCTGGTAGAGCCAGGCGTTCACGCCGACCAGGGCCGCGACGGTGGCAAGGGCGAGCACCACCGCGCGCGGGGCCGGCAGCAGCGTGAGGCCCAGCGCCAGCACGAGCCCCGCGGCCAGCACGCTGAGCACTTCGTAGCCGGGGGCGTAGTCGGGCACCGCGAGCAGGCGATGGTCGAGCATGGCCGAGACGATGTTGGCATGCACTTCGACGCCGGGAAAGGCGGCGCCCACGGGGGTGGCGCGCAGGTCTTGCAAGCCTGGCGCGGTGGCGCCGACCAGCACGATGCGGTCCTTCAGCTCGCCCGGCGCGAGCCGCCCTTCGAGCACGTCGCCGGCGGACACGTAGCGGAACGATCCGCCGTGCGCGCCGCCGGGGCCGCGGAACGGCACCTGCATGGAGGCGGCTTCGTCGACGGGTATGCGCAGGCCGCCTGCCAGCAATGACTGGAGCCGCGGCGCGGCGCCGCCTGGTCCACCTGGTGCAAATGCCGGCCGCACGGGCGGCGTGCCGCTGGCGAGCCGGTAGACGGCGAGCGCGAGCGACTCGTAGTAGCCGGGCCGGGCCTGGTCGCCCTCATAGCGGGCGATGAGCGGCACGGCGCGGATGACGCCGTCGCCGTTCGACATGACCAGCGTGTTGAGAAAACCCGCCGCCGGCGCGGCAGCGGCCAGCACGGGCAGGCTGGCACCAAAGCCGTTCCAGCCCGTGGCGTAGCCGCGGCCCGGCGGAAAGGCTTCGGCCCGCAGCAGCGGGGCCGGCGGCAGCTGGCCCTTGGCGCCGGGCTTTTCGGTGCGCGTGAAGTAGTAGCCGAGCGCCACGCGCTGGCCTTGCATGGCGGCGGCAAAGGCGGCGTCGTTGTCGAGCGTGGGGGCGAGCCGGTCGATTTCGGCGGCCAGGCCCGGCATGTCGCGCAGCGGGCCGCGCGCAATCTGGCGCAGCTTGTCGAGGCTGGCGCTCCGGTCGGGCTCGACGAACATCACGTCGAAGCCCAGCGCCGCGGCCTGCTGCCGCCCGGTGAGCTCCCGGGTGAGCCGGGCCAGCTTGTCGCGCGCCCAGGGCCATTGGCCCTGCCGGGTGAGGCTGGCGTCGTCGACGTCGACGATCACGATGCGCGGGTCGAGCGTGCCGGGCATGGTGGCGCGCAGGCGCGTGTCGTAGATCAGGTGGTCGAGCCGGTCGATGGCATCCAGGCGCCAGAGGCCGGTGGCATGCGCCAGCGCGAGCAAGACCGGCAGCAGGGTGATGGCAATGCGCGGCCAGTGGCGCCTGAGCGCGGTCACGCTAGTGCACCCTAGGCGCTGCTGCGCCGCGAAAATCAGACCCGCACGAACTGCATGCGCGTGGCGCCGCCGAGTTCCAGCACGTCGCTTTCCTGCAGTCCGACGGGGTCGGCGCCGAGCGGAGCGCCGTTGAGCGTGACGCCGCCCATGATGGTGGAGGCCATGTAGCCCTGCCGGCGGCGCGTGACGACCGCAACCGCAACGCCGGGCTTGCCAATGGTGGTGACCACTTTCTGCAGCGGCACTTCCTGCCCCTGGTCGGCGCCGGAAAGAACGCGCAGCACGGGCACGCCCAGTTCGAGCAGCGCGCCGGCTTCGGTGGGCGCGGCCGACAGCGGAACGGACGCCGGGTACTCGCCGCGCGCATTGCGCGTGGAAGCGGCATTGGCGGCCACGCTGCTGCGCGCGCGGAAGTGCAGGCGGCAGCCACCGATTTCGATGACGTCGTTGTCCTTGAGCTTCTGCTGCTTCTGGACAACGATCGCATTGACGTAGGTGCCGTTGGTGCTGTTGAGATCTTCAATTTCGACTTCGGCGCCGCGCATGTGCAGCACGGCATGCTCACCGCTGACGGCGAGATTGTCGAGCACGATGTCGTTGTAGGCGCGCCGCCCCAGCGTGGTCCGGTCTTTGGCAAGCGCCATTTGCCCGATGACAGTGCCATCGATCGAAATGATCATCTTCGGCATTGCCGACTCCCTGAATGCATGTTTTTATTCAGGCGCACTGCCAACGCGCGCCCTGGCCAGGACAACTGAAATATTGTCCCGGCCGCCATTGTCGTTGGCAACCGCAACCAACAGTGAGGCTTTCTGCTGAAGCTCGACATCGTGATTCAAAAGCGTGAAAAGCTGCGCATCCGGGACCATCTCGCTGAGCCCGTCGGAGCAGAGCATATAGAGATCGTCGGGCCTTGCGGTGTGTTCGTGCATTTCCAGCACCACCTGTGGCTCCACGCCCATGGCGCGCGTCACCAGGTTGCGGTGCGGTGAAATCAGCGCTTCTTCGGCCGTGATGGCGCCGGCGTCGAGCTGCTGCTGGCGCAGCGAGTGGTCGCGCGTGAGCTGCTCGAGCTTGTTGTTGCGAAGGCGGTAGCAGCGCGAATCGCCGATGTGGCCGACCAGCACGCGCTGCGGCCGGAACGCGGCCAGCACCAGGGTGGTTCCCATGCCCTGCAGTTCGGCATTGTCCAGGCCGGCATCGAAGATGGCGGAATTGGCCTCGTCGGTGGCCGCCTGCAAGGCACGCCGGACCACCCGCGCCGGCGCCTGCAGGCCGGCTTGCGCGAACCAGCGCGCGAAGCTGGCCTGCACCAGCGACACGGCCATGGCGCTGGCCACTTCGCCGCCCTTGTAGCCGCCCATGCCATCGGCCAGCACCGCCAGGCCGAGGGCCGGGTCGACGCGCAGGTCGTCCTCGTTGTGGGCGCGCGTGCGCCCGACATCGGTCAGCGCCGCAAACTCCCACACGAGATGGGGCCGGGTGGAAAAAAGGGACGCGCCGACACTTGCCATATATTTTCAAAAAGCGTCGACGCGCGACGGTTTCAGTGCCCCGCAACGGCTTGCGCGCGCCGCTGAAGCAGGCGGCCCACGGCCACCACGAACAACGCACCGGCGGCTGCCGCCGCATAGTGCAGCCAGGGGTTTGCAACCAGCACCTCCCGCAGCGAGACGTCGCTTGCAATGGTTTCGCCGCCGACCCAGCCGATCAGGGCGGCGCCCAGCATGACGACGATCGGAAAGCGTTCCATCAGCTTGATCATGAGCGTGCTGCCGAAGATCACCAGCGGAATGCTGATGGCCAGGCCAAGCACCAGCAGCACCATGTTGCCCTGCGCAGCGGCCGCCACGGCAATCACGTTGTCCAGGCTCATGACCAGGTCGGCCAGCAGGATGGTGCGCACGGCCGCCATCATGCTGCCGTATTCCTTGGCATCGCCTTCGCCTTCGTCTTCTTCGCTCAGCAGCTGAAGGCCGATCCACAGCAGCAGCAGGCCGCCGACGATCTGCAGATAGGGCAGCGCCAGCAGCTTGGCCGCCACCACCGTGAGCACGATGCGCAGCACCACGGCCGCGCCCGAGCCGAACAGAACGGCTTTTTGCTGCTGCGCGGGCGGCAGCGAACGGGCCGCCATGGCAATCACCACGGCGTTGTCGCCCGAAAGAATGATGTTGATCCAGACAATCTTGATCAGGCCGATCCAGAAGTCGGTGCTTTGAAGGAGTTCCATGTCTCTTGTTCCACTGTGTTGTAGTGAAAAAAGCGCCCGCAATCCAGATTGCGGGCGCTTTTTCTTTTTGCGTGGGATCGCGGAGAAACTGCCGGGGCTTGTCTAGAGCTGTGCCTTGAGCAGCTTGGCAAGTTCCGAGAAGTTGCGCGTCACGGTGAAGCCGCACTCCTCCATGATGGCGAGCTTGGCATCGGCCGTGTCGGCGCCGCCCGAGATCAGCGCGCCGGCGTGGCCCATGCGCTTGCCGGGAGGGGCGGTGACACCGGCGATGAAGCCGACCACCGGCTTCTTCATGTGTTCCTTGCACCAGCGGGCCGCGTCGGCTTCGTCGGGGCCGCCGATTTCGCCGATCATGATGACGGCGTCGGTGTCGGGGTCGTCGTTGAAGGCCTGCATCACGTCGATGTGCTTCAGGCCATTGATCGGGTCGCCGCCAATGCCGACGGCCGACGATTGGCCAAGGCCGATTTCGGTGAGCTGCGCCACGGCTTCATACGTGAGCGTGCCCGAGCGGCTGACCACGCCGATGCGGCCCTTGCGGTGGATGTGGCCGGGCATGATGCCGATCTTGATTTCGTCGGGCGTGATCAGGCCGGGGCAGTTGGGACCCAGCAGCAAGGTCTTCTTGCCGCCGGCCGCTTCCTTGGCCTTCATCCTGTTGCGCACTTCGAGCATGTCGCGAACCGGAATGCCTTCGGTGATGCAGATCGCCATGTCCAGGTCGGCCTCGACGGCTTCCCAGATGGCGGCCGCGGCACCTGCCGGCGGCACGTAGATCACCGACACGGTGGCGCCGGTTTGCGAGGCGGCTTCCTTCACCGAACCGAAGATCGGGATGTTGAAGATCGACTCGCCGGCCTTCTTGGGATTCACGCCCGCCACGAAGGCGTTCTTGCCGTTCGCGTATTCCTGGCACTTCTCGGTGTGGAACTGGCCGGTCTTGCCGGTGATGCCTTGCGTGATGACTTTGGTGTCTTTGTTGATGTAGATCGACATGACTTGTTCCTTAGGCCTTGGCCTTGACCGCTGCAACGACCTTCTGGGCCGCGTCCGCCATGGTGTCGGCGCTGATGATCGGCAGGCCCGAATCGGCCAGCAGCTTCTTGCCTTCGACTTCGTTGGTGCCCTTCATGCGCACGACCAGCGGCACTTGCAGGTTCACGGCCTTGCAGGCCGCGATCACGCCGGTGGCGATGGTGTCGCACTTCATGATGCCGCCGAAGATGTTGACGAGGATGGCTTCCACGTTCTTGTTCTTCAGCATGATCTTGAAGGCTTCGGTGACCTTCTCGGGGGTGGCGCCGCCGCCCACGTCCAGGAAGTTGGCCGGCTCGCCGCCGAACAGCTTGATGGTGTCCATGGTGGCCATGGCCAGGCCGGCACCGTTCACGAGGCAGCCGATGTTGCCGTCCAGGCTGATGTAGGCGAGGTCGAACTTGGAGGCTTCGACTTCGGCCGCGTCTTCTTCGTCGAGGTCGCGCAGGGCCACGATTTCGGGGTGGCGGAACAGCGCGTTGCTGTCGAAGTTGAACTTGGCGTCCAGCGCCATGACCTTGCCCTTGCTGTCACGGTTGAGCGGGTTGATCTCGACCAGCGAGGCGTCCGTCTCCATGTAGCAGGTGTAGAGCTTCTTGAGGATGTCGACCGTTTGCGCGGTCGAGTCGGCCGGCATGCCGATGCCGTCGGCGATCTGCTTGGCTTGCGCGTCGGTGAGGCCGGCCGCAGGGTCGGCGAACACCGTGATGATCTTCTCTGGCGAGGAGTGGGCCACTTCCTCGATGTCCATGCCGCCTTCGCTCGACGCGATGAACGCGACCTTCTGGGTCGCGCGGTCGGTCACGGCCGAGATGTAGTATTCCTTGTTGATGTCGGCGCCATCTTCGATGTAGAGGCGGCGCACCTTCTGGCCTTCGGGGCCGGTCTGGTGGGTCTTGAGCTGCATGCCGAGAATTTCGCCGGCGAGCTTCTTGACGTCTTCGATGGACTTGGCCACCTTGACGCCACCGCCCTTGCCGCGGCCACCCGCGTGGATCTGGGCCTTGACGACCCATACCGGGCCTCCAAGTTTCTGGGCGGCCTCGACCGCCTCCTGAACCGTGTAGGCCGGAATGCCGCGCGGCACCGGCACGCCGAACTTGGCAAGAATTTCCTTGCCTTGGTACTCGTGAATCTTCATGAGGGATGTCTCTCGGAAGGAGGTTGAGAACGGGAGATCTGGGGTCTGAGGCGTCTTTGGCTCTGTTGCTCGCGGGCGACGGCAGCCTGGCGGCTGGGGGCGGCGAACAACCGCGGACTGTATCATGGTGCGGCGCACCAATACACGAGGCGACCTTGCGGTCAATACGTACTTTCTTCTAGCTCCTCTACGCATACTCCGATATGGCCAAGGTTTTCATCGACGGCGAAGCCGGCACCACCGGTTTGCAGATTCGCGAGCGGCTCCAGACGATGCCGCAGATCGAACTCGTGAGCATTGCGCCCGAGCTGCGAAAAGACGCGGCCGCCAAGCGCGAGCTGATGGCCGGCGTCGACCTGGTGGTGCTGTGCCTGCACGACGATGCGGCGCGCGAATCGGTCGCGCTGATCGATCAGCTGTCGGGCAAAAAGCCCAAGATCATCGACGCCTCCACCGCGCACCGCGTGGCGCCCGGCTGGGTGTTCGGCTTTCCTGAACTGGTGGAAGGCCACTGGCAGGCCGTGGCCGCGGCGGACCGCGTCGGCAACCCGGGCTGCTATGCGACGGGCGCCATCGCCATGGTGCGCCCGCTGGTCGATGCCGGCCTGCTGCCGGCCGACTTTCCGATTTCGCTGCCTTCGGTGAGCGGCTATTCGGGCGGCGGGCGGGCCATGATCGAAGACTACGAGAACGGCAAGGCGCCGCTTTTCGAGACCTATGCGCTCGGCCTCAAGCACAAGCACATCCCTGAAATCATGAAGTACACCGGCCTGACCCGCCGGCCGGTCTTCATTCCTTCGGTGGGCAATTTCAAGCAGGGCATGCTGGTGCAGCTGCCGCTGCACCTCGACCTGCTGCCCGGCAAGCCGAAGGCCGGCGACCTGCACGAGGCCCTGGCCGCGCACTACGCCAAGAGCAACACGCCCGAGCATTTCGTGAAGGTGCTGCCGCCCACCAACGACGGCAAGCTCGACGCGCTGGCGCTCAACGACACCAACAATCTCGAGATCCGCGTGTTCCCGAACGAGGACCACCGCCACGCCGTGGTGATCACGCGCCTCGACAACCTGGGCAAGGGCGCGAGCGGCGCCGCGGTGCAGAACCTGAAGCTGATGCTGGCGCTCTGAGCGCCAGCCACCGGCAGGCGGCGGATCGTCAGCCGGCTTCGAGCAGGCGCCGCAGCGACTGCAGGTCGCGCGCGATCCAGGCGGCGTCGCGCTCGAAGGCCGCATCGTCCATGTGCGGCTGGCGCAGCAGCGTGAACTGCAGTTCGCAGATGCCCGGCGCGACGCCGATCACGCGGAACGGCAGATAGACCTCGGGCACGCCCTCGGGGGCCACCCAATGGTCGAGCACGCCGAATTCGTTGGCCGGCGTGAAGCGCAGGCGGGCTTCGCCGTCCGGCGTCGTGGCCACCCAGTGATCGCCATGCGGGACCAATGCGCTCTTGGCCAGGCCGCTGGCCCAATCGGGCAGCCGCGCCGGATCGGAAGCCAGCGCATAGGCATGGCGCCAGTCGCAGGCCACGCGCTGCGTGACGACGCGGGACTGCGCCGCGGGATCTTCATTCGTTGCCATCGAAATCGCTCCTGAGTACCTTGGCCACCACCGCGCCCGAAAAGCCGCGCGCCAGCAGGAAGCGGGTTTGCTTGGCACGCTCCTTCGCATCGGCGGGCGGTGCGTCGAAGCGGCGGCGCCACAGGGCCGTGGCGCGCTCCACTTCGGTGTCCTGCAGGCTGGCCACGGCCTGTGCAATGGCCTCCGGTGCAATGCCCTTGGCCTGCAGTTCCTGCCGCACCCGCAGTGCGCCCGAGCGAGCGGCGCGCTGGTCCAGCACCGAGGCCACCACGCGCGGCTCGCTGATGAAGTCCTTTGCGGCCAGCTCGTCGAGTGCGCGGGCCAGTTCGCCGGGTGCTTCTTCGTGCCTGGCCAGCTTGCGCTCCAGCTCCGCGCGCGAATGCTCGCGCTGGCTCAGGAGCCGCAGCGCGCGGCCTTTGAGGGAGGGGGCACCGAAAGCCATGCGCCGCTTCCGTGCGTGCTCGCCTGCTTACTCGCCCTTGTCGGCTTTGTCGGCCTTGGCCGCCTTGGCGGGCTTCTCGGCCTTTTCCGGGGCGGGGGCGTTGGCATCGGCCGCCAGCAGCGGAATGCCCAGCGACTCGCGCACCTTGTTCTCGATCTCGCGCGACAGCTCGGGGTTCTCGCGCAGGAACTCGCGGGCGTTGTCGCGGCCCTGGCCGATCTTTTCGCCGTTGTAGGCGTACCAGGCGCCCGACTTGTCGAGGATCTTGGCCGTGACGCCCATGTCGATGATTTCGCCTTCGCGGCTGATGCCTTCGCCGAACAGGATGTCGAACTCGGCCGTCTTGAAGGGAGGCGAGACCTTGTTCTTCACCACCTTGACCTTGGTTTCGTTGCCGATGGCCTCGTCGCCCTTCTTGATGGTGCCGATGCGGCGGATGTCCAGCCGCACCGAGGCGTAGAACTTCAGCGCATTGCCGCCGGTGGTGGTTTCGGGCGAGCCGAACATCACGCCGATCTTCATGCGGATCTGGTTGATGAAGATGACCATGCAGTTGGTCTTCTTGATGGTGGCGGTGAGCTTGCGCAGCGCCTGGCTCATCAGGCGGGCCTGCAGGCCGGGCAGCGAGTCGCCCATTTCGCCTTCGATTTCGGCCTTGGGCGTGAGCGCGGCGACCGAGTCGACCACGATCAGGTCGACGGCGCCCGAGCGCACCAGCGAATCGACGATTTCGAGCGCCTGCTCGCCGGTGTCGGGCTGGCTGATGAGCAGGTCGGACAGGTTCACGCCGAGCTTCTGGGCGTACTGCACGTCGAGCGCGTGCTCGGCATCGACAAAAGCGCAGGTGCCGGCCTGCTTCTGCATCTCGGCGATGACCTGCAGCGTGAGCGTGGTCTTGCCCGAGGATTCCGGGCCGTAGATTTCGATGACGCGGCCGCGCGGCAGGCCGCCGACGCCCAGCGCGATGTCCAGGCCCAGCGAGCCGGTGGAAACCACCTGCACGTCTTCGAGCGCCTCGCCCTCGCCGAGCCGCATGATCGTGCCCTTGCCGAACTGCTTTTCGATCTGGGCCAGGGCGGCTTGCAGTGCCTTGGCCTTTTCGCTGCCTGCGACCGAGATGCTGGTGCCTTTGACGAGTGCGTCCATGAAGAAATCTCCTTGAAAATCAACGGTTTGTGTGTGGTTGCGGTCCGTCTGCTTTTAATTACAGGCTGGATGCTTGAACAGTAGTGTAGAGGCTCGTTGGTTTGAGTAAACCCATTTTTTGGTCAGTTTGCTTTACCATCTAGCCGATGGCCGAACAAGCTTTTCCGACCGATCCGGACGCCTGGCGGCAAACCCACCTGGGCCGCCTGCTGGGCCATGCGATGCGCCGCTTCGACGAGCGCGTGCTCGAACTCATGGCGCACGACGCCGACGTACCGCTGGCGCTGTCGAACCTGGCCGCGCGCGCCCAGGTGAGCGCCGCGCACATCCACATCACGCGGCACCTGGCGCGCGAGGGCTCGCGCCTGACCGAGCTGGCCGCGCGCGCCGGCATGACCAAGCAGGCGATGGGCGCCTTGGTGGATCAGTGCGAGGCCTGGGGCCTGGTCACGCGCGGGCCCGATCCACTCGACGCGCGGGCGCGGCGCGTGCTCTTCACCACCGACGGCCTCGCGTGGCTCGACGCCTTCCGCAGCGCGGTGACGCAGGCCGAGCGCGAGTTCCGCGCCAGCGTGGGCCACGACATTGCCACCGTGGTAACCATCGGACTGGAAGCCTACACAGAGGGCTAGACTCGGCTGGAGCGAGACATATGTGAACGCGGCGCCGGCGCGGCGCCCGAACCGGCCGGAGGTGGCTCATGCGGATTCTGATTGCCGAAGACGACCAGGTGCTGGCCGATGCCCTGCTGCGCAGCCTGCGCACCTCGGGCGCGGCGGTCGACCACGTGGCGAACGGATCGCAGGCCGACACCGCGCTCATGACGCACAGCGAGTTCGACCTGCTGATCCTGGACCTGGGGCTGCCCAGCCTGCACGGCATCGAGATTCTCAAGCGGCTGCGTGCGCGCGGCTCGCAGCTGCCGGTGCTGGTGCTCACCGCGGCCGACAGCGTGGAGGAACGCGTCAAGGGCCTGGACCACGGCGCGGACGACTACATGGCCAAGCCCTTCAGCCTGCAGGAGCTCGAGGCGCGCGTGCGGGCGCTCACGCGGCGCGGCATGGGCGCCACCAGCAACACGATCAAGCACGGCCCGCTGGTGTACGACCAAGCCGGCCGGGTGGCCACCATCGACGGCAAGATGGTCGAGCTCTCGGCGCGCGAACTGGGCCTGCTGGAGGTGCTGCTGCAGCGCGCCGGCCGCTTGGTCAGCAAGGACCAGCTGGTGGAGCGGCTGTGCGAATGGGGCGAGGAAGTGAGCCTGAACGCGATCGAGGTCTACATCCACCGGCTGCGCAAGAAGATCGAGAAGGGGCCGGTGCGCATTGCCACGGTTCGCGGGCTCGGTTACTGCCTCGAGAAAATCCCTTGAATCGATCGCGGCACATGGTGCGCGAAGACCGGGGGCGAGTCCTTTGAAACTCTTTCAGCGCGCGCAGCGCTCCCTGTTCGGCGAGATCCTCGACTGGATGCTCACGCCGCTGCTGCTGCTGGTGCCGGTGAGCATCGGCGTGACGTGGCTGGTGGCGCAGGGCATTGCCAATGCGCCCTTCGACCGCGCGCTCGAATACAACGTGCAGACGCTGGCGCGGCTGGTCACGGTGCGGCAGGGGCAGACGCAATTCGTGCTGCCGCAGCCGGCGCGCGAGATCCTGCGGGCCGATGGCGCCGACCGCGTTTATTACCAGGTGCTCGACAGCCACGGTGCGCTGCTCAGCGGCGAGCCCGATGTGCCGCATCCCAACACCGACGAGCCCCCGGTCCCCGGCGTGGTCACGCTGCGAAACGGCGAGATGCGCGGCAAGTCGGTTCGCGTGGCATCGCTGTGGCTCGCCGGCCCCGACAGCGAAGCGGAGCCGGCGCTGCTGCAGGTGGCCGAAACGCGCGAGAAGCAGTCGGTGCTGGCCACCGAGATCATCAAGGGCGTGCTGCTGCCGCAGTTCGCGATCCTGCCGCTGGCGGTGCTGCTGATCTGGCTGGCGCTGGTGCGCGGCATCAAGCCGCTGTCGGTGGTGGAGGCGCGCATCCGCGAGCGGCGCCCGGGGGACCTGAGCCCGCTGGACGAATCGTCGGTGCCGCTCGAAGTGGTGCCGCTGGTGTCTTCGGTGAACGAACTGCTCGACAAGCTCAACGATTCGATCCACACGCAAAAGCGCTTTCTGGCCGATGCGGCGCACCAGCTCAAGACGCCGCTCGCGGGCCTGCGCATGCAGGCCGACCTGGCGCAGCGCGAGGGCGCCAATGCCGACGAGCTCAAGCAGTCGCTCAAGCAGATCGGCCGCGCCAGCGTGCGCGCCACCCACACGGTGAACCAGCTGCTCTCGCTCGCGCGCGCCGAAAGCACCGGCGCCGGCACCGGCCGCCAGGCCTGCGACCTGGCGCGGCTCACCATCGAGGTGGTGCGCGAAGCGGTACCGCGCGCGATCGAGAAGCGCATCGACCTGGGCTACGACGGTGCCGAGGCGGGCGCGCCCGGCGTGGTGATCGAAGGCAACCAGACCCTGCTGAAGGAGCTGGTGCGCAACCTGCTCGACAACGCGATCAACTACACGCCCTCGACCGCCGAGCGGACCGGCGTGATCACCGCGCGCGTGCTGGCCGACCCGTTCGGCCGCGTGGTGCTGCTGCAGGTGGAGGACAACGGGCCGGGCATTGCGGAAGCCGACCGCGAACTGGTGTTCGAGCCGTTCTACCGCGTGCTCGGCAACGAGGCCGACGGCTCGGGGCTGGGCCTGCCGATCGTGCGCGAGATTGCCAACCAGCACCATGCACAGGTAAAGCTGGAAGATGCGCATCCGGGCCGGCAGCCGCCGGGGGTGCGCTTCACGGTGCGCTTCGAGGGCGAAGCCGCGCCCTGAGGCGCAGCGCCTTCAAGGCGCGCCCTTGGCGTCCTTGCGGATCTGGAGCCACTCGGGGTGCACCTGGCGCGCGAGGCGCTGCGGTTCGCGCTCATTGAGGCTCGCAGGCGCCAGGCCGAAGCCGGCGAGATCGCCGCGCGACCACAGCCAGTAGCCGAGGTTGGCGATGAGCAGGGCAATGAGTACCAGGCGCAGCTTCATGGTGACCGGCCTCAGAACGCCATGCCGCGCGGGCGCACGCTGACTTCATCGCTCGAGATCAGCTGCAACCCGTCGGCCGTGCGCACCTGGAGCTCGCCGCCCCAGGCCACGCCTTCGCACAGGCCGAAGCCGCCGTCGCTGAGCTGAACCTCCCGGCCGCGCAACGCGTCGCGCGCGGCAAAGCGTTCGGCAAACGGCGCGAAGCCCTGCGCCTCGAAGGCCTGCACGCTGTGCACCAGCGGTGCGGCCAGCTCGGCCAGCACCTCGGGCGCGGTGGCATCGGGGCGCCACTGGCGCAGCCAGGCCGGCGGGGTGCGCATGCCATCGGCTTCGCGCGGGCCGATGTTGATGCCGATGCCGATCACCAGGTAGCGCGGCGGGGCCGGCACGTCGGCACCGCCCGTGTGCGGCATGGCGGTTTCGATCAGGATGCCGGCCAGCTTGCGGTCGTTCACCCACAGGTCGTTGGGCCACTTGAGCGCGACCTTGGCCGCGCCCGTGGGATCGAGGCTTTCGGCCACGCTCACGCCCACGGCCAGCGAAAGGCCCGCCCAGTCGCGCGGCGCGAGCGGCAGGCCCAGCGAGAAGGTGAGGGAGGCGGCGCTTTTTTCTTCGCCCTGCTGCGCGCTCTGCCAGGGCCGCCCGAGCCGGCCGCGCCCGGCGGTCTGGCGCTCGGCCACCAGCAGGATCGGCTCGACACGTCCGGCGCGCGCGCGGCGCATTAGCTCGGTGTTGGTGGAGGCTATCTCGGCCACGGCCTCGACCGCAAAGCCGGGCAGCAGCGGCGCCACCGCCGCGGCGATCCGGTCTTCGAACCAGGCAGCCGTGGTGCTCATGTTCAGGCCTTGCCGGCCTCGTCCTTCTTGGACTTCTTTTTTTCCGGCTTCTTTTCGGCCTTCTTTTCAGTTTTCTTTTCGGCCTTCTTGTCCGCCTTTTTGGCTTCCTTTTTCTCGGCCTTTTTCTTGTCGGCCTTCTTCCTGGCCTTTTTCTTCTTTTTCTTTTCCTCGTCTTCGTCCTTGGGCGTCAGCAGCGTGCCGCGGCAATTCTCGGAGCCGCACCAGCAGGGGAATTCGGACAGCAGCTTCGGCGTGTAGGGCTCGTCGATGATCAGGCCGTAGTCGTAGTTGAGCTCTTCTCCTGCAGCAATGTTGCGCAGCGCCTTGATATAAACGCGCCCATCGATCTCGTCGGCCTCGCAGTTCGGTTCGCACGAATGATTGATCCAGCGCGCGGCGTTGCCCTTGACGTTGCCGTCGATCACCCGCCCGTCGTCGATGTGGAAGTAGAAGGTGTGGTTCGGCTGGGCCGGGTCGTGCGGATGGCGGCGCAGCGCCTCTTTCCAGTTGATGACCTCGCCCTTGTATTCGATCAGCGTCTCGCCTTCCGCCAGGTCCTGGACGGCGAACACGCCGTTGCCGTGGACGGTGGAGCGCCGCGTCTGAATGCGGCGGCCGCCGGAAAGTGGGGATTTGGAAGGCATCGCCGAAGTCTGTTAGGTTGAATATGCACACATGCGCGTGTGCGCGTGCGCACACGCGGGAAGCCGCAGATTGTATGTGGCCCCCACGCTCCCGCACTGCGTGTCGTCGCTGCCCCCCGAGGGGGCCGCAGGCCGCCTTGGGGCGGCCCGGCGCCGGCCTGAGAACTCTTGTTTAGGAATTGTTGATGAAGACCTTGGTAATCGCAGAAAAGCCGTCGGTGGCACAGGACATCGTCCGTGCACTCACGCCGGTGGCCGGCAAGTTCGACAAACATGACGAGCATTTCGAGAACGACAGCTATGTCGTGACCAGCGCTGTCGGCCACCTGGTCGAAATCCAGGCGCCCGAGGAGTTCGACGTCAAGCGGGGCAAGTGGAGCTTCGCGAACCTGCCGGTGATTCCGCCCCACTTCGACCTGAAGCCGGTCGACAAGACGAAGACGCGCCTGAACGCCGTGGTCAAGCAGGCCAAGCGCAAGGACGTGACGCAGCTCATCAACGCCTGCGACGCGGGCCGCGAGGGCGAGCTGATCTTCCGCCTGATCGAGCAGTACGCGGGCGGCAAGACCGGCCTGAACAAGCCCGTGAAGCGCCTGTGGCTGCAGTCGATGACGCCGCAGGCCATCCGTGACGGCTTCGACGCGCTGCGCACCGAAAAGCAGATGCAGGGCCTGGCCGATGCCGCGCGTTCGCGCTCCGAGGCCGACTGGCTGGTGGGCATCAACGGCACGCGCGCCATGACGGCCTTCAATTCGCGCGACGGCGGTTTCTTTCTGACGACGGTGGGCCGCGTTCAGACGCCCACGCTGTCGGTGGTGGTCGAGCGCGAGGAAAAAATCCGCAAGTTCGTGAGCCGCGACTACTGGGAAATCCACGGCGCGTTCCAGGCCGAGGCCGGCCAGTACCCGGGCAAGTGGTTCGACGCCAACTTCAAGAAGCCGCCGCCCGGCCCCGACGGCGTGGCCGACGCGGAGATCCGCGCCGACCGCGTGTGGAGCGAGCGCGAGGCGCGCGAGATCGCCGATGCGGCGCGTGGCAAGCCCGCCACCGTGACCGAGGAAAGCAAGCCCACCACCCAGGCCTCGCCGATGCTGTTCGACCTGACCTCGCTGCAGCGCGAGGCCAACGGCCGCTTCGGCTTCTCGGCCAAGACCACGCTGGCGCTGGCGCAGAGCCTGTACGAACGCCACAAGGCGCTGACCTATCCGCGGACCGACTCTCGCGCGCTGCCCGAGGACTACCTGCCGGTGGTGAAGGACACCATGAAGATGCTCGCCGACAGCGGCATGAAGCACCTCGCGCCCTTCGCGCAGCAGGCGGTCGATGGCAGCTACGTGAAACCGAACAGGCGCATCTTCGACAACGCCAAGGTGTCGGACCACTTCGCCATCATTCCCACGCTGCAGGCGCCCAGCGGCCTCTCCGACGCCGAGCAGAAGCTCTACGACTTCGTGGTGCGCCGCTTCATGTCGGTGTTCTTCCCGAGCGCCGAATTCCAGGTGACCACCCGCATCAGCACGGTGGAAACCGGCGGCAGGAAGTACCCCTTCCGCAGCGACGGCAAGGTGCTGGTCAAGCCGGGCTGGCTGGCCATCTGGGGCAAGGAAGCCATCAGCGACGACGACGAGAAGGACGGCAAGAACCTGGTGGTGGTGAAGCCGGGCGAGACGGTGAAGACCGAATCGGCCGACCTGAAGGCGCTGAAGACCCGGCCGCCCGCGCGCTATTCGGAAGCCACGCTGCTGGGCGCCATGGAAGGCGCCGGCAAGACCATCGACGACGACGAGCTGCGCGAGGCCATGCAGGAAAAAGGCCTGGGCACGCCAGCCACGCGCGCGGCCACCATCGAAGGCCTGATCACCGAAAAGTACATGCTGCGCGAAGGCCGCGAG
Source organism: Variovorax paradoxus (assembly GCF_030815975.1). Classification (NCBI taxonomy): domain Bacteria; kingdom Pseudomonadati; phylum Pseudomonadota; class Betaproteobacteria; order Burkholderiales; family Comamonadaceae; genus Variovorax; species Variovorax paradoxus. The sequence continues at coordinate 1,795,739 of NZ_JAUSXL010000002.1, forward strand.
CTGATCCCGACCGCCAAGGCCTTCCAGCTCATGACGCTGCTGCGCGGCCTGGGCGTGGAAGAACTCTCCAAGGCCGAGCTCACGGGCGAATGGGAATACAAGCTCGCGCAGATGGAGAAGGGCGCGCTGAGCCGCGACGCCTTCATGCGCGAGATCGCCGAGATGACGCAGCACATCGTCAAGAAGGCGAAGGAATACGACCGCGACACCGTGCCGGGCGACTACACGACGCTTTCCACACCATGCCCCAACTGCGGCGGCGTGGTGAAGGAGAACTACCGCCGCTACGGCTGCGTCGGCAAGAGCGGCGCGGGCGAGGACGCCTGCGGCTTCTCGTTCGGCAAGTCGCCGGCCGGGCGCACCTTCGAGGTGGCCGAGGCCGAGGCGCTCGTGCGCGACAAGCACATCGGCCCGCTGGAAGGCTTCCGATCCAAGGCCGGCTGGCCCTTCACCTCCGAGATCATCCTGAAGTACGACGAGGAAGCGAAGAACTGGAAGCTGGAGTTCGACTTCGGCGACGACAAGAACGGCGACACCGGCGAGATCGTCGACTTCAGCGAGCAGGACACGGTGGGCCCGTGCCCGGTCTGCGGCGCACCGGTGTTCGAGCACGGCAGCAACTACGTCTGCGAGAAGTCGGTGCCCACCACCGCGCAGCCGACGCCCAGCTGCACCTTCAAGACCGGCAAGATCATCCTGCAGCAGCCGGTGGAGCGCGCGCAGATGGAAAAGCTGCTGGCCACCGGCAAGACCGACCTGCTCGACAAGTTCGTGAGCATGCGCACGCGCCGCGCCTTCAAGGCCTTCCTGACGTGGAACGCCGAGGAGGGCAAGGTGACCTTCGAATTCGCGCCGCGCGAAGGCGGCAGCAAGTTCCCGCCGCGCAAGACCTTCGGCAAGGCCGCGCCGGCGGGCAAGACCGCGGCGGCCAAGAAGGTGGCGGCGAAGAAGACGCCCGCCGCCAAGAAGGCGCCGGCCGCGAAGAAAGCCGCCGCGCCGCGCAAGCCCGGCGCGGGCCTGAAGCCCAGCGACTCGCTGGCTGCGGTGATCGGCGCCGAACCGGTGGCGCGCACCGAGGTCATCAAGAAGCTCTGGGACTACATCAAGGCCAATGGCCTGCAGGACGCGACCAACAAGCGCGCGATCAATGCCGACGCCAAGCTCAAGCCGGTGTTCGGCAAGGACCAGGTGACGATGTTCGAGCTCGCGGGCATCGTGGGCAAGCACCTGTCGGCGCCATGAGGGCCGGGCGCAGGCGTTTCGCCGCTGGCCTGGCGGCCGGCACCGCGGCATTGCTGCTTGCCGGCACGGCCGGCCTGGCGCAGGCCGCGGCATGGCCCGACCGGCCCGTGAAGCTGGTGGTGCCGTTCCCGCCCGGGCAGGCCACCGACATCTTCGCGCGCGCACTGGCCGAGCAGCTCGGCAAGCGGCTGGGCCAGCCGGTGATCGTGGACAACAAGGCCGGCGCCGGCAGCAACATCGGCACCGAGTTCGTGGTGCGCTCGCCGGCCGACGGCTACACGCTGGTGGTGGCGGGCAGCGCGATGGCGGTGAACCAGACGCTCTATGCCAAGCCGGGCTTCGATCCGCGCAAGGACTTGGTGGGCATCTCGCTCATCGCCACGGTGCCGCTGGTGTTCCTGGCCACGCCCGAAAGCGGCATCCGCAGCATGGCCGAGCTGGCCGCACGGGCCAAGGCCGAGCCCGGCCGGCTGAGCTATGCGAGCGCCGGCATCGGCGGCACGCAGCATCTGTCGGGCGAGATGTTCAAGTCGGCCGCGCATGTGTTCATCACCCACATTCCGTACCGCGGCAGCGGGCCGGCGCAGTCGGACTTCCTGGGCAACCAGATTCCGCTGATGGTCGATTCGGTGACGGCCGCGCTGCCGCACATCAAGTCGGGCAGGGCGGTTGCACTGGCGGTGACTTCGGCCAAACGCTCCTCACAGCTGCCTGACGTACCCACCGTGCGCGAAAGCGGCGTGGCCGGCACCAGGGACTTCGAGGCCGTGGGCTGGCTCGGCCTGATGGCGCCGCGCGGCACGCCGGCCGAGATCACGGCGCGGTTGAACCAGGAAGTGACCGAGATCCTGAAGAGCGAGCAGATGGCGCGCTTCATCCGCGACCGCGGTTCGGAGCCCGCGCCCACCACGGGCGCCGAGTTCGACCGTTTCGTGGCGAACGAGATCCAGCGCTGGGGCGGCGCGGTGAAGGCGTCGGGCGCCAAGCCCGAGTAGCCCACGGCGCCGGTCAGGCGAGGACCGGCGACGTTTCCTCCGCGCTGCGGTCGGCATCCGCCAGCAGCCAGCGACGAAAGTGGTCGAGCGTGGCCAGTTGCCCGCGGCCCTCGGGGTAGCAGAACCAGTAGCCCTGGTCGCCGCGGTAGCCGCCGTCCGGCAGCGGCTCGTCCACGAGCCCCGAAGCGATCTCGTCCTGCACCAGGCAGCGCGGCACCAGTGCCACGCCCATGCCCACCATTACCGCGCGGATCATGGTCTGGAACTGGTCGAACTGCGGGCCTGCGAGCGGATCGAGCCCGCGCACGCCGTGCGCCTCGCTCCACTGCAGCCACGATTGCGGCACCGTCACGTGGCGCAGCAGGGTGCAGCGCGCCACGTCCTGCGGCGTGCGGATGGCGGCTTCGGCCAGCTCCGCGCGCGGCGCGATCAGCGCCACGTCCCGCCCGGCGAGGTAATGCGAGCGCGCACCGGGCCAGTGGCCGTCGCCGAACAAAATGGCGCAGTCGAGCTCGGGCCGCTCGAAGTCGTAGCCATGCACGAAGGGGACGAAATGCAGCGTGATCTGGGGATGCAGGCGCTGGAAGTCGGGCAGGCGCGGAATCAGCCACTTGGCGCCGAAGGTGGGCAGGGTGGACAGGTGCAGCGCGCCGCCGCCGTCGCCGCTGGTGATGAGTTCCAGCGTGGCCGCCTCCAGCTGCGCGAGCACGGCGCGCACGGCCTTCTCGTAGCGCTCGCCCGCGGGCGTGAGCGCCAGGCGCTTGCGGCTGCGCTCGAACAGCGGCGCGCCGATCCAGCGCTCCAGCTCCTGCACCTGCTTGCTGACCGCGCCCTGCGTCAGGTGCAGCGCCTCGGCAGCGCGCGAGACACCGCCGAAGCGCACCACGGTCGAAAAGGCGCGCAGCAGGTTCAGGGGCGGGTTGAGGCGGCGGAGCGACATGGCTGGATGCCCATTAAAACATTCCAAATCAGAATGTTAGCTGGTCTATCCTTTGCTTCAAGCAATGCAGCAACTCTTGCTTCATTACTTCCGTCTCATTGGAAAAACCCCCATGCAACGTCGTCATCTTCTTTCCGCCCTGGCCGCTGTTTCTGTCGCTCCTGGAATATCCTTTGCCCAGCAGGGCAAGCCGATCCGCATGATCGTGCCCTTCCCGCCCGGCGGCGCCACCGACATCACGGCGCGCGTGCTGTCGGAGCCGCTGGCCAAGATCCTCCAGCAGCCCGTGGTCATCGACAACCGCGCCGGTGCCGGCGGCTCCATCGGCATGGCCGAAGTGGCCCGCTCCGCGCCGGATGGCCTCTCTTTCGGCGTGGCCACGCTCTCCACGCATGGCGTGAACCCGGCCGTGTACCAGAAGCTGCCCTACGACCCCGTCAAGGGCTTTGTTGCCGTGACGGAGCTGGTGAAGGCGCCGGGCGTGGTCGTCATCAACCCGCGGGTGCTGCCGGTGCAGAGCTTCGCGGAACTCGTGAAGTACCTGAAGGCCAATCCGGGCAAGGTGTCGTATGCATCGCCGGGCAACGGCACCATCGGCCACATGTGGGGCGAACTCTTCAAGAGCAGCACCGGAACCTCGATGGTGCACATCCCCTATCGCGGTGCGGGCCCGGCCATCAACGACGTGCTCGCGGGCGAGGTGCCGGTGTACTTCGACCAGGTGGCTTCTTCGCTGCCGCACGTGAAGGCGGGCAAGCTCAAGGCGCTGGCCGTGTCCTGGAGCAGCCGGCTCGACGTGCTGCCCGAGGTGCCGACCTACCGCGAGCTCGGCTATCCGGCCAACAACGATCCGTCGTGGTTCGGGCTGGTGGCGCCCGCCGGCACGCCGGCCGACATCGCGCTGCGCATGCAGCAGGCCGTGGCCACGGCGCTGAAGGACGCCTCGGTGCGCGAGCGTCTGGCGCTGCAGGGGCTCTATGCGTCGGGCACCACGCCGGCCGAGTTCACCAAGCAGATCGACAGCGAGATCGAGAAGATGAAGAAGGTTGCCGCCTTCGCTCGCATCCGATTGGACTGATCTCGCCCGCCTATGCATCCTGTCCTGAAACTGATCCAAACCCGCGCCCAGGTGACGAGCGTTGCCGGGCACACGCCGCTGGTGCTCGATTCGCCGCACAGCGGCACCGTCTACCCCGAGGACTTCCGGCCCGTGTGCGACATCGCCACGCTGCGCCGCGCCGAGGACACGCACGTCGAGAAGCTCTACGCCTTTGCGCCCGCCATGGGCGCGGCGTGGATCGAGGCGCACTTTCCGCGCAGCTACCTGGACGCCAACCGCGACACCACCGAGCTGGACACCGCGCTGCTCGACGGCCCGTGGACCGGGCCCCTGTCGACCGACCCGCGCGTGCTTTCCAAGGTGCGGCTCGGCAAGGGCCTGGTCTGGAAGCTCACCGACGAGGGGCTGCCCATCTACGACCGCCTGCTCGGCGTGGACGAGGTGCGCGCGCGCATCGACAACTGCTGGCGGCCCTATCACGCGGCGGTGGCCGAGGCGATCGACGCGGCGCATGCGCGGCACGGCTACAGCATCCACATCAACTGCCACTCGATGCCGGCGGTGGCGGGCAGCCATGCCACCGATTTCCCGGGCCTCTTGCATGCGGACTTCGTGATCGGCGACCGCGACGGCAGCACCGCCGACCCGGCGCTGTCGCAAAGGATCTGCGAGCACCTGCGCGCGCGCGGCTACAGCGTGGACTACAACCATCCCTACAAGGGCGTGGAGCTGGTGCGCCGGCATGGCCGGCCGGCCGGGCACCGGCACAGCATCCAGGTCGAGGTCAACCGCAGGCTCTACATGGACGAGGCCACGCTGGCGCTCGACGAGGCGGGCGCGGCGCGGCTGCGGCAGGATCTGCAGTCGATGGTGGCGATGCTGCTGGCCACCGATCCGCGCTGATCAACAACCCTGCCGTCGGCCGGTGTGTTGTTACAGGGCCGGAAAGATGCCGGCCTATAGTGGCCGCAAGTCCCACCCTTGCCTGGAGTTTTACGTGAAGCCATTCATTGCAGCTGTTCTTGCCATTGCGATGGGCGCCCTGGCGGCGGGCTGCGCCGGCACGGGCCCGGCCGGCGGCAGCGACCGCACCGTCTCGCCGTCCGGCAGCGGCGTCACGGTGTTCGGAACCATCGATGCGGGCGTGAGCGGCAGCACGAACCGATCCGACCGGCGCTAGCCGGCCGGGGCGCCCGTCAGCGCCGCAGCAGCGCCTGGCGCAGCACCCGCGCCGCGCGGTCGCGGATCCGGCCGTGCCCCGCATCCGGCAGGGTACGCGGCGCGACCTTCGCGGTGGCGCAGGCCCACAGGAAGTCATGCAGGATGGGCGTGTCGTCCACCGTTTCGGTGCTGCCGTACTTGTGGAATTCGGGGTGCCACTGCGTGGCGGCGATGTAGCTGCGGCCCCTGTCGGCGCTGCGGCGAATGGCCTCGGGCACGCGGTCGGGCAGGCTCCAGGCCTCGATCTCGAAACCCGGCGCCAGGTCTTTCACGCCCTGGTGGTGGATGCTGTTGACCTTGGCGGTCTTCACCTCGGGATAGAGCCTGGCCAGGCGCGTGCCCTCGACGATCTCGATCTGGTGGAAGTTCTGGTCATAGGTGACCGGGTCTCGGTGCCGGACGGTTTCGGGATGCTGGTGCTGCGCCTCGATGTCCTGGTAGAGCGTGCCGCCGAAGGCCACGTTGATCAGCTGCAGCCCGCGGCAGACGCCGAAGATGGGCTTGCCGGCCTGTTCGAAGGCTTCGACCAGCGCCAGGTCGTACAGGTCGCGAAGGCGGTCGCCCACCCACGCATCCTGCAGCGGCACCTCGCCGTAGCTGCCGGGCCAGACGTCGGCGCCGCCGTGCATCACGACGCCGTCGAGCCATTCGGCATAGTGCGAGAGCTTGGTGTCGCCGCGCGCGGTTTCGCCCGTGGGGCAGGGCACCATCACCACCATGGCACCGGCCGACATGAGCCAGTGCGCGATGGACTGTTCGACGTACTGCAGCGTCTTGTTGGTGAACAGCGAACGCGCCGGATCGGCATGGGAAAAACAGGCGGACAAGCCGATCTTCAGCCGGGCGGAAACGGGTTGCGGCATCGCGGGACGGGCAGGACGTGCTGTGCGGAAAGGAAAGTCCATTGTGGCGCTTTGGCCTCTCGCACGGGGTCGGACGACACGCCAAGTATGCTTTCAACGCCGCCACGACCAAGAAGGAAGACAAGCCATGAAAACGATCAAGGGCCCGGCCATATTCCTGGCCCAGTTCGCCGGGGACGCAGCGCCGTTCAATTCGCTCGACGCCATTGCCGGCTGGGCCGCGGGGCTGGGCTACAAGGGCGTGCAGATCCCGAGCTGGGACGCGCGCCTGTTCGACCTCAAGAAGGCCGCCCAGAGCAAGACCTACTGCGACGAAGTCAAGGGCACGCTCGCCGTGCACGGGCTCGAGATCACCGAGCTGTCGACCCATCTGCAGGGCCAGCTGGTCGCGGTGCATCCGGCCTACGACGCGGGCTTCGACGGCTTCGCGGCGCCCGAGGTGCGCGGCGACCCGGTGCGGCGCCAGCAGTGGGCGGTGGAGCAATTGCACTTCGCGGCCAAGGCTTCGGCCAACCTGGGGCTCGCGGCGCACGCCACCTTCTCGGGCGCGCTGGCCTGGCCGTACCTCTACTCGTGGCCGCCGCGCCCGCCGGGGCTCATCGAGGAGGCCTTCGACGAACTCGCGCGCCGCTGGCGCCCGATCCTCGATGCCTTCGACGCGGCGGGCGTGGACGTGGGCTACGAGATCCATCCGGGCGAAGACCTGCACGACGGCGTGAGCTACGAGATGTTTTTGGAGCGCGTGAACAACCATCCGCGTGCCTGCCTGCTGTACGACCCGAGCCATTTCGTGCTGCAGCAGCTCGACTACCTGGCCTACATCGACCACTACCACGAGCGCATCAAGATCTTTCACGTGAAGGACGCCGAGTTCAACCCGACCGGCAAGCAGGGCGTGTACGGCGGCTTCCAGAGCTGGATCAACCGCGCGGGGCGTTTCCGCTCGCTGGGCGACGGGCAGGTGGATTTCAACGCCATCTTCTCGAAGATGGCGCAGTACGACTTTCCGGGCTGGGCGGTGCTGGAGTGGGAGTGCTGCATCAAGCACCCCGAGGACGGCGCGCGCGAGGGCGCGGCCTTCATTGCCGACCACATCATCCGCGTGGCGGAGCGGGCTTTCGACGATTTTGCGGCGGGCGGCGTGGACGTGGCCGCGAACAAGCGGGTGCTCGGGATCGGCTGAGGCGCTTTTCAGCTATATTTTTGATAGCATCAAACACTTGGCCGGCGGGTGTTTGATGCCTGATTCACCGATACGTTGTTTTTAAGGCAAGCAACTGTCATGCCCCGCGCGCTATAATGTCGGGTTCGTTTCGATACCACGACGAAGCACTTTTCGTCACTCCGCCGGCTGACCTGTACCGTCCCTTGGATTTTTCAGGCCTCTTTCTTTCAAGCCGGCTTCACAGTGTGTTGGAGCGCCAGACCGGGCGCCCATGATTGCCACCACTGCCTTCGTTCTTGTTGAAGCGAATAGCGCGTCCGCCGCGCCATTCCGGCCGGCCCACGCCCGTTTTCAATTATTTTTTTGGCATTTTGCGCACACTTTTCGCGCAGGGTGCCCAGGCTTCATGGACATCATTCAACACAGTATCGCGGTGGGCAAGTACCTTGTTTCTCCGCTCATTCGCCATCAGGACGACGGCAATTTCGCCGCGTCCGTCTCGATCCGCTCCGGCCGCGGCAGCGGCATGCACGACCGCGTGATGCGTTTCACGCCGCGCTTTGCCAGCCACGCCGCCGCCGCACGCTATGCCGTCGCCCAGGGCCTCGGCTGGGTGCGCGAACGCCACCCCCGCAGCGCGCCGCTCGCTTTGCCGTGCGCGGGCTGAAACAATCACGCCCATCTTCATATCCAACACACATCGAACGAGAATTCAGAGGTAATCACACATGCCCAAGGAAGAACTGATCGAAATGAACGGCGCAGTGACCGAAGTCCTGCCCGACTCGCGCTACCGCGTGACGCTCGACAACGGCCATCAGCTGATCGCCTACAGCGGCGGCAAGATGCGCAAGCACCACATCCGCATCCTGGCGGGTGACAAGGTGTCGCTCGAACTCTCGCCCTACGACCTGACCAAGGGCCGTATCACCTTCCGCCACCTGGAGCGTCGCGGCCCGCCGCCGACCAACTCCGGCAACAACAACGCACCTCGCCGCTGATCCGCGACGGACGAAGGGCCTTGCAAGCGCCGTGCGACGGGCGCTTGGCGAGGCCTTTGTTTTTGTTGCGGCCGTTCGGCTGCAAAACGATGACCACATCCCCTTCCACAGCCGGCGGCCCCCAGGCCGACAACGGCTTTGCCACGCTGGCGCTCTCGCCCCAGATGCTGGCCAACCTCACGCAGCTCGGCTACACGCAGATGACGGCGATCCAGGCGGCCGCGCTGCCGCCGGCGCTGCTCGGCAAGGACCTGATCGCGCAGGCCAAGACCGGCAGCGGCAAGACCGCCGCCTTTGCGCTGGCGCTGCTCGCCAACCTCAACGCACGCCGCTTCGCCATCCAGGCGATGGTGCTGTGCCCGACGCGCGAACTGGCCGACCAGGTCACGACCGAGATCCGCCGCCTGGCGCGCGCCGAGGAAAACATCAAGGTGGTCACGCTCTGCGGCGGCGTGGCGCTGCGCGGGCAGATTGCCAGCCTGGAGCACGGCGCACACATCGTGGTGGGCACGCCGGGCCGCATCATGGACCACCTGGAGCGCGAGAACCTGAACCTCGAGGCGCTCAACACGCTGGTGCTCGACGAAGCCGACCGCATGCTCGACATGGGCTTCTTCGACGACATCGTGAAGGTGGCGCGCCAGTGCCCGAAGGAGCGCCAGACGCTGCTGTTCTCGGCCACCTACCCCGAAGGCATCGCCAAGCTCGCGCAGCAGTTCATGAAGAGCCCGCAGCAGATCACGGTGCAGGCGCAGCATGAAGGCAGCAAGATCCGCCAGCGCTGGTACCAGGTGAAGGACAGCGAACGGCTGCACGCCGTGAGCCTCTTGCTCGACCATTTCCGCCCCGTCAGCACGCTGGCTTTCTGCAACACCAAGCAGCAGTGCCGCGATCTCGTCGAGGTGCTGCAGGCGCAGGGCTTCAGCGCGCTGGCGCTGTTCGGCGAACTGGAGCAGCGCGAGCGCGACCAGGTGCTGGTGCAGTTTGCCAACCGCAGCTGCTCGGTGCTGGTGGCCACCGACGTGGCCGCGCGCGGGCTCGACATCTCGCACCTTGAAGCGGTGATCAACGTCGACGTGACGCCCGACGCCGAAATCCATATCCACCGCATCGGCCGCACCGGCCGCGTGGGCCAGCAGGGCGCCGCCGAAGGCCTGGCGCTGAACCTGGCCAGCATGAACGAGATGGGCAGCGTCGGCAAGATCGAGCAGCTGCAGGGCCGCGAATCCGAATGGCACGAACTGGCCGAGCTCACGCCGGCCACGGGCGCGCCGCTCGCGCCGCCCATGGCCACGCTGCAGATCGTGGGCGGGCGCAAGGAAAAGATCCGCGCCGGCGACGTGCTGGGCGCGCTGACCGGCGACTGCGGCTATGCCAAGGACCAGGTCGGCAAGATCAACGTCAACGAGTACTCGACCTATGTTGCGGTGGACCGCAGCATTGCCGAAGAAGCCGCACGCAAGCTGGACAACGGCCGCGTGAAAGGCAAGAGCGTCAGGGTGCGCCTGCTGACACCGCAGTCGACCTGACATCCCTCCCATGGCCCTCCGTTTCGGCGCTTGGCAGATGAAATCTGCCGATGTGGCCTAATCGGGGGTCGAACATCCTTTTTATCCGAGCTTTCCATGCCCAAGAAAATCCGTACCGAAGCCGACCGTCTTGCCAGCCCGAAGCCGACTCCCATGCCCGGCTACACCGCGCCTCGCACCGGTGGCGGCCAGAAGATCAGCCTCGAGCGCGGCACCGCCACGCGCAGCAAGAAGAACCCGGGCAAGCGCCCCACCAAGGGCGGCTGATCCAGCCCCGCGGCTCTTTCTTCGGAGCCACGACGAACGCGCCCCCGGGCGCGTTTTGTCATTGGGCCCGCTAAAACCAAGGCGGCCATGTCCGACGACAACCAGATCTTCATCCCGCCCTCGTTCTTCGCGGTCTACAGCGACGCGCGCCAGCGCCTACGCGAGCCGATCGCCGTGGTGCGCGAGCGCTACGAGATCTGCGAAGACCTTGCCAGCCACCTCGTGGGCCATGCGCAGATCCAGCACCACACCGAGGTGCCGGTGGAGAGCGAGATCCTGCGGCGCATCCATGCCGGGCTTGCAACGCCCGAAGCCGGCGTGTCCGTGGCCGAGGCCGGCTGGATCGTGCAGCGGCTGGCCGAACTGCTGGGCTGGCCCGGACCCGAGCCGGCACCGCCGGCCGAAGCGTAGATCCCCGGCGCGTCGCCGTGCGGTCCAAGGCTTATTTGTCGATGATCTTCCGGGCGAAAAGCTCGAGATAGTCCATCAGGCGGTTGGCGCCCGCGATGGCCGCGGCTTCGTCGCCGGTCGCGATGCCCTGGGCGAGTTCGAGGTGCGCATTCGCGCCTTCCACGATCTCGCCTTCGTGCTGGTAGGCGTACCAGAAGCGCCGGCACTGAACGATGAGCGGGGTCACCGCCTTCACCGCCGAATCGTTGTGGCTCGCCTGGTGGTTGACGAAGTCGAGCGCACGGTCGGCCTGCATGTAGTCGTTCAGGTCGCCGCGATGGGCCGCCTTCACCATCAGTTCGGCGCAGCGCACGATCTCCTTGCGCTGCAGCGCGGTGGCACGGCGCGCCGAGCAGGCCGCGATCAGCCGTTCGAGCACGCGCCGGGTCTGGACCACGTCGAGGTGGTCGGCCAGGTCGATGGTCGACACCAGCAGACCGCGGCGCGGCTGCTGCACGATGAGGCCGATCGACACCATGCGCATCAGCGCCTCGCGCACCGGCGTGCGGCCGAGGCCGGTGCGCTCGGCCAGGTCGGCTTCGACGATCTGGCTGCCGGGCTCCAGCTGCAGCGTGGAGAGCAGCGTCTCGATCGCGTCGTAGGCGAGGTCGGCGGCCCGTCGCTTGGGCTGGGGGCGGGGCGCGGTCTTCGGGGGGGGCATTGTTTTCTTTTGCTGCTGCTGCTTCTTCGGCTTCATTGTCGGTCCACATCGTCATCAGGGACCGCGAGGCCGGCCAGCGTGGCAATGCGCGCGGGCGAGAGCGGCGGCCGTGGCGCGGGCGGCGTCCAACCGAACAGGAACTGCGCCGCATCGCCGCAGACGCGGCCCTGGCAGGCGCCCATGCCGCAGCGGCGATGGAGCTTGGCGTCGGTCCAGCCGCTGCAATCGGCGAGCGCCGAGAACGGCACGTCTTCGCAGCGGCAGACGAGGGTGTCCGGCCGTGGCAGCCGACGGATATCAGGGGACAGCGCGAAGCTTCGGTGCAGCTGCGCGGCGAAGGCATTCCAGCGGGTGCGTTCGGCTTCGTGCGGCTTCGCTGAGCGTTCGTTGCCGACGGCCGCATGGCCGGCGATGGTGCCTTGGGCAAGCGCGCGCTCGCTGCCGCCGAAACCCGTGCATTCGCCGGCCGCGTAGATGCCGGGCAGGCTGGTCGTTTGCAGCGCATCGACGGCCAACGCCTGTGCACCGGCATCGGCGGGCGTGAGGGCGCAGCCCAGCATCCGGCCGAGCTGCGTGTTGGGCGTGAGGCCGAAGCCGCAGGCCACGCGATCACATGCGATAGCCACTTCGCGATCGCCTTGAAGAAGCCGGGCCGATTCGACCTGCGTGGCGCCCATCGCCGAGACGACGCGCGACGAAGTGCGGTACTGCGGATCGGCCAGCACCACCGCCTGCGCGGCCTTGCGCGGCCAGCGCAGCAGGCTGGCGGCAAAGCCTGCGACCGCTGCGAACGAAGCCTGCTCGGCGACGCGCACGACCTTGGCGCCCGCCGCGCGCGCCGTGGCCGCAGCGGCGAGCAGCAAAGGCCCGCTGCCCGCAATCACGATGCGTTCGCCTTCGACCGGCAGGCCCGCCTTGATGAGCGCCTGCAATCCGCCCGCGCCCGTCACGCCGGGCAGCGTCCAGCCCGGGAACGGCAGCAGCAGTTCGCGCGCACCGGTGCAGAGGATCAGCTTCGTCCACTGCATGCGCCAGCCGCGTTCGGCATCTTCGAGCAGCAGTTCGTTGCGCAGAGGCGCCGCGACGACGCGCGTGCCGCTGCACACGCGGATGTTGGCGTGGCGCTCGAGCGCATCGCGCCACTTGCGCGCAGCGGGCGGCAAGGCGGCGCCCGGGCCGTCGCGCCAGATCTGCCCGCCGGGCGCGGGGTTGTCCTCGATCACGGCGATCGATGCGCCGCTCGGTGCCGCCGCCACTGCCGCGGCCATGCCGGCGGGGCCTGCGCCGACGATCAGCAGATCGCAATGCTCCAGCGCCAGGGCCGTCATTCCGAGGTCTCCACGCGCATGCCTTCGGCGCAGACCGCCTGGCAGGCGAGCCTCTGCCGGCCGTCGATCAGCACGCGGCATTCCTGGCACACGCCCATGCCGCAGAACGGCGCGCGCGGCTGGCCCGTGACGGAGCTGCGCGCCACGCCCATGCCGCCGGCCACGCGCAATGCGGCGGCGACCGAGCTGCCCGTTTTCACGCGGACGGGTTGCCCGTCGATGTGCAGCAACAGCACAGGAGTGCTCATGCCGTCTCCAGCAAGCCGCGCGGCGCATAGGGCGCCGCGTCGAATCCGGGTGCGGCGCCGGTCATCAGCGCCGCGAGCAGGTGCGCACTGCCCGGCGCTGTGGTCACGCCCAGGCCTTCGTGGCCGACCGCGAGCCAGAGCTTCTGGCGCCACGGGTGCTTGCCCAGCAGCGGCAGCCCGTCGGGCGTGGCGGCGCGCAGGCCGGTCCAGGAGCGTACCGCATTGAGGTCCGCGAGCCCCGGCAGGTAGCCGATCGCGCGCTGCAGCATGCGCGCGAGCATCGGCGCTTCGACCGCCGGATCGGTGGTGTCGAACTGGCGCGAGGAGCCGATCAGCAGTTGGCCCGTGGGCCGCGGCTGCACGTTGAAAGCGACCGAATCGCCGTCGCTGTGGTGCGCGCTGGTCACGTAGCCGAGTTCGACCAGCTGGTGGTGCACAGTGCCCGGATAGCGGTCGGTGATCAGCAGGTGGCCCTTCTTCGGGCGGATCGGGAGTTCGGGGCAGAGCGTCGTGGCTTCGATGCCGTTGGCCAGCACGATCTGCGGGGCGCTGCGCCGGCTGCCGTCGGCGAGCCGCAGCGCGCCGTCGTGTTCGATCGCATCGACCTTCGCATGCTCGACGCGGACCGAAGCGCCGCCCTGCGCGAGCAGCCAGCGCGCCGCGTTCGGCGCATAGAGGATGCCGTCGCCGGGCACTTCGAGCGCGCCCGCGAGGCCCTTGCGCAGCGCGGGCTCGGCGCGTGCGAGCGAAGGCGCATCGAGCAGGCGGCTGTCGATGCCGTGTTCACGCAGCCGCTGCTGCTTGCGCTCGGCCTCGGCCATTTCTTCTTCGTTGGCGGCAATCCAGAGCGTGCCGCAGGCGCTGTACGCGCAGCCCTCGTCCATGTGCGGCGCGAGGACGCGCCATCGCGCGGTCGAATCGCGGCTCAGCGCGAGTTCGGCGGGGTTGTCGTCCATCACCACGAGGTGCCCCATGCCCGCGCCGGTGGCGCCGCCGATGCGCGCATCGAGCACCAGCACGCGGCGGCCGGCCTGCGCCAGCGCGTGCGCGCAGGCGGCCCCGACGATGCCGGCTCCTATGACGATGACATCCGCGTGCACGGCCTACTGCACGTCGCGGAACACCGCGGAGCCCGCTTTGCCGGGCCGCCGGTGTTGCCCTCGGCAGGGGGTTGGCGAAGCGACACGAGGTGCGCGAAGACTGGGGGCGAGCTTCATGTCCGGATGCCCCATCCGAAAGGATCGTTGTCGTCGATCAGCAGCGTGGCTTCGGCGCTGATGTGCGCGCGGCCGCGCAGCGTCGGAATGACCTGGCCGCCATCCAGCGCGTAGCTGGCCTCGAAGCGGCTGCCGATCACGCTGGCCTGCGTCCACACTTCGCCCGGCGCGAGCTTGCCGTCGGCCGCAAGGCAGGCGATCTTGGCGCTGGTGCCGGTGCCGCAGGGCGAGCGGTCGTAGGCGTTGCCGGGGCAGAGCACGAAGTTGCGGCTGTCGGCGCCGTCTTCATCCTCGGCGAAGAGCTCGATGTGGTCGATCTCCGCGCCGCCCGAGCCCGTGATGCCCTGCGCCGCCAGCGCGCGGCGCAATGCCGTGGTGTAGCTGGTCAGCGCGGCGAGGTTGTCGCTCGCCACGCGCTGGCCGTGTTCGCTGACCAGGAAGAACCAGTTGCCGCCCCAGGCCACGTCGCCGCGCACCGTGCCATGGCCGGGCAGCGCCACCGCCACCTGGTGCAGATGCCGGTAGGCCGGCACATTGCGCACGCTGACCGAACCATCGGCATGCAGCGTGGTCGTGACCGTGCCCACGGGCGTTTCGATGCGGTGCTCGCCCACGCCGATGCGCCCCATGTGCGCGAGGCTCGCGACCAGGCCGATGGTTCCGTGGCCGCACATGCCGAGGTAGCCGGTGTTGTTGAAGAAGATCACGCCCGCGGCGGCATCGCTCGACACAGGCTCGCACAGCAGCGCGCCGACCACCACGTCGCTGCCGCGCGGCTCGAGCACGGTGGCCGCGCGCCATTTGTCGTGCCGCTCGGCCAGCAGCGCGCGGCGCTCGGCCATGGGGCCGCCGCCCAGATCGGGAAACCCGCCGATGACCAGGCGCGTGGGCTCGCCGCCCGTGTGCGAATCGATGATCTGGATGCGCTGCATGGGGCGTCGTCCGTTCAGTAGCTGGCGATGGGCACCGGGGCCGCGTTCTTGAAGGTGAAGACGGTGATGGGCGCCTGCTTCATGTTGCCCTTGTCGTCGTAGGCATAGGTGGCGGCCACGCCCTTGTAGGTGTCCTTGTAGAGCTGTGCGCCCACCTTGTCGGGATCGATGGAGTTGGCCTTCTGCATCGACTCGCCGATGAACAGCACCTGGTCGTAGTACGAGGCAGCGTACGCATCCGCGTCGGCGTTGAAGCGCTTCTTGAACTTGGCCTTGAAGGCCGGGCCGCTCTGCGCCTTCTCGAGGATGGAGCCGCCCTGCGCGCAGAACACCAGGTCGTTGACCGCGTCGCCGCCGAGCTTGCCGGTGGCCGGGCTGCAGACGGTGTCGCCGCCCAGCAGCTTGCCGGGCACCGCGAGCTGCTTCATCTGGCGCGCCATGGGTGCGGCCTGCGGCGCGTAGCCGCCGAAGAAGATCGCCTCGGGCGCCTTGGCCTTCATGTTGGTGAGGATGGCGGTGAAGTCCACGGCCTTGTCGGTCGTGAACTCCTGGCCGACGATCGTGAGGCCCTGCTTCTTCGCTTCCTTGGTGAACTCTTCGGCCAGGCCCTGGCCGAAGGCGGTGCGGTCGTCGATCACGCCGACCTTCTTCACCTTCAGCTCCTTGGCCGCGTACACCGCCATGCTGGAGCCGATCTGGTTGTCGCTTGCGATGATGCGGTAGAGATTCTTGTAGCCGCCCTGCGTGACCTTCGGGTTGGTGCCCACGGTGGAGACCATGGTGCCGCCTTCGGCATAGATGCGCGACGCCGGAATCGCCACGCCCGAGCAGTACGGGCCCATGACGTACTTGACGCCGTCGTCCACGAGCTTCTGCGCCACGCTCACGCCGGACTTGGCGTCGCACTGGTCGTCTTCGGACACCAGCTCGAACTTCAGCGTCTTGCCGCCGACCGCGATCTTCTTCGCGTTGAGCTCCTCGATGGCCAGGCGCACGCCGTTTTCATTGTCTTTGCCCGCGAAGGCATTGGGGCCCGAGAGCGGGCCGCTGTGGCCGATCTTGACGACCTGCTCCTGCTGCGCATGCGCCTGGCCTGCGATGGCCAGCGCCACGAGGCCGACGACGCCGAGAAGTGGAACCATGCTTGCTTTTGTCTTCATGCTTCTTCCTAGGTTGGGAACAATGAAAAGAGCGCTGTTATTACATAACCGACTGGTACTGCGCAGGCCGCGTGGCCAGCGCCTTCTTCACGATGGCCTCGATGGCCGCGCGCTCCGCACCGACCAGCGGCAGCCGCGGGCGGCGCATGTGCTCGCTGCCCACGCCCACCAGCACATCGATCAGCTTCAGGTTCTGCACCAGCTTGGTCGACACATCCAGGTGCAGCATCGGCGTCATCCACTGGTACAGCTTCAGCGCCTCGGCGAACTTGCCGGCCTTCATCAGGTCATAGAGCGCCACCGTCTCGCGCGGGAACGCGCAGCCCACGCCGGCCAGCAGGCCGTCGCAGCCCAGCGCCAGGCCTTCGTAGGCCAGGTCGTCCACCCCCAGGAACAGCTGGTAGCGATCGCCCACCGTGTTGCGCAGGTCGGTGATGCGGCGGATGTCGTCCGAGCTCTCCTTGATGGCAGCGATCCACTCGCAGTCCGCCAGCTCCAGCATGTGCTCGGGCTTCAGGTCGACGCGGTAGGCCACCGGATTGTTGTAGACCATGATCGGCTTCTGGGCGGCACTGGCGATGGTGCGCACATTGAGCATGGCTTCGCGCGCATCGGCCACGTAGATCACCGAAGGCATCACCATGAAGCCGGCCACGCCGAGCTTGTTGGCGCCGTCCACATAGCGCAGCGCCTCGCGCGTGCTCGTTTCCGACACATTGGCCAGCACCGGGATGCGGCCGTCGGCGGCTTCGAGCGCGATCTTCGCGACCTGCAACTTCTCTTCGAGCGTGAGCGTGCTGGCTTCGCCCAGCGAGCCGCAGGTCACGAGGCCGTGGATGCCGTTGCGGATCTGGAAGTCGATGTGGCGCGCGGTGCCTTCGGCATCGATGCTCTCGTCGGCGTGGAATTTGGTGGTGATGGCGGGGAAGATGCCTTGCCAGCGGGGTTGGGTCACGTGATCGCTCCTGGAAATGGGGGGAAGGGTCGTACTTTAAATATATTAACGATATATCGTCAAGATATGCGTGGGGCAAGCGCTCTTTCGGAGTGGGGTCTTGTGTGATATCTGGGTCGTCGTGCGCTTTGGCGCTTTGTTCAGGGCGCGCTCCCGCCGACGGGGTACCTTGCTCCGCGAATGTCCTCCGGCCTTCGGCCTCCCCCTTGATTTCGCTGCGCAAGGCACCCCATCGACGGGATCGTTATGCAGAGCGGTCGTTGATCAGCGGTACACCCACAGCGTGTCCAGGTGCACAGGGCATCGGGTGCTGCCCGCAGCGAAATCAAGGAGGAGGCCGCAGGCCGGGGGACATTCGCGGAGGGGAGCACCCGGTGGCCTGTGCACGCGCCCCGAACAGCAGCGCCCTGAACAACAGCGCCGTGCACGACAGCGCCAAGGTCAGGAGCGACCCGTTCAGTCGATCTTCGCCCCCGAAGCCTTCACCACCGCCCCCATCGCATCCCAGTCCGCGCGCAGCAGCTTCTGGAACTCTTCGGCGCTCTGCGTGCGCGGCTCCACGCCCAGGCGCTTGAAGCGCTCCTGGATCACCGGCTCGGCCAGCACCTTGTTGGCCGCGGCGTTGAGGCGCTCGACCTCGGCCTTGGGCGTGCCGGCCGGCGCGAGCAGGCCGATCCACGAATCGAAGGCGTAGCCCGGCAGGCCGCTTTCGGCGACCGTCGGCAGCTTTGGCAGGAACGGGCTGCGCGCCTGGCCGGTGGAAGCGAGCAGCTTCAGGCGCGCATCGTCCTGGAAGCCCATCACGCCGATGCTCGACGAAATGACCGCCTGCACGCGGCCCGCCAGCACCTCGTTGACTGCCTCGCCCGTGGACTTGGTCGGGATGTGCGTCATCTGCAGCCCGGCCTTGGCGAGGAACGACGCCATCGCCAGGTGCGTGGCGCTGCCGTTGCCGGCCGAGGCGTAGTTGTACTTGCCCGGGTTGGCCCTGACCTCCTTGATGAAATCGGCCGTGTTCGACACGTTGAGCCCGCTCGCCACCGCCAGCACATAGCCCGCGTTGCCGATGTTGGCTACGCCCACGAAATCCTTCAGCGGGTCGTACGAGAGCTTGCTGTACAGGAAACCCGCGATGTTGTGGCTCGCGGCCGCGAGCACCAGCGTGTTGCCGTCCGCCGGCGCCTTGGCCACGGCAGCCGCGCCCACCGTGCCGCCCGCACCCGCGCGGTTCTCGACGATCGCGCTGGCATTGAGCGCCGCGCCCAGCTCGGCGTTGAAGGCGCGCGCCACCGTGTCCTGCACCGCGCCGGTGCCGAAGGGCACGACGATGTGGATCACGCGCTGCTGCTGCGCGTGCGCGAACGTGAAGGCGCCGAGTGCCGCGGCGGCTGCAAGGACAGCCAGCGAACGCCGGGTGAACAGGGTGGAGGTCATCGGGTTGGCCGCTTTCATCATCGTTGGCAGGAAAAAGGGTTCAGCCGCCCGAAGGCAGCCAGCGCTGCACCAGCTTCACGAAGTAGCTGGCGCCGATCGGAATGATCTCGTCGTTGAAATCGAACGAGGTGTTGTGAATGATGCAAGGGCCGGGCCCGTGGCCGCCCTGCCGGTGGTCGCCGTCGCCATTGCCGAGGAACGCATAGCAGCCGGGCCGCGCGAGCAGCATGTGCGCGAAGTCCTCGGCGCCCATCACGGCGGGGAAGTTGTCGGTGACCATGCCGTCGCCCACCACCTCGCGCATCACGCTGGCGGCAAAGCGCGCCTCGGCCGGATGGTTGACCACCGGCGGCGAGGAGCGGTTGAAGAAAACCTCGGCCGTGCAGCCATGCGCCGCGGCCACGCCGGCCGCCACCTCGCGCAGCCGCGCCTCGATCTTGTCGATGGCTTCGATGGAGAAAGTGCGGATCGTGCCGCCGACCGTGGCCACGTCGGGAATCACATTGGGTGCATCCGAGCCCTGCAGCTGGGTGACCGCGAGCAGGGCGCGCTCGGTGCTCGGGATGGTGCGCGGCACGATGGTCTGAAGCTGCTGCGCGAGCGTGACCACCGCGGCCACCGGGTCGATGCCGGTGTGCGGCATCGAGGCGTGCGTGCCGCGCCCGTGCATGGTGATCTTGTAGGTGTTGCTCGAGGCCATCAGCGCGCCCTCGTTGAGCGCGAAGCGGCCCACGTCGCCGACCGGGAAGTTGTGCAGTGCAAAGACCGCGTCGCACGGGAAGCGGTCGAACAGGCCGTCCTGGATCATCTTCTTCGCGCCGGCCTTGCCCATCTCCTCGGCGGGCTGGAAGATGAAATGCACGGTGCCGTCGAAGTCATGGGGCCCCTGCTGCGACAGGTGCCACGCGGCGGCCAGCAGCATGGTGGTGTGGCCGTCGTGGCCGCAGGCGTGCATGCGGCCCGCATGGGTGGACTTGTGGGCGAACTCGTTGGCCTCGTGCAGCGGCAGCGCGTCCATGTCGGCGCGCAGGCCGATGGTGCGCGTGCCGGTGCCCTTGCGCAGCACGCCGACCAGGCCGGTGCCGGCGATGCCGCGGTGCACCTCGATGCCCCATTCGGCGAGCAGGCCCGCGACCTTTTCGGAAGTGCGGTGCTCCTCGAAGCCGAGTTCGGGATGGGCGTGGATGTCGCGCCGGATATCGACGAAGCGCGAGGCGTTGTTGGCAAAGGAGTCGACGATGTTCATGGTGGCAAGGGTTGCAAAGGTCGTGGGGGCGAACGATTCTGGCGCAAGGCGGCGCCACGCGCAGCGGCAAAGGGGCGAAAAGGCGATCGCTCAGAGGCCGGCCAGCACCTGGTCGAGCGTCTCGACCAGCAGGTCGGCATTGGCTTCGGAAAACACCAGCGGCGGGCGGATCTTGAGCGTGTTGCCGTGTTCGCCGGTGGCGCTCAGCAGCACCTGCCGCTCGCGCAGGCCGTTGACGATGCGCGCGGTTTCTGCGGTGGCCGGCGTGCGGGCGCGGCGGTCCGTGACGAGCTCCACGCCCACGAACAGGCCCGCGCCGCGCACGTCGCCGATCAGCGCGTGGCGCTCGGCGAGCTTCGCGATGCCGGCGCGCAGATGGCGGCCGACGCGCTGCGCATTGGCCATCAGGTCTTCGCGCTCGATCACGTCGAGCACCGCCATGCCGGCGGCCATCGAGACCGGGTTGCCGCCGAAGGTGTTGAAGTAGCGGCACTCGCGGCCGAAGGCGGCCAGCACCTCGGGGCGCACCGCGAGGCCGGCCAGCGGATGGCCGGCGCCGAGCGGCTTGCCCATGGTGACGATGTCTGGCACCACGCCGTGCCGCTGGAAACCCCAGAAGGCATCGCCGGTGCGGCCCAGGCCCGGCTGTACTTCGTCGGCGATGAAGAGTCCGCCGGCCTCGCGCACCGCGTCCACCGCCTCCGCCATGAAGCCGGGCGGATCGGTGAAGATGCCGTCGCTCGAGAACACGGTGTCGACCATCAGCGCGGCCGGGCGGAGGCCCTGCGCCTTCAGGTCGGCGATGGCCTCGCGCACGCCCTGCGCGAACGCGCGGCCCATGTCGCCGGGCGCGATGCGGTAGCTGTCGGGCGCGGGCACGGTGCGCACCGCATCGCCGAGCTGCACGAACTTGCCGAGCGAGGGCGAGGCCTCGGCGATCGACGCGGTGACGCCGTGGTACGCGAAGCGCGTGACGATCAGTCCCTCGGCCTTGGTGTGCGCGCGTGCGATGCGCATCGCGAGGTCGTTGGCCTCGCTGCCGGTGCAGGTGAACATCGCATGCGCGAGTTCGGCCGGCAGGGTGGCGAGCAGCCGCTCGGCGTAGTCGAGCACGCCCTCGTGCAGGTAGCGCGTGTGGGTGTTGAGCACGCCGGCCTGGCGCGCGATGGCCTCGACCACGTGCGGATGGCAATGGCCGACCGAGGCGACGTTGTTGTAGGCGTCGAGATGGGGCCGGCCCTCGGCGTCGTACAGCCACACGCCTTCGCCGCGCACCGGATGCAGCGGCGTGTCGTAGAACAGGCGATAGGCCGGTCCGAGCACGCGCGCGCGGCGCTCGACGAGGGCCTGGGTTGCGGAAGCGAGGGAAGTCATGGGCGATCTCTCAGAGGTTCAGCGCGCGGCGAAAGGCTGCTGTCGCGGCGGCGCTGCCGACGCGCTCGCAGGCCTGCAACCGCGCCCACGAGAGCGGGTTGTTGCGCAGCAGGTAGGGCGCGTTCTCGGGATAGCGCGCGGCGCGCCAGCCGCTGATGGCCACCACCATCACGAGCCGCGCCACGATCAGGTCGAACAGCACGCCGACCTCGGCCACCGACAACGGCCGCACCGCGTGGTAGGCGGCGACCAGCGGCACGATGGCCGCGAGCGGGTCGCTGTCCGTGCCGGCCTGGTAGGCGGCGGCCACGGCCAGGTCGTTGATGCAGGGCGCGCGCACCATGTCGCCGAAGTCGAGGATCGCGGCGATGCGGTCGGTGTCGGCCGGGTCGACCAGCAGGTTGTAGATGTTGAAGTCGTTGTGGATCGGCTGCGCGGGCAGCGTGCGCAGCACCTGCTTGGCATCGCGCTCGAAGCGGTCGAGCGCGGCGGCCGCGAGTGCCCGGCGCTCCGGCTCCGCAATGTGTGCGAGCAGGCTGCGCACGCTGTCGGCGCGCTGCAGGTCCCAGGGCAGCGACAGCTCGCCGGCCGGATGCTCGAAGCCGGCGAGCGCGAGGTCGAGCCGGGCCAGCATGCGTGCGAGGTTCTGCTGCTGCAGCGGCGTGCGCGGCGCCTCGGGCAGCGGCAGGCCGGGCAAATAGGTGAAGAGGCGCACCACGCGCGGCGGGCCGTCGCCGGGGTCGCACACGAAAGAGGCGGCACCGTCCCGCGTCGGCACGATGCGCTGCACCGGCAGGCCGGGGTCGGTGGCTGCGAGGTGCAGCAGGGCCTGGGTCTGGAAGTCGGCGACCAGCGCGGTCTCGGCCGGGTGCGAGATCTTCAGCATGAAGCGTGCGCCATCGGTGGTGCGCTCGAGCCGGTAGTTGCGGTCGCGCTCGCCGGTCAGCGGCTTCATCTCGCCTTCGATGCCGTAGCGCTCGCGCGCCATCTCGCGCACCCAGGCGTCGTCGAGCGCGGGCGAGGCTTCGCTGAGCACCTGCGCGTCGGCGAACTCTACATTCGTCATGCGGCGCTCTCGAAACCGCGCAGCGCGCTCGCGATGTTCGGGCCGAGGTCGTCGGAGAGGTAGCCGCCCTCCTGCACCAGCACCGTGGGCAGCCCCAGGCGCGCGATCTCGGCCAGCAGCACGGCGAAGCCGGCGGTCTGGATCTTCATGCCCTTGTAGGGATCGCGCTCGTGCGCGTCGAGGCCCAGCGCCACCACGAGCACGCCGGGCGCATAGGCGCGGATGCTGTCGCAGGCATCGCGCAGCGCGGGCAGGTAGCCATCGATGTCGGTGCCCAGCGCGAGCGGCTTGTTGATGTTGTAACCCAGGCCTTCGCCTTCGCCGCGCTCGTGCGCATGGCCGATGAAGAAGGGCGTGAAGTTGCGCGGATCGCCGTGCAGCGAGATGGTCAGCACGTCGGCGCGGCGGTAGAAGACGCCCTGCGTGCCGTTGCCGTGGTGCACGTCGATGTCGAGGATGGCCACGCGCTCGTGCACGCCGCGCAGGTGCTGCGCGGCAATGGCCACGTTGTTGAGGTAGCAGAAGCCGTTGGCGCGGTCGGCATAGGCGTGGTGGCCGGGCGGGCGGCACAGCGCATAGGCAGCACGCTCGCCATCGAGCACGAGCTGCGCCGCATGCGTCGCCATGTGGGCCGAGGCGATGGCAGCCTCCCAGGTGCGCGCGCCGATGGAGCAGGCGTTATCGCCCATGTGGAAGCCGGCCTGGCCGACCACGCTGTCGGGATAGGTGCAGGGCTGGCCCGGAAACGGATGGATGTTGGGCATCACCTCTTCGGACGGATCGTCCAGCAGTTGCCAGCGCGCGTAGGCCGTCTCCAGGAATCGCAGGTACTCGGGCGTGTGGATGGCGGCGCGCGGGCCGGCGCCGAAGTCGCGCGGGCCGACGATCTCGTGGCCTTCCCGCTGCACCGCCTCGAGCAGGCGGAACGCGCGCTCGGGCTGCTCGTTGCTGCGCTTGAGCTTGCCGCGCACCATGAAGAGCTGCGGGTCGTGGTCCTTGTGCGTGTCGCTGTAGACGACTTTCATCGGCGTGTCTCTCCGGTCTCAGGCGTGGGCGGGAAGGGGCGCGGCGGCGCCGTGCTGCTTCACGAACAGTGCGCGCACGTGCTGCCAGGCGTCTTCCAGGTGCACGCGCATCGCGGCCTTGGCGGCCTCGGGATCGCGGCGCACCAGGGCGTCGACGATGGGGCGGTGGGTCTCGGCCATGGCGGTGGGGTCGTGGTAGACCGCGTCGATCAGCGCGATGATCATCTGCATTTCGGTCTGCGTGTTCATGAAGATGCGGTGCAGGTGCGCATTGCCCGACAGCTCGCAGATCAGCGTGTGCAGCGCCAGGTCGGTGGCAATGCGGTGGTGCTGCGGCTGCGTGCTCGCCTCGCGCACCATGGCCTCGACCAGCGCCTGCACGCGCGCAATGCCCGCGTCGTCGGCCTTGCGGCAGGCCAGCTCGATGGAGGTGAGTTCGAGGCTCAGGCGCACCTCGAACAGATCGTCGATCTCCTGCACGCTGATGGTCCGCACCGCGAAGCCGTGGCGCGGCTTGGCCACCAGCACGCCCTGGCGCTCGAGCCGCCGCGCCGCCTCGCGCACCGGCGCGCGGCTCACGCCCATGCGGCGCGCGATGTCGGCCTCGACGATGCGGCTGCCGGGCGCCAGGCGGCCTTCGACGATGGCGCGCGTCAGCTGGGCCTCGACCAGCCCGACGAGGTCGGTCGACTCGACGGACTCGAAGAGGGCCGTGTCGGCAGAAGGAGGAGTTGTCAGGGAAGTTGCCATGTTGCTTGTCTCGTCATTGGTATGCGCCTGGGGCGATTCTTCACCGGATGGCGTCTGGCGCGGCCGATACGGTCTTCAGGCCCCGCCCCGCGCGGGCCAGGTAGATGCCGGCCGCCATGATCAGCGCGATGCCGGCCATCGCGATCGCGTCGGGCGGCCGGCGGAACCAGAAGGTGCTGAAGGCCACGGCCAGCAGCAGCTGGAAGTAGTTGAGCGGCGCCAGCGTGGAGGCCTCCACGCGCTCGAAGGCGGCCAGCAGCAGCCATTGCGCCGCCGCGCTGCAGGCGCCGCCCGCGAGCAGCAGCGCCACATCGGCCCAGGGCGGCTGGTGGGCGGGCAGGAAGAAAGGCGCCGGAAGCAGCGTGACGACGAAGCAGGCCAGCGCGGTCCAGGCGTATTGCACCGGCCCCGCGACCAGGCCCGCGAGCCGGCGCGTGAGCAGCTGGAAAATCGCGTAGCAGACGGCGGCCACGGCCATCAGCACGGTGCCGAGCAGCGGTAGGTCGGCCCCCGGCCGCACGATCAGCAGCATGCCGCCGAAGCCGACCGTCACCGCCACCCAGCGGCTGCGCCGCACCTGCTCGCCGAGCAGCCACGGCGACAGCGTCACCATCAGGAGCGGCGCGGTGAAGTAGATGGCCGTGGCCTCGGCCAGCGGCATCCAGATGAGCGCCGTCATGAAGCAGGTCGCCACCGTCGCGAGCATCAGCCCGCGCAGCAGCAGCAAGGGCTTGTGCCGCGTGTGCCAGATGCGCAGGTCGCCATGGCGCAGCAGCATCGCGAAGGCAATGCCGCTCACCGCGACATAGCGCATCACGTTGACGAAGGGCGCCGGGTAGAACTGCAGCATGTGCTTGCAGAACGCGTCGTAGGAAGCAAAGGCCACCAGCGCGCAGAAGAACAGCGCCACGCCGGCGCTCCTGGAGCCCGCCGGGCGCAATGCGAGGGCCGTGGCGGCGCTGCTCATCGCGCGGCCTGGAAGCCCTGCAGGAAGTTGTCGAGCGCGGGGCCGATGGCCTCGACCATGTAGCCGCCTTCCTGCACGATCACCGTGGGCAGCTTGAGCGCGCCGACGCGCTCGCCGATGTGACGGTAGGCGTCGAGGTCGGGCTTCAGCACGCTGATGGGGTCGTCCTTGTAGCTGTCGAAGCCGAGCGCGAGCACCAGCGCCTTGGGCGCGAATTCACGCAATGCGGCGGTACCTTCGTCCACCGCCTGCAGGAACACCGCGGTGCCCGCGCCGTGCGCGAGCGGCAGGTTCAGGTTGAAGCCTTCGCCCGCGCCGACTCCGCGCTCATGCGCATAGCCGGTGTAGAACGGGTAGTAGCCCGAGGGATCGGCATGCGTCGACACGGTCAGCACGTCGCCGCGCGCATAGAAGATGTTCTGCGTGCCGTCGCCGTGGTGCGCATCGACGTCGAACACCGCCACGCGGCCGTGCCGCTCCCACAGCCGCTCTGCCGCGATGGCGCTGTTGTTGATGTAGCAGAAACCGCCCGCGCGGTCGCGGTGCGCGTGGTGGCCCGAGGGGCGGCACAGCGCGTAGGCCGCGTCGCCGCTTTCCAGCACCGCATCGGCGGCCGCCACTGCCGTGTGCGCCGAGCGCAATATCGAGCGCCAGGTGTGCGGGCCGAGCGGGCACGAGAGGTCGCTGATGTAGTAGCCCGTGCGTGCCACCAGCGAAGGTGAAGGACACGGCGCGCGCGCCACGCCCGGCGTGCCGTTGTAGTAGGGCGAAAGATTCGGCAGCACCTCGATGCCGGGCTCCACGCCGGGCACGTCGAGCTCGCGCCACAGTGCCCAGGCGGTTTCCAGGTAGTCGAGGTAGTCGGCGCTGTGCACGGCTTCGAGCGGCGCGCGGCCATAGTCGCGCGGCTCGGCCAGCGCAATGCCGCGCAGGGCCAGCGCATCGCGCAGCGCATGCGCGCGGCTCGGCAGGTCGGTCGGCTTGCAGATGCGGCCCAGCCGCATGAACTGCTGCGGATCGTGCAGCAGTTGCTCGTCGGTGAAGAAGGCCTTCACGCGAAGCTTTCCTCGAACACCACCATGGCGCGGCCGAAGCGCGCGAACATGTCTTCGATCTGTTCGGCCGTGATGATGAGCGGCGGGCAGAAGGCGATGGAATCGCCCATCGCGCGCACGATGAGCCCTTGCGCCAGCGCGAGCTCGGCCAGCCGGGCGCCGGCCTTCTGCGCGGGATCGAAGGGCGTGCGCTTCGCGGGGTCGGCATACAGCTCGATGGCGCCGATGAGCCCCACGCCGCGCACCTCGCCGACGTACTTGCGCGCGGCGTGGCTCTGCAACCCCTGCTGGAATTGCGGCGCCAGCGACTGCACGTGCGCGAGGATGTTCTCGTCCTCGTACACCTTGAGCGTCTCGAGCGCGATGGCGCAGGCCACCGGATGGCCCGAGTAGGTGAAGCCGTGGCCGAAGGTGCCGATCTTGCCGCTGTTGGCGGCCACGGCCGCATGCACCTTCTCGTTCACCATCACGGCCGAGATCGGCACGTAGCCCGAGGACAGCGCTTTGGCCGCGGTCAGGATGTCGGGCTTCAGGCCGAAGGTGGTCGAGCCGAACATCTGGCCGGTGCGGCCGAAGCCGCAGATCACTTCGTCGGCGATCAGCAGCACCTCGTACTTCGCGAGCACCTTCTGGACCTTGTCGAAGTAGGTGGCCGGCGGCACCAGCACGCCGCCCGCGCCCATCACGGGTTCGGCGATGAAGGCGCCGACCGTCTCGGGGCCTTCTTCGAGGATGCGCTGCTCGAGCGCAGCGGCCAGCCGCGTCGCGAAGTCTTCCTCGCTCTCGCCGGCTTCGGCATAGCGGAAATGGTGCGGACAGTCGACGTGCAGGATGCGGTCGATCGGCAGGTCGAAGTCGCGGTGGTTCGGCGCGAGGCCGCTCAGGCTCGCGGCCGCGACGGTCACGCCGTGGTAGGCGTTGCGGCGCGCGATGATCTTCTTCTTTGCAGGCTTGCCGATGGCGTTGTGGTAGTACCAGACCAGCTTGACCGCCGAGTCGTTGGCCTCCGAACCCGAGTTGGCGAAGAACACCTTGGACATCGGCACCGGTGCCAGCGCGAGCAGCTTCTCGGCCAGCGCGATGGCGGCCGGGTTCGAGCGGCCGTTGAACGTGTGGTAGTACGGCAGCCCGTGCAGCGCATCGCTGCCGGCCTTGGCCAGGCGTGCGTTGCTGAAGCCCAGCGAGGCGCACCACAGGCCCGACATCGCTTCGAGATAGCGGCGGCCCTGGTCATCCTCCACGAAGATGCCGTCGCCGCGCTGGATCACGAGCGGGCCGACCTGCGGATGGGTCGCAAGATTGGTGAAGGGATGCAGATGCGCGGCGATGTCGTGGGCGGCGTTCTCCGCAGGCGTGCTGGC
Organism: Variovorax paradoxus; assembly: GCF_030815975.1. Taxonomy (NCBI): domain Bacteria; kingdom Pseudomonadati; phylum Pseudomonadota; class Betaproteobacteria; order Burkholderiales; family Comamonadaceae; genus Variovorax; species Variovorax paradoxus. Next base: position 1,823,251 of record NZ_JAUSXL010000002.1, read on the forward strand.
GTTCATGAAGGCGGTTCCGTTGTGTGGGGAGTTCAATAGCCGCGCGCCAGGTCGACCTGGTTCGCGGGGCGCCGGCCCTGCCGCACCGACGCAAGGTTGTCGAGCGTCTGGCGCGCGATCACGAGGCTGTCGGTGCGCGTGGCGATGTGCGGCGTGACGAGGATGCGCGGGTCGCCCCAGAACGGATGCTCCGGCGGCAGCGGCTCCTGCGAGAAGGCATCGAGCGTGGCCGCCGAGAGCTGGCCCGCATCGAGCGCCGGCTGCAGGTCGGCCTCGACCAGGTGGTCGCCGCGGCCGACGTTGATCAGGTGCGCGCCGCGCGGCAGCTTGGCGAACAGCGCGGCATCGAGAAAGCCGTGCGTCTCGGCGGTCAGCGGCAGCAGGCACACCAGCGTGTCGCAGCCCGAAAGAAATTGGTCGAGCTGCGCCGCGCCGTGGAATCCTTCGACGCCGGCCGGCAGCGCCTCTTTCGCACTGCGGCTCCAGCCGCGCACCTGGTAGCCGATGGCGGCCAACGCCTCGGCACAGGCCATGCCCAAGGTGCCCAGCCCGGCAATGCCCACGCGGTGGTGGCGCGGCGACTCGATCGGCTGCTCCTCCCATCGGCGAGCCGCGGAACTTGCGACGTAGGCCCGCATGCCGCGGTGCTGCTGCACCACGGCCCAGCAGACATAGGCCTTCATGCCGGCCGCCATGCCGGTGTCGACGATGCGGCACAGCGGCAGCTGGCGCGGCAACCGCCGCATCGGCCGTGATGTGCTCGATGCCCGCAGCCAGCGACTGCACGAGCCGAAGCCTCGGCATCCGGGCGAGCAGGCCATGCGGCGGAAACCAGCAGACGGCCGCATCGATCTGGTCGAGCGCGCCGAGGTTTTCACCCAGGCGCAGGTCGATGCCCGGATGGGCCTCGCGGAAGGCCGCGGCGAGGTATTCCATGTCCAGCACCGCGCTCAGGATCGCGACGCAGGGCGTACCGCCCTTGCCCTTGTCGTCCGGCGGCGCCATCACGCGACCAGCGCCTCGGCCGGTGACGCGGACGACACCAGCCGCGGCACCGCCTCGATCAGCTTGCGCGTGTAGGCGTGCTTCGGATCGCCGAGCACCTTGTGCGTCTCGCCGTATTCGACGACCTCGCCGCGCTGCATCACCGCGATGTGGTCGCACATCTGGCCGGCCACGCGCAGGTCGTGCGTGATGAAGACCATCGCAAGCTGGAACTGCTCGCGCACCTGCGCGAAGAGCTCGAGCACCTGCGCCTGCACCGACACGTCGAGCGCCGACACCGGCTCGTCGGCCACCAGCAGCTCGGGTTGCATCGCCAGCGCGCGCGCAATGCCGATGCGCTGGCGCTGCCCGCCCGAGAACTCGTGCGGATAGCGCTCGGCCGCGTCGGCGCCCAGGCCCACGAGCTTGAGCAGTTCCATCGCGCGTGCCATGGCTTCGGCCTTGCCCACGCCCTGTGCAATGGGCCCGCCCGCGATGGCCGCGCCCACGCGGTGGCGCGGGTTGAGCGACGCGTACGGGTCCTGGAACACCATCTGGATCTTGCCCGCGGCCTCGCGGCGGAACGCCGGGCCCTGCGACAGGCTGCGGCCCTTGAAGAGGATGCGGCCGCTGTCGAACGGCGAGAGCCCCACCAGGCAGCGGCCCACGCTCGACTTGCCCGAGCCCGATTCGCCGACCAGCCCCAGCGTCTGGCCGCGGCGCAGTTCGAAGCTGACGTTCTTCGCGGCCTGCACCGAGCGGCCGCGCTTGAAGAGGCCGTTGCCCGAGGTGTAGGTCTTGCACAGGTCCTGCACCTGCAGCACGCGCGCGATCTCGCCGGTGGGGGTGTCGCGCTCCGCATGGCCGGTGGGAATGGCCGCGATCAGCTTGCGCGTGTAGGGGTGCTGTGGCGCGTCGAGCACCTGGCGCACCGGCCCGGCCTCGACCACCTGGCCGGTCTGCATCACGACCACGTGGTCGGCAATTTCGGACACCACGCCGAAGTCGTGTGTGATGAACAGCACCGCCGTGCCGCGGCGCTGCTGCAGCTCGCGGATCAGCGCGAGGATCTGCGCCTGCGTGGTCACGTCGAGCGCCGTGGTCGGCTCGTCGGCGATCAGCAGCACGGGCTCGAGCACCAGCGCACAGGCGATCATCACGCGCTGGCGCTGGCCGCCCGAGAGGCGGAACGGATAGGCGTCGATCAGCAGCTCGGGGTCGGGCAGCCCCACGTCGGCCAGCGCGGCCAGGATGCGCCGCCGCTTCTCGGCCGCGGGCACGCTGCCGTGCGCGTCGAAGACTTCGCCGATCTGCTCGCCGATGCGCATCACGGGGTTCAGCGCCGTCATCGGCTCCTGGAACACCATGCCGATGCGCCGGCCGCGCAGCTCGCGCATCTGCGGCTCGGTGAGCTGCAGCAGGTCGCGGCCTTCGAACAGGATTTGCCCCGCCACGGGCTCGACGTGCGGGCGCGGCAGCAGGCCCATCACGGCGTTGGCGATCATCGACTTGCCCGAGCCCGATTCGCCGACCACGCACAGCGTCTGGCCCGGCAGCACCGACAGCGTGGCGCCGTCGACCGCCAGCGCGCGGTCCGCGCCCTTGGGCAGGCTGATGCCCAGGTCGACGACATCGAGCACCGGCTGCACCGGCTTCATGGGTGTGACGGTGGCGCTCATTTGCCCCTCCCGTCGAGCCGCGTGTTGAGCCCGTCGCTCAGGCCTTCGCCCACCAGGTTGAGCGCGAGCACGGTCAGCACGATGGCCAGGCCGGGAAACAGCGCCATCCACCAGGCCTGGCGCAGCACGGTGCGCGCCGCGCCCACCATGTAGCCCCAGCTCATCTGGTTCGGGTCGCCCAGGCCGAGGAAGCTCAGGCTCGACTCCAGCAGGATGGCCGTGGCCGTCATGAGCGAGGCCATCACGATGATGGGCGACATGGCGTTGGGCAATATCTGCGTGAGGATGATGCGCGGCGTCGACTGGCCCGCGAGCAGCGCGGCCTGCACGAAGTCGCGCTGGCGCAGCGTGAGGAACTCGCTGCGCACCAGCCGCGCCACCGGCGGCCACGAGACGATGGCAATGGCCACCACGATCGAATTGACCGAGGGCTGGAAGATCGCCACCAGCACGATGGCGAGCGCGAAGCTCGGCACGGCCTGGAACAGCTCGGTGAAGCGCATCAGCGCCGCGTCGATCCAGCCGCCGAAGTAGCCGGCAATGGCGCCGAGCGTCACGCCGATCAGCAGCGCGACCACGGTGGACACCAGCCCGATCAAGAGCGAGATGCGCGCGCCATAAATTACGCCCGAAAGAATGTCGCGGCCCAGCGTGTCGGTGCCGAGCGCGAAGCCGGGCTCGGTCCACGGCCGCAGGAACGGCTGCTCGACCATGTTCCATGGATCGTTGGTCGCGACCGACGGGCCGATGAGGGCCACCACGGCCACCAGCACCAGCACGGCCATGCCGAGCACGGCGCCCTTGTTGCGGCAGAAGCGCCGCCAGAATGGACTTTGCAGCAGGGTCATAGCTCGATCCGGGGATCGACCAGCGTGTAGACGAGGTCGGTGATGAGGTTGAACAACACGGCCATGGCGGCCGTCACCAGGAAGGCGCCGAGCAGCAGGTTGTAGTCGCGCTGCAGCAGCGCGTCGAACATCAGGCGGCCGATGCCGGGCCAGGCGAACACGGTCTCGGTCAGCACCGCGCCGCCGATCATTCCGCCGGCCTGGATGCCCGCGAGCGTGACCACCGGCAGCAGCGCATTGCGCAGCACGTGGGCGCGCAAGATGCGCCCGGGCTTCACGCCCTTGGCGCGCGCGGTCTTCACGAAGTCCATCTGCGCCACCTCGAGCATGGCGGCGCGCGTCATGCGCGCATACACCGCCATGTAGAAGAGCGCGAGCGTCAGCGCCGGCAGCACCAGGTGGCCGGCGATGTCCCAGGCCAGCGCCAGGCCGGTGGCGCCGGAGCCCACGGTGCTGAAGCCGAAGCCCGGCAGCCAGTCGAGCTGCACCGTGAACACCAGCACCGCCATCAGCGCGAGCCAGTAGAGCGGCGTGGCATAGAAGACGAGCGCCACCACGGTGATCGAGCTGTCGACCCAGGTGCCGGCGCGCCGCGCGGCCAGCGCGCCGAGCGTGATGCCGAACAGCAGCGACAGCGCAAACGCCGTGCCCGTGAGCAGCAGCGTGGCCGGCAGCCGATCCATGATGAGCTTGAGCACCGGCTGCTGTTGCCGGTACGAAAAGCCCAGGTCGAGCCGCACCACCTTGCCGACGTAGGTGGCGAGCTGCGTCGTGATCGGCTGGTCGAGCCCGAACTGCGCGCGCAGTTGCGCCACGAACTGCGGATCGGACGCACCCGCCTCGCCTGCCAGCACCGACACCGGGTCGCCCGGCGCGGCGCGCACCAGCATGAAGTTGACCGTGGCGATCAGCAGGATCGCCAGCAGGCCCTGCATCACGCGGCCCAGCATGAACTGCGTACGTTTCATCGGCGGCTCCTGCGGAATTGCATGTGCTGCGGGCTGGCCGTCATGCGAGCGTTGCGGTGCCGAGACTGTCGTTCAGGCCGATGCCCGAGCTGATGATGTTGTTCAGCTTGGTGCGGTACAGCGTCGGAAAGTTGAGCTCGTGCAGCCAGGCCACGGGCACTTCGTCGAGCAGGATCTTCTGCACCTGCAGGTAGATCGCCTTGCGCTTCTCGGGGTCGGCCTCTTTCGCGCCGGCGTCGAACAGCTCGTCCACCTTCGGGTTCGAATAGCCTTCCACGTTGTTGAAGGGCGAGCCCTTGGCGATGTTGCTGCTGGTGTAGTTGCGCGCCACGCCCAGCGCCGGGTCGCCGTACTGGTAGACGTAGGTGAAGGCGAGGTCGTAGTCCCACTCGTTGAGCTTCTGGTTCCAGCCGGCCACGTCGGTGGCCACCAGCTCGACCTTGATGCCCGCCTGCGCAAGGTTCTGGCGCAGGATCTCGGCCGAGCGCGCCCAGGTCTCGCCGTAGGGCAGGGGCAGCAGGCGCAGCGTCTCGCCCTTGTAGCCGGCTTCTTCCAGCAGCTTCTTGGCGGTGGCCACGTTGCGCGGGTACTTGGCGACGTCGGTGCTGTGGAACTTGATGTTGCTGTTGAACGGCCCGGTGGCGGGCTTGGCGAAGCCCTGCCAGGCGATCTTGGCCATGGCCTCGCGGTCGATCGCGTACATCACCGCCTGGCGGAACTTGACGTTGTCCATCGGCGCCTTGCGGTTGTTGAGCCACAGCCACGAATGCGGCGCGAAGAACTCCCAGCCCTTGGTGGTGACCGCCACGCCCGGCAGCTTGGAGAGCCGCAGCACGTCGAAATATTCGACCGCGCCGCCCGGCACCAGGTCGACCTTTCCCGATTCGAAGGCCGCCGCGCGCGAGGCCGCATCGGGAATGACGTGGAAGTACACGCTCTCGACCAGCGGCACGTCCTTGACGTGGTACTTGTCGTTGGCCACGAGCTGGATGTATGAGCCCTTGACCCATTCCTTGAACTTGAACGGCCCGGTGCCGATGGGTGTGGCGTTGGCCGGGTTGGTGGCGAAGTCGGTGCCTTCGTAGATGTGCTTCGGAAGCATCGGCATGCTGCCGACCTCGAAGATGCCGATGAACGGACCGAAGGGGTACTTGAGCTTGAACTCGACCGTGAGCGGATCGATGGCCTTGATGCTTTCCACCGCGGCCAGGTTGGCGCGCAGGCGCGCATGCGTCTTGCGCAGGAACACGTCGGCCGAGAACACCACGTCGGCCGAGGTGAAGGGCTTGCCGTCGTGCCAGGCGACGCCGGGCTTGAGCTTGAAGGTGTAGAGCGTGCCTTCCTTGTTGACGGTCCACGAAGTGGCCAGCGAAGGCAGCGGATTGATCTTCTCGTCGTAGCGCAGCAGGCCCTCGTAGATGTTGCCCGAGATCATCTGCGTGGGACCGTTCTGCGTGATGCCCAGCATCAGCCCCGGCGGCTCGGGCTGCACCACGGCGTTGATCACTCCGCCCTTCTTGCCCGCGGCGAGCAGGTGCAAGGGAACGCCTGCCAGCGTCAGGCCGGCGGTGGCAGCGGCACCCATCTGGATGAGGTTGCGACGTTTCATGTGCGGAAACTCCTTGTGGCTCTGTGCGAGCGGGTGGGGACGAAGAAACGGGAACGGAAGAACGCAGGCGCCGCGCGCGGCGCCGCGCTCAGTCGCGGTACGACGTGGCGGGAAGCGGATCGATGCGCTGCAGCAGTGCGCGCCATTCGCGCGCGTTCGGATCGGGCTGGCCCGGCTGGCGCACGCTGTCGCCGCTTTCGTACTGCTGCGCGGTCTTTTCGCAGACCTCGGCCGGCACCGGATATACCGGGAGGCCGCTCGACTGGATGGCCACCTGCACGCGGCAGGCGCGCTCCAGGTTGAGCATCAGGATGAAGGCCTCCGACACCGTGCGCCCGAGCGTGACCAGCCCGTGGTTGCGCAAGATGAGCGCGCGCGCCGCCGGGCCCAGGTCGGCCACCAGGCGCTCGCGCTCGCCGGCGTCGAGCGCGATGCCTTCGAAGTCGTGATAGACCACGCGGTTGTAGAACTGCAGCGCCCACTGGTTGCAAGGCTGCAGCCCGCCCGCCAGCGACGACACCGCCACGCCGGCCACCGTGTGTGTGTGCAGCACGCAGGCCGCGTCGTGGCGCGCCGAATGCACCGCGCTGTGGATGGTGAAGCCGGCCGGGTTCACGTCCCAGGGCGAGTCGTCGAGGATGCGGCCGTCCAGGTCGATCTTCACCAGCGACGAGGCCGTGATGTCCTTGAACAGCATGCCAAAAGGGTTGATCAGGAACTGATCCTCGGCGCCCGGCACGCGCGCCGAGATGTGCGTGTAGATGCTGTCGTCCATGCCGTAGTGCGCCACCAGGCGGTAGGCGGCGGCCAGGTCTTCGCGCACCTGGCGCTCGGCATCGGAAACGGGTGGGGCCTTGCGGCCCACTGCCTGCAGTTGCATATCGCGTTCCTCTTTTCAGGCCAGGCGGAAATCCCCGGCGCCTTTTTGGGTTCATCGGATCGACAGTGCGAACTGTCGACAGTCAACCCGCGACAGTCTTTAGCAATATGCAGGCCTGCGTGATGGGGTAAGCCCTGGGTGGCGCAGCTCGAAGCGTGAAAGGCGCGCCAGCAAAGGGCGGGCGCCAAAAGAAACGCCGCGCGCACTGTGCGAAGTGCGCGCGGCGGGAGTGGCCGGAGGAGGCCTTTTTGTGCGCCATACCTGCGCCATGAAGGCGCCGGATGCACCGGCGGAGTGCCGTTCAGGTCATCGGCAGGGCGCTGCAGCGGGGCCGCAGTGCCCGCCGCGCGCCCTGGCTCTCAGCGCAGCCGCCCTTCCTCGCGCAGCCTCGCGCCGATGCGCCGGATCTCGGCCTCGCCCCGGTCGAGCGCCGCCTGGCTGGTGTGCACCGAGTAGTGGCCCAGCACCAGTTCGTGCGGATGCTTCACCGCCGAGCCCAGCACGAAGGAGGCGTCGCCCCGCGCCACGAAGTCGATGGCCGCACCGGACTCCTCGAACACCGCCAGCTCGCCGGTGGCGACCGGTTCGCCGCTGCTGTCGCCCGTGTCGAGCCGGCCTGCGTTCACCGCGACCCAGCCCACGGTGTGGCCGGCAGGCGGCGTGTAGCGCCAGTGCTCGCCGTCCTTCAGCTGTACGGCCAGGTAGTTCATCGGCGCCGGGGCCGGAATGGGGCTTTGCGCCGTGCCGAGGCGACCGAGCAGCACGCGTGCCGGGCCTTCCTGCGGCACCTGCGAGGGCGCCAGGTAGATGCTTTGCGCCGGCGCGTTTTCTTCCGAGGCCGGCAAGGCCACCCAGAGCTGGAAGCCCTGCACGCGCTTCGTCTCCGGCGCGGGCGCGCCGTCGTGCCACACGCCGTTGCCGGCGCGCATCCACTCGACGCCGCCGGCCGGCAGCACGCCCTGCTCGCCGGTCGTGTCTTCGTACAGCGTCTCGCCTTCGATCAGCCAGGTCAGCGTGGCAATGCCCGAATGCGGATGCATGCCGAAGCCCTTGCGACTGCCGGAAGTGTCGAAGCCGAAGAGGTCGAGGAACACGAAGGGCTTGAGGAATTCGCCCAGGTCGCCCGGGCTCATGAGCCGCGTGATCGGCCCGTGCTGCGCGCCGCGCGTGCGGTAGACGATGGCGCGGGCTTCGGTGGCGGTGGTGGTGGCAACGGCGGTGGTCATGGGATGCTCCTGAACCAATGGAAGAAGAAGAGAGATCAGGCTGCCCCGGCCGCCGGCACGGGCCGCAGGCGCCAGGCCACGAAGGCCGACAGCAGCATGAGCACCACGGCCGGCGCCGGGTTGCCGCCGATCAGCAAAAGGTGCGTGGCCACGGCGCAGACCATGGTCACGGCCAGCAGCAGCCCACCGAAGAAGCCGGTCGCCGGCACCAGCAGCAGCAGCGCGCCGCCCACTTCGACCACGCCCGTCACGTAGCGAAACCATTGGCCGAAGCCGATCGCCTCGAACACCTGGGCCATCTGCGGCACGCCGGCCAGCTTGGCGAGGCCGGCTGCGCCGAAGGCCAGCGCCAGAAGAATGCGAACGCCCCAGACGACGCGGCGCTGGGTCGGGGAAGTGAGAGATGAGGAAGTCATGGGCCATAGGTTAGGGTCGCACCCATTGATCGACTAGACGGCAGAATCGGATTGCACTCATCCATCCATAGAAGGAATCGCCGCCATGCTCGACCTCAATGACATCGCCATGTTCGTGCAGGTGGTGCGCCACGGCAGCTTTGCCGAGGCGGCGCGCCGGCTGGGCCTGCCGCCCAACACCGTGAGCCGGCGCATCCAACAGCTCGAGGCGCAGCTGGGCACGCGGCTGATGCAGCGCTCCACCCGCAAGCTCACGCTCACCAGCGCGGGCCAGGCGTTTCACGAGCGCTGCGCGGGCGCGGTCGACGGGCTGGCCGAGGCCGGGCAGGAGCTGATCACCGGCAGCCAGCAGCCCAGCGGGCTGGTGCGCGTGGCGGCAACGGCCGATTTCTTCGATTTCTTCCCGATGGAATGGGTGGCCGACTTCCTGGCCGCGCATCCGCTGGTGCGCGTCGACTTCGTGCTCAGCGACGCCAGGGCCGACCTGATCGCCGAGCAGTTCGACATCGCATTCCGCGGCGGCGCGCTGCCCGACTCGGGCTATGTGGGCCGCAAGCTCCTGGACGCCCGGACCGACGGCATGGTCGCCAGCCCCGCCTACATCGCCGCGCGCGGCGCGCCCGCCACGCTGCAGGACCTGGCGAACCACGATTGCGTCACCTCGCCCCATCCGAGCGGCCGCACCCTCTGGCGCCTGGCCGGCCCCGGCGGCGCGGAAGAAGAAGTGCTGGTCGCGGGCCGCTTCAGCGGCAACACCGCGCAGGCGCTGCGCAAGGCCACGCTCGCCGGCCTGGGCATCGCGCTGCTGCCGCCCACCATGGCCCGGCTCGACCTGGAGGCCGGCCGGCTGGTGCCGGTGCTGCCGCAGTACCAGCGCACGGGGCAGGGGCTGAGCGTGCTGTACCCGAGCCGCAAGCACCTGCCGCTGGCGGTGTCGGCGTTCATCGGGATGGTGATGGAGAAGCTCGGTGCGGTGGAGGCGTTGCCGGAGATGTTGCGGGGGGCGCTGGCCGGCCGGATTTCATGAACCATGCTCAGCCGCGCGGGGCCGTGTTGCGCAGCGCGTGCCGAATGGTCGACAAGCCCCGCAACAAATGCGCATCGAGCTCTTCGAGCATCGCGTTGAGGTTGTTGCCGATGGCCAGCTCGAGGAACAGGTGGTGGTTCTCCGCGAAGTCGGGCTTGGGCGCGTGGGTCAGGCGGCACACCGCAAAGCCGAGCTGGATCTTCTGCGTCATCTGGCGCCAGACGTCGAGCAGCAGCTGATTGCCGCAGCGCTCGTAGACCAGGCCGTGGAAGTGGGCCTCCGCCGCGCTCTCGCGATGAAGCTCGCTGCTGGAAGCCGCTTCGGCCAATGCCTCGTAGCGCGCGGTCATCTCGGCGCGAAAGGCTTCGTCGCGCTGCGGCCACAAGCGGATGAACGCCTGCCTTTCCATGATGCGGCGCACTTCGTACACGTCGCTCATGGTCTCTTCGCTGATGTCCGTCACGTAGGTGCCGGCATAGGGCTTGTTCACGAGCAGGCCGGTTTCGATGAGCTCGCGGATCGCCTCGCGCAGCAGGCCGCGGCTGACGCCGAACTGCATTGCGAAGTGGCTCTCGACCAGCTGCGTGCCGGGCGCGATCTTCCCGGTGAGGATGGCGTCGCGCAGGGTCTGCGCCACGTAGTCGCGCCGCGTGGCCGAGGGAGCGGGTGCGAAATCGGGAAGGGTTTTCATCGCGGCGGGTCAGATGTCGGGGGCGTGGGCGGTGGGCGTCAATGGCTGCGCAAGGCAAGGCGTTTTTCGAGGCGGCTCGCCGCATAGGCGCCAGGGTAGATGAGCACGAAGTACACCACGGCCACGGCCGTCAGGATTTCCAGCGGCCGGTAGTAGGCGGCGCTCAGCGCGCGGCCCTGGTACATGAGCTCGTGCACCGCGATGACGGACGCGATGGATGTGTTCTTCGCCAGCTCGATGCCGCGGTTGGTGAAGGCCGGCAGCATGCGCTTGAGCACCTGCGGCAGCACCACGCGGCGCAGCACCTGCGTGCGCCGCATGCCCAGGGCGCGCGCGCCCTCCCACTGGCCCGCCGGCAGCGAGGCGATGCCGCCGCGGAATATCTCCGAGCAGTAGGCCGATGCGTTGAGCGAGAGCGCCAAGAGCGCCGCCACGTAGGGCGTGAGCTGCCAGCCCGTGAGGATCGGGAATGCGTAGAAGAACCACACCAGCTGGATCAGGATCGGGATGTTGCGGAACAGCTCCATGTAGCCGCGCGTCGCGGTGCCCACGAGGCGGCTTTTCGACCGCGCACCGAGCGCGATCAGGAGGCCGATCGCCATGGCCGAGGGAAAGGCAATGGCCCACAGCCCGGCCGTGACGCCCACGCCCTTGAGCAGCACGGGCCAGTGCAGCAGCACGGCCGAGAAGTCCCAGGTGAAGTCCATCGTCAGTGTCCTGCAGCGCGGGTGGAAATGGCCAGGCGATGCTCGGCCATGCGCGCGAGCAGGCTCAGCGAGAACAGCGCCAGAAAGAAGATGGCCGCGACCACCGTGTACACCTCCAGCGGGCGGAAAGTGATCGAGTTGACCTGCATGGCCTGGTAGAGCAGGTCGGAGTAGGCCAGCGTGGAGGCCAGCGCGGTGGTCTTGATGAGTTCGAACGAACGCTCGATGAACGGCGGCAGCATGCGCGCGAGCGCCTGCGGCAGCACCACCCGGCGCAAGGCCTGGTGCGAGCGCATGCCGATGGCGCGCGCCGCTTCCCACTGCCCGCGCTCGATCGACACCAGGCCGCCGCGGAACACCTCGGCGAAGAACGCGCCCGACTGCGTCGACAGCGCGATGACCGCTGCCGCGTAAGGGTCGAGGCTCACGCCGATGAGCACCGGCAATGCGTAGAAGGCCCAGAAGAAGTGCACCAGCGGCGGCGTGTTGCGATAGAACTCGATGATCCACAGCGCGGGCCTGGCGAGCCACGCCCTGCCCGACAGCCGAAGGGCCGCGAGCACAACGCCGAACACCACGCCCAGCGCGATGGCGACGGCAGCGATCTTCATCGTGCCGACGAAGCCCGCGAGCAGCATGTCGCGGTGCGCCCAGACGCCGCTGAAGTCCCAGTCGTAGTTCATGTGCGCTCGCCCGGCCAGTTCGATCCGCTCGGGCTACTGGCCGAGCGTTTCCTTCATCACGCCGGGCACGGTGGCCGGGTCGATGCCCTTGGTCTTGAGGTACTGGCCGTACAGTGCCTGCGTCTGGCCCGAGGCGTAGAGCTTGCCGATCAAGCCGTCGAGCTGGTTGCGAAAGCCGGCGTCGGCCTCGCGGCGGATGCCTACGCTGGTCGGCAGCGCAACCACCGGCTGCGGCACCTGCACCTTGCCCTTGCGGATCTTCGAATACGCGATGACCAGCGCCGGGTGGTAGAAGCCGATCGCGTCGACGCGGCCCGACATGAAGGCCGCCACGGTTTCGTCGGTGTTGGTGAAGCGTTCGATCTTCGCCTTCGGCAGGCGCGTGGTCAGGTCGCGGTCGGTCGCCGTGCCGAGCGCCACGCCGATGCGCACTTCGGGCTTGTCGAGGTCGGCCCAGTTCTTTGCAACAAGGCCGTCCTTCGCGAGCACGCCCTGCGCATACCAGAGCAGAGGGCTGGCCGGAAAGTCGATCGCCTTCTTGCGCTCTTCCGTGGCGTCGAGCACGAACATGGCATCGATCTGCCCGGCCTGCAGCGCCGCCACGCTGTTGCCCCAGGTGGTCTCGACCGGCGTCATCTTCACGCCCATCTCCTTGGCGACCTGTTCGCCGAGCAGCACGCCGAGCCCGGTCCAGGTGCCCGAGGCAGGATCGCGGAAGTACCACGGGTCGCCGGGCGCGACGCCGATGCGCAGCTCGCCGCTCTGCTTGATCTTCTGCAGCGTGTTGGTCTGCGCGCCGGCGGCGAGGCTGCCGAGCGTCAGGGAGGCGGCGAGCGCAAGAGCGACGGTACGGCGCAGGCGCCGGAAGGGAGTTGTGGCGTTCATGGGATGGGCTTTCCGTGGACTGGAGTTGAAGGGAGCAGGCGGTGTGGCGGTGTTCAGGCGGCCGCGGGCAATGCGCCGTGGGCCTCGTTTGCGCTCGTGATATAGGCGCGGTAGAGCGCGTCGAGGCGCTGCGTGAGTGGGCCGAGCGGCACCAGCGCGCGGCCGTCGACCGATGACACAGGCGTGAGGCCGGCCAGCGTGCCGGTGACGAAGGCTTCGTCGGCCGCGTAGACCTCGGCCAGCGTGAAGTCGCCTTCGTGCACCGGGATACCCGCCTCGCGTGCGAGCCGCACCACGGTGGCGCGCGTGATGCCGTTGAAGCAGTAGCGCCCCGACGAGGTCCACAGCGCGCCGTGGCGCACCACGAAGAAGTTGGTGGAGTTGCAGCTCGAGACGAAGCCGTTCGGATCGAGCATCAGCGCCTCGTCCGCGCCGGCCTGGATGGCCTGGATCAGGGCCTGGATCAGGTTGAGACGGCTGTGCGAATTGAGCCGCAGGTCGAACACGTCCGGCCCACTGCAGCGCAAGGTCGAGGTGAAGAGCTTCAGTCCGTTGCGCTTGGCGTCCGGCGTGACCACCTTGTGCTCGGCCACGCAGACCACGGTGGCGCTGCCGATGATGAAGCGCGGGTCCTGGTTGGGCGTCTTCTTGACGCCGCGCGTGACCATGAGCCGCGCGTGCGCGCCGTCGCGCATGCCGTTGCGCAGGAAGGTGTCGACCACGACCTGCTTCGTCTGCGCCCGGGTCATGCCGAGGTCCAGCGAGATCGACTTCGCGCCCTCGTACATGCGGTCGATGTGGGCGTCGAAGGACACGATGCGGCCGTCGACCAGGCGCAGGCCTTCCCACACGCCGTCGCCGCACACGTAGCCGGCGTCGAACACCGACACCACCGCCTGGTGGCGCGGCACGAACTGCCCGTTCACGTAGACGAGCACTTCGTCGTTGCGTGCATCGGGGGCGTAGGCCTGGGAACTGGTCTTCGAAGGGGCGCTGTCGGCGGGCATGAATGAGAGTCCTGCTGTGATTCGCGTGGAAGTCAGAAATGGAAGGCGGTGAAGCGCTCGATGAAGCGCTGCGTGCGCTCCTGCTTCGGGTGCTTGAGCACCTCGTCGGGCGTGCCGCTTTCGTGCAGCAGTCCGTCGGCGAGGAACACCACCTTGTTGGCGAAGTGGTAGGCAAAGCCGAGCTCGTGCGTCACGAGCAGCATGGTCCGGCCCTCGTCCGCCAGCGCGCGGATGGTGCCGAGCACCTCGCCGACCAGTTCGGGGTCGAGCGAGGAGGTCGGCTCGTCGAACAGCAGCACCTCGGGTTCCATCGCCAGCGCCCGGGCGATGGCGACGCGCTGCTGCTGGCCGCCGGACAGGTGGCCCGGGTAGGCGGATGTCTTTTCCGCCAGGCCCACCTTGGCGATTTCGGCCATGGCGCGCTCGCTGGCCTGCGCCGCGGGCAGGCGCTTGACGGTCACCAGACCCTCCATGACGTTCTGCAGCACCGTCATGTGCGGGAACAGGTTGAACTGCTGGAACACCATGCCGACCTGCTTGCGCACCTCGCTGAGTTCGCTTTCGCCGTAGCGCAGGGTGTCGGAACCCGCCACGGGCCGGCCCACGGCGCGCCCCTTGAGGACCACCTGTCCGGCAGAGGGCGTTTCCATGAAATTGAGGCAGCGCAACAGCGTGCTCTTGCCCGAGCCGCTCGAACCGATGATGGCGATGCGGTCGCCGGGCAGCACGTCGAGGTCGATGCCGCGCAGCACATGGTGGCTGCCGTAGCGCTTGTGCAGGGCCTGGATGCGGAGAACGGGCGGGGCGGCTGTCATGGAATGGGATGTTATTGATTGTCGGACAATCGACAATCGGGAGTTGTACCATCTATGCAAAGTCCGTGCCACGTGTATCGCGGGGGCGCTCGTCAGCCGCGGCACGGCCGGTTCGCCCCTGCGGGAGAATCGCCCCCCATGAAAATCGAAAAAGACACAGTCGTCACCCTCAAGTACAAGGTCGCCGACGCCCAGGGCAAGCTCATCGAAGCCAGCCCCGAGCCGATGGCCTACCTGCATGGCGGCTACGAGAACACGCTGCCCAAGATCGAGGAAGCGCTCGATGGCAAGGAAAAAGGCTTCCAGGCCACGCTGAACCTCGCCCCTGAAGACGCCTTCGGCCTGCGCGACGAGTCGCTGGTGCGCAGCATCCCCAAGGCCGACTTTCCGCCGGGCGTGAAGGTGGGCGGGCAACTCGAGGGACGGCTCGACGATGGCACCGAACACCTCTTCACCGTGATGAAGATCAAGGGGCCGGTCGTGCTGCTCGACGGCAACCATCCATGGGCCGGCAAGGCCTTGAAGTTCAGCCTCCAGGTGACGGACGTGCGCGCGGCGCTGCCGGTGGAGATCGAGCATCGGCATGTGCATGGGGCGCACGGGCACCACCACTGAACGGTCGCGTTCTGCTGCTTAGTTTTTCTTCTTCTTCCAGAACCGCGGCGCCTTCCCGATCCTGCCCAGCGCCTTGCGGCACGCCTTCGCGCCGGCCGCATGGCGCGCGCTGAACCAGCCAACGGCAAACCATGCGCGCGCATCGCGACCGGTGGCGTCCCGGTAGAGCGCGAGCGCCACGGCTTCGTCGTTGAATTCGCCGAGTGCGTCCTGCGCGGGGCGCAGGCGCTTCAGGTAGCGCCCGGCGTCCCCCTCGGCAGCAAACAACGGCACCACGAATTCGGCAAGGTAGCGCAGCCGTTTGAGCCGCTTGCGGGTGCGGTGCTGGTCTTCGGGGGCCAGGGATTCGAAGCGCCGGCCGTCGCGCACGGTCTGCCGGTGCAGGCGCTGCAGCTGCTTGCGCAGGAGGCGGTGCGCATCGCCGGCGTTCAGCGGCGCTGATTCTGGCGCGGCTTCTCCCGCAATGTCGCCGGGTTTTGCTGGCGTCGCCGCGGTGAAACCGATCAGCGAAACCAGCGCCGACTGGAATGCCGGCGCACGCACGACTTCGCCGGGTGAAAGCGGCGCATCGGCCCCCGCTTCATCGCCGGCCAGCGGATCGAACTCCGGCGCGCCCGCATCGCGCAGTTGCGGCTGCGCCAGCTTCACGATCTGCTCGCGGTCGCGCAGCGCGCCGAGCGCGCGGAAAGCCTCGACCAGCGGCGGCTCCCACTGGGCCGCATCGAAACCTCCGCTGCCCGCATCGAGCGGCCCGAGTTCGCGCAGCGCTGTGCGCAGGCGCCGGATGCCGATGCGCAGCTGGTGGATCTGTTCTTCATCGGTGCTGCCCGCGGCGAGCTCGCTCGCGTTGGGCAGCATCTGGGCCAGGCACGATGCGACCACGGCCTGCTGGATGGCGCGGCCGTCGAGTCGGTCTTTCCTTTCGGCAAAGCGCGGCGCCGCGGCCCTGACGGCCGGCACCGTGTCCAGCTTCGCCAGCAGGCGCGCGCCGCGCTCGGCCTTGGACACGGTGCTGAACCACAGGCCGTGCTGCTGCGACCAGCGGCGCGCCAGCGTGACGAGGCCCTGCACCTCGCCGCGCTTGAGTTCGAGCTCCAGCTCGCACACCGGCGATTCACGCTCGTCCGGCGTGCCCGCATGGGCGATGACCTTGCCGACATCGAGCGCCAGCTCCACCACGGCCGCACCGACGCCCGTGGTGCGCACGTCGCGCGTGAGCCGCACGATGTCGGTGGACTGGCGTTCGACCAGCGGCGCGCCGCTCGCGGCCAGCACCTGCGCAAGCCGCTCGCCCACTGGCGTGCCCTGGTGGCGCTGCGGGTCGATGGCCGGGGCCGCGCTACCCGCCGCTGCGCCAAGGTCGACGTTGTGTTCCAGCCGGTGCAGTGCGTTGTCGCCGGTGGCCTTGACGGTCTGCACCCAGCGCCGCCCCTCCTTGCGCAGGCGCAGCACGATGCCCTGGGCGGCCAGCGCCTGGTCGGCGGTGTCGAAGTAGCGCGCCTGCAGGCGGGTGCGCACCACGCTGCCGCGCCGCAGGGCGGCCTCGACGGCTTTCAGCCGCTGCGCGGGAACATGAAACTTGAACTCGATTTCCATGGCGGCCATGATGCCCGGTCTTTTTCATCGCGCAGCCGGCGCTTCGCCTGCCGCTGCGGCATCAAGAAAGAAAGGCTCGCCATGGCCACGCCCCTCGACCCCACCACCCTCCTGGCCGCCGGAGCCGCACAGTCGGCCAAGGCACTGGCCGCCAAACAGGTGAGCGCGGTTGAATTGTGCGAAGCCGCCATCGCCCGCATCGTGGCGCTCGATGGCAGGCTCAACGCGGTGGTGGTGCGCGACTTCGATCGCGCGCGCCGCCAGGCCGCCGAAGCCGATGCGGCCTTCGCGCGCGGCGAGCGCCGGCCGCTGCTGGGCGTGCCGATGACGGTGAAGGAAGCCTTCAACGTCGCCGGCCTGCCGACCAGCTGGGGCCTGCCGCCGTTCCGCGATTTCGTGCCGCGGCAGGACGCCGTGGCCGTGGCGCGCCTCAAGGCGGCAGGCGCGGTGATTCTCGGCAAGACCAACGTGCCGTCGGCGCTGGCCGACTGGCAGTGCGCCAATCCGGTGTACGGCCGCACGGTGCACCCGCTCGACGCCAGGCGCACGCCGGGCGGCTCGTCGGGCGGCGGCGCGGTGGCGGTGGCCACCGGCATGGTGGCGCTGGAACTGGGCAGCGACCTGACGGGCTCGCTGCGCGTTCCCGCGAGCTTTTGCGGCGTGTACGCGCACAAGCCGAGCCATGGCCTGCTGCCGACGCGCGGCTTTGCGTTTCCGGGCACCGAGGAGGCGCTGGCGGCGCTGCCCTCGGTGATCGGGCCGATCGGCCATTGCGCGGACGACCTTTCGCTGGCGCTCGATGTGCTGGCCGGGCCCGATGCGGCCCACGTGGCGCAAGGCCGCCTCATGCTGCCGGCGGCGCGCCATGCGGCGGCGAAGGACTGGCGCGTGCTGGTGGTCAGCTCGCATCCGCAGGCCGCGGTGGCGGCCGACGTGCGCGCCGCCGTCGAAGGCGCCGGGCAGCGGCTGGCGAAGGCCGGGGCCTCGGTGGCCCGTGCCTCGGACCTGCTGCCCGATCTGGCCGAGGTCGGCGACACCTACGGACGGATCGTGCAGACCGTGCTCGCGCATGCCGAGCCCGACGGCCGTTCGCCGATGCAGCTACGCACCTGGTTCGACCTGCTGGCCACGCGCACGCGCATCCGTGCGCAGCTGCGCACGCTGTTCATGCAGTTCGACGCCGTGCTGTGCCCGGCGGCCGGTTGCGCGGCCTTCGAGCACATGAGCGAGCCTGATTGGAAGAAGCGTGTACTCACCATCGACGGAAAGCCCACGCCCTATGATGCACTGGCTGCCTGGTCCAGCCTTGCGAGCCTCGGCGGACTGCCCGCCACGGTCGCCCCCGCAGGCTTCACAGCCGACGGATTGCCGCTGGGCGTACAGATCGTCGGTCCGTATTTCGAGGACCGCAGCACCCTCGCCCTGGCCGGGCTGCTGGCAAGGAATGCTGCCCCCGGGGAACAAACTGGTGGAGCAGAAGACACCTAAGTCGTTGATCCGCTGCGACTGCCAGAAGCGGCAACTACGCAAGTGCGGGACATCGAGCCCGCACTACCCCTCGGAGGCGGCCCATCTGTTGGCACAGACCTCCGCCAGCGCCTTGAATACGTCCGGCGTACGTTCCAAACGAGCAATTGTTCGCGCGCCTTCGAGAGCAGCAACCAACCCAGCGGCTGTAGAAGATGCACGCTCAGGTGTGAATCCGCATGCCTTGAAATGCTCCGCAACTATCGCCGTTGAATCAACAAACCCGCGCGCCACCCGTTGGGTCAGATCAGCGTCGAGCGAGGGCAGCTCATTCGCCAAATTTTGCATCAGACACCCATATTGGAAATCTGTGGCGACCATTTCAGCCGCAAACGTGCTGAAAAGCTGTTGCACAAACTTCAACGCATCGCCCGCTGTATTCGCGGAAATCTTGCGCAATACGTCAATTCTTCTCGCAACGTAACGGTCGATCGCTTCTTCTGCAAGCTGCGTCTTGCCTCGCGGAAAGTGAAAGTAGAACGACCCTTTAGGTGCTCCGCTTTCTTTAAGGATCTGAATTAAACCGGTCGCTGTGAAGCCCTGGATCCGAAAAAGCCGTTCGGCCGTGGCAATCGCCCGATCACGGGCGTCGGATGTACGTGGCATCTGATGAACATATCACGCATCGCTTGACGGGACTATGGCAAACGCCATACTATGGCGATCGCCATACAACAGGTCTGGCATCGCTGTTCACAAAACCTAAGCTACGAAGGTATGTTCATCATGGGTCACCCACAAAACTTCCAGTTGCCGACGTCTCGAAGAGCCGTCCTGGCGATGGGCGCTGCCGGTTTGGTTGCGGCTTCGCTACCCACTGCCCGAGCCGGCAACTTGGACGGGATGCAATCGACAGCATCAACCTATGGCGGGGGAACACTTCCCGGCGGCGTCCGCTCGCGCATGATCCACGGAGTCAACGGCCTCGACGTCCATATCCTCGAAGGCGGATATGAAAGCCCAGGCCGACCCCTCGCGCTGCTTTTGCACGGCTTTCCAGACCTGGCTTACGGCTGGCGACATCTGATCCCGATGCTGGCCGACGCCGGATACCATGTGGTGGCTCCCGACCTGCGCGGCTTTGGCCGTACCACTGGCTGGGTGAACGGCTTTGACACCCCACTTGCACCGTTCAGCCTTTTGAATATGACGCGCGATGCGCTCGGGCTTGTTTCCGCACTGGGTTATCGGCAAACGGCGATGCTCGTTGGGCACGACTTTGGCTCGCCTGTGGCAGCATTTTGCGCACTGGCTCGACCGGACGTCTTCAGCTCGGTGGTGCTGATGAGCGCACCTTTCCCGGGTGCTCCAGCGTTTCCGTTCAATACAGCTGACAGTCAACCAGCACCAGTTCAACCGACAAACGAAAGTCTCAAGCTTGCAGCAGCACTGGCGGCCCTTGATCCGCCGCGAGTGTCCTATTTACAGTACCTGAGTTCTCGTGCCGCGAACAACGACATGTGGCACCCCCCGGAAGGACTACATGCCTTTCTTCGTGCATTTTTCTACGTCAAGAGCGGTGACTGGCCAGGAAATAAGCCGCATCGGCTGAAAGCGCGAACCGCCACAGAATTTGCGCAAATGCCAACGTACTACGTCATGGAACTTGGCAAAACGATGCCGCAGACGGTCGCTCCTTTCCAACCCTCTGCCGCAGAAATCTTGGCTGGCAAATGGCTCACCGAGCCGGAACTTGCGGTATATACGGACGAGTATGGCCGCACCGGGTTCCAAGGCGCCCTGCAAACCTATCGGGTCTATTCCGATCCTGATCTGAACGCTGAACTCCGCCTGTTTTCGGGCAGGACCATCGATGTCCCATCGCTCTTCATAGGCGGAACGAAAGATTGGGCCACCTATTCGGCGCCGGGCTCGCTCGAGCTGATGAAGTCAAAGGCGACAACGAGAATGGGTGACATCGAGTTGATCGAAGGCGCCGGACATTGGATACAACAGGAGCAGCCGGGTCGGCTTAGCAGCCTCCTGCTCGCCTTCATGAAGGATCTGGGCGGGGCGAATCGGATTGCTGGCTAGGTTGAGGGCCGCTTCCGTTGCGCTGGGTCAGGGAACCACACCCCCTGGCTTGAGGACGCCACGACTTAATTCCCCGTAAGGCAAATGCGGCCTGAAAGAATAATGTGGACGCCGTCCATTTTCTTTGGTATCAACCTCCATCCACCCTTCACCGAAACAGGAAGACAACCATGGCCAACAAGCAGATCTTCGTGAACCTCGCCGTCAAGAACCTCGACAAGTCCAAGGCGTTCTTTGCCGCGCTGGGCTACACCTTCAACGAGAAGTTCACCGACGCCAACGCCGCCTGCATGGTGATCCAGGAAGGCAGCATCCACGCCATGCTGCTGGCCGAAGACTTCTTCAAGACCTTCACGAGCAAGAGCCTTGCCGACACCAGCAAGAGCACCGAGGTGCTGCTGTGCCTCTCGTGCGAAAGCCGCGCCGAGGTCGACGAAATGGTGGCCAAGGCGGTGGCCGCGGGCGGCACGGTGCCGCGCGAGCCGCAGGACTACGGCTTCATGTACGGCCACGGCTTCCAGGACATCGACGGCCACCTGTGGGAGCTGATGCACATGGACCCGAACGTCGAAGTGACCCATCAGAACGCGTGATGCCGCGCCGCTGAAGCACAAGAACGATGCCCATCGTTCCATATGCGTTCCTCACTGTTGCGCGGAAGGCACCTTCCTTGAAGCGAGTTCGCCCCGATATTCCTGGGAACAGCGCCGCCGCAAATTCGGCCGCGGCGCGCCCAACCGAAAGGAATACCGAGGTGTCCAGCAACAGCATCGACAACAACAGCAGCATCGAGGAAGGCCGCAGCCCCGTGCTGCAGGTGAGCCCGCTCGGCTTCCCGTGGCAGACGATCGACCCGTTCCTGTTCTGCGTCTATCACGACGACGCCTATCCGAAGGCCAACGCGCAGATGGGGCCCGAGGCCTCGCTGGCGGGCCGCCAGCTCGGCCAGGACTTCAGCCGCAAGGACGGCTGGAGCATGTACCACGGCGACACGGTGCCGGGCTTTCCCTCGCATCCGCATCGCGGTTTCGAGACGGTGACCATCGTGCGCAAGGGGCTGGTCGACCATTCCGATTCGCTGGGTGCCACCGCGCGCTTCGGCGGCGGTGACGTGCAGTGGCTCACGGCCGGCAAGGGCATCGTGCATTCGGAGATGTTTCCGCTGCTCGATACCAACGCGCCGAATCCGCTGGAGCTGTTCCAGATCTGGCTCAACCTGCCGGCCGGAAGCAAGATGGCCGAGCCGCACTTCACGATGTTCTGGTCGGAGGCCATTCCGCGCTTCGCCTCCGACGATGCGGCTGGCGGCCGCACCGAGGTTGCGGTGATCGCGGGCCGGTTCGGCGGCACTGCCGCGGACGGCGGACCGGCGCCGATCCACCCGCTGTCGCCGCCGCCTGATTCATGGGCCGCGCAGGCCGATGCCGACGTGGCGATCTGGACCCTCAAGATGACGCCCGGCGCGCAATGGACGCTGCCTGCCGCCGCGGGCGATGGCACGCGGCGCATGCTGTATTTCTTCAAGGGCGCCACTGCCTTCGTTGCGGGCCGGCGCGTGGAAGGCCCGGCCGCCATCGAGCTGCGCGCCGACACGGCCGTCGAACTGCGCAATGGCGATGAAGAGCCGAGCGAATTCCTGCTGCTGCAGGGACGCCCCATTGCCGAGCCGGTGGCGCAATACGGTCCGTTCGTGATGAACACGCAGGCCGAGATCAGCCAGGCGCTGGCCGACTACCGCCGCACGCAGTTCGGCGGCTGGCCCTTTGGCGATCCGGCGCCGGTGCACCGCCGCGATGCCGCGCGCTTTGCGCGGCACCCCGGCGGGCGAGAGGAAATTCCGGAGGCCTGAGACACGCGGCCTCCAGGCTTCAAAGCACCTTGAGGATCTCGGTCGCGGGCGCCGTCATGCTGGGCACGAACTCGATCACGTGCGTGCTTGCCGCGCCGCTCTGCACGAACGGATCGCGTGCCAGCACCGCCTCTAGCTCTGCCCGGTCGCCCGAGCGCGCAAAGATCACGCCGCCCTTGCGCGGCACCTGCCGGCCCGAGGCCAGGAACAGTCCGCTCTGGTAGTGCTTTCGTAGCCACGCCATGTGTCCGTCCATCAGCACATCGAGCTCTTCAAGCGGACGGATGTAGGTGAGAGTGACGATGAACATGAGCGAAGCGGCAGGTGAATCGGGAAGCCCCGATCCTATGGCCTGGAACCCGGGCATTCCATGACCAGAAGTAACGGAGTGATCCAGGTTTTACGGCTTTCTGCTACCGTCTTTTTCGTTGCCTTCAACCGCAAAGGAGAGTTGCTCATGCCGCTTCGCTCGCCACGTCTTTTGCCGCCCAGCTTCGTACCGCCGTACCTGCTGGACCGGCTGGCGGAACGCGCCAGTGCGCATGCCAGCGCAAGGGCGGCGCAGACGCTGATGATCGACCGCCAGCACCGCGGCCTGCGCGAGGCGGCGGCGGTGCGGGGCGTGTCGTCCGGCCCCGCGCCGCGCTATGTGCGGCGCGGCTCGCCCACGCGCGCCATCCACGACGCGGAGCACACCATGACGCTGCCCGGCAGGCTGGTGCGCGCCGAAGCGCAGGCCGCCACCGGCGACATCGCCGCCGACGAAGCCTACGACTACCTGGGCGCAACCTACCGCCTGTACCACGACATCTACGAGCGCGATTCCATCGACGGCGCGGGCCTGCCGCTCACCGGCAGCGTGCACTACGGCAACGACTACGACAACGCCTTCTGGAACGGCCGGCAGATGGTGTTCGGCGACGGCGACGGCGAGGTCATGAACCGCTTCACCATCGCGGTGGACATCATCGGCCACGAGCTCACGCACGGCGTGATCGACCATGAGTCGGGCCTGGTGTACGAGGGCCAGCCGGGCGCGCTCAACGAGTCGATCTGCGACGTGTTCGGCGCCCTGGTCAAGCAGCACCTGCTCAAGCAGACGGCGCAGCAGGCCGACTGGCTGGTGGGCGCGGGGCTCTTCACCGACAAGGTGAAGGCCCGCGCGCTGCGCTCGATGGCCGAGCCCGGCACGGCCTACGACGACCCGGTGCTCGGCAAGGATCCGCAGCCTGCCCACATGAAAGACTTTGTGGTCACACGGCAGGACAATGGCGGCGTGCACATCAATTCCGGCATTCCGAACCGCGCCTTCCATCTCGCTGCCACGGCCATCCCCGGCCCGGCATGGGAGACGGCCGGCCGCGTCTGGTACGACACGGTGTGCGACCGGCGGCTGCGCCAGGATGCCGACTTCCTGGCCTTCGCCCAGCTGAGCGCGGAGAATGCGGCCAAGCGCTTCGGCGCCGACAGCGCGGCACACAAGGCCGTGGGCGCCGCATGGAACACCGTGGGAGTCTCAGCATCATGATTCAGCTTCCGCCCCTGGACCAGGCTTCCGTCGTGCGCGTGACGCGCGAGGGCGGCGTGGCCTACGTGCCGGGCCTTTCGCGCCCGCGCAGCTACCAGCTGGGCAACTGCAGCGAAGAACTGCGCCAGCGGATCGGCGAGGCATTGCAAAGCGCCGCACCGCACGCCGGGCAGCGCAGCGGCCCCGGCTCGCCGGGCGGCGACCAGCGCTTCTACCGCGTGGAGGTGGTGGTGGAAAGTGCCACCACCCGTTCGGGCTCTTCGGTCAGCTTCGAGGTGCCCGAGAACGAGGCGCCCGAGGCGCTGGTGCACCTCTGGAAAGACGCGGCCGAGCGCTGAGGCAGGCGCGGTGCGGCTTCTTCGAATCAAAGGCCGCCGAAAACCGTCGACGCCACCAGCCACACGTTGGCCGAGCTGATCACGCCGAACAGCCCCCATGCCAGCAGCTTGACCACGGTGCCGTTGGCAAAGCCGCCCATCAGCGCGCGGCTGCTCGTGAAGCGGATCAGCGGCCACATCGCGAACGGCAGCTGAAAACTCAGCACCACCTGGCTCAGCACCAGCATCCTGCCCACGCCGCCATCGCCGAACCACCAGACACCGAAGAATGCCGGCCCGAGCGCCAGCCCCCGCGTGATCAGGCGGCGCTGCCAGCACGGGATCTTCAGGTCGAGGAACCCTTCCATGATGATCTGGCCCGCGATGGTGCCGGTGAAGGTCGAACTCTGGCCCGAGGCCAGGAGCGCAATGCCGAACAGCGTGGCGGCGAACGCGCTGCCCACGATAGGCTCGATGAGCCGGTAGGCGTCGTCGATCTCGGTCACTTCCACATGGCCCGTGCTGTGGAAGGCGCTGGCCGCCAGCACCATGATGGCCGCGTTGACCAGGAGCGCGAGCGACAGCGAGAACACCGCGTCGAAGGTGCAGAAGCGCACCGCCTCGCGCCGCGCCGCATCGCTGTCGGCCACCAGCCGGGTCTGCACGATGGACGAATGCAGGTACAGGTTGTGCGGCATCACGGTGGCGCCGACCACGCCGATCGCAAGGTAGAGCGCGCCAGGCTGCTGCAGCCGCTCGAAGCTGGGCGCAAAGCCCATCGCCACGCCGAACCAGTTGGGCTGCGACATCGCGAGCTCCACCACGAAGCAGCCCGCGATGGTGCCCACCAGCCCGAGCACGATGGCCTCGACGCGCCGGAAGCCCGCGCCTTGGAGCCCCAGCACGAGCAGCGTGTCGAATGCCGTGATCGCAATGCCGACCGGAATCGAGACGCCGAACAGCAGGTGCAATGCGAGCGCGCTGCCCAGCACCTCGGCCAGGTCGCAGGCCACGATGGCCAGCTCCGCGCCCAGCCACAGGAAGCGGCTCGCGCGCGGCGAATAGTGCTCGCGGCAGGCGCGCGCGAGGTCTTTCTGCGCCACCAGCCCGAGCCGCACGCACAGCGTCTGCAGCAGCATCGCCGCCAGGCTCGCGAGCAGCACCACGAAGAGCAGGCCATAGCCGAAGCGCGAGCCGGCCTCGATGTCGGTCGCCCAGTTGCCCGGGTCCATGTAGCCCACCGAGACCAGCAGGCCAGGGCCCGCGTAGCGCAGCAGCTTCTTGCCGAAGGGCAGGTCCTGCGGGACCGCCACGCTGCCCTTGACTTCCGAAGGGCAGAACGGCGCGGTGGCCGTGCGGGGCAGGGGAAAGAACATGCGGGCGATGATAGGGTCGCGCGCGGGACCGCTGGCCGAGCGGCCAGTCTTTTAGATTCGACGGTCCCATCCCACAAACATGCAATGGAGCCCTTTTCCATGATCCACGTCGTCGCCGTCATCACCGCCAAGCCGGGCCTGCGCGCCCAGCTGCTCGAAGCCTTTGCCGCCAACCGCGCGGCCGTGCTGGCCGAGGAAGGCTGCATCGAGTACGGCGCCACGGTCGACGCGCAAGGCGTCCCGACATCGAAAGCCAGCTTCGGGCCGGACACCTTCGTGGTGATCGAAAAATGGGAAACGCTGGCGCACCTGCAGGCGCATGCCGTGGCGCCGCACATGGCGGCCCACGGGGCGAAGACCAAGGAGTTCGTCGAGAGCAAGCTGATCCACGTGCTCGAGCCGGTCTGAAAATCGGCCTTCGCGCGCGGCGCAATGCCTGCTACCCTCGCGCCGGGATCAGGCATCCCGAGGAGGGACTCAAGGCATGACGATCTTCTTCAGACCGCGGGGTTGGCGCTTGCGCGCTTTGGTTGGAGCGCTCGGTGCGCTGGCCGCGGCGGTGCTGGCGTCCGGCTGCGCGCAGCTCGCCGCACCGCCCTACGCGGCCGACTACGAGGCGCTCGACCGGCTCGAAGCCACGCGCCCCGGCATGGTGGCCGTGGCGA
This sequence comes from Variovorax paradoxus, assembly GCF_030815975.1. Classification (NCBI taxonomy): domain Bacteria; kingdom Pseudomonadati; phylum Pseudomonadota; class Betaproteobacteria; order Burkholderiales; family Comamonadaceae; genus Variovorax; species Variovorax paradoxus. The sequence goes on from NZ_JAUSXL010000002.1 coordinate 1,849,183, forward strand.
AGGTGCAGCCGACCGATCCGAACGACAGCATCAACACGCTGAGCCTGCGCCGCGCGAAACTGCTTTCGCCCAGCGGCACCTTCGCGCAATACCTCGAAGACGCGCTGATGCGCGACCTCGGAGAAATATCGGCCTACGACCCCAAGGCACCGACCCGCATCGCGGCGCGGATCCTGGCCAACGAACTCGACCTTGGCGTGATCAACGGCAGCGGCCGCATGGAGGTGGAAGTGGTCGTGACGCGCGCCTCCGCGCAGCGGCTGCGCAAGACCTACCGCGGCGAACTCGCCTTCGATTCGAGCTACGCCAACATCGTGGCCGTGCCCGCCGGACAGGCCGCCTACCCGAGGCTGGTGCGCGCGCTGCTGCGGCAGGTGTATGCCGATCCGCAGTTCATCGCGGCCATAGCGCCCTCGCCCGCGCCCTAGCACCGGAGAAAGCCGCACCATGCCGTTTCCTTTTTCTTCGGCCGCCCGCCTGTTTGCCGCCGCCGTTCTGGCGGCCTTGCTGGCAGGCTGCGCCCATCCGATCACGATGATCACGGAAACCGCGCCGCCGCGGTCGCAGGCCCGCCTCCTCCCGAAGAAGGTGGCCTACGTGATGACCGACGCCCAGCGCGACCAGCAGGTGACCACCGCCGGCGGCAGCGGCGACCGCGTGAGCTACTACCCGTACCGCGATCTCGAAAAGTCGATCCGCGACGCGCTGCGTGCGGTCTACCGCGACGTGGTCGTGCTGCGCACCGCCGGCGATGCAAAGGCCAACGAGGCGGCGGGCGTGTCGCTGGTGTTCACGCCGCAGGTCAAGACCGATTCGAGTTCGTCCTCCTGGATCACCTGGCCGCCCACATCGTTCACCGCCGAAGTGAGCTGCGTGGTGAGCGATGCCGCGGGCGCCGAGCTCACGCGCGTGCGCGCAGTCGGCAACGGCACGGCGGAATTCGGGGAGTTCAACGGCGACTATGGGCTGGCGGCCCGGCGCGCGGCAACGCGCCTGACCTCGCAGCTCAGCAGCGAGATCCGCAGGAACGAGAAGCTGCGCTGAAGCGGGTGCCCCAACCGGCGCGCCCATGAAAAAAACGCGCCCGGAGGCGCGTTCTTTCGTTGGGGCTTCAAAGTCTTACTTCGAAACAACCTTCACCATTTCCAGGCACTTGTTCGAGTAGCCCCATTCGTTGTCATACCAGCTCACGAGCTTCACGAAAGTGCTGTCGAGCGCAATGCCGGCTTCGGCGTCGAAGATCGAGGTGCGCGGGTCGCCGCGGAAGTCGGTGGCCACCACCTTGTCTTCGGTGTAGCCGAGCACGCCCTTGAGCGCGCCTTCGCTCTGCGCCTTCATCTCGGCGCAGATTTCCTTGTAGGTGGCTTCCTTGACGAGCTCCACCGTCAGGTCGACCACCGACACGTCGGAAGTCGGCACGCGGAAGCTCATGCCCGTGAGCTTCTTGTTGAGCTCGGGGATCACCACGCCCACGGCCTTGGCCGCGCCGGTGCTCGAGGGAATGATGTTTTCCAGGATGCCGCGGCCGCCGCGCCAGTCCTTGTTGCTCGGGCCGTCGACGGTCTTCTGCGTGGCGGTGGCCGCGTGCACGGTGGTCATCAGGCCGCGCTTGATGCCCCACTTGTCGTTCAGCACCTTGGCCAGCGGCGCCAGGCAGTTGGTGGTGCAGCTGGCGTTGCTGATGATGGCTTCGCCGGCGTACTTCTTGTCGTTCACGCCGTAGACGAACATGGGGGTGTCGTCCTTCGACGGGGCCGAGAGAATGACCTTCTTGGCGCCCGCGTCGATGTGCTTCTGCGCGGTTTCCTTGGTGAGGAACAGGCCGGTCGACTCCAGCACGATGTCGGCGCCGACTTCGTTCCACTTGAGCTGCGCCGGGTCGCGCTCCTGCGTGAGGCGGATCTTCTTGCCGTTGACGATCAGTGTGTTGCCTTCCACCGTGACTTCGCCCTTGAAGCGGCCGTGCACCGAGTCGTACTGGAGCATGTAGGCCAGGTAGTCGGGCTCGAGCAGGTCGTTGATGGCAACGATCTCGATGTCGTTCTTGAAGTTCTGCACCGCTGCGCGCAGCACGTTGCGACCGATGCGACCGAAGCCGTTGATACCGAGTTTGATAGCCATCTGATTTGCTCCTAAGGTTGAAAAACTTTTTGATCGAACAGAAAGAAAAACGCTTGGCCGGGCTCAGTCGCGCAGGGCGGCTTCGACCGTGGCGGCAACGTTCTCGGCCGTGAAACCGAAATGCTTGAACAGCGCCGGCGCCGGTGCCGACTCGCCGTAGCTGTCGATGCCCACGACGGCCGCGCAGCCGTATTTCCACCAGCCGCCGGTGCAGCCCATTTCGACCGCGATGCGCGGCAGCTTCTTCGGCAGCACGGCCTTCTTGTAGGCCACGTCCTGGCGGTCGAAGGTGGTGGTCGAGGGCATCGACACCACGCGCACGGCGATCTTCTTTTCGGCCAGCAGCTTCTGCGCGGCCAGTGCGAGCTGCACTTCGGAACCGGTGGCGATGATGACCGCGGCGGTCTTCTTGCTCTTGAGGCCGACCGTTTCGGGCTCCGACAGCACATAGGCGCCGCGGCTGATGTCGCCGAGCTCGCCCTTGGGCGCATAGGCGATGTTCTGGCGGCTCAAGAGCAGCGCGGTCGGGCGCGACTGGTTCTGCAGCGCCACGGCCCAGGCCACGGCAGTTTCGGCGGTGTCGCCCGGACGCCAGACGTCCAGGTTCGGAATCAGGCGCAGCGACGCGGCATGCTCGATCGACTGGTGCGTCGGGCCGTCTTCGCCGAGGCCGATGGAATCGTGCGTGAACACGTGCACCACGCGGCGCTTCATGAGCGCGGCCATGCGGATGGCGTTGCGGCTGTAGTCGCTGAAGGTCAGGAAGGTGCCGCCGTAGGGAATGAAGCCGCCATGCAGCGCCACGCCGTTCATGATGGCCGCCATGCCGAACTCGCGCACACCGTAGTTGATGTGGCGGCCGATCGCGCCGTGCGGCGGCTCGACGGCCTCGCCCTGCGCGGCTTCGTCTTCGGCGCCTTGCGGAGGCTGCGGCGCGGCGGGCGCGTTCAGCACCACGGCGCCGGTCTTGGCGTCGAAGCGCAGTGCGGCCGTGCTCTTGGTGTTGGTCAGGTTGGAGCCCGTGAGGTCGGCGCTGCCGCCGAGCATCTCGGGCAGCGCGGCGGTGAAGGCCTCGAGCGCGAGCTGGCTGGCCTTGCGGCTGGCCACGGTTTCGCCCTTGGTGTGGGCGGCCACCACGGTGTCGAACGCCACCTGGTGGAAGTTCTTCGGCAGCTCGCCCTTCATGCGGCGGGTGAACTCGGCGGCGAGGCCGGGGTAAACCTTGGCGTAGGCATCGAACCTGTCGTTCCAGGCCGCTTCGGCCCGGGCGCCTTCTTCCTTGTGGTTCCAGTCGGCATACGCCTCCTGCGGCACGTCGAAGGCCGCATACGGCCAGTTCAGCGCGGCGCGGGTGAGCGTGATTTCTTCGGCGCCCAGCGGCTCGCCGTGGGCCTTGGCGGTGTTGGCGCGGTTCGGGCTGCCCTTGCCGATCTGCGTCTTGCAGATGATGAGGGTCGGCTTCGAATCTTCCTTCTTGGCCTTGGCGATGGCCTTGGACACGTCCTTGGCGTCGTTGCCGTCGATCGGGCCGATCACGTTCCAGCCGTAGGCCTTGAAGCGCTCTCCGGTGTTGTCGATGAACCAGGGCTTGACCTGGCCGTCGATGCTGATGCCGTTGTCGTCGTACAGCGCGATCAGCTTGTTCAGGTGCCAGGCGCCGGCCAGCGCGCAGGCTTCATGGCTGATGCCTTCCATCATGCAGCCGTCGCCCAGGAAGGTGTAGGTGTGGTGGTCGACGATGGCGTGGTCCTTGCGGTTGAACTCGGCCGCGAGCAGCTTCTCGGCCAGTGCAAAGCCCACGGCATTGGTAATGCCCTGGCCCAGCGGGCCGGTGGTGGTTTCCACGCCGGGGGTCACGTCGACTTCGGGGTGGCCCGCGGTCTTGCTGTGCAGCTGGCGGAAGTTCTTGAGCTCGCCGAGCGGCAGGTCGTAGCCGGTGAGGTGCAGCACCGAATACAGCAGCATCGAGGCGTGGCCGTTCGAGAGCACGAAGCGGTCGCGGTCGAACCAGTGCGGGTTGGCGGGGTTGTAGCGCAGGTGTTCGCCCCAGAGTGCGACGGCCATGTCGGCCATGCCCATCGGTGCGCCCGGATGGCCGGAGTTTGCTTGTTGGACGGCATCCATGGCCAGCGCGCGAATCGCGTTGGCCATCAGGGCTGGGTTTGCCATGGGCGGTGGACTTTCGGGGAATGTGGATTGGGGGGAACCCGCGATTTTACCGGGCTCGCTCCAACCCCCTCCGATGCGGGCCGAACACCCGACTGATGTTCTTTGGCGACACCCGCGCTGCTAGAGTTGCCACCCATGCATGGGCTGCACCTCACCGCCGATCTCCACGACTGCCAATGCGCGATGCAATGGCTGACCGACAAGGAGGCGCTCGGCGCCGTCTGCATCAAGGCGGCAACGGCCGCCGGGCTGCAGCCGGTGGGCAAGCTGGTCCATGGTTTTCCGGCCACGCCGCAAGGGCCGGGCGGCGTGACGGCCACCGTGCTGCTGGCCGAATCGCACCTGTGCATCCACACCTGGCCCGAACAGCGCGGCGCCACGCTCGACGTGTATGTGTGCAACTTCGGCGGCGACCATTCGGCCAAGGCGCATGCGCTGATGGAATGCCTGGTGGCGCTGTTCCAGCCCCGGCACAGCGAACGCAACGAACTGCTGCGCGGCAAGGTGGCGGCTTGAAGCCGCCGTCGTCTTCTTTTTCTGCGGTGCGGGCCATGATCCTTGCCGCCGGCCGCGGCGAGCGCATGCGGCCGCTGACCGACAGCCTGCCCAAGCCGCTGCTCGAAGTGCGCGGCAAGCCGCTGATGCAGTGGCCGATGGAGGCGCTGGCCGCCGGCGGCTTCACCGAGCTGGTGGTCAACACGGCCTGGCTTGGCGCGAAGATCTCCGGCCACTTCGGCTCCAATCCCGTGCTGAATGGGCACTGCGCGCTATCGATTTCATACTCCGACGAAGGCCGCGACTTCGGCGAAGCGCTGGAGACGGCCGGCGGCATCGTGCGCGCGCTGCCCCGGCTGGGCGAGATTTTCTGGGTGGCGGCCGGCGATGTGTTCGCGCCGGATTTCGCCTTCACGCAGGCCTCGGTCGACCGCTTTGCGGCCAGCGGCAGGCTGGCGCACCTGTGGCTGGTGCCGAACCCGGCGCACAACCCGAAGGGCGATTTCGGCCTTTCCGCGGAAGGCCTTGCGCTCAACTCGGCGGCCGGCAAATACACCTTCTCGACCATCGGCCTCTACCGGGCCGCGCTCTTTGCGCCGCCCTATTGCGGCATTCCGGCCGGCAACCCGAAGGGTGCCAAAGCCCCGCTGGCACCGATCCTGCGTGCCGCGATGGACAATGAACACGTGAGCGCCGAGCTCTACACCGGGCCCTGGACCGACGTGGGGACACCCGAACGGCTTCTTCAACTGAACACGCCAAGATGACCTCAGAAGACAACCGGATCTACGCCGAGCGCCGCGCGCGCCTCGCCTCGCAACTGGGCAAGGACGGCATCGCCATCGTCCCGACCGCGCCCGAGCGCCAGCGCAACCGCGACAGCGACTTCCTGTTCCGGCACGACAGCTACTTCTACTACTTGACCGGCTTCACCGAGCCCAACGCCTGGCTGGTGCTCGCGGGCGACGGCCGCGCGACGCTGTTCTGCGCGCCCAAGGACCTGGAGCGCGAGATCTGGGACGGCTATCGCCTGGGTCCCGATGCGGCCCCGGCGGCGCTTGGCGTGAACGAGGCCTTCTCGATCGACGAGCTCGACGCCAGGCTGCCGAAGCTGCTCGAGAACAGGTCGACCGTGTGGTTTCCGTTCGCGATCCACAAGGGGCTCGAAACCCGCATCGACGGCTGGCTGCAGTCGGTGCGCGCGCGCGTGCGCTACGGCGCACTGTGCCCCGAGGAGCAGCGCGACCTGTGCGGCCCGCTCGACGAAATGCGCCTGGTGAAGGACGCGCACGAGCAGGACACCATGCGGCGCGCGGCGCAGATCAGCGCGCGCGCCCACATCCGCGCGATGCAGCTGTCGGCGCGCATGCTGCGCGAAGGCAAGGACGTGCGCGAGTACCACCTGGACGCCGAGCTGCTGCACGAGTTCCGCCTCGGCGGCTCGCAGTACCCGGCCTACGGCTCCATCGTGGCGGCGGGCGCCAATGCCTGCGTGCTGCACTACCGCGCCGACGCGGCACCGGTGCGCAATGGCGAGCTGGTGCTGATCGACGCCGGCTGCGAGCTCGACGGCTACGCGAGCGACATCACGCGCACCTTCCCGGCCAATGGCAAGTTCAGCGGCCCGCAGCGCGCGCTGTACGACCTGGTGCTGGCGAGCCAGGACGCCTCGGCCGCAGTGACCAAGGCCGGCAACCGCTTCACGGACCCGCACGATGCGGCGGTCAAGGTGCTGTCGCAGGGCATGCTCGACCTCGGCCTGCTCGACGCCAACAAGGTCGGCAGCGTCGACGACGTGATCGACTCGCGCGCCTACTTCCAGTTCTACATGCACCGCACCGGCCACTGGCTCGGCATGGACGTGCACGACTGCGGCAGCTACGTCGAGCCCACGCAGGCGGGCGAGGTGAGCGAGCGCAGGGACCCGCTGTCGAACGAAGTCATCAAGAACCGGCCGAGCCGCATCCTGCATCCGGGCATGGTGCTGACGCTGGAGCCCGGCATCTACGTGCGGCCCGCCGACGGCGTGCCCGAGCGGTTCCACAACATCGGCATCCGCATCGAGGACGACGCGATCGTCACCGCCACCGGCTGCGAACTCATCTCGCGCGGCGTGCCGGTGAAGGCTGACGAGATCGAGGCACTGATGCGAGCTTGACGGCGCGCTGCGACACCGGCGGCGGCGCATGCCGCGCCTGCAGGAAGTCGATGAATACCCGCAGCTTGCGCGGCACCTGCGCGCGGCTCGGGTGGTACAGGTAGAAGCCCGGAAACGTGGGCCACCAGGGCTCGAGCAGCGGCACGAGGCGGCCGCTTTCCAGATCGCCGCGCACCGCGCCTTCGAAGGCCACCATGATGCCCGCGCCGTCGCGCGCAGCAGCCAGCAGCACATCGCCGTCGTTGCTGATCAGCGGACCGGCCACTTCGACGTCGAGCACGCGGCCGTCCTGCGCGTACTCCCAGCGATAGAGGACGCCCGTGGTCAGGCGGTAGTTCAGGCATTGGTGCTCGCGCAGATCCTCGGGCGTCTTCGGCAGCCTGCGTCTCGCCAGATAGCGCGGCGATGCGAGGGTCACCATGCGCTGCGGCCCTCCCACCGGCAGGGCTACCACGTCCTGCGCCAAGCTTTCGCCGAGCCGGATGCCGGCGTCGAAGCCGCCTTCGACCAGGTCGATCATGCGGTTGTCGCAGACCAGCTCCAGCGTGATGTCGGGATAGGCCTCCGCAAAGTCCGCGAAGTGCGGGTTCAGCAGCAATTCGGCCGACACGCGCGCCACGTTGAGGCGCAGCAGCCCGGCCGGCTTGTCGCGCGCCTCGTCGAGGCCCTCGACCGCCTGCGCGAGTGCGGCCAGTGCCGGCTGCGCGCCCTTGAGCAATTGCTGGCCCAGCTCGGTCACGCCGACGCGCCGCGTGGTGCGGTCGAGCAGGCGTACGCCGAGCCGCCCCTCGAGCGTGCGCACGGTCTGCGACAGGGCCGAGGGCGACACGCCCAGTTCTTGCGCGGCCCGCGTGAAGCTGGCGTGGTGCGCAACGCGTGCGAAGGCGGCAATGGCGGGGAGCAGTTCGGGCGACATGCGCGAATTATGAAGACGCGCTTCAGTCGGCGACTCGCGCTGGTGCTACCTGGCCTGCAGCAGCGCCCCCGCCTCCAGCAGCACCAGCTCGTTGTCGTCGGCCTTGTTCGGCTCGCGGCTGCTGGAGAACGGCAGGTTGTTGTCGTTGCCGACCACGATGTGGGTGGCATCGACCACGTCCACGTTCTCGATCGTGAAGAACGGGAACTTGAGCACGCCGTCGCTCCGCGGCTTGCGCGCCAGCTTGTCGGGGTCGGCGATGTTCAGCAGGTCGATGTAGCCGATCTTGCGCACCGCGCCGCCCACGTTGGCATCGTTCAGCTCGACCTTGTAGACGCGCTTGAACTTCGCGATGTCATGGAAGCAGTCGCTGCGCTTCTGGCCTTCGGGGCAGGCCTTGTCGCTCGTGCCTTCGCCGTTGTCGCGCTCGATGACGAGGCCGGTGGTGGCATCGATCATGTTGAAGTCGCCGATGGCGTGGCCGTTGGCTTCGAGCGGATATTTCCAGTGGCGGCCGGTCCATTTTTCAGACGCCACGTCGAACTCCAGCACGCGCAGCGCTTCCTTGCCGTCCAGCTTTTCGTAGTCCTTGGCCTCGGCGTTCCACACCGGGCCTTCGAGCAGCGCGTAGAGCTTGCTGCCGTCCTTCGACGAAGCCATGCCTTCGAAGCCCTTGGAGCGCTTGATCTGGAAATCGACCGCACCGCCCGGCGCGCCCGGCGTGGTGACCGCCGGATGGTCGGGCGAGCGCACGGCCTTGCCGTCGACCTGCGTGTCGAACACCGCGAGCACCTTGCCCTTCAGGTCGGCCTTGATCAGGAAGGGGCCGAACTCCTCGCCGATCCACAGTGCGCCGCCGGCAAACTGGAAGCTCTCGGGGTCGAAGTCGGAGCCGGTCAGGTAGCGCTGCTTCGTGCCTTCATGGACGATGCGGAACGGCACCTTCTTGTCCGGGTCGTGCAGGAAGATGGTGTTGAGGCGGTTGAACTTGCCGCTCTTGAAGTCCACCTTGTAGTGGTTCAGGTAGAGCATGAAGTCGGGCGAGTTGGCCTTGGCGCCGGCACCGTTGTCGGTGAGGATCCAGAACGAACCGTCATCCATCTTCCTGATGCCCGAGTGGCCCTGCAGCGGCTGGCCCTTGAAGGGCACCGAGACACCGGTGCCGCGGCCGCCCGACAGGCCTTCGACGGTGCCCAGCGCCTCCACGCGCTTGCCGGAGGTGAACTTGCCGCTGGCCTGCAGGTCGGCAGGCGCGTCCTTCGGAGCGGCGACAAAGCTCTGGGCGGGCAGCACGGCGTGGCCGGCCAGCGTGGCGGGAAAGGCAGTCTGTGCAGCGGCATGGCCGCAGGCGAGCGCGGCGGCCAGCGCGATGAAGGAAGAACAGAAGAAAGAAGCAGGGCGCGTCATGGAGAAGAGAGGTTCCGTGTCGAAACGCGAGACCATGCCGGCCATGCGTGACGCGGCCATGACATGGCCTGGAAGCACCCGCGGCTTCAGCCCGGCGCCGCACCCGCCACGTGCCCGCGCGTGAACGCCTCCTCGAAGATCGAGTAGCCCGACCAGTCTGCATGCGCGAACGAAAGCCGGCCCGCAATAACGCGGCCGCGATGCGCCGCGTCGGGCGACGTGCGATGCGCGCCGATCTGCGCGAGCAGCCCCGGCCGCGGGATCGCCATCGCATGGCCATAGCGCGTGACCTCGACACGCGTCGCGAGCGAAGGCAGGTCGGGGTGCGGCACCGAGAGTTCGGCGAGCAGATCGTCGCGCCAGCCGGTCCAGGGGCGGTCGAGCAGCAGGCGGCGGCCATCGGCGCCGTCGTGGCGGCTCGGGCCGAGCGGGCGGTACCAGCTCAGCACGGTGCCGCGCGGCGTGGGATCGAGCGTCTGATGGCGCGCATCGACATAACCGAGGCCGCGCGTGCCGTAGATCACGTTGTCCCAGCTCGGCGCGGCGCCGGGGCGGTCGGCGAGCGGTCCGCGCAGGTGCACGTTGGCCACGAGCCAGGGGGCATAGCGCAGGTGCGCGGCGGCGTTCTTCAAGACCTCCGGCGCGTTCTCGACCACGCGCGCGGCAACGAACACCGGCAGCGCGACGATGCAGCGCTCGGCCTGCCAGCGCACCAGCGATTTGGCCGCGGCATCCCACGCGTCGACCTCGATGCCGCCGCGCAGCTCGGCGATGCGTGTGACGGCCTGGCCCGTGCGCAGCCGGTCGCCGAGCGGCGCGGCCAGCTGCCTGGTGAGCCAGCCGTTGCCTTCGGGCCAGGTGAGCACGCCGTCGCGCTCCGGCGTCGATTCGGCGCCGCCGCCGCCTTTCGTATCGCCGGGCGCATGAAAGCCGTGGCGGCTCGCGAAGTAATGGATGCCGGCCCAGGCCGAGACCTGTTCGATGCCCGCGCCGTAGTCGTCGCGGCAGCAGTAGTCGAGATACCAGCGCAGCTGCGCATCGCCGAAACCCTCGCCGTCGAGCCAGCTCGCAAAGCTGACCGCGTCGAGCGCCAGCAGCTCGGGCGTGACCGCGGCCCTCTGCGTGGGAATGACGAAATGCGCGGCGTGCTGCAGCGCGTCGATGCGCTGCGCGAACTTGCGGTACTGCGCATGCGTGGCCATGCCCACGCCGTGCACGGGCAGCAGGCCCTCCTGCCACTCGCCCTGGAAGAACAGCCGCTCCTGCGGGCTGTGGCAGAGGTGGCGTTCGTCGTATTCCCAGCGGCCCGCCACGCGCCGGCGCAGGCCGAGTTCCTCGAGCAGGTCCTGCACTTCGCGCGCATCGTCGCCGGGCACCGGCAGGTAGTGCGCGCCGAGCGGACAGGCAATGCCGTTGACCATGCCGCCACGCGCATTGCCGCCGGCGACGTCCTCGAGTTCGAGCAGGGCGAAGTCCTCAATGCCCGCAAGCCGCAGCGCGCGCGCGGCCGCGAGGCCGGCAACGCCGCCACCCGCGATCACCACGCGCGTGCGCTTCACGGTCGCCGGCACCTGGCTCGTGAGCGTGCCGTCGCGCATGGCATGGCCGCGCGCCACGTCGATGCCGGTGAAGCCGCCTTCGATGGGCGGCGGCGGGGCCTCGCAGCCGGCGAGCGCAAGGGCACCCGCCGCCACGCCGAGGAAATCGCGCCGCTGCATGTCCAGGTCTAGTGAGTCGTCATTACCTTGCCCCACTCCTGCTCGTAGGTGGTGACAAGGGTCTGGTTCGACAGCCGGTTCACTTCGGCCGGCACGCGCGCCATGTCGAGCGGAAAGTCGAACATCAGCGGCAAGGTGGAAGGCGAGAGAAAACGCAGCCCCGAAGGCAGCGCATCGGGCATCCGATACGGCCGCCGGCTCGCGATGATGAAGCCCCATTCGCCGAAGCTCGGCACATGCGCGTGGTAGGGCGTGGCGCGCAGGCCGACCGACTCGATGGTCGCCGCCACGGTCCAGTAGCTCTTGCGCGCGACCAGCGGCGAGGTGGTCTGGATCACCGCGTAGCCGCTCGCCGAAAGGCGCTTTTCGAGCAGCGCATAGAAGCTGTTGGTGTAGAGCTTGCCGATCGCGAAGTTGGTCGGATCGGGAAAGTCGACCACGATCACGTCGAAAAAGTCTCCGGACTGCTGCAGCCACTGAAAGGCATCGGTATTGACGATCTTCACCTTCGGCGACGAGAGCGAATGCCCGTTGAGCGCGGCCAGCGTCTCATGCGCGGTGAAGAGCTGGGTCATGTTCGGATCGAGCTCCACCAGCGTGACCGATTCGACCGAGGGATATTTCAGGATCTCGCGCACCGCCATGCCATCGCCGCCGCCGAGCACCGCGACTTTCTTCGGTGCGCCCTGCGCGGCCATCACCGGATGGACGAGCGCCTCGTGGTAGCGGTACTCGTCGCGCTCGGCGAACTGCAGGTTGCCGTTCAGGAACAGCCGGTGCCCGAGCTGTCCGCGTGTGACCACGATGCGCTGGTAGGGCGAGGTGGCGCTGAACACGATGCGGTCCTGGTAGAACTTGTCTTCGGCCAGCGAGGTGATGCGGTCGGCCCACGCGAAGGCGCCGGCCAGCGCGGCCAGCGCCAGAAAGCAGGCCAGCGCATGCGCACCGATGCGGCGCAGCTCATGGCGGAACAGCCACAGCGCCCACACGGCCACGGCGGCATTCATGAGGCCGAACAGCAGGCCGGTGCGGATCATGCCGAGCTGCGGCACCAGCACCAGCGGAAAAGCCACCGACACCGCCAGCGCGCCGAGGTAGTCGAAGGTGAGCACCTGCGACACCAGGTTCTTGAGCTGGATGTTGCGCTTGAGGATGCGCATCACCAGCGGGATCTCGAGCCCCACCAGCGTGCCGACCACCACCACGAGCCCATAGAGCAGCGGGCGGAACGCACCGGGCACATAGGCGTTCGCGAGGAAAAGAATGGCCGGCAGCGCGCCGCCGACCAGCGCCACGAGCAGCTCGATGCGCAGAAAGTGCGCTGGCAGCTGGCGGTCGAAAAAGCGAGAGAGCCACGAACCCACGCCCATCGCGAACAGGTAGGTGCCGATGATGGTGCTGAATTGCAGCACCGAATCGCCGAGCAGGTAGGAGCTCAGCGCGGCCGCGGTCAGCTCGTAGACCAGCCCGCAGGCGGCCACAACGAACACGCTGGCGAGCAGCGCGATCTCGACGGGCTGCGGCCCGCGCGCATCGGCGGCATGCGCGGACACGGCCGCCTCCCCGCTCAATGGATCGCGGCTGCGACGATGACGCAGATGCCCAGGCTCATGGCGGCCACGACCAGGCCCAGCGCCACGTTCTGCTTCTCGACGATCTCGCCCCACAGGTCATAGGGCGTGACCTTGTCGATGATCAAAAAGCAGAGCCAGAAGATCAGTACGCCAAGCAGCGCATACACGAGCGATCCGAGGACCACGCCCGGTTTCAGCCATTCAAATCCCATGGGGACCTCCAGTCGTAGTAGCAGTAGTGGTGGTAAGTGACATCGACGCGAACCTGCCCTGTTCGTTCTTCATTTATGGCCGCCGCCGCTCGAATAGCCGCCGTACGAGCCGCCGTAGCTGCGCGAGCCACCGGACGATCCTCCGCTGCAGGTGCTCAGGATGACCAGCAGCACGATGATGACGATCACGATGAGGATGATGGTGCCGCAGCCCAGGCCCGATGCGGCACTGACCGGCAGCGCATCGCCGCGCACGAACATGTCCTTCTTGTCGTCGAGCTTGAACGCGGCGGACACCAGGCCGCTGTCGAGCTTGCTGCCCGAGGACCAGGTCAGCTCGTTGGCCGAGCGCTCCATCGAGAGCCGTGCATTGCCGCTGGCGAAATCGCGGTTGAAGGTTTTCTGGCCGCGCTCGACCTGCCAGTAGAACTCGCCCGCCACATAGGTGGTCTCGGCGTTGTAGGCGTATTGCTGCGTGTAGCGCTTGCCCAGGTAGCTGGCGCTGCTGCCGTTCTCGGCCATCACCGGTGCGCCGGTGGTCGGCTTGACCATGCTCCAGCCGTCCTCGGCATCGACCAGGAAGCTGAAGCCGCGCTTCTTGTTGTACAGCAGGTATTCGTTCCAGCCGAAGTGCTCGTCGTCGCCGGGCTCCACGCCCATGCGGTGCTGGAAGCCCACCACCTGCCATTGCGCGCCCTGCAGCTGGCCCATGCTGCCGATGGCGATGAGCGGGCGAACGGGTTCGTTCTGCGCCGCGTGCTTCAGCTCGCCGCCGATGCCCTGCGACAGGTCGATGATGCTGTTGCACGAACCGCAGGTGATGCTCTTGCTGTCGGCCAGGTTGACCGTGACGGGCGCGCCGCAGTTGGGGCAGTTGAAGGCCCGGCCTTTTTCGTCCTTGGCGGATTCGTCGCGCAGGCCGGTGAGCTGCAGGTCCTCGAGCTGCACCGAGCGGCCCAGGTAGGCGCCGGGCGGCTCGGTGCCGTAGTCGATGCTGAGCACCAGCCCCTTGTCGTTGCGCAGCTCGACCATGGGGAACGCGCGGCCCAGCTCGGGCAGGTGCGGCAGTTCGCCCTGCGCGGACAGCAGCGCCACCTGTTCGTTCGACGATACGGTGTAGCTCTGGCCGTTGAATGCGCTGGTCGCCCCCACGCGCAGATCCGCGGGCGGTGGCGCGGCGCGCTGCAGCTCGAAGGGCAGCGCGAAGACGTAGGCGCCGTTGTCCTCGCTCAGGATGCCGGTGCGGTCGCCGTCGAGCGCGGCGATCCACTCGGTCCAGCGCCCGCCCGGGTTGCTGTATTGCAGCCGCCCGACGATGGTGAACGGCTGGTTCTGGATGCGGCCCGCGGCAAACAGCTGCAGCGGGCTGAAGTCGTCGAACAGCTCCGCCATCTTGCCGATGCGCGCGAGCGTCTCGCCCTGGCGCACGACGGTGCTCTGGCAGTACGGGCAAACGGCGAAGGCCGATTGCGCGGACCTGAATTCGACCGGTGCGCCGCAGCCGGGGCAGGGCGCACGGTAGGCGCGCTGCGCGCCTTCTTGCTCAGCCATTGCCGGTGCTTAGACCAGCTTCTTGAGCAGCTCTGCCTTCTTGGCGTCGAACTCTTCCTGCGTGAGGATGCCCTTGGTCTTGAGCTCGCCGAGTTTCTCGAGCGTGGTCATCACGTCGGCCGGGCTCACCACGGCCACGGCCGGCTGCTGCTGGGTCGCCGCGGCCTGGGCCGCTGCGCCCGGGCTCAGGCCCTGTGCGAGGTTCTGCGCCAGCACCTGGCCCAGCGCCACGCCGGCGCCCAGGCCCATGGCATCGCCCGCGATGCCGCTGCCGCCGCCCGCGCCTTCGGCGAACTTGGGAATGGCCTGCGCGGTCTGGTACTGCATGAACTTGCCCATGTCGTTGCCGACCATGCCCATGCCGATCTTCTGGTCGAGAATCTTCTGCAGTTCTTCAGGCAGCGAGACGTTCTGGACCGTGATGTTCTCGAGCTTGATGCCGATCTTCTCGAATTCGGGCACCAATTGCGCGGCCAGCGCCTGGGCAAACTGGATCTGGTTGGCGGCAAGGTCCAGAAACGGCACGCCGCTGGAAGCGATGGCGTTGCTGATGTTCTGCAGCACCAGGCCGCGCAGCTGGCCGTCGAGGTCGGCCACGCCGTAGATGTCGCGCGTGCCCGAAATTTCGGTGTGGAACAGCTTGGCATCGCCGATGCGGAAGCTGTAGTTGCCGAAGGCGCGCAGGCGCACGGCGCCGAAGTCCTTGTCGCGGATGGTGATGGGCTGCGGCGTGCCCCACTTCTGGTCGACCTGCTGGCGCGTGCTGAAAAAGTAGACGTCGCTCTTGAACGGGGACTCGAACAGCTTGTCCCAGTTCTTCAGGTACGTCAGCACGGGCAGCGTCTGCGTCGTGAGCTTGTACATGCCGGGGCCGAACACGTCGGCCACCTGGCCTTCGTTGACGAACACCGCCACCTGCGACTCGCGCACGGTGAGCGAGGCGCCGTTCTGGATTTCCATCTCCGCCATCGGAAAGCGCCAGGCCAGCGTGCCGTCGCCGGTCTCGGTCCACTGGATGATGTCGATGAACTGCTTCTTGATGAAATCCATCAGGGCCATGGCCGCTCCTCGTCGAGTTTTTTTCCGGACTGCGCATATTGCCACATCGTCTTGACGGGCCCTCGTGCTTTTGGCATGCCGGCATCTGCGCCATGCGGCCTATGGCGTCTTGGGCCGAGGTCTACAATCGGCGCCCCCAGAAGAAGCGCCACCAGGAGCAACGGCCCATGCCCGATTCGACGACCTCATCGACCCCCACGCCCGAAGACAAGCGCGCCGAATTGCGGCGCGCCGCCCTCGAGTACCACGAGCTTCCGGTGCCGGGCAAGATTGCCATCGCCGCCACCAAGCAGATGGTCAACCAGCGCGACCTGTCGCTGGCCTATTCGCCCGGCGTGGCCGCGCCCTGCGAGGAAATCGTCAAGGACCCGGCCAACGCCTTCAAGTACACGGCACGCGGCAACCTGGTGGCGGTGATCACCAACGGCACCGCCGTGCTCGGGCTGGGCGACATCGGCGCGCTGGCCTCCAAGCCGGTGATGGAAGGCAAGGGCGTTCTCTTCAAGAAGTTTGCCGGCGTCGACGTGTTCGACATCGAGATCGACGAGAAGGACCCGGCCAAGCTGGTCGAGATCATCGCCTCGCTGGAGCCCACCTTCGGCGCCATCAACCTGGAAGACATCAAGGCCCCCGACTGCTTCTACGTCGAGCGCGAGCTGCGCAAGCGCATGAAGATCCCGGTGTTCCACGACGACCAGCACGGCACGGCCATCACGGTGGCGGCGGCCATGCTCAACGGCCTCAAGGTGGCGGGCAAGGACATCAGCGAGGTCAAGCTGGTGACCTCGGGCGCGGGCGCCGCGGCGCTGGCCTGCCTGAACCTGCTGCTCAAGGTGGGCCTGAAGCGCGAAAACGTGTTCGTGACCGACCTGGCCGGCGTGGTCTACGAAGGCCGCGAAGAGCTCATGGACGACGACAAGCGCCAGTACATGCAGAAAACCACGGCCCGCACGCTGGCCGAGGTGATCGAGGGCGCCGACGTGTTCCTGGGCCTGTCGGCCGGCGGCGTGCTCAAGCCCGCCATGGTGGCCAAGATGGCGCCGCGCCCGGTGATCTTTGCGCTGGCCAATCCGAACCCCGAAATCTCGCCGGAAGACGCGCATGCGGTGCGCCCCGACGTGATCATGGCCACCGGCCGCACCGACTACCCGAACCAGGTCAACAACGTCCTGTGCTTCCCGTACATCTTCCGCGGCGCGCTCGATTCGGGCGCCACCACCATCACCGACGAGATGGAAATTGCCGCGGTGCGTGCCATTGCCGACCTCGCCCAGGCCGAGCAGAGCGAGCGCGTGGCTGCCGCCTACGTCGGCGAAAAGCTGTCTTTCGGCCCTGAATACCTGATCCCGAAGCCTTTCGACCCGCGTCTCATGATGAAGATCGCGCCCGCGGTGGCCAAGGCCGCCGAGGAAAGCGGCGTGGCCTCGCGCCCGATCAAGGACATGGACGCCTACCGCGACCGCCTGCAGAGCTTCGTCTATGCCTCGGGCACCACGATGAAGCCGATCTTCGACGCCGCCAAGCGGGCGCAGAAGAAGCGCGTGGCCTACTGCGAAGGCGAGGAAGAGCGCGTGCTGCGCGCCGCGCAGATCGTGGTCGACGAAGGCATTGCACGCCCCACGCTGATCGGCCGCCCGGCCATCATCGCGCAGCGCATCGAGAAGTTCGGCCTGCGGCTGAAGGAAGAACTCGACTACGACATCGTCAACGTCGAGCAGGACCACCGCTACCGCGACTTCTGGCAGACCTACCACCGCATGACCGAGCGCAAGGGCCAGACGGTGCAGACCGCCAAGATCGAGATGCGCCGCCGCCTGACGCTGATCGGCGCCATGCTGCTGCACAAGGACGAGGTCGACGGCATGATCTGCGGCACCTGGGGCACCACGCTGATCCACCTGCACTACATCGACCAGGTGATCGGCAAGCGCCCCGGCGGCTGCGAAAGCACGCCGCAGGACGTGCCGGTGTACGCCTGCATGAACGGCCTGCTCCTGCCCGACCGCCAGGTGTTCCTGGTCGACACCCACGTCAACTACGACCCCTCGCCCGAGGAACTGGCCGAAATCACGACCATGGCGGCCGAGGAAATGATGCGTTTCGGCCTCAAGCCCAAGGCCGCGCTGTTGTCGCACTCCAACTTCGGCACCAGCAACGAGCCCAGCGCCATCAAGATGCGCAAGACGCTCGACCTGCTGCGCGTGCAGGCGCCCTGGCTCGAGGTGGACGGCGAAATGCACGGCGACGTGGCGCTCGACAGCAAGCAGCGCGCGGTCGTCATGCCGCACAGCGCGCTCGCGGGCGACGCCAACCTGCTGGTGTTCCCGAACATCGACGCGGCCAATATTTCCTACAACCTGCTCAAGACTGCGGCAGGCGGAAATATCGCGATCGGCCCGGTGCTGCTCGGCGCCGCCAAACCTGTGCATATTCTCACGGCCAGCGCAACCGTTCGGCGCATCGTGAACATGACAGCCTTGACCGTCGCCGACGCAAACGCAGAGCGATAGGCCGTCTGGCGAGAGTGGCTGCCCACTTAGGCAGCCACGCGCCGCCCCCGCCGACTGCTCAAACTTTGGGCAGTCGCTTGCTATTTTCGCCAGCGTGGTGCACACTCGCGGGCTTGAATTTGCGGGTTAACCCCAGGGTTGGCTGCCAATTCGGAACCCCCGCTCTTTTCTTGTGGTGCCCCATGGCGGCTTACGCCTCGATCACGTCCTCTGTCACTAAGTTTGCGCTCACCGGCTTGATGCTGGCGGCGTTGGCGACGGGGGCCGAGGCCCGCGAATGGTTCAGCACCGGAAAGCCCGCCCAGGAATCGATCGCACTGTCCGAACTGCCGGTTCAGGGCCAGCGAACCTACGAAGCCATTCTGAGTGGCGGCCCCTTCCGATACGAAAAGGACGGCACGGTATTTGGCAACCGCGAGCGTCTTTTGCCGCCCGCGCGGCGCGGTCACTACCGCGAGTACACGGTGGCAACGCCCGGCTCGCGCGACCGCGGCGCACGGCGCATTGTCTGCGGCGGTGAACAGCGAACAACACCCGAGGCCTGCTGGTACACGGCAGACCACTACGCGAGTTTCAGACGGATTGCACCATGAGCGATGACAACGACCTGAGCGGCGCCCCGAAGCGCCCCGAAGAAATGATGATGACTATGGAAAGACCAGCGGAGATGACTCTATCCCTTCGTGCCGTACGCCCGAACATCGTGCAATCGATTCGTGCGTTCCGCGTGAACGATCTGCAGGAAGCCGCGAACGCCGCGGGCCAGCATTTCCTGTACGCCAATCTGGGGAATGCCCAGACCAAGCAGGACGTTCTGGACCTGATTGCACAGCAGTTCACCTTTCCGGCGCATTTCGGCAAGAATTTCGACGCGCTGTACGACTGCATGACCGACCCGTTGCATAAATCGGGCCCGCAGCCCGGCTTCGTGATCGTGCTCGAACAGATCCCGGCCAACGCCAAGTTCGACAAGGAAGCGCGCGAGCAGCTGCTCGACATCTTCCGCGACGCCTCCGACTACTGGGGCGACCGAAAAGTCCCGTTCCGCTGCTTCTATTCTTTTCTGTAGCCCGTTCTGCACACACCAGCCAAGCAGAACGGGCGAACGAGGCTCAGCCGAACGGCGCAGCACTCGATGGCATCGAAATCAACGGCAGCACCGCCAATGCGGCAGCCGGCACGGAACCCGAAGGCGAGAAGATGCCGACCGATAAACTGGTCGACGTTTCGCCGCTCGCATTGCGCATGAGCAGCCCCTTCAACGCGGGCTACTGGCTCGCCGCAGCCTGAACAAGCCCACCCCCGAAGCGGCTCACTCCGTGTAGCCGCATCCCCCTCGAGGGGGCAACACCTGCGGCCCGGCGAAGCCGGTTCCGCGGTGTTCACGAATGAAAGCCAAAGCCCGCCTTTGCCAAGGCGGGCTTTTTCTATTGGGGCTCGGGCGGAACGGCCTGGGCCAGGGCGACGTATTCGGCCACGGGCACTTCCTCGGCGCGGCGCTGGGCGTCGAATTCGCCCGCGAAGCCGTGCGCGTCGAGCCATTTGCCCAGGGTGTGGCGCATGATCTTGCGGCGCTGGCTGAAGGCGACCTGCACGATTTCGCCCAGGCGGGCGGCATCGACGGCCGGCGGCTCGGCCAGCGGCACCATCCGCACCACCGCGCTGTCGACGCGCGGCGGCGGATCGAAGCTCTCGGGCGGCACGAACAGCACGTTTTCCATCTTGTAGCGCCACTGCAGCATCACGCTCAGGCGGCTGTAGTCGGAGGTGGCGGGCCGCGCGACCATGCGGTCGATCACTTCCTTCTGCAGCATGAAGTGCTGGTCGGCGATCAGGTGCGCGAAGCCCAGCAGGCGGAACAGGATGGGCGTCGAGATGTTGTAGGGCAGGTTGCCGACCACCCGCAGCGGCGCCGCAAACCTGGCGGCCAACTCGGCGAAATCGACCTTGAGCACATCGGACTCGATCACGTCGAGCTGCGGATGCTCGCGCAGCCGCCTGGCCAGGTCGCGGTCGAGCTCGATGACCGTCAGGCGCCCGAGCCGCTCGACCAGCGGCTGGGTGAGCGCCGCCAGCCCCGGGCCGATCTCGACCATGGCATCGCCAGCCTGCGGTGCGATCTCCTGCACGATGGCATCGATGATGCCCCCGTCGGACAGGAAGTGCTGCCCGAACCGCTTCCTGGCGATGTGTGCCATCAGGACTGGGGCGCCTCGCGGTATTCGACGTAGGCGCGCGCGCGCACTTCCTGCACCCAGGTGCTGAAGGCTTCCTCGACCCGCTGCTCGCGCAGCACGGCCCGTGCGGCTTCGCGCTGCTCGACCTGGGTGAGCTTGGATTCGCGCCGGCCGACCACCTGGATCAGGTGGACGCCGAAGCGCGACACCACGGGGTCGCTGATCTGGCCCGGCGCCAGGCGGTCCATGGCTTCCTCGAACTCGGGCACGAACTGGCCCGGGCGCGACCAGCCCAGATCGCCGCCTTCCTTGGCGCTGGCGTCCTGCGAGTTGTCGCGCGCCAGGCCGGCAAAGTCGGCCGTTCTGGCCTGCAGCCGGCGCTTGAATTCGGCGAGCTGCGCCACGGCCTGGGCGGTGGTGCGCTTCGGGTCGTTGAGCAGCAGGATGTGGCGCACCTGCGTCTGGGTCACGGTGGCATCGGTGGCGCCGAGCTGGGCCTTGGCCAGGACCTTGAGCACATGGAAGCCCGCACCCGAGCGGATGGGCCCGGCAATGCCGTTGACCGGCGTCGACTGGGTGGCTTCGACGAACAGTGCCGGGTAGCGGTCGGCGGTGCGCATGCCGACCGCGCCACCATTGGCGCGGTCCGGCGAATCGGAGTTTTCCTGCACCAGCTTGGCAAAGTCTTCGCCGGAGCGGGCACGCTGCGCAAGAGCCTGGGCCCGCTGCTGCAAGGTGGCGACCTGCGCGTCGGTGGCGTTCTCGGGCACGGCGACCAGCAGGTGCGCAAGGTTGATGTTCTGAAGCGCCGCATCCTTGGTGGGGGCGTTGCGCTGGTCGCGCAGGTATTCGTCGGCTTCGGCGTCGCTGATCTTGACCTTCGACTCGACCTCGCGGTCGCGCAGGCGCGTGAGCAGCAGCTGGTCGCGCAGGTCGTTGCGGAATTCGCGCTGCGAAATGCCCTCGGCCACCACACGGCGGCGCAGTTCTTCGACGCTGATCTGGTTCTGGCGCGCCACGGTCTGCTCGGCCTGGTCGATGGCGACGTCGTCCACCTTGATGCCGTTCTCCTTGGCCAGCTGCAGCTGTGCGCGCTCCGAGATCAGGCGCTCGAGCACGAGGCGCGTGAGCTCGGCGCGCGGCACGCGCTCGGCCTCGGCGTTCTCCCGGATCAGGCGCGTGACGCGCGACTGCACTTCGGTGTTGGTGATGGGCTCGGAATTGACCAGCGCGACGATGTACTCGGCCGCGCGCTGCACCGGCGCGGCGGTGGAAGGCGCGGTGCGCGGAGCCGGCGGCGCAAGGCGGGGACCGGCGCGCATGATGTCGGTGATGCCGCTGCCGCCGCCGGGACGCAGGCCCTGCGCGCCCGCCGTTGCGGCCAGTGCCGCGAGGCAGCCCAGGGTCAGGATGGAACGGATGTGTTTCATGGCGTTGCTCAATCGTCTCAGTCGTAATTGGTGAAGCGGCTCGGCCCTTCGGTGGGCTGGCGAAGGGGCTGGTAGCGCTGGATGTTTGACCGCAAGGTCTGCATGGGGCTCGACCCGATGCTCGAGAACCCGACGAATTCGAGCTGGAACATGATGCGCGTGTTGGCGGTGAGCGTGCCGGTCGTGATGCGCTGCAGCACCACGCGCCCGATCCAGCAGCAGCCGTCGTATTCGAAGCCGAGCACGCCGTCGGTGAGTTTCTTGTCCTGCAGGCTGTAGTTGAGCCGCCCGACCGCATACCACCGGCCGCCGCCCTGGCCCTTGCCCGGGCCGAGGTCCTTGCCCTTGTCGCCCCAGAGGTCGTTGATCGGCCATTGCCAGCCCACGTCGAAGGACTTGTTGCCGTCGGTGGCGGTGGGCGTCGTGGGTGCCTGGTAGCGGAAGGCCGCGCTCAGGTTGTGGTAAGGCTCGGGGTTGTAGCGCGCGCTGATGGCCGAGCGTTCCGACCTGCGCGTGTCGGGGTTGTACTGCACGACCGTGTCCAGGCTCCACTTGGGCGTCCAGTTGATCTGCGCGCCCAGCAACAGGTCGCTCGCACGGTCGGTCACCGGCGTGCCGCCCGGCAGCGTGACCCTCTGGTCGCTGAAGCGCAGCCGCTGCGCAATGCCGAAGCGCGCCGCCTCGACGCCGGTCGCGGGGTCGATCAGGCGCGAGGTGACGCCGAGCGTGAGCGTGTTGGTGTCGGAAATGCGGTCGTTGCCCGAGAAGGCGTTCTCGGTATAGATGGTTGCAAAGCTGAAGTCGTTGGCCGCCGAATCGTAGTTCGGCAGCATGCTCTGGTTGCGGAACGGCGTATAGACGTAGTAGGCACGCGGCTCCAGCGTCTGGCGGAAGGCGCGGCCGAAGTAGTTGGCGTCGCGCTCGAAGATCAGGCCGCTGTCGAGGCTGAAGGTCGGCACCGTCCGGTTGCTGGAGGTCGGGAAGAAGTACAGCGAGTTCGGGTTGTAGGGCACGCCGTTGACGTACTGGATCCCGTTCACGGTGAGCCTGGGAACATCCGACTGCGGCAGGTAGTAGTTGTACGAAGCCGTGTTCAGCTGCAGCTTCGGGATGACGAAGGAACTCGGCGTGATGAACGGCCGGCTGATGCTGGCAATGGCCAGCGCGCGGTCGCCGTCGGGCTGCGACTGCTGGTTGATGTCGAAGCCGGGCTGGCCGGCCAGGATGGTGTTGACGCGAAAGCGCGTGTAGTCGAGGTTCAGCGAAACGTCGAAGCCGTGCCAGTCGTACTTGTTGTAGTTGGCCGTGATCTGCGGCATGCGGTCATAGGACGGCACGATCGGCGACAGGCTGTATTGCAGT
This sequence comes from Variovorax paradoxus, assembly GCF_030815975.1. NCBI lineage: Bacteria > Pseudomonadati > Pseudomonadota > Betaproteobacteria > Burkholderiales > Comamonadaceae > Variovorax > Variovorax paradoxus. Next base: position 1,872,042 of record NZ_JAUSXL010000002.1, read on the forward strand.
GTCTGGTAGCGCAGCGCACGGATCCCGCCGTTCCAGTCGCCCTTGCTCCAGTTGAGCGACGCGTCGTTCGACAGCTGGCGCTGTGCCAGCGTGGGCGTGCGCGTGAAGTCGCGCCAGTAGTCGTTGTCGCTGACCCGGTTGATGTTGATGGTGGCCGCGAGCGAATCGAGCCCCAGCGCCTTGGCATTGAAATCCTGGTGGTGGTTGGCCCAGATGCCCCAGCGCTTGGTGCTGGGCGGCGCCCCGAAGCCCAGGGCCGAGGCCTGGATTTCCCCGTTGGCGAGCTGCTGCAGCTGTGCGGCGCGCGTTTCGTTGTAGCGCTGGCCCACCAGGCGGTCGCTGCCCATCAGGTCCATGCGGATGCTGCCGCTGTAGTCCTTCTCGAGGTAGCGGAATTCCGAACCCAGGTTGAGGCCGCGCTTGCTCATCAACGTGGGCGTGAACGTGGCGTCGCGGTTGGGCGCGATGTTCCAGTAGTACGGCTGCGAGATCTCGATGCCGTTGGTGTTGTCGACGCCGATCGTCGGCGGCAGCAGGCCGCTCTTGCGCTCGTTCGACAGCGGAAAGCTCACGCTCGGGATCGGCGGCGTGCTGATGCCCATGAAGCTCAGCCGCGCATCGGTGGCCACGCCGACGTTTTCCTCGGTGTCGGTGGTCATGGTGGCTGCGGTCAGCAGCCAAGCCGGCATCCAGCCCGGATAGTCTTCGCGCCGGCAGGTGGTGTAGGTGGCGCTGCGGGCCACCGACACATTGCTGTCGACAAAATCGATGCGCTGCGCCTCGCCGTGCGCGCCGTTGGCAAGAAAGGAGTAGCGCACATTGTTGAAGAAACCCTCGAAGGTCTCGAGCTTGAGTTCGAGCTCGGGGCCTTCGTACACGTTGCCGGCCTGGTTGACGCGCACGTTGCCGCGCGCCCGGGCGCGGTCGTCGGGCTGGTAGTACTCGAGCCGGTCGGCGGTGATGGCGACTTCGCCGCGCCGCAGCGTGGCATGGCCTTCGACCACGGTTTCGAGGTCCTGGCGGCCCGACAGGCGGTCGCCGGTGATCAGGCTGGGCAGTTGGCTGCGTTCGGCGGGCGGCAGCGTTTCGGTCAGCTGCGGCGTGCGCTTGAGCGTGAGCGGGCCGTCGAGGCCGCCTGCCGGCTGGGCGGAGGCGCCGTGCGCATGCAGCAGCGCCAGCGACAACAAGGCCAATGGCAGGGGCGGGCCGGAACGCCGCAAGGCAACGCGCCGGCTCATCAGGCCTCCCGCCGCATCGTTCCGGAGAAGGTCCGCAGTCTTCCCGAGGAGGGCTGCGAGTGCACAGGGTGCCAAGCGTGGGGACTTTGGATCGTAGGCATCGGTCAGGAACGAAGGATCGTCGGGAGGACGGCGCGGCAGGCCGGCAGGTTGCAGGAGCCGGCGGCAACTCGGTTCGACCAGGGAGGACCGCAGGAGTTGCCGCGCCAGGCGGATTTGTAGAATCGATTATCCATGACAGCACCCCCGCCCCCGGCCTCCGCGCCCACACCCTCCGCCACGGCCATTCTCTGGGCAGATCCGGAGCGCGCCGCGGCGTTCCAGGACTGGCTGTCCGGCATCTCCGCCGCGCACGGCCTGCTGCCCGACACGGTGCGCCTTGCGTCCGCCGATGCGAGCTTTCGCCGCTACTTTCGGCTCGATGCCACCGGGAGCGCCGGCACCCGCATCGTGATGGACGCGCCGCCGGACAAGGAGAACAGCGAACCCTTCGTGCAGGTCGCCCGCCTGATGGCCGAAGCCGGCGTGACCGCGCCGCAGGTGCTCGAATGGGACCGGGTCCATGGTTTCCTGCTGCTCGACGACCTGGGCCGCGAGACCATGCTCGACGTGATCGATCCGGCCCGGCCCGACGCCAGCCGCCCGCTCTACGACCATGCGATCGATGCGCTGATCCGCTGGCAGCTCGCGTCCAGGCCGGGCGTGCTGCCGCCCTACGACCGCGCATTGCTCGAGCGCGAACTGGCGCTTTTCCCCGAGTGGTACATCGGGCGCCACCGCGGCGTCGCCGTCGAGGGCAAGCTCAAGGAGCGGCTCGAACGCAGCTTCAGGCTCATCGTCGAGAGCAACCTGGCCTCGCCGAGCGTGTTCGTGCACCGCGATTTCATGCCGCGCAACCTGATGGTCCGCAATGAAGCCGAGCTCGGCGTGCTCGACTTCCAGGATGCGGTCTACGGGCCGATCACCTACGACATCGCCAGCCTGATGCGCGACGCCTTCCTGAGCTGGGATGAGGAATTCGTGCTCGACGTCACGATCCGTTACTGGGAAGCAGCCCGCAAGGCCAAGCTGCCGGTCGATTCGGATTTCGGCGCCTTCTACCGTTCGGTCGAATGGATGGGGCTGCAACGCCACCTCAAGGTGGCCGGCATCTTTGCCCGCCTCACGCTGCGCGACGGCAAGCCCCGCTACCTGGCGGACACGCCGCGCTTCATCGCCTACATCCGCTCCACGGCCAGCCGCTACATGGAGCTGACCCCGCTGCTGCGGGTGATCGACGAGATCGAAGGCACTTCGGCACTGACCGGCTTCGCCTACGGCAGGGTCTAGATGCCGCGCTTCCATTGTTCGGTGCCGCTGGCCGCCGGCGTCACGCTGGCGCTGCCACCGGGCGCAGCGCGCCACGTCCAGGTGCTGCGCATGCAGCCCGGCGACGCACTCACGCTGTTCGACGGTTCGGGCGGCGAATATGCCGCCACGGTCGAGCGCATGGGGCGCAGCGATGTGTCGGTCGCGATCGGCGCCCATGCGCCGGCAGAGCGCGAGGCGGTGCGCGCGGTGCATCTGGCCGTCGGCATGCCGGCCAACGAGCGCATGGACTGGCTGGTCGAAAAAGCCACCGAATTGGGCGTCGCGAGCATTCAGCCGCTGGCCACGGCCCACGGCGTGCTGCGCCTTTCGGGCGAGCGCGCCGAGAAGAAGAGGGCGCACTGGGAAGCGATTGCCATTGCCGCCTGCGAGCAATGCGGCCGCAACCGCGTGCCGCGGATCCATCCGGTGCGATCGTTCTCGAGCCCCTCGGCGTGGATCGATGCGGGTGCAGGCGCCGCCGCGCTGCGCCTTGTGCTGAGCCTCGCCGAAGGCACGCGGCGCCTTGCCGATGCCATCGCCCCGGCGCCGTCCGAACGCAGCGTGCTGGTGCTGAGCGGCCCCGAGGGCGGCTTGAGCAGCGCCGAAGAACAGGAAGCGCTGGCGTGCGGCTTTGCGCCGGTCACGCTCGGGCTGCGCGTGCTGCGCGCCGAAACGGCGGCGCTTGCCGCACTGGTACTGCTCGCCGGCCCTTGAGCGGTGCCTACCGCAAGGCCCCATCCATCCATCCCCATCACAAGAAAAGGATCCTCACGACATGCTTCGTTCGCCACACGCCCTCCGGCTTGCCTCCCTCGCTCCTCTCGCGCTCGCCATGCTCTGCGCCGCACAGGGCGCACAGGCCCAGAACAACGCCGTGGCCCCCACGCCGGCGCAAGTCGCTCCCGAGGTGGAAAAGACTTTCACCCAGCTGATGGCGGCGCCCACAGTCCAGAAGCTGCTCGACGCGGTCAAGGCCGACCATGAGCATTCGGTCGAAGACCTGAAGATGCTGACCGAGATCGAAGCGCCCCCGTTCAAGGAACACAAGCGCGCCGAAGCCTTTCTTGCGCGCATGAAGGCGCTCGGGCTCGCCGACGCAAGGATCGATGCCGAGGGCAACGTGATCGGGCTGCGCAAGGGCACGGGCAACGGGCCGAAGCTGCTGGTCTCCGCCCACCTCGACACCGTGTTCCCCGCCGGCACCGACGTGAAGGTGAAGGAACACGACGGCAAGCTTCATGCGCCCGGCATCGCGGACGATACGCGCGGCCTGTCGGTGCTGCTGTCGTGGCTCAAGGTGCTCAACGACAACAAGATCCAGACCGTGGGCGACCTGCTCTTCGTCGCCAATGTGGGCGAGGAAGAACTCGGCAACCTGCGCGGCATGAAGGCCATCTTCCGCGACCACCTCGACATCGACGGCATGGTGGGGCTGGAGCCTTCGCCCGACGGCAACGTGCTGGTTCTCGGCACGGCGAGCCATCGCCACGAGGTCACGTTCAAGGGCCCGGGCGGCCACAGCTTTGCCGCGTTCGGCCAGGTGCCCAGCGCCATCCACGGCATGGGCCGCGCCATTGCCAAGATCGCGGAAGTCCGCACGCCCAGCTTCCCCAAGACCACTTTCACCGTCGGCACCGTGGGCGGCGGCACCTCGGTGAACACCATTGCGCCCGATGCCCGCATGGCCATCGACATCCGCTCGGACGACATGGCCTCGCTGCTGGAGACGGAGAAGAAAATCCTCGCCGCCATCGACGAAGCGGTGGCCGAGGAAAACAAGCGCTGGAACGTGGCAACACTGAGCGCCAGCACCAGGCTGATCGGCGACCGGCCGGGCGGGCGCACGCCGTCCGACTCGGTGATCGTGGAAGCGGCCGTCCGCTCGAACACCGCCTTCGGCCACAAGACGCTGCTGCGCGGCGGCAGCACCGACGCCAACGTGCCGATGTCGTACGGCATCCCGGCCATCATCATCGGCGGCGGCGGAAAGTCGACGGGCTTTCATGCCCTGAGCGAATCGATCGACGTGACAGATGCATGGAAGGGCGCGCAGAATTCGCTGGTGACAGTGCTGGGCTTGGTCGGCGTGCAAGGGGTAAGCCCCGCATTGCTGCCCAAACGCGCACCGCGTCCCAGGTAATTTGTCACGCTGCGAGTTGAAAAAGTAAACAAGCCTGTTCGCTCGCGGCTCCTCGCGCTGGGAAAATGCCAGCGGTTCTGTCACACACCAAGGAAACGTCCATGGGAATGCTCGATTCGGTACTCGGCCAGGTTCTCGGGGGCGCTGCCCAGCAGCAGCAGCCGCAAGGCGGCGGCATCGGGGGGATGGGAGATCTGGGCGGCCTCGCTGGCGCGCTGGGCGGTCTGCTGGCCAACAACGGCGGCGCGGGCGGCCTGGGAGGGCTGGTCTCGAAATTCGAGCAGGCCGGCCTGGGCGACGTGATCGGCTCCTGGATCGGCAAGGGAGAAAACCAGCCCGTGTCCGGCGGCCAGCTGCAGGACGCGCTGGGCAGCGACACCATCGCCAGCATCGCCTCCAAGCTCGGCATCAATGCGCAAACGCTGCTGCCGATGCTGGCCACCATGCTGCCGGCGCTCATCGACCAGCTCACGCCGCACGGCAAGGTGCCGGAGCAAGGCCTGGACAACCCGAACGACCTGCTGGGTATGCTCGGCGGCCTGCTCCAGAACAGGCAGCCCTGACCATTTGCTCGACGAAGATTCCGGCGCCCGCGAGGGCGCTTTTTTTTTATCAGGTAGAACCGCAGCCTTCCATGCCGCAGCGCGCCTTCGCCCTTTCTCCTCTTTCACCATGAACCGCAACCTCTGGCTGCTCGCCATCTGCCAGGGCCTGTTCCTGACCAACAACGTCACCTTCATTGCCATCAACGGGCTGGTGGGCCTGAGCATCGCGCCGCGCGGCTGGATGGCCACGCTGCCGGTCATGGGCTATGTGGTGGGCGGCGCGCTCACCACCGGGCTGGTGGCGCGCACGCAGCAGCGCTTCGGGCGGCGCGGGTCGTTCCAGATCGGACTGGCGGTGGCGCTGGGAGCGGCCTTGCTGTGCGCGTTCGCGGCCGTCTCGAAGAATTTCTGGCTCTTGTGCCTGGCCACGGTGGTGGCGGGCTACTACAACGCCAACGCCGGTCTCTATCGCTTTGCCGCCGCGGAGCTCGCGGCACCGGCCTGGCGCGAAAAGGCGGTGTCGCTGGTGATGGCCGGCGGTTTGATCGGCGCGGTGGCGGGGCCCAACCTGGCGGCCGCCACGCGCGAAGTGTTCGCCGTGCCGTTCGCGGGCGCCTACATCGCACTGGCGGCGGTGGCGCTGCTGTCGATGGCGATCATGCGCTTCATCGAGTTTCCCGCCACGCTCACGCGCCAGCAGGCGCTGGGCGGACGGCCGCTGTCGGAGATCATGCGCCAGCCGGTGTTCATCGTGGCAGCCGCGGCGGGCGCGCTGGGCTATGGCGTGATGAACCTGCTGATGGCCGCCACGCCCATTGCGATGCAGATCTGCAGCCTGCCTTTTTCCGATGCCGCGCTGGTGCTCGAATGGCATGTGATCGGCATGTTCGCGCCGGGCTTCTTCACCGGCCACCTCATTCGCCGCTTCGGCGCGCTGCCGGTGATGGGCGTGGGACTGGTGCTCAACTTCGGCTGCATCGCCATCGCGCTGTCGGGCGTGGAGCTGCAGCACTTCCTCGTGGCGCTGTGCCTGCTGGGCGTGGGGTGGAATTTCCTGTTCACGGGCAGCACCACGCTCTCGCTCACGGCCTACACCGCGGAAGAGCGCGACCGGGCGCAGGGCGCGCTCAATTTCTGCGTGTTCGCGACGCTCGCGCTGACCTCGTTCGCCTCGGGCGTGCTGGTCACGACGCAGGGCTGGCAGCTGCTGAACTACGGTTCGCTGGTGCCGGTGGTGCTCACGGGCGCGGCGCTGCTGTGGCTCGCGCAGACGCGCCGGCGCGAGGCTGCCGCGAGCGCCTGAAGCGCCTCTTCAGCTGGACGGAAAGCGCTTGTCGAGCCAGCGCTGCAGCGCGGCGAACACGGGCTCGGCATAGGCAGCGAAACCCGCTGCGCTCAAGCGGCCGCCGGCTCCGCAGAAGCAACGCGATGCGCGGCCGGCAGGGCCGCAATCACCTCGGCCACCGCGGCCGTGAGCTTCTTGGCGTAAGGCACGTGCAGGAATTCGTTCGGGCCGTGGGCATTGCTCTTCGGACCCAGCACACCGCAGACCATCATCTGCGCCTTCGGGAAACCGGCGCTCAGCATGTTCATCAGCGGGATCGTGCCGCCCTGGCCGATGTAGCCGCAGGAGGCGCCGAAGTGCGCCTGCGAGGCCTTGTTGAGCGCATCCTCGAACCACGGCGTAATGGCCGGCGCATTCCAGCCGGTGGCGCCGCCGCCGCTTTCGAAAGTGACGCGCGCTTGATACGGCGCGTTGTCCTCGAGCAGCGTCTTCAGCTGCTGCACCGACTCGGCCGCATCGACCAGCGGCGGCAGGCGCAGCGACAGCTTGAAGGCGGTGTAGGGGCGCAGCACATTGCCCGCGTCCTTCAACGCCGGGAAGCCTTCGGCGCCCGTGACCGACAGCGTGGGCTTCCAGGTGCGGTTGAGCAGCGCTTCGACCGGATCGGTGGTGGTCGGCAGCGCGAACATGGTCGAGCCGCCGCAGTCGTAGTGGGCCCACGGAAAGCGCTTGTAGACCTCGTCGCCGAGGATGGCCGCGGTGGCCCTGGCCTGCGCCAGGCGGTCGGCCGGCACTTCGCAATGGAAGCTCGCGGGCAGCAGGCGGCCGGTGGCGCTGTCCTCGAGGCGGTCGAGCACCTGCCGCATGATGCGGAAGCTCGAGGGCACCAGGGCCCGAGGCGTCGCCCGAGTGGATGCCTTCGGTCAGCACCTCGACCTTGAGCGTGCCGCTGGCCATGCCGCGCAGCGAGGTGGTGAGCCACAGCTGGTCGTAGTTGCCGGCGCCGGAGTCGAGGCAGATCACCAGCTCGACGTTGCCCAGCCGCGGGCGCAGCGCGTCCACATACGGCAGCAGGTCATAGGAGCCGCTTTCCTCGCAGGTCTCGATCAGGCCGACGATGCGCGGATGCGCCGCGCCCTGGTTCTTGAGCGCCTGCAGCGCGGCGATGCTGGCGTACACCGCATAGCCGTCGTCGGCGCCGCCGCGGCCGTAGAGCAGGCCGTTCTCGTACTTGGGGGTCCAGGGGCCGAGGTCGTTGCGCCAGCCGGTGAATTCGGGCTGCTTGTCGAGGTGGCCATACATCAGCACGGTCTCGTCCATGCCGGTGCCGCTGGCGGCCACTTCGAAGAACAGCACCGGCGTGCGACCTTCGAGGCGCACGATCTCGAGCTTCAGGCCTTCGACCTTCTGCGCCTCGACCCAGGCCGCAGCATTGCGCAGCACGGTCTCCAGGTACCCGTGGGCCGACCAGTCCTTGTCGAAGCCCGGCGACTTGGCGGGAATGGCGATGTAGTCGGTGAGCTGCTTCAGAATGTCGCCGTCCCATTGGGCGGTGACATCGGACAGGGCGCGCTCGGCATCGAGCGTACCGGCGGGCATTTCGCGGTGCAGGGGGGCGTTCATCGAGTTCTCCGCGGCTAAGGAAAAAATCGCATTTTGCGCCTTGGAGCGACCCCGCGTAGAGTGCGGGCGATCTCAACCCGGAGCGCAATGTGAGCAAGGCAACATCGACTCGGATCAAGGTGGGCATCGGCGGCTGGACCTACGAGCCCTGGCGCGACAACTTCTATCCCAAGGGGCTCGCGCAGGCGAAGGAGCTGCGCTATGCGAGCCGCCAGGTGAGCGCCATCGAGATCAACGGCACCTACTACAGCACCTTCAAGCCCGAGACCTTCCGCAAATGGCATGACGAGGTGCCGGAAGATTTCATGTTCTCGATGAAGGCTTCGCGCTTCACCACCAACCGCAAGGTGCTTGCCACCGCGGGAGACTCGATCAAGCGCTTCATCGACAGCGGTGTGAGCGAGCTCGGCGACAAGCTCGGCCCGATCGTGTGGCAGTTCATGCCCACGAAGCCCTTCGATGCGGAAGACTTCGAGGCGTTTCTTCAACTGCTGCCGAAGAAGGAAGGCAGCCGCGCGCTGCGCCACGTGATGGATGTGCGGCATCCGAGTTTCATCACAACCGCCTACCAGGCGCTCGCGAAGAAGCACAAGGTATCGACCGTGTTCACCGATGCGGACAAGTTCCCGTCGTTCGAGGAGCCCGAAGGCGACTTCGCCTACGCGCGGCTCATGATGGCCGATGCCAAGCTGAAAACGGGCTACGCACCGAAGGCGCTCGACACCTGGGCTGAACGCGCGCAAGGCTGGGCCGAATCGCCGAAAAAGCGCGACGTGTTCGTCTACTTCATCAATGGCGCCAAAGAAAAAGCACCGGCCGCGGCCGGTGCGTTGCTGGAGCGCCTGGGTTGGAAGCCGCCGGAAGAGGCGGCCTGAGCCGAAAAAGCCTGATCGATCAGGCTGCGGCTTGCAGCGACGGCTTGGCGCCGAAGCTGATTTCGCCCGACAGCTGGCCACCTTCCTCGATCACGATCTTGCCGTAGCGGATCTTGCCGGTGACCTTGCCGGTCGAATGGATCACGAGCTTTTCGCGCACCGTGAGGTTGCCGTCGAACACGCCGCGGATCTCGGCGATGTCGATCTCGGCCGAGCCCTTGAACTCGCCCTGTTCGGCGATCTGCATCAGGCGCGAGTCCATGGTGGCTTCGACCAGGCCTTCGACCACGAGCGTGTCGCAGTCGGTGATCTCGACGCCCTTGAGCTTGATGTTGGGGCCGACGGTGAGCTTGCTGCCGCCTTCCTTGGCGGCGGGTGCGGCCGCTGCGGACAGGCCCCCTTGCTGCGCGGTCAGCGACGAAGGATTGACGGGCGAACCCGAGAGATTGGTGCCCGAGCCCACCAGCGGCGCGGGGCGAGAGGTCAACGAGTCGGTGTCACGATCACGCTTGCCGAAAAAGGGGGACTGTGTGGCCAATGGGGAGCTCCTCAACAAAGCGACTATCGTAAGAACCCGCTCGCAGCCTGCGGCACTTCATTGCGCAAGAAACGTAACCGAATAAATCCCGCGGGCGCCCGACAATGGCGCTCTCCAGTGCCACCCAGCCCCGCAAGATGACCCGATCGACCACCGCAGCTGCCGCCCGGACCCTCGCCATTTCTTCAGCCATCGATTCGCGCTTCGACAAGCCGGCGAGCGGCTGGCGGCGCCGGCTGTTCACGGTGATCTTCGAGGCCGACACGCGCGCGGGCCTGCTCTTCGACCTGGCCTTGATTGCGGTGATCGTGGCCAGCGTGCTGGTGGTGATCCTCGACAGCGTGCAGCCGATCCGCGAGCAATGGCGGCCCGTGTTCAACGTGCTCGAATGGGTGTTCACCATCCTGTTCACGCTCGAATACATCGCACGGCTCGCCTGCGTGAACAAGCCGCTGCGCTATGCGCTGAGCTTCTACGGCGTGATCGACCTGCTCGCGCTGCTGCCGACTTTCCTGGTGGCGCTCGCGCCCGAGCTCGCCTACCTGATCGACGTGCGCGTGCTGCGGCTCTTGCGCGTGTTCCGCATCTTCAAGCTGTCGCGCTACTCGGTGGAATACCGCGCGCTGGTCTCGGCGGTGGCCGCGAGCCGCCGGAAAATCACGGTGTTCGTGGGCTTCGTGATGCTGGTGGTGCTGGTGATGGGCACGCTGATGTATGTGGTGGAAGGCCCGGCGCACGGCTTCACGAGCATTCCGGTGGCGATCTACTGGGCCATCTCGACCATGGCCACGGTGGGCTTCGGCGATCTCGTGCCCAAGACGGATCTAGGCCGCGCCATCGCCTCGGTGATGATGCTGCTGGGTTGGGGCGTGCTGGCCGTGCCCACAGGCATCGTCACCGCCGAGATGGCGCGGCGCGGCCCTGACGACGATACGGCCGCACCCGTGGCGACAGGAGGGCGGGGCGTATTCGCGATGACGCCGCCCTCGGCTGTGGCCGCACCCGCGCGGCGGCTCACGCCTGCGGCCAGACGGCGCGCCCTTGCGCAGCATCGTCGAGGCGGGCGATGAAGCTGCCGGCATCGGGCTCGGGCAGCGTGAACCTGAAGTCCACCGCGTCGCCGTGCCGTACATCGACCAGCGAGGCGCCGGCCACGGCCGCGATTTCGCGCCGCACCAGCCCTTCGAGCGCATAGGGCACGGTGCATTGAAGCAGCCGCTGGCGCACCAGCGGTACCAGCACCGCACCGAGGCAGGCCTGCGCCACCGCATCGGTGTAGGCCCGCACGAGGCCACCCGCGCCCAGCTTGATGCCGCCGAAGTACCGCACCACCGTGGCGAGCACGCCTTCGAGCTGCTGGTGCCGCAACACCTCGAGCATGGGGCGCCCGGCCGTGCCGCCCGGTTCGCCGTCGTCGTTGGCGGCCGACTGGCCGCCCGCCATGAGCGCCCAGCAGACATGCGCGGCAGCGGGATGCTCGCTGCGCAGCGAGGCCACCACCGCCAGCGCCGCGGCCCGGTCGGCCACCGGCTGCACGCAGCCGATGAAGCGGCTTTTCTTGATCAGCAGCTCGCTGTGCGCCGGTTGCGAGAGCGTGAAGCTCATGGAGCGGCCGTTGCTTTCAGCCAGGGCACGGAATCGCTCAGCGCCCGCGCTCGAACTTGAACACCGCCGTGCCCGCGCGTGCGTTGGGCAGCCAGCGCACGCTGCGGCCGTCCTGCACGCCGAAGGCATCGAGCACGCGCAGGCTGTTCTTTTGCGCCAGCACCTCGAAATCCTTGAAGGTGCCGACGCGGATGTTGGGCGTGTCGTACCACTGGTAAGGCAGGCGGCGCGTCACCGGCATGCGGCCGCGCGCAATGCTGATGCGGTTGGGCCAGTGCGCGAAGTTGGGAAAGGCCACGATGCCGATGCGGCCCACGCGCGCGGTTTCGCGCAGCATGACCTCGGCGTTTCGCAGGTGCTGCAGCGTGTCGATCTGCAGCACCACGTCGAACGAGGCGTCGTCGAACACTGCCAGGCCTTCGTCGAGGTTCAGCTGGATCACGTCGACGCCGCGGCGGATGCACTGCAGCACGTTGCCGTCGGCAATTTCCACGCCGTAGCCGCTGCAGCCGCGCTCGCGCTGCAGCAGGTCGAGCAGGGCGCCGTCGCCGCAGCCGAGGTCGAGCACGCGCGCGCCCTCGGGTACGAGGTTGGCGATAAGGCGCTGGGTCTCGATATCGCTCATTGGGTAACCTCCGCGCTGCGCGCTGCGGTGTTCGCCTTGGGAGCGGCCCGGCGGCTCACGATGCACTCCCTTCGGCCAGCACTTCGTGCGCCACGCGCTCGAAGTAGGACCGCACCACGCCCATGTAGCGCACATCGTCGAGCAGGAAGGCGTCGTGCCCGTGCGGCGCGTCGATCTCGGCGTAGCTCACGTTGCGGCGGTTGTCGAGCAGCGCCTTCACCAGCTCGCGGCTGCGCGCGGGCGAGAAGCGCCAGTCGGTCTTGAAGCTCACGAGCAGGAACTTGGCCGTGGCCCCGGCGAAAGCCACGCTGAGGTTGCCGCCATGGGAACGCGCGGGGTCGAAGTAGTCGAGCGCGCGCGTGATCAAGAGGTAGGTGTTGGCGTCGAAGTACTCGCTGAACTTGTCGCCCTGGTAGCGCAGGTAGCTCTCGATCTGGAACTCGACGTCCTGCGTGGAATAGCGGTAGTCCAGCGCCGCCGCCTCGCCCTCGACCGCGCTGCGCAGGATGCGTCCGAACTTCGCGTTCATGACATCGTCGCTCAGGTAGGTGATGTGGCCGATCATCCGCGCGATGCGCAGGCCCCGCTTGGGGATCACGCCGTGCTCGTAGAAATGGCCGCCGTGGAAGTCGGGGTCGGTGACGATGGCGCGGCGCGCCACTTCGTTGAAGGCGATGTTCTCGGCCGTGAGGTTGGGCGCGCTGGCCACCACCACGGCATGCCGCACGCGCTCGGGGTACTGCAGCGTCCACGACAGCGCCTGCATGCCGCCGAGGCTGCCGCCCATCACGGCCGCGAGCGTGCGGATGCCGAGCGCGTCGAGCAGTGCCGCCTGGGCATCGACCCAATCTTCGACCGTGACCACCGGGAAGTCCGCGCCGTAGACGCGGCCGGTTTCGGGGTTGACGTGCATCGGACCGGTGGAGCCGAAGCAGGAACCGAGGTTGTTCACGCCGATCACGAAGAAGCGGTCGGTGTCGACCGGCTTGCCCGGGCCCACCATGTTGTCCCACCAGCCTTCGGACCGCGCCTGGCCCTCGTAGGTGCCGGCGACATGGTGCGAGGCATTGAGCGCATGGCACACCAGCACCGCGTTGCTGCGCTCGGCGTTCAGCGCGCCGTAGGTTTCGTAGGCGAGCGTGTAGCTGCCCAGCGATGCGCCGCTGCGCAGGGCCAGCGGGCCCTCGAACTGCATCGACTGCGGAGTGACGACCAAGGAAGGTGACGACATCAATGAAAAAACCCGGCCTCGCCAAAAACGAGCCGGGTTGTCGCCAACGGACTGTCTTTAGCTGAATTTATTAAGCGCCCGCAAGCTGTAGCAAATCGGCGCAGGCGGCAGTATATCGCCCTGTCGCGTTACCAGCCGACGATCATCACTATGCCGAGCACGAGGAAGATCGCGGCCGAGACGCCGTGCACCAGCTTGATGGGCACGCGCCGCACGATCTTCTCGCCGAGCCACACCACCGGTGCGTTGGCCAGCATCATCCCGAGCGTCGTGCCGACGACCACCCAGAAGTAGTCCTGGGTGAAGCGGGCCGCCAGCATGACGGTCGCGATCTGGGTCTTGTCGCCCATTTCGGCCAGGAAGAACGCAATCAGCGTGGTGGCGAAGACGCCGTGGTGGGTGGCCGCGGGGGCGTCGTCTTCGTCGAGCTTATCGGGTATCAGCATCCAGGCCGCCATGGCGATGAACGAGCCGCCGAGGATCCAACGCAGCATGTCGGGGCCAAGCCAATGAGTGATCCAGTTGCCGACCGCGCCGGCCAGTGCGTGGTTGACGATGGTGGCGGCGAAGATCCCGAGCACGATCGGCCAGGGTTTTCTGAAACGCGCTGCGAGCAGAAGGGCCAGCAGCTGGGTCTTGTCGCCCATTTCGGCGAGCGCAACCACGCCGGTTGCAACGAGAAAAGCTTCCATGAAAGAGAGAGGTTCCTTGGGCCGAAGGACGCAATTGACCGTGCAACACCTTCGGCCATATTCCCGAAGTTGCACGGTCAAAGGTCTCGCCAGGTGTTCTCACTGCACGCGCCATGTCCTGTGGGGCAGGACAAGTCTGTTGACGCGGGCCCTTCTCGCGATGGAAGGCGGCTACTCCCCAATGACGGGGCGGATTCTACCTGCCTGCTGCACCGCAGCCGCGGGCCCTCTTTGTGAGCGTGCGCTAGCTTCCATTTTTTCGAGGCCCTACAGCAAGCAGCAAATTACCGCTTGCATTTCGCGTATTTCACCCATAATGCACGAGCCTCCCTCTTCATTTTGCCGGGGGAGGGAGTTCGGTGATCGGTCAGTTTCGCGCGACTCGACGGCTCTCGTTTGAGTGATGCTTTCGGGACTCCATCGCTTTTCTTGCTATGTGTTTATAGGAGTCCCTCGATGGGCAACAAACTGTATGTCGGCAACCTGCCTTACTCGGTGCGCGACAGTGATCTCGAACAGGCTTTTGGACAATTCGGCGCGGTAACCAGCGCCAAGGTCATGATGGAACGTGACACGGGCCGCTCGAAGGGCTTCGGCTTCGTCGAGATGGGCAGTGACGCGGAAGCGCAAGCGGCCATCACCGGCATGAACGGCCAGCCGCTCGGCGGCCGCAGCGTCGTCGTCAACGAAGCACGTCCCATGGAAGCACGGCCCCCGCGCAGCGGTGGTGGTGGCTACGGCGGCGGCGGTGGTGGTTATGGCGGCGGAAGTGGTGGCGGTGGCTACGGCGGCGGTGGTAGTGGTGGTGGCGGCTACGGTGGTGGCGGCGGTGGCCGCTCCGGCGGTGGTGGCGGCTACGGCGGCGGTGGTGGTGGTCGCAGTGGCGGCGGCGGTGGTGGTGGCGATGGCGGCTTCCGCAGCCCCTACGGCGCCGGCCCCCGTGGCGGCGGTGGCCGCTCTGGCGGCGGTGGTGGCGGCTACGGTGGCGGCGGCAACAGCGGCTACTGAACGCTGCATCCAGGCACACACTGGTAAAAAAGGCTCCTCAGGGAGCCTTTTTCATTGGAGCCTCCGCCCGGGGGAATTCAGCTTTCGCCGCTGCGCTTCTTGCGGGCGCGGCCCTGCACGGCGCGGTCGAGCAGCGCGTTCGGCAGCATGCGCATCAGCTTGGCGACCACGCCCATCTGCCAGGGAATCACGCGGTAGCTGGTGCCGGCCTCGATGGCGCGCAGCGCCTGGTGCGCAAAATCTTCGGCCTTCATGAGAAAGGGCATGCCATAGCGGTTGCCCTGGGTCAGCGGCGTGTCGATGTAGCCGGGGCAGAGCGTGACGACCTTGACGCCGCTGCCGTGCAACTCGCCGCGCAAGCTCTCGCAGTAGGCGACCACGCCTGCCTTGCTGGCGCAATAGGCGCCATGCCCCGGCAGCCCGCGAATGGCCGCGACGCTCGCGATGCCGACCAGCCGGCCGCTGCCGCGCTGCCTCATCGCCGCCACGAAAGGATGGAAGGTGGCCATCAGGCCCACGTTGTTGGTGGCGAAGGTGCGGGCCATGACCTCGATGTCCTCGCGCTCCGCCGTGTCGACGCCCACGCTGATGCCGGCGTTGGCAATGACCACGTCGGGCAGGCCCTGGCGTTCGATGCAGGCGGCGCCGGCGGCCACGATGCTGTCCGTTTGCGCCACGTCCGCGCCATAGACCTGGTAGCAGGCGGGGTCCAGCTGCCGCTCGCCGGCCCAGGATTCGATTTCCGCGGTGCGCCGCGCCACCAGCGCCAGCCGGTAGCCCGCCTCGTAGAAGCTCGCGGCCAGGGCTTGGCCGATGCCGCTCGACGCGCCGGTGATGAAGACGAGCGGGGACGGGCTCATGCGCGGGTTCAGCGCGGCTTGCCGGCCGCCGAGGGAATCAGCACGCCGCGCACCCGGCCGGTCAGGTTGGCGACGCCGCTCAGGTTGTCGTAGTCGAGGTTGTCGGCGGTGAACTGATCGCTGCCGCGGATGAGCGTGACCGGCTTGTTCGAGGTCACGCGTTCGGTGTCGAGAAAGGCGTGCAGGAAATCGCCGCGGAACTCGAGGCGCGGCGTGCCCTTGCCGTTGGCTGCCACGACGGGGTCGCGGATGACGATGGCGTTGCCGAAGAGCTGGATCTCGCTGCCGTCGGAATTCGAGACGCCGCGATTGGCCGTGGCGTGGGTCGTGTAGCCCTGCGGCGAAATGGAGCGCATGCGCACGTCGTCGACCTCGACGGTGTCGGTGTCCGGATAGTGCCGGCCTTCCTTGCCGTGGAGTTCGCTGCGCAGGTCGCCGTTGGGCAGGAAATTCTTGATCACGAAGCCGCGCATGAAATAGTCGGCCTCGTGCGTGGGCGCGGCCTTGGCCGTGGGTTCGAGCAGCTTGGGTGCGTTGCGCACCAGCCAGTAGGTGCCGAGCGCGACGGCCGCCGTGAGAATGATGGGCAGGTAGATGGTGGCGCGGTCGAGAATGTCGCGCAGCAGGCTCCAGGCGTGCTTCATTGCCGGGGACCTCGGGCGGCGTCGAGCAGGCGCCGGTACTGGCCGCAGGCCGTCACCAGCAGGTCGCAAAACTCGCGCGCCGCGCCTTCTCCGCCGCGTGCGCGGGTGACGTAGTTGACCGCGTCGCGCACTTCGGCGTGCGCATTGGCGGGCGCGGCCGCGAAGCCGACGCGCGCCAGCACGGGCAGGTCGGGCCAGTCGTCGCCGATGGCCGCGGCCTGCAGCCAGCTAAAACCGAGCTCCTGGAGCATGGCTTCGGCCGCGGGCAGCTTGTCTTCCGTGCCGTAGCGCACGTGCTGGATGCCCAGCGCTTCGAGCCGCACGCGCAGCGGCTTGGAATCGCGCCCGGTGATCACCGCGGGCGTGATGCCCGCCAAGCGCAGCAGCTTGAGGCCGTAGCCGTCGAGGATGCTGAAGCGCTTGAGGGTTTCGCCGTGCTCGGTGAAATACACGCCGCCGTCGGTCAGCACGCCGTCGATGTCGAAGAACGCGATGCGCACGTCCTGCGCGGCGAGCAAGGTTTCGGCCTGGAAGTCGAGCGGCATCAGATGACCTTCGCGCGCATCAGGTCGTTGATGCTGAGCGCGCCGATCAGGAGACCTTCGGGGTCGACGATGAGCACGCTGGTGATGCGGTGTTCTTCCATCAGCTCGGCCGCCTCGACCGCCAGCGCCTCGGCGCGCAGGGTGCGCGGGCCGGGGTGCATGACGTCGGCCGCGGTCAGGCCGCGCAGGTCGCCGCCGGTCTCGACCTGCCGGCGCAAGTCGCCGTCGGTGAAGATGCCGATGGCGCGGCCCCGGGCGTCGACCACGGCGGTGGCGCCCAGGCCCTTGGAACTCATTTCGCGCATCAGCTCGCTGAGCGTTGCGGTCGGCGCCACGCGCGGCACTTCGTCGCCCGAGCGCATCACGTCGGCCACATGCGTGAGCAGCTTGCGGCCCAGCGCGCCGCCGGGGTGCGAACGCGCAAAGTCTTCGGAGCCGAAGCCGCGCGCGTCGAGCAGCGCCACCGCCAGCGCGTCGCCCATCGCCATCTGGGCGGTGGTGCTCGCGGTGGGGGCGAGGTTGAGCGGGCAGGCCTCCTTGGCAACGCCGGCGTCGATCACGATGTCGGCGTGGCGCGCGAGGGTGGAATCGATGCGGCCGGTCATGGCGATGAGGGGCACGCCCTGGCGCTTGACCACCGGCAGGATCACGGTGAGTTCGTCGACCTCGCCGCTGTTGGAGATGGCCAGCACCAGGTCGACCTGCTTGATCATGCCGAGATCGCCGTGGCTGGCCTCGGCCGGATGGACGAACATGGCCGGCGTGCCGGTGGAGGCCAGGGTCGCCGCGATCTTGCGGCCGACATGGCCGCTTTTTCCCATGCCCATGACGACCACGCGCCCGCGCACGTCGAGGATCTTGCGCACGGCGTCGACGAAGCTCGGGCCCACGCGCGACTTGAGGCCGAGCACGGCATCGGATTCGATGTCGAAGGTGGCGCGCGCCCGCGCCAGGATTGCGTCGGCGTCGACCACGGGGGGCAGGGGAGCTGAACTCATCGGCGGATTTTACGGGCCGGCCGGCGCGCCCCGCCGCCCGGTACAAGCAGCACGCTCGGGGCATGGACATTGCTCTAGCATCCGTCCATGTCCTCGTTCGATCTCACGCTGATGTATTTGCTGGCCGCAGTGCTCGGCGTGGTGGTCTGCCGCTCGCTGAAACTGCCGCCGATGCTGGGCTATCTGTCGGCCGGCGTGCTGATCGGGCCTCATGCGCTGGCATTGGCGCAGAACTCCGAGGCCATCCGCCACCTGGGCGAGTTCGGCGTGGTGTTCCTGATGTTCGTGATCGGGCTGGAATTCAGCCTGCCCAAGCTGCGCGCCATGCGCAAGCATGTGTTCGGGCTCGGCCTGCTGCAGGTGCTGCTGACCATGGCGATCGCCACCGCGGGGGCGTTGCTCATCGCCTCCCAGCTGCCGCCGGTCTGGCGGCTCGGATGGCAGACGGCGCTGGCGCTGTCCGGCGCACTCACGATGAGCAGCACCGCGATCGTGGTCAAGCTGATGGCCGAGCGGCTCGAGCTCGAGAGCGAACACGGCAAGCGCGTGATGGGCGTGCTGCTGTTCCAGGATCTGGCGGTGGTGCCGCTGCTGGTGCTGATTCCCGCGCTCGGCGCACCGCCCGAAGCGCTGGCCAAGGCCATCGGCCTTGCGCTGGTGAAAGCCATCCTGCTGGTCGGGCTGCTGCTCTACGGTGGGCCGCGCATCATGCGCTGGTGGCTCACGCTCGTCGCACGGCGGCGCAGCGAGGAGCTCTTCATCCTGAACGTGCTGCTGGTCACGCTCGGCCTGGCCTGGCTCACCGAACTGGCCGGCCTGAGCCTGGCGCTGGGCGCCTTCATCGCCGGCATGCTGGTGTCGGAAACCGAATACAAGCACCAGGTCGAGACCGACATCCGGCCGTTCCACGACGTGCTGCTGGGCCTGTTCTTCATCACGGTGGGCATGTCGCTCGACTGGCACATCGTGGTGGAGCGATGGGCGCTGGTGGCCGTGCTGCTGCTGCTGCCGCTGGCGTTCAAGCTGGGTCTGGTGACGGTGCTGGCGCGGGTGCTGGGCGCCACCTCGGGCGTGTCGCTGCGCACCGGCCTCTACCTGGCGCAGGCCGGCGAATTCGGCTTCGTGCTGCTGGCGCTGGCGCAGGAACGCAGCCTGCTGCCGCCGTGGCTGGCCCACCCGGTGCTGGCCTCGATGGTGCTGTCGATGCTCGCCACGCCATTCATCGTGATGTACACCAACGCCATCGTGCGCAAACTGGTGGCGAGCGACTGGCTGCAGCAATCGCTGCAGATGACCAGCATCGCGCGCAAGACCATCAATACCGCGAAACACGTGATCATCTGCGGCTACGGGCGCTGCGGCCAGAACCTGGCGCGCATCCTGGAGCGCGAAGGCATTCCCTACATGGCGCTGGACCTCGACCCCGACCGCGTGCGCCAGGCCGCCGCGGCGGGTGACTCGGTGGTGTTCGGCGACGCGGCGCGGCTGCAGGCGCTGATGGCGGCCGGCCTGGCCCGCGCCAGCGCCGTGGTCGTGACCTACCTCGATGTGCCGGGCGCCATGAAGGTGCTGGCCAACATCCGCGCCCACGCGCCTCAGGTGCCGGTGATCGTGCGCACGCAGGACGATCTCGATCTCGAGAAGCTGCAGGCGGCCGGCGCGACCGAGGTGGTGCCCGAGGCCATCGAAGGTTCGCTGATGCTCGCGAGCCATGCGCTGGCGCTGGTCGGCGTGCCGATGCGGCGCGTGATCCGGGTGGTGCAGGACCAGCGCGATGCGCGCTACAACCTGCTGCGCGGCTACTTCCACGGCGCGGATGACGACAACGCCGACGAGCTCGACCACGAGCGACTCAACACCTTCACGCTCACCCCCGGCGCCCGCGCCGTCGGCCAGACCCTGGCACGGATGGCGCTCGAAACCCTGGGCGTGCGCGTCGCCAGCCTGCGCCGCCACGACGGCCAGAACCAGGTGTTCACCGGCGACACGGTGCTGACCGACGGCGACACGCTCGTCCTGTGCGGCAAACCCGCCGCCCTGGCCGTGGCCATCGAGCGGCTGCAAAAAGGCTAGACCTTCGCTCTGACAGAGAGGAGAAGGCTCCTTCCAGGGATACCGCGGAACCGGCTTTGCCGGGCCGCTGGTATCGCCCCCGGTAGGGGGATGGCGAAGGCGACACGAAGTGCGCCGCAGCTTGGGGGCGAGTTAATTGCTCAGCGTGGGATTGCGCTTTTCTTCCTCGATCCTCTGCTGCCGGCGCACCGCTTCGCACTGCGCGTGCGCCCTGTATTCAGGCTTGACGCACTGCGCAGCCATGCACTGAGCCTTCGCGATGAAGTTCCGATCGCCGCAGAGGGCCAGCGGATCGGCCGGTGCCGCCGGTGCCGGAGACGAAGGTGGCGCGACGGCTGGGGCCGGTGCGGGCTCGGTCGCGCCGGATGGCGAGAGTGCCGCTGGCGCCGGCTTGCGCGACTTGGCCGTGACGGGTGGCGGCTTGGGATTGGCCGCGGCCGGCGCGTCGGTCGCCGGGGCCGATGCCGCCGTTTCCGCGGCTGGCGCCTCGGCGGCAGGAGGTTCCGGCAGCGCTGCGGCCGGCCCGGGCAGCGAGGCGGGTGCAGCGGCCGGCTCGGGACGCACCGCAGCCGGAGGAGTCGCTTCGGATGGCCCGCTGGTCCCGTAGCCGTACCAGCCGGCCGCGATCATGAGCAATCCCACGGCCAACAGCGCGCCCCACAGCCACATGCCGCGCGAGCGCAATGCCTTCTTCTGTGCCTCGGCACCGGCGGACCGCCGCCTGGCTCCGGAAGAAGAAGATTTCTTCTTCGCACGGGCATCCCGCTGGCGGGAGGGGAGCCGGTCGGAAGACCCCGGCAGGACGATGACGGTCTTGTCGTCGTCCGGCAGCCTGGCGCTGGCGGAAGGTGCTGCGCTGGCCGCGTAGGCGCCGGCTTCGAAAAGCCCGCCCGGGATCGTGGGCGCACGCAGTTGCGCGGGCGCCGTGGCCGCCCACTCGCGCTCCGATCTGCTGCCGGGGGCCGGAGCCGGCACCATCGGCGCGGGTGCCGCGGGCGCCAGCTTGCCGCCGCAGCTCCTGCAGAAATGGGCGCCCTCGCGGTTCTCCGCGCTGCACACCGGACAGATCAAGGCCATGACGACTGACTTCTAAGGGGGGAAACGATTTCGAGAAAACAGGAGGCGAAGAGCCGTCGGAGCCGAACTGCGGAGCGAGCCGGCAGGCCGATGCTCAGGTCACCGCGACGCGCTTGGACCGGTGTGCCATGCGCTTGGCGATCACCGCGCCGAGCCCCATGGCAATTTCGAGGGCCAGGTTGGGCTGCCGATTCGACATTTCCGCGAAGCGGATCGCCGTGAGGCGCCACACGCGGCCGGCTCCGGTAACCACCACATTGGCGGAATGCGGCTGGCGCGAGAAGAAGGAGCCTTCGCCCACCACCGCGCCAGGCATGAGCACGGCCAGCTTCATCTGCTCCTTGCTGCTCACGCGGTGCACGCTGATTGCGCCGCTCTCGAGAAAGTACACCGATCGATCGTGCGTGCCCTGTTCGATGAGTACGTCGCCAACGCCGGTTTCAATAGGCTGCAGGTAGCCAGCCAGCGTTTCCCACTGTTGTACGTTGAGCGTCAACGCGAAGGCGTCGTTGCTGCTGTTGTCCGCGATTGCGCGGCTCAGGTTCTGGATGGACATGCTTTTCTCAACCCCCGCATCTGTGCCGGAGTATCCGCGAAGGGTGCTGTTTTCGGCTACAACTCTTTACGTTTTTCGGGCGGGCTGTCTCTATTTACCGATACAGAAGCGCGAAAAGATGACCCCCAGCAAGTCGTCGGCGCCGAATTCGCCGGTGATTGCATTCAGTGCGTTCTGCGCGAGGCGCAACTCCTCGGCCAACAGATCGAGCAACTGGGCCTGCGCCGCCAGATGGTCCGCGGCCAACGCCAGATGGATCTCGACCTGGCTCAGCGCCTGCACATGGCGCGTGCGCGCCAGGTAGACGCCCTCGGGCACAGCCTGCCAGCCGGCCATGGCCAGCAGCTGTTCGCGCAGCGCCTCGATGCCGGCGCCGGTCTTGGCGGACAGCGAGATCCCCCGGGCCGCACCGGCCGCGCCCGTGGTCGGCGCGGCGTCCTGCTTGTTCCAGACATCGAGCACCGGCACGCTCGCGGGCAGCTTCTGCCGCAGCCCGCGCAGGATCTCGGCGTCGGCGGCGGCGTACTCGGGCAGGCCGGCGCGCGTCAAGTCGTGCAGGAACAGCACGGCATCGGCACCCTCGATCTGGCCCCAGGCTCGGGCCACGCCAATCTGTTCGACTTCGTCGCTGCTGTCGCGCAGGCCGGCCGTGTCCACCACATGCAGCGGCACGCCGTGGATCTGGATGGTCTGCGACACCACGTCGCGCGTGGTGCCCGCCACCGCGCTCACGATGGCCAGCTCGGCACCGGCCAGCGCGTTGAGCAGCGAACTCTTGCCCGCATTGGGCTGGCCCGCGATGACCACCTTGATGCCTTCGCGCAGCAGCGCGCCCTGCTTCGCGCGCTGCTGCACCGCTGCCAGCTGCTCCTGCAGCTTCACCAGTTGCCCGGCCGCATCGGCTTTTTGGAGAAAGTCGATTTCCTCCTCCGGAAAGTCGAGCGTCGCCTCGACCAGCATGCGCAGATGGATCAGCGCGTCGCGCAGCGCGTGGATCTCGCGCGAAAAGGCACCCGAAAGCGAGCGCCCGGCGCTGCGCGCGGCCGCCTCGGTGCTGGCGTCGATCAGATCGGCAATGGCCTCGGCCTGGGCGAGGTCGATCTTGCCGTTGAGAAAGGCGCGCTGGCTGAACTCGCCCGGCTCGGCCACGCGCAGGCCCGGCAAGCGCGGCCGGCCGGTGACCGGATCGGGCTCGGCGGCGGCCTCGAGGCAGCGCGCCAGCAGGAGCTGCAGCACGACCGTTCCGCCGTGGGCCTGCAGTTCGAGCACGTCCTCGCCGGTGAACGAATGGGGCGAGGGAAAGTGGATGGCCAGGCCATGGTCGACCGGCTCTGCGGCCGCGTCGCGGAAGGGAAGGTAGGTGGCTTCCCGCGGCCTCAGCGGCCGGCCGCAGAGCGCGTCGATCAGCGGCGAGAGCCGGGCGCCCGACACCCGCACGATGCCCACCGCCCCGCGACCCGAAGCGGTGGCGATGGCGACGATGGGATCGGTGGTGCGGGCGAAGGTCATGGAAGTGCGATTCTTTCAGCAAAAAGCAAAGGGCCGCGGAGGCGGCCCTTTGCTGGAGATCTGCGGGTGGCGGCCTACTTGCCCAGCACGCCCAGCCGCTTGTTGATGAACCACTGCTGCGCGATCGACAGCACGTTGTTGGTGATCCAGTACAGCACCAGGCCGGCCGGGAAGAAGATGAACATCACGCTGAACGCGAGCGGCATGATCCACATCAGCTTGGCCTGCATCGGATCGGGCGGCGTCGGGTTGAGCCAGGTCTGGAACAGCGAAGTGAGCGTCATCACGACCGGCAGGATGTACCAGGGGTCCGGTGCCGACAGGTCGGTGATCCAGCCGATCCACGGCGCGTGGCGCATTTCGACCGACGACAGCAGCACCCAGTAGAGCGCGATGAACACCGGGATCTGGATCACGATCGGGAAGCAGCCGCCCATCGGATTGACCTTCTCGGTCTTGTAGATCCGCATCATTTCCTGCTGCATTTCCTGCGGCTTGTCCTTCAGCCGCTCGCGCATTTCCATGATCTTCGGGTTGATGGCCTTCATCTTGGCCATGCTCGCGTAGGCCTTGGCGTTGAGCCAGTAGAAGGCCGCCTTCAGCAGCACCACCAGCGCCACGATGGCCCAGCCCCAGTTGCCCAGGATGCCGTGCAGCTGGTTCAGCAGCCAGTACAGCGGCTTGGAGATGATCGCGAAGATGCCGTAGTCCTTGACCAGGTCGAGGCCCGGTGCGATGGCTTCGAGCTTCTTTTCTTCTTCCGGGCCCGCGAACAGCGCGCTGTTGATCACCTGGGTCTGGCCCGGGGCGATCTTCGGCAGCGTGGCCACCATGGCGACGGTGTAGAGGTTGTCGCCCAGGTCCTTCACGCGGAATTCGCGCCTGAGCTGTTCGCTGGCCGGGTCGCCCTTGAGCAGCCAGGCCGACACGAAGTAGTGCTGCACCATCGCAATCCAGCCGTCATTGGCGGGCGGCGGCGGCTCGATCTTGCCCTTGGCAATGTCCTTGAAGTCGAGCTTGTGGAACTTCTTCTCGTTGGTGTATGCGGCCGGACCGGTGAAGGTGTTGGTGCCGAACATGGTGCCGGCGGCCACCGTGCCATGGCGCAGCAGCTGCATGTAGAGCTGTGCATCGCGCGGCTGGTCGCTCACGTTGACGACCTCGTGGCGCACGCCGATGGTGTAGTCGCCGCGGTTGAACACGTAGGTCTTGACGTACTTCAGGCCGCCGACGGGCGCGCTTTCGAAGCTCACCTCCAGCGTATTCTGGCCCGAGGCCATTTCGCGCGGACCGGCCTTCGGCGCCATCGGCGTCAGGTGGTTGGGGAATCGGTCGCCGGAGTCGACGGGGTTCAGCAGGCCGGTCTGCGCCACGTAGCGGGTGGCCGGGGAGGCGTTCTCGAACAGCACCACGTGCTTGGTGCGGTCGGCTTCGTCGTACTTGAGCAGTTCGAGGTAGTTGACCGTGGCGCCTTCGCTGTCGATCACCGCCTTGAACAGGTCGGTGGTCACGTTGACCTGCTCGCGCGGCGCGGCGGCCGCGGCCTGCGTGGGCACGGCGCCCGCGCTGCCGGCGGATGCGGTTGGCACGCCATTGCTGCCGGCGGCCGGCGCGGTGCCTGCCGGGGCGGAGGCCACGGCGGCCGGCTTGCTCGACGGCAGGAAGGTCGGCTTGTTGCCGTTGAAGACCTGCCATTGGTCCCACAGCAGCACCAGCGAGAAACCAAAAATCACCCACAGGATCGTGCGGCGGATATCGTTCATGACGAAGACTTCTTGTCGGAGGAGAGAAGAGACGAAAACAGCGAGCCTGACTTGTCAGTGCGACGCCGTGATTTCGGTGGAACCGGATCGTGCCCGCCCTGGCACCAGGGCTGGCAGCGCGCGATGCGGTGCAGGGTGAGGTAGCTGCCCTTGAGCGCGCCGTGCACCTCGAGCGCCTCGATCGAATACACGGAGCAGGTCGGCGTGAAACGGCACGACTGGCCGAGCCAGGGGCTCAGCAGCAGGCGGTAGCCCTTCACGAGGCCGATCAGCAGGCGTTTCATGGGGAAGAGGAAGAAGAAGAGGGCGACGGCGCGCGCGCGGCGCGCGCCAGCAGTTGCTGGAGTTCGGCACGAACGGCGCCCTTGAGCTTGTCCGAAGAGGCGCTCACGAATTCCTTGCGGTCGAAACCCGCGCGCAGCCGCACCACGTGCGCGGCACGCGGCAAGCCGGCGCCGGGCGCGGCGCTCACGGTATAGATCTGGCGTTTGATGGCGTTGCGCGTGACCGCGCGGCGCGCCCAGCGCTTGGGCACCATGGCGCCCAGCCAGACATCGTCGGACGCGAACAGCGGTGCCGCACTCGACGAAAGATCGAGCGCACAGCGGTGCAATGCGAAATGAGCAGTGCGCGCCACGGTGGCACCTGCGAGGACGGCCTGGAATTGCGCGCGGGTCTTGAGCCGCTGCATGGAAGCCGGGCCGCGTCCGTCGTTGCTGGTCGGACCAGGAGCGCTGGCTGCAGGAACTGGCGCTGGCGGATCGGCGGCGGGCAACGGCAGGCGGACTGCCGTCAGACGGCCAGGCGCTTGCGGCCCTTGGCGCGGCGTGCGTTGATGACGGCACGGCCGCCGCGGGTCTTCATGCGGACCAGAAAGCCGTGGGTACGGGCGCGGCGGACTTTGGATGCTTGGTATGTGCGTTTCATGATGGTTCCTGATTCCCTGTTTCCGCAGGCGAAAAAGCCGCGGGCGCCGGAGAGCGTGTTTCGGATGAGCCCCCGAAAGACGCAATGAGGTTTTCAGGGAAACCCGCAATTATCGCAAACATTCGGCCCCCGAACAATCTTCGACTGGATTTGCGGGCCTTTCGCCGCCGCCGGCAGCGTGTGGATAAGGCTTTGACAAGTTAGAATGCCGAGCGCCTTCAGCAGAGAATATCCACAATACCTATACCAAATAATGCCCGAGGGTTTCACCATCTTTCCAAGCGCCCATGTCCACTGACGGCATCGGCGAAAGCCTCTGGCAGGCCTGCGTCGACCAGCTCGCGCAGGAGCTGTCGGAGCAGCAGTTCAACACCTGGATCAAGCCCCTGACAGCGCAGGTCGCGGACGACCTGTCGCGCATGACGGTGTTCGTTGCCAACCGCTTCAAGCTCGACTGGATCCGGGCCCAGTACGCCGGCAAGATTGCCGCCATGGCCGAGAAGATGTACGGCCAGCCTGTGGCCGTTGAGTTAGCGCTTGCTCCGCGAGAAGCACCCGTGCGTTCTGCCCCGGTTGCCGTGCTGGCTGAAACCGACGTGCCGCGCGACGTGGCCGGCCCGGGCGAGGAGCCGGCCGCCGCCGGCTTCAAGAACCGGCTGAATTCGGGCCTCACTTTCGACACGCTGGTGGAGGGCACGGCCAACCGCATGGCGCGCGCCGCCGCCATGCACGTGGCCGGCATGCCGGGCCATCTGTACAACCCGCTTTTCATCTACGGCGGCGTCGGCCTGGGCAAGACCCACCTGATGCACGCGGTGGGCAATCGGCTCCTGGCCGACCGCCCGGATTCCAAAGTTCTCTACATCCATGCCGAGCAGTTCGTCTCGGATGTGGTCAAGGCCTATCAGCGCAAGACCTTCGACGAGTTCAAGGAGCGCTACCACTCGCTCGATCTGCTGCTGATCGACGATGTGCAGTTCTTCGCCAATAAAGACCGCACGCAGGAAGAATTCTTCAATGCGTTCGAGGCCCTGCTGGCCAAGAAGTCGCACATCGTGATGACCAGCGACACCTATCCGAAGGGCCTGGCCGACATCCACGAGCGCCTGGTGTCGCGCTTCGATTCGGGCCTCACGGTGGCCATCGAACCGCCCGAGCTCGAAATGCGCGTGGCCATCCTGATCAACAAGGCCCGCGCCGAATCGGCCGAGATGCCCGAGGAAGTGGCCTTCTTCGTCGCCAAGAACGTGCGCTCCAACGTGCGCGAGCTCGAAGGCGCGCTGCGCAAGATCCTGGCCTACTCGCGCTTCAACCAGAAGGAAATCTCGATCGCCCTGGCGCGCGAGGCGCTGCGCGACCTGCTGTCGATCCAGAATCGGCAGATCTCGGTCGAGAATATCCAGAAGACGGTGGCCGACTATTACAAGATCAAGGTCGCCGACATGTACAGCAAGAAGCGCCCGGCCAGCATTGCGCGGCCGCGGCAGATCGCGATGTACCTGGCCAAGGAGCTCACGCAGAAGAGCCTGCCCGAAATCGGCGAGCTGTTCGGCGGGCGCGATCACACGACGGTGCTGCACGCGGTGCGCAAGATCTCGGGCGAGCGCCAGCAGCTCACCGAGCTCAACCAGCAGCTGCACGTCCTCGAGCAGACGCTTAAGGGCTGATCGCATGTCATCCAAAATGCCCCTCGCAACAGCGGAGAATGGCGTCTCACTGGCGGATTCAAAGAGATAAGAGAAGAGGAAGAAGACATGATCGTTTTGAAGGCAACCCAGGACAAGGTCCTCGCCGCGCTGCAATCGGTGGCGGGCATCGTCGAGCGGCGTCACACCTTGCCGATCCTGGCCAACGTGCTGATCCGCAAGACCGGCGGCCAGCTGCAGCTGACCACCAGCGACCTCGAGATCCAGATCCGCACCACGGCCGAACTCGGCGGCGATGAAGGCAACTTCACCACCACCATCGGCGCGCGCAAGCTGATCGACATCCTGCGCACCATGCCGGCCGACCAGACCGTTAGCCTCGAATCGAGCGCCAGCAAGCTGGTGCTCAAGGGCGGCAAGAGCCGCTTCACGCTGCAGTCGCTGCCGGCCGAGGACTTTCCGCTGGTGCAGGAGGCCGCCAACTTCGGCCCCGTGTTCAGCGTGCCGCAAAAGACGCTGAAGGACCTGCTCTCGCAGGTTTCGTTTGCGATGGCCGTGCACGACATCCGCTATTACCTGAACGGCATCCTGTTCGTGGCCGAGGGCAAGCAGCTGAGCCTGGTGGCCACCGACGGCCACCGGTTGGCGTTCTCGTCGGCCACGCTCGACGTCGAAGTGCCGCGCCAGGAAGTCATTCTTCCGCGCAAGACCGTGCTCGAGATGCAGCGCCTCTTGTCGGACGCCGAAGGCGCCATCGAGATGCAGTTTGCGAACAACCAGGCCAAGTTCAGCTTCGGCGGCATGGAGTTCGTCACCAAGCTGGTCGAGGGCAAGTTCCCCGACTACAACCGCGTGATTCCCAAGAACCACAAGAACAGCGTCACGCTGGGCCGCGCGCCGCTTTTGGCCAGCCTGCAGCGCACCGCCATCCTGACGAGCGAAAAGTTCAAGGGCGTGCGCCTGAACATCGAGCCCGGCACGCTGCGCATCGCATCGAACAACGCCGAGCAGGAAGAGGCGCAGGACGAGCTGGACATCGACTACGGCGGCGACGCCATCGAGATCGGCTTCAACGTGACCTACCTGATCGACGCGCTGTCCAACATGGGCCAGGACATGGTCAAGCTGGACCTGGCCGACTCCAACAGCTCGGCCCTGTTGACCATCCCCGAGAACGCATCCTTCAAGTATGTCGTGATGCCGATGCGAATCTAGAAGACAGAAAACACAGCGCCTTGCGCAGACAGCCCGCGGCCCTCCGCGGGTTTGCGCTTTCAAGAGGCGGCGAAATGAGCTTTTGAGAGCCCGAAAAATCACGTGAATGCCGTGAGCGATAGAGGAATATCCGAATGAGTGCCGAAGAAAACAAGCCCGAAGTACCCCACACCGAGCCGGTCTACACGCCCGAGATCGAGAGTGCGGTGCCGATCGAGATCACGCCCGCCGACACCAGCTACGGCGAAGGCTCGATCACGATCCTCGAAGGGCTCGAGGCGGTGCGCAAGCGCCCTGGCATGTACATCGGCGATACCTCCGACGGCACGGGCCTGCACCACCTGGTGTTCGAAGTGGTCGACAACTCCATCGACGAGGCGTTGGCCGGCCACTGCGACGACATCGTCGTCACCATCCACAGCGACAACTCGATTTCCGTCACCGACAACGGCCGCGGCATTCCCACCGGCGTGAAGATGGACGACAAGCACGAGCCCAAGCGTTCGGCCGCTGAAATCGCGCTCACCGAGCTGCATGCCGGCGGCAAGTTCAACCAGAACAGCTACAAGGTGTCGGGTGGCCTGCACGGCGTGGGCGTGAGCTGCGTGAACGCGCTGAGCGTGAAGCTGCGCCTCATCGTGCGCCGCGAAGGCAAGATCCACGAGCTCGAGTTCAGCCGCGGCTTCGTGCAGAACCGTTTGCTCGAGACCGTGAACGGCTTCGAGGTCTCGCCGATGAAGATCATCGGTGACACCGACAAGCGCGGCACCGAGGTGCACTTCCTGCCCGACACCGAGATCTTCAAGGAAAACGCCGATTTCCATTACGAAATCCTGAGCAAGCGCCTGCGCGAGCTGAGCTTCCTGAACAACGGTGTGCGCATCCGCCTGCTCGACGAACGCACCGGCAAGGAAGACGACTTCTCGGGCACCGGCGGCGTGCGCGGCTTCGTGGAGTTCATCAACAAGGGCAAGACCGTCCTGCATCCGAACTCGTTCTATGCCGCTGGCGAAAAGCCGGCCGACACCTACGGCGGCATCCCGGGCACGCACATCGGCGTCGAAGTGGCGATGCAGTGGAACAGCGGCTACAACGAGCAGGTGCTGTGCTTCACCAACAACATTCCGCAGCGTGACGGCGGCACCCACCTCACGGGCCTGCGCGCCGCGATGACCCGCGTCATCAACAAGTACATCGAAGAAAACGAGTTCGCCAAGAAGGCGAAGGTCGAAGTCACCGGCGACGACATGCGCGAAGGCCTGTGCTGCGTGCTGAGCGTGAAGGTGCCCGAGCCCAAGTTCTCGAGCCAGACCAAGGACAAGCTGGTGTCCAGCGAAGTGCGCGCGCCGGTGGAAGACATCGTCGGCCGCCTCCTGACCGATTACCTGCAGGAGCGCCCGAACGACGCCAAGATCATCTGCGGCAAGATCGTCGAAGCCGCCCGTGCCCGCGAAGCCGCCCGCAAGGCGCGCGAAATGACGCGCCGCAAGGGCGTGCTCGACGGCATGGGCCTGCCCGGCAAGCTGGCCGACTGCCAGGAAAAGGACCCCGCGCTGTGCGAGGTCTACCTGGTGGAGGGCGACTCCGCCGGCGGTTCCGCCAAGCAGGGCCGCGACCGGAAGTTCCAGGCCATCCTGCCGCTGCGCGGCAAGATCCTGAACGTGGAAAAGGCGCGCTACGAGAAGCTGCTCACCAGCAACGAAATCCTCACGATGATCACGGCGCTGGGCACCGGCATCGGCCGCGCGGGCGCCACCAGCGCGGGCGGCGGCGCCGACGACTTCAACGTCGCCAAGCTGCGCTACCACCGCATCATCATCATGACCGACGCCGACGTCGACGGCGCCCACATCCGCACGCTGCTGCTCACCTTCTTCTACCGGGCAGATGCCGGAGCTGGTCGAGCGCGGCCATATCTACATCGCGCAGCCGCCGCTGTACAAGGTGAAGGTCGGCAAGGAAGAGCAGTACCTGAAGGACGGCCCTGCGCTGGATGCCTTCCTGCTCAAGGTGGCGCTGAAGGATGCGAGCATCGAGACCGGCGGCCCGAACTCGACCACCCTCGCCGGCGACACCCTGGCCGAGCTCGCGCGCAAGCACCAGCTGGCCGAGGCCGTGATCGCGCGGCTGCGCAACTTCATGGATGCCGAAGCCCTGCGCGCCATTGCCGACGGCGTGGCGCTCGACCTCGACACCACGCCCGCGGCCGAAGCCTCGGCCGTGGCGCTGCAGGCCAAGCTGCGCGAGCTCAACACCACCGGCGTACCGGCCGAGGTGAGCAGCGAGTTCGACGCCCGCACCGACAAGCCGCTCTTGCGCATCAGCCGCCGCCACCACGGCAACATCAAGAGCAGCGTGCTCACGCAGGACTTCGTGCACGGCGCCGACTACGCCGCGCTCGCCGAAGCCGCCAACACCTTCCGCAACCTCTTGAGCAGCGAGGGCGCCACCGTCCGCCGCGGCGAAGGCGAACGCGCCAAGGAAGAAAAGGTGGCCGACTTCCGCATCGCGATGAAGTGGCTGATCGGCCAGGCCGAGAACGCCACTTCGCGCCAGCGCTACAAGGGCCTGGGCGAAATGAACCCCGCCCAGCTGTGGGAAACCACCATGGACCCGACCGTGCGCCGCCTGCTGCGCGTGCAGATCGACGACGCCATTGAAGCCGACCGCGTGTTCACGATGCTGATGGGCGACGAGGTGGAGCCGCGGCGCGAGTTCATCGAGCAGAACGCGCTGCGGGCGGCGAATATCGACGTGTAATAAGCGATCTCGCCGATGACACGGGAAGTGAAGACCGTGTCAGACAATTAAAAAAAAGCGCCTCAGCATTGCTGGGCGCTTTTTTTTATTTTTTCAGGTCCCCGAGCAGCTTGACCCGCCGCTTTGCGGGCCGGTGCTGCTCAGGCCTGCGTGCTCACTTCCCCTGTGCCTGCCCCAAGATGTCCACGACCACGCGGCGGTCCGGCTGCAGGCAGGCCACCAGGTGCGGCGAGCGCTGCAAGCCCTGGCAGTCGCGCGTCACCGGCTCGCGCTCGCCCATCGAGCGCACCTCCATCGGCGCGCGCACGCCCGCGGCCTTCAGGTAGTCGCGCACGGTGTTGGCGCGCTGCTGCGCCAGCCGCTCGTTGTAGGCCTCGCCCCCCAGCCGATCCGTATGGCCCGTGATTGTCAGGCTCTGCACCTGCATCTCCTGGCTTTGCAACGCACGGGCGAGCGTATCGAGCTCGGCGCGACCCTGCGGCAGCATGTCCGTCGCACTGGATCGGTCGAACTTGAACAGCGTGTCGGCGCTCAGGTTCACCCGCCGCGTCGTCGGTTGCGCAGGCACCGGAGCCGGGTTGGGGGCAGGCGCCGGCGTCACCACCGGCGTGAGCGCGCAGTTCTGCCCCTGGCACCAGTTGTAGCGCTCGTCGTGCAGGCTGCCGCAGCCTGCGAGGACGAGGGTGGCGAGAGCCGTGGCGCCGAGCGCCAGCAGTTTCGATGTGTTCTTCGTTTGCATGTGTTCTTTCCTTGGCGTTGTCTGTGATCCGGCGGCGCTCACCACGCCACCCGCACGCCCAGCTGCCCCGAGACGCCCTCGCGGCTCGTGCCGCTGAGCGAGCGCTGGTACTGCACCCCGCCGTACAGGTAGGCCATCCTGCTCAACGGCAGCTGCGCCCCCACACCCAGCTCGGCCCAGGTCTGCTTGGCCCATGCCTCGCTCACCGTGGTGTTGCCGATGGTCACGGCCTTCGGGTCCTTGAACTCGTGCAGCACATTGGCCGTCACGTAGAAGGTGTTGGTGCGCGTGAGCTTGTCGCCGCGCTCGGCCTTGTCGTTCCAGGACAGCCGCGCGCCCAGGCGCCCGCGCAGGCTCTGGCTGGTGAAGCCGTCCACCGAGGAGATGTTGTCCGCGAAGCCCCGGTAGCGCGTGACCTGGTAGCTCAGCTGCGCCTGCGGCTCGATCAGCCACTGGCTCTCGCCGATCTGCCAGGGGCGGCCCACCTCGGCGCTCAGGCCCGCGCCGGTGCCCTTTTGCGTGCCCTCGCCGCCGTACTTGTCGGTGTACTTGTTCTGCACCGCATGCAGCTGGCCGACCAGGTCCAGGTAGCTGCCGTTGTCGGCGTAGCGCGTGTGGTACGCGCCGAGCGTGGCCATCTGGCCCTTCATCTTGCCGGTGTCGTAGCCCATGCCCGCCTCGCCGCGGCGGCGGTCGCTGAAGTTCGTGCTGGTGCGCCCGTAGCCCACGCTGATGCCGGTGTGGCTGCGCGACTTGTCGCCGGCGTCGCCGCTGTAGCGCACCGCCAGGTCCTTGCCGAGCTGCAGGTACTGCATCTCCTGCTCGAAGCCGAACTGGCGCTTGCCGTCCAGGTCCAGGCGCTGCGCATGCAGGCGCATCCACATCTGGTCGGCGGGCGCCTTGTCGTCGCAGCCGCAGTGGTCCCACTTGAAGGTCTGCTGCTCGCCCACGCGCTGGTGCAGCGTGCCCAACAGGCCCAGGCCCAGCTCCTGGGTCGCGACCTGGCCCATCACGTAGCCGGCCACGGCGGGGCGCAGCACCTCGGGGGCGGGGACCGGAAGGGGCGTCGGGCTCGGGGCGCCGGGCACCGGAACGGGCGTGTTGTAGACGCTGCTCAGGTAGAAGCTGTTGGCATCGCCGTCGGTGCGGCCGCCGCGATGCAGGCCGTATTCGTAGGCGCCGGCCTGCACCGGGGCGGCCAGGGTGAAGTTGCCCTCCGAGGAGGTGCCGGCGACCTGGACCACCTGGATGCCGTTGACAGTGGCGGCGCCGGCGCCGCCGGCATTGGCCACGAGCACGCGGGTGGTGCCGCTGGTGTTGCCGTTGACCACCAGCTTGTCGGTGGCGCTGGCGTCGTTGCCCAATGCCGTATTGATCCTCACCAGACCGTTGGTGCCGGCGTAGTTGCCGTTGACCGTGAGCACATTGCCGGGCGTGCCGGCGGCGCTGCGCAGGTCGACCAGGCCGGCGTTGTGCACGTCGCCGGTGAGGGTGAAGGCCGGCTGGCCCATGAACACGCTGCTGGTCGGCTGGATGAACAGGCCCATGGGAGCACCGCTGGCGTCGGCACCGGCGCCAACCACCAGCGGAGCGCCGGCGAGCGTGAGGCGGGTGTTGTCGAGCGTGATGGTTTCCCAGTTGGCCAGCTGCGCGCCACCGGCGGTGGCGGTGACGCCCTGCAGGGTGAGCTTGTCGACCCAGCCGTCGGCGGCCGAGACGTCGTCGCCGCCGTCCAGGATCTGGCTGCCGTTGTAGCCGGCGGCGGACACCAGCGCGGTGTCGGAGCCGTTCTGGCCGTAGAAGCCGCCTGACAGAGTGCCGCCTGTCCAGGTGAAGTTGTCGTTGCCGTCACCGGCGCTGGCCACGCGGTCATCGCCGTAGATGTTGCCGGTGAAGCTGCCGCCGGTGAGCGCGAGGCTGTCGTTGCCCAAGCCCAGGATGGCATCGCCGGTCACTGTGCCGGCGGTGGTGACGACGGCATTGCCGCCGGTCTCGTCGATGCCATTCTTGTTGAGGTCGCCGTCGCGGATGGCAATGCCGGAGGCCGCGCCGTTGACCGTCGCCGCCGTGCCGATGTCGATGGTGCCACCGCCGGCAGCCGTGGTATGGATGGCCGCGGCCAGGCCCGATCCGCTGGTTACGGTGCCGCCGGTGACGTCGACATCGTAGGTGCCGCCGCTGCTGGAGGCCCAGAGGCCGTCGGCATTGGCGCCGGTGGTGGTCACAGTCCCGCCGCTCATCTGCAGCGCTGAAAGTCCCGAACCCAAGCTGCGGGCTGCGATGCCCGGTGCGTCGCTGCCTGTCGTGGTCACGGAGCCGCCCTGCAAGACCACGGCAGCCGTACCTGTGCTCGCCGCGTTGACGACAAAGCTTTGAACACCAAAGGAGTTGGTGCCATTACCGCTTGTACTGATGGCGCCGCCCGTTATCGCCGCCGTCGTATTGCCCAACCCAGAGGTGCTGGTCCTGAGACCACCAGAGAAGTTGCCCGACGAGACAATCTGGCCATCCGTCATCGTGACTTTGACGTCGGAGCTATTGGCCGCGTTCTCGATGGAGCCGACAAGGCCGTTGGATACCTTGCCACTCGTCGTGATGCTTCCACCGCTCATTAAAACTGTCACAGGGCCGAGACCATCGGTCAGGGCATAGCCGGCGAAGGTGTCGTCACCGGTGCTCGCGACGGTTCCACCCGTCATCGTCAGCGTCGTCGAACCGACACTGTTGACATTGTTGGACCTGGCTCGAATGCCTGACGCGGCGTGACCTCCGGTGAGAATGCTGCCGTTCGATAGCGTGGCAGTGGCCGCGCCCACGCCCGTGTTCTCTGCGTAGATGCCGAAGGCAGAATCCCCTGCGGTGGTGACCGTCGACGCTGCGGCATCCATGGTCGCCGTTGCCGCGGCCGTGCTGGCCGGGGTCAGGACAGCGGCCCAGATTCCGTAGCCGTTGCTGCCCTGGGTCGCGATGCTGCCACCCGTCATCGACGCGGTCGCGGCGCCCGTGCCGACGGCCAACGCGGCCAGCCCGACGCCGCCCGTTCCATTGGCGATCACCGTCCCCCCCGTCTGGCTGGCAATCGCGGCGCCGGACCCTGAACCGACTGCGACGACGGTCGAGCTGGCGCCGTTCGTCGTCGCTGTGCCGCCAGAAATGGTGGCGAAAGCCGTGCCGGAACCGAGTGTCTGGGCCACAACGACCGAGTTATTCAAGGCCTGTGTGGTGATAGTACCGCCCGTCATGGTGGCCACAGCATCGCCATTGCCGCGCGCCAGCGCATAAGCAGCGTGCGACCCGTTTGCCGGACTGGTGCCTGTACTGATCGAGCCGCCGTTCACCGTGACCGTCGCCGTGCCGGTGCCGCGCGTGTCGGCATACAGAGCCACAGAGGAACCTTGCTGGCCGGTGGTGGAGATGGAGCCGCTGTTGAGGATCGAGGTCGCGTTGCCGTTACCGTAGGCGACTGCGGTGGCGCCAGGAGCGTATTCGCCGACGGTGGTGATCTGCGCACCATTGATGACGACGCTCGCATTCCCGTTACCGGCCCCGGCTTTCGTTTCGGCCAGCGCAGCCCAAAAAGGACTGGCCCCAGTGTTGCCCGCAGGAGCGGTCACATTGATCGTGACAGGGCCATTGACTTCAATCTGTTGATCGCCTGCACCGCTACCGGTCGTATAAATAGCATGGGAGGTTGTCGTAGAGATGGTGAAGGGCGCCGCGGTGCCGTCCACGATGACTTTGATGTTGTCGGTGCCATACGCAATGCCGGTGGTGTTCGGGTTCGCGTCTCCCACTGGCGTTCCATCACCCTGGCACGTCACAGTTCCGCCTGAAACGACAGCACCGCACTCGTTGACCGCCCAAGCGGACGATGTGCCGCCGAACGCCGCCGTGGCCAAGACAACCGCGCCGAGCGTGGCGCTTGAAGACTTCTTGCCGCGCGCGGTGCAAACCTCGCTGGCCGCCACCCAGGCGCCGAGCGCCTCATTCCAAATGCTTCGAAATGACCTGTTCATCTTCTGACCCTCGCTCCAAAAAACCCAAGCGATGCGGTCAATCGGAAACCATTTCCGGCAACCCACTGCTGTGGTACGCCGTCTTATGCGGCAGCCGTGGAGACTATTGGCAAGGATCGAATACCCGAAGGCACTAGTTCACAAATTTCATCTTTTGATTACATTCTTTGTTGAAGAGGATTTTCATAAGGAAATTTTTCACGGCCCTCCAAAGTGGGGCCTTGGCCTGTGAGTCCCGCGCTGCATTGGGAAACACGGACAGATGGGCGGCATGCGGGGAGGCGGTTCTAAAGGCGCTGTCGCAATGAATTAACAACTTAGTTAACACTTCGTAGTCAAAATGATGAATATTCGAATGTATAAACGTGCACAAAAGTAGTAAGTCGCGCTGGCTGACAGAAATTCCGAATGTTTGAAAGACAATTTGCAATTTGCCGAGGCGATGGCACGAAAGTGAGCGCCCCGCGGGGCAAAGAAAACGGCCGGCAGGGAAGGAAGGTGAATCACGTTCCATGCCTGCCGAATCGTTTGGCAGGCTCAGCTCGGCGGGTCGCTGCTGGTGAAATACTTCACCGTGGCACCGGGAATGTTCTTTGCCAATTTCTCATCATCGCCAAAACGCCAAATATCACCGCACCGTAGTGAATGGCGGTAGGAACGGTGATTGAAGGCAATCGCGGAACAAAGTTGTAGTCGGCCGGGAGCTGGTTGCCATGGTTGAACGCCGCCGGAGTAAATCTTCTTCGGCCAAGTACGCCTGCGGGGGGTGCGCATTGCTGCAACACAAAGGTGCCACCTCCGCCTATTTTTTTCGAAAATCCTCGTCATTGGCAGTCGGAGCAAGCAGCAATTGCCTCAGGGCAGCCTGCTGGCGTCAGCGAAAGTTATCGCGGAGCCTCTTTACGGCGTTATTTGGAGCGTTGGAATGTGCTCGCAAACGCGCGACGACGAAAAGCCCAGGCTGATCGGATTCGAACGACAGCAGCTCAGCGGCAGCCGAGCCTGAACCGCTGATCACGCGTCTGCTGTCTCTCGTTGCGCAGCCAATCTTGCGTAGAAGCCGCTTGCGGCTGCCGCGCCATCGTATCGAGCCATTTGACGTGCGCATCGAGCCCGCTGCAGCCGGCTGCCTGCGCGCTGCTGCCGACAACATCGCGCTCCACATGCCACTCATGCGACTGCTGTTGCTGCGCGGCAAGGGCTGCGTTGTTCCGGGTCGATGCTTCTCGCGCTTCGACGCTCATTCCGTCTGCCAGATTCTGGTCGCGCCGCAGGCGAACCGTCGTGGCGGTCGAGCCTGCCGGGCAGGGACCGTCCGAATACGCCGCCTTGCCCGAAGCGCTCATGCATTTGGCGACCTCGTCGAAGAAGCCTGGCGCAGCGGAGTCGCCCGGCAACTCGGCGGCGGAAGGTGGCGCAGTGCGCCGGGCCGAGGGCGGCGTAACCGGTGCGGAGGGGATGACGGACGGTGGCTTGGGCAGGGGCGTGATCCGCTGCGCCAACAGCCATTCAGCGCCTTGATAGAGCCCGAACAGAAGCAGGACCGACAGCGCGATCCACATCGCCCAATGTCGCTCCCGCGCCGGGCGCAGGCTGCGTTCCCATGCCGTCATCGCGTTGCGGCTGTCGTGCAGCGGATCGCGATGGTCGGGATTCATGAAGGCCGAGTATCCCCGCTTCGCGGCCTGCTGAGCCAACGAAGGGGGCCGATGCTCGGCCGGCCATTCAGAGCCTCCGGCTCAGATCGACCGATGGACGCGGACGCCGCTTCTACCACCACCCCGGTCGCCCTGCATCATCCGCGCAACGCGTGCCAGCCCGCCGGTCCCACTCGCCGCGCGGCCGACCAGCGCACCGCCGGCGGCACCCGCCAGCAGGCGGCGTCCCAGCGAGCGGCTGCGCCCTGCCGTCAGCAGCAGCAGGACACCCGTGCCCAGCACAGCGAGGTGTTCACCCGGAAAACCGGGTCGCCGGGCGTCCTTCTCCTTGATGGCTTCGATCCTGGATCCGATGGTCATTGAAAGCTCCTTTCCTGTACGAACTTCTTCATAACCAGCGATGCGGTGCACCGCTGTAGGCGCCGGTGACGTGCACCGCGTCGAATCGGGCCCACAGCGCGGCCTCTCAGGGTTTTCATAAGAAGGTGCGGCTGAAGGGGCTCGGGCGCCCGTCACACAGGCGTCATCAGCTATTAAAACAATAGCATTCACCCTCTTCGCGAGGATCGTTCCTCGTAAACGCTATATCTAGCCCGACTCTTGCTAAGCAAAATCCTCGACGGATTTCACGTCACCCATGATCGAGGACATCGAAGCAATGAACCTTATGCGTCTGCGGCAGCCGATGGCTGCATTGGTACTGGGCGGCACTGCAGCATTCTTCGGGGCGATGACATCGGCCCATGCATTCTCGAACCCGCCCATCCAGGTGGCGCAGGGCGTCGAATACATGTGCGGCGGCACGAACAAGGCCGAGGCCGCCTTCATGCAGATGGTGTCGCCGCGCTGGGCGGCCACCATCGAGTTCGGCATCAACGACAGCGCGCAGGGCGGCAGTTTCCCGATGCGCGCCGCGGTCCAGGTGCGCGAGAAGTACACGGGCCGGCCCGTGATGGAAGCGCAGTCGCAGGGCCCCTACATGCTCGCGCGGCTGGATCCCGGCGCCTACGACGTGAACGTCACGCTCGGCGGCTTGACGATCACGCAGACGCTGACGGTGATTGCGGGCATGCCGGCCCGGGCCGTGTTCATGTGGCCGTCGAACTTCGACATGGCCTCGGTGCTGCCGCCGGCGCCGCAAGCGCTCGCGCAGACCTCCGCGGCGCGCTGAGCTTTCCTTTCTTTCCCCGGCCTCGGCCGGGCCTTGCCCTTTCCGTTAAGCCTTGCCTAAGCCGTGCGCCGCACAGTGGCGCCGTGGCCTTTTCCCGGCCACGCAGACAAGCAAGCAAGGAAGAAAGAAAGGACTCGGACCATGATCCCCCGGATTTCATCGCAGACGCGGCCCCTGGCGGCCGCCATGCTGTGCGGCGCCGTTCTTCTCGCGGCGCTTTCCTCTTCGGCGCATGCGACGGTCAATCCGCCGATCCGCATGACGCACGGCATCGAATACATGAGCGGCGGCATCGGCAGCGACGAAGCCAAACTGATGGAGACGGTGGCGCCGCGCTGGCCCGCCACCTTCGAATTCGCGATCAAGGACCACAAGGGCGCCGAGTTCGCATCCGACGTCCGCGTGACGGTGCGCGACAGCCACGGCACCGTGCTGCTCGACAACGTGGAGTCGGCCGGCCCGTTCATGGTGGCGCGGCTCGACCCCGGCACCTATGAAGTGGAAGCTCGCTTGCGTGGAAATACGCTCAAGCAAACGCTGCAGGTGATGCCGGGAGCGCCCGCACGGGCGGCATTCATGTGGCCGGCGGGCACCGACATGGCTTCGGCCGGCACGCGGACGGTGCAGTAGGCTTCGAGCCAGGGTCCCGGCGGCGGGGTGCCGGGCCTGCGGCTTTCTCGCCCAAGCCGCTCGCGGCACCCCGCTATCCGGAAGCCTCGCGCTATAGAAAAAATAGCGAGCGATCGATCGCAAGCCGCCTTGAATGCGCGGCATGCGCCTTGCAGATGCCGTATCCCGGGCAACGCCCATTCCCATTGCCCCCATGCCGATACGTTCCCTGAGCGTGCTCACCGCGCTCCTGCATGCCTACATCGCGCTGCGCCTGCTTCCCGCGCTGGCCATGCTCACGCCGGCCTGGCCGCTCGCGCTGGCCGCGCTCGCCATCTCGGCCGTCACGATTCCGCTGCCCTTTGTCTCGCGCCGCTCGGAGCGCGGCGCCTCGGCGGGCGAGTTGCTCCAATGGACGGGCCTGATCAGCATGGGATGGTTCTCCTCGTTGTTCGTGTCGACGCTGCTGCGCGACGCGGGCCTGCTGCTCGCCTGGCTCGCGAGCGTGCTGTTCGGCGCTCCGGTGCCCTGGCATGCCGTGCTGCCATGGAGTGCGATGGCCGTGCTGGTGCTGGCCACGCTGGTGTCGGCGGTGGGTTTTCTCAATGCCCGCCGCACCGCGGACGTGAAGCGCGTGGAGGTTCCGATCCATGGGCTGCCCGCGGCGCTCGAGGGCTTCACGATCGCGCAGCTCAGCGATATCCACGTCGGCCCGACCATCCGCAGCGCCTACATCCAGCGCATCGTCGATGCGGTGAACCGGCTCGGCGCCGATGCCATCGCGATCACCGGCGACCTGGTGGACGGCAGCGTGGCCGAGCTGCGCGAGCACATTGCGCCGCTGGCCGGGCTGCGGGCGCGCCACGGTACTTTCGTGGTGACGGGCAATCACGAGTACTACGCCGGCGCGCATGCATGGATCGACG
This sequence comes from Variovorax paradoxus, assembly GCF_030815975.1. NCBI lineage: Bacteria > Pseudomonadati > Pseudomonadota > Betaproteobacteria > Burkholderiales > Comamonadaceae > Variovorax > Variovorax paradoxus. Next base: position 1,912,489 of record NZ_JAUSXL010000002.1, read on the forward strand.
AGCTGCGCAGGCTGGGGCTGAAGGTGCTGCTCAACGAGCATGTGGTGCTGCAGACGCGCAACGTGCGCGGCGCGCAGAACGACGAAGAGCTGTTCGAAAGCCAGCTGGTGCTGGCGGGCGTGACCGATTTCACTGCCGGCCATTTCGATGCCGCGCACGCCAGCGACCCGCACCTGGCGCTGTTCGATGCGCCGCCGCTGGTGCACACGCGGGTGCTGCTGGCGCATCAGCCGCGCAGCGCAATGCTGGCGGCCCAGGCCGGCTACCAGTTGCAGCTGTCGGGCCACACGCACGGCGGCCAGTTCTTTCCGTGGAATCTGTTCGTGCCGATGCAGCAGCCCTTCACCGCCGGGCTGCACCGGCTGCACGACATGTGGATCTACGTGAGCCGCGGCACGGGCTATTGGGGGCCGCCCAAGCGCTTCGGCGCGCCGTCCGAGATCACGCTGCTGACGCTGGTCATGGCGCGCGGCTGACGCGCCCGCCCGGTCAGCCGCGCAACTCGGCCAGCCGGCGGGCGTTCGAGGTGGCTGCGGCGTGGATCGGCTTCAGTCCGTCGCGTGCAATGCGCACCGCCGTGCCCGAAAGCCGGCTGGCCGTGCCCGCGGCCCGGGCCGTGGCCTGAACGAAGGCATCGCTGCGCTCCGCGGCCTGCGCGGGGGTGACGCTGCCGGCCATCGACAGAAAGGCCCCGGCGCTCAAAAGCCATTGTTGAAGGGCGCGGCTCGCCAGCGAGACGTGGCTGCTGTGCCATTGCCTGACCATGGCCACGCCCGATTCGCTGGCAGCGGCGAGTTTTTCATCGCCCATGAGCTGGAACTCCGCGAGATCGGCCGCGCTGGGCGCGAGCCCCGCCTTGGCCATGCGCTCGGTGCGCATCTGGATCACGGACCCGGAGGACAGCAGCATCTCCTGGGTCTTGAGGGCCACATCCACCCACAGCATCAGCGGGTTGGACAGGCGGGCGACAGAGGTGAGGGACGGCATGGTGCGATTTATGAGGACGGATGAACCCCACTATAGGCCCGAGCCGCATGAATTGCTGCACCGCAACAAAATCGACTCTGCAATTTTGTTGAACAAGTCCTACTTTTCGACGTGGCAATAGCCGCGGCCAAAGGCGCGGACGGCCGCGGAAAGTAATTATTTCTTTTCTTTTCTTTCATTATTTGCAGACAACAACCACATCATGAAAGCACACAGGTCCGCGTCCCTCGGGGCCGCCGTGTTCGCAGGCGTCCTGTGCCTGCTGGGCGCACAGGCTCATGCATTCGAAGACAGTGCACGCGGTTTTTATCTCGAGGGCGGCCATGCGCCGCACGGCGACAAGGGCGGCACCGATTCGGCCACGGTGGGCATGACGCTGCCGTGGTCGCCGCGCCAGCCGGTGCATGAAGGCGCGCTCACTTCCTACTGGGATCTGTTCGCGAGCCAATGGCATGCGCCGGCTTTGGGCAGCAGTTCGCGCAACTACACGCAGATCGGCGCGATCTACACTTGGCGCTACCGCTTCGACGGCGGCAGTTCGCCGTGGTTTGCCGAAGGCGGCGTGGGCGGCACGGTGATGGACCACCTCTACAGGACGCCCGATCGCAGCTTCAGCACCGCGTTCCAGTTCACCGAAGTGCTGGGCCTGGGACGCAGCTTCGGCGAGGACGGCAAGCACGAACTGACGCTGCGGCTGCAGCATTTCTCGAACGCGGGCATCAAGAAGCCGAATCCGGGCGAAAACTTTGTCCGCGTGCGCTACACCTATCACTTCTAGCGTTTCGACGCCGTCGCGTGCCGCCAGCGCCGCGCACGCAGTTCAGTGGCGAAATAGGCCACGGTGGCCACACCCAGCGGCAAGAGGTAGTAGAGCCCCCGGTAGACCAGCAGCACGCCCAGCAGCCGGCCTTGCGGCACTTCGTGCGAGAGCAGCGCAAGGAACACCGCCTCCAGCACGCCAAGGCCGGCCGGCACGTGGGTGACCACGCCCGCCACCGCGGCCACCAGCAGCACCGCGAGCACCGCGTGATAGGCCACTTCGCCCTGCAGCAGGACCCAGATCACGCCGCCGATCAGCGACCAGTTCAGACACGACATGGCCAGTTGGAGCGAGGCCATTCGAAGGGACGGCACCTTGAACGGATAGTGGCGCAGCCGGAAGACGTGCCCGCTGGCCAGCGCGCACAGCACGAAGTAGGCCGCGGCCAGCAGCAGCAACACCGCGCCCAGGATGCGCAGGCCCCCGTTGCCAATCTTCCATTCGGCCGGCAGCGCCAGCGGCCAGAAGCAGAAGGCCACCCCCGCCACCACCAGGTAGCCGAGCCAGTTGGTCAGCATGCTGAAGCCGAGCACGCGCGTGATGGTGCCGTTAGGGAGGCCCAGGCGCGAATAGAGCCGGTAGCGGAACGCCACGCCGCCCACCAGCGAACCGAGATTGAGGTTGAAGGCGTAGCTGATGAAGGTCACGCCCATGACGGTGCGGGCGCCGAGCGGGTGGCGCGTGAGATGGCGGCCCAGCAGGTCGTAGGTGCTGTAGATCGCAAAGCTGGTGGCGGCCAGCGCGCCGCCCAGCCACAGCGTGGCCGCGGGCAGTGCGCGCATGGCGTCGAACACCTCCTGCCAGTCGATGGCGCGCGCCTGGCTCACGAGCAGCCAGGCAATCAGGCCGAAGAAGGCCCAGACCGCGATGCGACGCAGCCAGGGCCACCAGGGCCGGTGCGCGAGGCGGGCGGTCCGGGTGTTCACCGGGTGACCTCCGCGCTGCGCGCTGCGGTGCGAGCCCCCTTCGGAGCGGCCGGGCGGGGGCTCATGCCGCTTCCGTCGGCGCGGCCCCGTTGTCGCCGGTGCCTTCGCGCTTTTCGCGCTTCTCTGCAAGCTCGGTGGCCTCGGCCAGGGTGAGGCGCGGCACCTGCCGCGGCAGCCAGCCCAGCCATGACGGATACCAGCGCAGGAAGTGGAAGATGAAGAAGCTGCGCACCAGCCGCCAGCCGCTCCATCCGCTCTCCAGGTCGGCCACGCCGATCTGCTGGCAGCTCTCGCGCATGAGCGTGTCCATGCGTTCCCACAGCAGTTGGTTGAAGGCCTTGTCGCGCGCGAACACATTGGCCTCCAGGTTGAGCGACAGGCTCAGCGGATCGAGATTGCTCGAACCGACCGTGGTCCACTCGTCGTCCATCAGCGCGACCTTGGCATGCAGCGGGCGGTCGCAGTATTCGTAGATGCGCACGCCCGCATGCAGCAGGTGGTGGTAGAGCATGGTCGCGGCCGTCTTGACGATCGGCATGTCGGGCTCGCCCTGCAGGATGAGCCGCACATCCACGCCGCGCCGGGCGGCACGGCGCAGCTCCTTGATGAGCCTGTAGCCGGGAAAGAAATACGCATTGGCAATCACGATGCGCTTGCGTGCGGCGCGGATCGCGGCCAGGTATTCGCGTTCGATGTCGCCGGTGTGGCGGCGGTTGTCGCGCGTGATGAGCACGGCCTCCACATCGCCGACGGCCTCCCGGTCGGCAGGCGGCGCCTGCCGGAGCCGGCGGCGAAACCAGCGCGGCCCCTTGTCGCCGAGCGCAATGGCACGCAGCACGAACTGGTGGATCTGCGCCACGACCGGGCCGTGCAGTTCCACCGCATAGTCCTGCTTGGCCTTGGGTCCGTAGTCCAGCAGGTGGTCGGCCGAATAGTTGAGGCCGCCCACGAACGCGAGTTCTCCATCGACCACCACGATCTTGCGGTGCATCCGGCGAAACACGTTCAGCCGCTGGCCGAGGATGCGATGCGCCGGATCGAACACTCGCACCCTCACGCCCACGCCGCTCAGCCCTGCGATGAATTCGCGCGAGAGATCCGGCGAGCCGAAGCCGTCGACCATCAGGTCGATCTTCACGCCGCGCTGGGCCGCCGAACGCATGGCGGCCTGCAGCGCGAGGCCCACCTTGTCCTCGAACAGGATGAAGGTCTCGATGATGACTTCGCGCCGGGCCTGGCGAATCGCGTCGAACACGCGCGTGAAGAACTCCTCGCCGTTCTCGAGCAGCGCGATGCGGTTGCCGCCCACCCACCGGCCGACGTTATCCATGGCGTTCACCGCAGGTCATGGACGTGGCCGCTTCAAAGGTCGATGTTCGCAACCAGCGGCGCGTGGTCCGACAGATGCGACCAGGGCTTGCGCGGCAGCACCACGGGCGCGTGCACGCCCGCGTTGCGAACATAGATGCGGTCGAGCGACAGCAGCGGAAAGCGCGCCGGAAAGGTCTTGGCGGCCGAGCCGTTCGCATGCACGAAAACCTCGCGCAGGCCGGCGCCTTCCTCCAGCACCTGGTGCGCACGGCCGCGCCAGTCGTTGAAGTCGCCCGCGACGACCAGCGGCGCATCGGCCGGCACCTCGTCGCGCACGATGTGCAACAGCAGTTCCAGCTGCTGCTGCCGGTGCGCCTCGGCCAGGCCGAGATGCGCGCAGATCGCATGGACGTCGACCGTGCGGCCCGGCAGGCGCAGCACGCAATGGAGCAGGCCGCGCTTTTCGGGCCCGGCCACCGACACGTCGTGGTTGCGGAAATGCACGATCGGAAACTTGGACAACACCGCATTGCCGTGGTGGCCCCGGGGGTACACGGCGTTGCGCCCATAGGCGAACTGCGGCCACATGGTGTCGGCAAGGAATTCGTAGTGCGGCGCCTCGGGCCAGTTGTTGACCCGGCGCGAATGGCGCGAATGGGTGCCGAGCACCTCCTGCAGGAACACCACGTCGGCCCCCACGGTGCGCACCGCATCGCGCAGTTCCGGAAGGATGAACTTGCGGTTGAGCGCGGTGAAGCCCTTGTGGGTGTTCACCGTCATGACCTTGAGCGAGGTCGGCGCCGCGACGGCAAGTGGAATCGGCGAGGAGGAAGACATCGGTCTTGCGGTTGTACGTTGCCGCGAACGGCGCGCCTGTAGGAACGCGCCACCTTCTTCACCGCCTTTCGCGACGGGACGGCCGGCTCCTACAGGCAGGCCTGCCGCACCCCGACACATCCCGCATCGGAGGCCTCCTACGGTGATTTTTCAGGCCGCAGGAAACAAGCCGGCGGTCTTTCTTCATCACATCATTTTTTAAAGGAACGCACCATGAAGCACGCAATCCTTCACGCCACGGCGCTGGCCGGCCTGATGGCCGCGGCCGGCGCCGCCATGGCGCAGGCCACGTCGATACCCGCCCAGCCGGACCCGGCCGTGGGCGGCCAAGCCAGCACGCAGACCCCCGTCGGCGTGCCCAACCCGCCGCAGCGCCCCGATGCGAGCATGCCGGCTTCGCGCGAAGCCGTGAAGGCCGAGGCGCGCGCCCACAACCGCAACAACACCAACAACCTGGTGCCCAAGGGCGAGGCCAGCACCACGGTAAACGCGCAGCCGAATGCCATGCCGCAACCCACCGGCGAGATGTCGCGCGCCGAGGTGAGCCAGATGGCCCGCAAGCCCAAGCCCCAGTTCGGCCAGCGGGGCGAACGGCCGGACGTGCCCACGAATCCGACCGAAAAGACCGGTACGCCTCAATAAGCGCCGGTGGACGGAAAAAGCCCGCGGTGCTCGAGGCATCGCGGGCTTTTCATTGTGTGCGCCGGCTCGGGCGCTCTGCGGGTCAGCTCTTGGCAGGGGCCGTGGCGGCCTCGCCGTGAGGGCCATGATGGCCGCGGTGGCCGTGCATGCCGGCATGCACCGTTTCCGCGTCGAAGGTCTTCTGCTGTTCGGGTGTCAGCGCGGCATAGAAGGCCTTGGTGGCTTCGGCGCGCTTGGCGAACCTGGCACTGCGCTCGGCCTGGCGGGCCTGCATGCGCTCCAGGCGCTCGGGCGTGGTGAGCTTGGCGAATTCCGCACGGTCCATGCGCTGCGGGCGGGCCCCGGCTGGCGGCTGGCTGGCGGCAGCGAAGGTGGTCCATGCGCTTTCCTGTCCGGCGTTCAGTTTGAGCTTTTCCTTCAGCGCGGCAAGGCGCTTGGCGCGATGCGCCTGCATGCGCTCCATGCGCTGGGCCGGGTCCATGCGCTTGTGCTGCGCCTTGGGTGCGCCGGCGTCAGCCTGCGCGACGGCGGCAGAAGGCGTGGAAGAAGTGGCGGGCGCCGCCGGGGTCTGTGCAAAGGCGCCCGAAGAGGCGAGGGCGGCCGAACCCAGAAGGCTGGCCCAGACGATGCGTTGGCGAAGAGAGATCATGAAAAGTGCTTCCTTTCGAAGAAGCCCGCCGCCAAGGGGCAGCAGGTGGGACGAAGTGTGGAAGACCTCTGTATCCCCCAGGTGAGCCGGAAGTGAGCGTGCGTAAAGAATCATGAATGAAAACGCCGACCCGGCGCCGCCCGCAGCGCGGCTCACTTGAGCCTCGGGGGCTTCAATCCGCGGTCGGGCGACTGCAGCCTGCCCGCGCGCAGTTCGCCGACCGCAAGGGCCACGGCGCGGGCCACGTTGCGTACTTCTTCCTGCACGTCTTCGTCGGCATCGAGGCTGTCGTGGCTGGTGGCATAGGGCTCGTAGTAGCCGATGTAGCGGTCGAGCCGGGCCTGCGCGCCCGCATCGACCAGGCCCATCCAGTCGAGCCAGTCCGACAGGTTGCGGCGCACGCTCTCGACGCCGGCGGCGTCGCCGTGCACCACCACGCCGTAGACGCGGCCGCTCAGGTGCTTGGGATAGCCCCAGCCCTCGAGTTCGAGGGCCTTGGCTTCGTCGGGCTTCTTGCCGTGGGTGCTGGTGGGGTCGGGATTGCCGCCGTCGGCGCACACCAGCCGGTCGGCCATGAGCTTGAGCGGGCTGGCGGACTGGTACCAGTGCGTGGGCGTGAACAGGATCACGCCGTGCGCCGCGACCCAGCGCTCGTAGATCTCGTTCATCCAGTCGCCGGTCTGGCCCATTGCATGGTTCGGGTAGCAGCTGCAGGGCCAGTGGCACAGCGGCATGGCGGTGGACACGCAGCCCTTGCAGGGATGGATGTGGCGCCCGTAGTCGGAGGCGAGCAGGCTCAGGTCGAGCACGTCGGCCTCGATGCCGCAGCCATCGAGCACTTCGCGCGCGAGCTGCACCAGCCGCCAGGTTTTGGAGATTTCGCCAGGGCAGGTGCCGTCGTTGCGCGGCGAGCCATTGACCAGCAGCACGCGCGACTTCGTCTGCGCCTGGCCCCATGCGGCCTGCGCCGCGTCGATGCGCGCCCGGGCTTCGAGCCAGTCGACGGAGAGTTCGTAGTCGGGGTCGGCATGGCCGGGGCCGGCCTTGCGTGTGACAGGCGCCTTGCGGCCTTGCTCGTAGGCCTCCCATGCGATGAGCTCGATGCGCTGCAGCGCATCTTTTTCGGCCCGGAAGGCGGGGTCCTGGAAGGATTGCATGAAGCGCTCGTGGAACCGGTCGCGCTTCAAGGTCTCGGGCGCCTGTCCCTTGCGGACCTGGGGGGCTTTGATCGTGCGGCGGGGCATGGGGCCAATCTATGCGCCATGCGCCCGCCCGTGACCTGCGGGCAATGCCGATTTTCGGTAGGCCTGCGACTACATCACTCGCCGAACTTGCCGTCCTGGAAGTCTTGCACGGCCTGCTTCACCTGCTCCTCTGTATTCATCACGAAAGGACCGTACTGCGCGATCGGCTCGTGCAGCGGCTTGCCGGCGATCAGCAATGCGCGCGCCGGGCTGTGGTTGGTGGCGCCCGCGCGCAGCACCACGCCGTCGCTGCCGGGGTCGTTCGCAAGAATGGCCATGCGGCGCGTCGGCACCTCGCTGCCCGCGATCCACACCGATTCGCGGTACGCATACACCAGCGCGTTGTGGTCGTCCGGCAGGGGCTGGGCGAACTCCGCGCCGGGCGGCAGCGTGATGTCGAGGTACAGCGGCTCGGTGTGCTCGCGCCGCACCGCGCCCTCGATGCCATGGCTCGCACCGGCGATCACGCGCACGTGCACGCCCGCGGCGGTGGTGTATTCCGGAATTTCCTCGCTCTGGATGTCGCGATACCAGGGCTCGCGCATCTTGTCCCTGGCCGGCAGGTTGAGCCAGAGCTGAAAGCCTTCCATCAGGCCGTCTTCCTGCTCCGGCAGTTCGCTGTGGATGAGTCCGCGGCCAGCCGTCATCCATTGCACGCCGCCGTTCTGCAGCAGCCCTTCGTGGCCTGCGCTGTCGCGATGCCGCATGCGGCCCGCGATCATGTAGGTCACCGTTTCGAAACCGCGGTGCGGATGGTTGGGAAAGCCGCCGATGTAGTCGCCCGGGTTGTCGCTGCCGAAGGCGTCGAGCATCAGGTAGGGGTCGAGCCTTTTTTGCAGCGGCTGCTGCAGCACGCGGGTGAGTTTGACGCCGTCGCCATCGCTGGTGGAAACGCCGGCCACGATGTGGTCGATGCCACGCGGCGTGGCCACGGGATCGGTCGGGTGGTTGGCGTGGTGGTTTGCATTCTTCATGCAGCCATGGTGGCACTAACGGCCCGACCGCGCCACCCGGTAGGGATTGCGGAATCCGCCTCGGCGCCTCGGTGCGCCTTCAGCGCGGCCACTGCTGGCGCTGCCAGTAGCGGTACTGCCACTGCGTCGAAAAACCGGCGCGCCGGTAGAGCGCATGGGCGGCCGGATTCTGCGCATCGACCTGCAGGAACACGCGCTCGAAGCCGCGCTCGAGCGCCGCCCGCGCGAGGCCCGCCAGCACGCGTCCGGCCAGGCCCCGGCCGCGCTGCGACTGCTCGGTTCGCATGCCGTGCACGCTGGCCCATCCGTGGCCGAAGGCCATGGCGCCCGCGGCGACGGTTCGGCGGCCCTCGCGCACGCTGGCATAGAGCGAGTCCTGGGCGCGCGACAGCGCCCGCACGCGATGGGCGCCGTCCACGGGATCGAAGCCTTCGCCTAGAAACAGGGCGGCCCAGGCGCCGTCGGGTGCAGGATCGACGTCGGCCGGCGCGGCACCGGCCGCCGCCACCTCGCGCATGCGCCTGGCGGAGCCGATCTGCACGCAGGTCGGCGAGTCCGCGACGTAGTGCCGCTGCTCCAGTTCGGACTGCAGCGCCGCGAAGCAGGGCTCGTCGGCGAGGCGGAACGCGGGCACGAACTGGCGGCTGTCGTAGCGGTCCTCGATGCGGTCGATCGTGCCGCTACCGACAGGGTCGCGATGCAGCGGAACGGCCGACCTGGCGCGCTTGACGGTGCCGTCGTCGAAAGGGAGCAGCCAGCCGTCGAGCTCTTCGACGGCAAGCGGCGAAACGGCGGCCACGGTGGCGCGCTCGATGGCTTCAACCTCGTTCATGGGGCCGCCTCCGGTGCTGTGAATCGGGCGGCCGCAACGCTCTTGAGCAGCACCTCGCGCTGGTTGCGGCTGATGCCGCGCACGCTCTCGGCGACCCACTTGGTGCGGTTGGGGTCGATCTGCCCGTCGCGCCGCCATTGCTCGAGCACCGCCTGCGGTTTGTGCAGCATGGACGCGAGCCAGACCGCCTGCGCGGGCTCCAGGCTGCGCGCGGACCGCTTGAAATAGCGCCGGGCCGCGGCTTCGGCACCACAGAGATTGCCGCCCCATGGCGCGTTGTCCAGGTAGAGCTGCAGGATGCGCGCCTTGCCCAGGGTCTGTTCCATTTCCACCGCGTAGAGCAGCTCGCGCAGCTTGCGTTCTGCCGTGCGGTCGCTGCCGGTCACCAGCATCTTGGCGAGCTGCTGCGTCAGCGTGCTGCCGCCGCGCTTGGGCTGGCCATCCTTCTGGTTGTTGTCGATCGAAGCGACGATCTCCGCCAGGTCGTAGCCGGCGTGGGTGAAAAAGCGCTGGTCTTCGGCCGCGATGACGGCGCGCGCCAGCCAGCTGTCGTTGGCCAGCTTCGAGGCTGCGCCGCAGCTGGTGCGCGCGCCGAGCATGGCTTCGGTGCCCAGGCCCTCGACGGTGAACTGGCTCACGGTGGGTTGCAGCGCGAACGTGGCCTCGGGCAGCGCGACTTGCCCGCGCAACGCCAGCGTGCCGCCGATGCGCGCGCGCTGCAGTTCGGGCAGGTTGGGCGCGAGCACCGCATACCAGCGGGCAATCGGCGCGTCCTTGATGTCGGCGCTGAGCTGCAGGCCCCTGCCCTTGGGCGGCAGGTGTCCTTCCCACTGGCCCTGGAGCACGGCCGCGGCATCGGCACTGCGGGGCGTGGCTTCGATGGTGCCGGCCAGCGTGTTGCCGTCCCGTTTCACGGTGGCGACCAGGCCCTCGAACACGATCGGCTGCGTGCCGAGCGCCGGAACTTCGGCGCTGCAGGGCGAACAGCGCACTTCGAGCACGCCTGCTGCTTCCTTCCAGGCGAACTGCAGGGTGCCGAACCGGCTGTCGAACGAATGTCCGTCGAGCCGCGGCGCGAACCACGACGAGGTGGCCAGGCGCACCGCCGTGGGCACGCCCACTGCCACGCGCAGCGGGCCGGCCTCGACCGTGGTGCTCCATTCACCCGCTGCCGGCGCAAGCACCAGTTTTACTATCAGGAAGATAGCAACACAGGTTGTCACGACAAGGGCCAGCAGCCCGTAGATCACGAATCGCAGAAACTGTTTCACAAAACTCTCATCACATCGGCCTCGCCACCGTCACAGCTTGCCACGGACCGCTCGAGCGTCCACTGGCCGCCGCCCAGTACCAGGCTGAAGTGTCGGTGAAAGCCGTGCCTTCGGCATCGACGATGCGCTCGCAGACATGGATCTTTTGCTCGCTGTGCCGTTGCGCAACAAAACAGCGCCACAGCCGCTGCTGCGCATCGCGTTCGAGACGCGCCTGTTCGATGCGAAAGCCCAGCGCGCGATAGCAGTCGGCGGCCGGATGCAGCATGCGCGTGGGAGTGTTCACCGCGCGAAGCACGATGGTCTGCGTGCCGTCGGTCATGCGGCCGATGGCGCCCGGAAAGCGATCGGCAAAGCGCTGTTCGACGTCCCCGAGCGCCAGCGGCCGCAGTGGAACGCCGTCCCACTGGCTGGGCCATTCATGCGAGGCCGCGGCCATCGAGGGTTCGGGCGGCGCGCGCAGCGCCGCAGCGGTCGACCACAGCATGCACAGCAGCATCACGAGCGCAAAGACCGTCTTGTGGCCGATGCGGTTGATGAAGTGGTTAGCGAAAAAGACTTCAAAGAACCGTGTCGACATGGCGGCCTCCCTGCGCGGTGATCAGACCCGGAATGGGCTGGTCGGCGAACGCGGGCAGGGTGCGCGCCGGCACCATCAGGCGGGCGATGCTGCCGCACACAACGGCCAGCACCAGCAGCCCGAGCAGGTTGTGCGCCCAGGGCGCCAGCGGATGGCCCGCGCCTTCGAATGCAATCAGCACGCTGTTGCGCAGGATGTTGCCGGCCAGCACCAGGAGACCAACCATCGGCAGCCGGCGCAGGAAGCCTCGATCCGTGCGGCGGGCCCAGAGCGCCACGGCGCAAGCCGTGAAGTAGCCGAGCCACACCATCTGCACGCCCGAGCATGGCGCATCGACGATCACCAGCCGGCCATCGACCACGAGGCTGCTGCCTTCGCGCGCCACGCGGAAGCCCGGCGCCAGCAGCCAGCGGCTCGCCTCGGCCGTGACCACGCGCAGCGGATAGCCCGCATAGAACTGCAGCGACGACAGCAGCGGCAGCGCGAGCACCGCCAGGCCGGCCACCGGCAGCGCGGCCACGCGCCGCGGCAGGAAGGCCAGCAGGCCGCACGCCAGCGCCAGCACGGCCACCAGGCCCGCCGCGAGCGGCGGCAGCGCAGGCAGGACGCCGAGCCCGGTGCGCAGCAAGGTCGCGAGCACGGTGCCGGCGCCCGCCAGTGCCAGCCAGCCCAGCCGCGGCGCGGCCCGCAGTTCGCGCCGGCAGTGCCAGGCCAGCGCGGCCAAGGCAGCCAGCGCCAGCAGGCCCAGCGGATCGTCGGAGCCGTCGCGCAGGCGCCGGACCATCCAGGCCCAGGTCGGCGCGAGCGCGGCGAATTGCAGTGCGAGCCAGCCGGCGGCCGGTGCGCGGTCGATGTGGATGCCCCAATCCACGATGCGCGGATGGCGATGGGCGAGTGCGGCCAGTGACATTTTTCTTCGTCCCTTGGCTCAGGCCGTGAAGCGGCGCGGATCGTTGCGGCGCGCGCGGCGGCGCAGCATCGCGAGCATCGACAGCACCACGGCAATGGCGCCCAGCGTTTCGGGCTCCGGCGTGCTCGGCACTTCAGCGCCGAGTGCGAGCTCGCTCACGCCCTGCGGCAGCGGCAATGGCTGGTTCACGCCCACGCTGTTCTGCGGCGCGGGGTTGCGCACCAGCTTGTCCACGGCAATGAAGCTGGTGTACTGCGTCAACAGGCTGTACTTCAGGCCGAGCTCGGTGATGCGCTCCTTGAAGGCGGCGCCGCCCTCGAGCGTTTCCTGGTCGCTCAGGCTCTGGATGCGGTGGCGCGCCCACAGCGTGCGCAGCGCGGCGGTGTCCTGGCGCAGTTGCGGATCGATGCGCAGTTCCTGGCGGTACGGGCCGTTGGCGCCCCGGCCTTCGACGATGACGCGGCCCTTGGCTTTTCCTTCCGCATCCGCGCGCCACTTGCCGAACACGATCACCGGGCGTTCGCCCAGCACGTCGGGCAGCGCCTGCGGCTCTACGTCGTACACGTCGAGCCCGCCGAAAGTGAGCTTCACATTGGTGAGCACCGGCGACTCCACCATGCGGCGGAAGCGCGCAGCCTGCTCTGGCGCCTGGATCGGGTCGGTGATGATGAAGGGCTCGCCCATGCCGGCGCGCGCAATGCCTTCCATCAGGCTGCGGTTCACCGACGAACCGATGCCGAAGGCGAACACATTGGCCTTCGAGAGGTTCTTGCGCACCAGTTCGAAAGCCTCGCGTTCGACCGTCACGTAGCCGTCGGTCACCAGCACCACGGTGCGCGAGACCTTCTCTTCCTTCGGTTCGGCGTAGACGCGCTTGAGCGCGGGAATCAGCTCGGTGCTGCCGCTGCCGCTGTAGTTCTGGATGGTGGCCAGCGCCTGCTCGATGTTGGCGCGCGTGGCCGGCACCGACCTGGGCGAGAGCATCTTGTTGCTGCCCGAGAACAGCAGCACGTTGAAGGTGTCGCTCGGCCTGAGGCCGCCGATCAGCCGCTCGAGCACCGTCTTGGCGGTGTCGAGCGGAAAGCCGTGCATCGACCCCGAGATGTCGACCACGAAGATGTAGTCGCGCGGCGAAATGGCACTGGCGGCCACGGCCTTGGGCGGCTCGACCATGGCGAGGAAGAAGTTCTCGGCGTTCTCCCCTTGCCCCTTGTAGAGCATCAGGCCCGATTCGATCTTTTCGCCTGCAAGGCGGTAGTCGAGCACGAAGTCGCGGTTGTCGGCGGGGCGGCCGTCGGCCGCGAGCACGATGTCGGCATGCCGGTCTTCGTCGCTCTTCTTCACCTCGACCGTGTGGGACGACGAGCGCACCTCCTTCAGCCCCATGGGTGTATCGATGCTGGCCTTGAGCCTGAAGCTGGTGTTCGGCGCCACGCCCGCGCGCAGCGTGGGCTGCGCCACCCACTGGGCCTGGGCGTTCTCCGACTGCGGGCTGTTGTAGCGCGGGCCCACCACGGTGGGAAACACGAACGCGTAGTTGCCCGACTGCGGCACCAGCAGTTCGGTATAGCGCAGCTCCACCTTCACGTCATCGCCCGGCAGGATGTTGGCGACGTTCATCTGGAACACGTTGGGCAGGTGCTGCTCGAGCAGCGCGGCGGTCTTGCCTTCCTTCTTCGCCGTGTCGTATTCGATCTGCGCCTGCTGCTTCTCGCGGATCTGCGCGGTGATCAGGCGATCGGCCAGGCGCACGTTGAGGCCGCTGACGGCGGCCTTGGTCGAGCCGGGGAACACGTACTTGGCCTCGATGGCGCGCTGGCCCTCGTTGCGGTAGGTCTGCGTGACGGTCACGTCGGCAATGACGCCCGAGATCTTCACCGCCACCTCGGTGGCCTTGAGCGGCAGGCGGTCGACCGAGGGATCGTCGCTCTTCACGAAGAAGTACGGGCTCTCGGTCTTCAGCCGCGGGCCGGGTGCTTCCTCGGCATGCACGGGGTTGAGGCTGAGCGCGACGAAGCCCGCGGTGGCCAGGCTCACGGTGGCGAGCCAGAGCCAGCGGCCGGGACGGGTGGAGGTGTGGGCATCCATGGCGGTGTGGGTGTTGGTGTCCGTGCGAACTTGCACAGCCGCAACTGTCGGCACCGCGCGAGAAGGAAGTTGGAAGGCTGCTTGAAGTCCGGCCACCGGATGCCGCGTTGTGTGAAGCCTGTGTGAAGTCCGCCGGCGGCCACGCTTCACACGGCCTTCGGATCGCGCAGCGAGCATCGCGGCTTCGTCATCGAAGAGGAGAAAAGAACATGTTCCAGTTGCTGAAGGCCCTGCAGGGTTCGATGCTGGTCAAGGTGGCCGGGCTGCTGATGCTCACGCTCCTGCTGTGCATTCCGCTGGCCGAGATCAATTCGATCAACCGCGAGCGCGGCCACAGCCAGCGCGAAGCGGCCGAGGAGCTTGCCGCCACCTATGCGGGCCCGCAGACGGTGGTGGGGCCGCTGCTGCTGGTGCCCTACACGGAGCGCTGGACGGAGCCGCTGCGCAATGCGCAAGGCCAGGTGATCGGCCAGGAGGCGCGCAGCAAGGAAATGACCCACGTGGTGTTTCCCGACAAGCTGCACATCGAAGGTTCGATGGCGCCGCACGAGCGCTATCGGGGCATCTTCAGGATTCCGTTCTATACGCTCAGCGCCACGCTCGGCGGCGGCTTTGCGGCCCTCGATACCAAGTCCGTGGCGCACAGCGAAACCGATTCGCGCATCGAATTGAAGGCACCCTTCATCGTCTTCGGTGTGAGCGACCTGCGCGGGCTCGACGGTTCGCCGTCCATCGCAATGAATGGCGAGGTCTTGCGTTTCAGGCAGCGCGTGCCTGGCCTGGCGGACGATGCCCCGCTGGCCGATGGCATCCACGCACCGCTCACCGGCGCCGCGCTCGCCGCATGGGAGGCGAAGGCGCCGCTGCCCTTCGAGATGAAGCTCGGCCTGGTCGGGCAGGACACGCTCTCGATGGTGCCGATTGGCGACGAGACCACCGCCCACCTGCGCTCGCCCTGGGCGCATCCGAGTTTCGGCGGCCGCTTTCTCGCCACGCAGCGCGAAGTGACGCCGCGGGGCTTCGATGCACACTGGCGCGTGTCCTCGCTCGTGACTTCCGCACGCGAGCAGGTGCGCGCCGGACTGTCGGGCCGCGGCGATGCCGCCGACGCCACCACAGCGGCAGCCGTCGTCGCAACCCACCGTGCGCAACGCAACCTCGGCCCGCTGCAGACCTTCGACGTGTCGCTCGCGCAGCCGGTCAACGTGTATTCGATGAGCACGCGCGCCGGCAAGTACGGCGCGCTCTTCATCGGCCTGGTGATCATGGCGGCCTTCATGTTCGAGCTGTTCCGCAGGCAGCGCATGCACCCGGTGCAATACGGGCTGGTCGGCCTTTCGATCGCGCTGTTCTTCCTGCTGCTGCTGGCCCTGTCCGAGAAGCTGGCCTTCTGGCTGGCCTATGCCGGCGCGGCCGGCGCGAGCGTGCTGCTGCTCGGCATCTATTTCAGCGCGGTCTTGCAAAGCTGGAAACGCGGGGCGGGCTTCGGGGCCTATGTCGCGGTACTCTATGGCGCGCTCTACGGCCTGCTGGCATCGGAAAGCAATGCCCTGCTGCTCGGCGCCCTGCTGACATTCGGCATGCTGGCGGTGCTGATGCTCGCCACCCGCAAGGTCGACTGGTATGCACTGTCGGCCGGGAACCCCCGAACGCCCGAGCCGGTCTTACCTGAAGCGGCCGCGTCCGTGTAACCGACGCTACGGACTGTTTTTTTCCTTACTTATTTGCGATTGATCTTCATGGACGATTCTTCTCCCTCCACCGGGCCGGCGCGCTCGCAGCGTTCGATGCGGCTGCGGCGTGTGGCGCGATGGAGCGCCATCGTGGCAGGCTCCGGCGCGCTGGTGCTGCTGGTGGCCGCTGTCGTCGCGGTGGCCGCCATCTATCCCCGGCTGCCCGACATTTCCGAACTGGCCGACTACCGGCCCAAGCTGCCGCTGCGCGTGTATTCGGTCGAAGGCACGCTCATCGGCGAGTTCGGCGAAGAGCGCCGCATGCTCACGCCCTTTGCCAGCATTCCCAAGGTCATGAAGGACGCGGTGCTGGCCGTGGAAGACGCGCGCTTCTACGACCACGGCGGCGTCGACTACAAGGGCTTCGTGCGCGCGGCCGTGGCCAGCCTGAAGGGCGGCCGCAAGCAGGGCGCCTCGACCATCACGATGCAGGTGGCGCGCAATGTCTACCTGAGTTCCGAACGCACGCTGAGCCGCAAGGCCTACGAGATATTGCTGGCCCTGCGGCTCGAGCAGCAGCTCACCAAGGACCAGATCCTGGAGATCTACCTGAACCAGATCTACCTGGGCAATCGCGCCTATGGCTTTGCCGCCGCGTCCGAAGCGTATTTCGGCAAGCCGCTGCAGAACGTCACCATGGCCGAAGCCGCCATGCTGGCCGGCCTGCCCAAGGCGCCCGGTGCGAACAACCCTGTGGCCAATCCGCGGCGCGCCCGCGCACGGCAGCTCTACGTGATCGACCGCATGCACGAAACCGGCTTCATCACCGCCGAGCAGGCGGCCGAGGCCAAGAAGGAGGAACTGCATCTGCGCGATGCCGCCGACCCGGAGCGGCTGCATGCGGAATACGTGGCCGAGACGGTGCGCCAGATGATGTACGCGCAGTACGGCGACAGCATCTACACCAGCGGCATGAAGGTCTACACCTCGCTGGTCGCGGCCGACCAGACGGCGGCCTACAGGTCGCTGCGCAAGGGCATCATGGACTACGAGCGGCGCCAGCCCTATCGCGGGCCCGAGCGCTTCGTCGATCTGCCAGACGAGCCCAAGGAAGTCGACGAGGCGGTGGACGATGCGCTGGCCGAGCACCCCGACAACGGCGACCTGATGGCCGCCGTGGTGCTGGAGGCCAGCAGCAAGGAAATCAACGCGGTGCGCGCGAACGGCGAAACCGTGCAGATCAGCGGCGAAGGCCTCAGGCCCGCGCAATCGGGGCTCGCGGCGAAGGCGCCGCCCCACATCAAGATCCGCCGCGGCGCGGTGATCCGCGTGGCCCGGACGCCGAAGAACACTTGGGAAATCACGCAGCTGCCCGAAGTGGAGGGCGCCTTCATCGGCATGGATCCGCGCACCGGCGCCATCAAGTCGCTGGTGGGCGGCTTCGATTTCGGCAAGAACAAGTTCAACCACGTCACGCAGGCCTGGCGCCAGCCGGGTTCGAGCTTCAAGCCCTTCATCTACTCGGCCGCGCTCGAGAAGGGCTTCACGCCGGCCACCATCGTCAACGATGCGCCGCTGTACTTCGAGCCGGGCACGCCCGGCGGCCAGCCCTGGGAGCCGAAGAACTTCGACGGCGGCTTCGAGGGGCCGATGCCGCTGCGCACCGCGTTGATGAAGTCGAAGAACCTGGTGACGGTGCGCCTGCTGCAGTCCATCGGCGCGCCGTATGCGCAGGAGTGGATCACGCGGTTCGGCTTCGACAAGGACAAGCATCCGGCCTACCTGCCGATGGCGCTGGGTGCCGGCTCGGTCACGCCGATGCAGATGGCCACCGCCTACTCGGTGTTCGCCAACGGCGGCTACAAGGTCAACCCATACCTGGTCACGCGCATCACCGACCTGCGCGACAAGGTGCTGCTCGAGACCGAACCGCCGGTGCTCGACGAAAGCCGCCGGGCCATTCCCCAGCGCAACGCCTTCATCATGGATTCGCTGCTGCAGAGCGTGGTGAAGGGCGGCACCGCCGCGCGCGCCTACCAGGCGCTCAAGCGCGACGACCTGTTCGGCAAGACCGGCACCACCAACGACTCCTTCGACACCTGGTTCGCGGGCTTCCAGCCCACCACCGTGGGCATTGCATGGATCGGCTACGACACGCCGCGCCAGCTGGGTGTGCGCGGCGAAACCGGCGGCAGCCTGAGCCTGCCGATCTGGATCGGCTACATGCAGGCGGCCCTCAAGGGCGTGCCGGTGAGCAAGATTCCCGAGCCGCCGGGCGTCGTCAACGTCGACGGCGAGTGGTACTTCGACGACTTCACGCCGGGCCACAGCGTGGCGAGCCTGGGCGTGGAGAGCGAGGCGCCGCCAGCGCCGGCCGAAGAACTCTCGGGCGTGCCGCCGGCCGCCCCGCCGCCGCTCGGCCCGCCGCCGCAGCCGGAAGAGCGCAACCGCATCCTCGAGTTCTTCCGCTGAGGCCTGCAGAAAGGAAGGCGCCGTACCGAGTCTCTACACTCGGTGCGACCTTTTCCCGCTTCACCTTCCCACGCTTCTTCCCATGGAAATTCTCACCCTGGCGACATTGATCGTCGTCGGCGCCTACATCCTCAAGTCCAGGGACCAGCGCCACCGCATCGCGCTGCTTGGCAGCCATCTGGGCCGATACCAGATTGAAAGACTGATGGAAACGCTCACCGAGGGCTACCTGCGCTGCCTGGGCGAGGACGACGCCGCGCGGCGCCAGCAGATCTGGAGCCTGCTCGACTCCACCGAGGAAAAGCTCTCGGCCCAGTTCGACAGCTTCGCGGCCGAGTTTGCCCGCGTCGACGCGGCGGACGCGCGCGTGAGCAAGCTGCCCGTGGCCATTCCGTTCGCGCACAAGCTGTTTCCGGCCGCCACCTTCGATCTGCGCGAAGCGCTGACCATCCACGCGCGCGGCATTGCCGAGGTCATGCGCAACGAAGCGGGCCGCTCGCCGAAGGCCAAGGCCTTCACCATGTCGGCCGAGCTGTTCCTGATGCAGCACACCTGCCACTGGTACTGCAAGTCGAAGACGGTGGCGTCGGCGCGCATGCTGGCGCGGCACAAGACCTCGTACGAGCAATTGCTCGAGGCCGTGAGCCCCGCAACGCGGCGGGCCTACGCGGCGCTCACGGGCCAGTGATCCCTTCGTTCAATGGTGTGGCAGCAGCGGCAGCGTGAGCGTGGCCACCGCGCCGCCTCGCGCCGCATTGCCGAGCTCGATGCGCCCGCGGTGCAGCGCGGCAATCTCCTTCACGAAGGCCAGCCCGAGCCCCGTGCTCTTCTTCTGGCTGTGCGGCCGCGCCAGCGAATAGAACTTCTGGAAGACCTTTTCCTGTGCGTAGTCCGGAATGCCCGGGCCATGGTCGCGCACGCTCACGCGCGCCAGTTTCGAGGTGGTCTCCAGCGTCAGCAGCACCTCGCTGTCCGGCGGTGAAAAATCGATGGCGTTGTCGAGCAGGTTGCTGATGGCGCGGCGCAGCAGGAACGGGTCGCCCTCGGTGTGGGCTTCGGCGCGGATGTTCACGCGCACGCCGATGTTGCGCTTGGCCGCCGCAGGCTGCGCGCTGATGGCGATGTCCTCGATCAGCGAAGCCAGCGCCACGGGCTCCGTGCGGTCGAGCCCGTGGCGGGTTTCCAGCGCGGTGAGCTCCATCATGCGGTCGACGATTTCCTGGATGCGCTGCGTTTCGCGTTCGATGTTCTTCAGGAAGCGCTCGCGCTCGGCATGCGGCATCGACGGTTCCTGCAACAGCTCGGCTGCGCCGCGGATCGCCGACAGCGGGCTCTTCACTTCGTGCGTGAAGGTCTGCACGTAGTCGGCCACGTAGTTGCGGCCCGTCAGCGCATCGCGCATCTCGCTGAAGCCGGTGCGCACCGCATCCACGGCGCGCCGCGCCATGCGAGAAACGCTCAGCGTGCGCTGCGTGCGCACCCAGGCCCAGTAGTCCGAGATCAGCCCGAAAGGCCGCACCAGCCAGACCGAGACAATCACCGCCAGCAGCAGCAGCGCGAGCCCCGAGCCCACACCCACCCACAGCGTGCGGGCGCGCGCGTCTTCCACGAACTGGCCGAAGCTCTGCACCGGTTTGCCGACGCTGACCATACCGACGATCTCGTTGTTCCAGCGGATCGGCGCGCCCACGTACATCACCGAGGTGCGCGGATCGCCATCGACGTCTCGCGAGGTGCGTGCGCCGTACAGGCCGGCGAGCGTGCGGCTCACGTCGCTCCACAGCGAGTAGTCGGCGCCCAGGTGCCTGCCGAGCGAGTCGAACACCACCCGGCCGCTGCGGTCGGTGACGTACACGCGCAGCTCGACGCGGTTCTTGTGCAGGTTGTAGATCTGCGCGGAGAACTCGCGCGCATAGACCGTGCGGAACAGCGGCTCGAGCCGCGCGGTGTTGATGGCGCCCGCGATCACATCCTGCTCGACCAGGCTGGCCATGAGCTGCGAGGTCTCGACCAGCGATTCCTCGGCCGATTCGCGGTAGCGCGGATCGATGTCCGAGACCACGCGGTACAGCAGGAACGCGATGCCCGCCGTGTAGATCAGCAGAATCCCGATGAATATCCGCGTGCGCCTGCTCACGGCGCGCTGAGGGGCAGTTCTTCGTTCAGCGCATAGCCCGTGCCGCGCAGCGTGCGGATCGGTTCCACCTCGGGCGCCACGGCCTTGAGCTTGGCGCGCAGGGTTTTCACGTGCGCGTCGACCGTGCGGTCGAAGCTGTCGCTCGCGTCGTCCCAGACCAGCTGCAGCAGTTCGTCGCGCGTGAAGACGCGTCCCGGGCGCTGTACCAAGAGCCGCAGCAGCCCGTATTCGTAGCGCGACAGCTCAAGCAGGCGTCCGTAGTAGCGGATCTGCATGCGCTCGTTGTCCAGTGCAAACGGCATTGCGGGGGCCTGGGCGGCCGCTGGAGGCACTGCATCCGGAATTCGAGGGGGTACCCCATTGCCCGGCCCCGCGGGCGCTCCAGGGGCCGCTCGTGCGCTGCGCCGCAGGATGGTGCGCACCCGCGCCACCAGTTCGCGCGGAGAAAAGGGCTTGGCGATGTAGTCGTCGGCGCCGAGTTCCAGTCCCACCACGCGATCGATCTCATCGCTTCTCGCGGTCAGAAACAGCATCGGCACCTCGGCGCCGCCCTGTGCCTGGTTCAGCGCGCGCAGGCGCTTGAACAGCTCGAAACCGTTGAGGTCGGGCAGGCCCACGTCCAGGATCGCCAGCGCCGGCGGCTCCTGTGCGAACTGCGCGATGGCGTCCTCGGCCGTCGCACACCAGACCGGCGTGAAGCCATCGCTCTTCAGCACGTACTGGAGGGTGTCGGCAATGCCCGATTCGTCTTCGGCGATCAGGATGCGCGGTTTGAAACTCATCCCCGGATGTTAGCGACGGCGCGCCGATCGGCGGGGCCGGTTTTGATGCGTGGCGCCGCGAACACGGCGCGGCCGTTCGCGGCCTTTTTTTTGGGCGAGGCGTTGTCTCCGTTTCTATTTCTTATTCTTCTTATTCAAATTAGTAGTAGTAGATAAGGGCAGCACCTGTCTGTGGACATGGCACTTTTTCCCTTGCGTGACATGCACTTGTCACACCTGCGTCACTGTGCGCAGCTGCGCTTCCGTGCTGTCGCGTCAAAAGGAACAACATTGCTGGAAGCGCCCGCCCTGTGGATAACGCCCTGCTTGTGCCGGAAATCTCCCCAGAGTTGTCCTTTGACACGGTCCGGAAAACCTGCCAAAGGCGTTTTTCGGCGCGAGAAATTCATTGCCTCTTATTTGGGCAGACTGTAGATTTCCCTTTCAGATCAAGGACTTGGCTTCTTCTTACAAGGAAGTGCGAGTGTTATCCACAGAGTTGCCCAAGCTTTGTGGGGAGAACCCGCGGCGGAACCTTTTGGGCGGTATGCCCAACGAACTTTGTCCTCAACCCATGGAATTTCGAACGTGACACCTTCCGAAACCAGGGCCATCGTGGCCCTCAGCCTGCTGGCCGCCTTTGTCGATGGCGAGAAACACGAGCGCGAACGCGCCGAGATCAAACGCATTGCCGAAGGCCTTTCGCAGGCCGACGGCGTGAACCTGCCCACGCTCTACCAGGACGTCCTGATGAAGCGCGTCTCGCTGGCTTCGGTCGCGGGCGAGCTCGAGAGCACGGAATCGAAGCAGCTGGCCTACGAGATGGCGGTGTGCGTGTGCGATGCGGACGGCGCGCAGTCCGAGGCCGAGCGCATGTTCCTGGCGGACGTGCGCACCTCGCTGGGGCTCGATGCCTCGGCGGCCCAGTTCTCGCAGCAGGCGGAGGACATTGCGGCGGCGGTTCCCGTGGCGGCCACCGGCGCGGTTGCCACAGCGGCGCCCGTCCCCGGGCTGTCGCCCGACAGCGCCGAACTCGACAAGTCGATCCTCGACGCGTCCATCCTCAATGGCGCGCTCGAGCTGCTGCCCGAAACGCTCTCGACCATGGCGATCATTCCGTTGCAGATGAAGCTGGTCTATCGCATCGGCAAGGCCTACGGCTACGAGCTCGACAGCGGCCACGTGAAGGATTTCCTGGCCACGGTCGGCGTGGGCCTGACTTCGCAGTATTTGGAGCAGGCCGGGCGCAAGCTGCTCGGTGGCCTGCTCGGAAAGGTGGGCGGTGGTTTGCTGCGCGGCCTCGGCAACCAGGCGGTGAGCTCGGGCATGAGTTTCGCCTCGACCTACGCGCTGGGGCACGTGGCCAAGCGCTACTACGCCGGCGGCCGCACACTCTCCGCGCAAATGCTCAAGGACACTTTCTCGGGCGTGGTGCAAGAAGGCAAGAGCCTGCAGACCCAGTACCTGCCGGCCATCCAGGAAAAGGCCCGCACCCTGAATGCCGGAAAAGTGCTGTCCCTGGTCAGAGGAGCCTGATCCTTTGCTTGTCAGAGGGACCTGATCCCTTTTCCAGGAACACCGTGGAACCGGCTTCGCCGGGCCACCGGTGTTGCCCCCGGCGAGGGGGAGGGCGTAGCGACACGAAGTGCGCGAAGCCTGGGGGAGAACCTACTTCGCGAGGTCGTCGAGGATGGGGCAGTCGGGGCGCGCATCCCCGTGACAGCAGTGCACCAGGTGCGCGAGCGTGCTGCGCATCGACTGCATGTCGGCAATGCGCTGCTCCAGTTCGCCCAGGTGCTTTTGCGCAATGCGCTTCACGCTGGCACTCGCACGGCGGCGGTTGTGCCACAGGCCCACGAGCTCGGCGATTTCCTCCATCGAGAAACCGAGATCGCGCGAACGCTTGATGAAGCGCAGCGTGTGGATGTCGGCATCGCCATATTGCCGATAGCCGCTTTCGGTGCGCGCCACCGCGGGCAGCAGGCCCAGGCCTTCATAGTGCCGCACCATGCGCGCCGAAACGCCAGAGAGGCGCGCGGCCTCGCCGATGGAGACGGTGCCGAAGCCGCTCATTGAACCGTGTAGCCGGCGTTCTCGATCGCCGCGACGATGTCCTGGCGCGGCTGCGCGCTCAGCACATCGACATGGCCGGTTTCAAGATCCACCGTGACCTGCGCTTCGGGGTCCACCGTCTGCACCGCGTTCTGCACCGCGCTCACGCAGTGGCCGCAGCTCATGCCCGAGACCTGGAATTTCTGGCTCATCGTTCTTACTCCTGTTGAATGAAATAAGCCGCCAGTTTTAACCTTCTCACGATGTCAATGTCCAGCACAGGGACACTGCGCATTGCGGCTTGACCTTGCCATGATGTGAGACTTTAGCCTCGGGGCATGGAAAATCTGCTGCACAACCCACATCAACTCATGAGCGCCGCGCCGGGCCGCCCCAAGCAAGCTCGCTCCCGCTTGGCGGGAAGGCGCGCAGCGCCAAGGGTGCACCAATGAGCACCCTGGATCTTTCTGTCGGCGGCATGACCTGCGCCTCCTGCGTGATGCGCGTGGAGCGTGCGCTCAAGAACGTGCCGGGCGTGCAGGATGTCAGCGTGAATCTGGCCACCGAATCGGCGCGCGTGGTGACGGCTGCTGGTGGCGAAGACATGGACGCTCGCCTGCGTCGCGCCGTGCGTACCGCCGGCTACGAACCGCGCGCGGCAAGCAGCGCGGCCGACGAGGCGGCTGCGCTGTCGCCCTGGCATGGCTTCGGGCCCGTGGGTATCGGGCTGCTGCTGTCGATACCGCTCTTGGCGCCGATGCTCGGCCAACCCTTCGGGCAGGACTGGATGCCGCCGCCCTGGCTGCAGCTGCTGCTGGCGACGCCGGTGCAGTTCTGGCTCGGCGCGCGCTTCTACCGTGCGGGCTGGCATGCCGCGAGGGCAGGCACCGGCAACATGGATCTGCTGGTGGCGCTCGGCACCAGCGCGGCGTTCGGCTTGTCGCTCTGGCTCTGGTGGCGTGCGGCCACGGGCGCGCACGCGGAGCATGGCGCCGTGCCGCATCTCTATTTCGAGGCCTCGGCCGTGGTGATCACGCTGGTGCTGCTCGGCAAGTGGCTGGAGGCGCGCGCCAAGCGGCAGGCCACCTCGGCCATCCGTGCGCTGCAGCAGCTGCGGCCCGAAACGGCGCACCTGGTGGGCTCGCGCGGCGAAAGCGACGTGCCGCTGGCCGAGGTGATGCTGGGCGACCGGCTCGCGGTGCGCCCGGGCGAACGCGTGCCGGCCGATGCGCGCGTGATCGAGGGGCAGTCGGAGGTCGACGAATCGATGCTCACGGGCGAGCCGCTGCCGGTGCCGAAGGGGCCCGGCGATGCGCTGACGGGTGGTGCGGTCAACGGCGACGGCCGCATGGTGGTCGAGGTGAGCGCGGTCGGCGCCGAGAGCGTGCTGGCGCGCATCATCCGCCTGGTCGAGGATGCGCAGGCCGCCAAGGCGCCGATCCAGCGGCTGGTGGACCAGGTCGCGGCCGTGTTCGTGCCGGTGGTGCTGGCGATTGCGCTGGCCACGCTGGCGGGTTGGCTGCTCGCGGGCGCTGGCATCGAGGTTGCCATGATCCACGCGGTGGCGGTGCTGGTCATTGCGTGCCCTTGTGCGCTCGGCCTCGCGACGCCGGTCGCCGTGATGGCCGGCACCGGCGTGGCGGCGCGCCGCGGCATTCTCATCAAGGATGCGCGTGCATTGGAGCTTGCGCACCGTGTCGGCACCGTGGCCTTCGACAAGACCGGCACGCTGACCGTGGGCCGACCGGTGCTCACGGCGCTCGTGTCCGTGGCAGGCGGCCGCGATGAAGCCGAATTGCTTGCCACGGCTGCGAGCCTGCAAGGCGGCAGCGAGCATCCGCTGGCGCGCGCCGTGATGGCGGCTGCCGCGGGGCGCGGCATGCAGCCGCCGCCCTTGAGTGCGATGCAGGCGATGCCGGGCCGCGGCGTGCGCGGTTTGGTGAATGGCGAATCCTGGGCGATTGCGAGCCTGCGCTGGTGCGCGGAACTCGGCGTTGTGCCCGATGCCGCGCAGGTCGAGCGCCTGCACGCCCAGGGTGCCACCGTGTCCGCATTGCTGCGCTTCGACGCGGCGGGCGCTGCCCAGGTGCAGGCGCTGCTGGCCTTTGCCGACGAGCCCAAGCCCGAGGCCGCGCAGGCGATCCGCACGCTGCATGCACGCGGCCTGCGCGTGGTGATGATCTCGGGCGACAACCTGCGCGCCGCGCAGGCGATGGCGGCGCGGCTCGGCATTGCCGCTGAGGACGTGCGCGCCGAAGTGCTGCCCGCCGACAAGGCGGCGCAGGTCAGCGCCTTGAAGAAGAATGGCCAGGTGGTCGCGATGATCGGCGATGGTGCCAACGACGCGCCCGCACTGGCTGCGGCCGACGTCGGCATTGCCATGGCGCCTGCGGGTGGCGGCACCGACGTGGCGATGGAAGCGGCGGGCATCACGCTGATGCGCGGCGACCTCGCGCTCGTGGCCGAGGCGCTCGAGCTCTCGGCACGCACGGTGGCCAAGATCCGGCAGAACCTGTTCTGGGCCTTTGCCTACAACGTGGCCGGCATTCCGCTGGCCGCCTTCGGGCTGTTGAGTCCGGTGGTGGCGGGTGCGGCGATGGCGCTGTCGAGCGTCAGCGTGATGGCCAATGCGCTGCTGCTGCGGCGCTGGAAGCCCTGAGCCTTGCCGGGCGGGCTCAGTCGATCAGCAGCGCCAGCAGGTGGTCGTCAATGTAGTCGGCCTCGCCGGCGCGCTTGTAGAACTTGCGCAAGGTGCCTTCGTATTGGAAGCCCAGCTTCTCGTAGAAGCGCAGGCCCGGCGCGTTGTCGCTTTCGGCGTAGAGCTCGATGCGCTTGACGCCTTCGGGCTTGAGCCTCGCGATGGCATCGCTCACCATGGCCTGCGCGATGCCCTTGCCATGCAGCGACGGATCGACCGCGAGCGTGCCGAAGCAGGCCACGTGCCGCACGCGACCGGGGTAGCGCGTCGCGCGGTAGAAGCCCGCGACCCGGCCATCGACTTCATAGATATAGAAGCTGCGGCTGTCGACCAGTTCCTTGTAGATGGCGCGGAATTCATCGAGCGACATCGGGTCGTAGCCCAGGAAGGGCACCACCCGCTCGTGCATGTAGATGGAGAAGACCGCTTCGAGGTCCTGGGGCGTGGCGAGCCTGCGCATGGTGACGGGTTTTCTGCGGATGCGACGAAGGCGCCAGCATACCCAGTCCCTCGCTGCGTTCTTCAGCGGTCCATGGCGCGGCCCGCGACCAGCACGGCGTTGGTGCCTCCGAACGCGAACGAATTGGAAAGCACGTAGTGCAGGTTGCGCGCTTCGCGCGGCTCGCCGCACACGAAGTCCAGATCGAAGGCCGCATCGGGCACCCGCAGGTTGGCTGTCGGCGGAAGCATCCCGTGGGCCAGCGTTCGCAGCGCCGCCACGAGCTCGATGGCGCCGCCGCCGCCCAGCGCATGGCCGTGGATGGCCTTGGTGGCGCTTACGGGCGTGGCACGCCCGAACACTTCGCGGATGGACGCCGCTTCGGCCGCATCGCCTGCCGTGGTGGCGGTGCCGTGCGCGTTGATGTGGCCGACGTACGGGGCCTCGATGCCTGCATCGCGCAGCGCCGCACGCATGGCGCGCACCTGGCCGGCCGTGTCGGGGTTGGTGATGTGCGTGGCGTCGCAATTGGTGGCGTAGCCCGCAAGAAAGAGCGAAGAGGCATGAATGGCGCCTCGCGCATTGGCATGCGCCTCGGATTCGAGCACCAGCGCAGCCGCGCCTTCGCCGAGCGCGAAGCCCGCGCGGTCACTCGAGAACGGCCGGCAGGCGCTGCCGGGCGCACCGGGCGGCGGCGGTGCCGTCACGCGCATCGCATGCCAACTGGCCATCACGCCCGGCGTGAGCATGGCCTCGTGTCCGCCGACGATGGCCGCGTCGATCCAGCCGCCCCGAATGGCGCGCATCGCCTCGCCGATGGCCACGGCCGAGGAGGCGCAGGCGCAGGCGTACGCAATGGCTGCGCCCTGTGCGCCGAACTGCAGTGCGAGCTCTGCCACCGCCGCGTTGGGCATCACGGTGAGCACGGTCGTGGGCCGCATGCGGCGCTGTTCGCCGTAAAGCGCTCGGGTGGTGTCGTCGAAGGTCCCGGCGCCGGCCAGCCCGCTGCCCCAGAAGATGCCCAGGCGCTCGGGGTCGATGCTGCCGGCCTCCAGGCCCGCCTGCGCGGCGGCATCGCGCGCGGCCGCGAGCGCCATGGCGGTGCCTCGATCGAGCGGCAGGCGCGAATTGCTGCGCACGGCGGCCGCGTCGAAATCGCAGTCGGCCACGGCAAGTTCGATCGGATCAAGGCCTTTGATCTCGAGCGCTCGCGCGCGCACCGCGGAACGGCCGTTGAAGAGCGCATCGTCGAACGATTCGACGGTGCTGCCCAGTGGCGTGACGAAGCCGATGCCGGTGACGTGAATGCGCGCGCCGCTCACGCCTGCGCAGCCATCGGCGAATCGAGCTTGCAGTCGATCTGGGCCTCGATCGCCTCGCACAGGTGGCCGAGCGTGATGCCGGCCTCGCGCGGATCGAGCCGGTCTTCGGGCAGGCGCAGATGGAAGGCGTCTTCCACCGCGAACACGAATTCCATCAGCGAAAGCGAATCGAGGCCGAGCCCGGACAGGGCCACATCGGGCGCGATGGCGTCGCGCGCCACATCGAACTGGTTCACCAGGATGGCCGCGATGCTGTTGAAGACGGGCGAAGCCAGGGAGGAGGAAGAAGAGGAAGAGGGCATGGCGTGCTTTCTTTCAGGCGTCAGGCGGCAAGGGAGCGCGCGGACAGGGCGTCGATGGCGTCGGGCGTGCCATGGGCCACGGCATCGGCGAAGGCAGAGGTTTCGCGCACCACCTGGTGGCGGTCGTTGTCGATCGTGATCATGTGATAGCTGTTGGCGAGCACCACGCTTCGGAAGGAGCGGCAGCGAAGCCCGCGCGCCAGGATGCCGAGGTTGGCCACGCTGGCCACTTCGTCCTCGCGCGCATGCAGCGCGAGCACGCTGCCGCATTGCACGCGATGGAGGTTGCGCTTCACATGGCGGATCAGCCGGTCGTGCTCGCGCAGGTGGCCCACGCCGATCACCGCGCTGCCGGCGCTCGACACCTTGCGATGGCGCAGCTCGCGCTCGATCCAGGCACGCACGCGTTCGTTCTTCACGCCGTAGGGCGCGCGCTCGCGGTATTGCCAGAACCGTCCGAGCGGCGTGTAGAAGGCCAGCGGCAGCAGCAGTTGCGTTCGCGGCACGGCCCAGCCATCGAAGCGCAGCGTGGTCGACATCAGCACCAGCGCATCGACGGCGCTGCCGCAGCGGATGGCCGCGCCGAGCGCAAGCGACGAGCCGGCCGAGATGCCCACCAGCATCACGCGCTCGTGCTCTGTGCGCAGCGCTTCGACCCGCGCCGCGATGGCGTCGATCCAGCGTTCGTAGGGCAGGACCTGCTGCACTGGCGCAGCGGCATCGAAGGAGTAGCCGTCGACACGCATCGGATGCACCGAATACCCGCTGGTGCGCAAGGCCGACTGCACGGTCAGGAGCTCGTCAGGTGTGCTGCATAAACCGTGCAGCAGCACGACGGCCGTGCGCCGCACCGCGGGGTGCACCACGCTCAGAAGATCGGAGGGATCGCGGGCGCTCATCGCGTTGTCGCGAAGGCCTGGAAAGAGACCCGCGCCGCAGGTTGCTGTCGTATGCTCATGGCGTGTTTATCGCCGGGGTGTGCTGACCGGCCGCTGACCCTTCCCCGCGCAAGAATAGGCACTTCAAACCAACACACACACCATGCGAATCCTGCTTGTCGAAGACGATGCCGTGCTGCGCGACGTGATGCTGCGCAGCCTCGCGGATGCCGGCCATCGGGTCGACGTGTCGACCAACGTCGAGGACGCCGACCACCTCTGGCGCGTGCAGCCCTTCGATGCGGTGCTGCTCGACCTGAACCTGCCGGCTACGGCAAGCCCGACCAGCGGCCTGGCGAGCGGCCTCAACGCCTTGCGCCAGGCGCGTGCCCGCGGCGACCGCACGCCGGTGCTGGTGCTGACGGCGCGCGGCCGCACCGAGGAGCGCATCGCGGGCCTCGATGCCGGCGCCGACGACTACCTCGGCAAGCCCTTCGACCTGGCCGAAGTGGAGGCGCGGCTGCGCGCACTGGTGCGGCGGGCCAAGGGCACCGAAGACATCGTGCTGCTGGGCCAGCTCAAGCTCGACCGCAAGGCGCGCCGCTTTTCCACTGCAAGCGGGCCGCTCGACCTGCCGGCGCGCGAGTTCGAAGTGCTGTGGGAGCTGATGAGCCCGCCGGGCCGCACGGTGAGCAAGCGGGCGCTGTCCGACAAGCTCTCGAGCTTCGACGAATCGCTGGGCGACAACGCGCTGGAGGCCTTCATCTCCCGGCTGCGCAAGAAGCTGGCCGGTTCGGGCGCGAGCATCCGCACGCTGCGCGGCATCGGCTACCTGCTCGAAGCCGAAGTGTGAGCCGCACGCCGCCGGACGCGCCTGGGCCACCGAAGGCAGCGCCTTCGCTCACGCGGCGCGTGCTGCGCAACGTGCTGGTGCCGCTGGCGCTCACGTGGATGGTGGGCGCGGTGATCGCGCTGGTCATTGCCAATTATTTTTCCGAGCAGGCCTTCGACCGCGCCATGCTCGACGATGCCTATGCGCTCTCGGCCAACGTGCAGGCGGGCGAGCGCGGCATCGAGCTCTTGCTCACGCCGCGCGAAGTGGCGACGGTGCTGTTCGACCAGGTCGACAAGATCTATTTCGCGGTGCAGCGGCTCGACGGCACGCTGATCTCGGGGCAGCCGGGCCTGAATGCGCCGCTGCCCACGGGCGATGCGCGCTACCGCTTCTCGGACGTCAACTTCGACGGCAAGGTGCTGCGCGCCGTGGTGCTCGAGCCCGTCACCGAGCCCGGCGCGCCGATGCCCTACCGGGTGGTGATCGCGCAGACCACATTGAGCCGCGCGGCGCTGGTGCAGCGGCTGCTCGGCTATGCGCTGGCACCACAGGTGCTGCTGCTGATATTGCTGGCCGTATGGCTCTGGCATGGCATTCGCAGCGATCTGCGCCCGCTCGGCGAACTCCAGCAGGCGCTGGACCGCCGCGATGTGTACGACCTCTCGCCGGTCGCGGTGGTCCGCACCTCGCGCGAAGTGCAGCGCCTGGGCAATGCGGTCAATGCGCTGTTCGACCGCCTGAACCAGAGCGTGCGTGCGCAGCGCGAATTCGTGGGCAACGTGGCGCACGAGCTGCGCACGCCGCTGGCGGGCATCCGCGCACTGGCCGAATACGGGCTGGCGCAGCACGATTCCACCGTGTGGCGCGAGCAGCTCGCGCGCGTGGCCGAACGCCAGGCCCGCGCGAGCCACCTGATCGACCAGCTGCTGGCGCTCGCGCTCGCCGACGAGGCGCGCACCGGCCTGGCGCGCGAACCGGTGCGGCTCGACCTGCTGGCCGAGCAGACGGTGCTGCGGCACCTGGCCCGCGCCGACACGCACGGCGTCGACCTGGGTGCGCGCGGCCTCGACGAGCGCGTGACGGTGCTGGCGAACGAAGCACTGGTCGAAGGCATTCTCGACAACCTGATCGACAACGCGCTGCGCTACGGCGGACGCACCATCACCGTCGAGCTGGCGGGCCGCACCCTGAGCGTGATCGACGACGGCCCCGGCATTCCGCTGGAAGCGCAGCGCGACCTGATGCAGCGCTGGGCGCAGGGCCCTGCGGGCCAGAAGCTGGGGCAGGGCTCGGGCCTGGGGCTGTCGATCGTGGCGCGCTATGCGGAACTGCTGGGCGCCGAACTGCGGCTCGATGCGGCCGAGCCCGCGGGACTGCGGGTGAGCGTGACCTTCGCGGAGATCCGTCCGATGGGTCCGATGGCGGCTGCCGATTCGGGCGGCGCGGCTTCGACGCGGCGCGGATGACCGGGCGCGGCGCTCATCGGATCACGTCCGCAGCCTTCAGCTGCTTGCGAAGGAACACGCGGGTGCGCGTTTCGAATGCGAGGCGCTTGTATTCGACATAGCCGATGCGCTCGTAGAGCGCGCGGTTCTCGGTCATCTTCTCGGTCTCGCCCTGCTGCGTGGCGACCCAGACCTGCGCATTCGCGATGGCCGCGCCGTAGTCCCTGGTCATTGGAATCGGCGTGAGGCCGAGGCGCGGAATGTAGTGGCGAAAGGCCTCGGCGGCGCAGGCGCCAACGGATGCCGCGTCGTTCGCGCCGGCGCGGCGGAGAGTCCATGCGGCGTCGTGGCTCACGTGCCGAACTCCACTTCGCCTTCGATCTCGACCGTCAGCTCGCGGCCCGGCTTGCCGAGCGGCTTGGCAATGCTGCCATCGGCATTCAGCGGGCCGTGCCCCGACACGATGGCGCGGCGCCCGACGAGGCGCACGAAGTCGAAGGGCAGTACCACGCCGGGCGGCGGCGCGACCCGCGGCGGCAGCACAAGGCCGAGGGTTGCGAGTCGCTGTTCGATGCGGGCCATGGCGTTTCTCTCCGGTGCAGGCTGATGCGCGGCCGCATCTTGCCATGGCCTGCGTGCGCTGCGAACTCAGTCCAGCGCGGGATAGTCCGTGTAGCCCTTGGTGCCGCCGCCGTACATCGTGGCCTTGTCGACTTCGTTGAGCGGTGCGTTCTCGCGCAGGCGGCGCACCAGGTCGGGGTTGGCGATGAAGGGCTTGCCGAACGCCACGAGGTCGTCGCCTTCCTTGACGGCTTGGTCCGCCAGCGGCTTGTCGTAGCCGTTGTTGACCATCCATGCGCCCTTGCCGCCGGCCTGGCGGTAGGCGGCCTTGAGCGCTTCGTAGTCGAAGGGACGGTCCTCGATCTCGCGCGGGCCGCCGGTGGCGCCTTCGATGATGTGGATGTAGGCCAGGCCGAGCGGGGCGAGCTGCTTCACCACGTAGGTGAAGAGTGGCTGCGGATCGGCGTCGTGCGCGTCGTTGGCCGGCGTGACCGGCGACAGGCGGATGCCGGTTTTGCCGCCGCCGACCGCGTCGACCACGGCGCGGGTGGCTTCCAGCAGCAGGCGGGCGCGGTTCTCGATGCTGCCGCCGTAGTCGTCGCTGCGCTTGTTGCTGCCGTCCTTCAGGAACTGGTCGAGCAGGTAGCCGTTGGCGCCATGCAGTTCCACGCCGTCAAAGCCGGCGCTTTCCACCGCATTGCGCGCGGCGGCCGCATAGGCGTGGACGATGCCGGGCAGTTCTTCGGCGTCGAGCGCGCGCGGCTCGGAGGTTTCGACGAAGGTCGGCACGCCGTCCTTGATGAGCACGGTCTTGGTCCTGGCGGTGATGGCCGAGGGCGCGACAGGCTTGCCGCCGCCGGGCTGCAGTTCGGTGTGCGAAACGCGGCCCACGTGCCACAGCTGCACCACGATCTTGCCGCCCCGGGCATGCACCGCATCGGTCACGCGCTTCCAGGCATCGAGCTGCTCGGTGCCGTAGAGGCCCGGCACGTCGGCATAGCCCTGGCCCTGGTGGCTGATGGCCGTGGCTTCGGTGATGAGCAGCCCGGCCGAGGCGCGCTGCGCGTAATAGGTCGCCGCAATGTCCTGGGGAATTGCATTGGGCGAGCGGTTGCGCGTGAGCGGCGCCATCACGACGCGGTTGGCAAGCTGCAGGTCACCGGCCTGTACGGGATCGAAAAGGGAGGGCATGGCGAAGACGCAAAGAGTGGAACAGGAGCGGCGAGGCTAAACCTGCGCAGTCAAACCCGCTGCCGCACGGTTGTCCGTTTGCTGCTAGGCGTTCACGGCCGGTTGCCTGGCAGCTCAGCTCTTGCCGTCTTCCTCGGGCTTCTTCTTACTTCAGGAGGCCTTCGGCCTTCATTGCGTCCTGAACAGCCGGACGGGCGGCCACGCGCGCGTGCCAGGCCTGGAGGTTGGAGAAGTCCGAGATGTCGACGCCCGTGGACTTGGCCCAGTTGGTGACGGTGAACAGGTAGCCGTCGGCCACGCTGAACTGGTCGCCCATCAGGTAGGGCTTGTCGGCCAGCTGGCCATCGAGCCATTCATAGCGCGACTTGAGCTTGCTCTTGAAGATGGTCTTGGCTTCTTCGGGCATGTTCGGGTTGAACAGCGGGCTGTAGCCCTTGTGCATCTCGGTGCCGATAAAGGTCAGCCACTCCTGCAGGCGATAGCGCTGCAGCGTGCCGGCGGCTGGCGCAAGGTTCTTGGTGGGTGCCATGTCGGCGATGTACTGCACGATGGCCGGGCCTTCGCGCAGGCGGGTGCCGTCGTCGAGCTCGAGCATGGGCACGTAGCCCAGCGGGTTGATGCCGTAGTAGTCGGTGCCGTCCTGCAGCTTGTGGGTCTTGGTGCTGGCCAGCACCGGTTCGAAGGCAATGCCTGCCTCGCGCAGCGCGATGTGGGGCGAAAGGGAGCAGGCACCGGGCGAGTAATACAGCTTCATGCGAAGAAATCTCCAATGTAGGGATATGGATAGCGGAAATCGATCCATGGACCGAGGGGCATGCTAGCGGGTTTGTGGGCTGCGCGTTTGTCCTACGGCCGCTCGCGCGGGTCGACTATCGGGCCGGCCAGGGCGGGTTTCTAAGCTCCCCTGCGCACAGTGGGTGAAGCCCCGCTGCAAGGAGTTTCAGATGTTGAAGTACGCAATCATTTTTGCCGTGATCTCGTTGGTGGCCGCCGTGCTTGGTTTCGGCGGCATTGCCGCGGGCGCAGCGGGTATTGCGAAGCTGCTGTTCGGGCTGTTCCTGGTCCTGGCAGTGCTGTTCGTGGTGCTGGCGGCACTGGGGATTGGCGCCGCGAAAAAGGCCATCGATTGATGCACCGCCCGGTATCCGTCTGGCCTCGGCCGCGGCCGCTCGGCCTGCTGCTGCAGAGCCCGGCCCATCGCGTGGTGCGCGTGCTGCTCGTCACGCAAACGCATTGGCAGCTTCCTGAACATCGGTCGCGCCGGCGGCACGCCTGACGTGCGCACATTTGCTATTAATTTAATAGCAAACTATTCAATGCAGAAGAGGGATTGACCGTCAGCTCGAGATGATGTGGGCGCATTGACCCTAATGTCCGCATTTCGGGCGCAAACCGGCACCCCCGATTAAAATCGGTGCCCCTTTGCGCAGCGCACGCGTCAGCAGCGCGCCCCTCTTTCAAATGCTCTATCCCGAAGAATTCGACGTAATCGTCGTCGGCGGTGGCCACGCTGGCACCGAGGCCGCGCTTGCGGCTGCCCGCATGGGCGCCAAGACGCTGCTGCTCTCCCACAACATCGAGACGCTGGGGCAGATGAGCTGCAACCCCTCGATCGGCGGAATCGGCAAGGGCCACCTCGTGAAAGAGGTCGATGCGTTGGGCGGCGCCATGGCGATTGCCACCGACGAAGCGGGCATCCAGTTTCGAATTCTCAACTCGAGCAAGGGTCCGGCCGTGCGCGCCACGCGCGCGCAGGCCGATCGCGTGCTGTACAAGGCGGCGATCCGCCATCGCCTGGAGAACCAGCCCAACCTGAGCCTGTTCCAACAGGCGGTCGATGACCTGATGGTGGAGGGCGACCGCGTGGTCGGCGCCGTCACGCAGGTCGGCATCGCCTTTCGCGCGCGGACCGTGGTGCTCACCGCCGGGACTTTTCTGGACGGCCGCATTCATGTGGGCCTCGACAACTACCAGGCCGGGCGCGCAGGCGATCCGCCGGCCATCAGCCTGTCGGCGCGGCTCAAGGAATTGAAGCTGCCGCAGGGGCGCCTGAAGACCGGTACGCCTCCGCGTCTCGACGGCCGGAGCATCGATTTTTCGAAGTGCACCGAACAGCCGGGCGACGGCATGCCGGGCGGGGCAGGGCCGATGCCGGTGTTCAGCTTCATGGGCAAGGCCGAGATGCATCCGCAGCAGATGCCGTGCTGGATCACCCACACCAACGCGCGCACGCATGACATCATTCGCTCGGGCTTCGACCGCAGCCCGATGTTCACGGGCAAGATCGACGGCGTGGGGCCGCGCTATTGCCCGAGCGTCGAAGACAAGATCAACCGCTTTGCCGACAAGGAAAGCCACCAGATCTTTCTTGAGCCCGAAGGCCTGACGACCAACGAGTACTACCCGAACGGGATCTCGACCAGCCTGCCGTTCGACATCCAGTACCAGCTCGTGCGCTCGATGCCCGGGCTGGAGAACGCACACATCCTGCGGCCGGGCTATGCCATCGAGTACGACTATTTCGATCCGCGCGAACTCAAGAGCAGCTTCGAAACCCGGTCGATCAAGGGCCTGTTCTTTGCCGGGCAGATCAACGGCACCACCGGCTACGAAGAGGCCGCGGCCCAGGGTCTGTTTGCCGGCATCAACGCTGCACTCCAGTGCCGTGGCGAGGAAACCTGGCTGCCGCGCCGCGACGAGGCCTACCTGGGCGTGCTGGTCGACGACCTGATCACCAAGGGCGTGACCGAGCCCTACCGAATGTTCACCAGCCGGGCCGAATTCCGGCTGCAGCTGCGCGAGGACAACGCCGACATGCGCCTGACCGAAGCAGGGCGCAAGCTGGGCTTGGTGGACGATGCACGCTGGGATGCATTCAGCCGCAAGCGCGACACTGTTTCACGTGAAACACAACGACTCAAGTCGATCTGGGTGAACCCGCGCAACCTGCCGGCGACCGAGTCGGAGCGTGTGCTTGGCAAGGCCATCGAGCACGAGTACAACCTGGCCGACCTCCTGCGCCGGCCGGATGTGAACTACCAAACGCTGATGTCGCTGGACGGTGGGAAGTACAGCACAACGTCGGCGCTCAGTGAAACCGAAATCGAGCAGATCGAAATCTCGGCCAAGTACTCCGGCTACATCGAACGCCAGCACGACGAAGTGGAGCGTGCCGCGCATTTCGAGAACCTGCGCCTGCCCGCCGACTTCGACTACAGCCAAGTCAAGGCGCTGAGCTTCGAGGTTCGCCAGAAGCTCGACAAGCACCGGCCAGAGACGCTGGGCCTGGCGTCACGGATCTCCGGCGTCACCCCTGCCGCAATCTCGCTGCTGATGATCCATCTGCGAAAAGGCGGCCACAAGGCATTCAACCGCGACGCTGCCACGGAAACCGCCGAAGAATCGCGGCCCATCCAATGAGCGCCATGCGGAGGCAAGCTCGCTCCTGCTTGGCGGGAAGGCGTGCAGCGCCAAGGGTGCACCAATGACCGCGCCCATCGACACGCTGCGCCAAGGCGCGGCAGCCCTGGGCACGGCCTTGTCCGATCAGCAAGCGGAGCGGTTGCTGGCCTATGGCACGCTGATGCTCAAGTGGAACAAGGTCTACAACCTCACGGCGCTGCGCGATCCGGCCAGCGTGCTGACGCACCATCTGCTCGACAGCCTGGCAGCGGTGGCGCCGCTGCAGCGCGAATGGGCGGGGAAGGGCAGGCTGCTCGATGTCGGGTCCGGGGGCGGCCTGCCGGGTGTCGTGATCGCCATCATGCGGCCAGACCTTGAAGTGAGCTGCCTCGATGCCGTCGCCAAGAAGGCAGCCTTCGTCCAACAGGTGGCTGCCGAGCTCGAACTGCCCAATCTGCGCGGCCTGCACGCACGCGTCGAATCCCTGACGGGCAGCTATGAAGTCATCAGCTCCCGAGCTTTCGCTTCGCTGCCTGATTTCTTCAACGGGTCGCAGCACCTGCTTGCACCGGGCGGTGTCTGGCTGGCCATGAAGGGCAAAGTGCCCACCGATGAACTCGCTGTCTTGCCCCAGGGTATCGCAGTGTTTCACGTGGAACAATTGACTGTTCCCGGCCTGGACGCCGAGCGCTGCATCATCTGGGCGCGCAAAGAAGCCGCCTGAAACGTCAAAAAAGAAGCCGCGGCGCCGGTGAAAGCCGATGCCCGACGGTCTGCACGAGGCCGGCCTCGCTTAGACTCGATGCCTCCCCCTGGCTCTCTTCTTCGAGGCAAATCCCATGTTCGGCATTGCTGATTACGGCGCATTCGTCGCCGCCATCGTCCTCTTTCTCCTGATTCCCGGTCCGGGCAACCTCGCGTTGATCACTTCGACCGGCAAAGGCGGAATCCGAGGCGGGCTGGCAGCAACATTCGGTGTGATCATCGGCGACCAGTTCCTGATGTGGGCCGCAGTGGCGGGCGTGGCGGCCGTGCTGGCCGCCTATCCGGCAGCATTCAAGGCCGTGCAGTGGCTGGGCGCGGCCTACCTGGCATGGCTGGGCGCCAAGATGCTGCTGGCTAAGCCCGGCGCGGCACCCATCCTCAACATCCGCCCCAGCCACTTCCTGCGCCAAGCGCTCGCGATCACCTTGCTGAACCCGAAGGCCATTGTGTTCTACATGGCTTTTTTCCCGCTGTTCGTCGACCCCGCTCGCCACCAGGGCCTGGCCACTTTCGGCGCCATGGCGGTGACGATTGCCGTGCTGACCTTCCTCTACGGCCTGACTTCGACGCTGCTCACGCACTTTCTGGCCGAGCGCATCCGCGCCAATCCGCGCATCTCGGGCACGCTCGAAAAGCTCGCGGGCGTCTTTTTGATTGCCTTCGGCATCAAGCTCGCCATTTCCCGCTGATCCTCATATGGCCAAGATTTTCTGCATTGCCAATCAAAAGGGCGGCGTCGGCAAGACCACCACCACCGTCAACCTTGCCGCCGGACTGGCCAAGGTGGGCCAGCGGGTGCTGATGATCGACCTCGATCCCCAGGGCAATGCCACCATGGGTTCGGGCATCGACAAGCGCCAGCTGGAGCTCACGGTGTATGACGTGTTGCTCGAGTCGGCTTCCGTGGCCGAGGCGCGCGTCAAGGCCGACAAGCTGGTGGAGAACGGCTGCGGCTACGACGTGCTGGGCGCCAATCGCGAACTGGCCGGGGCCGAAGTCGAAATGGTGGCGCTCGACCGCCGCGAAAAGCGCCTGCGCACGGCACTCGCGGCGGTGGGCGCCGAGTACGACTTCGTGCTGATCGACTGCCCGCCGAGCCTGAGCCTGCTCACGCTCAATGGCCTGTGCGCCGCCCATGGCGTGATCGTGCCGATGCAGTGCGAGTACTTCGCGCTCGAAGGGCTGACCGACCTGGTCAACACCATCAAGCAGGTGCATGCCAATCTCAACAAGAACCTGCAGATCATCGGCCTGCTGCGCGTGATGTTCGATCCGCGCATCACGCTGCAGCAGCAGGTCAGCGAGCAACTCAAGTCCCATTTCGGCGACAAGGTGTTCGACACCGTGATTCCGCGCAACGTGCGGTTGGCCGAAGCGCCGAGCTATGGCCTGCCGGGCGTGGTGTTCGATCCGGCCGCCCGCGGCAGCCAGGCCTTCGTTGCCTTTGCCAGGGAACTGGTCGAGAAGCTGCCGCCCGCCAGCGCGTTCGCATCCGGTGCCGTTGCGCCCCCCATTGCGCCGGTCGGGCCGGTCGCGCCGCCCAACCTGGTCATTCCCGAGGACGTGCTGTCACCAGCGGCCGGCCCCACCAGCGAAAAAAGCCTTTGACGGTCCGCCGCGGACCTTGCGCCATCAACTTCGTACCTCATGACAATTTCCCGCATCCTCCTGCTGCCGGGCTGGCAGAACAGCGATCTTGGCCATTGGCAAACTCGCTGGGAGTCGATCTACGGCGACCACCGCGTCGAGCAGCATGACTGGATGCGGCCGCTGCGCGGCGACTGGTCCGCGCGGCTCGAGGAAGAGGTGCTCGCAGCGCCGGGCCCCGTGGTTCTGGCGGCGCACAGCCTGGGATGCATCCTCGTCGCGGCCTGGGCCGCGCATTCACGCAACACGCACAAGGTGCTGGGTGCGCTTCTGGTCGCGCCCGGTGACGTCGAGCGCGACGACCTGCGCCAGCTCATTCCGGGGTGGGCGCCGATCGTGCGCAAGCCGCTGCCGTTTCCCTCGGTGCTGATTGCCGCCAACGACGATCCCTATTGCGATGCCGCGCGCTCAAGACAGATGGCGGCCGATTGGGGTGCGCGCTTTGTCGACGCAGGCGTGGGTGGCCACCTGAACGCCGAATCCGGCCTGGGCGACTGGCCCCGGGGCCGGCAACTGTTGAACGAAATCTCGAAAGACAAGCACTGATGGCGACCAAGAAACCCAAGGGCCTGGGACGCGGCCTCGAAGCGTTGCTCGGCCCGACGGCCGCGCCGGCCGCCGACCACGCTGGAACGGAAGAGGGCGCCGCTGCGCAGAATCCCAACACGCTGATGCTCGAGGAGATGGTGGCCGGCGTCTACCAGCCGCGCACCCGCATGGACGAAGGCGCGCTGTACGAGCTGGCCGAAAGCATCAAGGCGCAGGGCATCATGCAGCCGATCCTGGTGCGCCGGCTCGACGCGCAGTCGGCCGCCGCCAAGAACGCCGAATACGAAATCATCGCGGGCGAGCGCCGCTTCCGCGCCGCCAAGCTTGCAGGCCTGGACCGCGTGCCGGTGCTGGTGCGCGATGTGCCCAACGAGGCCGCGGCGGCCATGTCGCTGATCGAGAATATCCAGCGCGAAGACCTCAATCCGCTCGAAGAAGCCCAGGGCCTGCAACGCCTGGTCTCAGAGTTTGGGCTCACTCACGAAGCAGCCGCACAGGCCGTGGGACGGTCGCGCAGCGCGGCAAGCAACCTGCTGCGCCTGCTGAACCTGGCCGAGCCGGCGCAGCAGATGCTGATGGCGGGCGACATCGACATGGGCCATGCGCGCGCGCTGCTCTCGCTGGACCGCGGCACGCAGATCACCGCCGCCAACCAGATCGCCGCCAAGAAGATGTCGGTGCGCGAGGCCGAAGCGCTGGTGAAAAGGCTCGCGGCCGAGTTCACTCTCACGCCGTCGCGCCGCAGCAATGACGGCGAGAAGTCGCGCGATCTGCAGCGCGTGGAAGAAGAACTGGCCGACCTGCTGACCGCCGAGGTCGAGGTCCGCATCAAGAAGCGCAGCAAGCGCGGCGGCAAGGTGGAGGAAAGCGGAGAGCTGGCCATCCACTTCGGCTCCATCGAGGCACTCAACGGACTGATCGAACGCATCCGCCGAACGGCATAGCCGCCAGGCCGCTTGCCCGGCCCTTCGCTTGATTGATTCTTGCAATCTTTTACGCGTATCCTCGCCGCTGACGTTTTCAACATCAGATCTCGACAAGAGGAGAGGGAGTTCACCATGAAGTTCACGACAAGGTTTCCTGCCGCGGCCGTGGCTGCGGGCGCGCTGCTGCTGGCCGGTTGCGCGACCACCGATATGCAGATGGGCAGCCAGTCGGCCAAGACCATGGCCACCGGCAGCGCCGCGGGTTCTGCCACCGCCGGTGAAAGCAGCCAGCTCGAGCGCTGCGAATCGCCGCTGGGCACCGTCTCGCTGATCGAGAACGTGAATTCCGGCTGGTACACCATCCTCACCGGCGAATACCGCCTGCCGCCCACGGCCAACCTGCTGCGTTTGCTGGTGCAGCAGTCGAACTGCTTCGTCGTGGTGGAGCGCGGCGCGGCCGGCATGAACGCCATGACGCGCGAGCGCGCGCTCATGCAGTCGGGCGAAATGCGCGGCGGCAGCAACTTCGGCCGCGGCCAGATGGTGGCTTCCGATTACGGCCTGTCGCCCGAGATCGTGTTCAGCAACAGCGATGCCGGCGGCATCGGCGGTGCGCTGGGCGGCTTGGTGGGTGGCGGCCGGGGCCGCGCCCTGGCGGCCGTCGGCGGGAGCATGCAGACCAAGGAAGCCAGCGCACTGCTGACGCTCATCGACAACCGCTCGGGCGTGCAGGTCGCGGCCTCCGAAGGCAGCGCCTCCAAGACCGATTTCGGCGCCTTCGGTGCCCTGGCCGGCCGCAGTGCCGGTGGCGGCCTGGGTGGCTACACCAACACGGCGCAGGGCAAGGTGATTGCCGCAGCCTTCATGGACGCCTTCAACCAGATGGTCCGTTCGCTGCGCAGCTACAAGGCGCAGACGGTGCGCGGCCAGGGCCTCGGCGGCGGTGGCCGCCTGGGCGTGGATGGCGGCGCTGCACCGTCGCAGACCTATGTGCCGGCCGAGCAGCCGGCACCCGCACGCCGCCGCAAGTAAGACAAGGCGCACTCAACGGCAAAAAAGCCCGGGGCTCTCGCGAGCCGCCGGGCTTTTTCATGGGCGCCTTCCTGAACGGATCAAAGCGCGAAGATCTTCCCAGGGTTCATGATGTTCTTCGGATCGAGCGCGCGCTTGATCGTGCGCATCATGTCGATCGCGCCCACGCCCGCTTCCGTCACCAGGAAGTCCATCTTGTGCAGCCCCACGCCGTGCTCGCCGGTGCAGGTGCCTTCGAGCGCCAGTGCGCGGCTCACGAGTGCGTGGTTCAGCGCCTCGGCCTTCACGCGCTCTTCGGGAATGTTCGGGTCGAGCAGGTAGCCGAAGTGGAAATTGCCGTCGCCCACGTGGCCGACCAGGAAGTAGGGGATGCCGCTGGCATCGGCCTCGGCCACGGAGTCGAGCAGGCAGTCGGCCAGGCGCGAAATGGGCACGCAGGTGTCGGTCGAGATCACGCGGCAGCCGGGGCGCGACTGCACGGCCGCAAAGTAGGCGTTGTGCCGCGCGGTCCACAGGCGCGTGCGCTCTTCCGGCGTGCTGGCCCATTCGAAGGCGTTGCCGCCGTGGCCGCTCGCCAGTTCCTGCACCGTCTCGGCCTGCTCTTTCACGCCGGCCGGCGAGCCGTGGAATTCCATCAGCAGCATCGGCTCTTCGCGCAGGTTGAGCTTGGCATACGTATTCACCATGCGCACCGTGTTCACGTCGATCAGCTCCACGCGCGCGATCGGCACGCCGAGTTGGATGGTCTCGATGGTGGTGCGCACTGCCGCCTCGATGCTCGGGAACGAGCAGATCGCGGCCGACACCGCCTCGGGCAGCGGATAGATGCGCAGCGTGACTTCGGTGACCACGCCCAGCGTGCCTTCGCTGCCCACCATGAGGCGCGTGAGGTCGTAGCCGGCGGAAGATTTCTTCGCGCGCGTGCCGGTGCGGATGACCTCGCCGCTGGCGGTGACCACTTCGAGCGCCAGCACGTTCTCGCGCATGGTGCCGTAGCGCACGGCGTTCGTGCCGCTCGCGCGCGTGGCGGTCATGCCGCCGATGGAGGCGTCCGCGCCCGGGTCGATCGGGAAGAACAAGCCCGTGCTCTTGATTTCGTCGTTGAGCTGCTTGCGCGTGACGCCTGGCTGCACCGTGACCGTGAGGTCGTCGGCGTTGACCGACAGCACGCGGTTCATGCGCGATACATCGATGCTGATGCCGCCTTGCACCGCCAGCAGGTGGCCTTCGAGCGACGAGCCCACGCCGAAGGGAATGACCGGCACGCTGTGCGCGCCCGCGAGCTTCACAGCGTCGGCCACGTCCTGCGTGCTTTCGGCAAACACCACGGCCGAAGGGGGCGGCGCGTCGAACGAGGACTCGTCGCGGCCATGCTGCGTGCGCACGGCCATGGCCGTGGAACAGTTGCTGCCGAAGCGCGCTTTCAACCCGTCGATCAGGCTGTCGGGCACATCGCGCAGATGAAGCTCCGGCAGCAGGTGCGAAGTTTGGGTCGGGGCGTTCATCGGGCGTCTCCTGGGGGTGAAAGGGGGGCGGGGGCTCTGTTCGGCCATTTTACGGAGCGGGCACCATAATGCGCTTCGGAAAAAGCCATGAACCCCACGACCCTCGCTGCGCTCGCCGCATTCCCTTCGCAGCTCGAAGCCCACTATGCGGCCATTCCCGATGCCTTCCGGCATTGGGCGCCAACCTCGTGGGAGGGCGTGCCCAGCGAGGCTTTCACGGCCATCGAACAGCTCTGCCATGTGCGCGACATCGAGGTCGAGGGCTACCACGTGCGCTTTCGCCGCACGCTCGAAGAAAGCCACCCGACGCTTGCCTCGATCGACAGCGAGCCGCTGGCCATTGCGCGCGCCTATGGCATGGCCGACGCGCCAAGGGTGCTGGCTGAATTCCGCATCGCGCGCGGCCGGACCATGGACATCGTCTCGAACCTGACGGACGTGCAACTTGCGCGCACGGCCGTGTTCGAAGGGTATGGACCGCTCACGATGCGCAGCCTCATTCACTACCTCTGCAGCCACGACCAGCAGCATCTGGCGGGTCTGCAATGGCTGGCCGGCAAGATCGACGCGTCGAAGGCCGCCATCGCCGCATAAACCAGGAACACCCATGGGCAACCGACTCTCGCAGATCGCCACCCGCACCGGCGACGACGGCACCACCGGCCTTGGCGACAACACCCGCGTGCCCAAGGACCACCTGCGCGTGCACGCCATGGGCGACGTGGACGAGCTCAACTCGCAGATCGGCCTGCTGCTGTGCGAGCCCATGCCGGAGCCCGTGCGCGAGCTGCTGGTCGACGTGCAGCACCAGCTCTTCAATCTGGGCGGCGAGCTTTCGATGCCGGGCTACACGCTGTTGAAGGCCGATGCGCTGCTGCAGCTGGACAACGCGCTGGCCGAGCACAACGCCGCCTTGCCGCGCCTGGCCGAATTCATCCTGCCCGCGGGCACGCGCGCAGCCTCGCAGGCGCACGTGTGCCGCACGGTGGCACGCCGGGCCGAACGCGCCGTGGTGGCGCTCGGCGCGACGGCCGAACTCAACGACGCACTGCGCCAGTATCTCAACCGGCTCAGCGACCTGCTCTTCGTGCTCGCGCGCGTGCTCAACCGGATGAACGGCGGCGATGATGTTTACTGGAAGAGCGAACGCATGGCGCGCACGGCAGCGGCGGCAGACGCCGCCGAGCCCAACGACGAAGAAGGAA
Organism: Variovorax paradoxus; assembly: GCF_030815975.1. NCBI lineage: Bacteria > Pseudomonadati > Pseudomonadota > Betaproteobacteria > Burkholderiales > Comamonadaceae > Variovorax > Variovorax paradoxus. The sequence continues at coordinate 1,956,357 of NZ_JAUSXL010000002.1, forward strand.
GCCCATCATGACGAAGAAGACGTTCACCCATGCATTCACGCTGGCCGCGGGCAGCACGGCGCTCCTGCTGCTGTCTGCTGTTGCCGTTCACGCGCAGAGCTCCGACAACCCACCCAAGGCGCAGCCCGCGCACACGCTCAAGCCGCCGCCGCGTGACAGCAAGGTTGTGAACAACGTGCAGCGCGGCACCAATGCCGCCGGCCGCGGCATCGACCGCGCCGAGGACGCGACGCGGCGCGGCGTCAACAATGTTTCGGAAAAAGCCAGCCGGCCCGTGCGCAGGGTAGGCGAGTCCTTCGGGCGCAAGCTGGCCCCCGGTTCCAGCGGCCGCACCGCGCCGCCGCCTGTGGGGCCGCAGGGCAACGCGCCCTGAGCGAGTCACGGCGGGACCGGCTTCGGTTTTTTGCGTTGTTCGTGAGGCGCTGCTGTTCGGGGCGCGATCCCGCCGACGGGGTACCTTGCTCCGCGAATGTCCCCCGCCCTTCGGGCTCCTCCTTTATTTCGCTGCGCAAGGCACCCCATCAGCGGGATCGTTATGCAGAGCGGTCGTTGATCAGCGGTACACCCACAGCGTGTCCAGGTGCACAGGGCATCGGGTGCTGCCCGCAGCGAAATCAAGGAGGAGGCCGCAGGCCGGGGGACATTCGCGGAGGGGAGCACCCGGTGGCCTGTGCACGCGCCCTGAACAAGAGCGCCCGAACACAAGCGACCCACAACACACGGCGAAACCACAGACCAAGATGGCAAGAAACATAGAAATCAAGGCCCGCATCGACAGCGTGGAACGCGTGGCGCTCATTGCCGCAGAGCTCGCCGATTCAGGCCCGTTCGAAATCGCGCAGGAAGACACGTTCTTTCGCTGCGACAACAGCGCCGACCGCCTCAAGCTGCGCACCTTCGCGCCCGACCGTGCCGAGCTGATCTTCTATCGCCGCGCGAACAGCAGCGGTCCGAAGGAATCGTTCTACCTGATCTCGCCCACCACCACGCCCGACACCTTGCGCGAATCGCTCACGCTTGCCTGGGGCCAGGCTGGCCGCGTGCGCAAGCAGCGCCGGCTGTTCATCGTGGGCCGCACGCGCGTGCACCTCGACCGCGTGGAGGGCCTCGGCGAATTTCTCGAACTCGAGGCGGTGCTGAAAGAGGGCGAGTCCGCCGAGGCCGGCATGGCCGAGGCGCATGCGCTCATGGCGCAGCTGGGCATTGCATCCGACCAGCTCGTGCAGGGCGCTTACGTCGATTTGCTGCGAGCCGCCTGAGCCTCATCGTCAGCGCCAGCCCGCGGCCTTGGGTTGGTCGGCGAGCTGCTGCGCGACCCGCGCATAGCCCTCGGCATTGGCATGGATGCGGTCGGAGCGCAGCGATGCGTCCGACAGCACGCTCGAATACACATTGGCGACGAGCAGCGCCTGCCCCGACTTCGCAACCTCCTCGTAGAACAGCGCGTCGCTGAGCGAACCGACAGCCGCGCGCATCGCGTCGGGCGAGGGCGTGGCCAGCAGCGCGACGTGGGGCGTGTGTGCGCGCGCCTGGCTGACAAGGGCCGCGAGATTGTCGCGCGTGGCCGCGGGCGAGACGCCACGCAGCATGTCGTTGCCGCCGATGCCGATCAGGACCGCGTCGTAGCTGCCCGCGGCCAGCAGCGAAGGCAGGCGCTCCAGCGCCCCGGCCGAGGTGTCGCCATTGAGGCCCGCGTTCTCGATCTGCCAGCCCGTGAGCTCGCCCAGTTTCACGGGCCAGGCGGCTTCGGGCGGTGCGCCGTAGCCGAAGGTCAGGCTGTCGCCCAGCGCCAGCACGCGGGCATCGGATTTCAGCGCGGCGGCGGAGGGTTTGCGCTTGCCGCAGGCGGCCACGAGGGCGGCCGCGGGCACGCCGGCGAGCAGGTGGAGGAGGTGTCGTCGCTTCATGCTGCGCGCGAGCTTAAAGGCAATCGGCACAGGAAGCGTGTGCTTGCGCCTTCGCTCAGTCAGGACGTTTGAAGAAGCGGTACAGGCCGGCAACCAGCATGACGGCGCCCAGCAAAGCAACCGCGGTCTGGCCGCCTTGATAGCCGCCGATTCCAGCAGGCGGGCCCGACATGAACCACCTCAGGAGCATGCCCCCGCCCCACACGATGCCGATGGCGCCAATGATCTTGTCACGCATGTTGATGGATGGCGCCTCCACGCCTTGAATGGTTTGCAGGCCCATTGTCGCCACGGTCGGACAACACGCCGCCCCGATACCAGCACTTACCTGATTTCACCTGACCGCGACCTGATGCGCGCGAGGCAGACACAAGCGCCGCTGACAATGGACCCGTCATCAACACGAAGGAGTTCCAGATGATCATCAATTCAAAGAGCATGGCCGTCGCTGCTGCGGCGCTCGCGATGTGCATGGCAGCGGGAAGCGCCTTCGCACAGGACCGGGGCCACGACCGCGGCCATGACCGCGGCAACGATCAAGGCAACGGCCGCTACGAACAACAGGACCGCCGCTTCGACCGGCACGACGACCGCCGCGGCGACCGCTACGGCCGCCAGGACTATCGGCCAGGCCGGCAGTTCGACCGCGCCGGCTACCCCCAGCCGCACGCCGAGTGGCGCCGCGGCGGACGCGTGCCCAACGAATACCGCGGCCGCAATTACGTGGTGAACGACTGGCGTGCCTACCGCCTGCAGCAGCCGCCGCGCGGCTACCAGTGGGTGGGCGTGGGCGGCGACTACGTGCTCGCGGCCATTGCGTCCGGCGTGATCGCGCAGATCATCGTCGGAAGCCAATAAGGAGCCAAGCGCGCGGCCCGCTGCGCGCCGAGCTTCAAGGCCGCCGCAGGTTTTTTCCTGCGGCGGCCTTTTGTTTTTGAAGCGGCGAGCTTCTCAGGCTGCCACGGTGGGCAGCGACTGGGCGCAGACATTGCGCCCGGTGATGGTGAGCCGCAAGCCGCCGCCATGCCATTCGAGCCAGTTCAGGCTCACGTAGGCCTCGATGTCGCTGTCGTCGATGCGGTCCGCCTGCCGGCTCTGCAGCAGTTCCACCGTGGCGGGGAGCGCCCGTCTCAGGCGCTCGCGCCGTTCAGCGGCGGCGTCGGCGCTGGCGGCCTTCAGGGCGGCCCTTGTTTTCTGTTGCTGCTGCGGGGTCGATGCCATTGCTGATCCGTTCCGGGAAGCCAAGGAATTAACCCGAATGTACGCCCGCTGTGTAAAGCCGCACGCATCTTTTACAAACCTGTTGCGGCAAGCGTTGAATAGGTTGCGCGAGGCCTAGATTTCGTAGTGCGAGCCCTTCGCTTCATCGCCCAGCGCCTTCTCGACCACCGCCCGGGTCAAGGTGGGCGCGAACGATTCGATGAACGCATGGACGTACTTGCGCAGGTAGTTGCCGCGCCGCACCGCGAGCTTGGTCATGTTGATGCCGAAGAGCCGGCCCGCATCGAGCGCGCGCAATTGCGTGTCGCGCTCCGTCTCGTACGCCACGCCGGCCACGATGCCCACGCCCATGCCCAGTTGCACGTAGGTCTTGATCACGTCGGCGTCCATCGCGGCCAGCACGATGTTGGGTGCGAGCCCGCGCTGTGCAAAGGCCTCGTCGATGCGCGAGCGCCCGGTGAAGCCGGTGTCGTAGGTGATCAGCGGATAGCGCGTGAGCGCCTCGAGCGTCAGCGGCGCATCGAGCAGCGCATGGCCCGGCGGCACGATGACCGAATGCGTCCAGCGATAGCAGGGCAGGGCCACCAGCTGGGGATAGTCGCCCAGCGCCTCGGTGGCAATGCCCACGTCGGCCTCGCCGTCGATCAGCATCTGCGCGATCTGCTTGGGCGAGCCCTGGTGCAGATGCAGCTTCACGTTGGGAAATTGCGCGCGGAATTCCTGTACCGCCACCGGCATCGCGTAGCGCGCCTGCGAATGCGTGGCGGCCACCGACAGCAGGCCGCTCTGCTGCGCCACGAACTCTTGCCCCGCATGCCGCAGGTTGCTGCTCTCCATCAGCATGCGCTCGATGATCGGCAGCACATGGCCACCCGGTTCGGTGAGCCCGGTGAGCCGCTTGCCGGCGCGCACGAAAAGTTCGATGCCGAGCTCTTCCTCCAGCTCGCGGATCTGCCGGCTCACGCCCGGCTGGGAGGTATGAAGGGCATGGGCGACTTCGGTCAGGTTGAAGCCGCAACGAACGGCCTCGCGTACCGAGCGCAGTTGTTGGAAGTTCATCTGGCGCGAAAGATCGGAGGAAGGGGGCCCGGACCGGGCCGAGCGGCGATTCTCGGCAGAAGTGCTTATGCGGGGAACGATGCGTTTGTTGGTTTCACATGAGCAAATCATCTGTACCGATCTTCTGCCGGTGGGGCTGCGAGCGAATTGCAATTTCGCACGACTGTGCTAAAATGAGGCGCATGGACGCCAAGACCCAGAAAAGCGAACTCACCCGCGCCGCCATCGTCGGCGCGGCCATCGATCTCGCCCTGGCCGAAGGGTTGGAAGCCATCACGCTGCAGGCCGTGGCCAGCCGCCTGGCGCTTTCCAAGAGCGGGGTGTTCTCCCGCGTGGGCTCGCGCGAGGCGCTGCAGAAGGCGGTGATCGAGGAGTACGGCCGCCGCTTCCTGGCCGACGTGTTCGTGCCGGCGATGCAAAAGCCCAAGGGCCTTGCGCGGCTCAACGACATCGTCGGGCGCTGGATCGCCCGCACCCGCGACATCGAGGCCGAAACCGGCTGCATCTACATGGCGGGCGCGTTCGAATACGACGACCGCGAAGGCGAGCTGCGCGACCTGCTGTTCGACGAAATCACGCGCTGGCGTGCCGCACTGCGACGCACGGTGTTGCAGGCCGTGGAAACCGGCGAGCTGCGGCCCGACACCGATGCCGCGCAGGTGGTCAGCGAACTCAATGGCCTCGTCATGGGCCTGCTGCACGACGCGCGCTTCCTGCGCGACCCCCAGGCCGCCGACCGCGCCATGCAGACCTGGCAGCGGCTTCTTTCCAGCTACCGCGCCTGAGCCACGGCACAGGCAGGTTTCGTTCGTTCATCTTGTCTTGATTTCGCACGATCGTGCGATAAAAAGGAGAAACACCATGCTGATCATCACCCTCTGTCTTGTCGTCTACGTGGGCGCCATCGGCGCCGAAGCGGTCCGCGATGCGCTGCGCAGCCTGCCGCGCAGCAACGAGGACTGGGTCTGGTACTGAACGCGGGAGCCCATTGAATGACGAGCACCACCACCTCCGCGGCCACGCATGCCGCCCAGTCGAACTACTACCGTCCGGGCCGCCTGATGCGCACATTGCGCTTCGGCCTGACCACCTCGCAGCGCTTCTGGCCCGCGCTGGGTGTGCGCGCCGCCTACCGGGTGTTCGGCACGCCGCTGCCGCCCAAGTGGCTCTACCGCGGCCAGGGCCCCGGCACCGGCTGGCGGCGCGAAGGCTGGGCCTTCGAGAACGCAAGCCTCGGCATCTATCACCTCGCTGCGCAGGATTCCGGCGCGGAATCCGCGCCCATCGTGCTGCTGGTGCATGGCTGGGGCGGGCATGCGGGGCAGATGCTGGCGCTGGCGCAGGCGCTGGCCGATGCGGGCCTGCGGCCTGTGCTGCTCGAGCTGCCGGCCCATGGCCGCAGCGCGGGCACGATGAGCAATTCGCCACAGTTCGCCCGCGCCATCGCGTATGTCGTTGCAAGGCTGGCGGCCGACGGCCATGCGCTGCGCGCGGTGGTCGCCCATTCGATGGGTGCCAACGGGCTCGCATTGGCTGCCGCCCGGGGCTTGAGTGCAGAACGGATGGTGCTGCTCGCGCCGCCCGCTTCAGCGCGCGAATTCACGCGCTACTTCGCGCACACCTTCGGCCTCAGCGAGGCGACGCGCCTGGCCATGCAGCGGCTGTTCGAGGCGCGCGAAGGCATCCTGATGGCGCAGCTCGAACCGGTGGCCGTCGGTCCGCGCATCGCGCAGCCGACGCTGATCGTGCATGACCGCGACGACCGCGTGAACCGTTTTGCCGATGCCGAGGCGTACCGCGATGCCATCGAGGGGGCGCAGCTGGTGGCCACTCAGGGGCTGGGGCACCGCCGCATCCTCAAGGAGGAGGACGTGGTCCGGCAGGTGGTGCGCTTCGTGGCGCAGCCCTGAGCGGCGGGCGAGCGCGGGCGGGCAGTGCCACCCGCCGCGCGTCGTTTTTTCTTCAGCGCGCCGGCGAGGGCGTCGGGTCGGGCAGTTCGATCTTGATGTCGAGCACTTCCAGGTCGTCCTGCTTTTCCAGGTGGACCTTGATGTCCTCGGCATTGATCTTCACGTATTTCGAGATCACCGCCATCAGCTCGCGCTGCAGGTCGGGCAGGTAGTCGGGGCGTTTCTTGCCGCTGAGGCTGGACCGCTCGTGCGCGAGGATGATCTGCAGCCGCTCCTTGGCGACGCTGGCCGTCTTCTTCTTTTCGCCGAGCAGGAACGAGAAAAAGGACATGGCCTACTTGCCTCCGAAAATTCGCTTGAAGAAGCCCGGTTTTTCGGCGTCGACGAAGCGCATCGGCTTGTCTTCGCCCAGGAAGCGCGCCACCACGTCGCTGTAGGCCTTGGCCACGTCGGTTTCCTTGTCGTGGATGGCCGGCACGCCCTGGTTCGACGCCTGCAGCACGCTTTCCGACTCGGGAATGACGCCGATCAGCTTGATGCGCAGGATGTCCTGGATGTCTTCCAGCGAGAGCATCTGGCCGCCGGCCACGCGGTTGGGGTTGTAGCGGGTGATCAGCAGGTGCTCCTTGATGGGGTCGCCGCCTTCCTTCGCCCGCTTGGTCTTGCTGCTGAGCATGCCCAGGATGCGGTCGGAGTCGCGCACCGAGGATACCTCGGGGTTGGTCACCACCAGTGCTTCGTCGGCAAAGTGCATGGCCATCATCGCGCCGGTCTCGATGCCCGCGGGCGAATCGCAGACGATGTAGTCGAAGTCCATGGCGGCGAGGTCGGTCAACACCTTTTCCACGCCTTCCTGCGTGAGCGCTTCCTTGTCGCGCGTCTGCGAGGCCGCGAGCACGAACAGGTTGTCGCACTGCTTGTCCTTGATCAGCGCCTGGCTCAAGTTGGCCTCGCCCTGGATCACGTTGATCAGGTCGTACACCACGCGGCGTTCGCAACCCATGATGAGGTCGAGGTTGCGCAGGCCCACGTCGAAGTCGATCACCGCCGTCTTCTTGCCCGCGAGCGCGAGGCCCGACGCGAAGCTGGCGCTCGTCGTGGTCTTGCCGACGCCGCCCTTGCCTGAGGTCACCACCACAATTTTGGCCATGGCCATTCCTTCTTGTTTCGATTTGGTTGTTGGTTGTCGGATGCGCCGCGGCACATCAGATCGCGTCGATCACTAGCTTCTTGCCATCGAGGCGTATCTGGGCCGGCTTGCCGAGCACCGGGTCCGGCAGCGGCACTTCATTGGTGCGATAAATGCCCGCGATGGCCACGAGCTGCGCTTCCATGCAGGTCGAGAAGATGCGCGCCTCGGTGTTGCCGCGCGCGCCGGCAATGGCCTTGCCCCGCAGCGGCGCGTAGACGTGCACGTTGCCGTCGGCAATGACCTCGGCGCCGAAGCTCACCACCGCGGTCACCACCACGTCGCCGCCGCGGGCGTAGACCTGCTGGCCCGACCGCAGCGGCTTGTCGATCAGCAGGGTGCCGTTGGCCGGCACCGGCACTTCGCGCACGATCTGCGGCGCTTCGCTGGCGTGCGCCGGCGAAGCGGCCGGCGGTGCCGGGGAGCGCGGCGCGGGCGCCGCCGGCATGGCCGTGAGCGACAGGCCGGCCGCGCGGGCCGCCGCATTCTGGGCGTCGTTGCCCCCGCGCACCGCAATGGGCTGCGTCTGGTGGCGCGCCAGCAGGCCGCGCAGCGCCGCGAAGTCGAGCTCGGCGGGTTCCTCGCCGCCCTCTTCGTCCGGCTGCAGCTGCGAGAGGTCGATGACCACCGGCTCCTGCTCGAAGAAATCGGGCGAGTCGGCCAGCTGAGCGTCGAGGGCCTCGGCCAGCACGGCCAGATCGGCCGTCTTGAGGATCACTGCAATCAGCGGCAGCGTGGCGCTCTTGAATTCGAAAACCGCCTTGGTGCGCGCGGCGGAGACATCGGCCATTGGAAAACGTCGGTGCGAAAAGCGTTGAAGTCTAACGGGCGCGGGCTTCCGGCCAGTGACCGGCCCCCGCTTCAATCACCCCACAGAACATTTATTGCACGAGGTTTCACTTTTAAAAGGCTCAGGCGTTGCGCGATCTGCCGAGCAGTGCGTAAAGAATGATCGCGCCGAAAGTCGCGGTTCCGATGCCGCCGAGCGCGAAATCGCCGAACTTCAGCGTGAAGTCGCCGGTGCCGATGATCAGCGTGATGGCCGCCACGATCAGGTTCTTGTTCTGCGAGAAGTCGACCTTGTTGTCGACCCAGATCTTGGCGCCCGCAATGGCGATGAGGCCGAACACCACGATGCTCACGCCGCCCATCACCGGCAGCGGAATCGCCTGGATCAGCGCGCCGAACTTGGGACTGAAGCCCAGCACCAGCGCAATGAGCGCGGCCACCACGAACACCGCCGTCGAGTAGATGCGCGTGGCCGCCATCACACCGATGTTCTCGGCATAGGTGGTCACGCCGGTGCCGCCCGAGGCGCCGCTCACCACGGTGGCAATGCCGTCGCCGATGAAGGCGCGGCCGATGTACGGATCGAGGTTGCGGCCGGTCATGGCCGTGACCGCCTTCAGGTGGCCCAGGTTCTCGGCCACCAGGATGATCGCCACGGGCGCGATCAGCAGCATGGCATTGGTGGTGAACACCGGCGCGGTGAAGGTCGGCATGCCTAACCAGGCCGCGTTGGCGATACCGCCCAGGTCCACCGGCTTGCCAAGGCCCATGCCGTTGGTCAGCGCCGCATAGACCAGCGTGGCCAGGATCAGCCCGACCAGGATCAGCAACCGCTGCAGCATGCCGCGCGTGAACACCGCCACCAGCCCCACGCAGAGAAAGGTGACGGCCTGCATCCACGAATCGAAATTGCTGGCCGCCATGTTCTTGATCGGTACGCCCGCCAGGTTGAGCCCGATCACCGCCACCACCGCGCCCGTGACCACCGGCGGCATGAAGCGCTCGATCCAGCCGGTGCCGATGGCCTGCACCAGCGCGCCGATCAGGATGTAGACCACCCCGCAGGCCACGATGCCGCCCAGCGCCACCGCGATGTTGGCGTTGGCCCCCTTGCCCGCATAGCCGCTGGCCGCGATCACCACGCCGATGAACGCGAAGCTCGAGCCCAGGTAGCTGGGCACCTTGCCGCCGGTCACCAGGAAGAAGATCAGCGTGCCGATGCCGCTCATCAGAATGGCGATGTTGGGGTTGAAGCCCATGAGGATGGGCGCCAGCACCGTGGCGCCGAACATCGCGATCACGTGCTGCACGCCCATCGCGCCGGTCTGCAGCCAGGGCAGGCGTTCGTCGGGCGCGACCACGCGGCCCTCGGTGGCGGCGACTTCGCGCCAGCTGAACAGGTTGCTCATGAGTGGTTATCTCCTCGGTAGTTATGTTCCTGGGGGGCTTCTCTCGGCCCGCTGCCGCCCGTGTGCCGGGCGGGTTTTCTTGTCTTCGCTAGCGCGGCGGCAGCACCGCCATTGTGATGCGTGAGACGCAGGTCAATTCGCCTGCGTCGTTGGTCATGTCGATTTGCCACACCTGCGTGGTGCGCCCGCGGTGCACCGGCCGCGCGGTGCCCGTGACCCAGCCGCTGCTCGCGGAGCGGATGTGGTTGGCGTTGATGTCCAGCCCCACGGCCCGGTCGCCTTCGGGGGCCGAGTAGTGCGCGCCGCAGGAGCCCAAGGTTTCGGCCAGCACCACCGACACGCCGCCGTGCAGGATGCCGTAGGGCTGGCGCGTGCGCTCGTCCACCGGCACGCGGGCGCGGATGAAGTCGTCCCCCACCTCCAGGAATTCCATGCCCAGCGTGGACACGGCGGTGCCGATGTGGTTGCGGGTCAGTGCCTCGACCGAGATTTCTTTTTTCCAGATACGCATTCGGTTTCTCCGGTGCAGGGTTTGGGAAACTATAGCGACGGGGGCTGACAACGGCAGTCGCCTTTGCGTGCTAAGTTGGCCGGATGAAACGCCCTGTCCGCCGTTGGCTCATTGGCATTGCCGCGGTCCTGCTGCTGGGCACCGGCGCGCTGGTGTGGGTGGCGGCCTCCCGCTTGCCAAGCGACGAGGAAGTGGCCGCGCGCATTGCCGAAGGTTTCGAGAAGCGCTTCGGCGTGGGCCTGCGGATCGGCGGCGCGCACTGGGCGCTGTGGCCCAGCCCCGTGCTGGTGCTGTCCGACGTGGCCACCGACCAGCCGCGCCCCGTCACGCTGCGCCGCATCACGGTCCAGCTCAAGCTGCGGGAGCTGCTGCGCCGGGTCATCGCCATCGACGAGGTCGAGATCGAAAGCCTGGTGCTGCCGCGCGACGCGGTGCGCGCGTTCCGCGGCAAGGGCCCCAAGCCGAAGGAGGGCGGCCACATCGTCGCGCTGCCCGTGCCCTGGACGCTGGCGCCCGTTCCGCTCGAAAAGCTGCGCTGGCGCGACCTGAGCTGGATCGACCGGCGCGGCGTCGCGCTGGCCTACGACGGAGAAATCACCTTCGATGCCGGCTGGCGTCCGCGCCAGCTGCGCATCGAGCGCGCCGGCGCGTCGCCGCCCGCACGGCTGCGCCTGGACCGCGCCGCCGGCCAGGACCGCTGGCGCACCCGCATCGACGTGGGCGGCGGCACGGCGAACGGCGTGACCTGGTTCGAGGCCTTGCCGGACGACCTGCTGCGCGTGTCGGCCGAGCTCGAGCCGCGGCAGGTGGACATCGAGGGCATGGTGCAGGCCTTCGGCCGGCGCAGCGCCGTGGCCGGCAGGTTCTCTGGCCGATCCACGCTGGTGGCCGAGGCCGGCGAGGTGGGCGCGCTGATGCGCAACTTGCGCACCCGCACCGCCTTCTCGGTCCAGCCCGCCACGCTCACGCGGCTGGACCTGGCCAAGGCCGTGACCACCGCGGGCATCAGCCGTGGCGGCACCACGCCGCTCGAGGAGCTCACCGGCGTTCTCGACACGCAGGGCACCGACGACGGCGTCGTGATGCGCTACACCGGGCTCAAGGCGCGCTCGGGCATGCTCACGGCCAGCGGCCACCTGCGGCTCTTCAATCGCAAGCTGGACGGCGAGATGGCGGTGGACCTGGTCGACGGCGTGGTCGGCATGCCGCTCAAGATCGGCGGGACGATGAGCGAGCCCGAGGTGTCGCTGACCGGCGGCGCGCTGGCCGGCGCCGCGGTCGGCACCGCGCTGCTGCCCGGCGTGGGCACGGCCCTCGGCGCGCGGGCGGGGCAGCAGTTGGAAAAGCTCTTCGGCGCGGAAGAGCCGGCGAAGAGGAAAAAGCCGGCACCCCGCCAGGGGGCGCGGGCGTCGCCCTGAGGCGGGGCTGGGGTGCCGCTGCTTGCTATTCCAGCTCGTTGAACTGGACCACGCCTTCCTTCATGACCAGCGGAATGCGCTCGCCCTGCCCGAGCAGGCAGGACACATCGCGCAGCGGGTTGCCATCGACCACCAGGATGTCGGCCAGCGCGCCCGGCACCAGGCGGCCCAGGCGGTCGGGCATGCCCAGCACCTCGGCGCCGACCACGGTGGCGCTCGCAATGGCTTCGGCCGGCGACAGCACCTCGGCGCGCAGGCGGAACTCGTCGCTCTGCAGCCGCTGCGATTCGCCCAGCAGGTCGGAGCCGAAGCCCATCTTCACGCCCGCCGCCTTGTAGATCTCCAGCGAGCGCAGGCCGGCCTCGCGCACGTCGGCCACCTTGGCCACGCTTTCCTTCGGCAGGCCTAGGCGCTCGCCCTCGTTGGCCAGCGCGTCGTAGGTGACCAGCGTCGGCACCACGTAGGCACCGCTCTGCGCCATCAGCGCCGCCGTGGGCGCATCGACGAGGTTGCCGTGCTCGATGGTGCGCACGCCGCAGCGCACGGCCCGCGCAATGGCTGCTGCGGTGTAGGCGTGCGCCAGCACGTAGGTGCCGCGCGCCTCGGCCTCCTGCACGATGGCGCGGATCTCGTCCTCGCTGTAGCCGAAGGCGCCCACCGGGTCGGTCGGCGAGGCCACGCCGCCGGAGGCCATGATCTTGATCTGGTCCGCGCCCATCTGCAGTTCTTCGCGCACGGCCCTGCGCACCGCGTCGACGCCATCGACCACGCGCGCCAGCGCGCCGACGCGCACGCAGGTCGGGCAGCTCGCAGCGGGGTCGAGGAAGTCGGAGCGCGCCCGCATGTCGCCATGCCCGCCGGTCTGGCTCAGCGCGCGCCCGGAGACGAAGAGGCGCGGCCCTTGCGCCAGGCCGGACTCCACCGCCTGCTTGAACGCGAAGCCCGCGCCGCCCGCATCGCGCACCGTGGTGAACCCGCGGCGCAGCATGCCGCGCAGCATCGGCACGCTGCGCAGCGTGATGAGCACATTGGGCATGTGCACCTGCCGCGCGAGGTTGAGCTCCACCGCGATCACATGCACGTGCAGGTCGATCAGGCCGGGCATCAGGGTCTTGCCCTTCACGTCGATGACCCGCGCGGCCTGGCTCTGGAGCGGCTTGTCGGAGACTTCGCGCACCACGCCTTCTTCGACCAGCACGTCGTGGCCTTCCAGCAGCTCGCCGCGCAGCGGATCGAGCAGGTGGGCGTTCCTGAAAAGTACCGTGTTCGTCATGCCATGGTCTCCCTGGTGTCCGGGGACAGCACGGCCGGCACCGCGAGCTGCGCGAACAGGCGCGCGAGTTCGATGTGCCGGGTGCCGTACCAGTTTTCCTCGTGCAGCATGTTGAGCGTGCCCAGCGTCTCGCCGCGCCAGCGCAGCGGAATGTTCAGCACGCTGCGGCAGCCCAGCGACACGATGAGCTCGTGGTCGTAGAACACGTCGCGCAGGTCTTCGGCATTGCGGCCGATGTAGGGCAGGCCGCGCTGCATCACCTGCTGCATCCAGGGCGAATCGGTGATCGGCTTGCGCCCGCCCACCGGGTAGGCCTCGCGCATGTTGGTGTACACGCGCTCCGACTCGCGCTCTGCGCGGTGGTGGACCAGGATGGTGAACAGGCGATGGCCGATGGTCGCGGCCACCGCCTTGTCGAGCGCGTCGAAGGTGGCTTGCGGCTGCTGCGTGTCGGCATGGGCCTGCGCCACGGCGCAGAGTGATTCGGTCAAGGAGCTTTGCAACATGGATGAACGGTTCAGGAAAGTTCGCTCGCCGCAATGTCTTCGAGCGAGCGGCCGCGCGTCGGAATGCCCATGAACGTGACGGCCGCCGCACCCAGCAGCAGCACCCCCGTCGTCATGCCGAACACGCCCGCAAAGCCCAGCGACGGATAGACGAAGCCGACCAGGATCGGCGCGGTGATACCGCCGATGCGGCCGATGGCCGACGCCAGGCCGGAGCCGGTGGCGCGCACCTGGGTCGGGAACACCTCGGGCGTGTAGGCATAGACGCCCGCGTAAGTGCCGTTCATGAAGAACGAAAGCAGCACGCCGGCCAGCATGATCTGCCCGTCGCTGTGGGTGAACGCCAGCCCCAGCGCCGAGGCGCCGCCCAGCAGCATGTAGCTCACGATGGTGGCCTGGCGGCCGATGCGCTCGTTGAGCCATGCGGCTGAAAAGTAGCCCGGAATCTGCGCGATGTAGATCACCAGCGAATAGCCGAAGCTCTTGGTGATCGTCATGCCGTTCTGGATCAGCAGGCTCGGAATCCAGGTGAAGAACGAGTAGTAGCTGAAGGTGATCGACAGCCACATCAGCCAGGTCATGCTGCTGATGCGGATGAGCTTGCCGGACACCAGCGTCGCGTAGTTCTTCAGCAGCTTGCCGCGGCTCGCGCTGGGCGGCGGCGCGGCCACGTCCTGGGCGTTGAGCACGGGGAGGGCGTGGCCGCCTCGCACGTGGTCGGCTTCCATCGCATCCATGATCGCGTCCGCCTCGCCCAGCCGCCCCTGGCTTTCGAGCCAGCGCGGCGATTCCGGCAGCGCCCGGCGCCACCACAGCAAGAGCACCACGGGCAGCGCCGTGATGAAGATGACGATGCGCCAGCCCTGCGGATGCGCCGGCACGATGAAGTAGCCCAGCAGGGCCGCGGCCACGAAGCCGAACGAGAAGAAGCCGGCCAGCGCACCCGTGAAGGTGCCCCGGTAGCGGCGCGCCACGAACTCCGACAGGTAGGGCGCGATGATCGCGCTCTCGGCCCCGGCGCCGAAGCCGGCCACGATGCGCAGCGCGAGGAAGAGCGTCCAGTCGTTGACCATGCCGCTGAACAGCGACGCCACGCAGTAGATCGCCAGCGCCGACATCATCACCTTGCGCCGCCCGATCAGGTCGCCGCAGGCACCGGCCACCAGCGCGCCGAAGAAGAAGCCGATGAAGTTCGCGCTGGCCAGCACGCCGATCTGCACGCTGCTCAGGCCCCAGTCGGTGCGCAGTACCGGCAGCACGAAGGCGATCACCGCGGCGTCCATCGCGTCGAAGGTGTAGCCGAGGCCTCCCATCAGCAGCAGCCGGCGGTGGAAGCCGGAGAAGGGCAGGCGCTCGATGCGAGCCGACAGCATGGTCATGTGGTTTACCTCGACGACGGGTTTCGATCAGGAACGCGGCATGGACGACGCGCCCGATCGTAGGATCGGCGGGATATAACGACAAATTTATACTGGTAATTGTGTTTATAGAGCACATGAATGATTGGACGGCCGACTGAATGAACTACCGCTCCGCCGACCTCAACCTGCTGAAGGTGTTCGAGGCCCTCATGACCGAAGGCAACGTCACGCGCGCCGCCCGCAAGCTGTCGCTCACCCAGCCCACGGTCAGCAATGCGCTGCGCCGCCTGCGCGAAACCTTCGACGATCCGCTGTTCGTGCGCAGCGGCGCGGGCGTCAACCCCACGCGGCGCGCCATCGACCTGTGGGAGCCGCTTTCGCAGTCGCTGCATGCGATCCGCGGCACGCTGGAAGGAGAGCGCTTCGACGCCCTGCGCAGCACCGCGAGCCTCAGCATCGCGATGTCGGACTACGTGTCGAGCATCGTGGTGCCCCGGTTGGCCGCCACGCTGAGCAAGGCCGCGCCGTCGATGCAGATCCACGCCATCCCCAACACGCTGGTCGACTTCGACAAGGTGCTGGCGGACAACAAGGCCGACTTCGCGATCAGCGTCTACAACGAGGAAGTGCAGCGGCCGGCCTTCCTCAAGTCGAGGGCGCTGTGGTCGCCCGACTTCGTGTGCGTGCTGCGCACGGGCCATCCGCTGGCGCGCGCGGACAAGATCCCGCTGAAGAAATTCCTGGCCGCGCGCCATGTCGACGTGAGCCTGGTCGGCAAGACCATGCCGACCTACGACCTCTTCCTGCACAGCCGCGGATTGCAGCGCAACCTGGTCGCCACGGTGAACCACTACCACGCGGCCTATGAGGTGGTGCGCCGTTCCGACCTGATCGCGGTGCTGCCGTGGTCCGGGCGCTTCGAGCCCACGCGCCTGGCCGGGCTGCGCCGGATGCCCGTGCCGCTCGACGCGCCGCCGCGCGTCATCGAGCTGTTCTGGCACCAGCGGCACGAGACCTCGGCGCTGCACCAGTGGCTCAAGAACATGCTGCTGGCGCAGTTCGAGCAGCCTTCCTGAACTCGTGAGACCGCGGCGGGCCGATCAGTCGCGCAGGCGGATGATCTGCAGGTCGTGGTGCGCACCGGCATGCAGCCGCGCCACCTCGGCCGCGCGGCGCGTGAGCACCGCGCGCTGGTTGATGTAGCCCTTGTCGGTGATTTCGCCCGCGTCCAGGTTCGGCGGTTCGGCGAGCACCAGCGCGCGCGTGGGGCATTGCGAGGAACCCGCGCCTTCGGCCTGCAGCGTGCGCAGCACCTCGCCGATCCGCTCGGCCAGCGTCTGCGGCGCGAGCGAGGCGGCCTGCGGGCCCGCGAACACCAGCATGCCGATCTCGTCGCGGTCATGGCCCGTGAGCACCACGTCCTGCACGAGCGGCGCCAGCATCGACACCAGCTTCACGCGCAGCGTGCCCACCGAAACCCAGGTGCCGCTCGAGAGCTTGAAGTCCTCGGCCACGCGGCCGTTGAAGATCACGCCTTGCGAGGGCTCGGTGGGGTCGGCAAGGAAGCCGGCATCGCCGATGCGGTAGTAGCCCTCTTCATCGAAAGCCTCGGCCGTTTCGCGCGGCGCATGGCGGTAGCCCGGAAACACCGAGACGCCCTTGACGCGCATCTCGAGCTTCTGGCCATTGGGCACGAACTTGAGTTCGAGCCCCGGCAGCGGCGCGCCGATGCAGCCCGCGCCATCGAGCTTCCAGTGCGCGGAGGTGATGGCCGGTGAAGTCTCCGTGGCGCCCCATGAGGTGGTGAGCCACAGCGGCCGCTCGGGCCGCACGCGCTGCGCCACGGCTTCGAGCCGCTGCCAGGTCGAGGGCGCGAGCGCCGCGGCCGCATAGAAGGCCAGCCGCAGGCGCGAGAACACCTCGCGCGCGAGCGCCTCGTCGGCTTCGAGAAAGGGCAGCAGCATGTCGAAGCCGCGCGGCACGTTGAACAGCAGCGTGGGCTTCACCTCGCGCAGGTTGCGCACGGTCTTCTCGATCAGGCCCGGCGCGGGCCGGCCCTCGTCGATGTAGAGCGCACCGCCATGGGCGAGCACCATGTGCAGGTTGTGGTTGCCGCCGAAGGTGTGGCTCCAGGGCAGCCAGTCGACCAGCACGGGTGTTTCCTTGTTCAGGAATCGCCAGGTCTGCGCCATCATCTGCTGGTTGGCGCAGAGCATGCGGTGCGTGTTGATCACCACCTTGGGCTTGCCGGTGGAGCCCGAGGTCAGCAGGTACTTGGCATGGGTGTCGGGCAGGATGGCCTCGTAGGCCTGCATCACGGCCGGCGTCTCGCTCGCCTGCAGCAGTTGCGCGAAGGGCAGGGCGCCGGCATGCGCATCTGCATGGCGGCTGAACACGGTGAACGCCTCGACGCCGCAGCCCGCAAGCGCGCCGCCGTAAATCTTGGCGTCCGAGGCGTAGATCAATGCGGGTTGCAGCGCCTGCAGCATGCCGTGCAGCCGCGACGGGTCCTTGGCCATGCGCGAATACGCACTCGACAGCGAGCATGCGGTGCGCCCGATGTGCATGGCCGCGAGCATCAGCACCGCGTGGTCGATCGCGTTGTCCGAGAGGATCACGATGGGCTTTTCGGCCGGCAGCTCCAGGTCGAGCAGCGCCTGCGCCACCGCACCCACGGCCTCGCGCAGCGCGCGGTAGTCGAGCTTGCGCCAGCCTTCGCCGCTGTCGTCGCGTTCCGCGAAGGCCAGCGCCTCGGGCGTTTCGCGCGCCCAGCGCTCCAGCCATTCGCCGATGCAGCGCGCATAGGGCTTGAGCGCCATCGGCGAGCGCAGCGCGAAGGAGCCGTCGTCGAAGTCGATGCGCAGCGTGCGCGGCGGGGCGATCTGGCTGGGGTCGAGGAGGAAGTCGTTGTCTGTCATATAAGCCCGGGGGCAGTCATTCCTGATCGAGTCTGCCGGTGTCGGCTTTGGCGCGAATCAGGTCCAACAGCAGGATGTCGCGGGCGGCCTCGAGCTCGGCCACGCGCCGCGCGCCCAGTTCCTCGGCCACGCCCTCGGCCACCTTCTGCTTCAGCTCTGCCGTCATCGCCGGCGCGCCCAGGTCCTTCCACCAATCCTCGATCGGCCCGCCCAGGTGCGCGAGCACATGTTCGATGCCGCCCGCGCCGCCCGAGAGGTGCAGGTTCATGAACGGCCCCATCACCGCCCAGCGCAGGCCGGGGCCGTGCGCAATGGCGGTGTCGATGTCGGCCACGCTCGCCACGCCCTCGTTGACCAGGTGGAAGGCCTCGCGCCAGAGCGCGGCCTGCAGCCGGTTCGCGATATGGCCCTTGACCTCGCGCTTCACATGGATCGGCCGCTTGCCGACAGCGGCATAGAAGGCCATGGTGCGCTCGATGGTCTGGTCCGAGGTGCGCTCGCCGCCGACCACCTCCACCAACGGGATCAGGTGCGGCGGGTTGAAGGGATGGCCCAGCACCACGCGCTCCGGGTGCCGGCATTCGGCCTGAACCGCGCTGATGGCAAGCCCCGAGGAGCTCGACGCCAGGATGGCATGCGCCGGCGCGGCTTCGTCCATGCGCCGGAACAGGTCGATCTTGAAATCCAGCCGCTCGGGGCCGCTCTCCTGGACGAAGTCGGCCTGCGCCACCGCGTCCTCGAGCCGCGCGTGGAAGCGCAGCCGCCCGGCCGAGGCACCCGCTGCCAGGCCGAAGCGTTCCAGCGTGGGCCAGTGCGCCGCCACGGCCGCGCGCAGCCGCGCCTCGGCATCGGGCGAAGGGTCGGTGGCCTCCACGTCGAGGCCGCGCGCGAGGAAGAAGGCGGCCCAGCTGGCGCCGATGACGCCGGTGGCAACCACCGCGACACGTGTAATGGCAATCGGTTCCATCTGCTTCGCCTCAGGAATCCGCCGTGAAGCCGATCTTCTTGACCAGCGGGCCCCAGCGCTCGGCCTCCGCCCGCTGCGAGCGCGCCATCTCCTCGGCCGTGGAGCCCTGCGCGATCAGGCCGACCACGGCCAGGCTGTCGGTCACCACCTTTTCCTTGATGGCTGCGTTGATCGCCGCATTGGCCGTGGCCACCACGCTCGCGGGCGTCCGGGCCGGTGCGTAGAAGCCGAACCACTCCTCGGTGGTCAGCTCCGCGAAGCCCTGCTCGGCAAAGGTCGGCACCTCGGGCGAGAACGGCGAGCGCGCCTTGCCCGAGGTGGCGAGCAGCCGCAGCTTGCCGGCCTTGTGGTTGGGAATGAAGTCGCCGCTGGGCGTGACCATGGCGGCGATCTGCCCGCCCACCACGTCGGTCACGCCCGGGATGGAGCCGCGGTAGGGCACGTGCTTGAGATCGACCCCGTTGTTAAGGCCCAGCAGTGCGCCGATGAAGTGCGGCGTCGAGCCGGCCGCCGGCGAGCCGTAGCTGGCCTGGTTCGGGTTGGCCTTGGCCCAGGCGAGAAAGTCTTTCACGGTGCGCACCTCGGGCGGCACCAGCGGGCCGACCGCGAGGCCGTGGTGCATGACCGCGGCAATCGACACCGGCACGAAATCCTTGCTGGGGTCGTAGCTGAGCTTGCTGTAGATGTGCGGGTAGATCGAGGTGCACGAGAACGGCGACAGCGCCAGCACGCTGCCGTCGGCCGGCGCGCTCTTGAGGGTTTCCAGCGCGATGCGGCCCCCCGCGCCCGGCTTGTTCTCGACCACGGCCATGTTGCGGGAATAGGCCGAGCCCGCGAGCTTTTCGCCCACGCGGCGTGCCACGCTGTCGCCGGCGCTACCGGCCGGAAAGCCGTAGTAGATCTTGACCTGCTCGAACGCCTGGGCCAGCGCGGCCAGCGGCGAGAGGGCGCCCAGCGCAGTGGCTGCGCCCAACGTGTGGAGGAAATGGCGGCGGGTGTTCATGGAATGTCTCCTTGGTTTCTTCATCAGCGCGGCGCGAATTCGGGGCGCGGGCCGCCTCTGCGAGGCAGCCCCATCATCTGCCTTGCTTCGGCCGGCGTGGCCACATCCATGTCGAGCTCATGGATGACGCGCACGATGCGTTCGGTCAGCTGCACGTTGGTGGCGAGCTCGCCATGGCGGAAGTAGAGGTTGTCTTCCAGCCCCACGCGCGCATGGCCGCCCAGCAGCAGCGCCGCCACGTTGGCCTCGAGCTGCGAGGGGCCGATGCCGCTCACGCCGAAGATGCTTCCCTTGGGCAAGGTGTCGACCATCATCTGCAGGAAGCGCGGCGAATACGGCATCGCGTTCTGGAAGTTGCGGTGCACGTTCATCACGAGGTTGATGAAGTAGGGCTCGTCGTCATGGCCCTCCTCGATCAGCGTGGCCGTGTCCTGCAAGATGTGCGTGGGGCTGAACACCTCCCACTCGGGCTTGATGCCGCGCGCCTTCATGCCGGCCGCGAGTTCGCGGCCGCGGGTGATGGGCGTGTCCATCAGGATCTGCCGGCCCTCGAAGCTCAGGTTGAGCGTGGTCGCGTCCAGCGTGCACATCTCGGCACCGGCATCCATGCCCTTGATGCGCTCTTCCCATGCGATTTCCCAGCGCTCGCCGGCCAGCGGCTTCACCATGTCGCCATGCACGCCGCCGCCGGTGGAGTTGTTGATGACGATGTCGCAACCAGCCGCGCGGATGCGCGTGTTGATGTCGCGGTACACATCGGCGTTGCAGGTGGCACCGTCGTCGGGGCGGCGCGCATGGATGGCGGCCACGCTCGCGCCGGCGTTCCAGCAGCGCAGCACGTCGGCCGCGATCTCGTCGGGCTGGGTGGGAAGGTGGGGGTTCTGCGACTTGTGCGCCATGCCGCCGGTGGGGGCGATGGTCACGATCACTTTGCGCTTCGACGACATGCTCCGGGTCTCCTGGTGTCTTCTTTCATGAGGGGCGCGGGTATTATTTTTGGCGGCGCAGGCACACTCAGTCATCGCGACGACATTTAGGCTCAGGGTTTACGCACCCGCGCCTTCAGGAGCTTTCATTTCATGCCCACGACGAAGCCGGCCATCAAGGCGGCATCGCTGACCATTCCTCAGCTGCTGCAGCACTCGGCCTGGTTTCCGCTGCTCGACGAAGCGGCGCGCGAGCGCGTGCTCGACGAAATCCGCGAGGTCGAAGTCGCGGCCGGCGCCGCGCTGTGCCGGCGCGGCGATACGCCGTTGCACTGGTACGGCACGCTCGAAGGCTTGCTCAAGTGGTCGACCACCTCGAGCGACGGCCGTTCGGTCACCTTCGGCGGGCTGTCGGTCGGCAGCTGGTTCGGCGAAGGCACGCTGCTGCGTGGCGCTCCGCGCTCGGCCGACGTCATTGCGCTGCGGCCCAGCCGCGTGGCCCAATTGCCGCTGGAGACTTTCGAGTGGCTGCACCGCACGCAGCGCGGCTTCGATCATTTCCTGTTGCAGCAGCTCAACGAGCGGCTGCACTGGTTCATGGGCAACTACGCGGCGCACCGGCTGCTCGACGCCGACGGCCAGGTGGCCCGTGCGCTGGCGGGGCTGTTCCATCCGTGGCTGTATCCGGGCAGCGAGCTGCATCTGCAGACCTCGCAGGAAGAGATCGCCAATCTTTCCGGCGTGTCGCGCCAGCGCTGCAATGCGGCGCTGAACCGGCTGAAGGAAGCGGGATTTCTTCGCATTGAATACGGCGGCATCACCGTGATCGATCTCGAAGGACTGCGGCGCTTCATCGAATAGCGTCGACGCTCCTTCACACCCCGAGCAATTCCTCCAGCGCCTGCGGCTCTGCCAGCAGATCGGCCGAGGCCCCGTGCCGCACGATCTGCCCCTTCTCCATCACCACCGCGAGGTCGGTGTGGGCGAGCACCTTGCGGTAGTCGCGGTCGACGATCAAGGTGGCGATACCGGTCGCGCGGATCTCGCCGATCACGCGCCAGATCTCGGCCACGATCAGCGGTGCCAGGCCTTCAGTGGCCTCGTCGAGGATCAGCAGGCGCGGGTTGGTCATGAGCGCGCGGCCGATCGAAAGCATCTGCTGCTCGCCGCCCGAGAGCTGCTGGCCGCCGTGCGAGAGCCGCTCGCCCAGGCGCGGAAAGGTGGCCATCACGCGGTCGAAGGTCCAGGCGCGCCGGCCGTCGATGCCTGCGCGCTCGCTCATCACGAGGTTCTCGCGCACCGAGAGGTTCGGGAAAATGCCGCGGCCTTCGGGTACGTAGCCGATGCCGAGGCGCGCCATCTTCTCGGGCGGCCAGCCGGTAACGGTGCGGCCGTCGACCTGCACCTCGCCAGATGCGGGGCGCACATAGCCCATCATGCTGCGGATCAGCGTGGTCTTGCCCATGCCGTTGCGCCCAAGCAGACCGACCGAGGTGGCGGCTGGAATGCCGGCATGCACGCCGCGCAGGATGTGGCTGTTGCCGTAATAGGTGTTGAGGTCGCGGACGGTGAGCATGTCAGTGGTCTCCCGACGGGCCGCCCCTAGGGAGGCTAGCGCCCCCTCGGGGGGCAGCGAATACACGAAGTGATGAGCGTGGGGGCATCAATGATCCTCTCCGAGGTAGGCCGTGCGCACTTCGGGGTTCTCGCGGATCGAGGCCGGGTCGCCCGTGGCGATGACCGTGCCGTTCACCATCACCGTGATGCGGTCGGCAATGCGGAACACCGCATCCATGTCGTGCTCCACCAGCAGGATCGCATGGGTCGATTTCAGCCGCGCGAGCAGGGTCAGCATGCGGTCGGTTTCCTCCGCGCCCATGCCGGCGAGCGGCTCGTCGAGCAGCAGCACGCGCGGGTGGGTTGCGAGGCACATCGCCACTTCGAGCTGGCGCTGCGCGCCGTGGCTCATGGTGCCGGCGATGCGCTGCGCTTCATGCGCGAGGCCGGCGGCTTCCAGCGCCGCATCGGCTGAGGCATTGCTGGTGGCGCAGCGCTGCGACGACTGCCAGAGCGCCCATGGCTTCGCGGTGGCGGCCTGCGCGGCCAGCCGGCAGTTCTCGTGCACGCTGAACTCCGGAAAGATGGTGGTGCGCTGGTAGCTGCGGCCCACGCCGTCGCGCGCGCGGCGCGACTGGGCGCGGCGCGTGATGTCGACGCCGTCGAGCGCGATGCGGCCTTCGGAAGCCTCGATCTCGCCCGAGAGCATGTTGATCAGTGTCGACTTGCCCGCGCCGTTGGTGCCGATCACGGCATGCACTTCGCCGATGCGCAGGTCGAGCGTGACGGCATTGACGGCGGTGAGGCCGCCGAAGCGGCGCGTGAGGCCTTCGACGGAAAGCAGTGCGTTCATGGCTTGGCTCCTTCCCCTTCCGGGGGAAGGTGGGGATGGGGGCGGGCAGAGCGCGCGGTGGTGGCGCCGCGTGCCCCCACCCCGGCCCTCCCCCGGGAGGGGAGGGAGAAAGACAGAAGGCGAGAGCAGGTCATGCGGCCCCCTTCGGCGAGAGCCGCTTCGCGAGCCCGATCAGCCCCTTGGGCAGCAAGGCCACGAAAACGATGATCGCGATGCCCAATGTCAGCTGCCAGTGGTCCGCAAGCGGCCCCATCACCGCATGCGTCGAGAAGATTTCCTTCAGCAGCGTGAACGCAATGGCGCCGATGACCGCGCCGCGCAGATGGCCCAGGCCGCCGAGGATCACCATCAGCAGCACCTCGCCCGAGTTGTGCCAGGCCATCAGCTCGGGGTTGACCACGCCGTCGCGCGAGGCCAGAAGAAAACCTGCAAGACCTGCGAGCGCCCCCGCCAGCACGAAGGCCGCGAGCTTGTAGCCGTACACCGCAAAGCCCGCCGCGCGCATGCGCTGTTCGTTCACGCGGATGCCCGCCAGCGCTGCGCCGAAGCGCGAGCGGCGCACCAGTGCCAAGAGGCCGTAGGTGAACACCAGCGATGCGAGCACCACGTAGAACAGCACCATGCGGTTCTCCATGTCGAGCTTGCCGATGGCCGGCCGCACATACATGTAGATGCCGTCGCTGCCGCCGCCCACCTTGGTGTCGTGGAACACGAAGAAGGCCATCTGCGCGAAGGCCAGCGTCACCATGATGAAGTACACGCCGCGCGTGCGCAGGCTCAGGGCGCCCACGAACAATGCATAGAGCGCCGCCGCGCCCATGGCCGCCGGCAGCAGCAGCGCGAGGTTACCGCCCTCGCTGCCCGAGGCCAGCACCGTGACGTAGGCGCCGATGCCGTAGAACGCCGCATGGCCCAGGCTCACGAGCCCGGTCATGCCGACCAGCAGTTCGAGGCTCAGCGCGAAGATCGACAGGATCATCACCTTGACGACGAAGTCCGAGACGTAGTTGCCCATCAACGGGCCCAGCACGCCGATGGCAATGGCGCAGACCACCGGCACGATGAACGCGCCGCGCCGCATGGAAGAAGTGTTGGCTTGGGTCATGGCCGCCTCCCCATCAGCCCTTCGGGCTTCCAGATCAGCACGATGGCCATCAAGAGGTAGATGCCGATGCCGCTCAGGTCCGCGAAGAACACCTTGCCGAAAGTGTCGACGAAGCCCACCAGCAGCGAGGCCACGAGCGCGCCCGTGATCGAGCCGATGCCGCCGATCACCACCAGCACGAAGCAGATGATGAGCACGCTCGCGCCCATGTTGGGATACACCGAGGACATCGGCGCGGCAATCATCCCGGCCAGCGCCGCGAGCGCCACGCCGGCCGCGAACACGATGCGGTAGAGCCGCTTCACGTCGATGCCCAGGCCCCGCACCATGTCGCGGTTGCTCGCGCCGGCGCGGATCATCATGCCCAGCCGCGTGCGGTTGACCACCCAGTACAGCGCCACTGCCAGCACGATGCATGCGGCCGAAGCGAAGAGCCGGTACCACGGATAGCTCATGACGCTGCCCAGCGCAAAGCTGCCGTCGAGCCAGGCCGGCACCTTCACGCCATGCACGTCGTTGCCCACGAGAATGGAGCGCAGCTCCTCGAACACCAGGATGAGCCCGTAGGTCATCAGCACCTGCTGCAGGTGGTCGCGCTGGTAGAGGTAGCTGAAGAAGGCCCATTCGAGCAGGTAGCCGAAGATGGCCGCCAGCACCACGCCAGCCACCAGCATCAAGAGGAACTGGTCGCCGAACAGCGGCGCGAGCGCGAACGCCATGTAGGCGCCAATCATGTAGAAGCTGCCGTGCGCAAGGTTGATCACGCCCATGATCCCGAAGATCAGCGTGAGCCCCGAGGCCACCAGGAAGAGAAGAAGTCCGTACTGAACCGAGTTCAGGCACTGGACAAGGAAGGTGCCGAAATCCACGTTGAGATCATCCCGGTTAGACCGTGAAAGGAGCAGGCGCCAGGCGCCTGCGATTGTTCGTGAGACACCGCGGATCCGGCTTTGCCGGGCCGCTGGTGTCGCCCCCTCGAGGGGGGAGTCGAGCTACACGAAGTGAGCGAGGGACGGGGGTGGGTCGATCACATCCTGCATCCACGCGCCGGGTCCGTCAGGCCCTTGATCGCGATGCTCACCAGCTTGTTCTCCTTGCCTTCCACCTTGCGCAGGTAGATGTCCTGCACCGGGTTGTGCGACTTGCTCATCGTGAACGTGCCGCGCGGGCTGTCGATCTTGGCCTTCTCGATGGCGGCCGTGAACTCGGCCTTCTTGCCGATGTCGCCCTTGGTGGCGGCCAGGCCCACGCCCAGCATCTGCGCCGCGTCGTAGCCCTGCACGGCATACACGTCGGGCTGCAGCTTGAAAGCCTTGGCGTAGCCGACGCGGAAGGCGTTGTCGCGCGCGGTGTTGAGGCCGTCGGCATAGTGCAGCGTGGTCAGCATCCCCTGCGCGGAGTCGCCCTGCGCATCGAGCGTGCCGTCGGTCAAAAAGCCCGGGCCATACAGCGGAATCGTCTTGTTGAGGCCGGCCGCCTGGTAGTCCTTGACGAACTTCACCGCGCCGCCACCCGCGAAGAAGGCGTACACCGCATCGGGCTTGGCCGCCGCGATCTCGGTCAGGAGCGCCTGGAACTCCACGTTGGGAAACGGCAGCGTGAGCTGCTTGTCGACCTTGCCGCCGTTCTTCTCGAAGCCTTCCTTGAAGCCGTTGACCGACTCGTCGCCGGCCGCGTACTTCCAGGTGATGGTCATCGCCTTCTTCTTGCCCTGCTGCTTGGCCGCCACTTCGCCCATCGCGAAGGCCGGCTGCCAGTTCGAGAACGAACTGCGGAAGATGTTGGGGGCGCACATCGGGCCGGTCACGGCGTCGGCGCCGGCGTTGGGCACGATCAGCACGGTGCCGCTTTCCTTCGCGGCCTTGGCCATGGCCATCGCGACGCCGGAGTGCACGGTGCCCACGATCACATCGACGTTGTCGCGCTTGATGAGCTTGTTGACGTTGTCGGTGGCCTTGGCGGGGTCGGACTCGTCGTCGACCTTGAAGTATTCGATCTCGCGGCCGGCGAGCTTGCCGCCGTGTTCGTCGACGTAGAGCTTGAAGCCGTTTTCGATGGCCACGCCCAAAGCGGTGTAGGTGCCGCTGTAGGGCAGCATCAGGCCGACCTTGAGTTTGGCCGAACCCTGGGCGCCGGCAGCCGACGCGAGGGCAGCGAAGGCGATGGCCGTGAGGGCCAGGCGTGCGGTGCGGATGGTCATGGTGTCTGTCTCCTGTTTTTGGTAATGAAAGAAGTGGCCGCGACGATGACACGATCCGGCTGATCGCGATGCGGGGAATGCCCGCATTCGGGGATCTCCACCAGTTCGCAACCCGGCACACGCGCCGTGATGCCGCGGATCTGCGCGAGCGTGCCGTACTCGTCGTCGATGCCCTGCATGGCAAGCACCGGGCAGCGGATGGTGTCGAGCTCGGCCTCGATGTTCCACGCGCGGAAGGGCGGATGCAGCCAGATGCGGTTCCAGCCCCAGAAGGCCGAATCGGCGCTGTCGTGGTAGCGGCCGAGCTTTTTCGGCAAGTCGGTGGAGAGGTACGCTGTGCGCGCCTGTTCGATGTTCGCGACGGTCACGTCTTCCACGAAGATGTGCGGAGCGAGCACCACCAGGCCTTCGACGCGGTCGGGGAAGCGCGAGGCATAAAGCAGCGAGATCGAGCCGCCATCGCTGTGGCCGAAGAGCCAGGGCTTTTCAGCGTCGAGCTTCAGCGCGGTGAAGAGCGCGGGCAGCACTTCGTGCGCCTGGCGGTGCATGAAGTCGACGTCCCAGATCTCGTTGTCGGCGCGCGGCGTGGAGCGGCCATAGCCGGGGCGCGAGAACACGAGGCCGCGGGCGTTGGCGGCGCTGCAGACTTGCGCGGGGAAGTCCTTCCACATGGCGATGGAGCCGAGGCCTTCGTGGAGAAAGACGATGAGCGGGGCATCGGTGCGCTCGGGGGAAATCCACTGGCACTCGATCTGCACGGCGCGGCCGCGCCAGGAGATGGTGGCGAAGTCGGTTGTGCTCATGGTGTTGCTCCTTCCCCCTTTGGGGGAAGGCCGGGATGGGGGCTCGCGGCGCTGGCAAGAGCTGTGCATATGCAAAGGCCACCTGCCCCCACCCCAACCCTCCCCCGGGAGGGGAGGGAGAAAGGCAAGGGGATCCTCATGCCTGCTTCTCCCGCTCACGCAGCCTGAACCGCTGGATCTTCCCCGTCGCCGTCTTCGGCAGCTCCTGCACGAATTCCAGGAAGCGCGGGTACTTGTACGGCGCGAGCCGCTCCTTCACGAAAGCCTTCAGCTCCTCGTCGCTGACCGACTGGCCGTCCTTCAGCACGACAAAGGCCTTGGTCTTGGTCAGCCCGTCCGCGTCTTCCTTGCCGATCACCGCGGCCTCGAGCACCGCGGGGTGCTGCATCAGCGTGGCTTCCACCTCGAACGGCGATACATAGATGCCGCTGACCTTCAGCATGTCGTCGCTGCGCCCGGCATAGGTGTAGTAGCCGTCGGCATCGCGCGTGTACTTGTCGCCGCTTTTGGTCCATCCGCCCTGGAAGGTCTCGCGCGACTTCTCGCGGTTGCACCAGTACATCAGCGCCGCGCTCGGGCCGCGGATAAAGAGGTCGCCCACTTCGCCATCGGGCACCAGGCGGCCGTCCTCGCCGCGCAGCTCGACCTCGTAGCCTTCCACCGGCTTGCCCGTGGTGCCGTAGCGCACGTCGCCGGGGCGGTTGGAGATGAAGATGTGCAGCATCTCGGTCGAGCCGATGCCGTCGATGATCTCGCAGCCGAAGTGCGCCTTGAAGCGCTGCGCGATCTCGCCGGGCAGCGCCTCGCCGGCGGAAGAACACATGCGCAGGGCCACGGCTTCGCGCGCCGGCAGCTTCGGCGAGGCGAGCATGCCGGCAAAGCCGGTGGGCGCGCCAAAGAACACCGTGGGTTTGTGCTCCACCCAGCGGCGGAAGGTCGCGTCGGGCGTCGGCCGTTCGGCCATCAGCACCACGGTCGCGCCGACCGACAGCGGAAAGGTCAGCGCATTGCCCAGGCCGTACGCGAAGTACATCTTGGCGGCCGAGAAGCACACATCGTTCTCGGTGAGCCCGAGCACCGGCTTGCCGTAGAGCTCGGCCGTCCACCACAGGTTGGCGTGCGTGTGGACCGTGCCCTTGGGCTTGCCGGTGGAGCCGGAGGAGTACAGCCAGAAGCCGGGGTCGTCGGAGGCCGTGGCCGCGGGCGCTGCCATCGGCGCGGCAGCGGCGAGCGCGGCTTCGAATTCCTGCGCGCCCTCGGGCAGCGCGCCCACCGGCTGCGAGACGATCAGCGTGTGCACTTCATGCGCGCCACGGGCCATCGCCTCCTGCAGCGTGGGCAGCAGCGCGCCCGACACCAGCGCGGCCTGCGCGCGGCTGTGGTCGAGCATGTAGGCGTAGTCCTCGGGCGTGAGCAGCGTGTTGACGGCGACGGGAACGACGCCGGCATAGAGGCAGCCCAGAAAACTCACGGGCCAGTCGCTGCTGTCGAGCATCAGCAACAGCACGCGCTCTTCGCGCCGCACGCCGGCGGCCTTGAGCGCGGCGGCCAGGCGGCGCGCGCGGTCCTCGAGCTGGCCATAGGCGAGCGTGCCGCGGTCGTCGATGTAGGCGGTGCGCTCGGCGCGGCCGCGGTTCAGCGCGAACAGGTGCTCGGCGAAATTGAATCGTGCGGGTGGGCTCATCGTGTGTCTCCGTGGGGCCTGTGCTTTTCTTTTCTCTAGAGGCCGAGGTGGGCGAGCACGCCGGGACTCGCCTGCACCGCGCTGCGGCGGTGATAGAAGTCGAGCGCGCGCAGTCCGCCGAGCTCGGCGCCGCCGCCCGCGCGGCCGGGGCCGCCGTGCAGCGACATCGGCATCACGTTGCCGTGGCCGGTGTGGGCCTGTGCCACCTCTGGCGTGATCACGTGCACGCGGCCGTGGCTCGGCGCGACGGCGAGCGCGGCCCGTGCCAGCGCGGCATCGTCGCTGCCATACAAAGAGGTGACGAGCGAGCCCTGGCCGCGGTGCGCCAGCGCAATGCCGTGCGCAAAATCGCGATACGGCAGCAGCGTGGCGACGGGCCCGAACACTTCCACGTCGTGCACGCGCTGCGCCGCATCGGCATCGCGCGCACCCAGCAGCACCGGGCCGATGCAGGCGGCCACGGCCGGTTCGGCATCGATCAGCGGCGTGTTGCGGCCGTCGTACAGCACGGTGGTCTGCGCGGACAGCGCTTGCAGGCCTTCGCTCACGGCCTTCATCTGTGCCCGGTTCACGAGCGAACCCATGCGCACGCTCTCGTTGCGTGGGTTGCCGACGGTGATGCCCGCGAGCTTGGCGCCGATGGCTTCGGCCGCGGCGTCGTAGAGCTCGGCCGGCACCAGGATGCGCCGGATTGCGGTGCACTTCTGGCCCGACTTCACCGTCATCTCGCGCACCACTTCGCGCACCAGCAGGTTGAAGGCCTCGCTGCCGGCCGCGGCGCCTGGCAGCAGCAGGGCGCTGTTGAGGCTGTCGGCCTCGATGTTCACGCGCACCGATCGTTCGGCCACGGCCGGGTGCGAGCGGATCAGCGCCGCCGTCTCGGCGGAACCGGTGAAGGAGACCACGTCGAAGGGCTGCAGCGCATCCATCAAGCCCACCGAGCTGCCGCAGACGACCGAGAGCGCGCCCGCGGGCAGCACGCCCGCATCGACCACGTCCTTGACCATGCGCTGCGTGAGCCAGGCGGTGGCCGTGGCGGGTTTCACGATCACCGGCACGCCCGAGAGCAGCGCCGGCGCGGCCTTCTCCCACAGCCCCCATGAAGGAAAGTTGAAGGCATTGATGAACAGCGCGACACCGTGCGTCGGCAGCTGCAGATGCTGCGACTGGAACACCGGCTCCTTGCCGAGCCGGGCCGCATCGCCGTCGCGCAGCGCGCGCACATCGCCGAGCGTGTCGCCCCACTTCGCGTACTGGCCAAGCGTGAAGATCGCGCCGTCGATGTCGACGGCCGAGTCGTTCTTCACGGTGCCCGAGTTCGCGGTGGCGATCTCGTAGTACGCATCGCGGTTGGCTTGCAACACCTTCACGATGGCGCCGAGCAGGCCGGCGCGCTGGCGGTAGGTGAGGGCACGCAGTGCGCTGCTGCCCTGTTCGCGCGCAAAGGCAAAGGCGGCCGGCAGGTCGAGGCCGGTAGCGTCGACGCGCACGAGCTCGGTGCCCAGCACCGGATCGAAAAGCGGCGTGCCGGCGCCCGATCCGCCTTGCCAGCGGCCGGCGACGTGGTTGGGGAGGAGTTCGGTCATGGGGTGAACTTGATCTGCCCTTCGGGCAACAGATAGAGAACGAGTGCGCGGCCATTCGCCACCGTCGGCCGGTGCGCAGTGCCGGGCCCGTAGACGCACCAGCCCGCGGGCTGGCCGTCGAAGGTGGCGCCGGGGCTGCCCTCGAGCGGCATGATCAGGTCGATCTCGCCGTTCGGATGCGTGTGGTGCGGTCCCGCGATGTCCTGCATGTCGACCACGTCGACCGAGAAGCGGTGCAGCGCGTCCTCGGCCTTGAAGACACGGCCATAGCGGATGCCGCCGCCTTCGCGCTCGCAGAGCCAGCCTTCGGCCACGCCGCCGATGCAGGCCTGGCGCAGCGCCTCGAAGCGCGCGCTGCCCGCGCCATGCGTGGCGTTGAGCCACCGGTCGAGTTGTTCGTCGAGCGGCCGGCCGGCGATTTCGGCGGCCAGGCCGGCGATCAATTGGTGAAATGCTTCCTTGCTGGACATTGGCGGGCTTCCTTTTTTGGAGGCTGGCTGGCAGGTTGGATACCGCAGCGAACTTTTGAACTACCTTGCAAGAATCCCGCGCGTGCAGTATCTTGCTTGTGGTCGAACAATAAGCACCGAGACAATGAGTGTCAAGCAATATAGTGCATCCATGGTGTTTACCCTGAGCGCGCACAATCCCGGCCAAGAACGAGGACATGCATGAACGAGCACGTAGACGCGGCGGCGCTGGCCACCGCGCCCGCTGGCAACCCCGCCAGCAACACAGCAGCGCCGGCCGGGGAGGCCGCCAGGAACCCCTTGCTGGCGGCATTGGGCGAGCGCGTGCGCAACCTGCGCGCGCAGCGCGGCCTCACGCGCAAGGCGGTGGCCATTGCGGCGGACGTGTCGGAGCGGCACCTCGCCAATCTCGAATATGGCATCGGCAACGCGTCGATCCTTGTGCTGCAGCAGGTGGCCGGCGCGCTGCACTGCTCGCTGGCCGAGCTGGTCGGCGACGTGACCACCAGCTCGCCCGAATGGCTGCTGATCCGCGAGCTGCTCGAGAACCGCAGCGAGGCCGACCTGCGCCGCGTGCGCGTGGCGGTCGGTGAACTGCTGGGCACGGCCTCGGTCGACCCGGCGCGCCACCGGCGCATCGCGCTCGTGGGCCTGCGCGGCGCGGGCAAGTCGACCCTCGGGCAGATGCTGGCCGACGATCTGGACCTGCCCTTCGTGGAGCTGAGCCGCGACATCGAGAAGCTCGCGGGCTGCAGCGTGCGCGAGATCCACGACCTCTACGGCACCAACGCCTACCGCCGCTACGAGCGCCGCGCGCTCGAGGAAACCATCCAGATCTACAGCGAAGTGGTCATTGCCACGCCGGGCGGCATCGTCTCGGACCCGGCCACCTTCAACGAGTTGCTCGCGCACTGCACCACCGTGTGGCTGCAGGCCGCGCCCGAGGAGCACATGGGCCGCGTGGCCGCGCAGGGCGACACCCGCCCGATGGCGGCCAGCAAGGAAGCCATGGAGGACCTGCGCCGCATCCTGAACGGCCGCGCCGCCTTCTATTCGAAGGCCGATCTTTCGGTGGACACCAGCGGCAAGACGCTGGCGCAGAGCTTCCAGGCGCTGCGCGCCGTGGCCCGCCAATCGATGGGGCTGGGCGCTTGAGCTGAGTGTTCAGGGCGCGCTCCCGCCGACGGGGTACGCGGCGAAGCGAATGTCCCCCGGCCTGCGGCCTCCTCCTTGATTTCGCTGCGCAAGGCACCCCATCAGCGGGATCGTCTTCAGAGCAGTCGTTGATCAGCGATACACCAGCAGCGTGCCCAGGTGCACAGGGCATCGGGTGCTCCCCGCAGCGAAATAAAGGAGGAGCCGAAGGCGGGGGACATTCGCGGAGGGGAGTACCCGGTGCCCTGTGCACGCGCCCCGAATCTGAAAAAAAGCACAACAGGCATTGACTTGCCTGTTTGCATGCAGCATGATGCATGTCATCGGAGCAAGAAAGTGCACTATCTTTCCTGTTCACGGTTTCCGAACACAGCCCCACAGGAGACTTCCGCATGACCGACACCACCACGCTCCAGGCGCCGCCGCGCGTCGACTACCGCACCGAGCCTGCCCAGTACCGCCACTGGTCGCTGAGCTTCGACGGCGCCATCGCGCGCCTCGTGCTCGACATCGCGGAAGACGGCGGCATCCGCCCCGGCTACAAGCTCAAGCTCAACAGCTACGACCTGGGCGTGGACGTCGAGCTCAACGATGCGCTCAACCGCGTGCGCTTCGAGCACCCCGAAGTGCGCAGCGTGATCGTCACCAGCGGCAAGGACCGCATCTTCTGCTCGGGCGCCAACATCTTCATGCTGGGCGTGTCGAGCCACGCCTGGAAGGTGAACTTCTGCAAGTTCACCAACGAGACGCGCAACGGCATCGAGGATTCGTCGAAGCACTCGGGCCTGAAGTTCCTCGCCGCGGTGAACGGCGCTTGTGCCGGCGGTGGCTACGAGCTGGCGCTGGCCTGCGACGAGATCCTGCTGGTGGACGACCGCTCCTCGGCCGTGTCGCTGCCCGAAGTGCCGCTGCTCGGCGTGCTGCCCGGCACCGGCGGCCTGACCCGCGTGACCGACAAGCGCCACGTGCGCCATGACCTCGCCGACATCTTCTGCACCAGCGTCGAAGGCGTGCGCGGCCAGCGCGCGGTCGACTGGCGCCTGGTCGATGCCGTGGCCAAGCCCGCGCAGTTCGCGGCCGCCGTGCAGGAACGTGCCGCGCAACTCGCCGCCATGAGCGACCGCCCGGCCGGCGGCAAGGGCGTGGCGCTGACACGCCTCGAGCGCACCGACAGCGCCGACGGCATCGCCTATTCGCACGTCGACGTGAAGATCGACCGCAGCAAGCGCACCGCCACCTTCACCGTCAAGGCGCCCACCGGCACGCAGCCGGCCGACATCGCCGCCATCGAAGCCGCGGGCGCCGCCTGGTGGCCGCTCGCCGTGTGCCGCGAGCTCGACGACGCGATCCTCAACCTGCGCACCAACGAGCTCGACATCGGCACCTGGCTGCTCAAGACCGAAGGCGACGCGCAAGCCGTGCTCGCCTCGGACGCCGTGATGCTGGCCCACAAGGACCACTGGCTGGTGCGCGAAACCATCGGCGCGCTGCGCCGCACGCTGGCGCGGCTGGACGTGTCGTCGCGCAGCCTGTTCGCGCTGGTCGAGGCCGGCTCGTGCTTTGCCGGCACGCTGGCCGAACTGGCCTTTGCGGCCGACCGCACTTATATGCTCGCGCTGCCCGACGACGCCGCGCGCGCACCGAAGCTCGTGCTCAACGAATTCAACTTCGGCTTCTTCCCGATGGTGAACGACCAGAGCCGCCTGCAGCGCCGCTTCTACGAAGAGGCCGCGCCGCTGGACGCCGCGCGCGCCGCGGCCGGCAAGCCGCTGGACGCCGACGAGGCGCTCAAGCTCGGCCTCGTCACCGCCGCGCCCGACGACATCGACTGGGGGGACGAGATCCGCATCGCCATCGAGGAGCGCGCCGCCATGTCGCCCGACGCGCTCACCGGCCTCGAAGCCAACCTGCGCTTCGCGAGCAAGGAGAACATGGCCACCCGCATCTTCGGCCGGCTCACCGCCTGGCAGAACTGGATCTTCAACCGCCCCAACGCCGTCGGCGAAAAGGGCGCGCTCAAGGTCTACGGCACTGGTGAAAAGGCCGGCTTTGATTTGAACCGCGTCTGAAGAAGAAGCGTCAGTCCGCACAACCCAAGGAACAGCCATGAGCACGATCAACTACAGCGAGAAGATCCCCAACAACGTCAACCTCGGCGAAGACCGCACGCTGCAGCGCGCGCTCGAAGGCTGGCAGCCCAACTTCATCAACTGGTGGGACGACGTGGGCCCCGACGGTTCGACCAACCACGAGGTCTACCTGCGCACGGCGGTGAGCGTCGATCCGCAGGGCTGGGCCCAGTTCGGCCACGTGAAGATGCGCGACTACCGCTGGGGCATCTTTCTGAATCCGGGCGATGCCAACCGCGAGATCCACTTCGGCGACCACAAGGGCGAGAAGGCCTGGCAGGACGTGCCCGGCGAACACCGCGCCAACCTGCGCCGCATCATCGTGACGCAGGGCGACACCGAGCCCGCCTCGGTCGAGCAGCAGCGCCACCTGGGCCTGACCGCGCCCAGCATGTACGACCTGCGCAACCTGTTCCAGATCAATGTCGAGGAAGGCCGCCACCTGTGGGCGATGGTCTACCTGCTGCAAAAGCACTTCGGCCGCGACGGCCGCGAAGAGGCCGATGCGCTGCTGCAGCGCACCTCGGGCGATGCCAACAACCCGCGCATCCTGGGCGCCTTCAACGAGAAGACGCCCGACTGGCTCGCGTTCTTCATGTTCACCTACTTCACCGACCGCGACGGCAAGTTCCAGCTGGCCGCGCTGGCCGAGAGCGCCTTCGATCCGCTCGCGCGCACCACCAAGTTCATGCTGACCGAGGAAGCGCATCACATGTTCGTGGGCGAGAGCGGCGTCTCGCGCGTGCTGGCGCGCACCGCGCAGGTGATGAACGAGCTCAAGACCGACGACGCGCAGAAGGTGCGCGCGGCCGGCGCCATCGACCTCCCCACGATCCAGCGCTACCTGAACTTCCACTACAGCGTGACCATCGACCTGTTCGGCGCCGACCAGTCGAGCAATGCCGCCATCTTCTACAGCTCGGGCCTGAAGGGCCGCTACGAGGAAGGCAAGCGAGGCGACGACCACGTGCTCAAGGGCCAGACCTACAAGGTGCTCGAGGTGAAGGACGGCCAGCTCGTCGAAAAAGACGTGCCGATGCTCAACGCGCTCAACGAAGTGCTGCGCGACGACTTCATCAAGGACTCGGTGGCCGGCGTGGGCCGCTGGAACAAGGTGCTCGAGAAGGCCGGCATCCCGACCCGGCTGACCGTGCCGCACAAGGCCTTCAACCGCCAGATCGGTGCGCTCGCCGGCATCAAGATGTCGCCCGAAGGCCGCGTGGTGAACGAGGTCGAATGGGCCGCGAAGAAAAACGAATGGCTGCCGAGCACCGAAGACTTCGCTTTCGTGGCATCGTTGATGGGACGTGTGGTCGAGCCGGGCAAGTTCGCGGGCTGGATCTCGCCGCCGGTGATGGGCATCAACCGCCAGCCGGTCGATTTCGAGTACGTGCGTTTCGGTTGATGGGTATGGCTCCCTCTCCCCTCGGGGAGAGGGCAGGGGTGAGGGTAGGCGGCGTCCCCACGACAAGCTGCCGCCCCCTCACCCTGACCCTCTCCCCAAGGGGCGAGGGAAAGGAGAAAAAACATGGACATGGCCGTTGAAGCCGGAGTCATCAAGCAGCACCTGATCGACCCCGAGATCTGCATCCGCTGCAACACCTGCGAGGCCACCTGCCCCGTCAACGCGATCACGCACGACGACAACAACTACGTCGTGCGCGCCGACATCTGCAATGGCTGCATGGCCTGCATCTCGCCGTGCCCCACGGGTTCGATCGACAACTGGCGCACGATGCCGCTGGTGCGCGCGTACTCCATCGAAGAGCAACTCACCTGGGAGTCGCTGCCCGCCGAACTCACGCCCGAGGAGCTCGAGGCCGCGGGCGTTTCCGCCGAAGCCGGCGATGAAGCCGCGGTGGCCGCCGCACCTTCGCAGACCCCGGCGCAGGCCGCGGTCGATTCCACCGAGCCGGTCTTCAATTCGGCTCAGTACGGCGCCAGCGTGCCGCCCTGGTCGGCCGCGCACGCCTACACCAACCTCTTTGCGCCGAAGGCGCCGACCACCGCCACCGTGGTGGGCAACTTCAACTGCACCGAGGCCGGCTTCGACAGCGAGACGCATCACATCGTGCTCGACTTCGGCGCGGTGCCGTTCCCGGTGCTCGAAGGCCAGTCGATCGGCATCGTGCCGCCCGGCGTCGACGCCATCGGCAAACGCCACCATGCGCGCCAGTACTCGGTGGCCAGCCCGCGCAACGGCGAGCGGCCCGGCTACAACAACGTGTCGCTCACCGTGAAGCGCGTGACCGAAGACCACCAGGGCGACCCGGTGCGCGGCGTGTGCTCCAACTACGTCTGCGACCTCAAGGTCGGCGACACGGTGCAGGTGGTGGGGCCCTTCGGTTCCTCGTTCCTGATGCCGAACCATCCCAGGTCGCACATCGTGATGATCTGCACCGGCACCGGTAGCGCGCCGATGCGCGCCATGACCGAATGGCGCCGCCGGCTGCGCAAGAGCGGCAAGTTCGAAGGCGGCAAGCTCATGCTGTTCTTCGGCGCGCGCACCCAGCAGGAGCTGCCGTACTTCGGTCCGCTGCAGTCGCTGCCCAAGGACTTCATCGACATCAACCTCGCGTTCTCGCGCACGCCGGGTCAACCCAAGCGCTACGTGCAAGACCTCATGCGCGAACGCGCCGCCGACCTGGCCGCACTGCTGAAGGACGGCGCGAGCCACTTCTACGTGTGCGGACTCAAGAGTATGGAAGAGGGCGTGGTGCTCGCGCTGCGCGATGTGGCCAAGGAAGCGGGCCTCGACTGGGACACGGTCGGCGCCGCACTCAAGCGCGAAGGCCGTTTGCACCTCGAAACATACTAAGCTGCGGCGAATGAAGTTCGCCGACTTCCACCCCGGCCAGGTCATCGAGGCCGGGCCCTATGTCGTCTCCGAAGCGGAACTCATCGGATTCGCGCAGGCCTACGATCCGCAGTGGTTTCATACCGATGCGGCGGCCGCGGCCAACAGCGCATTCGGCGGGCTGATCGCGAGCGGCTGGCACACCTGCTCGATCGCGATGCGGCTCGTGGTCGATGCCGCGCTCGAAGGCTCGGAGTCTTTTGCCTCGCCGGGGCTCGAGCATGTGCGCTGGCCTCACCCGGTGCGGCCCGGCGATGCCTTGCGGCTCGTGGCCGATGTCATCGAGGCACGGCACTCCGAGAAGCGGCCCACGCTCGGCATCCTGCGCTGGCGCTGGCGGCTCTTCAACCAGCGCGAACTGATGGTGCTCGATGTGGAAGTGACGAGCCTGTTCAGGCTGGACGCAAGTTAAGAAAAAAAAGCCCGCGGTGCTCGTGCGCCGCGGGCTTCTTTCCCTGAGCGAAGTGCTTATTTCTTGACGTCGACCGCGCCGGACCCCTGGGCCTTGCCGCTGGCCTTGGCGCGCGCGCCCGAAGGCTTCACTGCGCCGCCGGCCGAGCCCGCAGCGCCGGCCGCGCCGCCCACCGTGTCGCCCACGACATTCGTCGCGCCGGTCACGTTGCCGGCTGCGCCGCTCGCGGCATTGGTGGCGCCGCCCACTGCGCTGGTCGCACCGCCGACTGCGCCGGTGGCACCACCGACCGCGCCCGTCGCGCCGCCGACCACGCCGCCCAAGGTATTGCCCAGGCCGCCTGCGGCCTTGCCGGGGACTTCGACCGGTTGCACGCCGGCACCGGTGGCGGCACCTCCTTCAGCCCGCGTTTGCGCGGCCGCGCCGGTGCCCGCGGCACCTTGGCGTTGCGTGGCGTTCGCGCTGCCCGACGTATTGACATCGGCATTCACGCCGACGCCGACCCCCACGCCTTGTGCCTGTGCGAAGCCGCTCATGGCAAGAAGGCCTGCGAGCAAGGCGCCGACGAAGATGGATTTGTGTTGTTGCTGCTTCATGGGTGACTGGTCCTTTCATTGAATGTCACTGGCAAGAACCGGCTTTGCGGCCAGTTCGGTTGCTACCGTGACCACCTGCGCACATGTCGCCGTGTGCGAGGCAGCCGCCGGCGCGTGTGGGACGGCTCCGTCGTCCGAAATGGGGGGTGATGCGTTAGGCGGCGCCTCCTTCTTGCCTGCGAGCGGATCGGAATCAGAGCGGCGGGAGGCCAGGCAACCTTTTCAGCGGCAGGGTCAAAGGCGATCTGCCCGGATGCCTGGCCTTTCATGCAACTAATAATGTTGCATGAAACGAGACAGCAAGCTTTCAGGCGTTCTCCACGTGCTGCTGCACATGGCCGAGATGGAGGGGCCCGCCACTTCCGAATCGCTGGCCGTGGCCATGCACACCAATCCCGTCGTCGTGCGCCGGCTCATGTCGGGTCTGCGCCAGGCCGGCTTCGTGAGCTCGGCCAAGGGCCATGGCGGCGGCTGGGTGCTGTCGTGCCCGCTGGCCGCGGTGACGCTGGGCGACATCCACAACGCGGTCGGGTCTCCGGCGCTGCTGGCCATGGGCAACCGCACCGAGAGCCCGGGCTGCATCGTCGAGCAGGCCGTGAACGCGGCGCTCGACGGCGCCTGCCGGGAGGCCGAGGCCCTGCTGCTCGAGCGTTTCAACAGCATCACGCTGGCCGATCTTTCCAGGGACTTTCATCGCCGCATGACGGGCGGCGGCTTCACTCACAAGGACATCGAACATGCACTATGATGCTCTGGTCGTGGGCGGCAGCTTTGCCGGCCTTTCCGCTGCCCTGCAGCTTGCGCGCGCGCGAAAAACGGTCTGCATCGTCGATGCGGGCGCGCCGCGCAACCGCTTCGCCGCGGCCTCGCACGGCTTCTTCGGCCAGGACGGCACGCCGCCGCTGAAGATGATTGCCGATGCGAGCGCCAAGGTGCTGGCGTACCCCAACGTCACCCATATCGAGGGCAGCGTCGTGGCGGCCCATGCCGATGGCGCGAACGGTTTCGTCGCGTCGCTGGGCCATGGCGAGCAGCGGGTATCGGCCAGCAGGCTCGTGCTGGCTTTCGGCGTCCAGGATGGCTTTCCTGCGGACATTGCGGGCGTGTCCGAACGCTGGGGCACCAGCGTGCTGCACTGCCCCTACTGCCACGGCTATGAATTCAGCGGCCGGCGGCTGGGCATCCTGATCGAGAGCCCGCATCCGCCGGACCACGCGATGCTGATCGCCGAGTGGGGCCCGGCCACGCTCTTCCTGAACGGCAACAACACGGTGGACGACGAAGCGCGCGCGAAGCTGCTGGCGCGCGGCGTGGCCATCGAGCCCGGCCGCATCGCCGCGCTGGAGGGGCCGACGCCGCGGGATCTCTCGAGCGTCTTCCTCGAAGACGGCCGGCGCGTGCCGCTCGACGCGATGTTTCTCGTGCCTCGCACGCGCATGGGCAGTCCGCTCGCCGAGCAGCTCGGCTGCGCATTCGACGAAGGCCCGTTCGGTCCGGTCATCCGCACCGATGCGATGAAGATGACCACCGTGCCGGGCGTGTTCGCCGCGGGCGATGCGGCCATGATGTTCCACAACGCGACGCTCGCCTCCGCCGACGGCGTGATGGCGGGCACGTCGCTGCACAGGGCCTCGGTGTTCGGCGCGTGATCTCGTCGCCGCGATGACCGGAATGGGGCCGCACACGCCGCAAAACGCGCCGAAATGAACGGCCTCGAAAAACACCCCCGAAATCGCTCTATAATTCGAGCCCTGAAATGCGGGAATAGCTCAGTTGGTAGAGCGCAACCTTGCCAAGGTTGAGGTCGAGAGTTCGAGACTCTTTTCCCGCTCCACATTTCATGCAAAAGGCCACCTCACCGGTGGCCTTTTCTTTTGGGGCACGGGGTATATCAGCCCTTCGCGGGCAGCACCGTCCCGCGGCTTTCGCCGAAGCCGATGCGCGCATGGCCCGGCTTCTCGCACCAGCCGCGCAGCAGCACCGCATCGCCGTCTTCCAGGAAACCGCGCTGCTCGCCATTGGCCAGCGTGACGGGGCTTTGCGCGGCGCGCGTCAGCTCGATGATCGCGCCGGCTTCGCCCGGCCCCGGTCCCGAGATGGTGCCGCTGCCGAACAGGTCGCCCGGGTTCAGGCTGCAGCCGCCCACCGTGTGGTGCGCCACCATCTGCGCCACGCTCCAGTACTGGTGCCTGAAGCTCGTGCGCGACAGGCGCGAAGGCCCGCTTCCGTCGTGGCGCGCCTTCTCGCTTTCGAGCCAGACCTCCAGGCGGATGTCGATCGCGCCGCTTTCGCGGTTCGCCGGGCTTTCGAGATAGCCGAGCGGCTGGGGCTCGTTCGCCGGCCGCGTCCAGGTCTGGCGATAGGGTGCGAGCGCCTCCATCGTCACGATCCACGGCGAAATCGTGGTCGCGAAGTTTTTCGCGAGAAAGGGCCCGAGCGGCGCCATCTCCCAGAACTGGATGTCGCGCGCCGACCAGTCGTTGAGCAGGCAGATGCCGAAGATGTGCTCTTCCGCGCGTTCGAGCGGAATCGGCTCGCCGGCCGCATTGCCTTCGCCGATCCACACACCCAACTCCAGCTCGTAGTCGAGCCGTGCGCAGGCGTGGTACGTGGGCGCCCTGGCGCCCGGCGCCATGGTCTGCCCCATCGGGCGATGAAAGCGCTGGCCGCTGATGCCGATGGTCGACACGCGTCCGTGGTAGGCCGTCGGAATCCAGCGGAAGTTGGGCGTCACGTCGCCCTCGGGGTTCATCAGGCGGCTGATGTTCAGCGCATGGTCGATGGAGGTGTAGAAGTCGGTGTAGTCGCCGATGCGCGCGGGCACCGTGTATTCGACCTCGGCCTGCGGCACCAGGCATTCGCGCACGGCCTGCACCGTGGCGGCCGGTGCGTCATCGCCCAGCAATGCGAACAGCGCGTGGCGCAGCGCGCGCCAGGCGGCGCCGCCGAGCGCGAAGAAATCGTTCAGCGCCGGCAGCGCGGCGGCACGGGCCGCATCGAGCGCGAGTCCGTCGAGCAGCTGGCGCGCACAGAGCGCGGCCATGTCGACCACCTGGTCGCCAATGGCCACGCCGCCGCGAAACGGCTGCGGGCTGCCCGTGCGGCGGAACACTGCGTAGGGCAGGTTCTGGATCGAAAAGTCGGTGCCCGCGGTGTTGGCTGTGCCGACCCAACTCCTGGTGCCGGCGTCGTGCGTGTGGTTCAGAGCAATCATTGCCTGGGCCTGTCGCGTTTCAGACCGACGCCATCAGCGCATCGTCGAAGATCGCCACCGCGCGCGTCCAGCCGGCCGATGCGCCGCGGATCTTGTGCGGAAAGCAGCTGATGAAAAAGCCCGTGGGCGGCAGCGCCTCGAGGTTGTGCAGCTTCTCGATGTGGCAGTAGCCGATGTCGCGGCCGGCCTTGTGGCCTTCCCAGATCAGCGAGGCGTCGTGCGTCTCGCCATACTTCTTCGCGGTGTGCACGAAGGGCGCATCCCAGCTCCAGGCATCGGTGCCCGTGAGGCGCACGCCGCGCTCCAGCAGGTACATGGTGGCTTCGTAGCCCATGCCCGCACCGGCCGCTACGTAATCGGGATGGCCGTAGCGCGAGCCCGCGCGCGTGTTCACCACCACGATCTCGAGCGGGCTCAGCGTGTGGCCGATGCGCTTGAGCTCGGCCTCGACGTCCGCTGCCGTGACCACGTAGCCATCGGCGAAGTGGCGGAAGTCGAGCTTCACGCCGGGCTGGAAGCACCATTCGAGCGGCACCTCGTGGATCGCGATGGCGGGCTTCTTCTCGCCCAGCGCCTTGTCCATGGTGGAGTGGAAGTGGTAGGGCGCGTCGAGGTGCGTGCCGTTGTGCGTGGAAAGCTGCACCAGCTCCACGGCCCAGCCTTCGCCATCGGGCAGGTCTTCTTTCTTGAGGCCCGGAAAGAAGGGCTCGATCTGCTCGTAGGTCTGCTCGTGCGTGAAGTATTGGATCTTCGGCGCGAAGGCCGGCGGATCGGAGAGCACATCGTTTTCCAGAAAAATCGAGAGGTCGACGAACTTGCGTGGCATGGCGGGGCTCCTTGTGGGGTGTTGGTGTTGATGGGGGCGTGCAGCGTTCAGGGCTGCTGCCAGCGCAGCAGCCGCTTTTCGGCAAGGGCCAACAGCGCGTTACTCGCGAAGCCGATCAGCCCGAGCAGCGCGATGCCGGCGAAAAGATCGCTGGCGCGAAACGCGCGCGCCGCGAGAAGAATGGCCTGGCCCAGTCCGCTCTGCGAAGCAATCATTTCGCCCACCACCGCGACGATCAGTGCAATGGTCAGCGCGAGCCGCATGCCGGCCAGGATGTCGGGCATGGCGTTGGGCAGGCCCATCTTCCAAACGAAGGCCGCGCGCGACATCTGCAGGCAGCGCGCCACTTCCGACAACCTGGGTTCCACGGCTGCGAAGCCGTGCACAGTGGCCAGCAGCACCGGCCACATCGCGCCGAAGGCCACCACGAACAGCACCATGCCGGGGTTCAGCCCGAAGATCGAAATCGCGAGCGGCAGCAGCGCCGAGGCGGGCAGCGGGCGAATGAATTCGAGCGTCGGCTGTACCCATGCGCGCACCGCGGGCGACACGCCGATGGCCGCGCCCAGCAGCACGCCGAACAGCGAGGCCAGCAGCCAGCCCTGCACCATGCGGCCGACCGTGGCCTGCGTGAAGGCGAGCAGCTCGCCGTGGTCCCCGTTGCCGTTCGGGCCCGTGAGGTTGAGGCCTTCGAGCAGGCTTGCGAAGGTGGCCTGCGGTGTCGGCAGGAACACGCGGCTCACCCAGCCCGCGTTGCTCGCCATCCACCACAGCGCAATCAATGCAGAGAGCACGGCGAGCGAGCCGAGCCGGTTCATGACGAAGCCAACGCGGCCGCGATCGTTGCCGTTCATGGCAGCACCCCCATGCGCCGAGCGACCACGCGTTGCAGCAGCACCATGCCCGCATTGACCGCAAAGCCCACCACGCCGATCCAGCCCAGCCAGGCGAGCATCAGCGCGGGGTCGAAGCTCTGCTGCGCAATCATCATCGCGTAGCCCATGCCGTTGGGATTGGCCGCAATCTCCACCGTGACGGCCACCACCAGCGCCACCGCCACGCCGAGCCGCAGCGCGACGAACAGCCGCGGCACGATGGCCGGCAGCACGATCTTGAAGGCGCGCTCGCGCGCCGAGAGGCCCAGCACGCGGCTCACCTCGAGCAGCCGCGGTTCGATCTGCTGCACCGCCGACTGCACCAGCACCAGCAGCGGCCAGAAGGTGGCAAAGGCGACGATGGCCAGCTCCATGCGCACGCCGAATCCGAAGCTCAGCATCGCGAGCGGAATCAGCGCCACCGAGGGCACGGGCCGCAGCACCTCGATGGAAAGCGAGCCGAGCCGCGCCGCGCGGCGCGAGAGCCCGAGCACCAGCCCCAGCGCAACGCCGAGCACCGCGCCCAGAAGCAAGCCGAGCGCGGCCGTGCCCAGCGTGAAGCCCGTGGCCTGCCACAGCGAGCCATCGAGCGCCGCGCCCACGAAGGCCTTGGCCGCCGCGCTCGGCGGGGCGAGCGCATCGCTGCCCAATGCGGCCGCGCGTCGTGCGTACCACTCGAAAGCGCCGACCAGCAGGGCCGGAAAGACCCACGGCCGCAGCCAGCGCAGGAGGCGGCGTTCAGTCATGGCTTTGCTCGATGAAGGCGAAGAGTTCGCGTCGCAGATGCAGGTATTCCGGATGCTCCTTCGTCGTGAGCTGGTCGCGCGGGCGCGGAATCTTCACGTCGATCATCCGTGCCAGGCTGGGCCGGCCCGGCCCGGGGTTGGCCTGCAGCGCGATCACGCGGTCGCCGAGGTAGATGGCCTCTTCGAGATCGTGCGTGACGAACAGTACCGTGAGCCCGTCCTCGCGCACCAGCCGCGCGAGCTCGTCCTGCAGGCTCTGGCGTGTGAGCGCGTCGAGCGCCCCGAAGGGTTCGTCCATCATCATCAGCTCTGGCTTCTGCGCCAGGCAGCGGGCAATCTGTGCGCGCTGCTGCATGCCGCCCGAAAGCTGCACCGGAAACTTCTGCGCGTGCTTCGCCAGGCCGACCTTGCCGAGCACCTCGGCAATGCGTGGCGCACGCTCGGCCGCGGGCACGCCGGCCGCTTCGAGCGCCAGGCTCACGTTGCCTTCGACCGTGCGCCAGGGCAGCAGCGCCCGGCCATAGTCCTGGAACACGAAAGCCACCTCGCGCGAAGGCTCGCTCATCTTCACGCCCGTGCGCCGCACTTCGCCGGCGCTCGCCGCCACCAGGCCGCTGGCCGCGCGCAGCAGCGTGGTCTTGCCGCAGCCGCTCGGGCCCACGATGCAGACGAACTCGCCGCGCGCCACGTCGAACGAGGTGGGCGACAGGATCTCGCGCCCGCCGAGCCGGATCGCGACGCCGTCGAAGCGAAGAAAGTCGGCGGCAGCGCTCACTTGGCGATCAGCTTCGCAACGTCGATGGAGGTCTTGAGCATGTCCTGGTCCTTCATGAGCCCGACCCAGTAGCCCAACTGCTTCTCGCTCACCGTGGCGCCGGGCGGCGAGATCTGGATCTTCGCGAGCACCTCGGGCGGCAGCTTGATGTACTTGCCGATGGCCGCGCGCACCTTCGCGTCGTTCTTCGGCTGCTGCATGAAGGCCGCGGCCTCGACCAGCGACTCGCGGAACGCGCGTGCGGCGGCCGGGTTCTTCACCACCCATTCGCGCTTGGCCGCATGCACGATGGTCTGGTTGTTCTCCGGCAGGAAGGTGGAGTAGTACGAGGCCACATAGCCCGCGCCGCTCTCGGTGATGCGGCTCATGAACGGGTCGGCCGACACCACCGCGTCGACCGAGCCGCCGCGCAGCAGGTCGGCATGCTGCGGAAACGAGGCCTCGACGAAATTGACCTTGCGGTAGTCCACGCCGCTCTCCTTGAGCCAGGCGCGGAAGGTCACGTGCAGGAACGCGCCGAGCCCGGGCACGCCGATCTTCTTGCCCACGCAGTCCTGCGGCCCCTTGATGCCCGAGCCGGCGCGCGCCACCAGGCCGAAGCCCGTGATCGTCTTCGACGTGAGCCCGCCGCCGGCCACCAGCACCAGGTCGAGCCCGCCGTCCACCGCCTGCAGGAACACCGAGGGCGTGGGCCCGCCGATCTGCAGC
The DNA here is from genome assembly GCF_030815975.1 of Variovorax paradoxus. Lineage (NCBI taxonomy): Bacteria > Pseudomonadati > Pseudomonadota > Betaproteobacteria > Burkholderiales > Comamonadaceae > Variovorax > Variovorax paradoxus. The sequence continues at coordinate 2,001,275 of NZ_JAUSXL010000002.1, forward strand.
GAGTCGGACTGCAGCGCCGCGGGAATGGTGGAGTTGAGCGGAATGAACTTGAGTTCGACTTCGAGATTGCGCTTCTTGAAGTAGCCCTCTTCGGCCGCCACGAAGACCGAGGCGAAGTCGGACACGGCCGTGTAGCCGAACACGATCTTCGGGTTCGATTGCGCGCGCGAGGGCAGCGCCGCGGCGGCCGAGGCCGCGGCCAGCGCCGACAGCAGGGTGCGTCGTTTCATCATGTCTTTTGTCTCCTGGAGGTGGTTTTCTTCTGCGGGGCCTTGGGTCGCGGCAGCGCGGCGCGCAGCCCGCCGACGATGAAGTTCACGAGCATCGGCGCCACGGCCGGATCGCTGCGCTGGTTCTCGCCGCGCGAGAGCCGCTCGATGCGGCTGTCGTTCAGGTGGTGCAAGAGCGCCCCGAGCGAGAACTGGTAGCCCCAGGCGGCCTGCCCGCGCGTGGCATGCGGCAGCGCGACGTGCAGCGCGTCGATGTAGGCCTCGGCCAGCGGATCGAAGTAGCCGCGCAGCACGCGGTCGGCTTCCTCGGTGGCGTGGTAGAGCTCGCGCGCCACCAGCAGCGCGTAGTACTCGCCCTCGGCGCTCGCGCGCAGCGCCAGCACCGGCCCCGTGAAGGCCTCGATGATGCGCGGCAGCGTGCGCGCGTCGTCGGGGTCGTTGTTCACGGCCCGAAGGCCCGCGAGCCGTTCCTCGATGCTGTGGCTCCAGTGCTCGAAGATCGCGTGGAAGAGCTCGTGCTTCGGGCCGAAGTAGTAGCCCACCAGCGCCAGCGGCACGCCGGCTTCCTCGGCGATCTGGCGGATGGTGACCGCGTGGTAGCCGTGCTGCGCAAAAAGCTTTTCCGCCGCCAGCAGGATGGCGTGGCGCCGATCGGGCCGGGCCGTTTCGGCTGCAGTGGCCGCGGCCCGGTGGGCGCTTCGCCTGGCAGGTTGGGTGCGGGCATTCATGAGGCGTATTGAACATCTGTACAAAACTGTTGAACACACGTACAAACCCTGAGGTCAAACCCGATTGAACGGCGCGGACTGCGGCATTAGGCTCGACCCATGTCCGCCCCCAACATCCCCCAGATCCGCCTCTACCAGAACTGGCTGCGCGACCAGCGCGGCCTGTCGTTCGACACCTACGACGCGCTGTGGCGCTGGTCCGTGACCGACCTCGACGCCTTCTGGCAAAGCATCTGGGACTACATGGGCATCGTGTCGCCCACGCCGCATACGGCGGTGCTGGCCGACGACCGCATGCCCGGTGCGACGTGGTTTCCGGGCGCGCAGGTCAACTACGCGCGCGAGGTGCTGCGCCATGCCGACGCGGCGCATGCGGCCGGCATGCCCGCCATCGTGAGCGACAACGAGCGGGGCGAAGTGCGCGAGATGCCGTGGCCCGAACTGCGCCGGCAAGTGGCCTCGGTGGCGCTCACGCTCAAGTCCTTGGGCGTGCAGCGCGGCGACCGCGTGGCCGCCTACCTGCCCAACGTGCCCGAGACCATGGTCGCGTTTCTCGCGTGCTCGAGCATCGGCGCGGTGTGGAGCGTGTGCGCGCCCGACATGGGCACGGCCGCGGTGGTCGACCGCTTCCGCCAGATCGAGCCCAGGCTGCTGATCGCCGCCGACGGCGTGCACTACGGCGCCAAGCCCATCGACCGCAGTGCCGTGGTGCAGGAACTGCGCGGCGCCTTGCCCAGCGTGCAGAAGCTGCTGTTGCTGCGCACGCCCCATGCCGCGCAGCAGCTCGCCGCCGATGCCGATTGGCAGCACGCCATCGCGCGCAGCGATGCCGAGGTGGCCGCCTTCGAGCCCGAGTGGCTGCCCTTCGACCATCCGATCTGGATCGTCTATTCGAGCGGCACCACCGGCCTGCCCAAGCCCATCGTGCACGGGCAGGGCGGCATCATCATGACGATGTATGCCTGCGGCCTGCACAACGACATCGGCGCGAGCTACGGCGCCAACAATTTCGACGAGCGCTTTCACTGGTACAGCTCGACCGGCTGGGTCATGTGGAACTGCCAGCTCGCGGGCCTGGCTTTCGGCGCGACGATCGTCATCTACGACGGCCATCCGGCCGGCAGCAAGGAGAAGCCCGACTGGGCCGTGCTGTGGCGCTTCGTCGCCAAGCACCGCATCACTTTCTTCGGCGCCGGCGCGGCCTACTTCACCAACTGCATGAAGGCCGGCGTGGTCGCGGCCGAATGCGGCGACCTGTCGCGCGTGCGCGCGCTCGGCAGCACCGGTTCGCCGCTGTCGGAAGAGGTGCAGCGCTGGGGCACGCAGCAGATCCTCGCCGCGGGTTCGAAGGAGGTCTGGTGGTGCAACATTTCCGGCGGCACCGATTTTTGCGGTGCCTTCGTCGGCGGCAACCGCGAGCTGCCCGAAGTGCCCGGCCAGATGCAGTGCCGCCAGATCGGCCACGCGGTGGAGGCCTGGAACGAAAACGGCCAACCCGTCATCGGCGAAGTGGGCGAGCTGGTCTGCACGCGGCCCATTCCATCGATGCCGCTGTACTTCTGGGGCGACGAAGGCAATGCGCGCTACCTTTCGAGCTACTTCGAGCACGACTACCCCGGTAGAAATGGAAAACCTGCGGTTTGGCGCCACGGCGACTGGATCAAGATCGGCGAGGACGGCGGCTGCATCATCTACGGCCGCAGCGACGCCACCATCAACCGCCAGGGCCTGCGCATGGGCACCAGCGAGATCTACAGCGCCGTGGAGGCCCTGCCCGAAGTGCTCGACTCGATGGTGGTCGACCTCGAATACCTGGGCCGCGAAAGCTACATGCCGCTGTTCGTGGTGCTGCGCCCCGGCGTGGCGCTCGACGACGCGATGCGCGCAAAGATCAACGGCGCGATCAAGACCTCGCTCTCGCCGCGCTTCCTGCCCAACGACATCTTCCAGGTGGCCGAAATTCCGCGCACGCTCTCGGGCAAGAAGCAGGAGCTGCCGATCAAGAAGCTGCTGCTGGGCCAGCCGCTCGAGAAGGTGGTCAACCCGGAGGCCATGGCCAACCCCGGCTCGCTCGGCTGGTACGTGGAGTTCGCCGCGCGGCGCGCCGTAGCCCCTCAGGGCATCAGCAGTTCGTAGAGCACCATGCGCGTCTGGCGGCCGCGCAGCGCCACCCGCTCGTCGATGCGGCGGGTCTGCAGCCGGCCCTTCAGGCCCGCGAAGGTGACCTCCGAGATCAGCGTCTGCGTGCCCAGCTGCTTGTTGATGCCCTCGATGCGGCTCGCCACGTTGACCACGTCGCCCAGGGCCGTGTAGGACAGCCGGTCGTTCGAGCCCAGTACCCCCGCGATCACCACGCCGGTGTGGATGCCGATGCGCGTGCGGAACTCGGGCAGCCCGTCGGCGCGCCACTTGCGGTTGAGCGCGCTCGTCTCGATGTGCAGCTGCAGCGCGGCCAGGCAGGCGCGGTATTCCGCGTCCTTCAGGTCCGCGGGCGCGCCCCACAGCACCATGATGCCGTCGCCCATGAACTTGTCGATCACGCCGCCATAGCGCGCCAGCACGCCCGTCGCCAGGTTGAAGTATTCGGTCAGCATGCGCACCAGCACGTTGGCTTCCATCGACTCCGAGATTCGCGTGAAGCCCTCGATGTCGGTGAACATCACGGTCACGCGCCGCGGCGATCCGCTGGGCGCCAGCGCCTGCCCGTCGGCCACCAGTTGGTGGATCACGTCCACCGGCACGAACTTGCTGAACGCCCTGAGGCTGCGCGCCGACTCGTCCAGCGCCTGGTCGAGGTGCTGGATCTCCAGCACGCGGCTCGGCTCGCGCGGCAGGTCGTCGAGTTCCAGCAGGCCGATGCGGCGCGCGATCTGCGAGAGCTTCTCGACCGGCGACGTGACCAGCCTGGACAGCTGCAGCGACACGAACAGCGCCGCCGCGAGCAAGGCCAGGCCCAGCAGCAGCCACCACAGCACGGCGCGCCGCAGCTCGCCCAGCACGAAGTCCTGGGGCACCCAGCTCACCAGCTGCCAGCCGGCCGAAGGAATGCGCGAGGCCTGGGCAAGGTAGCTGCGCCCTTCGTGATCGAACGAGAAGGCCGCGCCGCCCTCGCCGTCCGGCGTGCCGTTAGCCAGCAGGTGGGCGTGCAGCGCGCCCAGCACACCGGTGGGCGGCTCGGGCTGGCGCAGCACGCCGGGTTGGTCGCTGCGCGCGAGCACCTGGCCGCCGGTGTTCAGCAGCGCGCCGTCGCCGCGGCCGCCGCTCGCGAAGAGCCGCACGAACTCCGAGAGCCGGCCCAGCGAGACGTCGCCGCCCACCACCAGCAGCCGGGGGCTGCCCTCGGCCGCGCGGCGCTTGCCGGGCAATGCATAGCTCACGCCCAGTTCCTGCGTTGCGGCGAAGGTGTAGGGCGCCGTCCATACGGGCCTGTGCATCTGGCGGGCCTCCTGGTACCAGCGCTGCAGCCGCGGGTCGTAGCTGCTGCGGAAGGACTCGATGCGCTGCGTGGCGAAGCGCTGCTGCGCGTCGACCTCGGGCGCGGGCGGCAGCTTGTACTGCCAGGTCTCGGTGGCGGGTTCGCCGGCGCCGGCGCTGGCGCTGCGCGCGATGCGCCGGATGGCCGGCACGGGGTAGCGCAGCGCCATCAGCATCTGGCCCGTTTCGTCGGCCACGTAGAGGCTGTCGAGTTCGGGCGACTGCTGCAGCAGGGTCCAAAGGAGTTCCGCGGTGCGCTGCGCATGTTCGCCCGCGGGACCGAGACTCGGCGCACCGGCCAGCGCACCGACCGCCGACTCGGCCTTTGCGAGCACGGCAAGCACGTTGTCCTCGGTCCGGTGGTGGTTGGCAGCGTGCGCGGAGGCGCCGATTTTCGCCACCAGCCGCTGCGAGCCCCAGTAGCCGAGCGTGGCCAGCAGCAGCGACTGCGTCAGCGCGACGGCACTCACGATGGTGCTCACGTCGACCCTGAAGCGTCGCGTGAGCCGGGCCACGGCCGCGGAAAATTCAAAAAAGGCGAGAGGCGGCTTTCCCGCCACATCCGGAGGCCCGGACGAGTTCTTCTTGTTCATACAGCTCCCTGTCGACCACTCGAACGCACCCGCGGCCGTCACGTCGGGCCGCGGATCGCATCCGGCCGCTCGCTGCTCCGATCGTTTTTGTCGGAAATCCTGGCGAGCGCCCGGGGTGCAGGGCGGATTTTGCGCGACTTCGGGCCGCGCGCGTCATGGCACGGTCGTGCGCCACGCCTCCGGGGCTTTGCTAGCGCGCGTCGTGGAAGATGATGCCCAGCGTGTGCCGCCGTCCCGAGTGCACGCGGCTCACGCCGTGCCGCATCGTGACGCGGTAACTGCCGCGCGTGCCCGCCACCGGCCGCTGATTGACCGCGAAGATCACCGCCTCGCCCTGCGCGAGCGACACCACCTCGGCGCGCGACTGCATGCGCGGGCGCTGCTCGGTGAGCACGAATTCGCCGCCCGTGAAGTCTTCGCCCGGCCGGCTCAGCAGCACCGTGAGCTGCATCGGAAACTGCAGGTCGCCGTACAGGTCCTGGTGCAGGCAGTTGTAGTCGCCTTCCACGTAGCGCAGCAGCAGCGGCGTGGGGCGCAGCTGGCCCGCCGCATGGCAGCGCGCAAGGTACGAGGCGTGGTCCACCGGGTAGTCGGCCGGCTGGCCCATCGCGGCCGCCCATGCGTTCGCGAGCGGCGCCAGCCGCTCGTACAGCGCGCTGCGCCATGCCGTGACGGAGGCGGGCAGCGGGTTGGCGAAGTACTGGTACTCGCCTTGCCCGAAGCCGTGGCGCTGCATCACCACGCGGCTGCGGAAACGGCCGGGCTCGTCATAGAGCGCGGCCAGTGCGCCGCACTCCTGTGGGCTGAAGAGCACGCCGGTGGTCGCGCAGCCGCGCGTGGCAAGCTCGGTTTCGATGCGGGGCCAGTCGAGGGCGCGGGCGATGTTGGCGGCGGAGGTCGTGGCGGGAGAGGTCTGCATGCCGAAAGTGTGCGGCCGGCAAGGCTGCGGCGCTCGCTGTTTCCGGACATGGGTTCCGGCCGCAGCGATGCCCGTGAACGAATGTCAGAAAGAGACGACCACGGTCGCAAGCTCGCCGATCTCGACGCGCACGGCCGTGCCCGCCGACGCGAACAGCATGCCGGTGCACGAGCCGCTCGTGACGATCTGGCCCGCCTTGAGCCCGGCGCCGCGCGCGGCGCAATGATTGGCAAGCCACACCAGCAGTGCGCCCGCATCGGGGCTGGGATGTTCGCCCACGGTGTGCGCGACGGTCTGCCCGTCGAAGTGCAGCGCGGCCTCGGCGCGCCGCAGGTCGAACCAGGCCGGCGCGAAGGGCTGGCGGCGGCCCAGCACCAGCGCGCCATGGCTCAGCAGGTCGGCCAGCTGGGCGTGGGCGTCGGCGCCGAACCAGTCGGCCAGGCGGGTCTCGACGATCTCGATCACCGGCAGCACCGATTCGACAGCGCGTGCCAGGTCGGCCAGCGTGTAGGGCGCGGCGCGCGGCGGCAGGTCGGTGCCGAGCTGGAAGCCGATCTCGGCCTCGATGCCGCGCAGCCGCCATGCCGGGCCTTGCAGGCGCGCGCCGTCGGGCAGCAGCCCCTCGGCCGGCAGCGGCGCGCAGGTGGGCTCGTGGCCGGGCGCCAGCGCGCTGACCTTCCAGCCGCCGACCGGGCCGATCGCCGCCAGGGTGGCGTCCTGTATGGCATAGGCCTCGCCGCGGCTCGCCGGCTGCAGCAGCGCGGAGGGCACGCGCCGGCCGTCGCGCCGCGCGAGGTACAGGGCGTGCGCCGCGCCGGCCGGGGTCAAGCCCCCGGGCGGCGGCGCCGCTGCCGTCGTCACAGGGCGGGAAAGCGCTGCCACGGATGGGCGCGTTCGAATTCGCGGGCCAGCGCCAGCAGCGCGTCGTCGCCGCCTTCGCGCGCGACCAGCTGCAGCCCCACCGGCAGGCCCTCCGCAAAGCCGCAGGGCAGTGCGATCGCGGGCAGGCCCACGGCGTTGACGAAGCCGGCGAACACCGCATGGCCGCGCGGGCCGACCTCGCGCCCGTCGATGCGCGGCGGATGCGTGTCGGCGGCGGGCCAGGGCAGCGCCGCGGTCGCGGGCGTCAGTAAAAAATCGTGCTGCTCGAACAGGCCCGCGAGCTCGCCGCGCAGGCGCTCGGCCTCGAACAGCAGTTCGAACAGCGCGCGCGCCGAGGCATTGCGGCCGGTCTCGGTGTTGGCCTGCATCGCGGGGCCGAACAGCGCGGGGTCGAAGGGGCGGGGCCAGAGCTCTCGCGGATGGTCCACCAGCCAGGCCAGGCCCACTTGCGCGAGCAGCGGCCAGCGCTGGTTGACCGCCTCGGCAAGCTCGAAGCGCGGCAGCGTCGTGACCTGGTGGCCGAGCGCGGCCAGGTTGCCGGCCGCGGCATCCACCAGCCGTGCGATGCGCGGGTCCACCGGGTGGTCCGCGAAGCGCGGCAGGTAGAGGATGCGCGCGGGCTGCGGCGTGGCCGCTTCATGCGGTGCACCGGTGGTGGTGCGCGGCGCGATCGCCTGCATGACCGCGGCCACGTCGTCCACGCAGCGCGCCATCGGCCCCACCACCTCGAAGTCGAGAAAGATCGGCGGCAGCCCGTCGCCGCGCCGCACGCGGCCGCGCGAGGGCTTGAGCCCGACAAGGTTCGTATGCGATGCGGGCCGGCGGATGGAGCCGCCGCCATCGGTGCCCAGCGCGACCGGGCAGCCGCCCGCCGCCACCAGCGCCACCGCACCGCCCGAGGAGCCGCCGGGCGTGAGCGCCGGGTTCCACGGATTGCCGGTCGGGCCGAAGACCGGGTTGCCGGTGTAGCCCTGCATCGTGAACTCGGGCACGTTGGTCTTGCCGAAGATCACCGCGCCGGCTTCGCGCAGCCGCGCCACCGGCAGCTCGTCGCGCTCGGCGACGAAGCCGGCCAGCGCGCGGCTGCCCCAGTGCGTGGGCAGGCCGCGCACCTGCAGGTTGTCCTTGATGGTGGCTGGCACGCCATCGAGCGCGCCGAGCGCGCGGCCTGAACGCCAGCGCGCGGTGCTTTGCGCCGCCGCCTCGGCCGCACCTTCGGCATCGAGCGCGACCAGCGCATTGAGCCGCGGGTTCACTTCGGCCGTGCGTGCCAGGCAGGCCGCGAGCGCCTGCTCCGGCGTGAAGGCGGCGGCGCGAAAACCATCGGCGAGCTGGGCCGCCGTGAGTTGCCAGAGTGCCTTCATCGCGCGCTTACCTGAGGCCCACCACCGGTGCGACGACCTGCTTCCAGGTGGCCGAGCACTTGTCGTAGGACTTGTCGCAAACCTCGGCCCACAGCGGCAGCGAGACCGCGCCGACCGCGTCGCGCACCAGCTTCTGGTCGGCCGGCTTCACCGGCACTTCCTTCATGGCGTAGCGCTTGCCGAGCTTGCACGGCTCGCGCCCCACGTTGCAGCGCGAGGCGTCGTCCCACAGCTCGCGCGAATAGGCCCAGGTGTCGGTCTCCAGCTTCTGGAAGGCGGCCGCCATCCTGGCTTGCTGCTCGGGCGGCAGCGCGTTCCACTTCTTCAGGTTGATGGCGTAGGCGACGAAGTGCATCTGGAAGCCGATCGGCATGACGTGCGTGGTCACGTCGGGCCAGCCGGCCGAGTTGGCGGAGCTCGGCCCGGTGATTGCGCAGTCGACCACGCCGCGCTCCAGCGCCTGCTGCGTCTCGGTGAAGGCCAGCGCCACCGGAATGCCGTCGAGCCGCTCGATGAAGCGCGCGAGCGACTGGTCGCTCACGCGCACCTTCTTGCCCTTGAGGTCGGCAAGGCCCGCAATCGGGGTCTTGCAGAACATGATCTGCGGGCCGAACGGATAGGTGCCCAGCAGCTTGGCGCCGTGGCGTTCCTGCAGCCGCGTGTCGAGCGGCGCGCGGTAGGCATCGACCACCTTGCGCGCGGTGTCGTAGTCGGTCGAGAGGCCGACGATGTCGGGGCCGAGCAGGAACGGGTCGTCGCGCGAGACCTGCGCCAGCCGCAGCGCCACGATGTCGAACAGCCCCGACTTGACCACGCGCAGGCCGTCGGCGTCCTTCATGCCGAGCACGTCGAGGGGCTTGTACTCGGCATCGATCGGAAGGCCGGTGTTCTTCGCGAAGTTCTCGAAGAAGGGCTGCTCCCTGTTCTGCTGGATGAGGCCGCCGGACACCAGGCTGCCCGCCACGCGCAGCCGCGTGTTCTGGGCCGGCGCGGGCAGCGCCAGGGCGAGGGCGGCCGCGGCAACGAGGGCGAGCTTGAGTTTCTTCATGGCTTCTGCTGGTGGAAGGAGGAGGGATCGCAGACGAAGGGGCTCACATGTGGCCCGGCAGCCAGGTCACCAGCTGCGGCACGGCCAGCAGCAGCAGGGTGAACAGGATCATGATCAGCGCATAGGGCAGCGCGCCGTAGATCGCATCTTCGATGCCGCCGTTGTCGGGCCGGATGCCGTGCACCACGAACAGGTTCATGCCCACCGGCGGCGTGATGAGCCCGAGCTCGCACATCAGCACGATGAAGATGCCGAACCAGATCGGGTCGACGCCCAGCGCGGTCGCGATCGGATAGGTGATGGGAATGGTGGCCACCTGCATCGACAGCACGTCCATGAACATGCCGAGCACCAGGTAGAACACCATCAGCGCCAGGATCAGCCCCGTGGCCGACAGGCCCAGGCCCGAGACCCACTTGGTCATGGCCTCGGCCACGCCGGTGAGGCTCACCGTCAGGTTCAGCACGAAGGCCGCCACCACGATCAGCAGGATCATGCCGCTCACGCGCGCGGTCGAGACGAAGCAGTTGCGCATCAGCTCCCAGCTCAGCTTGCCCGAGTGCAGCACGAAGCCCAGCGCCGCAATCACGCCCAGCGCGGCGCTTTCGGCCGCGGTGGCAATGCCGAAGTAGAGACTGCCCATGACGATGCCGAACACCACCGCCGGCGGCACCAGGTGCACCAGCGCGCGGATGCGCTGGTCCAGCGGCACCTTGGGCTCGCGCATCGCGTTGCCGCTCGCCAGGCTGGAGCCCGCGATCCAGAGCATGAAGAAGCCGGTCAAAAGCAGGCCCGGGATGATGCCGGCGATGAACAGCTTGCCGATCGAGTTGTTGGTGAGGGAGCCGTACACGATCATGTTCACGCTCGGCGGAATCAGGATGCCCAGCGTGCCGCCGGCGGCCAGGCTGCCGAGCGAGGCGCGCATCGAGTAGCCGCGCCGGTGCAGCGAAGGCAGCGCCACCGTGCCCACCGTGGCGGCGGTGGCCACCGATGAACCCGAGGTGGCCGCGAACAGCGCGCAGCTGCCGATGTTGGTATGCAGCAGCCCGCCCGGAAGCCGCCCGAGCCAGGCCGACAGCGCGATGTACATGCGGTCGGCAATGCCCGAGCGCAGCAGCAGTTCGCCCAGCAGCACGAACAGCGGCACCGAGGTCAGCAGGTTCTCGTTCTGCACGCCCCAGATCACGGGCGCGATCGAGTCCATGAAGGGTGTGCCGTAGGCCGCGATGCCGCCGACGATGCCCACCAGCGCCATCGACACGGCAATCGGCATGCCGACCAGCATCATGCCGAGCATCGCGAAGAACGCGAGTCCTATGACGAGCAGGTTCATGGCTTGTCTCCTTCGCCGGGCAGCGCGGCCTGGCGCACCGCGAGGTCGTCGAGTTCTTCCTTCAGCTCTTCCTTGGCGCTCTTGGGGTGGAAGTCGGTGTTCAGCGCCGCGATGTTGCCGCTGAGAAGCAGCCTGGTGGCGCGCAGCGCGAGCCCGCAGGCCACCAGCGCGAAGATCACCAGCCCCGCATACCAGACGCCCTGCGGAATGATCAGCGGCGTGGCCCACGGCGTCTGCGCGGTGCTGCGGTAGGCCATGGTGTCGCCGATCACCTTGAATGCCACCCAGCCGATGAACACCGCGAGCGCGGCCAGCGACACCGCCGAGATCCAGTTCAGCAGCGCCTGCACGCGGGCCGGAAACTTCTCGTGGAACACGTCGACGCGGATATGGTTGCGGCCCATGAGCGCCAGGCTGAAGGCAATGGTCGAGCCCACCGCGAGTGCATAGCCGCCGAGCTCGTCCGCGCCCTGCAGCGAGATGTTGAACAGCTTGCGCGCGGCGGTCTCGACGGTCACGATCAGCGACAGGCCGAGGAAGATCGCGCCGAAGAGGGTGGCCAGCACCGTCTCCACGCGCGTCTTGAAGTCGACCCGCCGCGGCGCGGCCGGCGCGCCCTGCGCTTCTTCAGGCGACGCGGCGGGTGGGCTGCGGCGGCCGCTCGCTCATGGCCGCGCTGCTCACTTGAGCCCCAGCACCGGCGCCACGGTGGCCTGCCAGCCCTTGGAACAGCCCGGGTTCGACTTGTCGCAGACCTCGGCCCACACCGGCAGCGACACCTTGCCGACCGCGCTGCGCACCAGATCGAGGTCGGCCGGCGTGACCGGCACGTCGACCAGCTTGAACTTCTTGCCGGTGGTGCACGGATCCTTGCCGGCGTTGCAGTTGAGCGCGTCGCGGAACAGCTCCTCGGAGTACTTCCACACCTCTTCGGTCAGGCCGTCGAAGGCCGCCTTGAGCTTGGCCTGCTGGTCGGGCTTGAGCGCGTTCCACGACTTCATCGTCATGCCGTAGCCATTGAGCGCCATCTGGAAGCCGATGGCCAGCTGGTGGGTCGTGACTTCGGGCCAGCCGGCCGAGTTGGCCGAGCTCGGCCCGGTGATGGCGCAGTCGACCACGCCGAGCGACAGCGACTGGTGCGTGTCGGCGAACGACACCGGCACCGGCGTGCCGCCCACCATCTCGATGAACTTGGCCAGGTTCTGGTCGTACACGCGCACCTTCATGCCCTTGATGTCGGCCAGCGAGGCAATCGGCTTCTTGCAGAACAGGATCTGCGGGCCGAAGGGCCACACGCCGAGCAGCTTCAGGTTGAACTGCTGCTGCAGCCGCGCATCGACCGTGTCGAAATAGGCCTTGGCCACCTTGCGGCCGGTGGCGTAGTCAGGCGCGGCGCCGACCAGGTCGAGGCCGAGGATCGTCGGCTCGTCGCGCGAGTTCTGCGACACCCGCAGCGAGACGATGTCGAACAGGCCCGCCTTCATCACGCGCAGCTGCTCGGTGTCCTTGATGCCGAGCGTGTCGATGGGCTTGTAGTCCACATCGATCGGCAGGCCGGTGCGGGCGGCGAAGTTCTCGAAGAAGGGCTGCTCCTTGTTCTTCTGGATCAGCCCGGTGGCCAGCGGCTGGCCGATGGCCTTCAGCTTGATGCGGTCCTGCGCCTGGGCGATGGGAAGGGCGAGCAGCGTGGCCAGCGCGAGCACGAAGGCCGCGGCGAACGGTTTTGAAAAGGGCTTGGCAAGAGGGCGCATCGGCATGATTTCTCCTGGGAGGGCAAAGGTGGGCGGATCGGCAAGGCGGCAATGGAGAAGGCCATTGAACCGCGCCGCAAGGCACGCGCGCGGAGTTTTCCGCGCACCGGGAACGGCGAAAAAAATCATTGCAGATCAAGCACTTGGCGCTGCGCGCCGGTGGAAGAAGCGGGGCCGGCGGCTACTTCAGGCGCCCGCCGTAGGCCGCGGTGATCTCGTCGGCGGCGCTGCGCACCGTGGCGCCCAGCTGCGCGAAGTCGGCTGCCTTGATGCGCTGCGTCGGGCCCACGAGCGAGATCGCGCCGAAGGGCTGGCCGTGCTCGTCGCGGATGGCGGCGGCAATGCAGCGCAGGCCCACGGCGTTCTGCTCGTCGTCCACCGCATAGCCCGCCCGGCGCACCTCGCCCAGGGTTTCGTGCAGCCGCGACGCGCGCGCAATGGTGTTGGGCGTGAGCTTGGGCAGGCCGTAGGTGCGCAGGTACTGCAGCACGTCGTCCTCGGCCATGGCGGCCAGGATGGCCTGCCCCATGGCCGTGCCGTGCAGCGGTGCGCGAAAGCCCGGCTTGCCGATGGCGCGCATCAGCTCGCGGCTTTCCACCTGCGTGACGAACACGATGTCGCCCAGGTCGGCAATGCCCAGGTTGATGCTTTCGCCCGAGCTGTCGCGCAGCCGCCGCATCACCGGCAGCGCCAGGTGCGCGATGCGCCGCCGGCGCCCGAAGGCCGCGCCCACCGAGAAGCAGCGCACGCCCACATACCAGAGGCTGGTTTCGCGGTCGAACTGGACGAACTGGCGCTGCTCCAGCGTGGTGAGCAGGCGGTGCGCGGTGGACGACGACAGGCCGCTGCGCGCCGCGATGTCGACCAGGCGGTAGCCCTCGTCGTCGTCGGCCAGCAGTTCGAGCAGCTGCATCGCCCGCGTGAGCGACTGCACGGTGCCGTCGCCGTCGCGGTCGATGCGCGTGACCTTGCCGGCGGCCTTGGAGGAGGAGCGGGGGGAGCTGCTGTCCGTCATGACGAAATCCTTGCAAGTTGCACGCCACCCCGCGGCCGGCCGGGACGTTGAATATTGTCGACATGATCATTGACAATCAAGAGGCCTGGAGGAACTGATTGCGCTGATGCCGGCCCTCCGCACACAAAGGAAGCCCATGACGCGCCCCTTTCGCCTTGGCGTGCTCACGCCATCGTCCAACACCGCGCTGGAGCCGCTGACCAGCACCCTGGCCGCCTGCGTGCCGGGCTGCAGCGCCCATTTCTCGCGCTTCAGGGTGACGGAGATCTCGCTCTCGGCCGAGGGCCTGGGCCAGTTCGACGACAGCAAGATCCTTGCGGCCGCCGAACTGCTGGCCGATGCGCGGGTCGACGTGATCGCCTGGAGCGGCACCTCGTCGGGCTGGCTGGGCTTCGATGCCGATCGGCGCCTGGTCGAGCGCATCCGCGAGCGAACCGGCATCGCCGCCACCACCGCCGTGCTGGCGCTCAACGAACTGCTGGCGCTGCGCGGCGTGAAGCGGCTCGGGCTGGTGACGCCCTACACCGCCGACGTGCAGCAGCGCATCGTCGACAACTACCGCGCGCTCGGCATCGAGGTGGTGGCCGAGCGCCACCTGGGCATCCGCGTGAACCACGACTTCGCGCTGGTCGAGCCTGCGCAGCTGATGGCATCGATGCGCGAGGTGGCGGCCGGGCGGCCCGAGGCCATCACCACCTTCTGCACCAACCTGCACGCCGCGCCCCTGGCCGAGGCGTTCGAGGCCGAAACCGGGATTGCGCTGCTCGACACCGTGAGCACCACCGTCTGGGGCCAGCTGCGCGCCGTGGGGGCCGATCCGGCGCAGGTGCGCGGCTGGGGCGCGCTGTTCGGCTGGCGGTGATGGGCCCGCTCAGGCCCCGGCTTGGGGGCCTACAGCCACTTGCCGCTGCCCGTCGGCATCTGGATGGTGGTCGCGGGGTCGCCGCTGTTCACCAGCGAGTCGATCGCGATGCTCAGCAGCGAGATGAAGATGCTTGCGAAGAACGCGGTCCAGAAGCCCGAGAGCTTGAACCCGCGCACCAGCGCGGCCACCAGCATGATCATCAGCGCGTTGATCACCAGCAAAAAGAGGCCGAGCGTCAACAGCGTCAGCGGCAGCGTGAGCACGATCAGGAGCGGTTTGACGATGGCATTGGCCAGGCCCAGCAGCAGGGCCGAGATCACGAGTGCGGACGTGTTCTCGAACTTGATGCCGCGAAAGATCAGGCTGGCCACCCACAGCGACAGCGCGGTGATGGCCCAGTGCACGAGAAAGGGAGCGAGGTTGTTCAGCATGCAGACCGATCATATCGGCACCGTCTTAGACGGCGCTGCGCCTTGCCTCGGCCAGCAGCCAGTCGCTGAAGAACTTCAACAGCGGCCGCTGGTCGGCGCGCTCGGGCGTCACGAGGTAGTAGTTGCGCTCGCCCGACAGCGGCCGCGCGCAGGCCACCACCAGTTCGCCGCGCGCGAGTTCGTCGGCCACCAGCATCGTGGGCATCAGCGCCACGCCCAGGCCGTTCGATGCAGCCGCGGCCAGGATGGAGAACAGCTCGTAGCGCGGCCCGCCGCGCGCATTGGGCGCATCGACCTGCTGTGCGTCGAACCATTGGCGCCAGCCGTCGGGCCGCGTGCTCTGCTGCAGCAGCGGCATCTGCGCGATGGCCGCCGGCGACACCGGCTTGCCCTTGCGTCCGTTCGACTGCAGCAGCGACGGGCTGCACACCGGCACCACGTCCTCGTGCATCAGCATGAGCGCGTGCGTGCCGGCCCAGTTCTCGACCTGCGCGGGCGTGCCGGCATACAGCGCCGCATCGAACTCCGCATCGGCAAACAGAAAGGGCCGCGTGCGCGTCTCGATGTGCACCACCACGTCGGGCTGCAGCGCCGCGAAGCCCTTCAGCCGCGGCATCAGCCAGCGCGTGGCAAAGGTGGGCACCGCCGCCAGCGAGAGCGAGCCGCCTTCGCCCTGGTGCGCCATGGCGTCGAGCGTGTCGCGCTCCATGGCTTCGAGCCGCTTGGTGATCTGGCGCGCATAGGCCGCGCCGCTCGCGGTGAGCGCCACGCCATGGCGCGTGCGGCGGAACAGCGCCACGCCCAGGAAGGCTTCGAGCGTGCCGATCTGGCGCGACACCGCGCTCTGCGTGAGCGCGAGTTCCTGCGCGGCGCGCGTGTAGCTCTCGTGGCGCGCGGCGGCGTCGAAGCACACGAGGGTCTGCAGGGGCGGGATCTTGCGGCGCATGTATGCCGGTAGTGTATGACTGGGAGGACGCCGTCGCCAATGGAAACCTCTCGCCGCATGGGTTCAAGATGTGCGCAGGGCGCATATCTGGGTGAGGATTCATCGTTTGCGCCCGGCCCTCTGCATGGCTAGGATCGACCCATTCCCCTCCCTCTTTTCCCTTTCCCCTCTTCCGGAGACAAGCACATGGCCGCCAAAGCGCAATTCCACTGGGACGATCCCCTTCTTCTCGACCAGCAGCTGACCGACGAAGAACGCATGATCCGCGACGCGGCCAATGCCTACTGCCAGGAGCGCCTCGCGCCCCGCGTCATCGAGGGCTTTCGCAGCGGCGAGACCGACCCCGCCATCTTTCGTGAAATGGGCGCGCTCGGCCTGCTTGGCCCCACCATTCCCGAGCAGTACGGCGGCCCCGGCCTCAACTACGTGGCTTACGGCCTGATCGCGCGCGAAGTCGAGCGCGTCGACTCGGGCTACCGTTCGATGGCCAGCGTGCAGAGCTCGCTGGTGATGGTGCCGATCTTCGAATTCGGCACCGAGGCGCAGAAGCAGAAGTACCTGCCCAAGCTCGCCACCGGCGAATGGATCGGCTGCTTCGGCCTGACCGAACCCGACCACGGTTCCGACCCCGGCAGCATGGTCACGCGCGCCAAGAAGGTGCCGGGCGGCTATTCGCTTTCCGGCGCCAAGATGTGGATCAGCAACTCGCCCATCGCCGACGTGTTCGTGGTCTGGGCCAAGGAAGTCAGCGAAAGCGGCACCGTGGGCCCGATCCGCGGCTTCGTGCTCGAGAAGGGCATGAAAGGCCTCTCGGCCCCCGCGATCCACGGCAAGGTCGGCCTGCGCGCCAGCATCACCGGCGAAATCGTGATGGACGGCGTGTTCTGCCCCGAGGAAAACGCGTTCCCCGAAGTGCAGGGCCTGAAGGGCCCGTTCACCTGCCTGAACAGCGCGCGCTATGGCATCTCGTGGGGCGCGCTCGGCGCCGCCGAAGACTGCTGGCACCGCGCCCGCCAGTACACGCTGGACCGCAAGCAGTTCGGCCGCCCGCTCGCCGCCAACCAGCTGATCCAGAAGAAGCTGGCCGACATGCAGACCGAGATCACGCTGGGCCTGCAGGGCAGCCTGCGCCTGGGCCGCATGAAGGACGAGGGCACCGCGTCGGTCGAGATCACCTCGATCATGAAGCGCAACAACTGCGGCAAGGCCCTGGACATCGCCCGCCTGGCGCGCGACATGATGGGCGGCAACGGCATCAGCGACGAGTTCGGCGTGGCGCGCCACCTGGTGAACCTCGAGGTGGTCAACACCTACGAAGGCACGCACGACATCCACGCCCTCATCCTGGGCCGTGCCATCACCGGCATCGCGGCTTTCGCCAACTGAAACGCATGACCAAGCCCGCAGCACTCGATGGCATCAAGGTCCTCGATCTGTCCCGCGTGCTCGCGGGCCCGTGGTGCACGCAGATCCTCGCGGACCTGGGCGCGGACGTCATCAAGATCGAGCGCCCCGGTGTCGGCGACGACACGCGCACCTGGGGGCCGCCGTTCATCAAGGACGCGAACGGCAACGACTCCGACCAGGCCAGCTACTTCACCGCCTGCAACCGCAACAAGCGCTCGGTCACCGTCGACATGGCCGCGCCCGACGGGCAGGCGCTGCTCAAGCAGATGGCGGCGCAGGCCGACATCGTGGTGGAGAACTTCAAGACCGGCGGCCTGAAGCAGTACGGTCTCGATCAAGAGACCCTGCGCGCGGCCAACCCGCGCCTCGTCTACTGCAGCGTGACCGGCTTCGGCCACGACGGCCCGTATGCCGAGCGCGCGGGCTACGACCTGATGATCCAGGCCATGACCGGCATGATGAGCATCACCGGCCGCCCCGACGACGTGCCCGGCGGCGGCCCGCTGCGCGTGGGCGTGGCGCTCACCGACCTGTTCACCGGCGTCTATGCGAGCACCGCCATCCTCGCCGCGCTGCAGGTGCGCGACCGCACCGGCGAAGGCCAGCACATCGACATGGCGCTGCTCGACGTGGGCATGGCGATCCTCGCCAACCAGGCGAGCGCCTTCCTCAACACCGGGCATGCGCCGCAGCGCCAGGGCAACACGCACCCGAGCCTCGCGCCCTACCAGGACTTTCCGACGCTCGATGGTTCGATGCTGCTGGCCATCGGCAACAACGGCCAGTTCGCGCGCTTCTGTGAAGCGGCCGGCCACGCGGAATGGTCCGCCGATGCGCGCTTTGCCAGCAACACGCTGCGCGTGAAGCACCGCGGCGTGCTCATTCCGATGATGGAAGAGCTCACGCGCACCCGCAGCACGGCCGACTGGGTCGCGCTGCTCGAAGACAAGGCCGTGCCCTGCGGCCCGATCAACGACATCGCGCAGGCCTTCGACGATGCGCAGGTCAAGTCGCGCGGCCTCGCGGTCACGCTGCCGCGCGATGCGGGGGACGGCATCGCAAGCATCACCGGCGTCGCGAGCCCGCTGCGCCTCACCGCCACGCCGCCCGTGCTGCGCCATGCGCCGCCGGCGCTCGGGCAGCACACGCGCGAGGTGCTGGCGGAGTTCGGCATCGATGGCGCGCGCTTCGACGCGCTGCGCGCGGCCGGCGTGGTCTGAAGAGAGAGAAAAGGACGGCGGCCATGACCGAATCGATGCAATTGCCGTTCTCGGTGCTGCGCATCGACCATCTCGTGCTGCGCGTGAAGGACATCGAGCGGTCGATCGCCTTCTACCGCGACGTGCTGGGCTGCCAGCTCGAGAAGCGCCGCGATGACCTGGGGCTCGTGCACCTGCGCGCCGGCTCGAGCCTCATCGATCTCGTCTCGCACAACGGTCCGCTCGGCAAGCAGGGCGGCGCGCTTGCGGGCAAGGAGGGCCGCAACGTCGATCACTTCTGCCTGCGCATCGAGCCCTTCGACGAGGCGGCCATCCGCGCGCTGATGGCCCGGCACGGCGTGCCGGTGCATGGCGAGGTGCAGAACAACTTCGGCGCCGAGGGCAACGGGCCTTCGATCTACATCGCCGACCCCGACTGCAACGGCGTCGAGCTGAAAGGGCCGGCAGGCGCCAGCTTCTAGCCGGCGCGCCCCAGGATCGCCACGCCGAACACCGCCACGCCGAGCGCGAGGTTCAGGCTCACGAGCTTGCGAACCATGTCGAGCCGCCCGGCCGCCACGGGCCATGCGCTTTCTTCCACCGCGCGGCGCATCGCCCTGAACACCGAGGCGCGGATGTACGAATAGATTCCGGCCATCACGATCGCGATGCCCATCATCGCCTCGATGCGCCAGTGCACCGCGCGAAAGCCGCCCGCGAGCAGGATCATCGCCACGCCGGTCACGAACAGCAGCGTGAGGGCCGCGTCCACGCCGACGAAGAAGCGCCGCAGCGCCGCGGCCATCGTGCGCAGGCGCAGCGGCGGCTCCAGCGTGGCGACGGCGGCGGGGCGCACCGCAAAGTGCAGGGTGGCCATGCCGCCGACCCAGAAGGCGGCGGCAAGGAGATGGATGAAGAGCAGGATGGCATAGGACATGGGGGCCGATCAGAACACCGAAAGCTGTGCTCGCGCAATGCCCGCCTCCTTGCGTTAAAACCTCATGCTTCGCACGCAAGAAAGAAAGATGAGGCTTCCATGACCCGCACCGTCGCCCAGAAACGCGCCGACTTCCGCGCCCTTCACGAACAGGGCTGCTTCGCCATTCCCAACCCCTGGGACACGGGCAGCGCGCGCTACCTACAGGGCCTTGGGTTCAAGGCGCTGGCCACCACGAGCTCGGGCCATGCCTGGTCGCAGGGCTTGGCCGACGGCGCGCAATCGCGCGACACCGTGCTGGCCCATCTGCGCGACATCGTCACGGCCACCGACCTGCCCGTGAACGCCGACTTCGAGAACGGCTTCGCGGCCGATGCCCAAGGCGTCGCGGAAAGCGTGCGCCTGGCGGTCGAGACCGGCGTGGCGGGCCTGTCGATCGAGGATTCGACCGGCGATGCGGCGAACCCGCTGTTCGCGATCGGCGTGGCGGTCGAACGGTTGCGTGCGGCCCGCAGCGCCATCGACGCGGCCGGTGGCGACACGCTGCTGGTGGGCCGCGCCGAGAACTTCTTCGTCGGCCGCCCTGACCTCGACGACGCCATCGCCCGCCTCAAGGCCTACGCCGAGGCGGGCGCCGACTGCCTCTACGCACCGGGCATCCGCACGCGCGAGCAGATCGTGGCCGTGGTCGCCGCGGTGGCGCCCAAGCCGGTCAACCTGCTGATCGGCTGGCCCAGCGAACTCACGATGCAGGACATCGCCGCGCTCGGCGTGCGGCGCGTCAGCGTGGGCGGTGCGCTTGCCCGCGCGGCCTGGGGTGGCTTCGACCGTGCCGCGCGGGCGCTGGCCGAAAAGGGGCGTTTCGACGGCTTCGAAGGCGCGGCCTCGGGGGCCGATCTCAATGGGTTCTTCGGTCGGTTCTCCGAATAGCGCGCGTGCCGGCGCCATGGACGCGCTGCTGGCGGACATCCGCAGCTGCACCGCCTGCGCCGCGCAGCTGCCGCTGGGCCCGCGGCCCGTGGTGCAGGCCAGCGCCAGCGCACGCCTGCTGATCGTCGGCCAGGCGCCGAGCCTGACGGTGCACGTCACCGGCCTGCCATGGGACGACAAGAGCGGCGAGCAATTGCGCCGCTGGCTCGGCATCGACCGCGAGCTGTTCTACGACGCCGCGCAGGTCGCGATCATGCCGATGGGCTATTGCTATCCGGGCCGCGGCCGCAGCGGCGACCTGCCGCCGCGCAAGGAGTGCGCCGAGCTCTGGCATGCGCGCCTGCTTGCGCAGATGAATCAGGTCGAGCTCACGCTGCTGATCGGCCAGTACGCGCAGCGCCACTTCCTGGGCGCGGCGCGCAAGGCCGGCGTCACTGAAACCGTGGCGGCCTTTGCGGACTACGCGCCGCGCTTCATTCCGCTGCCGCATCCGTCGCCGCGCAACACGGGCTGGTTCAAGCACCATCCGTGGTTCGAAAGCGAGGTGCTGCCGGTGCTGCGCGAACGCGTGCGGCAGGCGCTCGCACCGCCCTATGGCGCCACGGCGACCGAGGTGCCCGCCCCATCGAAGGGCCGCGCGGCATAGACCACGCGCCCGCCCACCACCGTCATCAGCGACATCGTCTTGCCGATGCGCTCCACCGGCACGGTGAAGAAGTCCTGGTCGAGAATCGCGAAGTCCGCGAGCTTGCCGACTTCGAGCGTGCCGCGCTTGCCTTCATCGAAGCTGAACCACGCGCTGCCCGCCGTGTAGAGCCGCAGCGCCTGCTCGCGCGTGGGTGTCTCGTCGGCGCCGCGCATGGCCTTGCCGCTCACCGTCCTGCCGTCGAGCATCCACTGCAGCGCGACGAAGGGGTTGTACGAAGCCACGCGATGCGCATCGGTGCCCGCGCCCACGTTCACGCCGGTGCGCAATGCGGTGCCGATGGGTGGCATGCGGCGCGCCGCGTCGCCGCGCGTGGCGAGCGCGCGGTCGCCCTGGAAGTACATCGCGTCCTGCATCGTCCAGCCGATGCCCAGCGCCTTCATGCGCGCGAGCGTCTCGGGCGAGGCGTCGTCCAGGTGCGCGATCGACCAGCGCAGCTCCTTGATCGGTACTTCGGCGTTGAGCTTCTCGTAGAGCCCGAGCAGGTGGTCGACCGAGCCGTTCTCCTGCCAGTGGATGGTGACGGCGAGCTTGCGCATCGCCGCCCACTTGATGAGATCGTAGAACTTCTCCTTCGCGGCCGCATCGGGAAAATTGTTGTTGTACATCGCGAGCGTCACGCGTTCGCCGAGGCCGTTGAACTTGAGCATCTCGTCGCCAAAGCCCATCGGCAGCATCTGCGTCAGCTCGCGAAACTCCTGCAGTTCGGCGCCCGGCTTCTGCGCGAACACGCTGTAGGCCACGCGCAGCGTCAGCGCCTTCTCGCGCCACAGCTCGAACAGCGCTGCGTACTGTGAAGGCGCAATGCTGAAGCCGCCCGGGTCCACGAGGCCGGTGATGCCCAGGCGGTTCAGCTCGCGGAAGAAGGCGCGCGTGCCGGCCAGGTTGTCGTCGTAGGTCGGCTTGGGCAGCTTGTCGAACAGGGCCGAGATGCCGACGATGTCGCCCGTCATCCAGCCCAGCGCACCGTCCGCCGCGGGCTTCATGCCGGCCGGCAGCGTGCCCGCCGGAACGCCGAGCGCTTCAAGCGCCTTGGGCGTCATCACCACCGCTTCATAGAACAGCTGCACGTACACCGGATGGCCGGGCGCGGCCTCCTGCAGCTCGGCCACGGTGGGGCGGCGGCGCTCGGCGAACTGCTGCTCGGTCCAGCCGCCGGCCACGATCAGCCAGCCGCCGGGCCGCGCACGCGCGGCCGCGGCGCGGATGCGGTCCATGGCTTCGCCGATGCTGCCGGCGCCGATCCAGTTGACCTCGGTCGAATAGCTCAGCGCCGCGCGCACCGCATGCATGTGCGAATCGATGAGGCCCGGAATCACGGTGCGGCCTCCGGCATCCACCGTGCGCGTGATCGGACCCGAGAGCGCGCGCACCTGCGCGGCATGGCCGACCGCGACGATGCGGCCGTCGCGCACGGCCAGCGCCTGTGCAGTGGTGGCGGCCGCGTCGAGCGTGGTGATCTTCGCGTTGGTGACGATCAGGTCGGCCGGCTGCGCCTGCGTTGCAGGCGGCAGCAGCAGTGCAGCCATCGCGGCCGCCGTGAGCAGTGTGCGCAGCATGCTCAGTCCACCTTGATGCTGGCTGCCTTGACCACCTGCTGCGCCTTGCCGGTTTCATCGGCAATGAACTTGTTGAACTGCGCCGACGGCATCGTGAAGGGCTCGGCGCCGAGCTTGTCGAGGCGTTCCTTGAGCTCGGGCGAGGCCATGATCTTCGCGACCTCGGCCTGCAGCCGGTCGACCACCGGCTGCGGCGTCTTCGCGGGTGCGAAGAGCCCGACCCAGAACAGGTACTCGGAACCCGGCACGCCGGCTTCCACCGTGGTGGGCGCCTCGGGCAGCGCCGGCGAGCGCTTGGCCGTGCCCACGGCCAGCGCCTGCAGCTTGCCGCTCTTGATGAGCGGCAGGGCCGAGACCATCGGCGCGAAGAACCAGTCGACGCGCCCGGCCATCACCTCGGTCATCGCCTCGGGTGTGCCGCGGAAGGGCACGTGCTGCGCATCGAGCCCGGCCGCGAGGCGGAACACCTCGGCATTCATGTGCGTGGCCGAGCCGTTGCCCGCGGAGCCGTAGTTGAGGCCGCCCGGCTTGGCCTTGGCCTTCGCGACCAGGTCCGGCACGTTCGCGAAGTGCGAAGGCGCGGTGACCAGCACGTTGGGCAGGCTCGCCATTGGCGTGATGCCGGTGAAGTCCTTGATGGTGTCGTACGACAGGCCCTTGTAGATCCACGGGTTCACGAGGTGCCCGGCCGAATGCACCAGCAGCGTGTAGCCGTCGGCCGGCGCCTTGGCCGTGATGGCCGCACCCAGCGTGCCGCCGGCGCCGGGCTTGTTGTCCACCACCACGCTGGTGCCCAGCGCGGGCCCGAGCTTCTCGGCCACGAGCCGCGCGACGATGTCGGTGCCGCTGCCTGCCGTGAACGGAACCACGAGCTTGATCGGCTGCGTGCCGGGCCATGCGCCTTGCGCATGGGCGCCACCGAGCGTGCCGATGGCCGCGAGTGCCGCGGCCATCGTGAGCGCCTGCCGGCGGCTCCAGGGGAATGTCTTGTTCATGCGTCTTGTCTCCGTTGATTTATTGGGGTGAGCGATGAATGACTGAAGAGAGCCTAGGCGGTTGGCGGTGCGTTCGGCATCACCAGCGCCACCAGCACGGGGCGGTTGCCCCGGTTCTCCAGTTGCCGCTTTTCGCCGGGCGCGAAGCGGCAGCTGTCGTAGGGGCCGAGCACGTCTTCCTCGTGCGCGCCGTCGAGCTCGCCGACCACGTGGAGCTGGCCTTCGAGCACGAGGTAGAGCTTTTCCATCGGCGAGCCGTCGAGCCCGGTGTGGCCGCCCGGCAGGATCTGGCTCATGCCCATCCACATCTGCGTCGAAGGCCCGGCCTCCTTGCCCTGCAGGCGCAGGCAGCGCATGTCGAAATGATTGGGCGCCTCGTAGTGTGGCGCTTCGCTGAAACGGGTCACATGCATGGCGGTGTTCCTTGGTTGCTGTTCATCAGGGACGCAGCACGACGCGGTCGGTGCCGCCCGAGAGCACGAGCCGGTAGGCGTCCATGGCTTGGTCGAGCGTGAAGTGCCGCGCCACGGGAAAAGGCTTGAGCGTGCCGCGCTCGAAGCCCTCGCGCATCGCGTCGAGCTGCGCGGTGGAGGCCACGCAGTCCATCGCGAGCGAGTCGATGCCCACGAAGGTGTGCATTCCGCGGTAGAACGCGAAGATGTCGAAGGGCACGGCACGCTCATGCGTGGCGATGAAGATCTGCGCCGCGCCCTTGGCCATGGCCTTGTTGGCGGCCTCGAAGTAGGCGCTGCCCACGGTGTTGTAGACGATGTTCGCGCCGCGCCCGCCGGTGAGCTCGCGCACCTGCGCACCCACGTCGGCATGGTGGCGTGCATCGATCACGTCGACCGGACCGCTCGCGAATCCCTCGAAGGGCCCTGCGCGACGCTGCACCGCGATCACGCGCGCACCGGCCTGCGAGGCCAGCTGCACCGCCGCCTGCCCGACCTTACCGTTGGCGCCGAGCACCAGCACGGTCTGCCCGGCCTGCGGCATGCCGCTGCGGCGAAAGCCTTCGTACGCGGTGACGAAGGGCACGCCCACCGCGCCGGCCTCGTCCATCGAGATGCCCTGGGGCTTGGCGCGCAGTGCGGCTTCGGGCAGCACGAGATAGCGCGCATGCGAGCCGTCGCGCGTGATGCCGATGTCGCCGCCCGAGCCATAGACCTCGCGGCCGATCCATTCGCCGGGACCGCTGACCACGGTACCCGCGAAGTCGCGGCCCGGCGTGCGCGGCCACACGGCCTGCGGCATGAGGCCCAGCGTTGCTTTCACGTCGCTCGGGTTCACTGCGGCGGCGGCGACTTGCACCACGGCATGGCCGGGAGGCGCTGTGGGTTGGGGCTGCGGCGCGGCTTCGAGTTGCAGCGCGTCGAGGTTGGCGGCCTTCTCGTTCACGCGCAGTGCGCGGGAGGTGTGGGTCGTGTGCATGGCGGCGATGCTCATCTCGGTTGCTCCACCGCGTGTTTGGGTTTGCTTTTCTTCGGGGCGCTGCTGTTCAGGGTGCTGCTGTTCAGGGCGCGTGCACAGGGCACCGGGTACTCCCCTCCGCGAATGTCCCCCGCCCTTCG
This sequence comes from Variovorax paradoxus, assembly GCF_030815975.1. NCBI lineage: Bacteria > Pseudomonadati > Pseudomonadota > Betaproteobacteria > Burkholderiales > Comamonadaceae > Variovorax > Variovorax paradoxus. The sequence goes on from NZ_JAUSXL010000002.1 coordinate 2,026,161, forward strand.
GGCTCCTCCTTGATTTCGCTGCGGGGAGCACCCGATGCCCTGTGCACCAGGGTACGCTGTTGGTGTACCGCTGATCAACAACCGCTCTGACCAACGCTCCCGTCGATGGGGTGCCTTGCGCAGCGAAATAAAGGGGGAGGCCGCAGGCCGGAGGACATTCGCGGAGCAAGGTACCCCGTCGGCGGGATCGCGCCCTGAATGACCGGCCTTAAACACAACGCGACGACAAACAGAAATGCAGGTTGTCATCTCCTAGCTCCCCGCACCAGGCAAGCCCAGCATGGCGCGCGCCTCACGAGGATTGGCAACCTCGCCGCCCAGGCTCAACAGGATGTCGCGCGCCTTCGCCACCAGTTGCGCATTGCTCTCGGCCAGCACGCCCTTCTCCAGGTAGATGTTGTCTTCCATGCCCACGCGCACGTGGCCGCCCAGCAGCCAGGCCTGCGCGACGATCGGGAACTCCATGCGTCCGATGCCGAAGGCGCTCCAGAACGCGCCGCGCGGCAGCATGTTGCGGGCGTAGAGCAGCGTCTCGGGCGTGGGCGCGAAGCCGTACTTCACGCCGAGAACGAAGGTCCACATCCCGGGGCCGTCGAGCGTGCCGTCGGCGATCAGGTCGAGCGCGAGGTTGATGTCGCCGGAATCGAAGATCTCCAGCTCGGGCTTCACGCCCGCCTCGCGGATCACCTTGGCCATGCGGCGCACGTTCCTCGGCGTGTTCATCACCACGTCGGGGCCGGAGTTCATGGTGTTGAGGTCGAGCGAGCACACATCGGGCTTGATGAGCGCGATGTGCTCCACGCGCTTCTCGGGTGGCAGCAGCGTGGTGCCGGGCGCGGCGATCTTCGGGTCGTCTTCGCTGGGAATGAAGCGCCCGCCTGGCCCAGTCGTGAGGTTGATGACCAGTTCGCGGTTGCCGCGGCGGATGCGGTCGACCACCTCGCGGTAGAGCTCGACCTCCATCGACGGCTTGCCGGTCTCGGGATGGCGCACATGGATGTGCACCTGCGCAGCGCCGGCCTCCGCTGCGGCCAGGCATTCGTCGGCGATCTGCACCGGCGTGATCGGCAGGTGCGGCGTCTGCTCGGGCTTCACGAGATTGCCCGTGACGGCGCAGGTGATGAGGGTCTTGGCGGTGCTCACAGGTGGCGCCCTCCATCGACCACGATGCGCGTGCCGGTGACGAAGCGCATCGTCGTCGCGAGCGCCTCGACCGTGGCGGCCACGTCGTCGGGTTTGCCGATGCGCCCGAGCGGCGTGGTGCTCGCCATCTTGTTGGCAAACTCCGCGCCGCGGCCCGGCACGAAGCCCGATTCGACCGCGCCCGGCGACACCGACACCACCCGCACCGCCGGCGCCAGCGCCTTGGCGAGCGCATCGCCCACCACGTCGAGCCCGGCCTTGGCCGCCACGTACGCGAGATTGCTGCCCACGCCGGTGAAGCCCGCGATCGACGAGATGTTGGCGATGAGCCCGTCGCCGCCGTCCTTCAGCATTGGCGCGAAGGCGCGGATGGTCGCGAACACGCCGCGGAAGTTGGCGCGCAGCAGTTCGTCGATGAGCTCGTCGGTCAAGGCATCGAGGTCGCCGGCGGGAACGGGCTGCGTGTGCCCCGCGCTGTTGACCAGGATGTCGCAGCGCCCGTGCGTGGCCTTCACCTCGGCGGCCGCGGCCTGCAGGCTTGGCGTGTCGACGATGTCGGCGCGGATCGCCGCGTGGCGCTGTCCATGGGCAGAGGGCAGGGCGGCCGCGCGGGCAGCCGCATCGTCGCCCTTGCGGTGCAGGAGCACGCAGGTGGCGCCGAGTGCGGCAAGACGCACCGCCGTGGCATAGCCGATGGCGCCAAGGCCGCCGGTGATGACGGCCACCTTGCCGTCGAGTCGGGAAACAGGATCGAAGCTCATGGGATTGAAGAGTGGGTTCAGGGGATAGGGGGACGCGGGAACTTCATCTCGCCGGGCTCGAGCTCGAAGTCGTACTGCAGCGTGGCGCTCTTGCCATCGGGCGCCAGCGCGAAGCAGCCGATCAACCGCCGCGTCACGCCGAAGGTCGGGTCGCTTTCCAGGTTGTCGTCGTCATCGGCAAACACCTGCGTGATCAGCACCTTGTGGCCCGGCTTGCTCACCATGAAGTGCAGGTGCGCGGGCCGGTTGGGGTGGCGCTGCTGCGCGCGCAGCAGCACGCCGCAGGGCCCGTCGGTCGGCACGGGGTAGCCGGCCGGCCGCACGCTGCGGAAATGAAAACGGCCCTCGGCATCGGTCGTGAAGCGGCCGCGCAGGTTCATGTCTTCCTGCGCCGGGTCCTGGTTTTCGTACAGGCCGATGGGCGAGGCCTGCCACACGTCGACCGTGGCGCCTTCGATCGGTTCACCCCGCGCGTCGCGCACCGTGCCCGTCACCGCGAGCGGAAGGCCCGGCGTGCCCGAGCGTGCGATGTTGTCGCCCGCCGCGCAGGCCGGCGAATTCGCGCGCCAGAACGGGCCGAGCAGCGCGGCCGGCGATTCGCCGTGCGGGTCCTGGTTGTTCTGCAGCGCCACCACGGTGGACACGCCAAGGATGTCGGCCGCCAGCACCACCTCGTTCTTCTTTTCGCCCGTGGCCTGGCCGATGGCGACGATGAATTCGAGCGCCTCCTCGAACTCTTCCTCGCTCAGCTTCACCTCCTGGACGAAGGCATGCAGGTGGCGCGTGAGTGCGTTCATCACGGTGCGCAGCCGCGGATCGGGTGTGCGCGCCATGGCTTCGAGTGCGAAGCCCAGCACCGAGTCGGGGGAAGTGGCGATGTTCATGGGGGGTCTTGTGCAATCGTTTGCACGATCTTAGTCCAGATCACCGGAAAGTAAAATAACCCCGTTGGCCGACCCGGGAATGCCGGGAAGCCATTCCGGGCATCCAGTCCGGCAACAATCGTTTGCAGCAAATCAGCCCATGAGCACCCGCCCGCCTTCTTCTCCCGTGACCATCCGCGACGTCGCACGCGCCGCCGGCGTGCATGTGTCGACCGTGTCGCGCGCGCTCAGCCCCGAGAAGCGCTCGCTGATCAGCGACGAGGTGCTGCGCGTGGTGGAAGAGGCCGCGCAGCGCCTGGGCTACCGGCCCAACCGCGCGGCCTCGGCCCTGCGCACGGGCCGCACGCACACCATCGGCGTGCTGGTGCCCGACATCACCAACGCGGTGTTCCCGCCGATCCTGCAGGGCATCGAGGCCAGCGCGGCGGCGCGCGGCTACTTCGTGTTCGTCACCAACGTGGTCGACCCTGCGCTCGCGCGGCCTGTGCTCGAACGCATGCTGGCCCAGCGCGTCGATGGCGTGATCCTGGCCACCGCCACGCGCGACGATCCGCTGGTCGATTTCGTCGCCAAGGCCGGCATGACGGCGGTGCTGGTCAACCGCGCCGACGAAACCGGCCGCTTGCCGGCCGTGGTGAGCGACGACCGGCTCGCGATGAAGCTCGCGGTCGACCACCTCGTGGGCCTGGGCCACAAGCGCATTGCGCACCTCGCGGGGCCGCAGAACATCCCCACCGGCGTAGGCCGTCGCCTGGGCGTGGAGCAGGCGCTGCGCGACCACCGCATGAAGCCGTTCCGCGTGGTCGAGTGCGCGAGCTACAGCCGCGAGGCCGGTGCGTTGGCCATGCAGCAGATGCTCGAAGCCGGTCCCGCCCCGCAGGCCGTGGTGTGCTGCAACGACCTCGTGGCGCTGGGCGCCTACGACGCGCTGCGCCAGGCCGGCCTGCGCGTGCCGAAGGACATCTCGGTCACCGGCCACAACGACATGCCGCTGGTCGACATGGTCGATCCGCCGCTCACCACCATCCGCCTGCCGCACCGCGAACTCGGCTGGCGCGCGGCCGAGATGCTGTTCGAGGAGATCGATGGCCGCGCGATGTCGGCATCGACCGTGGTGCTGCGGCCCGAGTTGGTGGTGCGCAAGTCGACCGGTGCGCCGGCCGCGCGCTGACCAGGGCCTCCCGGCCCTAGCCGGATCGGCGCACGGCCTTCTTGCGCGCCGCCGGCCGCCGCGGCGGCTTCGCTTCGAGCACCAGCTCGGCCGGCAGCGTGTCGTTCCACGACTCGGTGAAATAGGCGCGGTCGCTCGGCACCAGCTGCGGCAGGGTTTCACGCAGCAAAGCCAGCGACTGCTCGGCCGCCTTCAGCTCGCCCGCGTGCGCCGCATACCAGGCGTGCTCGAACAGCAGGCTGCAATGCTGCAGGCCGGGGTAGCGCCGCCGGCCCGCCTGGTGGTCGGCCAGTCGCGCCTGCGCCACCTCGACCCAGCGTGCCGGCCAATGCGCGGCGTCGAAGGCGTCGGCGAGCGGCCCGGCGAGCTGCGAGATCGCCGCCGGATCGAGCGGCTTCTGCGCGCGGAACTGCGCAAGCGTGGGCTGCTCTTCGGGCCGGCAGTGGCCGCGCGCGATGCGCATCAGGTAGATCGCGTTCCAGGCCGAGCGGCCCTGGCCGTCGGTGTGGCCGCAGAGCCATTCGCTGAAGGCGATCCACTGCACGGCGCGGCGCGTGGTGTCGGCATGTCCGTCATGCGCGAGCGCCGGCAGGTCGGACAGGCCCACGCGGTCGAACAGCCACGCGGCCATGCCCATGTTGGCGGCCACGTGCTGTGCCGCGTCGAAGGAATGCGATTCGAAGGCCGCGGCCAATGCTTCACCAAAACGCTGCAGCGACTCTTCGGCGAGCGCCGCGGCCGCCGGCTTGTCGTCGGCGGAGAGCCCCAGCGCGCGCGAGCGGCACACCAGCGCCCACAGGTTGCACCACTCGAAGCGCACGTCGGGGTGGTGCCGCAGCACCAGGCTGCGCGCCGCATCGTTCGCCATGCCGCCCAGCAGCGACTGCGCGAGCGGCAGGTCGCGTGCGGTGTAGGCGCACCAGGCCGAGACGATGCACTCCATCGCGCCCAGGTAGTCGTTGCCTGCCACATGATGGGCGAGGCGCTGCTTCTTGAGCGCCTGCAGCCGACGGCGCGCCTGCTCGTTGTCGCCGAGCCGGCGCCACAGCATGGCCTCGTTGAGCGTGACCAGCGCGCGCTGGAAATCGGTGGCGGCCAGCGTGCCGGCAAGGCGGATCGACTCCAGCGCACTGGCCGGCGACCCGGCCGCGCCGCCGCCCGCCACCGGCGCCATGAGCCGGCCTTGCCGCGCCGCCTGCTGCGAGGCGACCAGCTGTTTCCAGAACGCGGCGTCCTGCAGATGCACCGCATCGGGCGGCCGCGAGCCGGGCTCGGCCGCGTGGGCCCTGCGCGAGCGCAGCCCCAGGAAGGAAGCCACCTCGGCGGCCGTCGCCGTGCGGCCGCCCACCAGCATGCGCACCCGTCGGGCTTCGGCGGGCGGCAACCAGAACGGCCCCTGGCTGCGCCGCTCTGCGTTCAGGAAGCGCGGCTCGCGCTGCGTGTCCTCGCCCCAGCCGACCTCGACGTTCCAGGCCTTGAAGTCGCGGAACGCGCGGCTCACGACCATGCGCAGCGTGCTCGCGTCAGAGACTTCGCCGCGCAGGTCGGCCAGCCGCACGAGGCCGCCTTCGGCATCGTGCGCGTGCTTCATGCGTGCGAGCAGCCAGAGCGACTGGAACGCCGCGCGCTGGCCGTTGACCGATTGCGGCGAGGTGAGTTCGATGGAAAGCGGGGTGGGAGCGGCGGTTTTGGGCACGCCCCGGATTGAACCTCAAATCGGGCGCGGACCCCGAGGGACCTGCGATCCGATCCGGTCAGTAGCGATGCCGACCGAGCAGCCCGGCCACCTCGCTGCGCCCGATGCCCAGGTCCCGCAGTTCGTGGTCGCTCATGCCGGCCAGGTGCTGCGAGTCCGCGCGGCTGCGGCGGCGCTCCGCGGCACGGCGGCGCCAACCGCGCAGGGCATGCATCAGGCGTTGATGAAAGGGCGAGTGCGTCGGCGCTGTCACGATGGGCTCCTTGTGGGGGAGCGCTCATCTTGCGGCGACGCATGCTATTGTGGAAGTTGAGATTCCTGACACTTTCAATCAGAATTCCTGATGCGACAGCTCAACCTCGACCAACTCCGCACGCTCATTGCCATTGCCGATCTGGGCACCTTCTCGGCGGCGGCCAAGGCGCTGCACCTCGCGCAGCCCACGGTGAGCCTGCACATCAGCGAACTCGAATCGCGGCTGGGCGCGCAGCTGGTGGTGCGCGGCAATCGCCGCGTCACGCCCACGGCGGCCGGCGCGGCGCTGGTGGAGCGCGGACGCAAGCTGCTGCGCGACACCGACGATGCCGTCGAAGCCGTCAAGCGCCAGGCCGAAGGCCGCACCGGCCGTGTGCGGCTCGGCACCTCCACCGGCGTGGTGGTCGACCTGCTGCCGCAGGTGCTCGAAGCGCTGGGCGAACGGCATTCAGGCATCGACGTGGAGGTCAGCATCCTCGGCTCGTACGAGGCGATGGCGCGGCTGGCCGCCGGCACGCTCGACATCGGGCTGGTCGCGGTGCCGCAACCGCCGCTGCGCGACATCGTCGTCACGCCCTGGCGCGACCAGGCCATGATGGCTTTCGTGCCGCAGCGCTGGAAGGCACCGAAGCGCGTCACACCGGCCTGGCTCGCGGCGCAGCCGCTGATCTTCAACGACGCCACCACCCACATGTACCGGCTCTCGATGGAATGGTTCGCGGCGGCCGGCTTCGCGCCGCGAGCGCGCATCGAGCTCAACTACGACGCCGCGATCCGCAGCCTGGTGGCGGCCGGCTATGGCGCCGCGCTGCTGCCGCTGCAGCAGACCACCGATGCGGCGCTGAACGAGCGCATGCAGATCCTGCCGATCACGCCCAGGCTCACGCGCCGCCTCGGTATTGCGCACCGCCAGCGCGCCATGCTCGACGGCGCCACGCACAGCGTGCTGCAGGTGCTGACGGCGTTTCGGCAGCTCTGATTTCAGCGCTGGGCAGCTTCGTTCGGAAGCCCCTCGATCGGGCATTCCGCCGTGCCGATGGTGCTGCGCGTGAACGACTCCACCTTCTCGCGCGCGCCCTCGGGATCGTTGATCCACTGCTTGTAGAAGTCGAACGGACAGGCCGCCACGCCCTTGTCGCCGTCGCCCGAATGGATGATGCCGGTGTAGCCGCGGTGCATCAGCTTGAACAGGTGGTTCTGCGACTGGCCGTTCCTGCGCGCGTCGCGGATCAGGCCCATGGAAAGTTCGGCGTAGTTGATGCCCATTTCCTCCTCGCCGCATTCGCCGAGCGTGCGGCCGTCGAAGCCGATGAGGGCCGAATGCCCGAAGTACGAGTACACGCCGTCGAAGCCCGCCGCATTGGCCACCGCCACGTAGGTGTTGTTCATGAAGGCCATGGCCTTGGACACCAGGATCTGCTGCTCCTTGGCCGGGTACATGTAGCCCTGGCAGCGGATGATGAGCTCGGCGCCGCGCATCGCGCAGTCGCGCCAGATCTCGGGGTAGTTGCCGTCGTCGCAGACGATGAGGCTGATCTTCATGCCCTTGGGACCGTCGCTGACGTAGGTGCGGTCGCCCGGGTACCAGCCCTCGATGGGCACCCACGGCATGATCTTGCGGTACTTCTGGACGATCTCGCCCTGGTTGTCCATGAGGATCAGCGTGTTGTAGGGCGCCTTGTCCGGGTGCGCCTCATGGCGCTCGCCGGTCAGCGAGAACACGCCCCACACGTTGGCGCGGCGGCAGGCGTCCGCGAAGATTGCCGTTTCCTCGCCGGGCACGGTGGCGGCGGTGTCGTACATCTCCTTCGCGTCGTACATGATCCCGTGGGTGGAATATTCGGGAAAGATCACCAGGTCCATGCCCGGCAGACCTTTCTTCATGCCGACCAGCATCTCGCCGATCTTGCGGGCGTTGTCGAGCACCTCGGCCTTGGTGTGCAGGCGGGGCATCTTGTAGTTGACGACCGCGACGCCCACGCAATCGCTGCTGCTCGAAATATCACCATGTCTCATGACGCTGCTCCTGGAGGGTGGTTGAGAAAAAACAAAAAAGCCCGAACCGGTGTTCAACCGATTCGGGCTTGTCTCTGGTGCAGCGGGTTCGTGTCGTCGAAGCCGATTGTTCTCAACTCAGCGCGGGCTGCACATACGTCATTTCGCTGATTGCAAAAGCGCGCTCAGCGGGGCCGCGCGTAGCCGGATTCGATCCAGGCGGTGGCGCTGCTCGCCGTGAGCCTGAAGGCAGGCGAGACGTTGACGCTGGCAAGTTCCGAGTCGTCGGCATCGTCGTGCGCCGCGAGCGTGGCGGAGGGGCTGTCCTCGTCGGGCACGATGGCGAGCGACACGCGAATGCGCTGGCCGCTCTGCGCCGTGACGGTCACGCTCTTGTTGAGCGTGGCGTGCAGCTGCTGCTCGTGGCGGCGAATCACTTCGGCGGCGGTCTTCACCAGCGTGGAGAAGGCGGGCCCGTCGAGCGGCTTCGGGTTCTTCTTGTCGCGGCCCATGGTCCAGGGGCCGACCAGCGCCGGTTCGGGGTCGCCGTGGCGCGTCATCTCGACGGCCCAGCCGTCGTCTTCCTCGTTCTTGATGACGCGGGCGGTCCATTGGCCGTCGCGCCAGAGGCGGGGTTCCTGCAGGGGGAGGTTGTCGGAATCTGTGGGGTCTGTAGCTTCGGTCATTCGGATGCTCGGGTTCGTGCGAGCCCATTCTCGCCTGCGCCCGCGAGCCGCACGCGCCGCTCAGAAGACCGACAGCCCGGTCCGCGCGACGAACAGTTCGAGCGCCTTCATCCCGAGCAGCGAATTGCCCGTGGCGTCCAGCGCGGGCGACCAGACGCACAGCGTGAGCCGGTCGGGCACCACGGCCACGATGCCGCCGCCCACGCCGCTCTTGCAGGGCAGGCCGATCGAAAACGCCACGTCGCCCGCGGCGTCGTAGGTGCCGCAGGTGAGCATCAGCGCATTGATGCGGCGCGTCTGCCGCTCGCCGGTCACCTCGGCCTGGCCGTCGATCGGATGCGCGCCGTCGCGGCACAGGAAGGCTGCCGCGCGCGCCAGCTGGCGGCAGCTCATGCGCAATGCGCACTGGTGAAAGTAGGTGTCGAGCACCACGGCCACATCGTTGTCGATCTTGCCGAAGCTCTTCATGAAGTTGGCGAGCGCGATGTTGCGAAAGCCGGTGGCGGCTTCGGAGCGCGCGACCTCGTCGTCGAACGCGATCGGCTCGCCGCACAGGCTGCCCATCAGCGCAAGGATGTCGGCCTTGGCGCTGCCGCCGGCCTGCAGCGCCTGGCTCACGAGGCGGTCGGCCACGGCGATGGCGCCCGCATTGATGAACGGATTGCGCGGCTTGCCGTGCTCGTTCTCCAGCTGTACCAGCGAGTTGAAGGGATTGCCCGAAGGCTCGCGGCCGATGCGCTCCCACAGCGCGTCGCCCATGCGCTGCATGGCCAGCGTCAGTGTGAAGAGCTTCGACACGCTCTGGATCGAGAACGGCGTTTCGGCATCGCCGGCGAAAGCCTCGGTGCCGTCGCAGGTGCGCAGCGCAATGCCGAGCTGGCGCGCATCGACGCAGGCCAGCGCCGGGATGTAGCTGGCCACCGTGCCGGCGGTGCCCAGCAGCGGCCGCAGGGTGGCGACGATGTCGTCGAGCACCGGCTGGAAGTCCGTGGCTTTCATGGCCGCGCCTTTCGCCGGTTGACCATCACGATGCCCAGGCCCACACCGGCCAGGGCCAGCATCAGCTGCAGCGTGAGCGGTTCGCCGAGCAGCACCACGCCGAACACCAGCGCGAACAGCGGCGTCAGAAAGCTGAACGACGACATCTGCGTGGCGGGATAGTGCCGCAGCAGCCACATCCAGGTGAGATAGCTCGCGAAGGCGCCGATCACGGTCTGCAGGCCGATCGAGGTCCATGCCCAGGCCGAATACGAGAAGCCCCAGCTTTCGCCGAGCGCCAGCGACAGCAGCGGGCACACGGCCGCGGTCACGGCCACCTGGTAGAACAGGGCCTTCTCGGCGCTCGCGGTGGCGAGCCGCGTGGTGCGCAGCGCCAGCGTGGTCAGGCCCCAGAGCATGCCGCCCACGATCGCCATGGCATCACCGAGCAGCTGGCCCGAGCCCGAGCGCCCGAAGCCTTCGCTAAACGCGAACAGCACCGCCGCAAAGGCAATGCCCAGCCCCAGCCACTGCAGGCCACGCAGGCGCTCGGCCGGCACCCAGCGCGGCAGCAGCAGCGAGACCCAGAACGGCGCGGTGTAGAGAAACACAGTGAGCCTGGAGGCCGAGGTGTGCTGCAGGCCCAGGTAGATGCAGGCGAACTCGCCCGCGAACAGCAGGCCCACGAGCAGGCCGCCCGGCAGCGTGCCGTCGCGCTCGAACAGCGGCACGCGGCGCCACACGCACCAGAGCCACAGCAGCACCACGGCGCCCACCATGCGCACCGTGGCCTGCCAGAGCGGCGGCACTTCGGTGACGGTGGTCTTGATGAGAATCTGCTGCAGCCCCCAGAACGCGCAGCATGCGATCAGAAGGCCGATGGCGAGGGAGTCGAGGTGGGTCTTGCGCTGGATCATTCGGGTCTCGTCGATGGGCTTCGGTCTTGCATGCGGCAACAAAGCCCAGGATCGATGATCGTAGCGCGTGAGGTGTTGGACTGCGCAGGTCGACGCACTGCCGCCTCCGTTAGCATTCGTCATTCGTTTCGGGTACCGCTCCTTCTTCTCGTTGCTCTGCATCCGGTACAGGTGCGGAGTCCGAGAGGTATCCCATGGGTTTACAGACCTTCTCCTGGCTGCTGCTTGCAGCCAGCATTGCGGCAGAGGTTGCAGGAACGATCGCGCTTCGCCATGCAGATGGATTCACGCGCCTCACACCGTCGCTGGTGGTCGGGGTCTGCTATGCGGCGGCAATCTGGCTCATGTCGATCGCCGTCAGGCACCTGGAAATCGGGTTGGCCTACGCGGTATGGGCGGGCAGCGGAACCGCGTTGACGGCGGCGTTCGGCATTCTCTGGCTCGACGAATCGACGACGCTCCCGCGGATTGCCGGAGTAGCCATGATCGTCATCGGCGTTGTCGTGCTCAACCTCGAAACGCACCAGTCCTGATGCATGCCGATCGGGACGCGGCTGCGCGGGCGATGGATGCGTCGCGTTTCAACGGACCTCACCGGCCGGCCACGGGATACGGCGGCTTCCCCCGCGTGCCGACCATCAGGTCGGGCACCACGGTTTCCACATCGGGCACCGCGCGCGCGGCGCGTTCGAGTTTTCTGGCCAGTGCGGCCGAGGGCACGCAGCCCTGCAGGTAAATCCAGCGCCGTTGGATCGTCACCCACACGCTGGCCTTCTGCACGCCCGGTACGGCCAGCAACGCGGCGCGCACCTTGGGCGCGAGCGGCTTGTCGTAGCGGTAGGCGTTGCTGTCGGTGCATTTGCCGGCAAGCCAGCAGCTGGTGCCGCGCTCAAGCCTCGAATGGGTCTGGGCGCGGCGCTCCTCGGCGGTGTAGAACGGGCCTTCGGGCATGGCGCAGGCGGGGAGGCCAGCGGAGAGCTGGAAGAACGGATCGTCGAACCAGTTCTGCTTGAGCGGTGTCGCTGTTGCGTCCTGCGCCATGGCGGTCTGCGCGGCCAACGGCAGCAGCAACACGCACATGAACGCGGCGGCGCGGCTCACAAGGGATGTTCCGTGTAGAAGCGCCCGCCGTGGAACAGCAGCGGCGAGGCGCCGGCGTTGTGCGTGCAGCGCTCCACCTCGCCGACGAAGATCACGTGGTCGCCTTCGTCGTAGCGGCTGCGGTTGAAGCATTCGAAGCTCGCCGCCGCACCGGCCAGCACCGGCGCGCCGCCAAGGCCTTCGGTGAAGGCCACGTCGGCCCAGCGGTCGATGTTCTTGGTGGCGAAGCGCTCGGCCAGAGCTTTCTGGTTGGCGGCCAGGATGTTGATGGCGTAGTGCGACCCGGTGCTGAGCGCCGGCATCGAGCCCGCCGCGCGCGCCAGGCTCCACAGCACCAGCGGCGGCGCGAGCGACACCGAATTGAACGAGTTGGCCGTGAGTCCGACCAGTGTGCCGTCGGCCGAGCGCGCGGTGACGATGGTCACGCCGGTGGCGAACATGCCGAGCGCTTCGCGGAACTCGTCGGGCGAAAAGGTGGGGGGCTTGGCCCGGCGGGGAGTGGTCACGTAAAAGGCTGGGCGGTGGTCGGCAGGAAGACCATTTTGGCTCAGCGCACGGTGGGCTGCTTGTGCGGGCGCATCAACTCTGTCGCGAGCCGGGTATAGACGGTGGCCGCGGCCGAGGGCGTGCGGCCCGCAAGCGTCACCAGGCTGTAGTGCGTCTGCATGCCTGCAAAACCGACGACCGGCAAGGGCGCGAGGGCGCTCGTATCGGTGTTCAGGGCCGGCGCATGCGGCGCGAGGATCACCGCATTGGCGGTCAGGGCCAGGTGGCGAAGGGTGCCGGCGTCGTCGCAGGTCACGTTGAAAACGCCGCGGTCGTTGCGCCGAGTCTGGCGGTCGAAATGCGCGGCCACTTCGGCGGGCAGGTTTGGGCCGGCCATCGGATAGTCCATGGCCTTTTCCAGCGTCACCTGCTTCAGGCGGCGCAGCGGGTGCCTGGGCTGCACGAAGAACGAGACCGGCAGGTCGGGCAGGCGCGCGAGCTTCAGGCCGGGCTGCTTCTTCAGGTCGCGGGTGTCGGCGATGAACAGGTCCAGCTGCCGCCGGTGCAGGCGCTCGCAGAGCGTGGCGGTGTCGGCCACTTCCATGCGCATGAGCAGTTGCGGATGGCGCTGCGCCATCAGCGACAGGGCCATGCGGCCGAGCGTGCTGGCAGCGAAGGGGCCGAAACCCACGGCAAGGCTGCCGATGGCGAGGCCTTCGAGCTGCAGCACGTCGCGCTGGATCTGCTGCGCATCCGCGAGGAGCTCGCGAGCGCGCGCGAGCACGAGATCGCCTGCCTGCGTGAAACGCACGGTGCCGTAGGCGCGGTCGACCAGGCGCGCCTGCAGGCTGTCTTCGAGGGTGTCGATGCTGCGCGAGAGCGCAGGCTGAGACAGGTGCACGGCCTGCGCGGCGCGGCCGAAGCTGCCCTGCTCGGCGAGCGCAACGAGATGCTGGAGCTGGCGCAGCTGCATTTTGCGTTCTGGTTAAAAAGAGAGCTCATATTTTGCATTTGCCAATGCTTCGAGTGGTTCGGAGAATCGCTCGCTGTTCCTGCTTTTCACCAAAGACAAAGAGACACCGATGCACGTTTTTTCTTTCCCCGTCGTCCTCGTCGCACTGGCTTGCACGCTCGGCAGCGCGCCGGTCTTCGCGCAGGTCGCGCCCAAGGCGCCCGAACCCGCCACGCTGAAGGCCAATGCCGCCATGGCAAAGGCGCTGCCCTTCGCCAACCGGCAGGACTTCGAGGACGCGATGCGCGGCTTCATCGGCACGGTGCCCGATGCGCTCGTGCCAGGCGCCGGCCCGCGCCCGGCCTGGAGCATGAAGCCCTATGACTTCCTCAAGGCGAACGAAGCGGCCGACACGGTCAACCCGAGCCTTTGGCGGCAGGCGCAGCTCAATGCCATTCACGGCCTGTTCAAGGTGACCGACCGCGTCTACCAGGTGCGCGGCTTCGACATCGCGAACATGACCATCGTCGAGGGCGGCAACTCGCTGATCGTCATCGATCCGCCGCTCACGGCGGAGACCGCGCGCGCCGCGCTCGCGCTGTACCACCAGCACCGGCCAAAGAAGCCTGTCGGCACGGTGATCTACACGCACGGGCACGCCGACCACTTCGGTGGCGTGAAGGGCGTGGTCAGCGAAGACGACGTGGCTGCCGGCAAGGTGCAGGTCATTGCACCCTCGGGTTTCATGGAAACCGCGGTGGCGGAGAACATCCTCGCGGGCAACGCGATGAGCCGGCGCTCGCAGTACCAGTTCGGCACGCTGCTGCCGCCCGGTGTGCGCGGGCAGGTCGATACCGGCCTGGGCAAGGCGCTCGCGCGCGGCACCATCACGCTGATCGCGCCCACGTCGACCATCGAGAAGACCACGGAGCAGCGCACCATCGATGGCGTGGAGATCGTGTTCCAGCTGGTGCCGGGCTCGGAGGCGCCGTCGGAAATGCTCATGTACCTGCCGCAGTTCCGTGTGCTCAACATGGCGGAGGACGTGACGCACAACATGCACAACCTCTATACGATCCGCGGCGCCGAGGTGCGCGACGGCAACCTGTGGGCCAGGTACATCGACCAGGCGCGCGTGGCCTTCGGCGAGAAGACAGACGTGCTGATTGCCCAGCACCACTGGCCCACCACCGGCCGCGATCGCATCGTCGACCTGCTGAAGAAGCAGCGCGACATGTACAAGTTCATCAACGACCAGTCGCTGCGCCTGCTCAACCATGGGTACACCGCGGCCGACATCGCCGAGACGCTGCGCATGCCCGCGAGCCTGGAGCAGGAATGGTCCGCGCGCGGCTACTACGGCACGCTGCGGCACAACGCCAAGGCCGTGTACCAGAAGTACCTGGGCTGGTACGACGCCAACCCGGCCAACCTGAATCCGCTGCCGCCGGTGGATCATGCGAAGAAGACGATCGAATACATGGGCGGTGCCGACGCCGTGATCGCTCGCGCCCGCGAAGACTTCAGGCAGGGCGAGTTCCGCTGGGTCGCGAGCGCGATGAGCCAGGTCGTCTACGCCGATCCCGCCAATCGTGCGGCACGCGAACTCGGCGCCGATGCGCTCGAGCAGCTCGGCTACCAGTCGGAGGCCGGCACCTGGCGCAGCGCCTACCTGGTGGGCGCGATGGAGCTGCGCAACGGCGTGCCGAAGATCCCCGGCGGCAGCAGCTCGAACGCCGACACGCTCAAGGCGGTCAGCAACGACCTGTTCTTCGACTTCCTCGGCGTGCGGCTCGATGCCGCCAAGGCCGAGGGCAAGGCGATGGTCATCAATTGGAACTTCACCGATTCGAACCAGAAGTTCGTGCTGACGCTAGAGAACTCGGCGCTCACGCATGTGGCGGGCCTGCAGGCGAGCGGGGCGGATGCCACCGTGACGCTGAGCCGCGCGACGCTCGATGCGGTCACGCTGAAGCAGACGACGTTTCCCGAGGCGGTTCAGTCGGGGCTGGTGAAGATCGAGGGCAACCGCGCGAAGCTCGGCGAGCTGCTGTCGATGCTCGACACCTTCGAGCCGATGTTTCCCGTGGTCGAGCCGCGCAAGCAAGCCGCCCTATCCCAGGCAGCCCAGGCTCAGCCAAAGAACCAGTAGCACACCGCAATCGCCGCCACCACCCCCGCCAGCTCGGCCAGCAGCGCGCAGGCCACCGCATGCCGCGCGCGCTGGATGCCGACCGCGCCGAAGTACACCGCCAGCACGTAGAAGGTGGTTTCGGTGCTGCCCTGGATGGTGGCGGCCACGAGGGCGGGGAAGCTGTCCACGCCCTGGCTCTTCATGGTCTCGATCAGCATCGCGCGCGCCGCGCTGCCCGAGAAGGGCTTGACCAGCGCGGTGGGCATGGCGTCGACAAAGCGCGCATCCCAGCCGCCCGCGCTCACCAGCCAGCGCAGGCCGCCGAGCACGAAGTCCAGCGCCCCCGACGCGCGCAGCACGCCGACCGCGCACAGCATCGCGACCAGGTAGGGCAGCAGGTTCTTCGCGATGTCGAAGCCTTCCTTCGCGCCCTCGATAAAACATTCGTACACCTTGATGCGCCGGATCGCGCCGGCCAGCAGGAACACGATGATCACGCCGAACAGCGCGAGATTGCCCATGAGCGAGGAGAGCGACGCAATGGCCGCCGCCGAGAGCGTGCCCAGCAGCGCCATGAAGCCGCCCAGCAGCAGCGCGCCCGGCACCAGGTAGGCCAGCACCACCGGGTCCCACAGCCGCAGGCGCTGCGCCACCGCCGCCGAGAGCAGGCCCACGAGCGTCGATGCGCTGGTGGCCAGCAAAATCGGCAGGAACACCATCGTCGGATCGCTCGCGCCCTGCTGCGCGCGGTACATGAAGATCGTCACGGGCAGCAGCGTGAGCGAAGACGCGTTGAGCACCAGGAACAGGATCTGCGCGTTGGTGGCCGTGACCGGGTCGGGGTTGAGCCGCTGCAGTTCGCGCATGGCCTTCAGGCCGATGGGCGTGGCCGCGTTGTCGAGCCCCAGCGCATTGGCCGCGAAGTTCATCGTGATGAGGCCCAGCGCCGGATGGCCCGCGGGCACGCCCGGCATGAGCCGCCTGAAGAGCGGGCCGAGCACGCGCGCCAGCCAGCCGACCAGCCCCGCCGCCTCCGCGATGCGCAGGAAGCCGAGCCACAGCGTGAGCGTGCCAAACAGCAGCACCATCACCTCGACCGCAAGCCGCGCCATCGCGAACAGGCTTTCGACGATCGCCGCGAAGACCGCCGCATCGCCGCCCACCAGCCAGCGCCCGAGCGCCGCCAGCATCGCCATTCCGAAGAAACCCAGCCACAAGCCGTTGAGCACGCGCGTTCTTTCCCTTTTTTGTGAGCGCGATCATAGGGCTCCGCTCGCGCCTGCCGCGAGCTACAGTGCGGGCCATGGCAGCCTCGCCGCTCATTCGCAGACTCGCGGTCCTGATGTGGGCCGCCGTGGGCTGCGCGTGGCTGGCGGGCTGCGCGAGCCTGCCGCCGCCGCAGCCAAGCCCGGTGGCGGCGGCGATCACCGATGTGGCGGACACCGGGCTCGGCCGGCTCGCGGCGCAGGGCGCGCCTGTCGGCCCCGCGGGGCTGTCGGGTTTTCGGCTGCTGCCGGAAGCCGCCTTTGCCTTCGATGCCCGCATCTCGCTCGCACGGCATGCCGAGAAGTCGCTCGACGTGCAGTACTACCTGATCCAGAACGACGACGTCGGCCTGCTGCTGCTGCGCGAACTGCGCGACGCGGCGGCGCGCGGCGTGCGGGTGCGCCTTCTGGTAGACGATCTCTACACGGCCGGCGAGGACGAGGTGTTCGGCACTTTCGCGGCCTTTCCGAACGTCGAGGTGCGGCTGTTCAATCCGCTGCCTTCGCGGGCCGATTCGTTCGCCATGCGGCTCCTGTTCTCGTTCGCGGAGTTCGGCCGCATCAACCACCGCATGCACAACAAGCTGATGGTGGCCGACAACAGCTTTGCCGTCTCGGGCGGCCGCAACATCGCCAACGAATACTTCATGCGCGGCACGGCGGCGAACTTCATCGACATGGACGTGTTCTCCTGCGGGCCGGTGGTGCGCCGGATGTCCGAAGGCTTCGACCGCTACTGGAACAGCGAGCATGCCTGGCCCATCGAGCGCATCGCGCCGCTGCGCATGACGGTGGAAGAGGCGCAGAAGCGCTTCGATGCCATTGC
Organism: Variovorax paradoxus; assembly: GCF_030815975.1. NCBI lineage: Bacteria > Pseudomonadati > Pseudomonadota > Betaproteobacteria > Burkholderiales > Comamonadaceae > Variovorax > Variovorax paradoxus. Next base: position 2,043,411 of record NZ_JAUSXL010000002.1, read on the forward strand.
CAGCGCGGCCCAGCCCGATGTGCCGATACGCCCGCGCGACGTGCTGGACCATTCGCCGGTGGGCGAGCAGCTCGCCACCGGCAGGCTCGAGCTGCATGGGGCGTCCTTCACGCTGTTCGTGGACGACCCCGCGAAGATCACGCGCAAGCCGGAGGCGGCCTACGAGGGCAGCGTGACCGAGGGCGCACTCGGCGTCATCACTTCGGCGAAGCGCGAAGTCAAGATCGGCTCGCCGTACTTCATTCCCGGCGCGCGCGGCATGGCGATGATGAAGCAGGCCATCGACCGCGGCGGGCGCATCACCGTGGTGACCAACTCGCTCGGCGCCACCGACGAACCGCTGGCCTATGCCGGCTACGAACGCTACCGCGCCGACATGCTGAAGATCGGCGTCACCATCTACGAGATTGCGCCCATGCTCACCGCTCGCTCGAGGCGCTTCGGCAATTTCGGCCAGTCGATCAGCCGGCTGCACGCCAAGCTCGCGGTGATCGATGACCAGCGCTTTTTCATCGGCTCGATGAACCTCGATCGCCGCTCGGCTGCGGTGAACACCGAAATGGGCCTCGTGATCGACAGCCCGGCGCTCGTGGCCGACTACGAAAAGCTCATGAGCGGGGAGCGCGTGAGCCTGGGCTACCGGCTGCGGCTCGCGCCCGACGGCCGCCGCGTGCAATGGCTGGAATACGACGATGCCGGCGGCGACATCGTCCACGAGGACGAGCCCGGCGAGTTTCTCTGGCTGCGCTTCAAGAACTGGCTGCTGCTGCCGATCGTGGGCGAAGAGCTGCTGTAGCGCGCCCTCAGGGCACCTCGATCAGCAGGTCCGGGCGAAAGCCCTCCTGTTCGCCCTTGCCCTTGTAGCCGAGCGGGTTGGCCACCACGCGGCAGCCGTTCTTCACGTAGTCGGAGGGGCAGTGCAGGTGGCCGTGCAGCCACAGCCTGGCGCGGGGCAGCAGCGCATCGAGCGAATTGCAGAAGCCGGCCGTGCCGGGCGTGAGGCCGTAGCGCGGATCGGCGCTGGCAAGGCTGGGCGCGAAGTGCGTGATGGCGACCGTGGTGCCGTCGAAAGGCTCGGCCAGCGCCTGTTCGAGCCAGGCCTGGCACGCCAGGCCCTGCTCGCGCATGGCGCCCGCCATGAAGGGCTGGCCATGGCGCACCGTGGCGGCTTTCTCAAGATAGAAGTCGGCCGCGCGCATCGCCTTGCCGCGCTTCTTGAGCGCATCCGCCAAGCCGTCGGTGGGTTCCACCAGCGCGTCGAAGTCGGCCCAGAGCGTGGTGCCGACAAAGCGGATGCCGTCGATGACCGCGGTCTCCCGCTCGAGCCAGAGGATGTCGAGCTCCTGGCACAACGCGCGCAGGCGCTCGTGGGTCTGGTCGAAGTCGGTGTTGTCGTATTCGTGGTTGCCCGGCACGTACATCACCGGCACTGGCCAGCCATTGCGGGGCGAAAAACGGCCCAGGCCGAAGTCGGGGTCGGTCAGGCGCGAGCCTTCCTGGTAGGAGCCGATGTCGCCCGCCAGCACCAGCATGTCGGCGCCCGGCGCGGGCTCGGCCTGGAAGCGGGGGTGGGACTCCAGGTGCAGGTCGGAAAGCAGTTGCAGCTTCATCGTCTGCTCAGTCTAGGGGAATCAGCCCATGCATAAAGCGCATGAAGTGGGGCTTTCAATATTAGGGATAACCCCTATTCTTAGAACATCAACCACTCCAGCGCAGCCAAAAGCAGCGCACTGTCATGTTCAGCCTCATTGCCCAAGTGGCCCGTTTCTTCCGTTCTTCCGATGCCAATGCCCCGGCCAGCCATGCCGCCGCGCTGATGGAAAGCGCCGATGTCCGCGCCGGCCGCGGCGCCCATCACGCGCAGGAACTGCGCATGGCCGCCAGCGCCTGGCTCTCTGTCATCCGCTGAAGACGCCGGTCATCCGGGCACCTTCTGCCCGAGGACCGAATCCGCAAAAGCCGCCGCAGCGGAGCGCAGCAGCGCGGTGCGCAGCCATTCGTGCGCATGCCCGTGCTGCGCGCGCCGATGCCAGATGGCGTCGACGTGCACCATCGGCTGGTCGAACGGCAGGTCGCGCAGCACCAGCTGGTCGTCGATGCCGGTCACGGTCACGAAATGGCGCGGCAGCACCGTCAGCAGGTCCGAGTTCGCGACCACGCGCCCGGCCGTGAAGAACTGGTTCACGGTCACCACGATGCGCCGCTCGCGCCCCAGCGCGCCCAGCGTCTGGTCGATGAAGCCGTAGGGGCGCCCTGAAAAGCTCACGAGCAGGTGCCGCGCGGCGCAATAGTCGTCCAGCGTGAGCGGCGCGTTAGCCAGCGGATGGCCGCGCCGCATCACGCACACATACTGGCCCAGGTAGAGCCGCTGGCTCTCGAAGGCCACTCCCACGCCGGACTGCCCGCGCGCCGCGAGGCTGGCGATCACGGCCGGAAAGTAGCCGATCGCCATGTCGACTTCTTCCTGCTCGAGCATCCGCCGCGGATCGCGTGTCGTAAGCGGCAGAACGCGCAGCGAGATAGCGGGCGCTTCCTTCTCCACGATTTGAACCAGCCCCGGAATGAGTTCGGCGGCGGTGGCGTCGGCCATGGCCAGCAGGAAGGTGGTGTCCGCGGTCGATGCATCGAACTCGCCCGGCGCCAGCGTGTGCTGCAGCTGCCGCAGCGCATCGCGCACCGTGGGCCAGAGCGCCAGCGCGCGCGGCGTGGGCTCCACGCCCGCGCCGGACCGGCGCACCAGCTCGTCGCCGAGCACCTCGCGCAGGCGGCGCAGCGCATTGCTCACGGCGGGCTGGGTGATCGACAGGTTGCGCGCGGCGCGCGTGAGGTTGCGCTCCGCCATCACTTCGTCGAAGACGCGCAGCAGGTTGAGATCGAATGTGCGGAAGTTGACGTCCATCAGTGATGTGAATGATAAACATCAGAAAGATAAAGTGGCAAAACACTAGGGCAAACCCTAATATCTCCCCATCGGCACCAGCCATTCATCCCTTGGAGGGATTCATCATGACCAGCTTTGTCCACGTTGACCAACCCACTGTCCACCCCGGCGTCCAGCGCGCCGAGGTCCTGTTCGGCCAGATCAAGGCCGCTCGCGCCGGCGCGAACGGTTCGCGTCCGCTGATCGCCCTGCTGATTGTCGCCGTGGTTGCGGCGGTGCTGGTGGTGGCCGACAAGCTCGTTTCCAACTGGGACGAAGGCGCGCTGCTCGCCGCCTGGACCGTGCTCTGCGGCGCCGCTTTCGGCATCGTCGCGTTGTTTGCCGGCTCGCTGCGCGCCCCCTTGGCCCACGTGGCCGGTGCCTGGAATGCCGCTGCCCAGCGCCGTGCTTCGGCCCGCGCCGACGCCCGCTTCCTGGAAACCGCGAAGAACGACCCGCGCGTGATGCAGGAGCTGCAAGCCGCCACCTGGCGCGAGCAGTCCGAAGGCAAGGTTTCGGTCGCCACTGCTGCCAAGGTGGACGCACTGGCCCGCGTGGCCGCACGCTCCAGCGAAATGCGCATGCCGACGATCTACGAAGCCATGCGCCGCATGAACAGCTCGCGCTACTACTGATCGATCGGCGCCAGCCGCCAGTCGCTCAATAAAAAAGCCGCCCTCCCGGGCGGCTTTTTTGCGTGTGCGGACAAGCCGCACACAGGCCATGGCCGGGCGTCAGGCCGCCAGGCGCTGCTCGATGGCGGCCTTGGTTTCCGGCAGCTCCTTCGGCAGGTGGTGCGCCAGCTGCTGGAACAGCTCGGCGTGCAGCTTCAGCTCGGCCTGCCAGGCGGCCTTGTCGATGCTGGTGACGGTGGCGAACTGCTCGGCGCTGAAGTCCAGGCCGTTCCAGTTCAGGTCCTCGTAGCGCGGGCTCACGCCGGTGATGTGCTCTGCCCCTTCGGCCTTGCCTTCGACCCGGTCGATCATCCACTTGAGAACGCGCATGTTCTCGCCGTAACCGGGCCAGACGAACTTGCCGTCGGCGCCCTTGCGGAACCAGTTGGTGGTGTAGATCTTCGGCAGCCTGGCACCCGAGGCTTCCAGCTTCTTGCCCAGGTCGAGCCAGTGCTGGAAGTAGTCGCTCATGTTGTAGCCCATGAACGGCAGCATCGCGAACGGGTCGCGGCGCACCACGCCCTGCTGGCCGGCGGCCGCGGCGGTGGTTTCGGAGCCCATGGTGGCGGCCATGTAGACGCCTTCGACCCAGTTGCGGGCCTCGGTCACCAGCGGCACGGTGGTCGAGCGGCGGCCGCCGAAGATGAAGGCGTCGATGGCCACGCCCTTCGGGTCGTCCCAGGCGTCGTCGAGCGCCGGGTTGTTGGTGGCGGCCACGGTGAAGCGCGAATTCGGGTGCGCGGCCTTGGCGCCGGTTTCCCTGGCGATCTGCGGCGTCCAGTCCCTGCCCTGCCAGTCGATCAGGTGCGCGGGCAGCGAGCCGGTGTCCTGCTCCATGCCCTCCCACCACACGTCGCCGTCGTCGGTGAGCGCCACGTTGGTGAAGATCACGTCGTGGTCCAGGCTGTCCATGCAGTTCGGGTTGGTCAGCATGTTGGTGCCGGGCGCCACGCCGAAATAGCCGGCCTCGGGGTTGATGGCGTGCAGGCGGCCGTCCTTGCCGGGCTTGATCCAGGCGATGTCGTCGCCGATGGTGCTGACCTTCCAGCCTTCGAAGCCGGCCGGCGGCACCAGCATCGAGAAGTTGGTCTTGCCGCAGGCGCTCGGGAAGGCGGCGGCCACGTGGTATTTCTTGCCTTCGGGATTCGTCACGCCCAGGATGAGCATGTGCTCGGCCAGCCAGCCTTCGTCACGGCCCATGTTCGACGCGATGCGCAGCGCGAAGCACTTCTTGCCCAGCAGCGCGTTGCCGCCGTAGCCCGAGCCGTAGCTCCAGATTTCGCGCGTTTCGGGGTAGTGGACGATGTACTTGGTCTTGTTGCAGGGCCAGGCCACGTCCTTCTTGCCGGCTTCGAGCGGCGCACCCACGGTGTGCACGCAGGGCACGAAGTCGCCATCGGCGCCGAGCACCTCGTACACGGCCTTGCCCATGCGGGTCATGATGCGCATGTTGACCGCCACATAGGGTGAGTCGGAGAGTTCGATGCCGATGTGGGCAATGGGCGAGCCCAGCGGGCCCATGCTGAAGGGCACCACGTACATCGTGCGGCCCTTCATGCAGCCGTCGAACAGCGGCTGCAGCGTGGCGCGCATTTCGGCCGGGGCCATCCAGTTGTTGGTGGGGCCGGCGTTGTCCTTCTGCTCGGAGCAGATGAAGGTGCGGTCTTCGACGCGCGCGACGTCGCTCGGGTCGGACAGCGCGAGGAAGGAATTGGGGCGCTTGGCCGGATTGAGCTTCCTGAAGGTGCCCGCGTCGACCAGTTGCTGGCACAGGCGGTCGTACTCTTCCTTGCTGCCGTCGCACCAGTGAATGGCCTCGGGTTTGCAAAGCGCGGCCATGTCGGCCACCCAGGCCACCAGTTTTGCGTTCTTGACGTATGAGGGTGCCTGAATGGCGAGGCCCTGCATCGTGGGTGCGTTCATCGGAAATCTCCTAAGTTGAAAAAATCGTCTTTCCGAACGGGACGCCGCGCCGGAGGTGGCGCGGAGGTCCGTTTGAGAAAACGTTTTCGCTTCGGGAGACTGCGTCAACGCGGGCCGCAAAGCCCGCGGACGAAGACGCAAACGGCTGTCAGGCCAAGTAGACGGCGATGGATGCCAGCAGCAGCATCAGCACGCCGCCGGCCAGCGGCAGCACGAGCGGCATCAGGTGCACGATCGATTCGACGGCGTCTTTTTCAACGGCGGCGGCGTGGCGGGGCTCGACGGGAGTGGGGTTGGACATTGAATTACCTCGAATACGCAAATACGAAAAACTGCGGCCATTTTACCGGCGGCCCCCGGCGGCCCGGTCTAGGGGGTTGCGAGCCCCCTTCTCAGTGCTGTTCTTCCGCCTCGAAGCCGGCGTCGTGCAGCGCGCCCAGCACGCTGGCCAGGTGCGCCCGTCCGCGGGTCTGCAGCACCAGCTCGATGTCGACGTTCTGGGCTGCCAGCATGGTAAACGCTCTTTGGTGATGGACTTCATCGACGTTAGCGCCCGCTTCCGCCACAGTGGCCGTGATCTGGGCCAACGAGCCCGGCACATCGCGCGCGCTCACCCGTACGCGCGCCAGCCGGCCGGCCCGCACCATGCCGCGCTCGATGATGGCCGCCAGCAGCAGCGGGTCGATGTTGCCGCCTGAAAGCACCAAGCCCACGCGCTTGCCCTTGAAGCGCCCTGGATGGCGGATCAGCGCCGCCAGGCCGGCCGCGCCCGCGCCCTCGACCAGCGTCTTTTCGATTTCAAGCAGCATCAGCACCGCTTGCTCGATGTCGCCTTCGTCGACCAGCAGCAGGTCGTCGACATGGCCGGCGATGATCTCCCGCGTCAGCACGCCCGGCGTGCCGACCGCGATGCCTTCGGCGATGGTGCTCTTGCCCTGCAGGTGCTGCGTGCCCTTGACGGCATTCACCATGCCGGGGAAGCGCGTGGTCTGCACGCCGATGATCTCGATGCCGGGCCTGCGGTCGCGCGCCGCAATCGCCATGCCGGCAATCAGCCCGCCGCCGCCGACCGACACCACCAGCGTGTCGAGGTCGGGCACCGCGTCGAGCATTTCGAGCGCCACGGTGCCCTGGCCCGCGATGATGGCTTCGTCGTCGTAGGGGTGGACGAAGGTCAGCCCTTCGCGTTCGGCCAGTTCCAGCGCATGCGCGCGCGCCGCATCGAGCGTGTCGCCGTGCAGCACCACCTCGGCCCCGAAGCCGCGCGTGCGCTCGATCTTCACGCCGGGCGTGAAGCGCGGCATCACGACGAGTGCGCGCAGGCCGAGCCGCTGCGCGTGGTAGGCCACGCCCTGGGCATGATTGCCGGCCGACATGGCCACGACGCCTCGCGTTGTTTCCTTGCCTTCCAGGAGATCGACCAGCTTGTTGCACGCCCCGCGCTCCTTGAACGAGGATGTGAACTGCAGATTCTCGAACTTCAGGTAGACCTGCGCGCCCACGATCTCGGAGAGCGTGCGCGATTCGACGCAGGGCGTGTTGAGCACCTGACCCTCGAGACGCGCAGCGGCGCGCCGGATTTCTTCGATTCCGACCATGGCGGGCATTGTGGCTGGAATCGCAGCATCAGGGTTTTTACCGCTTCCGCGTCTTCCCGAAGCCAAAAGTCTGCGTTAAGGTCGCCCCAGGAAGTTCCTCGTCCGGAGGTTGTCTGATGGTCAAGCGTGCGGGTGTCGATGTAGTGGCTGCTGCAGTACGCGGGCAGGCATTGCCGTCGCCCGGGCTCAAGGGTGCGCCGGTGCTCGAACTGATGTGTTCGCACTTCGTGCTCACGCTGGCCGCCAAGCAGGGGCCGCGCTTCAATGTGCGCCGCGACATCAACGGCCTGCTCTCGCTCACCGGGCGCCACCTGGTGTGGCCAGTGGCGGTGCTGCTGCGGCTGCGCGAGTTCCTCGGCCGGCGCTGCGCCGGCAACGAGGCCTGGAAGGGCGTCGAGAATTTCGACGGCCGCACGCTGCTCGAGCGGCACGGCGTGTGGCGCGGGCCCTACGAGGAAGGCACGCTGTTCTTCTACCTCGACGAATACGCCAAGGACTACCCCAAGGACCTGCTCTCGGTGCTGGCCGTCACGCGCGACTGGCTCACGCATGCGCTGCGCAAGCAGTCGACGCTGGTCGAGAAGAACATCGACGCGCTCGCGGGCCTCCTGCAGCTCAACAAGGCCGAGCGCGCGCTGCTGCTCTACGGCACGCTGGCGCGCTACCAGCGCGACCTGCGTTCGCTGCTGGTCGAGTTCAAGGTCAACAACGCGCCCGAGGCCTATGCGGCCATTGCCGACATCGCGGGCGTCAACGCCACCGAGGTGGGCGAGGCCTTGCGCGCGGGCTCGCGGCTGGAGCGCATCGGCCTGGTCGAGAACCTGATTTCAGAGCACAACATCACCGACCTGGCCGACCTCATGAAGGTCAGCGAGAAGCTGCCGCCGGTGCTGATGCGCGAATACCGCGACCACAACGAACTGATGGCCGTGTTCACGCGGCCCTCGGCCAAGAGCGCGCTTACCACGCACGACTTCTCCTTCGTCGAGGAAGACGCGCAGATGCTCGTCACGCTGCTGCGCGCGGCGGTGGCGCGCAAGGAGCCCGGCGTCAACGTGCTGCTCTACGGGCCGCCCGGCACCGGCAAGACCGAGCTCGCCAAGGTGGTGGCGCAGGCCGCGGGGCTGGAGCTGTTCGAGGTCGAATACGCCGACCGCGACGGCAACTCGCTCAGTGGCCGCGACCGCTACCGCTCGCTGCAGATCGCGCAGGTGTTCCTCAAGGGCAGCGCGCAGGCCGCGCTGCTGTTCGACGAGGTCGAGGACGTGTTCCCGCCCATCAGCACCGAGGCCGCGCAGTTCATGGCGCGCGCCGAGCAGATTCCGGCGCCCACCAGCGGCAGCGTGAGCGGCAAGGCCTGGGTCAACCAGATCCTCGAGGCCAACCCGGTGCCCACGCTCTGGGTCACCAACCGCATCGAGCAGATCGACCCGGCGTTCCGGCGCCGCTTCGCCTATCACCTGGAGCTCAAGTCGCCGCCGCCCGGCGCGCGCGAGCAGCTGGTGAAGAAAACGCTCGAAGGCATCGTCGTGTCCGAGGCCTTCACCGCCAAGCTGGCCGAGCGCAAGGGCCTCACGCCCGCGCAGATCCGCACCGCCGTGCGCTTCGCGGGGCTGGCGCAGACGGAAGACGGCGCGTCGATGGAGGCGCTGATCGAGCGCCAGCTCAAGAACGCCGACCTCGCGCTCGGCACGCTCGACACCGGCCTGGGCGAGCGGCGCAGCGTCACCACCTACGACCTCGACATGCTCAACGTCGAGACCCGCTTCGAGATCCCGCGCATCGTGGCGGCGATCAAGGCACGCGGCCACGGCACGCTGTGCTTCTACGGCGCGCCCGGCACCGGCAAGACCGCGCTGGCCGAGCACATCGCCAAGGCCATCGGCCGGCCGCTGATCATCAAGCAGGCCAGCGACCTCATGAGCAAGTACGTCGGCGAGACCGAGCAGAACATGGCCGCCATGTTCAGGGAAGCCGAAGCCGAAAAGGCCGTGCTGCTGCTCGACGAGGCCGACAGCTTCCTGCAGGACCGGCGCGGCGCGCAGCGCACCTACGAAGTGACCGAGGTCAACGAGATGCTGCAGGGCATGGAGCGCTTCAACGGCGTCTTCATCTGCACCACCAACCTGCTCGACCGGCTCGACCAGGCGGCGCTTCGGCGCTTCACCTTCAAGATCAAGTTCATGCCGCTCACCGCGCCGCAGCGCGAGCGCATGTTCGTGACCGAGGCGCTGGCGGGCGATGCCGCGCTGCTGACCACGGAGGCCAAGGCCCGCCTGGCGCAATTGCACCAGCTGTGCCCGGGGGATTTCGCGGCCGTGAAGCGGCAGACGGACATTCTCGCGGTCGAATTCTCGGCCGCCGAATTCCTCGACCAGCTCGAGGCCGAGCATCGCATCAAGCCCGAAGTGCGCGAGTCGCGCAGCATCGGCTTCATGCAGTAGTAGCACGCAAGCAAGCAACAAGCCGCGGAAACGCGGCAGACAAGAAAAAACCGTCCGCCGCTGCGGACACGAGGAGGGCTCGATGAGCTTGGGCAATCGACACGCGCGGGAGATGCCGTGCTTCACCGCATCGGCTGCGGCCGCATTCGCATTGGCCGGCGTCGTCTGCGCGCTGGCCGGCTGTGGCGGTGGGGGCGGAGGAGGCGGAGGAGGGGGCGGAGGCGCCGGGTTTCCGATCGTCGCGCCGTCCACCACCACGCCGCCGCCCACCAGCGGCGGCGATGGCGGTGGCGACGACGATGCCATTCTTGCCTCGTCCACCGTGGCCGGTCTGTGCGCCGCGCCGCGCGCCGGCGTCAACCCCGCGACAGGAGCGGCCTATCCCGACAAGTCCGGCACGCTGACCGACGAGAAGCGCTGGGTGCGCGGCTGGATCGACGAAACCTACCTCTGGTACGGCGAGGTGCCCACCACCCTCAAGGCCGCCGACTACGCCACGCCAGTGGCCTACTTCAGCGTGCTCAAGAGTCCGCTCCTCACGGCCTCGGGCCGCGCCAAGGACCGCTTTCACTACGTGTACGACACCGAGCGCTATCGGCAGCTCTCGGAGAATGGCGTGGCGCCGGGCTACGGCATGGAGATTGCCGTCGTGCGCAGTGCTCCGCCGCGCAACATGCGCATCGCCTTTGTCGAGCCGAATTCGCCCGCCACGAACGCAGGCCTCCAGCGGGGCGCGAAGATCGTCGAAGTCGATGGCGTCAATGCCGTCAGCAGCACCGGCACCGAGAATGTCGACGCGATCAATCGCGCGATCTCGCCGCAGACGGAGGGCGAATCGCACACCTTCGTGTTCGAGGTGGACGGCGTCCGGCAGGCGCCCCTCACGCTGGCAGCCGCGAAGATCACGCACACGCCGGTGCAGAACGTGAAGACGATCGACACCGGCAGCGGCCGCGTGGGCTACCTGCTCTTCAACGACCACATCACGACCTCCGAATCGCAGCTCGTCAACGCCTTCAACCAATTCAAGCAGGACGGCGTGCAGGACCTCGTGCTCGACATGCGCTACAACGGCGGCGGCCAACTCAACATCGCCAACCGGCTCGCCTCCATGGTGTCTTCGTCGGCCACGACTTCGGGCAAGGTGTTCGAGCGCCTGGCCTTCAACGACAAGAACCCGTTCCACCTGACGCCGGCGCAGACCATCTATACCTTCTTCGGCACCAGCCGCACGGGTGCCACGCTGCCAAGGCTCGGCCTCTCGCAAGTCACGGTGCTGGCCAGCCGCGACACCTGCTCGGCCAGCGAGGCGGTCGTCAACGGCCTGCGCGGCATCGACGTCAAGGTCAACCTGGTGGGCGGCACCACCTGCGGCAAGCCCTATGGCTTTTCTCCGCAGGACAACTGCGGCACCAGCTATTTCGCGATCCAGTTCCAGGGCGTCAACAACAAGAACTTCGGCGACTACGGCGACGGATTCGCGCCCGACTGCGCCGTCGCCGACGATTTCGGCCACCAGCTTGGCGATCCGGCCGAGGCGCGGCTGGCGGCTGCGCTGGCCATGCGCAACGGCGGCGCCTGCCCCGTTTCGGCGTCGGCCAAGGCCCAGCCGGGGCTCGAGAAATCCGGGACGGCCGATGACGAGCAGCCCTATCTGCTCCATCGCTCGCCGCTGCGCGAAATGCGCCTGCTCGAAGCCGCGCCCTCGCCGGGCTGATCCGTTTCGCCGCCGCCGCGGTTACTCCTTGAAACCTTGCGCTTTGCCACGCCCGTGGCAGGCCCTTTAGAGTGCTGCCAAACGTTTGCGCAAACGTTTGGCATTTCGTTCTACATGGCAAAGGCACTCAAAAAGGAGCCGGAATGACGATTCGGATTCAGCGACGCAGGTGGATGGCGGCGGCCTTGCTCGCCACGGCGCTCTCGGCCTGCGGTGGTGGTGGCGGCGGCGGCAACGGCGGCATCGGGCTTGCACCGGGCTTCGGCGCTGCGCCGCCTCCGGCCCAGAAGATCATCATCGACAGCGACTACAACACCATGAGCGACGACGGCCAGCTCGGCGTGATGGCCGCGCAGCTGCAGGCCCAGGGCAAGGTGCAGGTCATGGGCATCAGCGTGGTGTCGGGCAACCAGTGGCTCAAGCAGGGCGTGGCCGACGCGCTGATGTCGGTCGAGCGTCTGGGCGTGGGCGACCGCATCGGCATCTACGCGGGCGCGAACCGCGCGCTCAACCACGATTACGCGACCATCGAGGCCGAGATGGCGGCCGGTTCGGGAGGCGACGGCTACCTGGGCGCCTGGAGCTCGCCCGAACCCAAGACCGATGCCGACCTGAAGCCCTCGCCCGACGGCTTTGCCACCCACACGGTGCTGCAGCCCAGGAGCGCGGTCGACTTCATCGTCGACACCGTGAAGGCCAACCCCAACGAGATCACCATCCTGGCCATCGGCCCGCTCACCAACATCGCGCTCGCGGTCAAGCAGAACCCCGAGATCGTGCCGCTGATCAAGAAGATCATCTACATGGGCGGCGCGGTCGACGTGCCGGGCAACACCACTCGGTACGCCGAGTTCAACTGGTGGTTCGACCCCGAGGCCGCGCAGTTCGTGGTGCGGCTGCCGATCCCGCAGGTGGTGGTGCCGCTGGACGTGACCGACACCGTGTTCCTGACCAAGCCGATCTACGAGCGCATCGCGCATCCGGCCAAGCCGACCGCCGTGACCGAGGTGTTCCGCAAGCTCAACGGCTACGGCTTCAGCGGCACCAACGGCTTCGAGAACAACCCGGCCTACACGCAGAACATCTGGGACACGCTCACGCTCGCCTATCTCCTCGATCCGGCCTATGCCACGCAGACGGTGGAGCGCTTCGTCGACGTGGTCGCCAACCCCGGTGCCGCCGACAACGGCCGCTCCGTCGGCTATGCCTCGCAGCCTGCGGGGCCGGCGCTGCAGAAGATGACGGTGGTGAAGAAGTTCGACAACGCGCGCTTCTTCGAGCTCTATGTCGACCTGCTCACGCGGCCGGTGCCGGTTGCGCTACCGTCCTCCAACTGAGACTGGGGGCGAGCCCAGCTAGAACGCGCTGCAGACGCGCAGCACCTCGGCGCCATAGGCCTCGAGCTTCTTGGTGCCGATGCCGCTGATGCCCTGCAGGTCTTCCAGCGTCGCGGGCGCGCGTTCGGAAATTGCCGCCAGCGTGGCATCGTGGAAGATCACGTAGGCCGGCAGGTTGTGCTCGCGCGCCACTTCGGCGCGCCAGGCCTTGAGCGCCTCGAAGCGCTTCTGGCCGTCGGCATCGAGTGCCGCGGCCGCCGGAGACGGGGCGCCGCGCGCCGCTTTCTCGCGCCGGGGCTTGCTGCCGCCGCGCGCGGCCGGCGACGAGACCGACTCGCGCAGCGTCACGTTCGCTTCGCCCTTGAGCACCGCGCGCGAGCCTTCCGTGAGCTTCAGGGTGTTGAAGGCTTCCGCATCGACGGCCAGCGCGCCCGTGGCGATGAGCTGCCGTAGCACGCCGCGCAGCTGCACTTCGCTGAACTCCGCGCCGATGCCGAAGGTGCTGATGCGCTCATGCCCGAACTGCTTGACCTTCTCGGTTTCCTTGCCGCGCAGAATGTCCATGATGTGGCCCGCGCCAAAGCTGATGCCACTGAGCTGCTGCACGCGGTAGATGGTGGAGAGCAGCTTGCGCGCGGCATCGGTGCCGTCCCACACCTGCGGAGGGTTCAGGCAGTTGTCGCAGTTGCCGCAGGGCGTGCTCTTCTCGCCGAAGTAGCCCAGCAGTCGCACGCGGCGGCAGTCGCTCGCCTCGGCCAGCGAGAGCAGCGCATCGAGCTTGCCGCGCATCACCTGCTTGAATTCTTCGCCCGCGGGGCTTTCGTCGATCATGCGGCGCTGGTTCACCACGTCCTGCAGGCCGTAGGTCATCCAGGCATCGGCCGGCGCGCCGTCGCGGCCCGCGCGGCCGGTTTCCTGGTAGTAGCCCTCGATGTTCTTGGGCATGTCGAGGTGGCCCACAAAGCGCACGTCGGGCTTGTCGATGCCCATGCCGAAGGCGATGGTCGCGACCATCACCACGCCCTCTTCGCGCAGGAACCGGTCCTGGTGCCTCTGGCGCACCGCCGCGTCCAGGCCCGCGTGGTAGGGCAGCGCGTTGATGCCGGCGCCCTGCAGCATCACGGCCACGTCTTCCACGCGCTTGCGCGACTGGCAATAGACCACGCCCGCATCGCCTTCGTGCTCGCGCTCGATGAAGCGCAGCAGCTGCGTGGTCGCGTCCTTCTTCTCGACGATGGTGTAGCGGATGTTCGGCCGGTCGAAGCTGGAGACGAACTGGCGCGCCTCCTCGAGCTGCAGCCGCTCGACGATGTCGGCGCGCGTGAGCGCATCGGCGGTGGCCGTGAGCGCGATGCGCGGCACGCCCGGATAGCGCTCGTGCAGCACCGTGAGCGCGCGGTACTCGGGGCGGAAGTCGTGGCCCCACTGGCTCACGCAATGCGCCTCGTCGATCGCGAACAGCGAGAGCTTGCCGCGCTCCTTCAGCGAGTCGAGCTGCGAGAGAAAGCGCGGCGTGTTCACGCGCTCGGGCGCCGCATACAGCAGCGTGATCTCGCCGCGCAGCATGCGGCGCTCCACGTCCTGCGTCTGCTCCCAGTCGAGCGTGGAATTCAGGAAGGCCGCGTTCACCCCGGCCTCGTGCAGCGCGCCGACCTGGTCGTGCATCAGCGCGATCAGCGGCGACACCACCACCGAGACACCGCGCCCCGCGCGCTGCCGCGCAATGGCCGGGATCTGGTAGCACAGCGACTTGCCGCCGCCCGTGGGCATCAGCACCAGCGCGTCGCCGCCGCCCACCACGTGCTCGACGATGTCCTGCTGGGCTCCGCGGAACTGCGAATAGCCGAAGACTTCGTGAAGGATGTCGGCGGGTGCGCTGCTGCTGCCGGGGGCGTCGAGGGGGAGGGGAGCGAGCGAGGACACAGGCAGCGGATGCGAAGGGTGGAGGTGGGCGAAGAGGGAAGGCGCCGATTGTCCCCCAGCGGCATCGATATGACTGTGGCACGAGGTTTGCAATCGTGAGACCCGTCCCGCCGCCTCTCCTGTATAGACAGCGATCTGGTGCGTTCTTGCTGAAAGAATGCACCAAAACGGCTCTCTCGGGTTATCCTGTATATACAAGTTGGGGCGCTTGGCAACAATGCGAGGCGCGCGCAGCCCGTGATCGGGGGCGCATTGCCGAGCCTTATCCCCAGAAAACAGACCCAGGAGTACCCATGGTCAAGACGGTAGTTGTGAAATTCGCTTCGCTGCTAGCAGCAGGTGCATGTGCAGCGGGCATGGCCCAGACGGCCGCCGCGCAGGAAACCAGGATTGCGCTCGGCATGTCCGGCTGGACCGGCTTTGCGCCGCTCTCGCTGGCCGACAAGGCCGGCATCTTCAAGAAGAACGGCCTGGACGTCGAACTCAAGATGATCCCGCAGAAGGACCGCCACCTCGCGCTGGCCGCGGGCGCGATCCAGTGCGCGGCCACCACGGTGGAAACGCACGTGGCCTGGAACGCCAACGGCGTGCCCATCGTGCAGATCTTCCAGATGGACAAGTCCTATGGCGCCGACGGCCTCGCCGTGCGCAACGACGTGAAGAGCTTCGCCGACCTCAAGGGCAAGACCATCGGCGTGAGCGCACCCGGCACCGCGCCCTATTTCGGCCTGGCCTGGATGCTCAACAAGAACGGCATGACGCTGAAGGACGTGAAGGTGGTCTCGCTCGAGCCCCAGCCCGCGGCGCAAGCCTTCGTGGCCGGCCAGAACGACGCCGCCATGACCTACGAGCCCTACCTGTCGACCGTGCGCGCCAACCCCGCCGCCGGCAAGATCCTGGCCACCACGCTCGACTACCCGATGGTGATGGACACCGTGGGCTGCGCGCCCACCTGGCTCAAGGCCAACGCCAAGGCTGCGCAGGCGCTCACGCAGTCGTACTTCGAGGCGCTCGACATGATCAAGACCGACCCGGCCAAGGCCAACGAGCTCATGGGCTCGGCCGTGAAGCAGAGCGGCGAGCAGTTCGCCAAGTCGTCGGCCTACCTGCGCTGGCAGGACAAGGCGGCGAACCAGAAATTCTTCGCGGGCGAACTCACCAGCTTCATGAAGGAAGCCACGCCCATCCTGCTGGAGGCCGGCGTGATCCGCAAGGCGCCTGAAGACTACGCAGCCACCTTCGATGCAAGCTTCGTCAAGTAAGGCCCTGCCGCAGGTGCCGCCGCGCGCGGCGGCGCCTGCATCGGCCGCAACCCCCCAGGCCGCCGCGCCCGCGCGGCGCCGGTCGCTCGCGCCGCTCGAACCCATCGGCGGGCGCGCCCGCGCGCTGCTCGGCCTCGGCTTCTTCGTGGCCTTCGTGCTCGTGTGGTCCATTGCCACGCTCGGCGGCTTCGTGCCGCCGACCTTCCTGGCCAGCCCCGTCACCATGCTGAAGGAAGGCTGGATGCTGTTCGCCGAGTTCGGCTTCATCGGCGACGTGGGCATGACCGTGTGGCGCGTGTTCGGCGGCTTCCTGCTGGCCGCCGTGCTGGCGGTGCCGCTGGGCATTGCCATGGGCACCTGGAAGGCCGTGGAAGCTTTCTTCGAGCCTTTTGTCTCGTTCTGCCGCTACCTGCCGGCGTCCGCCTTCATTCCGCTGCTCATCCTGTGGGCGGGCCTGGGCGAAATGCAGAAGCTGCTGGTGATCTTCATCGGCTCGTTCTTCCAGATCGTGCTGATGGTGGCCGTGACCGTGGGCGGCGCGCGGCGCGACCTGGTCGAGGCCGCCTACACGCTGGGCGCGAAGAGCCGCGGCATCGTGGCGCGGGTGCTCATTCCGGGTGCCGCCCCGGGCATTGCCGAGACGCTGCGCCTGGTGCTCGGCTGGGCCTGGACCTACGTGATCGTGGCGGAACTCATCGGCTCCTCGTCGGGCATCGGCCACATGATCACCGACAGCCAGGCCTTGCTGAACACCGGGCAGATCATCTTCGGGATCATCGTGATCGGCGTGATCGGGCTGGTGTCCGACTTCGCTTTCAAGGCGCTCAACCGCCGCATGTTCGCCTGGGCTGCACTCTGATGAACGATCAACTTTCCATCCAGGGCGTATCGCGCGTCTTCACCGGCACCAAGGGTCAGCGCACGCAGGCGCTGCTGCCCATCGACTTCGAGGTGCGCGAGAACGACTTCGTCACCATCCTCGGCCCCTCGGGCTGCGGCAAGTCGACGCTGCTGCGTATCGTCGCGGGGCTCGACTTTCCGACCACCGGGCAGGTGCTGCTCGATGGCGAGCGCATCGAAGGCCCGGGCGCCGACCGCGGCGTGGTGTTCCAGAGCTACACGCTCTTTCCGTGGCTCACGGTGGCGCAGAACATCCGCTTCGGCCTGCGCGAGCGCGGCATGAGCGAAGCCGACCAGAAGGAGCGCAGCGAGTTCTTCATCGCAAAGGTGGGCTTGCGCGGCTTCGAGCACCATTTTCCGAAGCAGCTCTCGGGCGGCATGCAGCAGCGCACCGCGATTGCGCGCGCGCTCGCCAACGACCCCAAGATGCTGCTGCTCGACGAGCCCTTCGGCGCGCTCGACAACCAGACCCGCGTGCTGATGCAGGAACTCTTGCTCGGCATCTGGGAGTCGGCACGCAAGACGGTGCTGTTCGTCACGCACGACATCGACGAGGCGATCTTCATGGCCAACCGCGTGGCGGTGTTCAGCGCACGGCCGGGCCGCATCAAGACCGAGATCGCGGTCGACTTTCCGCATCCGCGCAGCTACACCATCA
Organism: Variovorax paradoxus; assembly: GCF_030815975.1. Lineage (NCBI taxonomy): Bacteria > Pseudomonadati > Pseudomonadota > Betaproteobacteria > Burkholderiales > Comamonadaceae > Variovorax > Variovorax paradoxus. Next base: position 2,060,767 of record NZ_JAUSXL010000002.1, read on the forward strand.
AGACCTCGCCGGAGTTCATGGAAATCAAGGCGCGGCTGACGGAAGAGATTCGCGCGGAGTCGATGGCGGCTGCGGAGCACTAGGATGGAACCTTGCTCTTTTGTTCTTCGTGTCGTGCGTTTGCCGCACTGTTCAGGGCGCGCTCCCGCCGACGGGGTACGCGGCGAAGCGAATGTCCTCCGGCCTGCGGCCTCCCCCTTGATTTCGCTGCGCAAGGCACCCCATCGACGGAAGCGTTGCGCAGAGGGGTGGTTGATCGGCGGTACACCACGAGCGTGCCCTGGTGCACAGGGCATCGGGTGCTCCCCGCAGCGAAATAAAGGAGGAGGCGAAGCCGGGGGACATTCGCGGAGGGGAGTACCCGGTGGCCTGTGCACGCGCCCTGAACGAGAGCGCCAAGAACCACAGCGCCAAGAACAGCAGATGGAAAGAAGCGCATGAAACGCGACCTGCCGTCTCTCGCGCTCTATGCGCAAGTCAAGGATCACATCTCCCGCCGGATCCAGGACGGCACCTGGCCGGCCGGGCATCGCCTGCCGTCCGAGAGCGAGCTGGTCACGCAGTTCGGCATCTCGCGCATGACGGTGAACCGCGCGCTGCGCGAGCTCATGGAGCAGGGCCGCATCGTGCGCGTGGCCGGCGTGGGCAGCTTCGTGGCCGAGAACAAGCCGCAGTCCACGCTGCTGCAGATCGCCAACATCGCGAGCGAGATCCGCCAGCGCGGGCACGACTACCGCTGCGAGATGCTCGCGGTGGAACGCCTGTCCGCCTCGCCCGACGTCGCCGCCTGGCTCGACATGCGCGCGGGCACCTCGGTGTTCCACAGCGTCTGCCTGCACCTGGAGAACGACACGCCGGTGCAGCTCGAGGAGCGCTACGTCAATCCGCTGGTCGTGCCCGATTTCCTCGAGCAGGACTTCGCCGCCGTGCCGCCCAGCGAGTACCTGGTGCGCAACGTGCCCTTCGACCAGATCGAGCACGTCGTCGATGCCGTGCTGCCCACCGCCGAGCAGGCGGGCCGGCTCGCGATGGAACCCACCGACCCCTGCCTGCTGCTCACGCGCCGCACCTGGACGCGCAACACGCCGGTCACCTGGGTGCGCTGCCTGCATCCGGCGTCGCGCTACAGCCTGGGCAGCCGCTTCCGAGCCGACGGCAACCCCAGCTTCGGTTGATTTTTTCGTCACGGAAACCGAAGGTTTTCTCTCGCAACCACTTGTATAGACAGGTTCACATGCCAAGAAGCAATCACACCGCCACCACCCTGACCCTCACGCCCGGCAAGGTGGACCTCGCCATGCTGCGCCGCATCCAGGCCGGCGGTGTGCGGCTGGCGCTCGACCCTTCGGTGCAGGAGGGCATGGCGCGCGCCGAAGCGGCGGTGCGCCACATCGTCGACAACGACCAGGTGGTCTACGGCATCAACACCGGCTTCGGCAAGCTCGCGAGCACGCGCATCGGCAACGACCACCTGGCCGAGCTGCAGCGCAACCTCGTGCTCTCGCACAGCGTGGGCACGGGCGAGCCGCTGGCCGCGCCGGTGGTGCGCATGGTGCTCGCGACCAAGGCCGTGAGCCTGGCGCGCGGCCATTCGGGCGTGCGGCCGGCGCTGGTCGATGCGCTGCTGGCGCTGTTCAATGCGGGGGTCATGCCGCGCATTCCGTGCAAGGGCTCGGTGGGCGCCTCGGGCGACCTCGCGCCGCTTGCGCACATGGCCTGCGTGCTGATCGGCGAGGGCGAGGCGACCACGGCCGACGGCGCGGTGGTCAGCGGCGCCGAGGCCATGTGCCTCGTTGGTCTCGAACCCTTCGTGCTCGGTCCCAAAGAAGGCCTGGCGCTGCTCAACGGCACCCAGGTGTCGACCGCGCTCGCGCTCGCCGGCCTGTTCGGCGCGGAAGACGTGTTCGCTTCGGCCTTGATGTCGGGTGCGCTCTCGCTCGAAGCCATCCAGGGCTCGATCAAGCCTTTCGACGCGCGCATCCATGCCGCGCGCGGCCAGCCGGGGCAGATCGCGGTGGCGGGCGCCGTGCGCACGCTGCTCGAAGGCAGCGAGATCGCGCCCTCGCACGCCGACTGCGGCCGCGTGCAGGATCCGTATTCGGTGCGCTGCATTCCGCAGGTGATGGGCGCCTGCCTCGACAACCTCGCGCATGCCGCGCGCGTGCTGGTGATCGAAGCCAATGCCGCATCGGACAACCCGCTGGTGTTCTGCGACACCGGCGAAGTGATCTCGGGTGGCAACTTCCACGCCGAGCCGGTGGCCTTTGCGGCCGACATCATCGCGCTGGCCGTGAGCGAAGTGGGCGCCATTGCCGAGCGCCGCATCGCGCTCTTGCTCGACACGGGTCTCTCGGGCCTGCCGCCGTTCCTGGTGCGAGACGGCGGCCTGAATTCGGGCTTCATGATCGCGCAGGTCACGGCCGCCGCGCTGGCGTCGGAGAACAAGTCGCTCGCGCATCCCGCGAGCGTCGACAGCCTGCCGACCTCGGCCAACCAGGAAGACCACGTCTCGATGGCCACCTTCGCGGCGCGCCGGCTCGGCGACATGGTCAACAACACGGCGGTCGTCGTCGGCATCGAGGCGATGGCCGCTGCGCAAGGCATCGAACTCAAACGCGGGCTCAAGAGCTCGCCGCTGGTGGAGGCGGAGTTCGCCGCCATCCGCCAGAAGGTCGCCTTCCTCGAACGCGACCGCTACCTCGCGCCCGACATCGAAGCCATGCGCCAGTGGGCGCTGAAGGCCGAGCTGCCGGCCGCGCTACTGAACATCCTGCCCAGTCACTCGTCGTAAGAACCGCTCTACCGATTAGGAGAACCCGCCATGAACGCTCCCGAAAAATTCGCCCTTCAGACGCCCGATGCCACCGACCCGCGCCACGATCCGACGCGCGTGATCCGCGCCCCGCGCGGCAGCACGCTCAACTGCAAGAGCTGGCTCACCGAAGCGCCGTTCCGCATGCTGCAGAACAACCTCGACGCCGAGGTGGCCGAGCGTCCGCAAGACCTCGTGGTGTACGGCGGCATCGGCCGCGCGGCGCGCAACTGGGCCTGCTATGACCAGATCCTCGCGTCGCTGAAGGAGCTGAACGACGACGAGACGCTGCTCATCCAGTCGGGCAAGCCGGTCGGCGTGTTCAAGACGCACGAGAACGCACCGCGCGTTCTGCTTGCCAATTCGAACCTCGTGCCCAAGTGGGCCAATTGGGAGCACTTCAACGAGCTTGACCGCCAGGGCCTCTTCATGTACGGCCAGATGACGGCTGGCAGCTGGATCTACATCGGCAGCCAGGGCATCGTGCAGGGCACCTTCGAGACCTTTGTCGAAGCCGGCCGCCAGCACTACGACAACAGCCTCGCGGGCAAGTGGATCCTCACGGCCGGCCTGGGCGGCATGGGCGGTGCGCAGCCGCTCGCGGCCACGCTCGCGGGCGCGGTGTCGCTCAACATCGAGTGCCAGCAGACCAGCATCGACTTCCGCCTGCGCACGCGCTACGTCGACAAGCAGGCGCGCGACATCGACCATGCGCTCGAACTCATCCAGAAGCATTGCGATGCGAAGGAGGCCGTGTCGATCGCGCTGCTCGGCAATGCGGCCGACATCCTGCCCGAGCTCGTGAAGCGCGCGAAGGCCGGCGGCATCAAGCCCGACCTCGTGACCGACCAGACCTCCGCGCACGACCTCATCAACGGCTACCTGCCTTCGGGCTGGACCGTGCCGCAATGGCAGGCCGCGATGAAGGACGCCTCGCAACACGATGCGCTCAAGAAAGCCGCCGCAAAGTCCTGCGCCGTGCACGTGCAGGCCATGCTCGACTTCCAGGCCATGGGCATTCCCACGGTCGACTACGGCAACAACATCCGCCAGGTCGCGTTCGACGAAGGCGTGCAGAACGCCTTCGACTTCCCGGGCTTCGTGCCGGCGTACATCCGCCCGCTGTTCTGCGAAGGCAAGGGCCCGTTCCGCTGGGTCGCGCTTTCGGGCGACCCGGAAGACATCTACAAGACCGATGCCAAGATCAAGGAGCTGTTCCCCGAGAACACCCACACGCATCGCTGGCTCGACATGGCGCGCGAGCGCATAGAGTTCCAAGGGCTGCCCGCGCGCATCTGCTGGCTTGGCCTCGGCGAGCGCCACATCGCGGGCCTGGCCTTCAACGAGATGGTGAAGAGCGGCGAACTCAAGGCGCCCATCGTCATCGGCCGCGACCACCTCGACACCGGCTCGGTCGCCAGTCCGAATCGCGAAACCGAAAGCATGAAGGACGGCACCGATGCCGTCTCCGACTGGCCGCTGCTCAACGCGCTGCTCAACACCGCCGGCGGCGCCACCTGGGTCAGCCTGCACCACGGCGGCGGCGTCGGCATGGGCTACTCGCAGCACTCGGGCGTGGTGATCGTGTGCGACGGCACCGACGCCGCGGCCAAGCGCATCGAACGCGTGCTCTGGAACGACCCGGCCACCGGCGTGATGCGCCATGCGGATGCGGGCTACGACATTGCCGTGGCCACCGCCAAGAAGCAGGGCCTCAATCTGCCGATGATCAAGAAAGGCTGATGCGATGTCTGCCGCCGAAACGAAATCCGAACCCATCTACCTGCACTACCTGAACCACCTCGACGTGCAGGCGCTCGCGATGACCGATGCCGAGATCGTCGCGGCCGTCGAAGAGGGCCTGCTTGCCCAGGGCCGCGGCGAGACCACCATCGAGCCGCGCATGCACCTGGTGCCCGAGAAGGACTACCCGGGCCACTTCAACGTGCTGCGCGGCTACATCCGTCCGCTCGGCGTGGCCGGCGTGAAGGTGGTGGGCGACTTCTATCGCAACTACCAGGTCGGCCTGCCGTCCGAACTCGCGCTGCTGAACCTGTTCGATCCGAAGACCGGCGTACCGGTGGCCATCGTCGATGCCTCCGACATCACCGACATGCGCACCGGCGCGATCACGGCCATCGGCGCCAAGCATCTCGCACGCAAGAATTCGAAGATCCTCGGCCACATCGGCGCGCGCGGCACCTCGTACTGGAACGTGCGCCTGCTCGACTCGATCTTCGACTTCGACGAGATCCGCGTGCACTCGCGCCGGCCCGAGAGCCGCAACGCCTTCGCCGCCAGGCTGGAGCGCGACCTCGGCAAGAAGATCGTCGTGACCGAGGACTGGGAATCGTGCGTGCGCGGCGCCGACATCGTGGTCGAGGCCTCGCGCCTCGAGAAGCCGGAGCCGGTGCTCAAGACCGAGTGGATCAAGAAGGGCGCCTGCGTCATTCCGTACGGCACCATGAGCGCGGTCGAGCTGTCGCTGACCGACATCATGGACAAGATGGTGATGGACGACTGGGGCCAGGCCAAGGCCGGCCCCTTCGGTGCACTGCGCGCGCACGTCGACAGCGGCCGGCTGTCGGAAAAGACGCTGCACGCCGAGCTCGGACAGATCGTCGCGGGCCTGAAGCCCGGGCGCGAGAGCGACGAAGAGACCAACCTGTTCTGGCATCGCGGCCTCTCGCTGTCGGACATCGCGCTTGGCGCGGCGATGCTCGCGAAGGCGAAGAAGATGGGGCTCGGCCAGCAACTGCGCTTCCGTTGACCGGCGCATCCGAGCCACTGCGATGACACCCGTCGCCAACGCGCGCATGTACTCGGCCACCGCCTCGGTGCGCGCCAACTGGAAGCAGCTTCTCGCGTGGGCGCTGGCGCGCGCGGGCCTCGCGTGGGACGTGATCGACTACGACGCGCCCGCGCCGCTCTCGGCGCTGTGGGCGCGCGACGATCTCGGGCTCGCGATGATGTGCGGCCTGCCGTTCTCGCAGCGCGCGCCGCGCCCCACGCTGGTGGCCGCGCCGCTGCCTTCGCCCGCGCGCTATGGCGGCCGGCCGGTGTACTTCACCGACATCGTGGTGCGCACCGGCTCGGCCTTCGAAACGCTGGCGGACACCTTCGGCGGCATCGTGGGCTACACGCTGGCCGACTCGATGTCGGGCGGCGTGGCGTTGCGCAACCATCTCGCACCGTATCGCGCGGCGCGCGGCACGCGTCTTTACCGCGGTGCCGTCGGCGGCCTCATCCATGCGCGCGGCGTGATCGAGGCCCTCGTCGAAGGCCGCATCGACGTGGGCCCGCTCGACAGCTACTACCACGACCTGCTGCGGCGCAACGAGCCGGCGCTCGCGCAGAAGGTGCGCATCGTCGACAGCACCGAGGCCATGCCGATCCCGCCGCTCGTCGCGACGGCGCCGCTCACGCCCGGCGAGCTCGCGCGCATTCGCAGCGCATTGCAGGAAGCCACCCGCGCGCCCGAACTCGCGGCCGTGACGGAACGGTTGTTGCTTGCAGGTTTCGTCTCGCCCGATCCTGCGGACTACGACGTTCTTGCGGCGATCTCCCTTCGTTCCATTCCCCCTTTCGAGGAACTCTGATGTCGATCAACCGCCGTGCGGCCGTCCTGTTGCCCCTGTTGCTTTGCGCCGCGCCATGGCCCGCGCATGCGCAGGCCTATCCCGAGAAACCCATCCACGTCGTCGTGCCGTTCGCGCCCGGCGGTCCGGCCGATGCGGTGGCCCGCATCCTCGGCCAGGAGCTGGTCGACACGCTGGGCCAGCCCTTCATCATCGACAACAAGGTCGGCGCCGCGGGCAACATCGGCGTGGCGCAGATCGCCAAGGCCGCGCCCGACGGCTACACGCTCGGCATCGTGCCGGTCGGCAATGTCGCGGTGAACCCGAGCCTCTTTCCGTCGCTGCCCTACAAGGTGTCGGAGCTGCAGCCGGTCGCCATGCTCGCGGTGGTCGAGAACGTGCTGGTCGTCCATGCATCCGTGCCGGCCAGCTCGGTGAAGGAACTGCTCGCGCTCGCCAGGCAGAAGCCCGGCACGCTGAGCTTCGCCTCGCCCGGCGCCGGCAGCCAGGCGCACCTGGCCGGCGAACTGATGGCGCTCGACGGCGACGTGCAGCTGATCCACGTGCCGTACAAGGGCATCGGCCCGGCGCTCAACGATGTGGTGGGCGGGCAGGTCACGATGATGTTCGGCTCGCTCTCGGCCGTGCTGCCTTTCGTCAAGAGCGGCAAGCTGCGGGCGATCGGCCTCGCGAGCCTCAAGCGCTCGGCCGCGATGCCGGAACTGCCCACCGTTGCCGAACAGGGCCTGCCCGGTTTCGAAGCCATCTCCTGGTATGCGCTGATGGCGCCGGCCGGCACGCCGAAGGCCATCGTCGACCGCCTCAACGCGGAAACGGCGCGCGTGCTGGCCAAGCCCGAGATGAAGGAGAAGTTCGCGGGCCTGGGCCTCGAGCCCGGCACCGGCAAGCCGCAGGACATCGCCGCGAACATCCAGAGCGAAAGCGCGCGCTGGTCGGCCGTGATCCGAAAAAGGAACATCAAGCCGGAGTGAGCCGAGGTCACCGCGGCGCGCATCTCGCGCGCTGCAATAGCCGTCGCTGCACTTTTTTTCTTTCATTTTTCAAACCCACGGAAGCCTTCACATGAACACCCGCCGCACCCTCGTTGCCGCCGCACTCTCCAGCCTCGCCTTCTTCGGCTTCGTCACCACCGCGCAAGCGCAGGGCGAGCCGCTGCGCGTGGCCACCGACGCCACCTTTCCGCCGATGGAATACGTGGAGAACGGCAAGCGCACGGGCTTCGATGTGGAACTGGTCGAGGCCATCGGCAAGACGCTGGGCCGCAAGATCGAATGGATCGACATCGACTTCAAGGGCCTCGTGCCAGGCCTGATCTCCAAGCGCTTCGACATGGCCGTGTCGGCCATCTACATCACCGACGAGCGCAAGAAGGTCGTCGACTTCACCATGCCCTACTACGCGGGCGGCCTCGTGGTGATGGTGAAGGACGGCAACACGGCCATCAAGACGCCGGCCGACATCAACGGCAAGAAGGTCAGCGTGCAGGTGGGCACCAAGTCGGTGGCCTATACCAAGGAGAAATTCCCGCAGGTGCAGCTGATGGAAGTCGAGAAGAACCAGGAGATGTTCAACCTCGTGGACATCGGCCGCGCCGACGCCGCGGTGACCGGCAAGCCCGCGGCCTACCAGTATGTGCGCACGCGAGGCGGCCTCAAGGTGCTGCCCGAGCAGATCACCACCGAGGAATACGGCATGGCCATCCGCAAGGACACGCCCGAGCTCACCAAGGCCGTGAACGGTGCGATCGAGAAGCTCAAGGCCGACGGCACCTACGAACAGATCGTGAAGAAATGGTTCAGCGCCAACGCCAAGTAAGCGGACTATGGATTTCGACTTCTCGCCGGTCTGGCAGGGCTGGCCCGACCTGCTGCGCGGCGCGCTGGTCACGGTGGAGATCACCGCCTGCGCGTTGGCGCTCGGCTGCGTGCTGGGCCTGCTGGTGGGCATCGGCCGGCTCAACCCGAAGCGGCGCTGGCTCTACGGCGTTTGCACGGCGTACGTCGCGGCCATCCGCGGCACGCCGCTGCTGGTGCAGCTGTTCATCCTGTTCTTCGGTTTGCCGCACTTCGGCATCCTGCTGCCGGCCTTTTTGTGCGGCGTGCTGGGGCTGGGCGTGTACTCGGGTGCGTACGTGTCGGAGATCGTGCGCGGCGCGATCCAGTCGATCGACAAGGGTCAGACGATGGCGGCGCAGTCGCTGGGCATGACACCCGGCACGGCGATGCGCGAGATCGTGCTGCCGCAGGCGGTGGTGCGCATGATCCCGCCGCTGGGCAACGAGTTCATCGCGCTCATCAAGAACTCGGCGCTGGTGTCGCTGCTGACGATTCACGACGTGATGCACGAGGGGCAGAAGATCATCAGCGTGTCATACCGCTCGCTGGAGGTCTACCTGGCCATCGCGTTCGTGTACTTCGTGCTCACGGGCACGATGACGCTGGTTCTCCGGCACTTCGAGCAGAAGCTGCGGCAAGGCGGGTTGATCCGATGAGTGGCGCTGCATTCGCATTTCTCCCTTCCTTCCCGGGGGAGGGCTGGGGTGGGGGCACGACGGCCTCACCCTTTGCGCGGCGCTCGTTGGGCGCGGCCCCCATCCCGGCCTTCCCCCGGAAGGGGAAGGAGCAAGAGGACCGGTCATGAACAACGTACAGCGCTTCTCTCGCAGTTCTCTCCCGGCCATGCCATGGAAGAACGGCGGCGGCACCACGCAGGAAATCGTCAGCTGGCCGCAGGGCGCGGGGCTCGACAGCTTCGGCTGGCGCGCAAGCATCGCGACGATCGCGGCGGCCGGGCCGTTCTCGGTGTTCGCTGGCGTGGACCGCAGCATCATGCTGCTCGAAGGCGACGGCGTGCGGCTGTTCACGCACGACGGACGCATCGAGCACCGGCTCGACGTGCCGCACCGGCCGTTCGCGTTCAGCGGCGACGATGCGATCGACTGCGCGCTGCTCGGCGGCGCAGCATCGAACGACTTCAACATCATGACGCGCCATGGACAGTGGCGCGCCGATGTGCGGGTGCTGGACCACGCATCGACCAGCGAGGCCGCGCCGCACGGTGTGCTGCTCGCGCTCCGCGGTGCATGGCGCCTGAACTGCGAGCCCTGCCGCGAAGGCGATGGGCTGTACTGGACCGACAGCGCGCAGGCATGGCAGGCCGAGCCCGAGGGCGAAGGCGCGCGGCTCGCTGCGGTTCGCATCGTGCCGGCGTAAGCTGTGCAAACACGAGACAAGACATGAAATACCCAAGCTCGTTCCCGTCAGCCGACGGCCTCTGGACCGGCCTGCGCCTGGCGCCCGGTGCCGCGCCCGGCGCCGCCCTGGACGCCGATACCGAAGCCGCGATCGCGGTGACCGACGGCACTGTCCGCTGGGCCGGCGCACGCAGCGCCCTGCCGGCCGGATTCGCAGGCCTGCCGCCGCACGATGGCGGCGGCGCGCTCGTCACGCCCGGCCTCGTCGATTGCCACACGCACCTGGTCTACGGCGGCCAGCGCGCCAACGAATTCGCGATGCGGCTCGCGGGCGCCAGCTACGAAGAAGTGGCGAAGGCCGGCGGCGGCATCGTCGCGTCGGTGCGCGCCACGCGCGAGGCCGATGAAGAAGCGCTCTTCGCGCAGGCCGCGCCGCGGCTCGAACAGCTGCTGGCCGACGGCGTCTGCGCCATCGAGATCAAGTCGGGCTACGGCCTTGCGCTCGAGCACGAACGCAAGCAGCTGCGCGTGGCACGGCGCCTGGGCGAGGCCTACGGCGTCACGGTGCGCACCACCTTCCTCGGCGCGCACGCGCTGCCGCCCGAATATGCGGGCCGCAGCGGCGACTACATCGATCTCGTCTGCAACGAGATGCTGCCCGCGCTCGCGGCCGAAGGGCTGGTCGATGCGGTGGACGTGTTCTGCGAACGCATCGCCTTTTCGCTTGCGGAAACCGAGCAGGTGTTCCAGGCCGCGAAGGCGCTGGGCCTGCCGGTCAAGCTGCATGCCGAGCAGCTCTCCGACATGGGCGGCGCCGCGCTCGCCGCGCGCTACGGCGCGCTGTCGTGCGACCACGTCGAGCACTTGTCGGCCGAAGGCATCGAGGCGATGCACCGGTCGGGCAGCGTGGCGGTGCTGCTGCCCGGCGCCTACTACACGCTGCGCGACACGCAGCTGCCGCCCATCGAGGCGCTGCGCACCGCCGGCGTGCCGATGGCCGTGTCGACCGACCACAACCCCGGCACCTCGCCTGCGCTGAGCCTGCTGTTGATGATGAACATGGCCTGCACGCTGTTCCGCCTGACCGTGCCCGAGGCGCTGGCCGGCGTCACCGTGCATGCGGCGCGCGCGCTGGGCCTGCAAAAAACGCACGGTGTGATCGCCGAAGGCATGCCCGCCAACTTCGTGCTCTGGAACCTGCGCGATGCGGCCGAGCTCGCCTACTGGTTCGGCCAGCGTCCGGTGCGCAGCGTCGTGCGGCAAGGCCGCATCGCCGTGGAGGCTGCCCGATGAACGCGCTGTTCGCGGCCGATGCGCTGCTGCCCGGCGGATGGGCGAAGAACGTGCTGCTGTCGTGGAACGATGCCGGCCAACTCACGCAGGTGCAGTCCGCCGCCCAGCGGACAGCGGGCGCGCCGGTGGCGAACGGCCCCGTGATCCCCGGCATGCCCAACCTGCATTCGCACGCCTTCCAGCGCGCCTTCGCGGGGCTCACCGAATACCGCGCCCAGCAGCAGGACAGCTTCTGGAGCTGGCGCACGCTGATGTACCGCTTCGCCGCGCGCCTCGGGCCGCAGCACATGGAGGCCATCGCGACCTGGCTCTATGCCGAGATGCTCGAAGCGGGCTACACCAGTGTGTGCGAGTTCCAGTACGTGCACCACGATGCCGATGGCCGCCCCTATGCCGACGATGCGACGCTGAGCCTCGCATTGCTGCGCGCCGCGAAGAAGACGGGCATCGGCTTCACGCTGCTGCCCGTGCTCTACCAGGCCAGCGGCTTCGGCGGCCTGCCGCCCAACGAAGGGCAGCGCCGCTTCATCCGCTCGACCGATTCGATGCTGCGCCTGCTCGACACGCTGAAGCCCGCCTGCGACGCGCAAGGCGCGCGGCTCGGGCTTGCGCCGCATTCGCTGCGCGCCGTGCCGCCCGATGCGCTGCGCGAAGCCGTGGCTGGCCTCGATGCCATCGACCCGAGCGCGCCCATCCACATCCACATCGCCGAGCAGACCAAGGAAGTTGACGACTGCGTGGCCTGGAGCGGCCAGCGTCCGGTGGCGTGGCTGCTCGACCATGCGCCGGTCGATGCGCGCTGGTGCCTGGTGCATGCCACGCACATGGATGCGGCCGAATACGAGCGCGGCGCGAAGAGCGGCGCAGTGGCCGGCCTGTGTCCGACCACCGAGGCCAACCTCGGCGACGGCATCTTCGACTTTTCCGCATGGCGCCACCATGGCGGCGCCTGGGGCCTGGGCTCCGACAGCCATGCCACGGTCAATGCCGCGGAAGAACTGCTGATGCTCGAATACAGCCAGCGCCTGGCCTGGCGGCAGCGCAACGTCGGCGCGAGTGCGGCGCAGCCGCACGTGGCCACCGCGCTCACGCTCGATGCGGTGCGCGGCGGCGCGCAGGCCTCGGGCCGGCCCATCGGCGGCCTGGCCGTGGGACAGCAGGCCGACTTCGTCGTGCTCGATGCCGCACACATCGCGCTGCAAGGCCTGCCAGCGCCCGACATGCTGTCGTCGCATGTCTTTGCGAGCCACCGCACCTCGGCCATCGACACCGTCTGGGTGTCGGGCCAGCCGCGCGTCGCGGCCGGCCGCCATGCCCTGCACGACGAGGCCGCCGCCGCATTCGTCGCGGCGCGCAGCCAGCTTCTTCTTCTGGAAAATTGAGCCCCATGAGCTTCACCACCACCGAACCCGCCTTCCGCTTTCGCCAGGGCACGCGTCCCTTGCTGATCTCCATGCCGCATGTCGGCACCCATGTGCCGCCCGCGCTCGCCGTCCGCCTGACCGACGAGGCGCGCCAGGTGCCCGACACCGACTGGCACCTCGAGCGGCTCTACGACTTCGCCGATGCGCTCGGCGCCTCGGTGCTCGTTGCCACGCATTCGCGCTATGTGGTCGACCTGAACCGTCCGCCGGATGGCGCCAGCCTCTATCCGGGCCAGAGCGTCACCGGCCTGTGCCCGGTCGACACCTTCGACGACACGCCGGTCTACGCCTCCGCCGCCGACCTGCCGGACGACGATGAAATCGCCGCGCGCCGCGATGCCATCTGGCAGCCCTATCACCAGCAGCTGCAGGCCGAGCTCGACCGCCTGAAGGCCGCGCACGGCACCATCGCGCTGTGGGACGCGCACTCGATCCGCTCGGTGCTGCCGCGCTTCTTCGAGGGCAAGCTGCCCGACCTGAACCTGGGCACCAGCAAGGGCACGAGCTGCGACCCGGCGCTGGCCGCCACGCTGCTGGGCATCGCCGAATCGGCCACCGGCTACACCGGCGTGCTCAACGGCCGCTTCACGGGCGGCTACATCACGCGCCAGTACGGCAACCCCGCCGCCGGCGTGCACGCGGTGCAGCTGGAGATGACGCAATCGAGCTACATGCAGGAGAAGCTGCCCTTCGACTACCTGCCCGACGTGGCGGCCGGCGTGCAGCCGCATGTGCGGCGCATGATCGAGGCGGTGCTGGCGTTCGTCGAAAGCCGCTAAAGCACCGACGGCGGCCAGGGACAGTCTCGCTTCCTACAATCGGAAGTTATGAAGCCCCTCGTCTATACCCGCGGCCAGGCCTTGGCCGGCATCCTCGAAAAGCGCATCGCCATCCTCGATGGCGCAATGGGCACGATGATCCAGCGCTTCAAGCTCACCGAAGAACAGTACCGGGGCGAGCGCTTCAAGGACTTCGAGCGCGACGTGAAGGGCAACAACGAGCTGCTCTCGCTGACGCGGCCCGACGTGATCCGCGACATCCACGAGGGCTACCTCGCGGCCGGCGCCGACCTGATCGAGACCAACACCTTCGGCGCGACCACCATCGCGCAGGAGGACTACAGGATGGCGCACCTCGCGCGCGAGATGAACCTCGAATCGGCCAAGCTCGCGCGCGCGGCCTGCGACAAGTTCAACACCCCGGACAAGCCGCGCTTCGTGGCCGGCGCCCTGGGCCCGACGCCCAAGACCGCGAGCATCAGCCCCGACGTGAACGATCCCGGCGCGCGCAACGTCGACTTCGAGCAGCTGCGCGCGGCCTACTACGAGCAGGTCGAGGCACTGGTCGAGGGCGGTTCGGACGTGATCCTGGTCGAGACCATCTTCGACACGCTCAACGCCAAGGCCGCGCTGTTCGCGGTCGACGAGTATTTCGACAACAGCGGCCAGCGCCTGCCGCTGATCATCAGCGGCACCGTGACCGACGCCTCGGGCCGCATCCTCAGCGGCCAGACCGTGACCGCGTTCTGGCACAGCGTGCGCCATGCGCAGCCGCTGGCCGTGGGGCTCAACTGCGCGCTCGGCGCGGCGCTGATGCGCCCCTACATCCAGGAACTGGCCAAGGTGGCGGGCGACACCTTCATCAGCTGCTATCCGAACGCCGGCCTGCCCAACCCGATGAGCGAGACCGGCTTCGACGAGACGCCCGACGTCACCTCGCGGCTGCTGCACGAGTTCGCGGCCGAGGGGCTGGTCAACATCGTGGGCGGCTGCTGCGGCACCACGCCGGACCACATCGCGGCCATCGGCCGTGCCGTGGCGCCGATCGCAGGCCGGCTATTGAACAACAACGCCGGCTTCTACCGCGAAGCCGCGTGACTGGCGCTTGCGCCCTCGGCTGATTGACGGCATCCGGGCCGCCGCCTAGGCTGGCGGCGCAAAGGAAGCCTGATCATGAACAACAAACTCTCGATGCGCTCGATCGGCATCGGCGCCATGGCCCTGTTCTTTCCGCTGGCGGCCGCGGCGCAGCAGGCCTTCACGCGCGGCGCGGTCAACCTGCGGGCCGGGCCCTCGGGCGACTATCCGCTGGTGGCGCGGCTCGGGCCGGGCCAGCCGCTCGACGTGATCGGCTGCACCGGCGGCTACAGCTGGTGCGACGTGGTGCTGCCCGACGGCGGGCGCGGCTGGGTCTGGGCCAGGAGCCTCGACTACGCCTACCAGGAGCAGCGCGTGCCGCTGGCCACCTACGCGGCGGTGATCGGCGTACCCATCGTGAGCTTCGTGATCGGCAGCTACTGGGCCGACTACTACCGCGACCGGCCCTGGTACGGCGAGCGTCGCTGGTGGGGCAGCCGGCCACCGCCGCCGCCGATGCCCGGCTGGCGTCCCCCGCCGCCGGTGCGGCCGGCCTGGCAGCCCAAGCCCTGGCCGGGCCCGGGTTTCAAGCCCGCGCCGGTGCCCGGCGTGCGTCCGCACCCCGGGCCGGGCCACCGTCCACAGCCGGGGCTGGGCGTCCGCCCACCGCAGCCGGGCCCGGGCTTCCGCCCGCCGGCGGACCCCGGCTTCAAGCCGCCGCGGCCCCAGCCGGCTTTCCGGCCCGGGCCCTTGCCCGGCACACCGAAAGCGCATCAGGGCGGCGGCCGGCCCGGCGGCGGTGAAGGCGGCGGCAAGGGTGGCGGCCATGGGGGAGGCGGCGGCAAGGGCGGCGGGCACGGCCACCGCGATTAGGGTCTGCCAACAGGTCCGGTCCCTGATCAGCCCCGCGCATCCGCCGCAGAAATACCCGCCGCGGCCTGCCGGTCGCGCGCAATCAGCGCCACGAAGCGCTGCGCCCCCAGCCCCAGCGGCCGCTCGCGCGACCACACCACGTCGACCCACAGGTCGAGCCCGTTGCTGAGGTTCTCGAACGGAATCTCGACCAGCGCGCCCGCGGCGACGTGCGGCTTGGCGAAGTTGCGCGGCAGCCAGCCCCAGCCGAGACCGGCCGTGATCAGGCTCAGCGCGGCCAGCGCGTTGTCGGTGCGCCAGACGTGGCGCGCGAACACGAAGCGCGGATCGCTGGTGGCCAGGTCGCGCCCTGCCACGACGATCTGCCGGGTGTTCGTGAGGTGCTCTTCGCGCAGCCGCTCGCCGCCGGCCGCCAGCAGCACCGGGTGGCCGGGCGCCATCACGGCCACCATGGTGTCGCTGCCGACTTCCTGAAAGCCTTCCCGCCCGTCGAGGCTCGGGCGCTCGAACACCAGCGCCAGCTGCGCGCGGCCGCTGTGCAGCAGCGCCAGCGCGTCGGCCTGCGGCGCGGCCAGCACTTCGACCTGCAGCAGCGGATATTCCTCGGCCAGTGCGGCCAGCGGCCCGCTCCAGGGCGCGGCCAGCAGTTCGGGCGCAATGGCCAGCGTGAGGCGGTTTTCGAGGCCCTGCGTGAGCGCCAGGGCCTGCACCTGCAGCTGCTTCAGCTGGGCCGCCAGGAGGCGCGCCTGCGGCTCCAGCGAGCGGGCGGCGGCGGTCGGCTGCGGCTCGCGGCCGCTGCGGTCGAACAGCGGCAGGGCCAGCTCGGCCTCGAGGTTGGCAATGGCCATGCTGACGGCCGAGGGCACCTTGCGCAGCGCGCGCGCCGCGGCCGAAAAGGAGCCGTGGTCGATCACGGCCAGGAAGACTTCGACGTTGTCGCTCGAGAAGCTCATCTATCAATAAAACTGAAATAAGTTGACTTTTTATATCAGCAGCAAGCACATAAAGTCCAGCCATTGCCTTCATTGCCAGAGGAAAAGTCATGCAGGGATTCCAGCGCCGCGTCGTCTACATCACCCTTTACGAAGGGATCGCCATCGTGGCCGCCAGTACCGGCCTGGCGCTGATGACGGACGCCGGGCTCGGCCACTCGGGCGTGCTGGCGGTGGCCGCCTCGGTCATCGCGGTGATCTGGAACCTGGTCTTCAATGCCCTGTTCGAGCGCTGGGAGTCGCGCCAGGCGGTGCGCGGGCGCAGCCTGCGCCGGCGCATGGCGCATGCCGTCGGCTTCGAGGGCGGGCTGATCGCGGTGCTGGTGCCGCTGTTCGCCTGGGGCCTGGGCGTGACGCTCTGGCAGGCGCTGGTGATGGACCTGGGCCTGGTGGTGTTCTTCCTGGTCTACACCTTCGTCTTCAACTGGGGATTCGACCGGGTGTTCGGGCTGCCGGCGTCGGCCGCGCCCGCCAGGGCCACCGCCGCGGCGGCCGGGCAGGGGGCCTGAACGCCCTTCGCGGCCGCGGCCCTTGCCGCAGCCGGTAAAATTGCGCTCCCTTCCAAGGAGCGTTGCAGCGGCGGCCCGCATCAAGAGGCCCGCCGTCAGGCTTGGAAGGCGCCCCGCCGGCCGGGGCGCAGCCGCAAACGACGCTCACCTGACGTTTTTTCCTGCACAGGTGAGCCCCCATGAGCGATGTTCCCACGCCCTCCGTCCCCCCGATGAAGCTGTCCGGCCTCGAGCCGGTGGCCATCGACGCCGGGTCGCTGTTCGTCAACATCGGCGAGCGCACCAACGTCACCGGCTCCAAGGCCTTCGCGCGGATGATCCTGAACGGCCAGTTCGAAGAGGCCCTGGCCGTGGCGCGCCAGCAGGTCGAGAACGGCGCGCAGGTGATCGACATCAACATGGACGAGGCCATGCTCGACAGCAAGGCTGCGATGGTCCGCTTCCTGAACCTGATTGCGAGCGAGCCCGACATCGCGCGCGTGCCGGTGATGGTCGACAGCTCGAAGTGGGAAGTGATCGAGGCCGGCCTGCGCTGCATCCAGGGCAAGGGCATCGTCAACTCCATCTCGATGAAGGAGGGGGTCGACAAGTTCAAGCACGAGGCCAAGCTCGTGAGGCGCTACGGCGCCGCCGCGGTGGTGATGGCCTTCGACGAGAAGGGCCAGGCCGACACCTACCAGCGCAAGATCGAGATCTGCGAACGCGCCTACCGCATCCTGGTGGACGAGGTGGGCTTTCCGCCCGAGGACATCATCTTCGACCCCAACATCTTCGCGATTGCCACCGGCATCGAGGAGCATGACAACTACGCGGTCGACTTCATCAACGCCGTGCGCTGGATCAAAGAGAACCTGCCGGGCGCCAAGGTGTCGGGCGGCGTGAGCAACGTGAGCTTCAGCTTCCGCGGCAACGACCCGGTGCGCGAAGCCATCCACACCGTGTTCCTGTACCACGCGATCCAGGCCGGCATGGACATGGGCATCGTCAACGCCGGCATGGTGGGCGTGTACGACGACCTGGAGCCGACGCTGCGCGAGCGCGTGGAAGACGTGGTGCTCAACCGGCGGCCCGACGCGGGCGAGCGCCTCGTCGAAGTGGCCGAAACCGCCAAGAGCGGCGCCAAGGACGACAGCAAGAAGCTCGAATGGCGCGGCACGCCGGAGCACCCCGTGCACGTCAACCAGCGCCTCTCGCACGCGATGGTGCACGGCATCACCGACTTCATCGTCGAAGACACCGAAGAGGCCTACCAGCAGATCCTCGCCAAGGGCGGCCGTCCGCTGCACGTGATCGAAGGGCCGCTGATGGACGGCATGAACATCGTGGGCGACCTGTTCGGCCAGGGCAAGATGTTCCTGCCGCAGGTGGTGAAGTCGGCGCGCGTGATGAAGTCGGCCGTGGCCCACCTCATTCCCTACATCGAGGAAGAAAAGCGCCAGGACGAGGCCGCGGGCCGCGACGTGCGCACCAAGGGCAAGATCATCATCGCCACCGTGAAGGGCGACGTGCACGACATCGGCAAGAACATCGTCACCGTCGTGCTCCAGTGCAACAACTTCGAAGTGGTGAACATGGGCGTGATGGTCCCGTGCCACGAGATCCTGGCCAGGGCGAAGGTCGAGGGCGCGGACATCGTGGGCCTCTCGGGCCTCATCACGCCGAGCCTGGAAGAAATGCAGTACGTGGCCGGCGAGATGCAGAAGGACGACCACTTCCGCATCAAGAAGATTCCGCTTCTGATCGGCGGCGCAACCACCAGCCGCGTGCACACCGCCGTCAAGATTGCGCCGCACTACGAAGGGCCGGTGGTCTACGTGCCCGATGCCTCGCGCAGCGTGAGCGTGGCGCAGAGCCTGCTGTCCGACCAGGCCACCGCGTACATCGACGAGATCAACGCCGACTACGAGAAGGTGCGCACGCAGCATGCCAACAAGAAGCAGGTGCCGATGTGGCCGCTGGCCAAGGCGCGCGCCAACAAGACGCCGCTCGACTGGTCCGGCTACACGCCGCCCGTGCCCAAGTTCATCGGCCGGCGCCTGTTCAAGAACTTCGACCTGACCGAGCTCGCCAAGTACATCGACTGGGGCCCGTTCTTCCAGACCTGGGACCTGGCCGGTCCGTTCCCCGCCATCCTGAAGGACGAGATCGTCGGCACCGAGGCCGTGCGCGTGTATGCCGACGGCCAGCGCATGCTCAAGCGCCTGATCGAGGGCCGCTGGCTCAGCGCGAGCGGCGTGGTGGGCTTCTGGCCCGCCAACACCGTGAACGACGACGACATCGAGCTCTACACCGACGAGACGCGCAGCGAAGTCGCGCTCACCTGGTACGGCATGCGCCAGCAGACCGAGAAGCAGGTGATCGAGGGCGTGATGCGCCCGAGCCGCTGCCTGGCCGACTTCGTCGCGCCGAAGGACAGCGGCCTGAAAGACTACGTGGGCGTGTTCGCGGTGACGGCGGGCCTGGGTGTCGAGAAGAAGGAGAAATACTTCATCGACGACCTCGACGACTACTCCGCCATCAT
Organism: Variovorax paradoxus; assembly: GCF_030815975.1. Lineage (NCBI taxonomy): Bacteria > Pseudomonadati > Pseudomonadota > Betaproteobacteria > Burkholderiales > Comamonadaceae > Variovorax > Variovorax paradoxus. The sequence continues at coordinate 2,079,839 of NZ_JAUSXL010000002.1, forward strand.
GCTCAAGGCCCTGGCCGACCGCTTGGCCGAGGCCTTTGCCGAATCGCTGCACCACCGCGCGCGCACCGACCTCTGGGGCTATGCGCCCGACGAGGGCCTCAGCAACGAGGACATGATCGCCGAGAAATACCACGGCATCCGCCCCGCGCCCGGCTACCCGGCCTGCCCCGACCACAGCGTGAAGCGCCCGATGTTCGACCTTCTGGGTTGCGCGGACATTGGCATGACGCTGACCGAAAGCCTCGCTATGATGCCCGCCGCCAGCGTGAGCGGCTTCTACCTGAGCCATCCCGAGTCGACGTACTTCAATGTCGGCAAGATCGGGCGCGACCAATTGCAGGACCAGGCGGCGCGGCGCAAGGAGAGCGAATCCGACCTCGAGCGCCTGCTGGCGCCGAACCTTTGAACCTGCCGGCCGGCACGGCCGACCGGCACCGGGAGTTGTTATTCAGAAGCTGATGTTTGCAGCCGCGCACTACGCGGCACTGGCGGTCTTTGTCCTTGGCTGCTGGGGTTTCGGGCGCGCGCTGCTGGCGCGCCTCGCGCCGCCGCCGCGCCGGGACGCCTGGCTCGAAGCGGCCATGGCCGCGGCCCTGGGCGTGGGCCTGTTCATCTGCGCCTTCCAGGCCTTGGCGATCTTCGGCGCGTTCAAGAAAGAAGCCACCGTGGCGCTGATCGCCGCCGGCGTGCTGGCGGCCGCGCTGCAGCTGCGGCCCTGGTGGCGCGAGCTGCGGGCGCTTCGCGCCCCCCGTGCACCGTGGACCCGCGCCGAAAGAATCGCCGCCATCGCGCTGGCCTTGGTGGCGCTGCCGGCGCTGGTCGCGCCGCTCGCGCCGCCCGCCGCCTTCGACGAACTGATGTACCACCTGCCCTATGCCCGGCAGGTGGCGCAACAGGGCTCCCTGGGCATCCACGAGTGGCTGCGCTACCCCTGGTTCCCGTACAACTACAACCTGCTCTATGCCGCCGCGCTGCAAGTGGGCGACGACGTGCTGCCGCACTTTCTCAATGCGCTGGCCGGCGCGCTTTCGGCGGTGATGGTCTATCGCCTCGGCATCCAGCACGCGAACCGGCTCACGGCCTGCATCGGCGCGGCCATCTGGGTCGGCATCGGCGACTATTCGAATGCGCTGATCGACATGGGCGTGGCGCTCTTCGTGCTGAGCGCCTGCGTGGCGCTGTGGTGGTGGCGCGAATCGCAGCCGGTGCAGGGCGGCACGCGCTGGCTCGGTCTGGCGGCGTTCTGCCTGGGCGTGGCCGCGGGTTCGAAATACCAGGCCCTCACCTTCCTGCCGCTGGTGGCGCTGTTCGTTGTCTGGCACGAGCGCCGGCCCAAGGCGTGGGCGCTGGCGCTGCTTTGCTTCTTGATTCCGTGCATCTACTGGTATGCACGCAACGCGGTCATGACCGGCGATCCGTTCAACCCGATTGGTGCGCGCGTGTTCGGTTTCACCGACTGGATCCCGGCCGACTATGTGCAGCAGGTGGCCGACGTGCGCGACCATGCGGCGCGCCCCAACGCGCTGATCTGGGCCGTGTTCCTGGCGCCGTTCAGCCTGCTGTGGAAGCGCTCGGCCGCGCTGCGCGCCGCGGGCTGGTTCTGCTTCTATTCCGTGGCCGTGTGGCTTCTGACCTCGCGCTATCCGCGCTACCTCACGGCCTCGTTTCCGCTGCTCGCGCTGATGGCGGCCATCGGCTGGCAGGTGCTGTTCGGCGGGATGGCCGCGGGCCTGCGCCGCGCGTTCGGGGCCAGGGGCGGGCCGGCCGGGGCCGTGGCCGCGCCGGTGGCCGCGGCACCTGCCGGCCGCCTGGGCCTTGCCGGCGACTGGATCGTCGTGCTGCTCGTGGCCGCGCTGGCCGCGGTGTCGCTGCGACAGACCGCTGTCAAGGTCGCGATGATCTCGCCCACGCCCGAAACCCGCGAAGCCTTCCTGCGCCAGCATGTGCCTGGCTATGCCGCCATGGACTACCTGCGCCAGCATGCCAACGGGCGCGTCTACCAGATCGCGCTCAACGAGGCGATCTACTACGGCCCCAATCCGATCTGGGGCGACACGCTCGGCCCCTGGCGCTACCGCGATTTCCTGCTGCTGCTTCCGGGCGACATGGCGCGCAAGCTGGCCGCCAAGGGATTCACGGCCATCGTCATGCCGGCGTCGATGGTGCCCACGCTGGCCACCCGGCCCGGCTTCGACGAGCATTTCGCCCTGCTGTACGAAAAAGACGGCGGCCGGGTCTACCGCATTCTTTCGACCGCACCATGACCGACGACAACCCATCCGCCGCAGCCCGCGCCCCGCTACGCATCGCGGCGGTGATCCCCTGCTACAACGAGGCGCTGTCGATCGCGCAGGTGGTCGCGCAATTCCGCGCGGCGCTACCCGAGGCCGAGATCCACGTCTTCGACAACAACTCGACCGACGACACGGCCGCCATCGCGCGCGCCAGCGGTGCCCTGGTGACGCACGTGGCCGCACCCGGCAAGGGCAATGTGGTGCGGCGCATGTTCGCCGACGTCGAGGCCGACGTGTACGTGACGGTCGACGGAGACGCCACCTACGACGTGGCCAGCGCACCGCGGCTGGTGGATGCGCTGGTGGCGGGCAACCTCGACATGGTGGTCGGCTGCCGCGTCGACGACGGGCAGAGCGCGCTCACCTACCGCGCCGGCCACCGCTTCGGCAACCGGCTGCTCACCGGGGCCGTGGCGCAGCTCTTCGGCGGCGGCCTGACCGACATGCTCTCGGGCTACCGCGTGTTCTCGCGCCGCTATGCCAAGTCGTTTCCGGCACTCTCGCAGGGCTTCGAGATCGAGACCGAGCTCACGGTGCATGCGCTCGAACTGCGCATGCCCCATGCCGAGCTCGACACTGTCTACAGCACGCGGCCCGAGGGCTCGCACAGCAAGCTCTCGACCTACCGCGACGGCTGGCGCATCCTGAAGACCATCTGCAAGCTGTTCATCAGCGAGCGGCCGCTGCAGTTCTTCTCGATCCTTGCGGCGTTGCTGGCGGTGGGCGCGATCGTGCTGGTCATTCCGCTGCTCATCACCTACCTGCACACCGGCCTGGTGCCCCGGCTGCCCACGGCGGTGCTGGCGACGGGCGCCATGCTGGCCGCCATGCTGTCGATGGTGTGCGGCGTCGTGATGCACGCCATCAGGCTCGGCCGCCGCGAGGCCAAGCGCCTGCGCTACCTGGCGATTCCCGGCGTGCGCCACGGCGCCGCCGCGCGATGAAGCTCGGCCGGCAGTTCCTGTCGTTCGCCGTGGTGGGCGCGATCGGCTTCGTGGTCGACGTGGCCGTGCTGTACCTGGTGGCGCCGCTGCTGGGCTGGTACGGCGCGCGGGTGCTGTCCTTCCTGGCGGCCGCAACGGCCACCTGGGCATTGAACCGGCGCTACACCTTCAAAGCCCGAGACGCCAATGCCTCCGTGCTGCGCGAGTACCTCGGCTATCTGGTCACCATGCTGGGCGGCGCCGTCGTCAACTACGGCGCCTATGTGCTCGTGCTGCACTGGGCTTCGGGTGCCTGGGCGCCCGCGGCCGGCGTGGCGCTGGGCAGCTGCGCGGGACTGGCCGTGAACTTCCTGTCGGCGCGCTACCTGGTGTTCAAGGCGCGGTAGACGCAGAGGAGTCCGGCGTTGCATCTGCGCCGCTGCCCTCACCCTGGCCCTCTCCCAGGGGGAGAGGGGACAAGAGGGATATCGCTCAGTGCGCGCTCGACACCACGACCGGAATCTCGGTGGCCGGCGGCGTGTTGCGGCTGCGGCCGCAGCGCACGATGCCGTCGATCACCACCATGCCCACGCCCGGGATGTCGCCGAGCTGCACGCTCTCGAGCAGGCCCGGTGCCGGCGAATGCTGTGCACGGTCCATGAAGACGAAGTCGGCGTCGCGGCCCACTTCGATCAGCCCGCAGTTGAGCTTGCGGATCTTCGCCGTGTTGCCCGTGGCAAAGCAGAACACCAGCTCGGCCGGAATGTTCGCAATGGACGACAGCATCGCCACCATGCGCAGGATGCCCAGCGGCTGCACGCCCGAGCCCGCGGGCCCGTCGGTGCCGAGGATCACGCGGTGCGGGCACTTGAGTTCGAGTGCCGCCTTGGCCGCCGCGATGGCGACGCGCTCGTTGCCGTTGTGCACGATCTCGATCGCGCGCGAACTCTTCTCGCACAGCTCGCACACATGCGCCTCGGGCAGCGAGGTGTGGCCGCCGTTGATGTGGCCGATGATGTCGGCGTCGGCCTCCAGCACCACGTCCTTGTCGATCAGGCCCGAGCCCGGGATCGACGGCCCGCCTGTGTGGATGGTGCTCTGGATGCCGTACTTGCGCGCCCAGGCGACCATCTCCTTGGCCTCGTAGCCGGCTTTGACCGAGCCCAGGCCCACTTCGCCGAGCAGGCCCACGCCCGCGTCGGCGAGTTCCTTGAAGTCGCTCTCGACCATGCCCTTCTCGATCACCGGCGCGCCGGCCAGCACCTTCACGCCGCCGGGGCGGAAGTTGTCGAAGGCGCGCTGCGCGGTGATGGCCAGGGCCTTCAATCCGACGATGTCCTTGGGCCGGCCCGGCAGGTGCACCTCGCCCGCGGAAATCATGGTGGTCACGCCGCCGTGCATGGTGGAGTCGATCCAGCCGATCTGGCCCTGGCGCGGCGTCCAGTCGCCGAACACCGGATGCACGTGGCTGTCGATCAGGCCCGGCGCCACACAGGTCTTCTTCGCGTCGATGACGGTCTGCGCGCCTTCGAGGTCGCAGTCCTTTTCCTTGCCGACCTGGGCGATCAGGCCGTCGTTCACCACGATGGTGTCGGCGTCCAGGATGGGCTTGTCGATGTCGCCCGAGAGCAAGAGCCCTATGTTCTTGATGACGACCTTGCCCGACTTTGCGCCGGCTGCGATTTCTGCCATGGAGTCAAGCCTCCCGCCGGGCCGCCCCAAGGGAGGCTTGCGCCCCCTTGGGGGGCCGCGAACGAACGTGAGCGATGGGGGTCATTTTTACCTCGTCGTGGGGTGGGATGTTGTTGTTGTCCTGCGCTTCGTCCGCACGCACGGTGCGCAGCACGGTCTCGATCACGAAGTCTTCCCAGTGCGTGATCGCCTCGGGCGACTCCAGCGGTTCGCCGAGGAAGGCCGTGAGCGTGTGCCGGTTGGAGGTGTAGAAATAGCCGGTGGACGCGATCAGCAGGTAGATGTCGCGCGCGATCAGGCCCTTGCGGAACAGGCCCTGGGCCGCGCCGCTGGCGAGGATCTCGGCAATGATCGCCACCGCCCGCGACGAGTATTCGCGCGCCCGCAGCGACTTCGAAATGTGCCGGCCCTTGTGCAGGTTCTCGGTGTTCAGCAGCGTCACGAACTCGGGGTTCTTGCGGTAGTAGCCCAGCACGAAGCGGATGACTTCGGTGAGCGCCTCCACGGGCCGGCTCGCGTCGAGCGCAATGGCGGCCTCGGCATCGTCCATGCGCTTGTAGATGCCTTCGAGCACCGCGATGAACAGGCCTTCCTTGCTGCCGAAGTAGTAGTAGATCATCCGGTCGTACGACTTGGCGGCCTTGGAGATTTTCTCCACGCTGCCGCCGTCGTAGCCGTACCTGGCGAACACCTTGGTCGCCGACTTCAGGATGCTGTCGCGCGTGGCCTGCGCCGCGGCCTCGCGCACGCCGGTGCGGCGCTGGGGCTTGGGCTTGGTGGCGGTGCGGCTGTCGGCCATCGTGCGCGCGGCGTCCCGCCTATTTTTCAGCGAAGGCGCGTTCGACCACGAAGTCGCCGGGTGTCGAGGTATTGCCTTCCTTGAAGCCGCGCTTCTCCAGGATGTGCTTCAGGTCCACCAGGAGGCCCGGGCTGCCGCACAGCATCACGCGGTCTTCCACCGGGTTGATCGCGGGCAGGTCGAGGTCGTCGGTGAGCTTGTTGCTCTCGATCAGGTCGGTGATGCGGCCCTGATTGCGGAACTCCTCGCGCGTGACCGTTGGGTAGTAGAGCAGCTGCTTGGCCACCATCTCGCCCAGGAACTCGTGCTTGGGCAGGTGGTCGATCACAAGGTCGTGGTAGGCCAGCTCGTCGACCTGGCGCACGCCGTGCACCAGGATGACCTGCTCGAACTTCTCGTAGGTGTCCGGGTCGCGGATGATGCTCATGAACGGTGCGAGGCCCGTGCCCGTGCCGAACAGGTACAGGCGCTTGCCCGGCAGCGTGTAGTCGATCAGCAGCGTGCCGGTGGGCTTGCGCCCCACGATAACGGTGTCGCCCACCTGGATGTGCTGCAGCTTCGAGGTCAGCGGGCCCTCTTCCACCTTGATGCTCAGGAACTCGAGATGCTCCTCGTAGTTCGGGCTCACGATGCTGTAGGCGCGCAGCAGGGGCTTGTTGTTGACCTTCAGGCCGATCATCGTGAAATGACCGTTCGAGAAGCGCAGCGCCGGGTCGCGCGTGGTGGTGAAGGTGAACAGGCGGTCGGTCCAGTGGTGGACGCTCAGGACGCGTTCTTCGCTGAAAGCACTCATACGGAACTCAAGAGTTGGTTGAAACAGTGGAAGGTGGCGGGGCCGAGGTGCACGCTTGTGGGGCGTGCGTGCCGTGGCCGGCTGCGAACCCTCCATTGTCGTTGGTCGGAAAAACCCCGATGAACACCGCGAGAAAACACCATTGCAAGCATCGGGCCCGTTTGCTACATTGACCGTGAATGTAGTGAACGCAACATGAAAGTGTAGGGAATGCTACACAAACGGAAGGCGGCGCACAAGCGGGCAGACGGCACGTTTGTTGCAACCCCCGCCGAACGGTATTGCCCCACACACACGCCCACGAGATCGCCCCGATGACAGAACACACCAAGACAGATGGCCTCCCCGGCATGGACATGCCGGTGGTCGCCGAAGCCGGCGCCGGCGGATTCGGCAAGGCCCCGCCGCGCAACGAGAAGATGAGCACGGCCAAGGTCGAGTGCAACGCCTGCCCGGTGCTGTGCCAGATCTCCGACGGCCGCACCGGCGCCTGCGACCGCTATGCGAACAGGGAAGGCGTGCTGGTGCGCGTCGACCCCGTCGTGCTGCTGCGCCGCGAGATCGCGAGCGAGGCGCCCACGCTGGTCCCCTTCGACCGCCCCGCCGCCGACAAGGTGGAAGGAGGCGCGCCCGACTGGAACGGCGACCTGCTGCACGCCGACGAAGTCTTCGTGACTGGCGTGGGCTCGTCCACCACCTACCCCGACTACAAGCCCGCGCCCTTCATCGTGGCTTCCAAGGCCCAGGGCGTCGACATGGTCACCGTCGTCACCGAAGGCATCTTCAGCTATTGCAGCTTCAAGGTGAAGATCGACACCGACCGCTTCCTCGGCTCCGAGCAGGCCAACGTGCGCTACCGCGGCGAGGTCGTGGGCCATGTCACCACGGCCGAGTACGGCTCGCAGATGCTGTCCCTGGGCGGCGTGCACCACCTCACCGGTGGCAGCAAGAAGGAAGGCCGCATGACGGCCGAGCTGATGCAGCTCCTGGGCAACAAGAAGGCCGTCGAGTGCACCATCGACGGCGGCTCCACGCTCGTCATCCAGGCGGGCAGGGCGCCCATCGTCAACGGGGTCGAAGAGCAGCGCATGCGCGTGGGCTGCGGCTCGGCGGCCGTGGGCATCTTCGCGCGCCAGTTCGCGGGCGTGGCCGACGAGGTGGTGGTGGTGGACGACCACATCACCGGCGTGCTCACCGAGCACCAGGCCGGGCGCTGCCTCGACATGGCGCCTTCGGGCATCCAGATGCTGGGACGCAAGTCCACGCCGGGGCGCTACTTCCAGGTGGCGAACCCGGGCAACGGCTGGGGCGGCACCGACATTGCCGATCCGCTCTCGATCATCGAGGGCTGGGAAGAGGGCGTGGCGCGGCCGGGCCTGCGCCTGTTGATGACATCGACCACCGGCGAGCATGCGCAGTGGTACGTGCTCGACGAGGCGCTCAAGCCGGTCGAACAGCCGATGCCGCCCGAAGTGCGCCGCATCGTCGAGCGCATCGGCGAGAACTGCGAACCATCGCTGTGCACCGTGCTGTTCCTCGGTGGTGCGGGCGGGTCCCTGCGCGCCGGCGTCACCGAAAACCCTGTGCTGCTGACGCGCGCCATCAAGCGCGCGCTGGTCAACGTGACCTGCGGCGGCGCGCCGGCCTATGTGTGGCCCGGTGGCGGCATCACCGTGATGGCCGACGTCATGCGCATGCCCGACAACAGCTTTGGCACGGTGCCCACGCCGGCCATCGTGGCGCCCATCGAGTTCAGCATGCGGCAGGCCGACTACGAAGCGCTCGGCGGCCACATGGAGCACATCTTCCCGCTCGAGCAGGCGCTCGCGCGCGGCGCGTGGCAGGAAGACGGCGCACCGCTGGCGCGCCAGTGGCTCGTCATGGACGATGCGAACCCGTGGCCGCTCGGCCACACCCCCATGCTGGGCTGAGCCATGACTGCCCAACGCAGCGCACTCGACAAGAACCGCTGGCACTTCAACCACGGCCCGATCGACATCGTGGCCGAGGCGCACGGCGATCCGTACGCCGTCGCCGCCGCCCACGATGCCGCGTGGGCGCGCTTCGGCCATGTGCTCGACGAGCTGGTGCGCGAGCTGCCGCTGCTGCGCCTGCCCGTGATCGACAGGATGCGCCCGCGCGGCGTTGTCGGGCAGCGCATGTGGGACGCCTGCGCCGCGTTCTCGCCGATGTTCATCACGCCGATGGCGGCCGTGGCCGGCTCGGTGGCGCAGGAGCTGATCGCGTTCTACGACCGCCCCGGCATCGAGCGCGCCTGGATCAACAACGGCGGCGACATCGCGCTGCACCTCGCGCCGGGCCAGTCGGCGCGCGTGGGCGTGTTTGCCGACCTCGCGCGCTTCGACTGGCGCGACACCAGTGTGCTCACCACCGACGGCCAGTTCGAGATCAGCGCCGGGCAGCCGGTGCGCGGCGTGGCCACCAGCGGCTGGCGCGGACGCAGCTTCTCGCTGGGCATTGCCGACAGCGTGACCGTTCTGGCCGCCACCGCGGCACAGGCCGATGCCGCCGCCACCGTGATTGCCAATGCCGTCGACGTGGACGATGCCGCCATCGGGCGGCGCCCCGCCAGCGAATGCAAGGACGATAGCGACCTGGGCGACACCCTCGTCACCGTCGATGTGCCGCCGCTGGCGCCCGCGCAGGTGCAAAGCGCGCTCGATACCGGCGCCGTGTGCGCGAAGGTGCTGCAAAAAGGGGGGCTTGTCTGGGCTGCTCTGCTCGTTTGCCAGGGGCAGTTTCGCCTTGTTGAGCCCTTATGCTCGAAGCCGCTGCAAACAGGGGTGCCGAAAGCAGTTGGTTCAGTATTTGCTTAACGAAAAGCAAGGTTCTTTTTTCATGATCGATATACGCCGCGTCTTCACCCATGTCGAGCACATCCACCACGAGTTCGGGCCGCGCGCCGCAACGCCGCTGGTGCGCGGCGCCATCGGCGCGGTGCTGACCAATCCGTTCGCGGGCCGCTACGAGCCCGACATCCTGCCGATGATGGCGCTGCTCGATCCCGTGGGCGTCGACATGGCGCACCGGCTGCACGCCGCCATGGACGTGCCGCTCGAGCAGATCGCCACCTACGGCAAGGGCGCCATCGTGGGCGCCGCCGGCGAGCTCGAGCACGGCGCGCTCTGGCACGTGCCCGGCGGCTACGCCATGCGCGAGCTGCTCGGCTGGAAGGGCGACCGCGCGGCCTACACCGCGGGCAAGGCCGAAGAAAAAACCGGCCAGCCCGGCAACGCGCTCTCCATCGTGCCCTCGACCAAGAAGGTCGGCCCGCCCGGCGCTGCGCTCGACGTGCCGCTCACCAACATCAACGCCAGCTATGTGCGCGGCCAGTTCGATGCCATCGAGGTGCGCGTGCCCGGCGCGCCGGCGGCCGACGAGATCGTCTTCATCCTTGCAATGAGCACCGGCTACCGCGTGCATGCACGCGTGGGCGGCCTGCTCGCCAAGGACATCAGCAAATGGGACGGCCTGCGCTGACCTGATGAACAAGAGACACGAAGAAGGAACACAAGACATGACTTCCAATATCCGCAAGCTCGTCATCCAGGTCGACGAAACCCGCAAGGAAATGGGCCAGGACATCGCGCCGCCCACGCGCCGCGCCGTGGCCATCGCGGTGATCGAGAACCCCTACGCGGGGCGCTACAGCGAGAACCTCGACGAGCTGATCGCCATCGGCGAAGAGCTCGGCGCGCTGCTGGGCCAGAAGGCCGTGAAGGCGCTCGGCATCGAGCCCGGCCAGGCGCAGAGCTACGGCAAGGCCGCGATCGTCGGCGAGAACGGCGAGCTCGAGCATGCGGCCGCCATCCTGCATCCCAAGCTCGGCGCGCCGCTGCGCGTGGCCGTGGAAAAGGGCGCGGCGCTCGTGCCCTCGGCCAAGAAGCGCGGCACGCTCGGCACAGCCATCGACGTGCCGCTCGGCCACAAGGATGCGGCCTTCGTGCGCAGCCACTTCGACGCCATCGAGGCCCGCGTGTCCGACGCGCCGCGCGCCAACGAGATCGTGGTGGCCGTTGCCGTCACCGACAGCGGCCGGCCGCTGCCGCGCATCGGCGGGCTGCAGGCCAGCGAAATCAAGGGTGAAGACGGGCTGCGCTGAAGCCACGCGTCTCCATTTCCACGTCGTTTCTATTTTTCTCTCTCTTTCGATCCCCAGGAGTTTCCCCATGAACCCATTGCGTCACGTCTTCAGCGCCGCAGCCGTTGCCACGCTGGCCACCGCCCTCGTTCCTGCCCATGCCCAGGGCGTGATCAAGATCGGCGAGGTCAACAGCTACAAGGCCCAGCCCGCCTTCCTCGAGCCCTACAAGAAGGGCATGGAACTGGCCGTGGAAGAGATCAACGCCAAGGGCGGCGTCAACGGCCGCAAGGTGGAGCTCATCACGCGCGACGACAACGCCAACCCCGGCGATGCGGTGCGCGTGGCCGAGGAGCTGGTCGCGCGCGAGAAGATCGACGTGCTCACCGGCACCTTCCTGTCGAACACCGGCCTGGCCGTGGCCGACTTCGCCAAGCAGAAGAAAATCTTCTTCCTGGCCGGCGAGCCGCTGACCGACAAGATGACCTGGCAGGGCGGCAACGAATACACCTTCCGCCTGCGCCCCGGCACCTACATGCAGGCCGCGATGCTGGTGCCCGAAGCGGCCAAGCTCAAGAAGAAGCGCTGGGCCGTCGTGTACCCCAACTACGAATACGGCCAGTCGGCCGTGGCTGCGTTCAAGACGCTGCTGAAGGCCGCGCAGCCCGATGTCGAGTTCGTTGCCGAACAGGCGCCGCCGCTCGGCAAGGTCGATGCGGGTGCCGTGGTGCAGGCGCTGGCCGATGCCAAGCCCGATGCGGTCTTCAACGTGCTGTTCGGCGCCGACCTTTCCAAGTTCGTGCGCGAAGGCAATACCCGTGGCCTGTTCAAGGACCGCACGGTGGTGAGCGTCTTGACCGGCGAGCCCGAGTACCTCGACCCGCTCAAGGACGAAACGCCCAACGGCTGGATCGTGACCGGCTATCCCTGGTACGGCATCCAGACGCCCGAGCACAAGGCCTTCTTCCTCGCGTACCACGCCAAGTACAAGGACTACCCGCGCCTCGGTTCGGTGGTGGGCTACAGCATGATCAAGTCGGTGGCGGCCGGCATCGACAAGGCCAAGAGCACCGAGACGCCGAAGCTCGTGGCCGCCTTCAAGGGCCTGCAGGTCGACACGCCGTTCGGCAAGATCAGCTACCGCGCCGAAGACCATCAATCCACGATGGGCGCCTTCGTCGGCAAGACCAAGAACGAGAACGGCAAGGGCGTGATGGTCGACTACACGTATTTCGACGGCGCCAAGTTCCAGCCGAGCGCCGCCGACGTCAAGAAGTCCCGCGCCGCGGACTGACCTTTCTCTTTCCGGAACGCTTGCACCCATGAGCCTCTCGTCCCTGCTGCTTCAGTTCCTCACCGGGCTGTCGTCGGCTTCGTCGCTGTTCCTCGTGGGGGCCGGCCTTTCGTTGATCTTCGGCGTCACGCGCATCGTCAATTTTGCGCATGGCTCCTTCTTCATGGTGGGCATCTACCTTGCCTACACATTGGTGGACAAGCTCGGCACGCTCGGCTTCTGGCCGGCGGTGCTGATTGCCGCGCTTGCGGTGGGGCGTGATCGGCGCGCTGATCGAGATGGTGCTGCTGCGCCGCATCTACAAGTCGCCCGAGCTGTTCCAGCTGCTGGCCACCTTTGCGCTGGTGCTCGTCATCAAGGATGCGGTGCTCTATGTCTGGGGGCCGGACGAATTGCTCGGCCCGCGCGCGCCGGGCCTGTCGGGCTCGGTCGACATCCTGGGCCGGCAGTTTCCGACCTACGACCTGTTCCTGATCGTCGTCGGCCCCGTGGTGCTCGGCCTCATGTGGCTGCTGCTCACGCGCACGCGCTGGGGCACGCTGGTGCGCGCCGCCACGCAAGACCGCGAGATGGTCAGCGCGCTGGGCGTGAACCAGGCCTGGCTGTTCACGGCCGTGTTCGCGCTCGGCGCCACGCTCGCGGCGCTGGGCGGCGCGCTGCAGCTGCCGCGCGAGCCGGCCACGCTCGCAATGGACCTCAACACCATTGGCGCGGCCTTCGTGGTGGTGGTGGTGGGCGGCATGGGCTCGATTCCCGGCGCGTACGTGGCGGCGCTGCTGCTGTCCGAAATCAAGGCGGTCTGCATCTGGCTCGGCGTGGTCGAGATCTTCGGCTACAGCGTGTCGTTCTCCAAGCTCACGCTGGTGGTCGACTTCATCGTGATGGCCATCGTGCTGGTGTGGCGCCCCTGGGGCCTGCTCGGCCGCCCGCAGGCGCCCAGCCGCTACGTGGGCATGCAGGAAGAGCCGCTGCGGCGCGCAAGCAAGGGCTACCTGTGGCTCGTCGCCGCGCTCGGCCTGGCGCTCATGGCGATGCCGCTGCTCACCGCCGACTCGCCCTACACCACGGTGCTGATGATCGACCTGCTGATTGCGGCGCTGTTCGCGGCCAGCCTGCACTTCATCATGGGCCCTGCCGGCATGCACTCGTTCGGCCATGCGGCCTACTTCGGCCTGGGTGCTTACGGCGCCGCGCTGCTGGTGCGCACTAGCGGCATGCCGATGGAGCTCGCGCTCATCGTCGCGCCGCTGGTCGCCGCCATCGGCGCTTTCGTCTACGGCTGGTTCGCGGTGCGGCTTTCGGGCGTGTACCTGGCGATGCTCACGCTGGCGTTCGCGCAGATCACCTGGGCCGTGGTCTACCAGTGGGATTCGTTCACCGGCGGCAGCAACGGGCTCACCGGCGTCTGGCCTTCGGAGTGGCTGTCGGACAAGCGCACTTACTACTGGCTCACGCTGGTGCTGGTGGCCGCGGGCATCCTGATGCTGCGCCGCGTGCTGTTCTCGCCGTTCGGCTATGCGCTGCGCGCGGGGCGCGATTCGGTACTGCGGGCCGATGCGATCGGCATCGACGTCAAGCGCATGCAATGGACCGCTTTTGTCATCGCGGGGGCGGCGGCCGGGCTGGCCGGGTCGCTCTATGCGTTTTCGAAGGGCAGCATTTCGCCTGAGAGCCTGAGCGTGGACAAGTCGGTGGATGGGCTGGTGATGGTGCTGCTTGGCGGTATTCAGACGTTGGCGGGGCCGGTGGTGGGGGCTGTCACTTTCAGCTGGCTGCATGACACGGTGGCGCGCAATACGGACTATTGGCGGGCTACGCTGGGGGCGATCATCCTGCTGTTGGTGCTGCTGTTTCCGCAGGGGATTGCTGGGTTTGCGAAGCAGTTGAGCGATCGCTTGCTGCGGGGGCGGCGCCGTTCGGAAGTAGATGTTGCTGCTTTGAAGGAGACGCGGACGTGAGGGGCGGTTGTCTTTCATCGTTCAGAGGTTTTCTTTTTTTCCGAGGCCGGGATATCCGCCCGGCGGCGGACTTACTTTCTTTTGCTTCGCCAAAAGAAAGTAAGCAAAGAAAAGGCGACCCTACTGTCTGCGTCCCTCCGCTTCGCTGCGGGCAACCTGCGGTGCTCGATTCCGGCGGGGGTCCGCAGAACTCGCTTCGCTCAAACAGCTGCGGCCCTGATCCCGCCTCCATCTGCGCTCCTCGGCGCATACAGAAGGGGTGGGAGCGGGCAGCCTTCGCTTCGCTCGGCCCCAACTCCAACAGCCAGCAGCCAATCTCAACCACCGCGGCGCGCAGCGCCGCGGTGGCTTGGTGGCCGAGCGAAGCAAAGGCCCGTTCGGTATCCAATCCCCTCTGTATGCGCCGAGGAGCGGAGCGTTTCGCGGATCAGGGCCGCAGCTGTTTGAGCGAAGCGAGTTCTGCGGACCCCGCGAAACGCGAGCACCGCAGGTTGCCCCGTAGCGCAGCGAAGGGGTCGCAGACAGTGGGGTCGCCTTTCTTTTGCCTACGTTTCTTTGGCGAAGCAAAGAAAAGTAGGTCGCCCGCCGGGGCGAGACCCGGCCTCGGGAAGCAACCGCCCGGCAGCAACAAAAAGCCACGAACCCTCTCCCACAGAGAGAGGGAGTAAAGCCAAATGACCCTCCTCAAAGTAGACAACCTGGGCAAATCCTTCGGCGGCGTCAAAGCCGTCGACGGCATCAGCTTCGAGCTCAAGGCCGGCGAGCTGCTGGCCCTCATCGGCCCGAACGGCGCTGGCAAGTCCACCACCTTCAACATGGTGAACGGCCAGCTCAAGGCCGACCAGGGTTCGATCGTGTTCGACGGGCATGAGCTCGTGGGCCAGAAGCCGCGAGAGATCTGGCGCAAGGGCGTGGGCCGCACCTTCCAGATCGCCGAAACCTTTGCATCGCTCACCGTCGCCGAGAACGTGCAGATGGCCATGCTCTCGCACGACGGCAAGCTGTTCTCGATGTGGCGCCGCGCGGCGGACCACAAGCGCGACGAGGCGCTCGCGCTGCTCGACCAGGTCGGCATGAAGGCGCAGGCCGACCGGCCCTGCAGCGAGCTGGCCTACGGCGACGTCAAGCGCGTGGAGCTTGCGATCGCGATGGCCAATGCGCCCAAGCTGCTGCTGATGGACGAGCCCACCGCCGGCATGGCGCCGAAGGAGCGCAACTCGCTCATGGCGCTGACCAAGGAGCTGGTGGTCCAGCGCGGCCTGGCCGTGCTGTTCACCGAGCACAGCATGGACGTGGTGTTCGCGTACGCCGACCGCATGATCGTGCTGGCCCGCGGCCGCCTGATCGCGCAGGGCAAGCCGCTCGAGATCCGCGACCATCCGAAGGTGCAGGAGGTGTACTTCGGCAGCGGCAAGACATTCGAGAAGATTGCGGAGAAAGCCGCCGAAGTGAACGCGGCAGTGGGAGCCATCGGATGAGCACGCACGAAACATTGTTGAAGGCAAACTCGCTGTGCGCCTGGTACGGCGCCGCACAGATCCTGTACGACGTCGATCTTGAAGTGCGGCGCGGCGAGGTCGTCGCGCTCATGGGCCGCAATGGCGCCGGCAAGTCGACCACGCTCAAGGCGCTGATCGGCATGCTCGCCAAGCGCAAGGGCAACGTCAGCTTCCTCGGCCACGACATCTCGAAGAGCGAGCCTCATCACGCGGCGAAGCTCGGCCTCGGCTTCGTGCCCGAAGACCGCCGCGTGTTCACCGACCTCACGGTGATGGAGAACCTCGAGGTTGGCAAGCAGGCCGGGCGGCGCTGGAGCGACGGCAGCGAGGCGCCGCTGTGGACGCCCGAGCGGCTGTTCAAGCTCTTTCCCAACCTGGGCGAAATGCCCGACCGCCCGGGCGGCCGCATGAGCGGCGGCGAGCAGCAGATGCTCACCGTGGCGCGCACGCTCATGGGCAACCCTTACCTGGTGCTGCTCGACGAGCCCTCCGAGGGCGTGGCGCCGGTGATCGTCGAGCAGATGGCCAACATGATCCTGGAACTCAAGGCGCAGGGCGTGAGCATCCTGCTGTCGGAGCAGAACATGCACTTCGCCGAACTGGTGTCCGACCGCGCCTATGTGCTCGAGAAGGGCCAGATCCGCTACCACGCCACCATGGCAGAGCTCGCGGCCAACGAAGAGGTGCGCCGGGCCTATCTCAGCGTCTGATTCTTTTTCCAACCACCCCACCGGAGTCCACACCATGCATCGCAGAATCGTCCTGAAGTCCGCCGGCGCCCTCGGGCTCATGAGCGGCCTCGGCAGCTTCGGCCTCCGTGCCTTCGCGGCCGGCAAGATCAAGCCCGGCAGCAAGGCCGCGCTGATCGTGGTCGACGTGCAGAACTGTTTTCTCGACGGCGGCACGCTCGCGGTAAAGGGCGGCAACGAGGTGATCCCGGTCATCAATGCCCTGGCGCCGGCGTTCGAGAACATCGTCGTCACGCAGGACTGGCACACCGCGGGCCATGCGTCCTTCGCAAGCACCTATTCGGGCAAGAAGCCCTTCGAGACGACCAAGCTCAGCTACGGCACGCAGGTGCTGTGGCCCGACCACTGCGTGCAGGGCACCGAAGATTCCGCACTCGGCAAGGACCTGAAGGTGCCGACCGCGCAGCTCATCATCCGCAAGGGCTTCCACAAGGAGATGGACAGCTACTCGGCCTTCGAGGAAGCCGACCACAAGACGGCCACGGGCCTGGCCGGCTACCTGAAGGCGCGCGGCATCAAGACCGTGTTCGTCACGGGCCTGGCCACCGACTTCTGCGTGGCTTGGACGGCGATGGATGCGCGCAAGGCGGGCTTCGACGCCTACGTGATCGAGGACGCAACGCGCGGCATCGACCTGAACGGCTCGCTCGCCGCCGCATGGAAGCAGATGGCTTCCAAGGGCGTCAAGCGCATCCAGTCGGCCGATATCCAGGCGGCCTGAGCAAACCCGCGCCGCATTCACCCCCGCCCGGCAACAACGACAACAACGAGCTCGACAACGCATGACGATTCCGATTTCAAGGCGCGCCCTCGTGGCGGGCGGCGCAGCCCTGGCACTGGGCCCCGGCCTTCTTCGTTCCGCGCGCGCGGACAACGGCGTGACCGACGGCCTCATCCGCATCGGCCAATCGGCCGTGTTCAGCGGGCCGGCCAAGGACTTCGGCATCGACTACCGCGCGGGCATCAAGCTGTACTTCGACCGGGTCAACAAGTCGGGCGGCGTGAACGGCCGCAAGCTCGAACTCGTCACCTACGACGATGCCTACGATCCTGCGAAGACGGCCGCCAATACCGCGAAGCTGATCGACGAGGACAAGGTCTTCGCGCTTGCGGGCTTCGTCGCCACGGGCAACCTCGCGGCCGCGATGCCGCTGGCCGAGAAGGCGGGCGTGCCCATGTTCGCGCCGCTGGTGGGCACCAGCTCGTTCCGCACCAAGGTCAACCGCCTGCTGTTCCACGTGCGCGCGGGCTACGACCTCGAGCTGCGCAAGATCATCAGCCATCTCTCGACCATCAGCCTCTCGTCGATCGCGGTGGTCTACCAGGACAGCGCCTTCGGCAAATCGAACCTCGCCACCTGCGAGCAGCTGGCTGCCGACTACAAGGTGCAGGTCGTGAAGACGCTGCCGCTCGCGATTGCCGCCGAAGACGCGAAGCAGGTGGTCGCCAGCCTGGCCGAGGCCAAGCCCGGTGCAGTCGTGATGATCATGGCGGGCCGCATGGCCGAGGTCTTCATCCGCGACTACCGTGCGAACGGCGGGGCTGCCCCGCTCTACACGCTGTCGGTCGGCATCACCGATGCGGCGGGTTCGGCCAAGCGCCTCGAGGGCAAGCTTGCGGGGCTGGTCACCGCCAGCATCGTGCCGCCGCCGGAGGCGTTGCGCGTGCCCATCGTGGCCGACTACCAGCGCGACCGCGCCGAGTTCGGCGAGAAGATCGACAGCTACACCACGCTCGAGGGCTACATCGCATCGCGCGTGATGGTCGAAGGCTTGCGCCGCGCGGGCAAGACGCCCACGCGCGACAGCTTCATCGCCGGGCTCGAAAGCATCGGCAATACGCGCTTCGGCGAATTCCCGGTCGAGTACAGCGCGAAGAACCACAACGGCTCGACCTTCGTGGACCTGGAGATGTACACCCGTGACGGCCAGTTGCGGCGCTGAGCCGCTGCTGCACCTGCAGGTCAACGGCAGGGCCTGTTCGATCGCGGGCGTGCCGCGCGAGGCCACGCTGCTGCACCTGCTGCGCAACGACCTCGGCCTGAACGGGCCCAAATATGGCTGCGGCCTGGGCCAGTGCGGGGCCTGCACGGTGCATGTCGACGGCGTGGCGGCGCGTGCCTGCGTGATTCCCGCGCATGGCGTGGCGGGCCGCGCCATCACCACGCTCGAAGGGCTGGGCTCGCATGATCGCTGGCATCCGGTGCAAGCGGCATTCGAAGACGCGCAGGCCGCGCAGTGCGGCTACTGCCTGAACGGCATGGTCATGCAGGCCGCGGCGCTGCTCGCGCGCGATCCGCAGGCGAGCGAGGCGCGCATCCGCAGCGAACTCTCGGGCAACCTGTGCCGGTGCGGGACGCATATTGAAATACTGGATGCGGTGCAGCGGGCGGCGTTGCGCATGCGCGAGGCGGTGAACTCATGAACGGTCCGTCTTGTCCCCTCTCCCTCCGGGAGAGGGCCAGGGTGAGGGCATCGGCCCTTGCACAAGCACGGCCTTTGCCACCGCCGCCTGCCCTCACCCCAACCCTCTCCCAGAGGGAGAGGGAGCAAGAACCATGACGCGTCGCGCCGATCTGCCGCGGACCCGCGCAGACTTTCTCTCAGCCGACGGCGTGCTGCTGGTCGTGCGCGAGACGCCGCCCGCGCTGGCGCCCACCAATGGCCAGCCCGCGGCCGTGGCGGGCAATCCGATCGAAGGCGACGAGATCCTGCTCGCCGTGTGGGACGACGGCAGCGCCTCGGCGCTCAACGGCCACGTCGACCTCGGCACCGGCATCCAGACCGCGCTCGCGCAGATCGTGGCCGAGGAACTCGACCTTGGCATGCCTTGCGTGCGCATGATGCTCGGCGACACCGCGCGCGCGCCCAACCAGGGCGCGACCATCGCGAGCGCCTCGATCCAGATCCATGCGCAGCCGCTGCGCCTGGCTGCGGCACAGGCGCGCGCATGGCTCCTCGCGCGCGCGGCCGAGCGGCTCGGCGTGGCCGCCGACGCGCTGCAGGTGCGCAACGGCGTCGTGCGCGTGGCCGAGGCGCCGGACCGCCGCATCAGCTACGCCGACTTGATGGCGGGACAGCGCACCGTGCTGCGGCTCGATCCCGCCGCAGAGCCCAAGGACCCGGCCGACTACCGCATCGTCGGCACGCGCCAGGCCCGCGTCGACATTCCCGCCAAGCTCGCGGGCGACCTGGTGTTCGTGCACGACATGCGCGTGCCCGGCATGCTGCACGGCCGCGTGGTGCGCCCGCCGTATGCGGGTGCGGACCACGGCGACTTCATCGGCAACACGCTCGAGTCGGTGGACGAATCGTCGATTGCGCACATTCCCGGCATTCGCGCGGTGGTCGTGATCCGCGACTTCGTCGGCATCGTGGCCGAGCGCGAAGAGCACGCCGAGCAGGCGCTGCGCGAACTGCGCGTCAGCTGGAAGCCCTGGCCCGGCATGCCCGACCTATCGGACCTCGCGCAGGCCCTGCGCGACAACCCGTCGATGCAGCGCCTGCTGGTCGATGAAGGCGATGTCGATGGCGCGATCGCCGCGGCCGCGCAGCCGATGCATCGCACCTACGTGTGGCCCTACCAGATGCACGCGTCCATCGGGCCGTCGTGCGCGCTGGCAGAGTGGCAGCCGGACGGCGGCAGCGACCCACACGCAGTGGGGAAGCGTGGGGGCATCACTCTCCGCGTGTGGACCGGCTCGCAGAACCCGCATGTGCTGCGCGCCGATCTCGCCAAGCTCATGGACGTGGACGACGTGCAGGTCGACGTCATCCGCATGGAAGCCGCGGGCTGCTACGGCCGCAACGGCGCCGACGACGTGGCGGCCGATGCGGCGCTGCTCGCGCGCGCCGTGGGCGCGCCGGTGCGCGTGCAGCTCACGCGCGAACAGGAGCATGCCTGGGAGCCCAAGGGTGCCGCGCAGCTCATGGAAGTGGATGGCGGCCTGATGGCCGACGGCCGCATCGCCGCCTACGACTTCGAAACTTCATATCCATCGAACGGCGCCCCCACGCTCGCGCTGCTGCTCACGCGCACCATCGAGCCGGTCGCACAGGCCTTCGAGATGGGCGACCGCACGGCGCGTCCGCCCTACAGCGTCGACAACCTGCGCGTGAAGGTCAACGACATGGCGCCGATCGTGCGCGCCTCGTGGCTGCGCGGCGTGTCGGCGCTGCCGAGCTCCTTCGCGCACGAGTCGTACATCGACGAACTGGCCACCGCGGCCGGCGTCGACCCGGTGCAGTTCCGCCTGCGCCACCTGGACGATCCGCGCGCCGTCGAGCTGGTGCAGGCCACCGCGCAGAAGGCCGGCTGGCGCATGCGCACCGGGCCGCAGGAGGATGCCGACGGCGGACTGGGCAAGGGCGGCGACATCCTCTTCGGCCAGGGCTTTGCCTATGCGCGCTACATCCACAGCAAGTGGCCCGGCTTCGGTGCCGCATGGGCCGCATGGGTGGCCGACGTCGAGGTCAACCGCAGGACCGGCGAGGTGCACGTGCGCCGCGTGGTGGTGGGGCACGACGCGGGGCTGCTGGTCAACCCCGCGGGCGTCGAGCACCAGGTGCACGGCAACGTGATCCAGACCACGAGCCGCGCGCTCATGGAAGAGGTGCAGTTCGCGCCGCAGCAGGGCGCTGCCGCAACGGCTGGTGCGCAGCTGCTGCCCGGCGTGCTGCCCTCGGGCGTGGTCGCGAGCCGCGAATGGGGCAGCTACCCGATCATCAACTTCCGCGACGTGCCGGTGATCGAGGTCATGCACATGCCGCGGCCCGGCGAACCGTCGCTGGGCGCGGGCGAGTCGTCGTCGGTGCCGGGAACGGCGGCGATTGCGAATGCGATCTTCGATGCGACAGGGGTGCGGTTTCGCGAGCCGCCGTTCACGCCGGAGAAAGTGCTGGCGGCGTTGAACCGGGGTTTGCTCCCTCCCCTTCCGGGGGAGGGCGGGGGTGGGGGCGAGCGGCGCTTGAATGGTGACGCTGCCGTGCCCCCATCCCAACCTTCCCCCGGGAGGGGAAGGAGCACGACCGATGCGCCGTGGCCAGCGCGAAAGGGCCTCATGGCCACCGGCGCCGCCCTCTTCATCGGCGGCATCGGCCTCATCGCCGGCCTGCTCGGCTGGCGCTCCGCCATCGCCCCGGTTTCGCTCAGCGCCCCGGTGTACAGCGAGGCCACCATCGAGCGCGGCCGCGTGCTCGCCGCGCTCGGCGACTGCGCCGTGTGCCACACCGCACCGGGCGGCGCACCCAACGCCGGCGGCCGCGCGATGCAGACGCCCTTCGGCACGCTCTACACCACCAACCTCACGCCCGATGCCGACACCGGCCTGGGCCGCTGGTCGTTCAGCGCGTTCCAGCGCGCGATGCGCGAAGGCGTCTCGCGCGACGGCCACCATCTGTACCCGGCCTTTCCGTACACCGCATTCGCCAAGACCAGCGACGACGACCTGCAGGCGCTCTATGCGTACTTCATGTCGATGCCCGCGGTGCGCGCCGAGACGCCGAAGGCCGAACTGAAGTTTCCGTTCAGCATGCGGCCGCTCATGGCCGGTTGGAACGCGCTCTTCCATGACCCTGCGCCGCTGCAGCCCGTCGCCGCGCAAAGCGCGGAATGGAACCGCGGCGCCTACCTCGTCAACGGCCTGGGCCATTGCGGCGCCTGCCACACGCCGCGCAACGCGCTCGGTGCGGAGCAGGGCGGCAGCGCTTTCCTCTCGGGCGCGATGGTCGATGGCTGGGAGGCTCCCGCTCTCACGCAGCGCTCGAAAGCCGCGGTGCCATGGGATGCCGACGAGCTCTATCGGTACCTGCGCCAGGGCCACACGCAGCGCCATGGCATGGCGGGCGGCCCGATGGCCGAGGTGGTGCGCGAACTCGCGCAGGTGCCCGATGCCGACGTGCGCGCGATGGCCACCTACCTCGCCTCGTTCAATCCGGCGCCCGCGGCCGATCCGCAGGCCGTGGCGCAGCAGGTGGTCGACAACGCGGCACGCACGCAGGGCCGGTTGCTCGGTCCCGCGCAGCGCATGTTCGACAGCGCCTGCGCGTCGTGCCACCACGACGGCGACGGCCCCACGCTGCTTGGCGTGAACACGCCGCTCGCGCTCAACGGCAATCTCACGAGCGCGCGGCCCGACAATCTGCTGCGCACCATCCTCGACGGCGTGCGCGAGCCTGCGAGCCGCGACATCGGCTTCATGCCGGCCTTCCGCGACGCGCTCGACGACCGGCAGATCGCCGAGCTCGCGGGCTACATGCGCGCGCGCTTCGCACCGCAGGAGCCGGCCTGGAAGAACCTGCCGGCCGAAGTGGCACGCGTGCGCGCCGCGCGCGGCCACGGCGCCGAGTAGGCAGCGTTCCGCGTCGTCCTGCTTTCCGCTTGCGCTGCGGCAGGGAACACATTCATTCAGAATGTCCGGTTCAAGAACCCCAACCAAGTGCCGAAGTGCCTCCGGAGACAACATGCCCCTGAATCTTTCCACCGCCGCCAGCCTTCCCCGCGACGCCGAGCGCGCCACGCTCGTCGGCCGCATCTGGCAGCCCGGCGTGGGCCCCGTACTCGTGGCCGTGCAAGGGGACGGGCTGCACGATCTCTCGCGGCTCGCGCCCACGATGAGCGACCTGCTCGAGGCGAAGGAGCCGCCCTGCGATGCGGTGCAGCGCGCACTGCGCGCCGGCCAGGCTCCGCGCATCGCCTCGCTGGCCGAGGCCATCGCCAACAGCGACGCCAGCGCGCGCGACGAAGCCAAGCCCTGGCTGCTCGCACCTTGCGACCTGCAGGCCATCAAGGCCAGCGGCGTGACCTTCGTCGAAAGCCTGCTCGAGCGCGTGATCGAAGAGCAGGCACGCGGCGATGCATCGCGCGCCGAGGCCACGCGCGCCGCACTCAGCGGCGTGCTCGGCGACAACCTCGCGGGCATCGTGCCGGGCTCGGCCGAGGCCGCGAAGGTCAAGGAAGTGCTGATCTCACAGGGCGCGTGGTCGCAGTACCTCGAGGTCGGCATCGGGCCCGATGCGGAGATCTTCACCAAGGCGCCGGTGCTCTCGGCCGTGGGCACGGGCGCCGACGTGGGCATCCATGCCGCATCGGTGTGGAACAACCCCGAGCCCGAGGTCGTGCTCGCGGTCAACAGCCGCGGCGAAACGCTGGGCGCCGCGCTCGGCAACGACGTCAACCTGCGCGACTTCGAGGGCCGCAGCGCGCTGCTGCTCGGCAAGGCCAAGGACAACAACGCCTCCTGCGCGATCGGCCCTTTCATCCGCCTGTTCGATGCGCACTTCGGCATCGACGACGTGCGCCGCATCACGGTGGCGCTCGAAGTCACGGGCCCTGAAGGCTTCACGCTCGAAGGCTCGAGCTCGCTCGCGAAGATCAGCCGCGATCCGCTCGACCTCGTCTCGCAGGCCGTCGGCGCGCACCACGACTATCCTGATGGCTTCATGTTGTTCTTGGGCACCATGTTCGCACCGACACAAGACCGTCATGGTCCTGGGCAAGGATTCACCCACGTCGTCGGCGATCGCGTGCGCATCGCCGCGCCGGAACTCGGCGCCCTCGTGAACCGCGTGGTCCATTCGGACCAGGCGCCGCGGTGGACTTTCGGGTTAAGTGCGCTGATGCGGAATCTGGCTGCGCGCGGACTGCTGTAAGCGTTCCTTCTACGGTTTAAAAGGAGTTGTACTCCTTTGTGATTCATAGGCTGCACGTAGCAATCTGTTGCTGTTGACCGCGCCTCGCGTTCCCCTCAAGATTGCCGGTCTTGAAATGGTTAACACGGGAGATGGGGTTGCCGCCGAGCGAGATCGAACTACTGCAGTCGCCTGTTGAAGGCCCGCTTCCGTGCGGTGAAGACCTCGAATACGACCCTGATTTCATGGCGTTGCAGCAAGCTGCAACCGGAAAGCGGGAGCAGCAGTTCGGCTCGACCATCATACCGGCCGAGCCGCCCGACTGGGCCCGTGTCGAGCGCATTGCCAAGCAGCTGTGCCAACGCACGCTCGACGTGCGCGTGCTGGTTCTGCTGACGCTGGCATGGACCGAGAGCCGAGGATTGCCGGGCTACGTCGATGGCTTGCGCGTGGTGGACGGCATCCTGCAAAAGTTCTGGAACGACGTGCATCCGCGCGTTGTCGATGGCGATTTCGAAGACCCGCTGCCGCGCATGAATGCGCTGGCTGCATTGGCCGAAGCCGAGGGACTCGGGCGCAGCGTGCGCGATGCGCGTCTGCTCGAGGATGCCGGCGCGTCGATGAGCCTGCGGCAGGTCGAGGCCCTGCTCGACTCGAGCAAGGCCGACCAGATCGACTACCCGGGCGGCATCGGCCGGCTGCGGGAGGTGGCGCGCCGCGCGCAGGAGAAGGCGGCGCCTGCGGTGATGGCATTGCATGCGGCGCTGGAACTGCTGCGGCGCATTCGAGAGACTTCGGAGCGGGCCTTGGGGCAAAGCTGGGCGCCTGATTTTTCCCGGCTCGAGCGCTCGCTTCGAACCGTGGTCCAGCTGCTGCCCGAGCAGGCCCAGCCGGCGCCGGCCGAAGCACTGCAGGCAGCCGCGCAAGGGAATGGATCGGCGCAGGCCGCCCCTTCCGCGCAGGGCGCCGAGGGCGTGGCAAACGGCGCCTCCGGCCCACGCGCGGCAAGCATTCAAGATATTGAAATATCGAATCGTGATGATGTGCAGGTCCTGTTGGAAAAGGCGTGCCAGTACATGGAACGTACGGAGCCCAGCCATCCGGCACCCATGCTCATCCGCAGAGCGCAAAGGCTGCTGGACCTCAACTTTTTCCAGATCATCGAAGAGCTCATGCCCGAGGGCCTGCAGAAGATGGAAAGCCTGGCCGGCCGCTCGCTGAGCGGCGGGTCGGCAGCGGAATGAACGGCCGGCGCAAGAACCCGGAAACAGGCCCGCGGGGCTCGACCCATACGAATACGCATTGAGATTCAAGAGGAAGCTTATGGCAGACAACCGTGTCAGAAACAGTGGTCAGAAGTTCATCGCGCGCAACCGCGCGCCGCGCGTGCAGATCGAGTACGACGTCGAGATCTACGGCAGCGAACGCAAGATCCAGCTGCCCTTCGTGATGGGCGTGATCGCCGATCTCGCGGGCAAGCAGGTCGACCCGATGCCCGACCTCGCGGAGCGCGACTTCATGGCGGTGGACATCGACAACTTCGACGACCGCATGAAGGCCATCAAGCCGCGCGTGGCCTTCCAGGTGCCCAACACCCTCACAGGCGATGGGCAGATGAATGTCGACATCACCTTCGACAGCATGGACGACTTCTCGCCCGCGCGCATTGCCCGCCAGGTGGGCGCGCTGCAGCACTTGCTGGAAGCACGCACCGAGCTTTCCAACCTGCTGTCCTACATGGATGGCAAGAACGGCGCCGAGCAACTGATTGCGCAGGCGCTGCAGAACCCGGAGCTGCTCAAGTCGCTGGCATCCGCGCCCAATCCCGCCGTGGCCAAGGCGGTGGAAGCAGCGAACGAAAAGTCGGGCGCCCCCGGCACCACCCCTTCCGAGTAAGCCGACAGGATCTCCATCATGAGCACCGCACCCAAACAGACAGCGCGCGGACAGTCCGCCACCATCGAAGCGCTCGAGCCCAACGAGTTCTCCGACCTGCTGCAGCGCGAGTTCAAGCCCAAGACCGACCAGGCGCGCGAGGCGGTGCAGAGTGCCGTCAAGACGCTGGCGGTGCAGGCGCTCGAAAGCACCGTCACCATCTCGAACGACGCCTACCGCACCGTGCAGGCGATCATCACCGAGATCGACCGCAAGCTCTCCGAGCAGATCAACCAGATCCTGCATCACGAAGACTTCCAGCAGCTCGAAGGCGCATGGCGCGGCCTGCACTACCTGGTCAACAACACCGAGACCGACGAGCAGCTCAAGATCCGCGTGATGTGCGCCTCCAAGCGCGAAGTGGCGCGCTCGCTCAAGCGCCACAAGGGCATCGGCTGGGACCAGAGCCCGCTGTTCAAGAAGATCTACGAGCACGAGTACGGCCAGTTCGGCGGCGAGCCCTTCGGCGCGCTGATCGGCGACTTCCATTTCGACCACAGCCCGCCCGATGTCGAGATGTTGGGAGAAATGGCCAAGATCGCCGCGGCCGCGCACTGCCCCTTCATTGCCGGCGCATCGCCCACGGTGATGCAGATGGACTCGTGGCAGGAACTGTCGAACCCGCGCGACCTGACCAAGATCTTCCAGAACACCGAGCACACCGCATGGCGTTCGCTGCGCGAGTCGGAAGATGCGCGCTACATCGGCCTGGCCATGCCGCGCTTCCTGGCGCGCCTGCCCTATGGCGCGCGCACCAATCCGGTCGACGAGTTCGAGTTCGAGGAAGAAACCGATTCGGCCCTGCACAACCGCTACACCTGGGCCAACTCGGCCTATGCGATGGGTGTGAACATCAATCGCTCGTTCAAGCAGTACGGCTGGTGCACGTCCATCCGCGGCGTGGAGTCGGGCGGTGCGGTCGAGAACCTGCCTACCCACACCTTCCCGACGGACGATGGCGGCGTGGACATGAAGTGCCCCACCGAAATCGCCATCAGCGACCGGCGCGAGGCCGAGCTCGCCAAGAACGGCTTCATGCCGCTGGTGCACCGCAAGAACTCCGACTTTGCGGCCTTCATCGGCGCGCAGTCGCTGCAGCTGCCGGCCGAGTACCACGACGCGGACGCCACGGCCAATGCCAACCTGGCGGCGCGCCTGCCCTACCTGTTCGCATGCTGCCGCTTCGCGCACTACCTCAAGTGCATCGTGCGCGACAAGATCGGTTCGTTCCGCGAGCGCGAGGACATGGAGCGCTGGCTCAACGACTGGATCATGAACTACGTGGACGGCAGCCCCGGCACGTCGTCGCAGGACACGAAGGCAATGAAGCCGCTGGCGGCGGCCGAAGTCCAGGTGGAAGCCATCGAGGACAACCCTGGCTACTACGCCGCCAAGTTTTTTCTCCGGCCGCACTATCAGCTCGAAGGGCTGACGGTGTCATTGCGGCTGGTTTCGAAGCTGCCATCCAACAAGAAGGACAGCAGCTAGTTCAACGGTGTCCCGCAATCGGGCATATATATAACTTTGGGGGTTAATCATGGCAGTAGACATGTTCATGCGCGTCGAGGGCGCGAACGGCGAATCCAAGGACTCGAACCACAAGGACTGGACGGATATCAAGTCGTTCGCATGGGGAGCAACGCAGCCTGGAAACATGGTCAGCGGCGGCGGGGGCGGTGTGGGCAAGGCGAGCTTCAACGACCTGCAGGTGCTCGCGCGCATCGACAAGGCGGCGCCGTCGGTGATGAAGAACTGCGCGAGCGGCAAGCACCTGAGCAAGGTCGAAGTGTCGCTGTGCAAGGCGGGTGGCTCGCAGATCGAATACACGCGCGTCACGCTGGAGGAAGTGCTGGTCACCTCGGTGCAGTACACGGCCGAGCAGAGCGGCGATGCGGTGCTGGTGCAGTTCGCATTCCAGGCGGCCAAGGTGAAGCAGCAGTACTGGGAGCAGACCGACAAGGGCGGCAAGGGCGCCGAAACCGTGCTGGCCTGGAACATCAAGGAAAACCGGGAATCCTGATTTCCCCTTTTGCTTGTTTCCGACCGGCCCGCGCATGCCGCGGGCCGGTCGCCTGCAGATATATGGCGACGGCCCTCGGGCCGTGCGCGAGTCAATGAGGAAGTTTCATGGGCGATGGGTTTGCAGTGCTGGGCGAGCGCTCCGTGGCCGAACACACCGAATGGGTACAGCGGCAGATTCGCGCGAGTCCACAGAATGCCGGCCTGCGGCTTGCCCTGTGCCACTTTCTTGCGCTGCGGGGCGAGTGGCAGCGGGCTGAAGACCAGCTCAAGCTGGCCGCGAAGATCGATCCTTCCTTCGCTCCCGCCAGCGCCACCTGCGCAATGGCGCTGGCCGCCGAGCGGCATCGAACCGAATTCTGGAACGGCGGCCGTGCGCCGGCCGTCATTGCCGGCGAGGCCGACTGGGTCGCGGCGCTGATGGCCGCCGCGGCGCTGCCGTTCGAGCAGGCCGCGGAAGCGGCCGAACTGCGCGAAGCCGCGCGGCAGGATGCGCCCGCGCTGCAGGGCACGCTGAGCTGCGTCGACCGTTCGGACGCGCGCACCGTGCAGGCCATCGACGGCGAGCCCGTGGAAACCAGCGAGTTCGCTTGGCTTTGCGATGGCGACGTGCGCATTGGCGCCGTGCTCGAACTCCTCACGCCTTCGGGCTATGCGTGGCTGCCGCTGCCGGCGGTGCGGCGCCTCCAGTTCTCCCGTCCGCAGCACCTGGTCGACCTGCTCTGGGCGCCGGCCGAGATCGTGCTGCACGACGGGCGCGGGCTCAACGGCCTGGTGCCGGTGCGCTATCCCGGCGCGCTCGATGCGCTGGACGACGAAACAACCCTGGGCCGCCGTACCGACTGGCTGCCGCTGGCCGGCGAAGAGCAGTACGCCGGCGTGGGCCAGCGCACGCTGATCAGCGAAGCCGGCGACCATTCGCTGCTTGACATCCGCCTGGTCGAGTTCGCGCCTGCAGAGAGTGCCGCGCAGTGAGTTCCGTCCTGCCAGCCAGCCGTTCGGCCCTGGAGTCCGATGGCGACCAGCAAGAAAGCGTTGCACGCGACCGCCTGCAGCCGGTGCTGCTCGACCGCCTGACCGACAAGCAGCCGCAAAGCCGCCAGGAGCGCGCGGGTGCGTTCCTCATGAGCGGCAAGCTGCTGCGCGATTCGGTGCTGCGCGATCTGCAGTGGCTGCTCAACACCACCAATTTCGGCGCGGACCACACCATCAACGCCATGCCACGCGCGCGGCGCTCGGTCGTGAACTACGGCGTGCGCGGCTGGGCCGGCGGGCGCATGTCGGAAGTCGACTTCGCCGACGTCGAGGCCGCCATCCGCGCCGCGATCATCGACTTCGAGCCGCGCATCATGAAGGACAGCATCGACGTGCGCTGTGTCACCGATGCCACCGACCTCGAGCACCACAACCTGCTCGCGCTCGAGATCCGCGGCACGCTGTGGTCGGTGCCCTACCCGATCGAATTCATCCTGCGCTCCGAGCTCGACCTCGAGAGCGGCCACATGGTCCTGCGGCCGACGGGAGGGCTCTGATGCCGATGCGCGAAGTGCTTTCCCCGCATGGCTCCCTCTCCCACAGGGAGAGGGAACAAGAAGAAGGCGGGCCCCGCTGATGGACGCACGGCTGCTGGACTACTACAACCGCGAACTCACCTACATGCACGAGCTCGGTGCCGAGTTCGCGCAGCGCTATCCGAAGATCGCCGGGCGGCTGGGCATGCGCGGCATCGAGGTCAGCGATCCCTACGTGGAGCGCCTGCTCGAGGGCTTCAGCTTTCTCACGGCGCGCATCCAGCTCAAGATGGATGCGGAGTTTCCGCGCTTCTCGCAACGGCTGCTCGAGGTGGTGTACCCCAACTTCCTCGCGCCGCTGCCCGCCATGGCCGTGGTGCAGATCGACGGCAACCTCAACGAGGGCTCGCTGAAGGCCGGCTACGAACTGCCGCGCCACACGATCATGCGCGGGCGCATGATCAAGGGCGAGCAGACGGCCTGCGAATTCCGCACCGGCCATGAGGTCACGCTGTGGCCCATCAGGGTCGCGGATGCGGGCATCGGCCCCGTGCCGGCGGAAATCGCGCATGCGATGCCCGCGGTCGCCCAGCGCGCGAAGAGCGCGATCACCATCAAGCTCGAAGCGGTGGGCGGCACCACCTTCGCCGAGTTGCCGATCGACCGGCTCGAGTTCTTTCTCTCGGGCGCGGAGCTGCACGCGCTGCGCGTGCTCGAGCTGGCGGTGCACCACAGCGTCGGCGCGGTATGCCGGGGCGGCGCGGGCGGCAAGGCACGGATCGTTCCGCTTGGCGACGAAGCCATTCGCCACGAGGGCTTCGACCCCGAGCAGGCGCTGCTGCCCTACGACGCGCGCTCGTTCCAGGGCTACCGGCTGCTGCACGAGTACTTCGCTTTTCCCGACCGCTACCTGTTCTTCAGCGTGAAGAACCTGCGCGCGGCGGCCGCGGCCATTGGCGGTACCACGATGGAAATCGTGATCCTGCTCGACCGTGCCGATGCCGACCTGGAGCGGCTGGTCGACGCCAGGCACTTCTCGCTGTTCTGCACGCCCATCATCAACCTGGTGCCGCGGCGCAGCGACCGCATTCCGGTCGGGCCCGGACAGCACGAACACCATGCGGTGATCGACCGCACGCGTCCGCGCGACTTCGAGATATTCACGGTGGAACGCGTCACGGGCCACATGGCGAGCGGCTCGGAAGAGCGCGAGTTCAGGCCCTTCCTGGGCTCGTTCGCCGCCGACGACGGCGACTTCGGTGCGTACTTCTCGCTGCGCCGCGAGCCGCGCCTGGTGTCCGACCGCGCACGCGCGCAAGGCACGCGCACCAGCTACACCGGCAGCGAGGTGTACGTGTCGCTCGTCGACCAGCACGACGCGCCCTTTCCGCACAGCCTGCGGCACATCACGATCGACGCGCTGTGCACCAACCGCGACCTGCCGCTGCTGCTGCCGACCGGGCTGGAGTCGGACTTCTCGCTGCGCGTGTCGGCGCCGGTGCGCGGCATCCGCATCGTGCGCGGGCCGTCGCGGCCCTATCCCGCGCTGGCGGAAGGCGCGCTGACCTGGCGCCTGATCAGCCATCTGGGCCTCAACTACCTGAGCCTGACCGACATCGACGCCGCGCAGGGCGCGGCCGCACTGCGCGAGATGCTCGACCTTTACGGCAACCTGGCCGACCCCGCGGTGCGCCGCCAGATCCAGGGCGTGCGCTCGATGGCGCTGGCGCCGGTGTTCCGCCGCCTGCCCGAGCCGGGGCCGATCGTCTTCGGACGCGGGGTGGAAATTGCGCTGAAGATCGACGAAGTGGCCTTCTCGGGCGCGAGCCCTTATCTTTTCGGCGCCGTGCTGGAACAGTTCTTCAGCCGGCACGTGTCGCTCAATGCGTTCACCGAGTTCGCGCTCTCCAGCCTGCAGCGCGGCGAGATCGCGCGCTGGACACCGCGCATCGGACGGCGGCCCGCGGTATGAGCATGAGCCGCCGGGCCGTTCCCAAGGCGAATACCGCAGCGCGTAGCGCGGAGGTTGCCTGATGAGCCCCCGCCCGGCCGCTCCGAAGGGGGCTCGCACCGCAGCGCGTAGCGCGGAGGTTGCCCTATGAGCACAACAGCCGATCTCGCCGACGATTCGCAGCAGGCGCCGCCGATCGCGCCCGAGCATGCCGCGGCACGCACGCGTCGCGGCACGCCCGAAGCCGATCCGGTCCTGTGGGCCGGCCTGGTCGACCAGCCTTTCGAGCACGACCTGTTCATGCTGCTGCGCCGCCTCGATGCGCAGGGCAGCCATCCGCTGCTGGGCCGGGCGCCGCGCCCGCTCGACGAGCCGTTGCGGCTGGGCCAGGAGCCTTCGATGGCCTTTGCGCCGTCGAACGTCTCTGGCGTCGATGTCGACGGCGACGGCCCGCCGCGCATCTCGATCTACGGCTTCGGCCTGTTCGGCCCCAACGGGCCGCTGCCGCTGCACCTGACCGAGTACGCGCGCGAACGCAAGCGCCACCACAGCGACAACACGCTCAGCGCCTTCGCCGACCTGTTCCATCACCGGCTCATCCTGCTGTTCTACCGGGCCTGGGCCGATGCGCAGTCGGTCAACAGCCTGGACCGCCCGGACGGCCACCGCTTCGTCGACTACGTGGCGAGCCTCATGAACATGGGGCAGCCGGGGCTCAAGGAACGCGACCGCATCGCCGACCATGCGCGCACCTTCATGGCCGGGCACCTCGTGCGCCAGACGCGCAACCCCGAGGGCCTGATTCAGATCCTCCGGCTGTACTTCGATGTGCCGGTGCGCATCGAGGAGTTCGTGAGCGACTGGGTGATGCTCGACGAGCGGGAGCTGAGCCGCATCGGAAGCTCCGGGCGCAACCAGAAACTGGGCGCCGGCGCCACCATCGGTTTGGCGGTGCGCGATGCGCAGGGCAAGTTCAGGCTTGAACTCGGACCCCTGTCGCAAAGCGAGTTCCGCGACTTCCTGCCGGGCAGCAAGCGCCTGCAGCAGGTGGTCGACTGGGTGCGCCAGTACGTGGGCATCGAGTTTGCCTGGGAGCTGCGGCTCGTGCTCAGGAAGCAGGAAGCCCTCGGCATGCAGCTGGGCGGCGACCAGCGCCTGGGCTGGGGCAGCTGGCTCGGCACGCGCCTCGCGCCCACCGACGCCGGCGACATGCTGTTCCAGCCCGAAGCCCTGTATTCCCGTTCCGCATCGGCTGCTTCCGTGGCGGCCGAAGCTTCTTCCCTGGCCTTATGACCGATATCCGCCGCGTCTCCCTTTTCTCCAAGCTGAATCCGATGCTCTACAAGGCATTGGAGACCGCCACCGCGTTCGC
The DNA here is from genome assembly GCF_030815975.1 of Variovorax paradoxus. NCBI lineage: Bacteria > Pseudomonadati > Pseudomonadota > Betaproteobacteria > Burkholderiales > Comamonadaceae > Variovorax > Variovorax paradoxus. The sequence goes on from NZ_JAUSXL010000002.1 coordinate 2,112,358, forward strand.
CAAGCTGCGCGGCAATGCCTACGTGGAGCTGGTGCACTGGCTGCACCAGATACTGCAACTGCAGGACAGCGACCTGCTGCGCATCGTCAAGCGCGCGGGCCTCAACCTCGATGCGGTCGAGCAGGACCTGGTGCGCGCGCTCGACCGCCTGCCGCACGGCGCCACGTCGATCAGCGACATTTCGGAGCACGTCGACAACGCCGTCGAGCGCGCCTGGGTCTATGCGAGCCTGCGCTTCGAGGCCGGCTCGATCCGCGGCGCCTACCTGCTCGCGGGCATCGTCAAGACGCCGGGACTGCGGCAGGTGCTCTCGGGCATCTCGCGCGAGTTCGACAAGATCGTGCCCGATGTTCTCATCGCTCAGCTTCCCGCATGGACCGAAGGCTCGCCCGAGGACGACTTCGACGCTGCGGCCGCGCCAGGGCCTGCCTCCGCAGCGGCTTCCCACCAAGGAGACGGCGCTGCCGCGGGCGGCTCGGCGCTCGCCAAGTACGCGAGCGACCTGACGGCCAAGGCGCGCGCGGGCGAGCTCGATCCGGTCTACGGCCGCGACGACGAGATCCGCCAGATCATCGACATCCTCATGCGCCGGCGGCAGAACAATCCGCTGCTCACGGGCGAAGCCGGCGTGGGCAAGACGGCGGTGGTCGAGGGGCTGGCCTCGCGGCTCGCGGCGGGCGACGTGCCGCCGTCGCTCAAGGACGTGTCGCTGTGGGTGCTCGACCCCACACTGCTGCAGGCCGGCGCGGGCGTGAAGGGCGAGTTCGAGCAGCGGCTGCGCCAGGTGATCGACGAAGTCGAGAACAGTCCCAGGCCCATCGTGCTGTTCGTCGACGAGGTGCACACACTGGTTGGCGCGGGCGGCACGGCCGGCACCGGCGATGCGGCCAACCTGCTGAAGCCGGCGCTCGCGCGCGGACGGCTGCGCACCATCGGCGCTACCACGTGGTCCGAGTACAAGAAGTACATCGAGAAGGACCCGGCGCTCACGCGGCGCTTCCAGACCATCCAGGTGCACGAGCCCAGCGAGTCCAAGGCCGTGATCATGCTGCGCGGCATTTCGGCCGAGCTGGAGAAGCACCACGGCGTGCTCATTCTCGATGCCGCGCTCGAAGCGGCCGTGAGCCTGTCGCACCGCTACATTCCCGCGCGCCAGCTGCCCGACAAGGCCGTGAGCCTGCTCGACACGGCCTGCGCGCGCGTGGCCCTGAGCCAGCATGCGCTGCCCGCCGCGATCGAAGACCTGCAGCGCCGCATCGAGGTGCTGGGCATCGAGTCGGGCATTGCGGGGCGCGAGGCGGCAATCGGCGTCGGCGAGCACCAGCGCGTGGAGGACATTGCGGCACACGTGGCCGCGGCGCGGGCCGAGCTCGGCCTGCTCGAGCAGCGTCGCGTGGAAGAAAGCGTGCTCGTCGAGCGCATCGTGGCGCTGCGCAAGCTGCTGTCGCCCGCGGCGGTGCCCGTGCAGGCCGAGGCGCAAGAGCAGGGCGACGCGCCGGATGAAGAAGCTCCGGTGGACGCCGAGGCCGCCCCGCCCGAACCCGAGAGAACACCCGAAGAGATCCGCGCCGAACTCGACCAGGCGCAGGACAGGCTGGTGCAGCTGCAGGGCGAATCCCCGCTCATCCTGGCCGCCGTCGACGCGCAGGCCATTGCCACCGTGGTGGCCGACTGGACCGGCATTCCGATCGGCCGCATGGTGCGCGACGATGCGCAGTCGGTGCTGCGCCTCGGCGAAATTCTCTCGGCCCGCGTGGTGGCCCAGCCCGATGCGCTGGAGACCATCTCGCGGCGCATCCGCACCGCGCGTGCGCGGCTCGACAATCCGAACAAGCCGGTGGGCGTGTTTCTGCTCTGCGGCCCTTCGGGCGTGGGCAAGACCGAGACCGCGCTCGCGCTGTCCGAAGCGTTGTACGGCGGCGAGCAGAACCTCGTCACCATCAACATGAGCGAGTTCCAGGAGTCGCACACCGTCTCCACGCTCAAGGGCGCGCCGCCGGGCTACGTGGGCTATGGCGAAGGCGGCGTGCTGACCGAGGCCGTGCGCCGGCGTCCCTACAGCGTGGTGCTGCTCGACGAGATCGAGAAGGCCCACCCCGACGTGCACGAGATCTTCTTCCAGGTGTTCGACAAGGGCTGGATGGAAGACGGCGAGGGCCGCCACATCGACTTCCGCAACACCGTGATCATCATGACCTCCAACGTCGGCACCGACCTGGTCATGCAGCTGTGCGAAGACCCGACCCTGCGCCCCGACCCCGAGCCCTTGGCGGCCGCATTGCGCGAACCGCTGCTCAAGGTGTTCGCGCCGGCGCTGCTGGGCCGGCTGGTTGTAGTGCCTTATTACCCGTTGCAAGCCGACGCATTGCATCGCATCATTCGCCTCCAGCTCGACCGCATTGCCGCCCGCCTCGATGCGAACCACGGCATTGCGCTGGACTACGACGACAGCGCTGTCGAACTGGTGGCGCGCCGGTGCACGGCCATCGAGTCGGGTGGACGGATGATCGATGCGATCCTCACGCACACCATCCTTCCGCGCTTGAGCGAAGAAGTCATCGGTGCCACGGTCAGCGCGCGCAAGCTCGCCGGCGTGCGGCTGTCCGCAGCGGGCGACGACTTCCAGTACGAATTTTCCGAAGCGTAAGAAGACAAGAATGCAAGGAGACAAACTGCATGGCGAGAGTCGTAAAGGCGCACACACCGCTGGGTGATGCGCAGCTGATGTTCCGCTCGATGAGCGGAACGGAGGGTCTGTCGCAGCTGTTCGAGTTCGAAGTCGACCTGCTGAGCGCGAGCGCATCGATCGATCTGAAGTCGGTACTGGGCAAGCCGCTGTCGCTGGAGATCCAGACAGCGGGTGAGCCGCGTTTCCTCAATGGCCAGGTGGTTCGCTTCTCGATGGCGGGCCGCGAAGGCGGCACCTCGCGCCACACCGTGTACCGGGCCACCGTACGGCCGTGGCTGTGGTACCTCACGCGCTCGAGCGACAACAAGATCTTCCAGGACAAGACCGTCGTCGAGATCCTGGAAGAAGTGTTCGGCGACTACGGCTTTGCCTTCGAGAAGCAGCTCGGCGGCACCTACCGGTGCTGGGAATACTGCGTGCAGTACAACGAGAGCGACTTCGCCTTCGTGAGCCGCCTGATGGAGCTCGAAGGCATCTACTACTACTTCAAGCACGAGCAGAACCAGCACACGCTGGTGCTGGCCGACGACATCGGCGCGCACGATCCGATACCCGGCTACGAGACCATCGACTACTTCGCGGCCGACCGCGACATCAGCCAAGACATGGAAGTCATCCGCGACTGGCAGCCCAGCGAAGAGCTTCGCTCGGGCCGCTACACCGTGGACGACTTCAACTTCACCACGCCCAAGGGTGACCTGATGAACGTGCGCAGCCAGCCGCTGGGCGGCGACAACGCCAGCTACGAGATGTACGAGTGGCTGGGTGACTACCCCGCTGCCGGTGACGGCGAGCACTACGCGCGCGTGCGGCTGGAAGAGGCACAGGCCCTGGCGCAGCGAAGCGCGGGCCAGGCGACCGTGCGCGGCATGGCGCCGGGCTACAAGTTCACCATGCGCAACTCGCCGCGCTCGGACGACAACCAGGAGTACCTGGCCGTGGCCGTGTCGTATTCGCTGCGCGAAGGCGGCTATGCGACGGGCGCGGAGGACGGCGAATACAACTTCGACTTCGTGGTGCAGCCCACCGCGCTGGCCTTCAGGGCGCCGCGCCACACGCCCCCGCCGCGCACCAGCGGCCCGCAGACGGCGACGGTTGTCGGCCCCGAGGGCGAGGAAATCTGGACCGACCAGTACGGCCGCGTGAAGGTGCAGTTCCACTGGGACCGGTACGGCCAGCGCAACGAGAACAGCTCGCGCTTTGTGCGGGTGTCGCAGATCTGGGCGGGAGAGCGCTTCGGAGGCGTGTTCACGCCGCGCATCGGGCAGGAGGTGATCGTCGACTTCATCGGCGGCAGGCCCGACCGGCCGGTGATCGTGGGGCGCGTGTACAACGCCGACCAGATGCCGCCGTTTGCCTTGCCGGGCGAGGCGACCAAGAGCGGGATCGTCACGCGGTCATCCAAGGGCGGCTCGGAGGCCACGGCCAATGCCTTCGTGTTCGAGGACAGGATGGGCGCCGAGCAGATATTGGTGCATGCGCAGCGCAACCTCGACGTGGAGGTGGAGGGCGACGAGACGCACACGACGAACAGGACGCGCACCACGCTGATCAAGGGTCACGAGTCGGCCACCTACGAGACGGGGGAAGAGCGGCACATCACGGGCGGGGCGGTGGAGACCATCGATGGCGGCGAGGAGCGCACGGTGACGGGCGGTGCGACGGAGACGGTGACGGAGGGCGAGGAGCGCACGATCACGGGCGGGGCGATCGAGACGATCAGCGGCGGCGAGACGCGCTTCGTCAACGGGGGCATCGATGAAACCGTCAACGGCAACGTCACGCTGACCGTGAACGGCAGTGTGGTGCGCCTGGTGAGCGGCGCCGACATCCGCATCGTCGGCGGTGGGCGCATCGAGATCATCAACGCGATCGATACCAAGCTGGTGCTCGGCCCCGACACCACTTTCGTCGCAGGGCCGAAGACAGTGCATGCGCCGACCATCGACCACAACGCCACCAATTACACGCTCAACACCAGCAGCTACACGCTCACCGCAAAGGCGGTCGTCTACAACACGCCGAAGCAGACAGTCAACACCGAAGACCACGGCCACTGGCGCTGGACCAATTTCGCCGCGACCTGGGCCAAGGCAACCGCCTGGACGCCGCTCGCCTTCGATTTCTACGGCTTGAAGGTGATGCTGACCGCATCGACCTTCACCTCGATCAACGGCGTGTTCATCAATCTCGCGCTGCTGAACGACAACGAGAATCGGGTCAAAAAAAATGTGGCAATAGGCGATCTGGGAATCGTGGTCTCGAAGCTCCTGAAGTTCAAGGTCAAGGAGGCGAGAGGCGCGTTCTTCCTCAGAGCCCCTTGAGTCAGAAAAAAACAATAGGAGACTTGCTTCATGCACAGAGTCGTAAAGGCGCACACACCGCTGGGCGACGACCGGTTGATGTTCCGCTCGATGAACGGAACGGAGGGCTTGTCTCAGCCGTTCGAGTTCGAAGTCGACCTGCTGAGCGCGAGCGCATCGATCGATCTGAAGTCGGTGCTGGGCAAGCCGCTGTCGCTGGAGATCCAGACAGCGGGAGAGCCGCGTTTCCTCAATGGCCAGGTGGTTCGCTTCTCGATGGCGGGCCGCGAAGGCGGCACCTCGCGCCACACCGTGTACCGGGCCACCGTACGGCCGTGGCTGTGGTACCTCACGCGCTCGAGCGACAACAAGATCTTCCAGGACAAGACCGTCGTCGAGATCCTGGAAGAAGTGTTCGGCGACTACGGCTTTGCCTTCGAGAAGCAGCTCGGCGGCACCTACCGGTGCTGGGAATACTGCGTGCAGTACAACGAGAGCGACTTCGCCTTCGTGAGCCGCCTGATGGAGCTCGAAGGCATCTACTACTACTTCAAGCACGAGCAGAACCAGCACACGCTGGTGCTGGCCGACGACATCGGCGCGCACGATCCGATACCCGGCTACGAGACCATCGACTACTTCGCGGCCGACCGCGACATCAGCCAAGACATGGAAGTCATCCGCGACTGGCAGCCCAGCGAAGAGCTTCGCTCGGGCCGCTACACCGTGGACGACTTCAACTTCACCACGCCCAAGGGTGACCTGATGAACGTGCGCAGCCAGCCGCTGGGCGGCGACAACGCCAGCTACGAGATGTACGAGTGGCTGGGTGACTACCCCGCTGCCGGTGACGGCGAGCACTACGCGCGCGTGCGGCTGGAAGAGGCACAGGCCCTGGCGCAGCGAAGCGCGGGCCAGGCGACCGTGCGCGGCATGGCGCCGGGCTACAAGTTCACCATGCGCAACTCGCCGCGCTCGGACGACAACCAGGAGTACCTGGCCGTGGCCGTGTCGTATTCGCTGCGCGAAGGCGGCTATGCGACGGGCGCGGAGGACGGCGAATACAACTTCGACTTCGTGGTGCAGCCCACCGCGCTGGCCTTCAGGGCGCCGCGCCACACGCCCCCGCCGCGCACCAGCGGCCCGCAGACGGCGACGGTTGTCGGTCCTGAGGGCGAGGAGATCTGGACCGACCAGTACGGCCGCGTGAAGGTGCAGTTCCACTGGGACCGCTACGGCCAGCGCAACGAGAACAGCTCGCGCTTCGTGCGGGTGTCGCAGATCTGGGCGGGAGAGCGCTTCGGAGGCGTGTTCACGCCGCGCATCGGGCAGGAGGTGATCGTCGACTTCATCGGCGGCAGGCCCGACCGGCCGGTGATCGTGGGGCGCGTGTACAACGCCGACCAGATGCCGCCGTTTGCCTTGCCGGGCGAGGCGACCAAGAGCGGGATCGTCACGCGGTCATCCAAGGGCGGCTCGGAGGCCACGGCCAATGCCTTCGTGTTCGAGGACAGGATGGGGGCCGAGCAGATATTGGTGCACGCGCAGCGCAACCTCGACGTGGAGGTGGAGGGCGACGAGACGCACACGACGAACAGGACGCGCACCACGCTGATCAAGGGTCACGAGTCGGCCACCTACGAGACGGGGGAAGAGCGGCACATCACGGGCGGGGCGGTGGAGACCATCGATGGCGGCGAGGAGCGCACGGTGACGGGCGGTGCGACGGAGACGGTGACGGAGGGCGAGGAGCGCACGATCACGGGCGGGGCGATCGAGACGATCAGCGGCGGAGAGACGCGCACGGTGAATGGCGGCATCGTGGAGACCGACAACGGCAACGTCGTGCTTGCGGTGAACGGCAGCACGGTGCGCCTGGTCACCGGTGCGGACATTCGCGTCACCGCGGCCGGCCGGCTCGAGATCATCAACGCCATGGACGGCAAGCTGGTACTCGGCCCACACTCGACCACGGTGACGGGCACGAAGACGGTGTCGGCGCCGACCATGACCTACAACAGCACCAACTACACGATCAACACCGTCAACTACACGCTCAATGCGAAGGTCGCGATTCTCAACACGCCGGGCTACACCGGCAATGCCGCCGACCAGGGCTGGGTCGACCAGCAGAAGGACATCGTGTCGAACCAGCGCGTGCGGCTGTTCATCGGTGCCACCGACCTGTTCGGCATCAAGGTGCAGGTGGCGGGGGTGAACACCATGCTCAGCGGAATCTTCGCGAACTGGTCATACCTGTTCTGGCTCGACGCGCTCATCAACATCAAGGTCAACGTGAAGAGTCGCGTCAAAGCGGGCACCGTCCAAAAAAAGGGGCCGTTCGTGGTCACTGTCAACCTGAAGCGCAACAAGAAATGAGCGCCGTCCAGGCAGAAAGGAAAGACACGCCATGGCAAGAATAGTCCGTGCCCACACGCCGCTCGGCGAAGACCAGCTGTTCTTTCGCGCGATGCACGGCAGCGAGGCGCTGTCGGAGCTGTTCGAGTTCGAGGTCGAGTTGCTGAGCACCAACCCGTCGATCGCGAGCGCGTCGCTGCTGGGCAAGTCGCTGGTGCTGGAAATCCGCACGGCCGCGGCCCCGCGTTTCCTGCACGGCGAGGTGACGCGCTTCGCGCGCATTGGTCGCGAGGACGGCATGGTGCGCCACACCGTTTATCGCGCGACCATGCGGCCATGGCTCTGGTACCTCACGCGCGCGAGCCGCAACCGCACCTTCCAGGGTTGCACCGCGGTCGAGATGATCGAAGAGGTGCTGGGCGCCTACGGCTACGCGTTCGAGAAAAAACTCTGCGGCAGCTACCGGGCGTGGGACTTCTGCGCGCAGTACGAGGAAACGGACTACGCCTTCGTCTGCCGGCTGATGGAGCTGGAGGGCATCTACTACTGGTTCAGGCACGAGAAGAGCCAGCACACACTGATGCTGTCCGATGACATCTCGGCGCACGACGAACTGCCCGGCTATGCCTGCATCGACTGCTTCGCGACCGACCGTCCCGACACCGAGGACATCGAGGTGATCGATGACTGGCAGGTCACGGCCGAAGTGCGTGCTGGCAGCTACACCGTCAACGACTTCAACTTCACCACGCCCCGGGCCGACCTCGCGAGCGCCCGCGTGCAGCCGCTGGCCACCGCCAACGCCGACTACGACATGTACGAATGGCTGGGCGACTACGGCGCCGCCGGCGACGGCGAGCACTATGCGCGTGTGCGGCTCGAGGAAGCGCAGTCGCTGGCCGACCGCAGCACCGGCCATGCTACGGTGCTCGGCCTGGCGCCGGGCTACCGCTTCACGATGCGGGGCGCGCCGCGCGGCGACGACAACCGCGAGTACCTGCTGGTGTCGGTTCACTACGCACTGCGCGAAGGCGGCTATGCCACCGGCCCCGGGGCGCCCGGCAGCTACGGCTTCAATTTCATGGTGCAGCCCTCGGCAGCGCCGTTCCGCGCGCCGCGCCGCACGCCAATGCCGCGCACCACCGGCCCGCAGACCGCGATCGTGGTCGGCCCCGAGGGCGAGGAGGTCTGGACCGACGAGTACGGCCGCGTGAAGGTGCAGTTCCACTGGGACCGCATGGGGCAGAACAACCAAGACAGCTCGTTCTGGGTGCGCGTCTCCCAGGCCTGGGCCGGCGACGGCTTCGGCACCGTGCACGTGCCGCGCATCGGGCAGGAGGTGATCGTCGATTTCATCGCCGGCCGCGTCGACCGCCCGATCGTGATCGGCCGCGTCTACAACGCCGAGCAGATGCCGCCGCTGGACCTGCCGGCCGAAGACACCAAAAGCGGCATCGTGTCGCGTTCGACCAAGGGCGGCTCGCCGGCCAGTGCCAACGCCATGGTGTTCGAGGACAGGAGCGGCGCCGAGCAGGTCCTGCTGCATGCCGAGCGCAGGCTCGACGTGGAAGTGGAGGGCGACGAGACGCACACCACCCAGAAGACGCGCACCACGCTCATCAAGGGCCACGAGTCGTCCACCTTCGAGACGGGCGAGGAACGCCACATCACCGCCGGCGCGCTCGAAACCATCGGCGGCGGCGAAACCCGCACCGTGCACGACGGGGCCACCGAGACGGTGTCGGGCGGCGAGACGCGCACCATCACCGGCGGCGCGATCGAGACCATCACCGGCGGCGAACGGCGCCTGGTGAACGGCGGCATCGTCGAGACGGTGAACGGCGACGTGATCGTCACGGTCAACGGTTCGGTGCTGCGGCTGGTCGCGGGCGCGGACATCCGCATCACGGGCAGCGGCCGGGTCGAGATCATCAACGCCTTCGACGGCAAGCTGGTGCTCGGCCCCGACAACACGGTGGTCACCGGCCCGAAGACGGTCACCGCGCCCGACATCACCTATACGAGCAAGGATTTCACCGTCAACGTCACCAACTTCACGATCAATGCGGACGTGACGACCTACAACACGCCCAGCCAGAAGGTGAACGCCGACAGCCAGACCTGGTACCAGCGCAATGTGAAGGAAGGCACTGGATTCCAGGCCACGGCGACCTTGGCGTCCTACGACCTGTACGGCATCAAGATCCTGACCTCGGGTCTCAACTGGATCAATTCCGTGGTCTTCGTCAATCTGTCGCTGGTCAACTTCATCGACTGGGTCTGGCGCAAGGAGAACGTCGTCATCAAGCTGAAGGAGACCAAGGCGGTGGAGGTCGACGTGGCCCTGGAAGAAACGCAGTCCGGCGACCTGAGCAACACCGAATGAGGCCCGCACCTCTCGGAGGAAAAGTACTGCATGGCATGGTCTGAGATATTGCTTGGCACGATAGGCGCGATCGCGATGGTTGCCGCGGTGATCCTGTCCGTCTTCCTGGTGTGGAGCACCGTAACCACCAACTCCGAATACAAACACGAGGAGCGGCACTGGGCGCAACTGCGGGGCCATGCACGGCAGGCTGAGGCCGAGGTGCTCGGACTCGCGCGCCCGCCCGGCCAGCTCACCAAGCGCGGGCGGCACGGCGCGGGCATGACGGCGACCGAACTGCGCCTGGCCTTTCGCGACGAGCAGGGCGAACTGCGCGAGGCCACGCTGAGGACCTTCATCGACGAGGACCTGCTCTCGACCTTCGTCAGGGGCAGCAAGGTGCATGTGCTGTATTCCGACAGCGTGCCGCCGCTGGTGGCGATCGACCGCGATCGCACGCAGGTCGAGATTCCGAGCACGACCGCCGCATGAAGATCTTCAAGCCGCTGCGCATGAGCATGCTCACCCGTCCCTTCATCAAGGACCGCCGCCACTGGCTTGCCATGACCGCGATCGTCATGACCGACGGCTTCGGCCGCGACGCGAAGCTGGTGCCGGAACCCGATTGCTGGAAAACCTTCGCCGCCGAGCTCGGCAGCGAGTTCTCCTTCGATCTCGGCATGCCCAAGGCGAACCCCGAGTTCCTCGTGACGGGCAATGCCTACACCTGCCACCAGCCCGACCGCACACAGAGCGCGGTGGCGGTGCGGGTTGGCCGGCGCACCAAGGCGCTGCACGTGTTCGGTGACCGCTTCTGGGTCGACGGCCGCGCGAGCGCGCCGCAACCGTTCGACACGCTGCGGCTCGATTGGCAGCACGCTTTCGGCGGCCCCGGATTTGCCGAGAACCCCGAGGGCATCGGCCATGCGGACGAGCTCGTCAACGGCCTGCGCACGCGCCGCCTGCCCAACATCGAGCTGCCGCACGCGATGCTGCACCGTCCCGACCAGCAGGCCGTTCCCGCGGGATTCGGCCTGGTCGGCATCGAGCGGCCCTCGCGCATGCAGCGCCTCGGAAAGCAGTACGACGAGCACTGGAAGCAGAACCTCTTTCCGGGCTATGCGCGCGACATGGACTGGAACTACTTCAACGCCGCGCCGCCGGACCAGTGGCTCGCGCCCGGCGACGGCGAACTGGCCGGCGCCGAGTTCGAGATCCTGAACATGCACCCCGGATACCCGGTGCAGCGGGGCCGCATTCCCGACTGGCGCGCGCGCGGCTTCGTGGTGCGCGGCGCGTATCGCAACAAGCTCGACGGCGCGGTGCTCGAAGACCTGCCGCTGCACCTGAGTACCGCATGGTTCTTTCCGCATCTGGAGCGCATCGGCCTGGTCTATCACGGCGTGACCGAGATCGCCGAGGACGATGCCGCCGACATCAGCCACGCCATGATGGCGATGGAGGAGGGCAGCGCGCCGCCGCTGCCGCTCGCGGACTACCGCGAGGTGCTGGTGATCCGCTGCGAGGCCGAAGACCGCGCGCTCTACCTCTTGCGCGACGAGCAGCTGATGCCCGAGCACATCCTTGGCCCGTGGCCCGAACTGGACCTCACTGCGCTGCCGCCGTCGCCCCTGCGGCGCAACATGGAGGCGCGCGCCGAGCGCATGCGCTCGGAAGTGCGGGAGAAGGCCAAGCGGGACGGCGTCGACATGTCCCGCTTCGAAGCGCAGGAGAGCGACATGGCGGCGCCCAAGCCGCCGACGTCGATGCGTGAGTTGCCATCCTACATCGAGAAGACGCGCGCCATGATCGCGGACCAGCGCGCGAAGATGGAAGAGGTGCGCGCCGAGATGGCGGCGGCTGCCGAAGCCAATGCGGTCGAATCGCGCAAGGCGGGCTTCGACAGCTCGACGCTGATGGGGCAGAGCATGACTGCGAAGCAGAAGGGGCCGCCGAAGATCGACGCCTGGTCGCGCATCGAGAAGCTGCGGCAGTCGCCCGCCGCGCCGGGCACGCGCCCCATGTCGCAAGAGGCGGCCGATGAGTTGAAGCAACTGTCCCGAACCGCGGGCGACCAGCTCACCGCCAACTACCGGCGCATGGCGCAGCACCAGGATGCGGCCGATGCGATGTCGCCCGAGGCGGCCGCGCAAACGCGCGCCGAGGCCGAACGCATCCTGGCCGATGGCCGCGACTTCTCGGACCTGGACCTCACCGGCGCGGACTTCTCGGGCATGGACCTGCGCGGCACGCGCTGGCGGCGCACGCTGCTGGAGAGCGCCGACTTCAGCGGTTGCGTGCTCGACGACGCTGACTTCGGCGAGGCGCTGCTGGTGCGCGCACGCTTTTCGCGCACCTCGCTGCGCGGCGCCGGCTTCGCCAAGGCCAACATGGTGCTGGCCATCTGCGAGAGCGCCGATTTCTCGGGAGCCCGCTTCGACGGGACCCAGCTCGACGAGCTGCGTGCCGAGGGCTGCGATTTCTCGGATGCGAAGCTCGATGACCTGACGCTGGACAAGGCCCATCTGAGCGACTGCAGGTTCGACCGCGCGCAACTCGTCTCGGTGGACTTTTTCGACGAGAGCGAACTGCACCGGGTCAGCTTCGACCATGCGCGCCTGCGCAAGGTCTCATGGCACAACTGCGTCGTCTCCGGAATGGTTTTTGCGGGCGCCGCGCTCGACACCTGCGACTGGACCGACAGCGAATGCCGCGGCGGCGTCGATTTCTCGGATGCGCGCGTGGAGAGCACCTGCTTCGTCGGCGCCAGCAAGCTGGGCGAGACGAAATTCCAGCGCGCGGTGCTGATCGACTGCAACCTGCGCGACGCGGTGCTCGATGCCGCCGATTTCACCGGCGCGCGGATGGACAACACCGACTTCTCGAACGCCTCGATGCGCCATGCCGTGCTGGTGGACGCCGACGCACGGGATTCGAGCTTCGTGCGCACCGATCTCACGGGTGCAACGCTCGCCGGTGCGAACCTGATCGGCGCGAACCTGCAGAAGGCCTTGCTCGCCTCGGCCAACTTCCATCGCGCGAACCTGTTCCAGGCCGACCTGGGCCAGTGCCTGATCGACGAGTTCACCCGTTTCGACGAGGCCTACACCGGGCAGGTCAAGACCGTGCCCCGGCGCGCGCCGCAGCCGACGGAGGCGGACAGGCCATGACGCCCACACGCATCCAGGCCATGGTCCAGCACGGCGACGAGGTCCGCGAAAAAAACCTGAAGGGGCTGGACTTCCACGGCTTCGACCTGTCGGGCGGCATCTTCTCGTCGTGCGATTTCAGCGGGGCCGATCTCTCGGGCGCGAAGCTCGAAGGCAGCGTGTTCAACCAGTGCCGCTTCGCCGATGCGGACCTCGCCTCGGCGGTGCTGGTCGAATGCGTCTTCAGCCGGTGCGAGGCGCCCGGTGCGCGCATGCCCGGCGCAACGCTCGACGGCGTCATGTTCGAGAGCTGCAACCTGGCGGGCGTGGACTTCTCGGGCGCGGACCTGGGCCATGCCTCGTTCGACAACGACGTGCTGGACGACGCATCGTTCGCCGACGTCCGCCTGGAAAAGCTCAGCGTCTATTCATGCACGCTGCTGCGCGCCGATTTCTCGCGCGTGCAGGTGCGCGCCACGTTCTATCGGACCGACCTGCGCTCGGCGGTGTTCGCCGGCTGCAGCTACGACAAGACCATCTTCATCGAGTCCAAGCTCGCGGGGCAGGCCTTTCGCGGCCAGTCTTTCGAGAACTGCCAGTTCACCGACGCCGACCTCAGCGACTGCGACTTTGAAGGCGCGACGCTCGCGCGCTGCAACTTCAAGGGTGCGCTGCTCGAAGGCGGCAACCTGCGGCGTGTGCGCGCGCCGCAGTGCCTCTTTCCGCAAGTGCGCATGAAGGGCGTGGCGTGCACGGGTGGGGTATTCACCCAGAGCATCTGGATCGATGCCGACCTGGAAGGCGTCGATTTCACTGGCGCCGATCTCGAGCAGTGCGTGTTCCACCGTGCGCGCTGCGGCGCGGCCAGCTTCGGGGAATCGACGCTGACATACGCCGATTTTTCGTATGCCGACCTGCACGACGCCGACTTCGGGGGCGCCACGTTCATGCGCACGAAGATGCACCGTGCGCTGACCGAAGGCACGCGCTTTTCCGATCGCGGCGGCTTGCTGCCGAACGATCCCGATCTTTTCGCGGCCGAGGAATTCTCGGCGCGTCGAGCCAGACCCTGACAAGGACATCGAGGTTCCCCATGAATGTCGCTTCCCTGAGATCTCCATCCATCCAACCAACAGCCACCGAGCAGCGCACGAGCGCGGAGGGCGGCGCCGTCAACGCGCTCGGCAGCGTCACCTCGGCGTTGCCCGGCGGCCTCTACAGCGTCGAGAGCGACGGCCGCGTGCTGCATTGCCAGCGTGCCGCCAGCTGCCTGCTGCGCCCCGAGATCGGCGACCTGGTGCTCGTGAGCGGGCCCGATGCGAAGCGCCTCTATCTCACCGCAGTGGCCGAGCAGGCCGATGCGCGCACCTCGCGCCTGGACGTGAGCGGCGATCTCACCCTGGCTTCCGAGCGCGGCGCGGTCAGCATCGAAAGTGCGACGCGGCTGTCGCTGCAGGGCCGCGAACGCCTGTGCATGGATACGCCGCAGCTGGAAATCGACGCTGACACGGCTGACTGCCGCGTGGGCCGGCTCGCCTACCAGGGCGAGGAGGCCGAGGCCAGGGTGCTCAGCATGCGCGTGATCGGCCGCGTCTACGAAGTCATCGTCGACCGACTGGTGCACCTGAGCAAGACCGCATTTCGGATGACCGAGGGCATCGACCAGGTGCGAGCGTCGCACATCGACTACCAGGCCAGCGAGATGGCGCGGCTGCACGGCAGGAACACCGTGGTCACGGCGCAGGACCTGATCAAGGCCGACGCCAGCCAGATTCACATGGGCTGAAGCACAGCCTGCCCAAGCTTTCCAATCATCGAAGGAGACACCGCATGTTTGCCAATTGCCAGTTGATGGGCATGGACCTTGCCATTCCCGACGTCTGCAAGACGCCGGCCATTCCGATTCCATACCCCAACTTCGCGCTCGGCCCCACCGCGATTCCGAAAGCCTGGAACATCCTCTACCTGTGCACCCCCGCGCACAACCTGGCGACGCGCACGCCGATCACCTTCGGCGACAACGCGGGCATCGGCCTGGGCGTGGCGGTGCAGAGCGTGATGGGCCAGTCCCAGCACACGCTGGGCGCGTTCACGATGCTGATCAAGGGCTCGGCGCAGACGCGCCTGACGAGCATGACGCGACAGAATCGCGGCAACGCGATGGGCATGCGCATCGTGCCGAGCCAGCCCAAGATCCTGGTGCTGATGGCCTGAAAGTCACTGAGAGAAAGACAGCGAGGGGCGTCAGGCGGTACCGCGCGCCACCGCCGTCCCCGCCAGCGTTACCTGCTGCGGAAACCCCACCCACACCGCCAGCGCCGAATAGTTGTCGCGCGACTCGTCGGCTTTGGCTTCGGCCGCGCGGCGCAGCAGCGCGAGCCATTCCTCGGCGCTGTCGGCCAACTGCAGCGAGCGCTCCATCACCTGTTGCGAGATGAGCTGCCACAAGCCGTCCGTGCACAGCAAAAACGCATCGCCGTCGGCAAGGCGCTGCGGCGTCGACACGGTGGTTTCCGCCGTGGCCCGGGCGCCGAGCGCGCGGTACAGCAAATTGGTCTTCACCAGCCGTTCGCCGCCGTTGGCGCCATTGCCCATGGCGGCTTCGCCCGAGCGCTCCGACAGGCTGTGGTCCTCGGTGCGCTGCATCAGCGCGCCGCGGCGGAACCAGTAGAGACGGCTGTCGCCGACATGGGCCCAGCAGGCCTGGCCGCTGGTGCGGTCCACGAACAGCGAGACGATGGTCGCGCTCATCCTGTTCTGGTCGGCCAGCTCGCGCTGCTTGGCAAGGATGGCGTCGTTGGCGGCCTTCACGGCCTGCTGGATGTCATGCTGCGCCACCGACGGGTTGTCGACGAAGGTGTTGAGCGCGGTATCGACCGCGATGCGCGCGGCCAGTTCGCCGCCCGCGTTGCCGCCGACGCCGTCGCTCACGACGAAACAGGCGTTGTATTCGTCGAGGTGGTAGCCGATGGCGTCCTGGTTGCCGCTGCGCTCGCCCACGCAGGAGAACTGCGAGGTCGAGATGGGAACCGAAAAGGCGCGGGGAGCGGTCTCAAGCACGGCGCGCCTCCTTCAACCGTTCCATCTCCTTGTCGTAGGCCTGCTGGAAGGCCCGGCCGAAGACGGCCTGGAAATCGTCCTCGACGGCCGCGGTGGTCTCGGCATGCAGCTTCTGCAGCTGGCGCCACAGGCGCGCCTCGCGGCCGCCGGGCAGCAGCTTCTCGCCCAGTCCGCCGTCGTGCGGCGTCGCGGTGTTCAATGCTGCGGGGTCGAAGCGCTTGAGCACCGTGAGCAGCGCGGCGCGCATGCCGGCCACCATGCCGAGCTGATGCGACTGCAGGTCGCCGAGCGCGTCGTGCACGGCCGCTTCGGGCGCCAGGAAGCCGGGCATGCGCGCGCCGAACATCTGCATCAGCACGGCGCGGCCGTTGGGAAGAATCTTGAAGGGGTTGTTCTCTTCGTCGACGATCATCGTGATCTCGGCGCGCACTTCGCGCTTGAGCATGGCGCGCGACGAGAGCAGCTCGATGGTGCCGTCGGTGAACGCGCGCATGAGCCGGCCGAGGCGCCGCATGGCTTCGGCGTCCAGCGGCTGCTGGCCGGCCACGTCGGGCACGCCGGCACCTTCGAGAAAAGCCTTGAAGAGTTCGTCCGAGGAGGACGGTGTCGATGAGGGCGCTGCGGCGGGGGCTGTAGGCGCAGCCACCGGCGAAGGCGCAGCAGCAGCGGGCTTCGGTTCCGGCGCGGGCGGTTCAGCCGGCGCGGCCTTTGCAGGAGGAGAAATGTCCGCGTGGGCGGCTGTGGCTGTGACCGGCACCGGTGCTGCTGGTGCTGGTGCTGGTGCTGGCGATGGCGGCGGCGGCGGCGGTGTCGGTGGCGGTGGCGAAGATGGCGGTTCGGTCGACGCGGACACCTGCGCCTCGATGGTCTTCGCAGCCGGCGCATCAAAGGCCACCGGGTTCGGCGGCCTGAATTGCGCCGTCAGTTCCCGCGCATGGTTCGAGTGGCCGTACCCCTGCGGTGCCGCCGGCCTGGTCAGCAGATCGACGGCCGGATGCACGTCGCTGAGCGGATCTTCGTGGGTCAGCGCGGTGGGGCGCGGATCGGAAAGCGGCGAGGGCGCGTCGTTGTCGGCGGCAAAGAAGGACAGCGGGTCCATGCCGCGCTTGAGCGCCACGTCGGACATGCCCTCTTCCGCACGCGGGTTCAGCTCGGCCAGCGGGTCGACCGGATTCCTGCGTGCCTGCGAGGGCAGCTCGAAAGGCTCGTGCGCCATCGGGTCGGGCATGGGCTCGGAGGCGCTCGCTTCGCGGCGCGGCGCATTTGCGAGGATGGCATCCCAATCGGCGGCGGAGGGAATCTGCGAGGCGCCTGGATGAGTGCTTGCCGGCGATGGGGCTGGCGAGGGCGAGGGCGAGGGCGAGGGCGAGGGCGAGGGCGAGGCCGCGGGCACCGGCGCGGCCGCAAATGCTTCGGCGGGCGGTGGTGCCGGCACGGCCGGCGGTGGCCTCGCCACGGTCACGGGCTGCGCATCGCCGATCGGCAGCGCGCCTGCGCCGAAGAGGTCCGAGAACACATCGGAGACGGGCGCCGCCGGCAGCAGCGAGTCCATCGGCGCTTGCGCCATGGCGCCGGCCGGCGATGCATTGCGCACAAGCGCGGCCGGCGGTGGTGCTGCCATCACGGGCGCGGCGGCCTCGACAGGCACGGCGCGTTGCGCGCTCCCCGCCACCAGCACATAGCTCCCGATGGTCACGCGGTCGCCGTCGGCGATCGGCGATTCCTGCTCGTGCTGCAGCGTGCGCTCGTTGACGCCGATGGGCAGCACCGCGCTCATGTTGCGCAGCACCGTCACGCCACTGTCGTCGAAGCGCACGGTGGCCTGCAGGCGCGAGATCTGGCGCTGCTCGTCGGGCAGCACCAGGTGGTTGTCGGGGCTGCGCCCGATGGTTCCGCCGGGTGCCGCGAGCAAGGCCGAGGGCCCCGCGGCCACCGGCTTGCCGGCATGTTCGATCACCGTCCAACGCATATCAGACCTCCCGCCGGGCCGCCCCAAGGGCGGTCTGCGCCCCCTCGGGGGGCAGTGAATACACACAGTGATGAACGTGGGGGTTCATGGATTTCCATCTATGTCGAGCCGCGGCTCATCCCTTGCGGCGCTCAACGCTTCATTCGCTTGGCGGCCTCGAAGGCAGGGCCCCACACCGGGTGCTTGCGCTCGGCAACGGTGAGGTCGAAGTTCGGGAACGCGTCCATGAGCTTGCGGAATTGCGCGCGGCATTCAGGCACCTGGTTGGCCACGCAATAGCTGAACGCTTCGAGCTTCATGGCATCGAGCCGCGTGGCCGGCTCCGCGGCCTCGAACACCGAGACGCCACCGCTCTTGAGCGTGGTGATGGCCTTGGCGTAGTCGCCTTCGTCATAGGCCTGTTGCGCGCGTTCGAGCGTGCTGCGCGCCACCTGCTGGCTCAGGCGTTCGGGTTGCGGCGGCTCGGGCGGTGGCTTGGTTGCGCAACCAGCGGCCAGAACCAGGGTGAACGCCAAAGCAGGCAGACATGACTTCAATCTTCTCTCCTACCTTGCAAAAGGCAATGCTTGAGATAGTGTGCCGCTGTCATGCGACAGGCACGCGATGCAATGCGATTCGTGCGCACGACTTCGATAATATAGGCCGCGAACCACAAGGGAAGATCTCAATGCATCGACGAACCCTGCTTCAAGGCGCACTTGCAACCGCACCGTTGCTCGGTGGCCTCGGTGGATGCGCATCGACTGCGAAGTCATTGCCCACGCCCTACGCAGTGACCATCAGGATCGACGATGGCGTCAACCCCGACGGACGCGGCCAGCCGGCGCCGATTCTCGTCAAGGTCTTCGAACTGAAATCTTCCGGTAACTTCGAGACAGCAGACTACTTTGCACTACAGGACCGCGACCGCGAAACGCTTTCGACGGAACTCGTGAACGCCGACCAGGCCATCATGCGCAGCGGCGAAGAGCGTGTCTTCAAGCGCGAGGCCGGGCTCGATTCGCGTGCCATCGGCATCATTGCCGGCTACCGCAAGCTCGAGGCCGCGCGATGGCGCATCGTGCTGCCGCTCAAGGAGCCCAAGCAAACCAATCTCTACAAGGTGTGGCAGTTTTCTCCGAGCGAGCAAACCGTGCGCATCGCGATCCGCAAGAGCGGCATCGAGTTACTACCAAGTCGTTAATTTTCTCGGCTTTGTAGCTAGAAAGTGCGAGAAATTCGCACGCGAAAAGCGGTGCAAAACGTAAGAAGCGCCGTGTAGCATCAGAGAAAAAAACCAATTCAATCGGGAGGCCGTTAGCAGCACCTCCCGCTTCAGTGTGGGCACTCCCCAGGAGGTTCTTTGGTGACAGTTCGCAATCCGGGCGCCGGCAAGCAAGGCGCCCTTCCGCAGGCGTTGGCGAATCGCGTGGTGTGGTCCGAAGGCATGTACCTGCGGCCGCAGCATTTCCAGCAACTGGAGCGCTATGTCGAGCAGTACGTCACGCGCCGCACAGCGGGCCTGCAAGGTGCCTATTGGGGATGGCTGCAGCTGGACATCGACCGCGATGCCCATGCGCTCGGCCGCGTGTCGCTGCTCGGCGGCGCGGGCGTGCTGCCCGACGGCACGCCGTTCTCGTTCGGCGCCGACGATGCGCCACTGCCCTACGAGGTGCCGAACGACCTGACCGACGAGCTCATCGTGCTTGCGCTGCCGCTGCGCCGCACGGGCAGCGAAGAAATCATCTTCGCGGAGAACGAAGGCTCGGCCGCGCGCTTCGGCGTGGTCGAGCGCGAGGTGGCCGACGGCAATTCGGTGGCGCTCGGCCCGGCGGTGCTGCAGCTTGCCAAGCCGCGCCTGCGCCTGGCGCGCGCATCGTCGCTCACGGCCGAGTGGCAGGCCATCGGCGCGGTGCGCGTGATCGAGCGGCGCACCGACCACAAGCTGGTGATCGACGCCAACTACATTCCGCCGGTGCTCGATGCGTCGGCGCACCCCATGCTGCGCAGCATGGTGGCCGAGCTGCACGGCCTGCTCACGCAGCGCTCCGAGGCCCTGGCCTCGCGGCTCTCGCAGCCCGGCCGCGGCGGCGTGAGCGAGGTCTCCGACTTTCTTTTGCTCGAACTCGTCAACCGCTATCTCGCGCTGACCTGGCATGCGCAGCATGCGGTGCAGGTGCATCCCGAGGAACTGTTCGTCGACTGGTTCAAGCTGGCCTGCCATCTCGCCACGCACACCTCGCCCACGCGGCGCCCCGTGGTGTGGCCGAAGTACGACCACGACAATCTCAACGAGAGCATCCGGCCGCTGATGGAAGAGCTGCGGCGCTCGCTCTCGGCGGTGCTCGAGCAGAGCGCCATCGCCATCGAGCTCGAGGAGCGCAGCCATGGCGTGCGCGTGGGCCGCATGCCCGATCCGGTGCTCGTGCGCAACGCGGGCTTCGTGCTCGCGGTGCATGCCAACCTGCCCGCCGAAGCCATCCAGCAGCGCTTTCCGACGCAGGTCAAGATCGGCTCGGTCGAGCGCATCCGCGACCTCGTGCAGCTGCAGCTGCCGGGCGTGGCGGTGCGGCCACTGCCGGTAGCCCCGCGCCAGATTCCATACAACGCGGGCTACCACTATTTCGAACTCGACAAGAGTGGCGACATGTGGCGCCAGCTCGAAAAATCGGGCGGCGTTGCAATGCACCTGGCCGGCGACTTCCCGGGCCTGGCCATGGAGTTCTGGGCAATTCGTCCGTGAGGGACCCAATGAACGGTGTCAACGACATGGCCGTCGGTCCGGGAGGCTTCGTGCCGCCCAACCCGGGCGGCGGCAACAACAGCGGCAACGGCGATGCGGCGGGCCCGTCCCCGGCATCGCGCGGCGCGGGGCAGCAGCAACCCCAGTCATTCACCGCCTTGCACGACGCGCGCCGTCCGCATGCGGGCGACACCGCGCTGGCCGGCAACAATCCGCTCGTCGCGGCGGCCAACCCGCTGCTCGACCTGATCCCGCAGATCCGCGCCACCGGCCACCACGATGCGCCCGCGCAATTGCGCGAGCACCTGGTCGACGAGGTCAGGCGCTTCGAGACGCGCGCGCAGCAAAGCGGCATTGCGCCCGAGGTGATCATCGGCGCGCGCTACTGCCTGTGCACCGCAGTCGACGAGGCGGCCGCGCTCACGCCCTGGGGCGGCAGCATCTGGTCGTCGCAGAGCCTGCTCGTGATGTTCCACAACGAGACCTGGGGCGGCGAGAAATTCTTCCAGCTGCTGTCGCGGCTGGTGCAGAACCCGCAGCAGCACCTGCAGCTGATCGAGCTCATCTACTTCTGCCTGGCGATGGGCTTCGAAGGGCGCTTCCGTGTCATCGACAACGGCCGCACGCAGCTCGAAACGCTCAAGCAGCGGCTGCTGCAGATCATTCGCCAGGCGCGCGGTGAAATTGCCGCGCCGCTGTCGCCGCACTGGCAGGATTCGAGCGCGCCGGTGCGCCGCACGCGCAACTGGGTGCCGCTGTGGGCCGTGGGCGCGGTGGCGGCGGTGCTGCTGGTGCTGGTGTTCGGGGTGCTCACCTTCAGCCTGGCCAGCCGCTCCGACGGCGCGTTCTCCGCGGTCAATGCGGTGCGCCTGCCGCAGACGCAGCGCGCCGTGGCCGTTGCAGCGGCGCCGCAGCCGCGCCTGCAGCGCTTTCTCGAGCCCGAGATCCGCGACGGCCTGCTGACGGTGCGCGACGAGGCCGACCGCAGCGTGGTGGTGCTGCGCGGCGACGGCCTGTTCGCATCGGGCTCCGACCGCGTGCTCGACCGCTATGCGCCCGTGCTCGCGCGCGTGGCCGATGCGCTCAACTCGGTGGAGGGCAACGTGCTGGTCAGCGGCTTCAGCGACGACCAGCCGATCCGCAGCGTGCGCTTTCCGTCCAACTGGCAGCTCTCGCAGGCGCGTGCCGATGCTGTCAAGAAGATGATCGCCACGCGCGTCACGCGGCCCGAGCGCCTGCGCGCCGAAGGCCGCGGCGATGCCGACCCGCTGGTGCCCAACGATTCGCCGGCCAACCGTGCGCGCAACCGGCGGGTCGAGGTGACGCTGCTGGTGGCGCCCGTGGCGGGGGCCGCAGCCGCGGCGCCGCAGGGAGGAACCCGCTGATGCTGCGCGCGATTTTCCGTTTTCTCGTGAGCCGCGACCTGTGGGTCTTTCTCGGGCTGCTGGCCGTTGCGTTCCTGATCTGGATCATCGGCCCCGTCATCGCGGTGGGCCGCTACCGGCCGTTCGAAAGCGAGTTCGTGCGCATCGTGGTGATCGCGCTGATGTTCGCGATCTGGATCGCGCGCGTGCTCTACCGCAAATGGCGCGAGCGCCGCCTCAACGCGCAGCTGCTCAACCAGCTGCGCACGCCCTCACCCAAGGAGAAGGCCGCCAAGCCGGAAGACGCGCCCGAGATCAAGGAGCTGCAAAGCGGCTTCACCGACGCCACGTCCATCCTGAAGAACATGCGCTTCGGCGCGGGTGCCGACGGCAAGGCCGCGGGGCGCTTCGCGGTGTTCGACCGCCAGTACCTGTACCAGCTGCCCTGGTACATCTTCATCGGCGCGCCGGGCTCGGGCAAGACCACGGCGCTGGTCAACTCCGACCTCGACTTTCCGCTGGCCGACCAGCTCGGCAAGGCCGCGGTGCGCGGCATCGGCGGCACGCGCAACTGCGACTGGTGGTTCACCAACGAGGCGGTGCTGATCGACACCGCCGGGCGTTACACCACGCACGAGAGCAACCGCGAAACCGACGAGGGCGAGTGGAAGGGCTTCCTCGACCTGCTCAAGAAGTTCAGGCCGCGCCAGCCGATCAACGGCGCCATCCTCACCATCAGCATTGCCGACCTGCCGCTGGCCGACGATGCGCAGCGCGCGCGCCACGCCATGGCGTTGCGCAAGCGCCTGCTCGAACTGCGCAACGGCCTGGGCATCGATTTTCCGGTGTACGTGCTGGTCACCAAGACCGACCTCTTGGCCGGCTTCAACGAGTATTTCGGCTCGCTCGGCCGGGCCGAGCGAGCGCAGGTGTGGGGCTTCACCTTTCCGATCGACGCCAACCCGGCAGACCCCGCCAAGGCCGACCTGCGCGAGCGCTTCCACCAGGAATACAAGCTGCTGCACCAGCGCCTGGACGAGCGCCTGCCGGAGCTGCTCGCGGCCGAGCCCGACCAGCTGCGCCGCGCGCAGGCCTACCTGCTGCCGCAGCAGTTCGCGAGCTTCGAGGACATCCTCGGCACCTTCCTGGCCGACGTGTTCAACCCGTCGAAGTTCGAAGTCGCGCCGATGCTGCGCGGCGTGTACTTCACCAGCGGCACGCAGGAGGGCACGGCCTTCGACCGCGTGATGGGCGCGATCAAGCGCTACCTGCAGGTCAACGCGCCGCCCGCGCCACCGCCGGGTCCGGGCAAGAGCTACTTCCTGAAGGAGCTGCTGCAGCAGGTGATCTTCCGCGACGCGGGCGTGGCCGGCACCAACCTGCGCTGGTACCGGCGCAAGCGCGCCATCGACCTGGCGGGCTACGGCCTCATCGGCGTGCTGCTGGTGGTGCTGCTGGGCGCGTGCGTCAACAGCTGGCGCAACAACCGCGACTACGTGGCCGAGGTCGACAACAACGCCAAGGCCTTCAACAAGGCCGCGGCGCGCGGCGAGCTGCCGACGGTGGTCGATTCCAACAGCGACATCGCCACTTCGCTGCCGGTGCTCGACCGCCTGCGCGACCTGCCCAAGTCAGGCCAGTTCGACATCGGCGACCCGCCCGTGGGCTACCGCTTCGGGCTCTACCAGGGCGAGAAGCTGCAGGCCGCGACCGACGGCGTCTACCAGCGGGCCCTCGAAAGCGTGCTGCTGCCGCAGGCCGCGCAGCGCGTGGAGCAGGCGCTGCGCGAGGCCGCCAAGATCGACGCCGAATACAGCTACGAGGCGCTCAAGGCCTACCTCATGCTGTACGACGCGGAGCGCTACGACGCCGACTTTCTCCAGGCCTGGCTGCTCACCGACGTGGACCGCAAGATCGGCGCCGGCCTCACGCGCGAGCAGCGCACCAACCTCGAGTCGCACCTGCACGCGCTGTTTGCGGAACGCGTGGTGACCTCGCCCTTCGCCAAGGACGACCGGCTCATCACCGAAACGCGCAACCGCCTGGCCGGCGTGCCGCTGGCGCAGCGCTCCTACGCACGGCTGCGGCGCATCCTGCTGCAGACCAGCCCGCCCAACGCCTTCAGCATTGCGGAGGCGGCGGGGGCCGAGTCCGCGCTGGTGATCAAGCGCGCGAGCGGCAAGCCGCTCACCGACGGCATCCCCACGCTGTTCACCTACCGCGGCTACTGGGACATCTTCGACAAGCGCATGGCCGAGACCACGCTCGCGCTCGAACAGGAAGACCGCTGGGTGCTGCAGATCCGCGCGCCGGGCATGACCGACATCACCTCGCGCGAGCTGCTGCTGCGCGAAGTGCGCCGGCTCTATCTCACCGACTACATCCGCGTCTGGGACGAGTACCTGCTCGACGTCCGGCTGGCCGACAGCCGCTCGCTGCTGCAGAGCATCCAGATGACGCGCGTGCTCTCGACCAGCGAGTCGCCGATGTCGCGCCTCATCCGCGGCGCGGCGCGCGAGACCGACCTGCTGCGCAACCACGACGAGGCCACGCGCAGCCTGCTCGACCAGGCGCAGAACCGCGTGGCCAGCACGCGCGAGCGCATCGAGCAGCTCATCGGCCAGCCCGACGGCAGCCAGCGCCGCAACACCCAGCCGGACCGCCCCGAATCGCTGGTGGACAACCACTTCGCGCCGCTGCGCCGCATGGTCACCGCGCCCAAGGCCGGCGGCCAGGCGCCGATCGACGCGACCGCCGCGCTCATCAACGAGCTCTACACCTTCCTCACCGCCACCGACACCGCATTGCGCAGCGGCAACATTCCGCCGCCCGGCGACGCGGTCACCAAGGTGCAGGCCGAGGCGGGCCGCCTGCCGGTGCCGTTCCAGGGCATGCTGAACGATCTCTCGGCCACCGCGTCGTCCAAGGCGGCGGCCGTGACGCGGCAGAACATCGGGCAAAACGCGGCCGCCACCATCGGCCAGTTCTGCAGCCAGGCCATTGCGGGGCGCTATCCGTTCTCGCGCGGCTCGAACCGCGACGTGGCCGCCGGCGACTTCGCGCAGCTGTTCGCGCCGGGCGGCATGATGGACGACTTCTTCCAGAAGAACCTGGCCTCGCAGGTCGACACCTCCGTCAACCCGTGGGCCTTCAAGAAGGGCGTGGACGGCAGCTCGCCGGGCCGCTCGGCGTACCTCGATTCGTTCCAGAAGGCGCAGGCGATCCGAGACGTGTTCTTCTCGGGCATGGCGGGCGGGCGCACGCCCTCGTTCACCATCGACATCCGGCCCGAGGACATGGACGCCGCCATCAGCCAGTTCACGCTCGACATCGATGGCCAGACGGTGCGCTACGCGCACGGGCCGCAGGCGCCCAGCACCGTCAAGTGGCCGGGCCCGCGCAACAGCAACCAGGTGCGGCTGCAGGTGACGACCGCCAGCGGCACGCCGGCCGGCGGCATCGTCACTGAAGGGCCGTGGGCGCTGCACCGGCTGTTCGACAAGGCCTCGATCTCGTCGGGCAGCGCGCCCGAATCGTTCAACGCAACCTTCGACCTGCAGGGCAAGAAGGTGGTGCTGGCGGTGACGGCCAACAGCGTCTACAACCCGCTGCGCCTGAACCAGATGAACGGCTTTTCATGCCCGGGGAAATCCTGAGATGAACAGCGGCATTCCTTCACCACGGGTGTGGGTGCCCGACGACGAGCAGATCGGCTGGTACGGCAAGCTGCCCGCGGCTGGCGACTTTCTCTACCGCCGCGTGCCGCGCGAACTGCAGGCCTGGTGGGACCGCTGGATGCAGAACGGCCTGGGCACCTTCAAGCGCTGGCCCGACGCCATGACGCGGCACTACGTGGTGGCGCCGGTCTGGAACTTTGCGATTCCGGCCACGCAGGGCGTGGACGCGGTGCAGTTCGGCTGCCTGGCGCCCAGCTGCGACCGCGTGGGGCGCTACTACCCCGTGTGCGTGACCTTGCAGGTGGCTGCATCGAGCTACCGGCCCTCCATGCTCGAAGGCTCCGCCGCGTGGTACTGGCAATGCGGCACCGCGCTGCTGCAGGCGATCCGCCACAGCGTGGCGCCCGACCAGTTCGACCGCCAGGTGCTGGCCGCGGCCCACGGCGGTTTCCAGACCGCGAGCGGCGGCTCGGACGACATCCTGTCGATCCTCGGCCCCGCGGCCGGGGGCGCCGGTGCAACAGGTGCTGCCCAGCAGCGCCTCGGCTGGCCCGAGCTTCCGCTGTGCTTCGACGCCTTCGGAAGCACCAGCTACTGGTGGACCAACCAGGCGGACGGCTCGCCGCTGCGCACCGCCGCCCACGGCGGAGGCCTCAACACGCCGTTGTTTTCCAAGTTGTTTTCACAGGGGCATGTGCCATGGGCATGAACGACCAGACCCCCGCCGCGGGAGGAGATGCATGACGACCAACGCCAGCAGCAACAACAACAGCACCAGCATGCAGGCCGATCCGCAGGAGCGTCCCCATCCGCTGGACGCGGGCCACCGGCTGGACGAATTCGAGCTGCTCGAGGTCATCGGCGAAGGCGGCTTCGGCATCGTCTACCGGGCCTACGACCACTCGCTGCAGCGCGAGGTGGCCGTCAAGGAATACATGCCGTCGATGCTTGCGCGCCGCGTGGGCGACGACAGCGTGCACGTGCGCTCCGACCGGCTCACGGCCACCTTCCAGGCGGGCCTGCGCAGCTTCATCAACGAGGCGCGCACGCTCGCGCAGTTCAGCCATCCGGCGCTGGTGCGGGTGCACCGCTTCTGGGAGGCCAACTCCACCGCCTACATGGCGATCCAGCTCTACCGCGGCCGCACGCTGCGCCGCCTGGCCGAGGAAGATCCGAAGAAGATCTCCGAAGCCTGGCTGCTGAGCATGCTCGGCCCGCTGCTCGGCGCGCTCGAAACCCTGCACCGCAGCCAGTGCTTCCACCGCGACATCGCGCCCGACAACATCTTCATCCAGCAGGACGACCTGCCCGTGCTGCTCGACTTTGGCGCGGCGCGCAAGTCGATTGCCGACCTCGTCGATGAAGTAGCGGTGATGGTGAAGTCCGGCTATTCGCCCATCGAGCAATACGCCGACGACAACACGCTGCTGCAGGGCGCGTGGACCGACCTCTACGCGCTGGGCGCCGTGCTGTACCGCGCCGTCACCGGGCACCCGCCGCCCTCGGCCGTGGTGCGCAGCGTGCAGGACGCCTACGTGCCGCTGTCGTCATTGGGCCGCAGCGACCTGAGCCCGGCCTTCTGCGCGGCCGTCGACCACACGCTGGCGGTGCACAGCAAGGACCGCACGCAGACCGTGGCCGCGTTCGCCGCCGAACTGGGCCTTGCCAAGCTCGGCGACACCTACGTGAGCGGGCTGGCGGCGCCGACGGCCATCATTACGCCGCCTCCTTCGAAGGCCGCGCCGGCGGTGGCGCCGGTGCCGCAGCAAGCGCCGGCTGCGTCGGCGCCCACGACGCCGGCAACACCGACAACACCGGCGCCCGCGCCGAGTGCGGTGTCGCAGGCCGCTGCGTCGGCCGGCGCCGTACGGGCCGAAGCCGCCTCTCCCGAACCGGCCAGGCCCAAGCCCCAGCCCGGTCCGCGAACCGAACCGGCTCCGCCATCCTCGCCCAAGCCCGCCGCGCCGCGCGAAGCAGCGGCAGCGCCGGCACGCACGCCATCGGCCGCCGGCAAGCAGCCGCCGCCCACCAAGAAAGCGTCATCCCGGCCGCCGTGGGGCCTGGTCGGCGTGCTGATGATTGCGCTGGTGGCCGTGGGCAGCTGGATCGGCCTTCACCTGACTTCGGGCCGGCAGGAAACCTCGACCGCCATGGCGCCGGTGCCCCCGCCGTCGGGGCCGATGTCCGCCGCTGCGCCGCCGGCCGCCATGCCGCCGGGCGAAAGCGCCCCCGGCGGCTCATCGGCGCCTGCGGGCGACAACGTGGCGGCAGCGCCCGGTACGCCGCCTCCCGCCGCGGCCGCCAGCGCGCCGACCGGCCCGTTGACGCCGCTGAACAACATGCCGGTCGGCGCAGCGCCGGCGCCAGCACCGGCAACACCGGACCCCGCAGCCACGCCGCCGGGCTCGACGCCCACGCCCATGACACCTCCGGAGCCCGCCCAGGCCACCGCCGAAGCCGAGGACTGGAACCTGGCGCAGGCCGAGAACACGCGCGAAGGCTACGAGGCCTACCTGCGCCGCTATCGCCGCGGCCCGCATACGCGCGACGCCCGCAACGCCATTGCAGAGCTGAACCGGCTCTCGCCGCCGACGGCGCCCGCGGCACCCGGCACGGCACCAACGAACACCGTACCCACCGTGGTCGCAGGCGGCACCACGCCGCCGCCCGCGCCCCCGGCCGCACCGCCCGGCACGGGGCGCGTGGTGCTCAACATCCGGCCGTGGGGCCAGGTCTTCGTCGACGGCGCCGAGCGCGGCGTGAGCCCGCCGCTCAAGTCGCTGTCGCTGCGCCCGGGCATCTACAACATCGAAGTGCGCAATGGCGACCTCGATGTCTATCGCCAGCGCGTGACGGTCCAGGACAGCAAGTCTGCGCCTGTGGTGAGCCACGAGTTCAAGTAGGCGCTCGTCGGCATCTGGCGGTGGCGCTCAGTTCCGCAGCGCCCTGCGGTACTGCACCGCCTCCGCCACATGCCACCACCCCCACCGATTCGGCGCCCGCCAGGTCGGCCACGGTGCGCGCCACCTTGAGCGCACGGTGCGTGCTGCGCGCCGACCAGCCGAGCTTGGCGGCGGCGTTGTAGACGAACTTGCGTGCCGCATCGTCGAGCGCGGCATGCTTGTCGATGGCGCCGGCCTGCAGCGCCTGGTTGGGGCTGCCCTGGCGCTGCAAGGCGAACTCGCGCGCGGCCACCACGCGGCTGCGGATGCTGGCGGTCGATTCGCCGGCGGGCGCATCGATGAGCTGCTCTGCCGATACCGCGGGCACCTCGATGTGCAGGTCGATGCGGTCCAGCAGCGGGCCGCTGAGCTTGCCCTGGTAGCGCGAGATCTGGTCCGGCGTGCAGCGGCAGGCCTTCAGCGCCGAGCCCAGGTAGCCGCAAGGGCAGGGGTTCATGGCCGCGACCAGCTGGAAGCGGGCCGGAAACTCGGCGCGCCGGGCGGCGCGCGCGATGGTGATGGTGCCCGTCTCCAGCGGCTCGCGCAGCGCCTCGAGCGCGGAGCGCGCGAACTCCGGAAACTCGTCCAGAAAGAGCACGCCGTGGTGCGCCTGCGAGATCTCGCCCGGCCGCGGGGGCGAGCCGCCGCCCACCAGCGCCACGGCGCTCGACGTGTGGTGGGGCGCCGAGGTCGGCCTGTTCATCCAGCGCGCGGTCGAGAAGCTGCCGGCCAGGCTGGCCACGGCCGCGCTCTCCAGCGCCTCGTCGACGCTCATGGGCGGCAGCAGGCCGGCAAAGCGCTGCGCCAGCATCGACTTGCCCGAGCCGGGCTCGCCGACCATCAGCAGGCTGTGCCCGCCCGCGGCGGCGATCTCGAGGGCGCGCTTGGCGCCCGCATGCCCCTTGACGTCGGCCAGGTCGGCATAGAGCGGCCCGGGCGCCGCGGCCGCGGCCTGGACCCGGGCCCAGCCGTCGGCGGCGGGCTGCTGCTGCTCCTCACCCTGCGGCAGCGCGGCGCCCTCGGGCATGAAGCGCTGCACCACGTCCAGCAGGTGCCTGGCGCCGTAAACCTCGCTGCCGGGCACCAGCGCCGCTTCCTGGGCGCTTGCGGCGGGCAGCACCAGGCGTGTCGCGATGCCGCGTGTGTGCAGGGCCAGCGCCATGGCCAGCGCGCCGCGCACGGGGCGCAGTTCGCCTGAAAGAGAGAGCTCGCCGGCAAATTCGTGGCCCGCGAGGAGCGCAGGCTGTATCTGCCCGCTGGCCGCGAGGATGCCGAGCGCAATCGGCAGATCGAAGCGGCCCGAATCCTTGGGCAGGTCGGCCGGCGCCAGGTTGACGGTGATCCTCTTGTTGTTCGGAAACTCCAGGCCGGCGTTCTGGATGGCCGAGCGCACTCTTTCGCGCGCTTCCTTGACCTCGGTTTCCGCCAGTCCGACGAGCGTGAAGCTCGGCAGGCCGTTCGCCAGATGCACCTCGACCGTGACACTGGCCGCTTCCAGCCCAAGCAAAGCACGGCTTTGCACCAAAGACAGGCTCATTTCTCTCCCTCTCCCCATTGTGGTGCGCCCGTTTTTGGTCGGGCTCATGCACCGCGGTGCCCCATGGGGTACCGCAACTGAACATGCTTGTAACTATTTCGCTTGGGTTGCGGGTGCGGGAGCGGCCGCCGTGCCGCAGGGCAAAACGTGCACTTTGGCACGCTCCCTGCTATGAGACGGTGTCCCCCAACAATCCAACCAACTCCGAGGAGTCCCGATGATGCACCGTAAATTCGCCCAGGCAATGGCCGTGGCCGCCCTTGCCGCCCTGCCGATGCTTGCGAGCGCACAGCTCACGGGGAATGTGGCACTGACCAGCAACTACAAGTTCCGCGGTCAGGACCAGGACATGATCGGGAAGAACGACTACGCCAAGACCAAGGGCTTCAAGCCCGCCATCCAGGGCGGCTTCGACTACGCCTTCGGCGAAACCGGCTTCTACGTGGGCAACTGGAACTCCAGCGTCAACTGGCTGCAGGGCAACAGCATCGAGAGCGACATCTACGGCGGCTACAAGTTCAAGGCCGGCCCGTTCGACCTGGACGTGGGCGCGCTCAGCTACATCTACCCGGGCAACTCCACCGGCAACACCACCGAGCTGTACGGCGCCGGCACCTGGGCCGACGAGGCCATCGGCTCGTTCACGCTGAAGTACTCGCACACGGTGTCGAAGGACTACTTCGGCTACGCGGGCAACAAGGCCGGCTCGGGGCTGAAGGGCCGCAACACGGGCTACCTGAACCTGGCCTACAGCAAGGAAATCGTGCCCAAGCTCACGCTGAAGGCCGCCGTGGGCTACACCCACATGTCCAGCGACATCCGCAGCCTGGGCTACAAGAGCTACGTGGACTACAACGTGGGCGTGTCGTACGACTTCGGCAACGGATTGGCACTGGCCGGCTCGGTGCAGGGCGCCAACAAGAAGAGCTCGTACCTGGCCGTGTCCAACCCAGGCTACGACTTCGGCTTCGGCACCTTCGGCCAGACCACCTATTCGCCCAACAAGGCGCGCTTCATCGTTACGCTCAGCAAGACGCTGTAAGCAGGCACAAGAACAAGGTGCGGCCCAAGCTGCCGCACCATTCATTCCATCCAAGAAGGAGAAAGTCATGAAGCTGGTCACAGCCATCATCAAACCGTTCAAGCTCGACGAGGTGCGCGAAGCCCTCTCGGCCATCGGCGTGCAGGGCATCACGGTCACGGAGGTCAAGGGCTTCGGCCGCCAGAAGGGCCACACCGAGCTGTACCGCGGCGCGGAGTACGTGGTCGACTTCCTGCCCAAGGTCAAGATCGAAGCGGCGGTTTCCGACGACCTCGTCGACCGCGTGATCGAAGCCGTGGAGGGCGCGGCGCGCACCGGCAAGATCGGCGACGGAAAGATTTTTGTCTACAACCTCGAGCAGGTCGTTCGCATCCGCACCGGTGAAACCGGCCGCGAAGCCCTCTGATCCAGCCCGGAAAACAACAACCATGAAAAAACTGCTTGTTTCTCTCGCGCTCGGCCTGAGCCTGCTCGCCGCAGGCACGGCGAGCTTCGCCCAGGCGCCTGCTGCCACGCCCGAAGCGCCGGCGGCATCGGCGCCCGCAGCCGCCGCACCGGCACCCGCTGCCGCCGCTCCTGCTGCTGCAGCTGCTGCCGAAGCAGCGCCCGCCGCGGCTCCTGCCGCTCCCTCTTTCAACAAGGGTGACACCAGCTGGATGATGCTGTCCACGCTGCTCGTCATCATGATGACCATCCCCGGCCTGGCCCTGTTCTACGGCGGCCTGGTGCGCAGCAAGAACATGCTGTCGGTGCTGATGCAGGTGATGGTCACCTTCTCGATGATCGTGGTGCTGTGGCTCATCTATGGCTACAGCCTCGCGTTCACCGAGGGGAACGCCTTCTTCGGCGGATTCGACCGGCTCTTCATGAAGGGGATCTTCGATCCGGCCACCGGCGTGTTCGCGCCCGGCGCCACCTTCAGCAAGGGCGTCTACATCCCCGAGCTGCTGTTCGCCGCCTTCCAGGCCACCTTCGCCGGCATCACCTGCTGCCTGATCGTGGGTGCCTTCGCGGAGCGCGCCAAGTTCTCGGCCGTGCTGCTGTTCATGGTGATCTGGTTCACCTTCAGCTATGCGCCGCTCGCGCACATGGTCTGGTTCTGGATGGGCCCTGATGCCTATGCCAGCAAGGACGTGGTCGACGCCATGAATGGCAAGGCTGGCCTGATCTGGCAATGGGGCGCGCTCGACTTCGCAGGCGGCACCGTGGTGCACATCAACGCCGCCGTTGCGGGCCTGGTGGGCGCCTACGTGATCGGCAAGCGCGTCGGCTACGGCAAGGAATCCTTCACGCCGCACTCGCTCACGCTCACCATGGTCGGCGCTTCGCTGCTGTGGGTCGGCTGGTTCGGCTTCAACGCAGGTTCGGCCCTCGAAGCCGGCACCAGCGCCGTGCTTGCCTTCATGAACACCTTCTCGGCCACCGCCGCGGCCGTGCTCGCATGGTGCATCGGTGAAGCGCTGATGCGCGGCAAGGCCTCCATGCTGGGCGCCGCTTCGGGCGCTGTTGCAGGCCTCGTGGCCATCACCCCCGCCGCCGGCAACGTCGGCCTGATGGGCGCGATCATCATCGGCTTCGTCGCCGGCTTCGCCTGCCTCTGGGGCGTCAACGGCCTCAAGAAGATGCTCGGCGCGGACGACTCGCTCGACGTGTTCGGCGTGCACGGTGTCGGCGGTATCGTCGGCGCGCTGCTCACCGGCGTGTTCAACACCCAGGCACTCGGCGGCCCCGGCCTCGTGGGCGACTGGGTCACGGCCAGCGTGGTGTCCAACGGCATCGGCGCCCAGGTCTGGATCCAGCTCAAGGGCGTGCTGCTGACCATCGTGTGGTCGGGCGTGGTGGCGTTCATTGCCTTCAAGATCGCCGACCTCACCATCGGCCTGCGTGTGTCGGAAGAAGAAGAGCGCGAAGGCCTCGACATCTCCGCGCACGGCGAGACCGCATATAACAGGTAACCCCCAAGCAATAGGTAACCCCCCAGTCTTCGCGCACTTCGTGTCGCTACGCCAACCCCCCTGCTGGGGGCAACACCAGCGGCCCGGCAAAGCCGGTTCCGCGGTGTTTCACGAAGAAGGCATATGGCGCGCAGGCTGGTTATAAAAAAACCAGGAACTCTTTTTCAGCGAGGTCTCCTTTGGATGTTCAGCCCGCGAGCGCTTCGGCGTCAGCGGGCTTTTTTTTTGCCTGTGTTTTTCCTCTGGAGCGGCGATGTCCGCGCATGCACAATTCCGGGCATGTGGACCTCCATCGACAACAGCCTCTGCGAGCTCGGCGAATCGCCGTTCTGGCATCCGCGGGAACGCGCCCTGTACTGGCTCGACATTCCGGGCCGCGCGGTGCTGCGCACGCGCGGCGACATCGGCTCGCCATCCGCCAAGGTCGAGCGATGGGCCTTGTCCACCGAGCCCGGCTGCATGGCGCCGGCGCGCAGCGGCGGCCTCGTGATCGCGCTGCGCGACGGCATCTACCGGGCGCGCGAGTGGGGCGGCGAGCTCGTCGCAATCGCGCACGTGGAACACGACGTGCGCACCATGCGCTTCAACGACGGCAAGTGCGATGCGCTCGGCCGCTTCTGGAGCGGTTCGATCAACGAGGCGAAGGACCGCGCCAACGCCGCGCTGTATTGCCTCGATGCGCGCCCCGGCACCGGGGTGGCGCCGGTCCTCACGCAAATGGCCAACCAGGTGACGACGGCCAACGGGCTCGCGTTCTCGCCCGATGCGCGCACCCTTTATTGGGCCGACACGCCCGCGCACCAGGTGCGCGCCTGGGACTGGGACGCCGAGGCCAACGCGCTCTCGCAGCCCCGAGTGTTCCGCCAGTTCGACGCCAAGCCCGAAGGCTGGACTCCCGATTCGACCATGCGCTACGAAGGCCGCCCCGACGGCGCCACGGTCGATGCGCAAGGCCACTACTGGGTTGCGATGTTCGAAGGCGCGCAGCTGCTGCGCCTCGCGGCCTTCGGGCGAGATCGTGGCCGCGGTTCCCGTTCCGGTCCAATGCCCGACCATGCCCTGCTTCGGCGGCGACGACCTGAAGACGCTCTTCGTCACCACCGCGCGCAAGGGCCGGCCCGCTGCCGAGATCGAGCGGCTGCCGGCATCGGGGACGGTGATCTCGATGCGTGTCGAGACGCCTGGGTTGCCTGTCAACTTCTTCGAGGACTAGGGTGTCGACTCAATGCGTTGTGTTCGGCGTGCTGTGTTCAGGGCGCGCTCCCGCCGACGGGGTGCCTTGCTCCGCGAATGTCCCCCGGCCTTCGGCCTCCTCCTTGATTTCGCTGCGCAAGGCACCCCATCAGCGGGATCGTTATGCGGAGCGGTCGTTGATCAGCGATACACCAGCAGCGTGCCCAGGTGCACAGGGCATCGGGTGCTCCCCGCAGCGAAATAAAGGAGGAGCCGAAGGCGGGGGACATTCGCGGAGGGGAGTACCCGGTGGCCTGTGCACGCGCCCTGAACAGCAGCGCCAAGAACAAAGGGCCTGAGGGTAAAGACATGACCCTACAGCACATCCCGCCCATCCAGTGCCTGCTGACCTTCGAAGCCGTGGCACGGCTGCGGCACGCGGGCCGCGCGGCCGACGAGCTGTGCGTCACCGCCAGCGCCGTGAGCCACCGCATCCGCCAGCTCGAGGCGCACGTGGGCTTCAAGCTCTTCGGCCGCGGCGACTTCAGCCTCACGGCCGACGGCGCGGCCTACCTCGCGAACGTGCGCACCGGCCTCGCGGCGCTGCAGGCCACGCCGCTCGGCAACGCGGCGCCGCGCGCCACGCGCCTGCGCATCGCCGTCACGCCCACCTTCAGCCGCGTGTTCCTGATGCCCCGGCTCGAGCTGTTCCGAAACATTTATCCCGACATCGAACTGGTGCTGCAGGTGTCCATTCCGCTGCTCGATGTGACGGCCGAGCAGGCCGACCTCGAGGTGCGCTACGGCAGCGGCGCCTATGCCGACTGCGAACACCGGCTGCTGCTCGAGGAAGAGGTGCTGCCCGCCTGCAGCCCGAGCTATCTCAACGAGTTCGGCCCGTTCGACGGCTTCCGCACCGCGGCCGAGATTGCGAGCGCCCGGCTGATCCGCAGCCCGCTCGAGCCCTGGGGTACCTGGTTCGCAAGCTGCGGAATCGACCAGCCCGAGCCGCATGTGGGCTCCCAGTTCAACGACCTGGGCCTGGTCTACGACGCGGCCGCGAGCGGCTTCGGCGTGGCGCTGGTGCGCCAGAAGATGGGCGCCGCCTGGTTCGAATCGGGTCGGCTGGTGCCGCTGTCCGACCGGCCCGTGCCGTCGCCGCACCGCCACACCATCTGCTGGCAGCCCGGCACGCTCGATCGCTGGGAATGCGCGGCCTTTGCCGACTGGCTCGCGCAGAGCATGAAATGAACGCGGGCTCGGCCTGAGCCGAGCGCGCGGACGGCCGGCAAAATTCCCTCAAGCCCGGCGCGAAAAAGCTTCAACCCGGCGCCGCCCCATTTGCGTAGAGTGCGAGGCACCACGAGACACACCCATGAACGCGCCGCTCACCGCCGTCCAGCACGATTCGCTGCAGAAAACCGACCGCCAGTCGCAGATCGTGCACGCCCTGCAGGCCCACCTGCCGGCGCACGCGCTCATCTGGCACGCCGAGGACACCACGCCCTACGAGTGCGATGGCCTCACCGCCTACCGGCAGCGGCCGCTGGTGGTGGCGCTGCCCGAAACCGAGGCGCAGGTGGCGGCCGTGCTCAAGACCTGCCACCAGCTCGGCGTGCCCGTGGTGGCGCGCGGTGCGGGCACCGGGCTCTCGGGCGGCGCCATGCCGCATGCGCTGGGCGTGACGCTGTCGCTCGCCAAGTTCAACCGCATCCTGAAGATCGACCCGGTGAGCCGCACGGCCGTGGTGCAGTGCGGCGTGCGCAACCTCGCCATCAGCGAAGCCGCCGCGCCCTTCAACCTGTATTACGCGCCCGATCCGTCGAGCCAGATCGCCTGCACCATCGGCGGCAACGTGGCCGAGAACTCGGGCGGCGTGCACTGCCTCAAGTACGGCCTCACGCTGCACAACGTGCTGCGCGTGCGCGGCTTCACGGCCGAAGGCGCTTTCGTCGAGTTCGGCGGCGAGGCGCTCGACGCGCCGGGCCTGGACCTGCTCGCGCTGGTCATCGGCAGCGAAGGCATGCTCGCCGTGACCACCGAGGTCACCGTCAAGCTGGTGCCTAAGCCGCAGCTCGCGCGCTGCATCATGGCCAGCTTCGATGACGTGCGCAAAGCCGGCGATGCGGTGGCCGCGGTGATTGCGGCCGGCATCATTCCCGCGGGGCTCGAGATGATGGACAAGCCCATGACCGCCGCCGTCGAAGACTTCGTGCATGCAGGCTACGACCTCGATGCGGCCGCGATCCTGCTGTGCGAATCCGACGGCACCGCCGAAGAGGTGGAAGAGGAAATCGACCGCATGACGGCCGTGCTGCGCTCCTCCGGCGCCACCGCCATTGCGGTCAGCACCAGCGAAGACGAACGCATGAAGTTCTGGAGCGGCCGCAAGAACGCGTTCCCCGCGTCGGGCCGCATCAGCCCCGACTACATGTGTCTGGACTCCACCATTCCGCGCAAGCGGCTGGCCGACATCCTGCTGGCCATCCAGGAGATGGAGAAGAAATACAAGCTGCGCTGCTGCAACGTGTTCCACGCGGGCGACGGCAACCTGCATCCGCTGGTGCTGTTCGATGCCAACGACCCCGACGAGCTGCACCGCTGCGAGCTCTTCGGTGCCGACATCCTCGAGACTAGCGTGGCCATGGGCGGCACCGTATCGGGCGAGCATGGCGTGGGCGTGGAAAAGCTCAACAGCATGTGCGTGCAGTTCACCGCGGCCGAGAACGAGCAGATGTTCGGCGTCAAGCGGGCCTTCGATCCGGCCGGCCTGCTGAATCCCGGCAAGGTGATTCCCACGTTGCAGCGCTGCGCCGAATACGGCAAGCAGGTGGTGCGCGGCGGCCGGCTGCCGCATCCCGACCTGCCGCGCTTCTGAGCAAATAAAAAGAGACGACATGGATCCAGCCCTCAGCCAGATTGCCGAACGCATCCGCGCCGCGGCCGCCGACGCCACACCGCTTCGCATCCGCGGCGGCGGCACCAAGGACTTTCATGGCGAGACGCCGCAGGGCGACATCCTGAGCACCACCGCGCTCACCGGCATCACGAGCTACGAACCCAGCGAACTGGTGGTCACCGTACGCGGCGGCACGCCGCTCGCCGAGCTCGAGGCCGTGCTGGCCGAGATGGGACAGTGCCTGCCGTTCGAGCCGCCGCACTTCGGCCCCGGCACCACCGTCGGCGGCATGGTCGCGGCGGGGCTCAGCGGCCCGGCGCGCGCCAGCGTCGGCGCGGTGCGCGACTACGTGCTGGGCGCCACGCTCGTCAACGGCCGCGGCGAAGTGCTGAGCTTCGGCGGCCAGGTCATGAAGAACGTGGCCGGCTACGACGTCTCGCGCGTGCTCGCGGGTTCGCTCGGCACGCTGGGCGTGATTGCCGAAGTGAGCCTCAAGGTGCTGCCCGTCGCGCCGGCCGAGGCCACGCTCGAATTCACCTGCACCCAGGCCGATGCACTGCGCCTGCTCAACGAATGGGGCGGCCGGCCGCTGCCGCTGAATGCGAGCTGCTGGTTCGAACAGGCGGGCGCCGGCATCCTGCAGCTGCGCCTGCGCGGCGCGGTCGCGGCGGTGGAAGCCGCCTGCGCGCACCTGGGCGGCAAGCGCAGGGACAACGCGGCCGCCGCGGCGGAATGGCAGGCGCTGCGCGACCAGCAACTGCCATGGTTCGATACCGCCAGCGGCCCGCACGCGCTGTGGCGCCTGTCGCTGCCGCAGACTGCATCGGTGCTCGCGTGGGGCGATGGCGACGCGCCGCTGGTCGAATGGCATGGCGGGCAGCGCTGGTACAAGGCGCCGCCCGCGCAGGCCGCGCGCATCCGCGAAGCCGCGCGTGCGGCGGGCGGACACGCCACGCTGTTCAGGATGCCCGGCTCCGACGCCGCTGGCGCCGACGTCTCGCGCTTCGACGCATTGAGCCCCCCCGTGGCCCGCATCCACCACGCACTGATGCACGAGTTCGATCCGCACCGCATCTTCGATCGCGCGCGTCTGTTCGCCGACGCCTAGAAAAAAGAAAATCGAGACCCCCCGCGATGCAAACCGAACTCGCCCCTGAATTCCGCGGCACCGACGAAGGCCGCGAAGCCGAAGCCATCCTGCGCAAGTGCGTGCACTGCGGCTTCTGCACCGCCACCTGCCCCACCTACCAGCTGCTCGGCGACGAACTCGACGGCCCGCGCGGCCGCATCTACCTGATCAAGCAGGTGCTCGAAGGCAAGGCCCCCACGCGCAGCACGCAGCTGCACCTGGACCGCTGCCTGACCTGCCGCAACTGCGAGAGCACCTGCCCAAGCGGCGTGCAGTACGGCCACCTGGTCGACATCGGCCGCAGGATCGTCGACGAGAAAGTGCCGCGCCCCGCCATGGAATCGGCCGCCCGCTGGCTGCTGAAGGAAGGGCTGCCGTCGCCGCTCTTCGCCCCCGCGATGAAGCTCGGCCAGTCGGTGCGCGGCTTGCTGCCCGATGCGCTCAAGGCCAAGGTGCCCGCGAAGCAGGAGGCCGGCGCCTGGCCCACTGCCACGCATGCGCGCAAGGTGCTGATGCTCGCGGGCTGCGTGCAGCCGGCGATGATGCCCAACATCAACAGCGCCACCGCGCGCGTGCTCGATGCGGCCGGCATCCAGGCCGTGATCGCGCCCGAGGCCGGCTGCTGCGGCGCCGTGAAATTCCACCTCAACGACCAGGAGGGCGGCAAGGCGCAGATGCGCGCCAACATCGACGCCTGGTGGCCGATGGTCGAACGGAACGAGGTCGAAGCCATCGTGATGAACGCCTCGGGCTGCGGTGTCACCGTGCGCGAATACGGTCACATCCTGCAGCACGACGCGGCCTACGCCGCCAAGGCCGCGCGCATCAGCGAGCTGACGCGCGACCTGAGCGAGCTGCTGCCCGACTTGGTGCCTGCGCTGAAGGCCCGCGTGCACGCGCCGCAGGGCGTGGTCGCCTATCACCCGCCCTGTACGCTGCAGCACGGCCAGAAGCTGCGCGGCGGCGTCGAAACGCATTTGCGCGCGCTCGGCTTCGACGTGCGGGTGGCTCTGAACGAATCGCACCTGTGCTGCGGCTCGGCCGGCACCTACTCGGTGCTGCAGCCCGAACTGGCCTACCCGCTGCGCGACCGCAAGTTGGAGCATCTGAAGCAACTGCAGCCGAGCGTCATCGCCTCGGCCAACATCGGCTGCATCACGCACCTGCAAAGCGGCAGCCACGAGACGCCCGTGCGGCACTGGGTGGAACTGCTGGACGCGGCGCTGTCGGCGGCCTGATCGCGCACACCGAAGAGCGCCCTGGTCCGACTCGCGCGCAAGCGCGGCGAGCCGCATCATGGCGGCACCGAATTTCCAAGGAGCAAGCCTCATGTCTTCTTCTGTTCAAGCGTTCATCCTGCCGAAGAACCTGTGGCGCGCCTTGCTGGCGCTGGCATGCGCAGCCGGCGCCGCAGGTGTGCAGGCCCAGTCGGCCATGCCGCAATGGAAGGGCGAGGGCGCGGTGCGCTATGTTTGCGGCGGCATCGGCTCGGACGAATCGACTGCAATGCGCGCGGCCATGAAAGAGCATCCGCTGGCGCTGCTTTTCGCGCGCTCCGATGGCGCCTACCTGGCGGATGTCCAGGTCGACATCAAGGGCGCCGACGGCGCGCCTTCGCTGGCATTGCGCGCCAGCGGGCCGGTCTGCCTGATCGATCTGCCGGCGGGCCGCTACACCATCGACGCCGCCATGGCTGGAGCCACTGCCAAGAGCCAGACGGTGACGGTAGGCGGCGGCTCGAAGACGGCCGATTTCAGGTTCTGACCGGGCCTTGATCAGCCCGCCGCCAGCGCCGCCTCGATGTCGCGCGCGATCGAGGCCGGCGTGTCGAGCGGCGCATAGCGCTTGAGTACCCGCCCGTCGCGCCCGACCAGGAACTTGGTGAAGTTCCACTTGATGGCCGTGCTGCCCAGCAGGCCTGGCTTTTCCTTGGTGAGCCACTGGTAGAGCGGCGCGGCGTTGCTGCCGTTGACGTCGATCTTTTCCATCATCGGAAAACTCACGCCGTAGTTGGTGGTGCAGAAGGCGCCGATTTCCTCGTTGGTGCCCGGGTCTTGCGAGCCGAACTGGTTCGACGGAAAGCCCAGCACCACCAGCCCCTGGCCGCCGTACTTTTCGTGCAGCTCCTCGAGCCCGGCGAACTGCGGCGTGAAGCCGCATTGGCTGGCCGTGTTGACGATCAGCAGCACCTTGCCGCGGAAGGCCGAGAGCTTCACGTTCTGGCCGTCGATCCGGTTGGCTTCGAAGTCGTAGATGCTGGTCATCGCAGTGCCTTGCTCAGGTGGGGGACGAAAGGCGATCATCGCTCCGCGCCGGCGTTCGCGCAAACGCCGACCACACGGCCGCCAGCACGATCAGCGCGCCGCCGGCCAGGATGCGCGGGCTCATCGCGGCCGCGTCGAGCGCCACCGACGAAACGCTCGCGAACAGCACCTCCGACAGCATGATTACCGCCGTGGCGCTGGCCGCCAGCCGGGCCGCGCCGTACTGCAGGCAGACGTTGGCCACCACGAAGCCGGCGCCCAGCAAGGCTGCCCATCCGATCCAGCCCGGCTCGGCCAGCAATGGGGAGCCGAAGGCGCCGAGCAGCGTGCCGGCCGCCGCCGCAATGCCGGCTACCGCCGCGCACCCGCAGAACATGGCCAGTGCGCGCGATTCGCCGGGCGCGTTGCGCAGGTGGCGCAGCACGATGTTGGTGACGGCAAAGCTGAACCCGGCCGCCAGGCCCAGCCAGTCCGGCACGCTCGAAGGCACCGGCCATTCGACGCCGGGCGCCTTGAGCACCACCACCACGCCGGCCAGTGCCAGCGCCACGCGCGCAAGCGCGCCCGCCGTGGGCCGCTCGCCCAGCACGGCCCAGCCCAGCAGCACGCTCCACAGCGGCATCAGGTAGAACAGCAGCACCACGCGCACGACGTCGCCCTGCGTCACCGCCCAGTTGAAGCCCAGGTTGGTGAAGCCCGCCGCCAGGCCCAGCAGCACCAGCATCGGATACGCCGCGAAGCCGCGCCAGGCGTGCCGGCGAAAGAACCCCATGGCCAGCGAGATCGCCACGTAGATGATGCAGGTGGTCCAGACGGGATGCAGCCCGTGGCTTTCGATGTGCCGGAACGGAAACCACGAAACGCCCCATACGAAGGCGTTGAAGATCAGTGCTAAAGCGGCCATGAGGACGGGAATTTTTCGTGGAACACCGTGGAACCGGCTTTGCCGGGCC
Source organism: Variovorax paradoxus (assembly GCF_030815975.1). Classification (NCBI taxonomy): domain Bacteria; kingdom Pseudomonadati; phylum Pseudomonadota; class Betaproteobacteria; order Burkholderiales; family Comamonadaceae; genus Variovorax; species Variovorax paradoxus. The sequence continues at coordinate 2,153,908 of NZ_JAUSXL010000002.1, forward strand.
ACCGGTGTTGCCCCCGGTGAGGGGGTGGGCGAAGCGACACGAAGTGCGCGCAGCCTGGGGGAGGTCAATGATGTTTATCACTGCGGGCGATGGCGAGCAGGTGCTCGACTTCTTCAGGGTACTTGCGCAGGTTCTGATGATGCCAGCGCTGGATCAGCCACATGCAGCCCGCCACCACGCCGCCGAAGGCGCCGATGGCCGCGAAGGCCGACAGGCCCAGGCCCGTGCAGGCGCTGTAGAAGCCGCCGAGCAGCAGGATGCAGGCCTGTTCGTTGAAGTTCTGCACGGCAATCGAGCGGCCCGCGCCCATGAGGTTGTGGCCGCGGTGCTGCAGCAGCGCGTTCATCGGCACCACCAGGAAGCCGCCCAGTCCGCCCAGCAAAATGAGAAAGGGCACCGCGATCCAGACATTGCTGATCAGGTTCATGCTGATGACCAGCAGCCCCATCGCAATGCCCATGGGAATCACGCGCGTGGCCATGTCCAGGCGCATGCGCATCGAGGCCACGATGGCGCCCACCGCCATGCCGATGGTGACCACGCCGGTGAGCGCCGTGGCTTGCGTGGTGTTGTAGTCGAGCGCGAGCGCGGCCCACGCCAGCACGATGTACTTGAGGTTGGCGCCCGCACCCCAGAACAGCGTGGTGGTGGCCAGCGAGATCTGCCCGAGCTTGTCGCGCCACAGGCGGGCGTTGCAGTGCCAGAAGTCGGGCAGCAGCGAGAACATGTTGCGCGCCAGGCCGTGCGCTTCATTGGCGCGCAGCGGCCGCATCTCGACGCCGGTGTGCGGAATGCGCGTGTTGAACCAGGCCGCCAGCATATAGACGAAGATCAGCACCGAGATGGCCGCCTCGGCTGGCGAATCGACCCCCGTGTTGATCAGCGGCATGTCGAAGGACAGCAGCCGGCTGGAGACCGCGTGGCCCACCAGCGAGCCGCCAAGCACGATGCCCAGCAGGATCGAGGCAATCGTGAGCCCTTCGATCCAGCCGTTGGCCTTGACCAGCTGCGACGCCGGCAGCAGCTCGGTCAGGATGCCGTACTTGGCCGGCGAATAGGCCGCGGCGCCAAGCCCAACGATCGAATACGACAGCAGCGGATGCGAGCCGAACAGCATCATCAGGCAGCCGATCACCTTGATCGCGTTGCTGATGAACATCACCCGCCCCTTGGGCAGGGCGTCGGCGAAGGCGCCCACCAGCGGCGCAAGCACCACGTAGAAGACGGCAAAGATCGGCACCAGCGCCGCGCGCTGCCATTCGGCCGCTCCCGTGCTTCGCATGAGCTCGACCGCCACGACAAACATCGCGTTGTCGGCCAGCGACGAAAAGAACTGGGCCGACATGATCGTGTAGAAACCGCGCTTCATCGATGGGCTGGCTGGCCAGGAAAGGTGCTGGCAGTAGTAAAAAGTGTCGCGTGTTTTGGGCGAATGGGCGGTTATAGCATGGGGGTACGGCGGCGAAATCAGCGTTGCCACCCTGGACGGCCCTGTCTGCGAAGATGCTAAAACCGCATCTGTTCACCATCCGACGCCAACCATGCCGCGCCCCATTCTCGCCACTGTTCATACCGCCGCGCTTCGCCACAACCTCGAGCGGGCACGGCGTGCCGCGGTCGATGCCCGCGTCTGGGCCGTGGTCAAGGCCAATGCCTATGGCCATGGCATCGAGCGGGTATATGAAGGCCTGCGCGGCGCCGACGGCTTTGCGCTGCTCGACCTGGCCGAAGCCGAACGCGTGCGCGCACTTGGCTGGCGCGGCCCGGTGCTGCTGCTCGAAGGCGTGTTCGACGCGCGCGACCTGGAGCTGTGCTCGCGGCTCGACCTGTGGCACACGGTGCACTGCGACGAGCAGATCGACATGCTCGCGGCCCACAAGACGCTCAAGCCGCAGCGCGTGTTCCTCAAGATGAATTCCGGCATGAACCGCCTGGGCTACACGCCCGAGCGCTTCGGCTCGGCCTGGACGCGCCTGAACGCGCTGCCGCAGGTCGACGAGATTTCGCTGATGACGCATTTCAGCGACGCCGATGGCGCGCGCGGCATCGCCCACCAGCTGGAAGTGTTCGAGCGCGTCACCCGCGACCTGCCGGGCGAACGCACCATCGCCAACAGTGCTGCCACCCTGCGCCATCCTGAGCAGACCCGTGGCGACTGGATGCGCCCCGGCATCCTGCTGTACGGCAGCGCGCCCGATTTTCCCGAGCATGACGCGGCGCACTGGCAATTGCAGCCCACCATGACGCTGTCGACCCAATTGATCGGGGTGCAGACGCTGAAGGCCGGCGACACCATCGGCTACGGCTCCAACTTCACGGCCGAAGGGCCGCTCACCATCGGTGTTGCGGCGGTCGGGTATGCCGACGGCTATCCGCGCCACTGCAACACCGGCACGCCGGTGCTGGTGAACGGCGTGCGCACGCGCATGGTGGGCCGCGTGAGCATGGACATGATCACCGTCGACCTCACGCCCGTGCCCGAGGCGAAGTTCGGCACCGAGGTCACGCTGTGGGGCCGCTCGGCCGTGACCGGCGCGGTGCTGTCCATCGACGAGGTCGCGCAGGCGGCCGGCACGGTCGGCTACGAGCTCATGTGCGCGGTGGCGCCGCGCGTGCCCTTCGCTCCCGCCGACGGCGAATGAAGGTTCTCTCCAACTGGCGCTCGGTGCGCCTGTGGGAGACGCAGCTCGAGCGCGACCTGCACCGCAACTACAGCCTGCGCACGCACGGCATCCTGATCGGCAGCTTCACGCTGCTCTTGATGTGGGGTGTGTCGGCGCTGCAGATGCACTTGTTCGGCGTGCAGTCGCTGGCGGTGCGCTATTTCCTCACGCTGGGCGTGGGCTATCTCGGCTATCTGCTGGTGCTGCGCTGGTGGGCCCGGCGGCTGGTCGAGAACCGGGCCGAGTTCAACGTCGATGCCGGGGACGTCGTCGACGCGGGCGATCTTGCGCTCGATGCGGGCGGTAGCCCGGGAAGCGGCGCCGGCAGCAGCGCACTGTCCGACGCGGCCAGCGGCGCGCTCGATGTGGCTGGCGCTGCCGACGAAGGCGCCGTCATCGTGGTGCCGGTGGTCGCCATCTTCCTGGTCTGCGTGGCCATCGTGCTCGGCGCCGGCTCGCTGGTGCTGCTCTACTTCAGCTGGGACGCGCTGCTGGCCGTGGCCGTCGAAGTGGCGTTCTCGTACGTGTCGGCGCGCGCGGCGGTGCGCGTGGCGCGCGAGGGCTGGCTGATGGCGGCCGTGCGGCTGACGTGGAAGCCGCTGCTGGGCGCCGTCGCCTGCGCCGTGATCCTGGGTGCGGTTCTGGACCACTTCATGCCGCAGGTCAATTCGCTGCCCGAGGCGGTGCGCGTCTTGTTGAAGAAGAACTGAACCGGCGGCGCTCAGTACAGCCCGAGCTGCCGCAGCTTCAACCGCGCCAGCCCCAGCAGCGCATCGGTGAACGGCGTGGCGACGCCCGTCAGCTCGCCGAGTTCGCGCACCACGGTCACCAGCGCATCGAGTTCCACCGACCGTCCGGCTTCCACGTCCTGCAGCATCGAGGTCTTGAACGCGCCGAGCTTCATCGTCACCGCGTGCCGGTCTTCGGGGCTCTGCGTGATCTCGATGCCGATGCGCTGTCCGATCTCTTTTGCCTCGAGCATCACGGCCGAGATGAAGCCGCGCACGTAGTGGTCGCCCATGATCAGGTCGGTGGTGACGCCCGTGAGCGCGCTGATCGGGTTCACCGTCATGTTGCCCCAGAGCTTGAACCACACGTCCTTCTGGATCTGCGGCGACAGCGTGGTGTCCAGGCCGGCACGCTGCAGCAGCGCGACCAGCTTCTGCACGCGCGGCGTGGCTTCGCCCGAAGGCTCGCCGACGATCAGCCCGTTGCCGAAGTGATGCCGCACCACACCCGGCGCATCGAGCGAACAGCTCGCATGCACCACGCAGCCGATCACGTTGCGCGACGGAATGGCCCGTGCAATTGCGCCGTCGGGGTCCACCGCCGCAAGCCGATGGCCGGTGATGGCGCCGCCGAAGCCGCCTTCGAGAAACCACCACGGCACGCCGTTCATCGCCACCAGCACGAGGGTGTCGGGCCCGATCAGCGGCCCGATGCGTTCGGCCACGCCGGCCAGCGCGGGCGCCTTCACGGCGATGACCACCAGGTCCTGCACGCCCAGCGATTCGGGGTCGGCCTGCGCGTTGACGGGCACGCGCGTGCGCACCTCGCCCCGCATCAGTGAAAGGCCGCCCTGCTGCAGTGCCTCGAGCGTGGCGCCGCGCGCCACCACGTTGAGCCGTTCGCCAGCTTGCGCCAGGCCGGCGCCGATCCATCCGCCGATGGCGCCGGCGCCGTAGATGCAGATCTTCATGTCAGTTCTTGTAGCTGGCGTCGATGCGGTCGACCTGCCGCACCAGCGCATCGAACACGTCCTGTCCCGCGCCGTGCTCGGGGCTGAACTGCAGCGCGTCGCGCGTGCAGCGCTGCGCGATCTCTTCGCTCACGGGAATGGCCGCGCCCATCGAGAAGGTGGCCATCTGGATCTCGCAGGCGCGCTGCAAGGTCCAGAGAATCGCGAAGGTCTGCGGCAGCGTCTGCCCCCAGGCCAGCAGGCCGTGGTTGCGCAGGATCACGGCGTTGCGGTCGCCGATGCTCCTGAGCAGGCGCGGGCCCTCGTCGGCATGGATGGTGATGCCCTCGAAGTCGTGGTACGCCACCATGCCGTGCAGCTGCGCGGTATAGAAATTGGTCTGCTGCAGGCCGCCCTGCAGGCAGGCCACGGCCACGCCGGCCGTGGTGTGCGTGTGCATCACGCAGTGCGCGCCGGGCAGGCCGTCGTGGATGGCGGCGTGCACCGTGAAGCCAGCCGGGTTCACCGGATACGTCGATCCGTCGAGCACCTTGCCCTGCAGGTCGATCTTCACCAGGTTACTGGCCGTGACTTCGCTGTAGTGCAGCCCGAAGGGGTTGATGAGGAACTGTTTCTCCCCGCCCGTCACGCTCGCGGGCAGCCGCACCGTGATGTGGTTGTAGATCATCTCGGTCCAGCCCAGCATCGCGAACACGCGATAGCAGGCCGCAAGCTCTTCGCGCGCGGCGCGCTCGTCCGGATGGATCGAGGGATGGACCGGAGCCGACGGCGGCACGCGGGTGGCGAGTGTGTTCATTGCAGTTCCTTCATGCAGGTTTATCCCTCAGCCGTGAAGCCGACTTCTTTCACGATCGGCGCCCACTTGGCGGTGTCTTTCTTGAGCAGGTCGGTCAGCTCGCCGGGCGTGGAAGACATGGCTTCCAGGCCGAAGGTGCCGAGGCCGTCGATCACGTCCTTCTGCGCCAGCGCGCTCTTCATCGAAGTGTTGAGCTTCGCGACCAACTCCGGCGAGGCCTTGGCCGGCAGGAAGAAGGCGAACCATTCGCTGTGCGCCATGTCCTTGATGCCCTGCTCGCCGAAGGTCGGCACGTCGGGCGCGAAGCGGCTGCGCTTGGCACCCGAGACGCCCAGGATGCGCACCTTGCCCGAGGCCAGGTGCTGCGTGATGTCGCCGATGGGGCCCGAGACGGCCGAGATGTTGCTGCCCAGCAGGTCGAGCATGGCCGGCTGCGTGCCGCGGTAGGCGGCGTGCTTGAGTTCGACGCCGCCCTTATTGCCCAGCAACGCGCCGATGAAGTGCGGCGTGGAGCCCGCGGCCGGCGAGCCGAAGTTGGCGCCGGCCGGATTGGCCTTGGCCCAGGCCAGGAACTCGGGCACCGTCTTCACGCTGGCGGGCACCGCGGGGCCGACCGCAAAGCCGAAGTCGAAGATGCACGCGATGCTCACCGGCGTGAGGTCGACCATCGGGTCGTACGGCAGCTTCTTGTAGATGTGCGGATAGATCGTGAGGATGGAGGTCGGCGTCTGCAGGATGGTGGCGCCGTCGGCGGGCCGGCCCTTCACGTAGCTCACGGCGATCTGGCCGCCCGCGCCGGTGCGGTTTTCCACCACGGCGGCCTTGGCGTAGTCGGGGCTGAGCTTCTGCGCGATGCGCCGGCAGGTGGTGTCCGAGGTGCCACCGGCCGCAAAGCCGGTGACGATGGTGGCGGTTTCGAGCGAGGCTTGCGCGAAGGCATGCTGGCCCAGGCTGGCAAGCAGCGCTGAGGCGCCGGTGGTCTGCAGCAGCTGGCGGCGGGTGAAGGTCATGATGATTTGTCTCCGGGGTGTTGTGGGTTGCGTTTCACGATTCGTCGCGCAGCCAGGTGACTGCGCCCGAATGGGTCACGGCGCCCTGGCAGGCCGGGCGCACGGTGAGCGCGTATTTTTCCAGCAAGCCGCGGTGCGGGACCCCCGCGTTTACCTGACGTCTGGAGAGCCGGAGCGCAATTTCCTCCGCCGCCAGTTCCACCGAAATGCTGCGCGCCCCGGCCCGCGCGTCGATGGCCACCATGTCGCCGTCCTGCAGCGCCGCAATCGGCCCGCCGTCGGCCGCTTCGGGCCCCGCATAGCCGATGCAAAGCCCGCGCGTGGCGCCCGAGAAGCGCCCGTCGGTCAAAAGCGCCACTTTGTCGCCCATGCCCTGGCCGTAGAGCAGGGCGGTGATGCCCAGCATCTCGCGCATGCCGGGGCTGCCCCGGGGGCCTTCGTTGCGGATCACGATCACGTCGCCGGGCTCGTAGCGCCGGTTCTGCACGGCGGCCTGCGCTTCTTCCTCCGAATCGAAGACGCGCGCCGGGCCGCGGTGCACCAGCGTCTGGAGGCCCGCGGTCTTGAGCAGCGCGCCGTCGGGGCAGAGATTGCCCTTGAGCACGGCCAGGCCGCCGTCGCGCGAGATCGGGTTGCCGGGCGCGCGCACCACGCGGCCGTCGGGCGCGGCGGCATCGGCCAGTTCCTCGGCCAGCGTGCGGCCGGTGAAGGTGAGCGCATCGCCATGCACGAAGCCCTGCGCCATCAGCGTGCGAAGAATGACGCCCGCCCCGCCGATGTAGAACACGTCGCGCGCCAGGTACTGCCCACCCGGGCGCAGGTCTGCGATGAGCGGCGTGCGCGCGAAGATCTCGGCGACGTCGTCCAGGTGGAACCTGATGCCGGCCTCGTGCGCGATGGCCGGCAGGTGCAGCGCGGCGTTGGTCGAGCCGCCCGTGGCCGAGACCACGGCGCAGGCGTTTTCCAACGCCTTGCGCGTGACGATGTCGCGCGGCAGGGGGCTGTCGCCCATCACCGCCTTCATGAGGTTCTTCGCGGCGCGGCGCATCAGCGGTGCGCGTTCGCTGAACACCGCCGGCACCATGCTCGAACCGATGGGCGCCAGGCCCAGCGCCTCCGACACCATGCCCATGGTGTTGGCCGTGAACTGCCCCGCGCACGCGCCGGCCGTGGGCAGGCAGGCGCGGCTCATCGCGTCGAGTTCGCCGTGCGTGGCGGTGCCGGCCAGCACCTTGCCGATGGTCTCGTAGGTGTCGACCACGTTGAGGTCGCGCCCGTCCGGGCCCGGCATCTGCCCCGGCAGCGCCGAGCCGCCGTGCACGAACACGCTCGGCACATTGCAGCGCACCATGCCCATCATCAGCCCCGGCAGGTTCTTGTCGCAGGCGCCGATGGCGAAGATGCCGTCCCACTGGTGGCCGCGCGTGGAGGCCTCGACGCTGTCGGCGATCAGCTCGCGCGAGATCAGCGAGAAGCGCATGCCCGAATGCGCCATGGTGAGCCCGTCGCTCACCGACACCACCGGGCATTCGTGGGGCGTGCCGCCGCCGGCGTAGATGCCGGTCTTGGCGTGCTGTGCCTGCTCGCGCAGGTTGAGGTTGCACGGGCTCATCTCGCCGCCGGTGTGGAACACGCCGATGTGCGGGCGTTCGATGTCCTCGTCGTCCTGGCCCAGCGCATGCAGGAAGCTGCGCGTGGTCGCGCGGATCGTGCCTTGGCGGATGGTGGCGGAGCGGAAGCGCTTGCTGTTCGGATCGGTGGGGGTGGTCATCGGGCTGGCATCGGCTGGCTGGCTGGATTGCGGAAGCGTCAGAACATGCCGTTCTTGTTCGCGGCGGTTTCGGGCACGGGCTGCACCACATCCCAGTGCTCGACGATCTTCCCGTTCTCCAGCTTGAAGATATCGACGATGGCACTGCCGCGTGTGCCCGGTTCGCGCACCGAGTTGACGTGCAGGATCACATGGTCGCCATCGACAAAACTGCGCTTGATATCGCTGTGCGATTTCGGAAACTTCTCGCGCAGGAACGCAATGAACTTGCGGAAGCCCTCGGGCCCGTCGGCCGCCGTAGGGTTGTGCTGCACATAGCGGTTGCCCACGTACTGCAGGGCCGCGTCGGCGTCCTTCTGGTTCAGGCCTTTTTCGTAGAAGGCGAGTACCGTCTGGCGGTTGGTCTCCTGCTGGGCGGTGGCGGCTTGCGGCTTGCCGGTGCCCATGGGGGCGCAGGCGGCAAGGAACAGGGTGGCGGCCGCCAAAAGGGCCGCGAGGGTGGCGCGTTGCATGAACGGTGCTCCGGTGCGAAAGCGAGTGAATGAATCGTTCAGTAGCCGCTGGGCGTCACGGCGCTCGCGGCGCTCTTGTATCGGGACGACAGCTGCTTCGCCGCCGCCGTGAGCAGGATGGTGTCCACCCCCACCGCCACGAACTGCGCGCCGGCGGCCAGCCACTTGCGCGCCTGCTCCTCGGTGGTCGACAGAATGCCCGGCGCCTTGCCGGCCTTGCGGATGCGCGCAATGGCGTCGGCGATCATGGCCTGCACCTCGGGATGGTTCGGCTGGCCTACGAAGCCCATCGAGGCCGACAGGTCGGCCGGCCCGATGAACACGCCGTTCACGCCCGGCGTGGCCGCGATGGCGTCGAGGTTCTTCATGGCCTCCACGGTTTCGGCCTGCACCAGCAGGCAGGCCTGCGCGTTGGCTTCGTGCAGGTAGTGCGGATAGGCCTGCCAGCGCGAGGCGCGCGCCAGGGCGCTGCCCATGCCGCGGATGCCTTCGGGCGGGTAGCGCATGCCCTGCACCATGCGCGCCGCCTGCTCGGCGGTGTCGACCATCGGCACCAGGATGGTCTGCGCGCCGATGTCGAGGTACTGCTTGAGCAGCGTGACGTCGCCGACGGGAACCCGCACCACGGGATGCGAGCGCTCGGACTCGGGCTGCGCCGACCAGGCGCTCGAGATGCCCTGCAGCTGCGCGAGCACCGAGCGCACGTCGTTGGGCGCGTGCTCGCCGTCGACCAGCAGCCAGTCGAAGCCGGTGCCGGCCAGGATCTCGGCCGCATAGCCGTCGGCCAGGCCGACCCAGAGGCCGATCTTCTGTTCGCCGGCCTGCATGGCCTGCTTGAAGGTGTTCAGGGGTGTTTGCATGAAATACTTTCTTTAGACCAAGCGGAAAGCGATGGCGCCCAAGGGACCGTAGTCTGCATGGAAGGTGTCGCCGGCCAGGGCGGTGGTCGGCCGCGTGAACGAGCCGCCCAGCACGATTTCACCGGCTTCGAGGCACTCGTCCCACGGCGCGAGCTTGTTCGCGAGCCAGGCCACGCCCGTGGCCGGATGGTTGAGCACGGCCGCGGCCACGCCCGATTCCTCGATCACGCCGTTCTTGTAGAGCAGCGCGCTGACCCAGCGCAGGTCGACCGCGTCGGGCTTGACCGGCCGGCCGCCCATCACGATGCCCGCATTGGCCGCGTTGTCGGCAATGGTGTCGAACACCTTGCGCGGCGCCTTGGTGTGGCGGTCGAACTGCTCGATGCGCGCGTCGATGATCTCGATGGCCGGCACCACGTAGTCGGTGGCGGCGAGCACGTCGAAGATGCTCACGTTCGGCCCCTGCAGCTTCCTGCCGAGCACGAAGGCCAGCTCCACCTCGATGCGCGGCGCGATGAAGCGCTTGAACGGGATGTCGCCGCCCTGCTCGAAGAACATGTCGTCGAGCAGGGTGCCGTAGTCGGGCTCGTCGATCTGGCTCGACTGCTGCATGGCGCGCGAAGTGAGGCCGATCTTGTGGCCCTTCACGACGCGGCCCTCGGCGATCTTGTGCTTCACCCATTCGCGCGAGATGGCGTAGCCGTCCTCGATGGTCATCTCGGGAAAGCGCTTGGAGAAATGCTCGACCTGCACGCGCGACCTCTCGCTTTCGTGCAGTTCGGCCGCGAGCCTGGCAATGGTGTCGGCAGTGAGCATGGTTCTACTTGTTGAAAAGAGGATGCAGGTTGCTGTGCTTGCCGTCATACACCTGGCCCGGGCTTTCGTCGATCTGCAGCGTGATGCCGATGTGGCGCTTGTCGAAGATCGGTTCGAAATGCGTGCGCACGGCGGCCAGCAGGTCGTCGCCGGCCTTCTTCTTCACGGCCTCGGGCCGGCCTGCGGCCATGCGGAGGTTGAGGTACGCGAAGGCGTAGTCGGCCTTGCCGTCGGCTACCGCGTAGTGCGCGGCGGGATAGGCCAGCACGCGCGTGCCGCCGACGGGGAACACCGGCTTGCCGGCCTCGTCGCGCTGCGCGAGCATGGTGTCGGCCAGCGTGCGGCACAGCGCCGACATGTCGGTCTCGGCTTCGATGTTGGGCGTGTAGAGGATCACCAGGTGGGGCATGTCGTTGTTCCGTTCATTCGACCGACATCGTCGCGGCGGTGCATGTCACCGCGAAGATCGGTATGGCCTTCATGTGCAAGATATTCCCTTTGCCGCGTGCAGCCGCGGCCACGCTGATGAAGGTGCGAATCTCGAAGCCGCCCTGGCCCGCTTCGCGGTAGGTGGCCTCGTCGTTGTAATCGTCTTGCGAGAGCAGCGCCTCGCGGTCGTTGGCGCACCAGCGGCGCATGAACTCGGCGTCCCAGGCTGCATTCACCTTGCCCGAATCGGGCGTGGCCGGCCAGTGCGAGATGCCGCCGGTGCCCACCAGCGCGATGCGCTCGGGCGCCTTGTCGCAGGCGCGGCGCAGCGCCTCGCCGAACGCCCATGCGCGGTGCAGCGGCGTGAGCGGCGGACCCTGGCAGTTGATGTTCACGGGAATGACCTTGGTGTCGAAGTTCGGCGTGAGAAAGTTCAGCGGCACCATGATGCCGTGGTCGAGCTTCCATTCTTCCGCGTAGGCCACGTCCACGGTCTGCATCACCTCGCGGATCAGGCGCTGCGACAGCGCGGCGTCGCCGGGAATGGTGTGCTTCTCGATGCCCAGCCACTTCGGGTCCTCGATCGGGCCCTCGTAGCTGTCGGCCATGCCGATCGCATACGCGGGCATGTTGTTCATGAAGAAGTTCGCGAAGTGCTCGGCCGCGATGACGATCACCGCATCGGGCTTCGTGGCGCGCATGGCTTCACCGAGGCGGTGGAACTGCGCGTGGAACTCGTCCTTGGCGGCCGGGTCGGCCAGGTGGGCGCGGCCCGTGATGCCGGGGGCGTGGCTGCACACGCCTGCGAATACGAGGCTCATACGCCTGCCACTTTCTCGTCTGTGCCTGTTGTCATGGCGTAGATGCCGGCGCGCACGGGGCCATACTTGCGCACGCCTTCGCGCATGGCTTCGAGATAGTCGGCCCATGCAATGCCGAGCAGCGGTGCAAAGTGCATGAGCAGTTGTCCATTGCAGCCGAGCACATACAGCTTGCCGATGTCGCCCTTGTCGATGGCTTCGCGCTCTTCGTCGTCGAAGTCATAGGCAGCCAGCAACGCGGCACGTGTTTCGCCGCCTTCGCCATACCGGCGCTGCACCTGGGCGTCACGGTTGAGCGTGAACAGGAATTTCTGCATGGCGTACAGGCTCATTGCAGTGATCCATGGCGCTCTTGTTCAGGGCGCGTGCACAGGACACCGGGTGCTCCCCTCCGCGAATGTCCCCCGCCTTCGGCTCCTCCTTTATTTCGCTGCGGGGAGCACCCGATGCCCTGTGCACCATGGGCGCTGCTCTTGTGCTGGCCGATCAACCACCGCTCTGCATAACGATCACGCTGATGGGGTGCCTTGCGCAGCGAAATAAAGGGGGAGGCCGCAGGCCGGAGGACATTCGCGGAGCAAGGTACCCCGTCGGCGGGAGCGCGCCCCGAACAGCGCACGTCAAACACAACGCGACGAACAGAAAAGCAAGAGCTCATCTCAAGTCCCCCAATGCGGAATGTGATGCGAGCCCATCGACACCGCCACATTCTTCGGCTCGCAGAACACTTCATAACTCCAGGTGCCGCCTTCGCGCCCCGTGCCCGAGGCCTTGGTGCCGCCGAAGGGCTGGCGCAGGTCGCGCACGTTCTGGCTGTTGACGAAGCACATGCCGGCCTCGACCGCGGCGGCCACGCGGTGCGCGCGGCCGATGTTCTCGGTCCATACATAGCTGCTCAGGCCGTACTGGATGTCGTTGGCAAGGCGAATCGCATCGGCCTCGTCCTTGAACGGAATCAGGCACGCCACCGGTCCGAAGATTTCTTCCTGCGCAATTCGCATCCGGTTGTCTACGTCGGCGAACACGGTGGGCGCCACGTAGTTGCCCTTCTTCACGCGATCGGGCAGGTTGCCCGGAACCTCGAGCCCGCCGCACAAGAGCGTCGCGCCTTCCTTCGGACCGAGTTCGATATAGCTGCGCACCTTCGCCAGGTGCGCCTGCGAAATCATCGGCCCGACGATGGTCTTCTCGTCGAGCGGGTCGCCCACCACGATGCGCCTGGCGCGCTCGGCGAACTTCGCGGCAAAGTCGGCATAGATCGACTGCTGCACCAGGATGCGCGAACCGGCCGTGCAGCGTTCGCCGTTGTTGCTGAAGATCATGAACACCGCCGCATCGAGCGCGCGGTCGAGATCGGCGTCTTCGAAGATCACGAACGGGCTCTTGCCGCCCAGCTCCATGCTGAACTTCTTCAGGCCCGCGCTCTTCACGATGCGGTTGCCGGTGGCGGTGGAGCCGGTGAACGAGATCGCGCGCACGTCGGGGTGCGCCACCAGCGGCTCGCCGGCTTCCTTGCCATAGCCGTGCACGAGGTTGAGCACGCCGGGCGGAATGCCGGCTTCGAGCGCCAGCTCACCCAGCCGCGCGGCCGTGAGCGGCGAGAGCTCGCTCATCTTCAGCACCGCGGTGTTGCCGAAGGCCAGGCAGGGCGCGACCTTCCAGGTGGCGGTCATGAAGGGCACGTTCCACGGGCTGATGAGCGCGCACACGCCCACCGGGTGAAACAGCGTGTAGTTCAGGTGCGTGTGCGTGGGGTAGGTGTGGCCGTCGACGCGCGTGCACATCTCGGCGAAGTAGTAGAAGTTGTCGGCCGCGCGCGGAATCAGCTGCTTGCCGGTCTGTGCGATCACCTGGCCGCAGTCATTGGTCTCGGTCTGTGCGATCTCGGGCACGTGCTGCGCGATCAGGTCGCCGAGCTTGCGCACGAGCTTGGCGCGTTCGGGCGCGGGCAGGCCGGCCCACTTGGGAAAGGCCTCCTTGGCGGCGGCCACGGCCGCATTCACTTCGGCCTCGCCGCCCGAGGCGACCTCGGCCAGAACCTCCTGCGTGGCCGGGTTGATGGTCTCGAAGTAGTCCTTGCCTGTGACGGACTTGCCGCCGATGAGGTGGTTGATCTGTTGCATGGAAAAGGTGTCCGGTTCAGTCGAGCTTGATGTCGCGCGCCTTGATCAGCGCGTGCCATTTCTTGCGCTCCGCATCGGTGTAGCGCGTCATTTCGGTGGCGTCGGCAGGGCGTGCTTCCCAGCCCGCGTCATAGAGTTTCTGGCGCACGCCCGCATCGCCCATGGCCTTCTGCAGCTCGGCGCCGAGCCTGGCCTGCACTTCCTTCGGCGTGGCTGCGGGCGCCACGAGGCCCTGCCAGGTGTAGGCCTCGACGTTGGCGTAGCCCATCTCCTTGGCGGTGGGCACATTGGGCAGCTGCGGAATGCGCTCGGCCGACATCGCGAGCAGCGGTACCACCTTGCCGGCCTTGACCGCGCTCACACCGCTGGGCAGGTCGAGCATCATCAGCGGAACCTGGCCGCCCATCAGGTCTTGAAGCGCGGGTGCGCCGCCCTTGTAGGGCACGTGAAGCATCGACACGCCGGCCTCGCGCTGGAACAGTTCCATCGCGAGGTGGTGCGGGCTGCCTGTGCCAGGCGTCGCGATGCTGTATTTGCCGGGTGAAGCCTTCAGCGCGGCGACGAGCGCCTTGGCATCGGCGATGCCCGCATTGGGCGCGGCCGTGATGACGAGCGGCGAGCGGCCCATCATGCCGACGAGCGCGAAGTCTTTCTCGGCGTCGTAGGGCAGCTTCTTGTAGAGCGCGGGGTTGTAGACCAGCACGCCGTTGTCGGCCGAGAACACGGTGTAGCCGTCGCCCGGCGAACGCGCCACGTTCTCCGACGCGATGATCGCGCCCGCGCCGGGCTTGTTGTCGACGAGCACCGGCTGGCCCACCTGCTGCGACACCTGCGCGCCGACCGTGCGTGCGAGAAAGTCGGTGCCGCCGCCGGCCGGGTAGCCCACCACCCAGCGCACGGGCTTGGCGGGGTAGGCCGCGGTCTGCGCCGATGCATCGAGCGCGAACATCGAGGCGCTCAACGCCACGAGGGTGGCCGCGACGCCGCGTATTTTCTTTCTGGTGTTCATGGCGTTTGTCTCCGCTGCTTTTGTATATGTGTGACAGGAAAAAAATCAGGCCGCGTCGATGGTGTTGACCAAAGCGCCGATGTGCTCGATCTCGCAGATGACCACGTCGCCCGGCTCGCAGTCGACCACGCCGTCGGGCGTGCCCGTGAGGATCAGGTCGCCCGGCGACAGTGTCATGAAGCGGCTGAAGTATTCGATGAGAAAGGGCACGTCGAAGATCATGTCGCGCGTGCTGCCCTGCTGCGTGACGGTGCCGTTCACCGTGGTCTTCAATGCGAGTGCCATGGGGTCGGGCACGTCGGCCGCGTCGACGAACCAGGGGCCGAGCGGCGTGCAGGTGTCGCGGTTCTTCACGCGCAGGTTGGGGCGGTACCAGTTCTCGAGGTAGTCGCGGATCGCGTAGTCGTTGGCGACCGTGTAGCCGCCGATGAAGTCGTAGGCGTCGGCCCGCTTCACGTTCTTCGCGGTCTTGCCGACCACGATGGCGAGCTCGCACTCGTAGTGCATGAACTGCACGCCGGCCGGCCGGTGCGTGTGCTGGCGGTGGCCGATGAGCGTGCTCTGGCCCTTGACGAACACCAAGGGTTCCTCGGGCGCCTTGAACTCGAGTTCCTTCGCGTGGTCGGCGTAGTTCAGGCCGAGCGCGAGGATGGTGCGCGGGCGCGGCGAGGGCGCGAGCGGCGGCAGCCACACAAGCTGTTCCTGCGGCACGACGCGGCCGTCGTCCAGCCGCACGGCGGCATCGGCCTGGCCGTTGAATTCGTGCGCGATGCCGGTGTGCTCACGACCTTCGAAGATGACGCGTGCGTGCTTCATGCTGCGGCCTCTTGCACCAGCGTGTTGCTCAAGGCCTCGAAGCCCGGCGCCGAGATCTCGATGCGGTCGCCCGCACGCGCCAGCGGCCGGCCGGCATCGCAGCCCAGCATCAGCACGTCGCCATGCGCGAGCGTCATGAATTCGCCGACGTCGGCGAGCAGCTGCTGCGCGGGCCGCACGAGCTGCGAGAAGTCGATCGACTGCTTCAGCGCGCCGTTGATGCGCACCTCGACGTGGAAGTGCGCGGGGTCGGCCACCTCCTGCGCATCGCGCAGCGCCGGGCCAATGCCCAGGAAGCCGTCGACGCATTTGAACTTCACGGGCGGGCGGAAGAAGCTCGCATGCGGGATCGAGAGGTCGTTCATCAGTACGAAGCCTTCGACGTCGCCCTCGGCGCCGATCACCATGCCGATGCTGGCGCCGACTTCCACCTCGGACACGGACGAAGGCATCGCGATGGCGCTGCCGTGCGGGCTCCAGGTGTTGACCGTCTTCACGTAGAGCACGGGCGCCTTCGGCGGGGCCTTGTAGGGCAGCTGCGTCATCTGCGGGGCGAGCGCCTCGAACTCGGCGCGGAAATTCAACAGCGTGCCGTACACGGTGCCGGCGGGCATGAAATGGGGGTTGCCGCTCATGAGGGCTGCTCCAGTGCGATGAGTTCGTCGAGCAGCCCATAGAGCTGCGTGAGCTTGGCCTTGCCCAGCGACCTTTCCATCCAGTCGTAGTGCGCCTCGATGCTGCCCGACAGGCGCTTTACGAGCTTCATGCCGTGCGGCGTGGCCTCGACCACGGTGCGGCGCTGGTCGGCCGGATCGCGGGCGCGGATGATGAGGTCGTCGCGCTCCATGCGTGCGAGCACGCCGGTGAGGCTGGGGCCGAGGATGAAGGCCTCGCGAGCCACGCGGCCGGTATCGACCGCGCCGTGCTCGCCAAGTACGCGCAGCACGCGCCATTGCTGGTCGGACAGCGCATGCTCGCGCAGGCTGGGCCGCGTGTGGGCCATCACGGCTTCGCGCGCCTGCAGCAGCAGGCGCGGCAAATTGCGGTGCGTGAATGTGGTGCTCAAGGCTCGTCTCTTTCGAAATTACTTAACATGTTAAATGATTCATCACGCCTTTCCAAGGCCCCTGGCATCAGGGTTTGTGCGGACACCTAAACTCGCCGCATGGCCAAGGAAAAATCTCTCTTCGTCTGCAGCGAATGCGGCGGCACCAGCCCCAAGTGGCTCGGCAAATGCCCGAGCTGCGGCGCCTGGAACACTCTCATCGAACAGGTGGCGGGCAGCAGCGGCCCGGCCAACAACCGCTTCGGCACACAGTACGCCGCGCTCGCGGGCGTGTCCGAACTTGCCACGCTGTCGGAAATGGAAGCGACCGACATCGAACGCACGCCCACCGGGCTCGACGAACTCGACCGCGTGCTGGGCGGCGGCATCGTCTCGGGCGGCGTCACGCTGATCGGCGGCGACCCGGGCATCGGCAAGTCGACCTTGCTGCTGCAGGCGGTCGATGCGCTGCAGCGCGCGGGGCAGAACGCGCTCTACGTCACCGGCGAGGAAAGCGGCGCGCAGGTGGCGCTGCGCTCCAGGCGGCTGGGCCTGGACCACTCGCAGGTGCAGGTGCTGGCCGAGATCCAGCTCGAGAAGATCATCGCCACGCTCGACGCCACGCGCCCGGCCATCGCGGTGATCGACTCGATCCAGACGGTGTATTCCGACCAGCTCACTTCCGCCCCAGGCTCGGTGGCCCAGGTGCGCGAATGCGCGGCCCACCTCACGCGCTTTGCCAAGACCAGCGGCACGGCGGTGGTGCTGGTGGGCCATGTCACCAAGGAGGGGGCGCTCGCGGGCCCGCGCGTGCTCGAGCACATGGTCGACACGGTGCTGTACTTCGAGGGCGACACGCATTCGAGCTTTCGCCTCGTGCGCGCCATCAAGAACCGCTTCGGCGCCGTGAACGAGATCGGCGTGTTCGCGATGACCGAGCGCGGCCTGAAGGGCGTGACCAACCCGAGCGCGATCTTCCTGAGCCAGCATGCGGAGCCGGTGCCCGGCAGCGTGGTGCTGGTCACGCTCGAAGGCACGCGGCCGATGCTGGTGGAGATCCAGGCGCTGGTCGACAACGGCGGGCCGAGTCCGCGCCGCCTCTCGGTGGGCCTGGACCGCGACCGGCTCGCGATGCTGCTGGCCGTGCTGCACCGCCACGCGGGCGTGGCCTGCATGGACCAGGATGTGTTCGTCAACGCGGTGGGCGGCGTGCGCATCAGCGAGCCGGCGGCCGACCTGGCCGTGATGCTCGCCATCACCTCAAGCCTGCGCGGCAAGCCGCTGCCCAAGGGGTTCATCGCATTCGGCGAGGTCGGGCTGGCCGGCGAGGTGCGCCCCGCGCCGCGGGGCCAGGAGCGCCTGCGCGAAGCGGCCAAGCTGGGCTTCAGCGTGGCCGTGGTGCCCAAGGCCAACGCGCCGCGCAAGGGCTCGAAGGAGATCGAGGGCCTGACCATCCATGCCGTCGAGCGCATCGAGGAGGCGATGGACGTGGTGCGCCGGCTCGACTGATCGACCCATGAAAAAATGCCCGGCGCGCCAATGGCGCGCCGGGCGATCCTCCCTGTTCCCCGATGTGTGACGTGTCTTGTTGTTGTGCTGGCAACCCCGGTTGCCTCTCCCTGAATGAAACCGGCCTGGTCGGCCCGTGCGGCGAAATGTGCCAGCGGGAGCCGGCGCGCGGTGCGCCTTTCGGGGCGAGTACCGTCCTGCGCGCCTGGCGGTAGCCAGGGCGGCTACCGCGCGAGGCGACAATGCGCCCCATGAATTTCCAGAAAATACTGGTGCCCGTGGGCGGCATCATCCTGCTCGGGCTCGCATGGCGCAGCTACGGCTGGGCCGGCGTGGCGCTGACCGGCGGCGTCATCGTGATGTTCCTGCTGCTGCACTTCAACCGCGCGATGCAGGTGCTCAAGCGCGCGGCCGACCGGCCGGTGGGCTATGTGGCGAGCGCGGTGATGCTCAACGCCAAGCTCAAGCAGGGCGTGACGCTGATGCACGTCATTGCGATGACGCGCGCCCTGGGTGAGCTGCGCTCGCCCAAGGACGAGCAGCCCGAGCTCTACCGCTGGACCGACACCGGCGGCTCGTACGTCGACGCCGTGTTCAACGGCGGCAAGCTGCAGAGCTGGACATTGACGCGGCCCGAAGCGGAGCCCGACGACGCGCCGTCTTCCGAAGAAAACACGGCGCGCTAGGCAAGGCTGAGGTGCCGCGCTTCCGGCGCCATCGTCGCGGGCCTTCAGCCCGCGCGAAGAAGCGCCGGCCGTCAGAAGGGCGCGTCTTCTTCCTCGGCTTCGGCGTCGGCCGGCGTGGTGGTCGTGGGCACTTGCGCGACAGGCTTCGGGGCTGCTGCATCCGTTGGCGCGCCGCTGAACGCCGCCTCGCCGCCCAGCGCGTCGAGCAGCGCCGGCACCAGCTGGCCGAGCTCGCCGGTGGCAATGGCCACGTCGGCGTCGAAGTTGTCTTCCTTCTTGCCGCCGGCCGCGCCGTCGCCCGTGCCTTCGAGGAACACGATCTTGCGGATCAGCATGCCGTGCGTCAGCTCGAAGGACACGCGGTCGTCCCAGGTGAGCGCCAGGCGCGTGGGGCGCTTGCCGTCGGTGATGTGCTTCTGCACTTCCTCGATGTCGAGCGGATGCTTGGCGTAGCGCACCACGGCCTTGGAGTCGTCGGAGGCCTTGAGCTCGCACTCGCGGTCGATGGTGAAACCCGCGGGCGGCTCCTGCGTCAGGAGCCAGTTGGCCATGGCGGCCGCGGGCTCGATCTGCGTGTTGATGAGGGCCACCGCAAAGCCGTCGAGCGACTTCACGAGGCTGGTGACCACTTCGTCGGCGCGCGCGGCGTTGCCGCTGTTGATCACGAGGCGGCGCTCGGCCTGGTCGATCCACACGGCCACGCGGGCGCTGCGCGTGAAGGCCATCGGCAGCAGCTCCAGGGTGATGTCCTCCTTGAGCTCCTTCTTTTCCTTCTTGCCGGGCTTGCGGCCGGTGGTGGCCTCGATCTGCGCGCAGCGCTCGTCGAGCTTGCGGCGCACCACGGAGCCGGGCACCGCCTTGCTCTCGATCATGTATTCGACCAGCCACTGGCCGTCGATGGATTCGACCAGCGGGCCGTTGGCTTCGCCGCGGGGCTCGGCCCAGCCGGCGGACTTTTCCTGCGAGGGGCCGCAGGGCTCGAAGCGGTGCTTGCCGAGCCCCTCTTCTGCCTCGGCCAATGTTTGGGACCAGGCAGGTTCGATGCGATAGACGATGACGTTCTTGAATACGGACACGGAAACCCTTTTTTCCACTGGTTTGGACAACTGGCCATTGTCGGGCACGGCGTTCCGGCGGCCACCGTAAAATCGAAAGCTTTTGCGACTTCCCCCCGGTCGCTCCCCACACAGCTCCCAAAGGAATCAGGAAATGAGCTCGATCCCCCCCTCGCTGGACGACCGTGACGGCAAGATCTGGATGGACGGCGAACTCGTGGACTGGCGCGACGCCAAGATCCACGTGCTGAGCCACACGCTGCACTACGGCTGCGGCGCCTTCGAGGGCGTGCGCGCCTACAAGACGCCCGAGGGCACGGCGATCTTCCGCCTCGCCGAGCACACCGAGCGGCTCTTCAACAGCGCCAAGATCCTGCGCATGAAGATTCCCTTCACGCAGGAACAGCTCAACGAAGCCCAGAAGCAGGTGGTGCGCGAGAACAAGCTCGAAAGCTGCTACCTGCGCCCGCTGATCTGGATCGGCTCCGAAAAGCTCGGCGTGAGCCCCAAGGGCAACCGGATCCACGCCATGGTCGCGGCCTGGTCCTGGGGCGCCTACCTGGGCGAAGAGGGCATGCGGCGCGGCATCCGCGTGAAGACCTCGAGCTTCACCCGCCACCACGTCAACATCACCATGACGCAGGCCAAGTCGGTGAGCAACTACACCAACTCGATCCTCGCCAACATGGAAGCGCTGGACGACGGCTACGACGAGGCGCTGCTGCTCGACGCGAGCGGCTTCGTCTCCGAAGGCGCGGGCGAGAACATCTTCGTGGTCAAGGGCGGCGTGGTCTACACGCCCGACCTCTCGGCCGGCGCGCTCAACGGCATCACGCGCAATACCATCCTGCACGTGTGCAAGGATCTCGGCATCGAGCTGGTGCAGAAGCGCATCACGCGCGACGAGGTCTACATTGCCGACGAAGCCTTCTTCACCGGCACGGCCGCCGAAGTGACGCCCATCCGCGAGCTCGACCGCATCGAGATCGGCAACCGCGGCGACGGCGGCTCGCGCGGCCCGATCACCGAGAAAATCCAGGCGGCCTTCTTCGACATCGTGAACGGCAAGAACCCCAAGTACGCCCACTGGCTCACGAAAGTCTGAGAAAAACCATGCCTACCAACGCAGTCGTCGAACTCCTGGCCAGAGAGCTCAACCATCAGGGCGGCGTGTTCTGCCCCAGCCCCAAGGCGGACATGAAGCTCTGGGACACCCATCCCAAGGTCTACCTGGACGTGGCGCGCACCGGTGAGGCCAAGTGCCCCTACTGCGGCACCGTCTACCGCCTGAAGGCGGGCGAGACGGTGTCGTCCCGGCATTGACCGTTCGCGGCCTGCTGGGCCGCTTCGGCGCGGCCTACCTGCTCCTGCTGCTCATCCTGGGCCTGGCGCTGAACCTGTTCGGCGTCAAGGCCAACGCGGGCGTCAACACGGCGGCGCTCCTGGGCGCCGTGATGTGGGTGTGCCTGGCTTTCGGCAAGAAGAACGGCCGGTACCTCGCGCGCGATGAAAAGACCCGCGCCGTGCTCGGCATGATCGCGATCGACCTGGCGATCCAGGCCGCGGTGTCGGTGGCGGCGGCCCTGGCTGCCGGCGCTTCGGTGCTGCAATTGGGGCCGATGCTGCTGGTGCTGCTTTTCGTGGGCGCGCTGCACGCCGCGGTGATCTACTTTTTCGTCGGCATGGCGGGCCGGCAGTTCGCGGCCGCCGAAGCCAGGCGCAGCAACAGCAGATAGTTATAGCGATTGCGGCGGGACCTCGAGCGCCGCCGCGATGCGCCGCGTCGGCCACAGGCCGCGCCAGGGCTGCGCATCGCGCAGTTCCTGCGCCAGCCGCAGGTAGACCATCGCAATCCACAGCAGCGCCAGGCCGATCTGCGCGTCGCGCATGGCCGAGTTCACGCTCGACGCGATCAGCGCGATCAAGGTGGCGGCCAGCGCGTAGCGGCCCGCGATGTCGGGCCGTTTTCCACGCCTGCCAGACGGCACCCGCCATGATGGCCAGCAGGCTCAGCAAGGCCGGCAGCCCGCCCTGCGCGCCAACCCACAGGAAGTCGTTGTGCGGCATGTTCGAATCGGCGAACAGCGCCGGGCCGCGCTTGTGCCATTGGTCGGTCCAGCCGCCGATGCCCCAGCCGGTGAGCGGCCGGTCGGCGATCATGAGGCCGGTGTCGCGGTACATGTAGTAGCGGATGACCCAGCTGCCCTTGAAGATCGCGCCGGCCTGCGCCTTCTCGATTTCCTCCACGCCGGTCTCGACCTTGTGCTGCAGCTGCGGCAGCTGGTAGAGCCCGGCCGCCAGCACCACGGCCCCCAGCACCAGCGCGCTCACCAGCATCTTCAGGTGGCTGCGCCACTGGTGGATGCACACCACCGGAATCACCAGCATCAGCGCGAGCACCGAGGTGCGCGAGGTCAGCGGCAGCGCCACCACCAGGCCCAGGCCGAGCACCAGCACGAAGGCCGGAACGGCGCGCAGCGGCCGGTGCGCGGCGATCTGCGCAATGCCCCACACGGCGGCCGTGGACGCCACCACGCTGAACAGCAGCGCGTTGCTGATCGACTTGTTGCCCACTTCCATGACCACCGCGCGCAGCGGCGGCCAGATCTGGAAGCCGATGGCGTAGTAGGCGACGACCAGCAGGACATTCAGCGCCGCGATCAGCAGGAAGCCGCGCAGCGCCCATATCGCTTCTTCGCGCGCGAGCGCCATCGCCATCAGTATCGTGAGGCCGATGCGCAGGCCGTGGAACAGGTTCGAGCCGGTCTCGGGATAGTGCGGCCCGATGGCCAGCACGATGAAGGTCCAGGCCAGGTACGCCACCAGCGGCCACCACAGCGGGTTGGCGCGCAGCCGCGCGAAGCGTTCGCGGTATCCGCCGGCCAGCCCCATGGTGGCGAGCAGCAGCAGGGCCGAAAGGTAGGTGACGCCGACGGGCATGAACACCACCAGCCCCCAGAACATGGGCCGCGGGCCTGACGATGTGCGATCTCTGCATAGGGCCGGCATTCTAGGTGGGGCCGGCGGGCCTCAACCTGACTTCGGACCGGCCGGCCTGTTGTGTCAGCCGCGGCTGGCCGCCGGCAGCCGGATGACAAAGCTGGCGCCGCCGCCCGGGCGCTCTTCGCAGCGCACGCTGCCGCCGTGGCGCTCGGCAATCGACTTCACCAGCGCGAGCCCCAGGCCCACGCCGCCGTTGCGCTCGCTGGCGCCGGGCAGCCGGTAGAAGGGCTCGAAAATGCGCTCGCGCAGGGCCGCCGGCACGCCGGGTCCGCGGTCGTTCACGCGCACGGTGGCAAAGCCGTTGGCGCTGCCCAGTTCCACCGAAATTTCGCCCGCTCCATAGCGGCGAGCGTTCTCGAGCAGGTTGCGGATCGCGCGGCGCAAGAGGCGCGAGACGCCGGGCACGGTGAGCCTGGCGTTGTCGGTGCCTTCCACCAGGTCGAGCTCGGCATTCACCTGCGAGCACTCCTCGGCCGCGAGCCCCGTGAGGTCGACCGCCTCGATGGTGCCGATGTCGGCCTCGCTCGCATCGAGCCGGCTGGCCAGCAGGATTTCGTCGATGAGTTGGTCGAGCTCGCCGATGTTGCGCGAGATTTCTTCCCGTGCCTTGGGGCTCGGGCGTTCGCCCATCAGCTCCAGGCCCATGCGGATGCGGGTGAGCGGCGAGCGCAGCTCATGCGATGCATTGGCCAGCAGCGACTTGTGCGAACGCACCAGCTGTTCGATGCGTTCGGCCGACGCGTTGAAACGTTTGGAGAGATCAGCCACTTCGTCCTGCCCTTCTTCGGTCACGCGCACCGAGAGATCGCCCTCGCCCCAGCGCTGCACGCCGCGCTGCAGCGCCTCCAGCCGCTGGGTGAGCCGCCGCACGATCGGGTACACGCCCAGCGCCACCGCAATGCCCACCAGCGCGATCATCCAGCCCAGCCCGAACGGCGTGCGCCAGGGCGCGAAGCCGCCGGTACCCGAGGGCCGATCGCGCGGCGCCACGCGCAGCGTGATGGCCTTGCCGTCGCTGAGCGTCACGTCGAACTCCAGCCCCTGGCCCGGCACGCGCAGCGCCTTGCCGCTGCCGATGGTGCGGTCCTGCGCATCGAGCACCACCACGTTGCGCGGCACCGGCGCCAGCCGTTCGCGCTCGGCCTCCGCTGCCTCGCGCACGATCCAGTTGGCCATCAGCGTGAGGATGACGACGCCGCCCACCACCGCGAGCCAGATGCGGACGTAGAGGTGGCGGGAGTAGAGGCTGCGCAGCATCAATCAATCTTGCTGCTTGGCGAACACGTAGCCCACGCCGCGCACCGTGAGGATGCGCTTCGGGTTCTTGGCGTCGACCTCGATCGCGGCGCGGATGCGGCCCATGTGCACGTCGATCGAGCGGTCGAAGGCCTCGAGCTCGCGGCCGCGCACGGCCTCCATGATCTGGTCGCGCGTGAGCACGCGCCCGGCGCGCTCGGCCATCGCCACCAGCAGGTCGAACTGGTAGGAGGTGAGGTCGGCCAGCGCGCCGCCCACCGACACGGTGCGCGCGTTGCGGTCGATCTCGAGCGTGCCGAAGCGCATCACCGTGCTGGCTTCGGTGTCGGCGCTGTTCTCGCTGCGGCGGCGCAGCACCGCGCGGATGCGCGCGAGCAGCTCGCGCGGCTCGAAGGGCTTGGGCAGGTAGTCGTCGGCGCCGATTTCCAGGCCGATGATGCGGTCCATCGGATCGCCCTTGGCCGTGAGCATCAGCACCGACACCTTGGAAGCCGGAGGCGGCAGCGAGCGGATGCGGCGGCAGATCTCCAGGCCGTCGGTGTCGGGCAGCATCAGGTCGAGGATCACCAGGTCGGGCGCGTGCTGCTGCAGCTGTTCGAGGCCGCTGGCGCCGTCGCCGGCGTGCGTGAAGAGGAAACCCGACTGCGTCAGGTATTCGCCCACCATCTGCGCCAGGCGGGCGTCGTCTTCGATCATCAGGAGTTGAGGGGTGCTCATGCGCTTCATGGTCGTCCACCGGGGGCAACGGGGCTTGAACGCCCCGTAAAGTTGGGTAAACGCAGCTTCCGGATGTCAACCGGAAGTTCTGCAAAAAGCATGGCGCCGCCTTGCACGCTGGCGGGCACGGCGGCGATGTTTTCCTCGAGTATCGAGGGGAGGGTGCAGCCGCCCAGGTCCGCATGGTCCGCCCGCGCCCGTTCGAGGATCTCGCTGGCCAATTGGCGCAGCTGCGCGGCCGAGGCCCGGATGCGCGCCCTGAACTCGGCATCGTCCAGCCGCGCGTCCTTCAGGCTCCGATTGAGCTCGGCGAACCAGGGCATGGCGGCCTGGTCGAGCATGACCGGGGCGTTGCGCTTGGCACTGGCCGCGGACCAGCTGCGCAGCAGTTGCTGCACCGCGAGGTTCAGGCGCCGGCAGTGCTGCAGCTCTTCCTTCAGGCTGCCCAGCAGCATCAGGTCGGTGAGCCGCTGCTGGAAGAAGATCTGCGAGAGCACGCCCCAGTAGTAGGTGTAGTCCCAGATCACCTTCACCGGCAGCACCTCGGGGTCGCCGAACAGCGGGTACTGGTCCTGGTAGAGCGCCAGCGTGCTCTCGTAGAACGAGTGATAGATCTGGTCGTAGAGCTGCGCGCGGGCTTCGAGCGAACGGCCCGCGCGGTCGTGCGCCACCAGGTCGGTGATGTAGGTGTTGCTGATTGCGATGAAGTCGCTGCCCGGCGAATAGAAGGGGTCGAGGAACAGCCCGGCCTCGCCCGTCAGGGCCCAGCGCTGGCCCGAGAACACCTGTTTGCAGCCGTGCGAGAAGTGCTTGAGAAACGCGAAGTCCTGCAGCAGGTGTCGCTTGCCGTCGAGCGCGTCGTACAGCCTCGGCTGGTAGGTGGCGAACCACTGCATGGCCTTGTCGAAGGTGTCGATGGTGTCCAGCGGGTGCAGCTTCGGGTCGGCCACGATGCCCACCGAATGCGAGCCCGAGGCCAGCGGAATCAGCCAGGCCCAGTAGCCCGCGCCCACCAGGTGGTTGGTGGAAAGCCAGCGCGCCTGCGGATCGCAGCGCTCGCGCCATGTGGCGTTGTCGCTCCATTCGTCGATGGCAATGCGCTCGCCGATGCGGAACCACACGGCGTTGACGTCGTGGGCGTTGGCCTCGGCAAGACCGAGCTTGCGCTTGAGCAGGCCGGCGCGGCCGCAGGCATCGACCAGCCAGCGCGCCTGGGCGCTGTGGGTTTCGCCGCCGCGCGTCCATTCGAGGCGGTGCGGTGCCTCGGCGTCCGGCGCCAGCTCGACGCGGCGCACCAGCGCGGCATCGTCGAAGCGCACGCCGCGCCGCACGGCTTCCTCGGCCAGGTAGTTTTCGAAGATGCCGCGGTCGATCTGGTAGCTCGGCACCGCCAGGTAGCGGCTGGCGCCGATCTCGGTGACCTGGTCGATGTCGCGCCGGCCTTCGCTGAAGAAGAAGCGGAAGCCGAACTTGCGCAGCTGCGCGCTGTGCATGTGGGGCTCGAGGCCGAGCACCGTGTCGAAGTAGTGCGCGCCGATCTCGACCGACGACTCGCCCACCTTGTGCGCCGCGTGCGGCACCGGGTGCGTGCGGCGCTCCAGCACCAGCACGTCGAGGTCCTGGAAGCGCTGCTTCAGCTGCAGCGCCAGGGTCAGGCCCGCGAGCCCGCCGCCCATGATCACTGCGTCACATCGTTGCGCAGTGCCGGCCATGGAGCCTCAGTCCCGGACCCGCTGCAGTTGAAGCCGCAGCGACAGGGCGGAAGACAGCGGCAGGCCGATGGGCGGTGGCGGGTCGTCTTCCAGGCGCGCCAGCGCTTCGAACAAGCCGAGCGCATGGGCCATCGGGTTGATGTGCGCCAGCGTTTTCGCGGCGTCGGAAAGCGGTACGGGCACAGTGCAATCGCCGCCGTTCTCTTCCACCGACCAATCGAGCACGGCCACGCTGCGTTCCGTGCGTTCGGCCGCAATCACCAGCGCCACGGCCAAGAGGCCCTGGCTGTCGGTCACCGAGGTCAGCGGGCCCACCGTGGGCGTGTCGTAGCCCACCAGCAGCACCGGCGACTGATCGGCCGCGCATTGCACGGCCGCTTCGAGCAGGCCGGCGGCAAAGCTGTTTTCGTAGGCCGAGACCGAGTTGCTGGCCGCCATGCAGCCGGTGCCGATGGTCCAGTAGCCCACGGCCGCGTTGTGCACCGAGTTGTGAAAGCGCGTGGGCGACAACACCGTGGGGTCGGTGGCGAGCGTGCTGCACATGTAGTCGTTGATCGAGAGATCGCCGTGCGCCGAGACGAACACGCAGGGCACGTCCGCAGCGTTGCGGCCCGAGCCCGCCATCGACGCGGCGGCCACTTCGAGCGCCAGGGCCACCGTGTCGGGCGCGCGGCGGCGCTCGGCCGGCGCCAGCACCTGCGGCGAGGGGCGCCTGGCGGGTGGATCGGCCAGCGCGCCTTCGCCGCGGAGGGCGGCGCGGGCGGCGTCCCAGCCCGGCAGGGTGGGCGTCCAGAAGGCCGGGCCTTCGATGTAGAGAGTCGGGGGCCTGGGGGCGCTCATGCGGGTTGTCATTGGATGTCTCCTTCGCGAAACACCGTGGAACCGGCTTTGCCGGGCCACCGGTGTTGCCCCCGGTAGGGGGAGGGAGGAGCGACACGAAGTGCGCGGAGCCTGGGGGCGAGCATCATTTACCGAACACCAGCGAGCAGTTGTTGCCGCCGAAGCCGAAGGAATTGGTCAGCGCGTA
Organism: Variovorax paradoxus; assembly: GCF_030815975.1. NCBI lineage: Bacteria > Pseudomonadati > Pseudomonadota > Betaproteobacteria > Burkholderiales > Comamonadaceae > Variovorax > Variovorax paradoxus. The sequence continues at coordinate 2,181,244 of NZ_JAUSXL010000002.1, forward strand.
GCGCACCTCGCCATGCGCGGGCGCGAGCCTGATCTGCGGGCCGAAGCCCGCGTCGAGCTGGTTCGTGTTCACCGTGCCCGGCATCAGGCCGCGCTCGATCGCGAGCAGGCTGATCACCGATTCGACGATGCCCGCCGCCCCCAGCGTGTGGCCCATGAAGCCCTTGGTCGAGCTGGCATGGGTGCGCGCCGGAAAGCGCCGCGCCACCAGGGCGCCTTCGACCTCGTCGTTCTTCTGGCTCGCGGTGCCGTGCATGTTGATGTAGTCGATGGCCTCGGGCGCCAGGCCCGCGCGCGCCAGCGCCTCGTCGAGCGCGCGCTCGGCGCCCAGGCCCTCGGGGTGCGGCGTCGACATGTGGTGCGCATCGCTGGCTTCGCCGTAGCCCAAGAGCCGCAGCGGCGCGGCTGCATCGTCCTGCACGCGCTCCAGCAGCGCGAAGCCGGCGGCCTCGCCGAGGCTGATGCCCTTGCGGCCGGCATCGAAGGGCCGGCACGGCTCGCTCGACACCAGTTCGAGCGAATTGAAGCCGAACAGCACGCTGCCGCACAGCGTGTCGACTCCGCCCACCACGGCGGCGTCGGCCAGGCCGAGGCGGATCAGCCGCTCGGCCGAGGCGAACACCTTGGCGCTCGACGAGCAGGCGGTGGAAATGGTCTCGCTCGGCCCGGTGAGCCCGAGCACCTGCTGCACGAACATGGCCAGCGAATGCGGCGTGTGCACGGCCGGGCGGCGCTGGCTGGCGGGAAAGAGGCCGCCGGCGTCGAGCTGGGTGTAGGCCAGCTCGGTCTCGCCGATGCTGGAGGTCGAGGTGCCCAGGATCAGCGCGATGCGCGAGGCGCCGTACCTGGCCCGCGCAGTCGCCACGGCTTCGGGAAAACCATCCGCATGCAGGCCCAGCCAGGCCAGCCGGTTGTTGCGGCAGTCCCACGAGGCCAGCGCCTCGGGCAGGCGGATGTCCTCGAGCCCGTCGACCCGGCCGATCCAGGTGGGCAGCGGCGCGTCGCCGAAATCGTTGGCGCGCAGGCCGCTGCGCGAATGCTCGAGCGCCTCGGCGAGCGGCTCCTTGCCGACGCCGACGGCCGACGTGGCCGTGAAGGCGCTGATCTGAAGGGGAGAAATGCGGGGCGGCACGTTGCTTTTGGGTGGCGGACGGAAGGTGAATGATCGCTCTGGGAGCGAAGCGGAGGTAACCGGAAAGTGACAGCCTACCAGTTGCGCGGGGCCCGCGGCGTCAGCTGTTTTCCTATACGGCCCGTGCCCTATGGGCGCTCGGCGGGGGCCTTGGTGGTGGTGATGCGGGCCGCCAGCGCCACCAGCAGCAGCACCGGCACGCCCAGCAGCGCGGTGGCGGTGAAGAACTGGGCATAGCCGTGCGCATCGACAAAAGCGCCCGAGTAGCCGGCGATGAACTTGGGCAGCAGCAGCATCAGCGAGCTGAACAGGGCGTACTGCGTGGCCGAATAGCTGATGTTCGTGAGGCTCGACAGGTAGGCAATGAAGGCCGCCGAGGCAATGCCGCCGGCCAGGTTGTCGGCCGACACTACCGCAATCAGCGCCGTCAGGTCGTGCCCGCGCGAGGCCAGCCAGGCAAAGAGCAGGTTGCTCGCGGCGCTGAGCACCGCGCCCAGCATCAGCACGCGCATCACGCCCAGCCGCATCGACAGCACGCCGCCCACGAAGGCGCCCACCAGCGTCATGACCACGCCGTAGATCTTGCTGACCGTGGCCACCTCGTCCTTGGTGAAGCCCATGTCCACGTAGAAGGGGTTGGCCATGATGCCCATCACCACGTCGCTGATGCGGTAGATGGCAATCAGCGAAAGAATCAGCGCGGCCTGCCACTTGTAGCGCCGGATGAAGTCCGCAAAGGGCTCGACCAGCACGCCCTGCAGCCATTCGGCCGCGTTCTTCGGCTTGGGCAGCACGCGGCGCACCGGCTCGGGCGAGAGCAGCACCGTGAGCACGCCCACCGCCATCGAGGCCGCCATCACCAGGTAGGCCGTTTTCCAGGCGCCGTTCTGGTAGGCCGCCGCACCCGTGGCGCCAGCGGCCGGCGCCACTTCGGCCCAGGCCGCCACCCACAGCACGCCGGCGCCGGCCCAGATCATCGCCAGCCGATAGCCGGTCTGGTAGGCGGCGGCGAGCGCGGCCTGCTTGCGGGTTTCGGCCGACTCGATGCGGAAGGCGTCGAGCGCGATGTCCTGCGTGGCCGAGCCGAAGGCGACCAGCAGCGCGCACCAGATCAGCGGCGCCAGGCCCTGGCGCGGGTCGTTGAGCGCCATGCCGACCAGCCCGGCGATCACCACGCCCTGCGCCAGCAGCAGCCAGCCGCGCCGGCGCCCGAGCAGCGTGGTCAGCGGCGGCAGCGGCAGCCGGTCGACCAGCGGTGCCCAGGCCCACTTGAAGCCGTAGGCCAGGCCCACCCAGCTCAGGTAGCCGATGGTGGTGCGGTCGATGCCCGCCTCGCGCAGGCGAAAGCTCAGCGTGCCCAGCACCAGCAGCAGCGGCAGGCCGGCGGAAAAGCCCAGCGCCAGCATGCGCAGCGTGGCGGGCTCCAGGTAGACCTTGAGCGCATCGCGCCAGGGCAGGGAGGGGGCGGTGGAGGTTTCGGCGGGCTGGGCAGACATGAACTTCGGATTGTCCATGAGGGCGCGCCGCATGCCGAGCCCGTCTTTTTGTCGGCAATTGTTCCTATGATCCGCGCATGTGCACACGATGCGAGCTTCTCGTTTCCTCCGCGGCTTCTTCGGCGTCGCGCGCCTCGGCCTGGCAGCCGCGGCGGGCCTTCCTGCTCGCGGCGGCCGGTGCGGCATTGGCCGGGCCGGCCCTGGCGCAGGTGAACGTGGGCAATGCCTCGGTGGCGCGCAACCTGGTGCCGGCCGACCGCATCGAGGCCGCCGGCGTGCAGCAGTACGGCCAGCTGCTCGAACAGGCGCGCGCCAAGGGCGCGCTCGCGGGCGACGGCAATGCGCAGCTGCAGCGGCTGCGCACCATCGCGAACCGGCTGATCCCCTTTGCCACGCCGTGGAACTCGCGCGCGCGCGACTGGAAATGGGAAGTCAACCTCATCGGCAGCAAGCAGATCAATGCCTTCTGCATGCCCGGCGGCAAGATCGCGTTCTTCACCGGCATCCTCGAACAGCTCAAGCTCAGTGACGACGAGGTCGCCATGGTGATGGGGCACGAGATGGCCCATGCGCTGCGCGAGCATGCGCGCGCGCGCATGGCCAAGAGCGCGGGCACCGGCGCGGCCCTTTCCATCGGTGCGCAGCTGCTGGGGCTGGGCCAGATGGGCGACCTGGCGGCCCGCGCCGGCACGCAGCTGCTGACTCTCAAATTCAGCCGCAGCGACGAAACCGAGGCCGATCTCGTCGGGCTCGAACTCGCGGCGCGCGCGGGCTATGACCCGAAGGCCTCGGTCACGCTCTGGAACAAGATGGCCACCGCCTCGAAGAACCAGGGCGGCCTGAGCTTTCTTTCCACCCACCCGAGCGGGCCGGACCGCATCCAGAAGCTCGAGGCCAGCCTGCCGAAGGTCGAAGGGCTTTACCGGGAAGCGAAGCGGAGCTGATGCCTGGCTCCCTCTCCCTCTGGGAGAGGGCAGGGGTGAGGGCCGCGGCCTTCCATAATGAGCCGCGCTTCATCGGCGGCACGGAGCCCTCACCCCAACCCTCTCCCGGGGGGAGAGGGGGCAAATCCCTCACGACGCTGAAAAGACGCCCTGTTCTCGCTTGGCACATTGCTTGCATCTCGACTTGTACACAAGTTTGGATGCTTGATCATGGTGCATGAAGAAAACGGATCGGCCGCGGCGGCGTGGATCGCGCGCTTCGCGCAGCCGGTGCCCGGTGCGGGCACCGGCCCCCTTGCGGGCCTGCGCTTTGCCGTCAAGGACAACATCGACGTGGCCGGCGTGCCCACCACCGCCGCCTGCCCGGCCTTCGATCGCCGGCCGCAAGAGCACTCGGCCGTGGTGCGGAAGCTGCTCGATGCCGGTGCATCGCTGCTGGGAAAGACCAACCTCGACCAGTTCGCCTGCGGCCTGAACGGCACGCGCTCGCCGTATGGCGAGGTGCCCAATGCCTTCGACGCGCGCTATGTCTCGGGCGGCTCCAGCTCCGGGTCGGCCTATGTGGTGGCCGCGGGCGAGGTCGATTTCGCGCTCGGCACCGACACCGCCGGCTCGGGCCGCGTGCCCGCAGGGCTCAACAACATCGTCGGGCTCAAGCCCTCGCGCGGCCTGCTGAGCGCCTTTGGCGTGGTGCCCGCCGCGCAGAGCGCGGATTGCGTGTCGATCTTCGCGCGCACTGTTGGCCTGGCCGTCGACGTGCTTCTTGCGGCCGCCGGGCCCGACGCGCGCGATCCCTATTCACGCGAACTGGCGCTGCGCAGCGATCCGTTTCCATCGGCCTTCCGCTTCGGCGTGCCCGACACGCTGAGCTTCTTCGGCGATGCCGCGGCCGAAGACGCCTTTCGCGATGCGCAGGTGCGGCTGGCGGAGTTCGGCGGCACGGCCGTGGCGATTCCGTTTGCGCCGCTGGCCGAGGCCGCCGCGCTGCTGTATGAAAGCGCGCTCGTGGCCGAGCGCTATGCGGCGGTGCGCGGGTTCTTCGATGCGCACGGCTCCCAGGTGATCGAGCCGGTGCGCGGCATCCTCGAAAGCGGCCGCGGCTACGACGCCGCCGACGTGTTCGAGGCGCAGACCCGTCTGCGCGCGCTCGCGCAACGCATCGAGCCGATGTGGCGCGGCATCGACGTGCTGCTGGTGCCGACCGCGCCCACGCACTACACGCGCGAACAGATGCGCGCCGACCCCGTGGTGCGCAACCGCAACCTCGGCGCGTACACCAACTTCGTCAACCTGCTCGACTATGCCGCGATCTCGGTGCCGAGCTCCCTGCGCGCCGACGGCCTGCCCTTCGGCATCACGCTGATCGGCCCGTGCGGCAGCGATCTGGCGCTGGCCGAACTGGGCCAGCGCTATCACCACGCCACCGGACTGCCACAGGGCGCCACAGGCTTGCCGCTGCCCGAGCCGCGCGCCATTCCGGGCCTGGCCGCCTCGCCAGCGCAGACCATGCCCATCGCCGTCGTCGGCGCGCATCTCTCGGGCATGCCGCTCAACGGCCAGCTCACCGAACGCGGCGCCACGCTGCTGCGCGCCACCACCACCGCGCCGCGCTACCGCCTGCATGCCCTGCCGGGCACCGTGCCGCCCAAGCCGGGGCTGCAGCGCAGCGCGATCGGCGGCGCAGCCATCGCGCTCGAAGTGTGGTCCGTTCCCGTCGCGCAGGTCGGCAGCTTCCTGGCCCTGATCCCGCCGCCGCTGGGTCTGGGCAGCGTCGAGCTCGCCGACGGCAGCTGGGTGCACGGCTTCATCTGCGAAGGCCATGCGCTCGCCGACGCCGAAGACGTGAGCCACCACGGCGGCTGGCGCGCCTACATCGCGAGCCGCGCCGCAGCTTCTTCCCGAGCCATTCCAACCTGACCGATCGAGGAGTCCTCATGCGCATCCCTGAGAAACCGCCCGCCGCCTCCGCCGCGTCGCGCCGCCAGCTGCTGCAGGCCGGCGCCGCGGGGCTGGCCGTGCTGGCCGCGCCCGCCATCGTGCGCGCGCAGGCCGCGCCCAAGATCCGCATCGGCTTCTGGCCCGTGGCGGCGGGCCTGCCCTTCTTTGCCGCGGTCGACCGCGGCTACTTCAAGGAAGCGGGCCTCGACGTGGAGCCGCTCACGTTCGCGGGCGCGCAGCAGGTCATGGAAGGCATGCTCGCGGGCCGCTGCGACGGCAGCGCCAACGGCACGGGCTCGGCCAACCTTGCCATCGGCGAGATCGCGCAGCCGGGGCTCTTCAAGATCTTCTGCACCAACCCGAGCAACGCCAAGTTCGTGCTCGACGAATTCATCGTCGCCAAGGACAGCCCGATCAAGGCCATGGCCGAGCTGGCCGGCAAGAAGATCGCGTCCGGCCCCGGCATCCAGAACGTGACCCTGTGCAAGACCATGCTCGAACGCGCGGGCGCCAAGGGCGCCACCGTGAGCGAGCTTCCCATCGGCCAGCATGTGGCCGCGCTCGTCGCGGGGCAGGTCGACGCCTGCTACACGCTCGAGCCCACCGGCACCGTGGGCCGCATGAACGGCACCACGCGCGTCATCGAGGCTGGCGTGGTCGCCAGGTACATCCTCGGCGATCCGATGGCGCCCTGGCACGGCGGCGCGGCCAGCCTCACCAGCGAGTTCATCAAGAAGAACCCCGAGGTGGCGAAGAAGTACATCGCCGCCTATGCGCGCGGCGTGGAGCTGGTGCGCAGCAAGCCCGACGACGCGCGCCAGCACATGAAGGGCTACACCGCCATCGAAGGCAGCCTCACGGCCGAAGTGCCGCTCGCCTCGTACACGCTCTACAACGAATTCAAGCCGAGCGACGTCGCGTACTTCCAGAAGTTCTACGACCTGTTCACCGAGAAAGGCATCTTCGAGAAGAAGGTACCGGTGGACGGCCTGCTCTACAAGGCATGACCATGGCCGACGCAAGCACGAGCACGGCCGCGCCGTGGACACCGCCCGCCGCCGGCGCGACGGCGGCGGCACCGAAACCGCCGCTGCGCGACCGCCTGCTGCCCTTCATCGGCCCGGTGGCACTGTTCATCGTGTGGGACCTGGCGGTGCGCCTGGGCTTCATCAAGCCGATCCTCCTGCCCACGCCGGCCGACACCATTGCGGCGCTGATCCCGGGGCTCGCGGGCGGGCCGCTGCTCACCGACTTTGCGATGACGGTGTGGCGCACGCTGCAGGCCTTCGCGATTGCGGCGGTGGTCGGCGTGCCGCTGGGCGTGCTGCTCGGCAGCAACGAGCGTGCTTATCGCAGCGTCGAGTTCCTGATCGACTTCTTCCGCTCCACGCCGTCGTCCGCGCTGATTCCGCTGTTCCTGCTGATCTTCGGCGTGTCGGACGTCAACAAGGTGGCCATCGCGGCTTTCGGCGCGCTGCTGATCGTGGTGTTCAACAGCGCCTACGGCGTGATCAATGCGCGCAAGCAGCGCGTGATGGCGGCGCGCGTCATGGGCGCCTCGCGCTGGCAGATCTTCAAGGACGTGCTGGTGTGGGAAAGCCTGCAGCCCAGCTTCGTGGGCCTGCGCTCGGCCGTGTCGATGGCGCTGGTGATCGTCATCGTGGCCGAGATGTTCATCGGCTCCGACACCGGCCTGGGGCACCGCATCATCGATGCGCAGCAGGTGCTCAACGTCAAGAGCATGTACGCGGCCATTCTTGCGGCGGGCGCACTGGGCTATGCGCTCAACATTCTCTTTCTCGTCGCCGAGCGCCGCATCGTGCACTGGAGCGGAAGATGAAAGCCACGCAAGACATCGTCGTCAACGGCCCGGTGTATGCCGACGTGCCCAGGCCCGTCTTCAAGCCCGGCCCGGCCGGCACGCACATCACCATCCGAGGGCTCACCAAGTACTTCGCGGGCTGGCCGCTGTACGAGAACTTCGACCTCGACATTCCCAAGCACCGGATCGTCTCGGTATTCGGGCCCAACGGCTGCGGCAAGTCCACGCTCATCAACATGATCGCGGGGCTCGTTCCCATCGATGCGGGCGAGATCCTGTTCGACGGGAAGCAGCGCAAGGACACCAAGATCGGCTACGTGTTCCAGAACTACCGCGAGGCGATGTTCCCGTGGATGCGCACCATCGACAACATCGCCTATCCGCTCAAGCTCGAAGGGCGCAGCAAGGCCGAGGTCGACCGGCGCATGGAAGAACTCGTCGCATCCTTCGACGTGAAGTTCGACTTGAAGCGCTTTCCGTACGAGCTCTCGGGCGGCCAGCAGCAGACCGCATCGATCATGCGTGCGCTCGCGCCCAAGCCCGAGGTGCTGTTTCTCGACGAACCCTTTTCGGCGCTCGATTTCGAGATGACGCTCTTCATCCGCGAGAAGCTGCAGGAGGTGTTCATGCAGACGGGCACCACCATGCTGCTGGTGTCGCACGACCTCGAAGAGGCCGTGTACCTGGCCGACGAGGTGCTGCTGCTGACCAAGCGGCCCACCAGGGTGGCCGAGATCCTGCGCTACGGCGATGCGCGGCCACGCACGGTCGAGACGCTCAGCACCGACAGCTTCGTGGCAACCAAGAAGCTCAGCCTCGACATCTTCCAGCGCGAGGTGCGCAGATGACGCTGGAGATCAACATTCCCGAGGTGCTCGCCGAAGTGACGGCCGTGTTCGCACGCTACGAAGAAGCGCTCATGGCCAACCAGCCCGCAGTGCTCGACGAACTGTTCTGGAACAGCCCGCTGACGCTGCGCTACGGTTTCTCGGAGAACCACTACGGCCATGCCGGCATCCGCGCCTTTCGCGCATCGCTGCCGGTGCAGAGCCCGCCGCGCGAGCTGCTGCGCACCGTCATCACCACCTACGGCCGCGACTTCGCGACCGCCAACGTCGAGTTCCGCCGCGAAGGCAGCGGCCAGACCGGCCGGCAGAGCCAGACCTGGCTGCGCACGGCCGAGGGCTGGCGCGTGGTTGCCGCCCACGTGAGCCTGCTGGGCTGAGCGCGGGGCACATTTTTTGCACTCCCTTCAACCTCTGGAAAGAACGCCATGACAAGCCCAATCAATCGCCGCGATTCCCTCAAGTCCCTGGCCGCGCTCGGCGCCGCCGGCACCCTCGGAGGCTGGAGCGCGCTCGCCGGCGCACAGGCCAAGCCGCTGACCGTCGGCGTGATCTACGTCGGCGCGCGCGACGACTATGGCTACAACCAGGCGCACGCCATGGCCGCGGCCGAGGTCAAGAAGCTGCCCGGCATCAAGGTGGTCGAAGAAGAGAACGTGCCCGAGACCGCCGCCGTGCAGAAGACCATGGCCGGCATGATCTCGCAGGACGGCGCCAAGCTCCTGTTCCCCACCTCGTTCGGCTATTTCGATCCGCACATCCTGGCTGTCGCGCCGAAGTACCCCGACGTTCGCTTCTCGCACTGCGGCGGCCTCTGGACCGAAGGCAAGCACCCGAAGAACGCCGGCAGCTTCTTCGGCTACATCGACGAGTGCCAGTTCCTGAACGGCGTGATCGCGGCGCACATGACCAAGAGCAACAAGATCGCCTTCGTCGCCGCCAAGCCGATTCCGCAGGTGCTGCGCAACATCAACGCTTTCACGCTGGGTGCGCGCTCGGTCAAGCCGAACATCACCTGCAGCGTGATCTTCACCGGCGACTGGTCGATGGCCGTGAAGGAAGCCGAAGCCACCAACAGCCTGGCCGACCAGGGCTGCGATGTCTTCACCATGCACGTCGACGGCCCCAAGGTGGTGGTGGAGACCGCGGCCAAGCGCGGCAAGATGGTCTGCGGCTACCACGCGAGCCAGGCCAAGCTCGCGCCCAACGCGTACCTCACCGGTGCCGAATGGAACTGGCTCACGGCCTACAAGACCGCCATCGAGGCCGCGCAGACCGGCAAGCCGCATCCCAACTTCCTGCGCGGCGGTTTGAAGGAAGGCTACGTGAAGATGTCGGCCTATGGCCCGATGGTGCCGGACGCCGCGAAGAAGCAGGCCGACGACATCAAGGCGAAGATGATCGCGGGCACCTTCGACATCTTCAAGGACGGCATCAAGGACAACAAGGGCGCGGTCGTGGTGCCGGCCGGCAAGGTCTTGAAGCAGACCGACCTGGAACTCGAAAAGATGAACTACCTGGTCGAAGGCGTCGTCGGTTCGGCCTGAGTTTCAAGCCCATGCGTCACGCGCTCAAGGAATTCGCCCTGCCGACGTTCGCCATCGCGGCGGCGCTGCTGCTGTTCGGGCTGCTCGTGGCCTTTGCCGGCGTCGATCCGGTGGAGGTCTGGGCGACGCTCTTCAAGGGTGCGTTCGGCGACTGGTTCTCGTGGCAGAACACCCTGCAGCGCGCCGCGCCGCTGATGCTCACCGCACTGTGCGTGGCGCTGCCCGCGCGGGCGGGGCTGATCGTCATCGGCGGAGAAGGCGCGCTGGTGCTCGGTGGCCTGGCCTCTGCCGCGCTCGCGCATGCGGTGCCGCTGCCCGGCAACATGCTGGGCACAGTGGTGGTCTGCCTCGCAGGCGCGGCGGCCGGTGCGCTGTGGATCATGCTTGCGGGCTGGCTGCGCCAGTACCGCGGCATCAACGAAACCATCAGCAGCCTGCTGCTGGCCTACATCGCCATCGGCATCTTCAAGCACCTGGTCGAGGGGCCGCTGCGCGATCCGGCGAGCCTCAACAAACCATCGACCCATGCGCTCGCCGACGGGCTGCTGATCGGCGGCATCGGCGGTTCGGACGTGCACTGGGGCTTCGTGATCGGCGTGGTCGCCTGCCTGGCGCTCGGGTGGTGGCTGCGCGCCACGGCCTCGGGCTTTTCGGTGCGCGTGGTGGGCGGCAATCCGCGCACCGCGCAGCTCGTGGGACTGCCGGCCACGCGGCTCATCCTCGGGGCCTGCGGGCTCGGCGGCGCCTGCGCGGGGCTCGCGGGCGCCGTCGAGGTGGCGGCGGTGCACACCAATGCCAATGCCTCGCTGATCGCGGGCTACGGCTATGCGGGCATCCTGGTGTCGTTCATCGCGCGCCACAACCCGGTGGCCATCGTGCCGGTGGCGATTCTTTTTGGCGGCTTCGGCGCGGCCGGCAGCCTGCTGCAGCGCAGGCTCGGGCTGCCCGATGCTTCGGTGCTGGTGCTGCAGGGCATTGCCTTCGTGCTGATCCTTGCGAGCGAGGGGTTGCGCATGGTCGACTGGAACGCCCTGCGCGCGCGCGTTCCGCGCGGCGCGGGGGCGGTGCGATGACCGCGGACCAGTGGATTGCGCTCGCGGCCGGCATCGTCGGCGGTGCGCTGCGCGTGGGCGCGCCCTTCCTGTTCGTGAGCCTCGGCGAATGCCTCACCGAGAAATCGGGCCGCATCAACCTCGGGCTCGAAGGCGTGCTGGTGCTCTCGGCCATGGCGGCCTTCGGCGGTGCCTATCTCACCGATTCGGCGTGGCTCGGCGTGCTGATCGGCGCGATGGCGGGGGCGGCGCTCGCGCTGCTGCATGGCCTCCTGTGCTCGCTCGATCGCGTGAACGACGTCGCGACCGGCATCGCGCTGATGCTGCTCGGCACGGGGCTCGCGTTCTATCTTGGCAAGCCGCTGATCCAGCCGCAGGCGCCGCAGATTCCTGCGATACCGCTGGGCTTCTGGAGCGACAACACGGTGGTGCGCTCGGCATTGCAACTCAATGCGCTGGTGCCGATCGGCGTGGCGCTGGCGGTGCTGCTCTGGTGGGGCTTTGCGCGCACGCGGGCCGGCCTGCTGGTGCGCATGGCCGGCGACTCGGCGCAGGCCACGCGCGCGCTCGGCTATTCGGTCTCGGGCCTGCGCATCGCAGCCACCACGGCGGGCGGCTTCATCGCCGGGCTCGGCGGTGCATCGCTCACGCTGTTCTATCCGGGCAGCTGGAACGAAGGCATCTCGAGCGGCCAGGGCCTGATCGCGGTGGCGCTCGTGATCTTCGCGCGCTGGAGCCCGCTGCGCTGCGTGGGTGCGGCGCTGCTCTTCGGCGGGGCGGGCGCCATCGGACCGGCGCTGCAATCCATCGGCATCGGCTGGGGCTATCACCTGTTCAACACCGTGCCCTACGTGCTCACGCTGGTGATTCTGGTGTTGACCTGCAGGCCCGGCACGGCAGCCGCCGGCGCCCCGGGCGAACTTTCATCGACAAGGAGCTGAATCCCATGAGCGGTCTCGGAGGCCTCAACAAATCGGCCCACGGCGTCGTCGTCGGCCTGGTGCAGCTGCAGCTGCCGAGCGTGAAGACGCCGGCCGACCTGGCCGCGCAGACGCAGCGCATCTGCGAGATGGTGGGCAAGGCACGCCGCAACCAGTCGACCATGGATCTCGTGGTGTTTCCCGAGTACGCGCTGCACGGCCTCTCGATGGACATGAACCCCGAAATCATGTGCACGCTCGACGGGCCCGAGGTGGCCGCCTTCAAGAGCGCCTGCATCGCGCACCGCATCTGGGGCTGCTTCTCGATCATGGAAGCCAACCCCGACGGCAATCCGTACAACAGCGGGCTCATCATCGACGACCAGGGCGCCATCAGGCTCTACTACCGCAAGCTGCATCCGTGGGTGCCGGTCGAGCCGTGGGAGCCCGGCAACCTCGGCATCCCGGTGTGCGACGGGCCGAACGGCAGCAGGCTCTCGCTCATCATCTGCCACGACGGCATGTTCCCCGAGATGGCGCGCGAGGCCGCCTACAAGGGCGCCGACATCATCCTGCGCACGGCGGGCTACACGGCGCCGATCCGCCATGCATGGAAGATCACCAACCAGGCCAACGCCTTCTGCAACCTGGCCTACACCGCGAGCGTGTGCCTCAGCGGCAGCGACGGCAGCTTCGACTCGATGGGCGAGGGCATGTTCTGCAATTTCGACGGCACGGTGCTGGCCGAGGGCGGCGGCCGCGCCGACGAGATCATCACCGCCGAGCTGCGGCCCGACCTCGTGCGCGAGGCGCGCACCGGCTGGGGCGTGGAGAACAACATCTACCAGCTCTACCACCGCGGCTACGTGGCGGTGAAGGGCGGCGCCCAGGACTGCCCCTACACCTACATGCACGACATGGCCGCCGGCATCTACAGCCTGCCCTGGAGCGCCGAGGTGAAGGTGACCGACGGCACCTCCTGCGGCTTTGCAGCGCCGGAGCGCACCTACGAAGGAAACAAGCGATGAACGACACGACACCTTCCCGCCACGTGGCCGCCGAGCCCTATGCCTGGCCCTACAACGGCGACCTGCGGCCCGGCAATACCGCGTTCATCGTGATCGACATGCAGACCGACTTCTGCGGCAAGGGCGGCTACGTCGACGTGATGGGCTACGACCTCTCGCTGGTGCAGGCGCCGATCCAGCCGATCGCGCGCACGCTCGCGGCGCTGCGGCCGCTGGGCTTTCACATCATCCACACGCGCGAAGGCCACCGGCCGGACCTGGCCGACCTGCCCGCCAACAAGCGCTGGCGCTCGCGCCAGATCGGCGCCAACGGCGTGGGCATCGGCGACGACGGGCCGTGCGGGCGCATCCTGGTGCGCGGCGAGCCGGGCTGGGAGATCATTCCCGAACTCGCGCCGCTGCCCGGCGAGGTGGTGATCGACAAGCCCGGCAAGGGCTCGTTCTATGCCACCGACCTGGAGCTGATCCTGCGCACGCGCGGCATCGAGAATCTGGTGCTCGCGGGCATCACCACCGACGTGTGCGTGCACACCACGATGCGCGACGCGAATGACCGCGGCTTCGAATGCCTGCTGCTGTCGGACTGCACGGCCGCCACCGACCACGGCAACCATCTGGCGGCTCTCAAGATGATCACGATGCAGGGCGGCGTGTTCGGCGCGCATGCAATGTCGCAGGCCTTGCTGGCGGCCCTATGAGAACGCCACGGGTCGCGCCATGTGCATGGAGCAGCTGAATGAATTCCTGCTTTTTTTGTTTGTCCCGTTGTGAGTCATTCAGGGCGCGCTCCCGCCGACGGGAGCGTTATTCGGAGCGGTCGTTGATCGAGCGACACAACGGCAGCGCCCATCGTGCACAGGGCATCGGGTGCTCCCCGCAGCGAAATCAAGGAGGAGGCCGCAGGCCGGGGGACATTCGCGGAGGGGAGTACCCGGTGGCCTGTGCACGCGCCCTGAACAACAGCAACAGCGCCCCGGACAAGAGCAGCCGAACGCGCGGTGAAAACTGATATGACCACCGCATTGCCTCACGCCATTGGCGCGCTCCCCGCAGGCAGCGGCGCGCTCGCGCTCGACACCTATGAGTTGACCAAGCGCTTCGGCGCCTTCACCGCGATGGACCGCGTGACGATGCGCGTCGAGCCCGGCACGGTGCATGCGTTGCTGGGCGAGAACGGCGCGGGCAAGAGCACGCTGGTGAAATGCGTGGCCGGTTTCCAGCGTGCGGAAGAGGGCAGCATCCTGATCGACGGGCGCGAGCAGGACATTGCCAACCCGATCGTGGCGCGTGCGCTGGGCATCGGCATGGTTTACCAGCATTTCACGCTGGCACCGGGCATGACGGTGGCCGAGAACCTGCTGCTCGCGGGCGGCAAGACGCCCGCGCTGATCGACTGGAAGGGCAAGCGCGCGGAGCTCAAGGATTTTCTTGCGACCACGCCCTTCAGCCTCGATCTCGACGTGCGGCCATCCGAACTGGCGGCGGGCGAGAAACAGAAGCTCGAACTGCTCAAGCAGCTCTACCTGAAGCCGCGCCTGCTGATTCTCGACGAACCGACCTCGGTGCTCACGCCGCAGGAGGCCGACGAGGTGCTGGGTCATGTGCGCGAGTTCGCGCGAAGCGGCATGTGCACCGTGCTCATCATCACGCACAAGTTTCGCGAGGTGATGGCCTATGCCGACAGCGTGACGGTGCTGCGCCGCGGCAAGGCGGTGCACCACTGCCGCGTGGCGGACACGAGCCCGGCGCAGCTGGCGCAGGCCATGATGGGCGGCGAGGGCGTTTCAGCGTCTGCGCCGGCTTCCTCGCCCATCGCCAGAGCACCGGTGCCCGATGCGGCACCCGTCGCCTTGCGGGTCGAAGGCCTCGAGGCGCAGGGGGACCGCGGCACGCTGGCGCTGCACGGGCTGGGCCTGTCGGTGCGCGCCGGCGAGATCCTCGGCGTGGCGGGCGTTTCGGGCAACGGGCAGCGCGAACTGGTCGAGGCCCTGGTCGGGCAGCGTCCGCGGCTGGCCGGCAAGGTGAGCGTGATGGGCCGGCCCTACAGCGCGCGCCGCGCAGAGAACCGCAGCCTCAAGGTCCGCAGCCTGCCCGAGGAGCCGCTGCGCAATGCCTGCGTGGGCGACCTCAGCGTGGCGGAGAACATGGCGCTGCGCGATTTCGACCGGCCGCCGCTGTCGCGCGGCGGCGTGCTGAACTTTCCGTTCTGGCGCCAGCGGGCGCGCGAATGGATTGCCGAATACGGCGTGAAGACGCAGGGCGAGGGCGCGCCGATCCGCAGCCTCTCGGGCGGCAATGTGCAGCGTGCGGTGCTGGCGCGAGAGCTGGCCGGCGACATCAACGTGCTGATCGCGGCGAACCCCGTGTTCGGCCTGGACTTCGCGGCCGTGGCCGAGATCCACGAGCGCATCGTGCAGGTGCGCGAGAAGGGCGGGGCGGTGCTGCTGATCAGCGAGGACCTCGACGAGCTGCTGGAGCTTGCGGACCGCATCGTCGTGATGAGCGAAGGGCGGATCGTGTTCGAGACGTCGGCTGCGGGGGCCGAAAGGCATGTGATCGGGGCGCACATGGGTGGGGGACACCATGGCGAGCCGCCGCCGCTGAAGGCCTCGGCATGAGTGCCCTGCCGGCTGTTGCTGGGCTGCCCGGTGCGCGGTGCGGCGCGGTCGCCCCCACTGTGCCGGCCGCTGCGCGGCTCCCCTGCGGTGCTCGCGTTTCGCGGGGTCTCGCAGAACTCGCTTCGCTCAAACAGCTGCGAGCCCTGATCCGCGAAACGCTGCGCTCCTCGGCGGCACAGAGGGGGCGCCCACACCGCACCGCACACCGGGCTTCGAGGTGGAGTGTTCGCAGTCGATGCGTCCGCGGCGATGGGCGGTGTGTTCCCGGTCGGCCGGCCGGGGACACACCGCTCATCGCCGCACCCCCGCCCTGAACAACAGCGAGACAAGAATGCGAATAGAGGCCGCCCCCTTCCCCTACGAATTCGAGGTCAGGAACACAGCACTGGTCCTCATCGACATGCAGCGCGACTTCATCGAGCCCGGCGGCTTCGGCGAAACGCTGGGCAACGATGTGTCCTTGCTCGAAGCCATCGTGCCCGCAACCCGGGCAGCCCTGGAGGCGTGGCGACGGGCCGGCGGCCTCGTGGTCCACACCCGGGAAGCGCACAAGGCGGACCTCTCCGACTGCCCGCCCGCCAAACGCAACCGCGGCAACCCGAGCCTGCGCATTGGCGACGAAGGACCGATGGGCCGCATCCTCGTCGCAGGCGAACCGGGCAGCCAGATCATCGATGCGCTGGCGCCCGTGGAAGGCGAAATCGTCATCGACAAGCCCGGCAAGGGCGCGTTCTATGCCACCGGGCTGCACGAACTGCTGCAGCAGCGCGGCATCACGCACCTGCTGTTCGGCGGCGTCACCACCGAGGTCTGCGTGCAGACCAGCATGCGCGAGGCCAACGACCGGGGCTACGACAGCCTGCTGCTCGAAGACTGCACCGAGAGCTACTTCCCGGCCTTCAAGGCGGCCACGCTCGACATGGTCCGCGCACAGGGCGCGATCGTCGGCTGGACCGCGCCGAGCGCCGCGCTGCTGGCGGTGCTTCGCCAACAGGGGCAATGACAGCGACTAACATTCCGCACGTGTCTACCGTTCGCTCCCGCTCCGCTTCGCCCGCGCCCACGCCCGCTTCCGACAAGGCCGTTTTCCGCACGCGCGCCGACGAGGTCTACGCGCAGCTCAAGCGCGACGTGGCCGATTTCATCCTCGTGCCCGGCGACCGCTTCACCGAAAACGAGATCAGCGAACGGCTCGGCGTTTCGCGCACGCCCGTGCGGCAGGCGCTGTTCCGCCTTCAGCAGGAGGGCTTCGTCGAGGTGCTGTTCCGCAGCGGCTGGCGCGTGCTGCCGTTCGACTTCGACCAGTTCGAGCAGCTTTATGACCTGCGCATGGTGCTCGAGACCACTGCCGTGCACCGCCTCTGCGAGGCCGGCCGCCGCGTCGACCGCAGCCTGCTCGACACGCTGGCCGACATCTGGCTCGTGCCCGCGGCGCAGCGCAGCAGCGACACCGCGCAGGTGGCGCAGTGGGACGAGGCCTTTCACTGCGCGCTCGTGGCGGCCGCGGGCAACGCCGAGATGGCGCGCGTGCACAGCGACGTGACCGAGCGCATCCGCATCATCCGCCGGCTCGACTTCACGCAGCAGCCGCGCATCGACGCCACCTACGAGGAGCACGGCAAGATTCTCAAGGCCGTGCGCGCCAACCGCGGCGACCAGGCCGCGATGCTGCTGCGCGCGCACATCGAGACCAGCCAGGCCGAGGTGCGCAAGATCACGCTGCACCAGGTGCACCTGGCGCGGCATGCGGGCAAGGCCGCGCCGCGCTGAGCGGCGGCTTTGGCTACAGCGTGAAGTCGTAATCCACCGTGATCGGCGCGTGATCGCTGAACTTCACGGTTTTGTAGATCTGCTCGCTGCGCGCGAGCGCACCCAGGGCCGGTGTGGCCAGGTGGTAGTCGAGCCGCCATCCCACGTTGTTGGCATAGGCCTGGCCGCGGTTGCTCCACCAGGTGTAGGCCTCGGCCGTGGTGTCGGGCTTGAGCATGCGGTAGACGTCCGCCAGGCCCGCACCGTCGGTGCCGGCGTCGAGCAGCCGGGTCATCCAGGCGCGCTCCTCGGGCAGGAAGCCGCTGTTCTTCTGGTTGCCGCGCCAGTTCTTGAGGTCGATTTCCTTGTGGGCGATGTTGATGTCGCCACAGAGGATGAATTCGCGCTCCTTCTTGAGCGCGATGAGGTGCGGGAAAAATCCCTTCAGGAAACGGAACTTGGCTTGCTGCCGCTCCTCGCCCGAACTGCCGCTCGGGAAGTAGCAGCTGATGATCGAGAGCTTGCGTTCAGGCGTGTCGAAGCGCAGTTCGAGATACCGGCCCTCGGCGTCGAATTCGGCGTCGCCCCAGCCCACGACCACGGCGCTTGGCGCGTGCTTCGTGTAGATCGCGGTGCCGGCGTAGCCTTTTTTCTCGGCGAAATGGAAATGGCCCTTAAGGCCGGCCATTTCCTCGAACCGGCCTTCGATGTCGCTCGCCTGCACCCGGATTTCCTGCATGCAAATACAATCCGGCGCAAGTTCGGCCACCCAGTCCGCCACCCCCTTCGTGGCGGCCGAACGCAGGCCATTGAGATTGAGGCTGGTCAGTTTGAACACAAGGAATTTCCCGATGGCTGTAGATGGTGAGAAAAGCAGCGCGGTGGCGCAGGACTTTGTCCAGTTCGCGCTCGACGCCGGCGTGCTGCGCTTCGGCGAGTTCAAGACCAAGGCTGGCCGCCTGAGCCCCTACTTCTTCAATTCGGGCCTGTTCGACGACGGCGCCAAGATCGCGCGGCTCGCCGGATTCTATGCAGACCGGCTGATCGAGAGCGGCGTCGAGTTCGACATGATCTTCGGCCCCGCCTACAAGGGCATTCCGCTGGGTGCCACGGTGGCGGCCGAACTGGCCCGGCGCGGCCGCAACTATCCCTTTGCCTACAACCGCAAGGAAGCCAAGGCGCACGGCGAAGGCGGCAACCTGGTGGGTGCGCCGCTCGAGGGGCGCGTGCTGATCGTCGACGACGTGATGTCGGCCGGCACTGCGGTGCGCGAATCCATTGCCGCCATCGAAGCCGCGGGCGCCACACCGCACGCCGTGGCCATTGCGCTCGACCGGCAGGAAAAAGCCACCGAAAACGGCGTCGATGTGGCCCACAGCGCGGTGCAGTACGTGCGCAACAACCTGGGCCTGGAGGTGGTGGCCATTGCCACGCTCGACGACCTGCTGAACTATCTCTCGGGCCATGCCGCCGCAGACCTGGGGGCGCACCATGAGCGGGTGCTCGCCTACCGCGCGCGCTACGGCGCCAGCTGAGGCCACTCCATGCCCCATCCCACATCCATGCGCCACAAGCCCGGCCAGGCGGCTCGATCGTTCGCAGCCCCGCGGGTGCTGCCGCTGCTGCTGCTGATGGCGCTGTGGACCGGCGCGGTGCCGGCGCAACCCGCACCGGCGCCGGCCGCCGGCATTTATTCGTGCACCGATGCGCGCGGCCGCACGTTCACGGCCGACCGCCCGATTGCCGAATGCAGCGACCGCGAACAGCGCGAGCTGAGCCCGAGCGGCACCACGCGCCGCAGGATCGAGCCCACGTACACGGCCCGCGAACTGGCCGAGCGCGAAGACCGCGCCCGCGAGGCCGCATTGCAGGCCGCGCGGCTGACCGACGAGCGCCGCCGCGAGCGGGCGTTGCTGGTGCGCTATCCCAATGCCACGGTGCATGACCGCGAGCGCGCCGAGGCGCTGGTGCAGATCGACGCGGTGATCCAGGCCGCGAAGAAGCGCCTGGCCGAACTCGCCGAAGACCGCCAGAAGATCGATGAGGAGCTCGAGTTCTACAAGCACGACACGAGCAAGGCGCCCGGCGCCGTGCGCCGCAAGCTCGAGGACAACGCGCAGAGCGTGGCGGTGCAGAACCGCTTCATCGGCGAGCAGGAAGATGAGAAGAAGCGCGTCAACGCGCGCTTCGACGAGGAGCGCGGGCGCCTGAAGCAGATCTGGTCCCCCGAGAACGGCGGCGTCGTCAAGCGCTGAACGGCCCTTTCGGGAACACCGCGGAACCGGCTTAGCCGGGCCGCTGGTGTTGCCCGCCCGGAGGTCAGCCCAGTTTTGCCTTGAGCAGTTCGGTGACCTGCGCGGGGTTCGCCTTGCCGCCGCTGGCCTTCATCACCTGGCCCACGAGGCCGTTGAGGGCCTTTTCCTTGCCGCCGCGGTATTCCTCGACGTTCTTCGCGTTCTTCGCGATCACCTCGTCCAGGATCTTGTCGAGCGCGCCGGTGTCGTTCATCGGCTTCAGGTCCTTGGCTTCGATGATCGCGTCGACATCGCTGCCTTCGCCGGTCCAGAGCGCGTCGAACACCTGGCGCGCGGCGTTGTGAGGCAGCGTGCCGTCGGCAATGCGCCCGACCAGCTGCGCCAGCTGCTGCGCCGCGACCGGCGCGGCGTCGATGCCGATTTCCTGCGCGTTGAGGCGGCGCGCCATTTCGCCGGTGATCCAGTTGCTCGCGAGCTTGGGCGTGGCGCCGGCCTTCACCGCATCGTCGAAATAGCGCGCGAGCGCCGGGCTCTGCGTGAGCTGCGCCGCATCGTATTCGGACATGCCGTGGTCGCGCACATAGCGCTCGGCCATGGCGCGCGGCAGCTCGGGCATGGCGGCGCGCACGCGCTCGATCCACTCGGGCTCAATGGCGAGCGGCGGCAGGTCGGGGTCGGGGAAGTAGCGGTAGTCGGCCGCGTCTTCCTTGGTGCGCATGGTGCGCGTCTCGCCGGTGTCGGGGTCGAACAGCACGGTGGCCTGTTCGATCTTGCGGCCGTCTTCCAGCTCGTTGATCTGCGAGTTGATCTCGTAGTCGATGGCCTGCTGCATGAACTTGAAGCTGTTCAGGTTCTTGATCTCGCGCCGCGTGCCGAGCTTTTCGCCGGGCTTGCGCACCGACACGTTGGCATCGCAGCGAAAGCTCCCTTCCTGCATGTTGCCGTCGCAGATGCCGATCCAGGTGACGATCTTGTGCAGCTCGCGCGCATAGGCCACGGCCTCGGCGGTGGAGCGCATGTCGGGCTCGGTCACGATCTCCAAGAGCGGCGTGCCGGCGCGGTTCAGGTCGATGCCGCTCTGGCCGACGAAGTTCTCGTGCAGCGACTTGCCAGCGTCTTCCTCGAGGTGGGCGCGCACCAGGCGCACGGTCTTCTTTTCTTCGCCGAGGAAGAACGAGACCGCGCCGCCCTGCACGACCGGGATCTCGTACTGGCTGATCTGGTAGCCCTTGGGCAGGTCGGGATAGAAATAGTTCTTGCGCGCGAACACGCTGCGCGGCGCAATGTGCGAGCCGAGCGCAAGGCCCAGCTTGATGGCGCGTTCGACGGCGCCCTTGTTCATCACGGGCAGCGTGCCGGGCAGCGCGAGGTCGACCGCGCAGGCCTGGGTGTTGGGCTCGGCGCCGAAGGCGGTGGAGGCGCGGCTGAAGATCTTGCTCGCGGTCGAGAGTTGCGCGTGCGTCTCGAAGCCGATGATGACTTCATAGCCGCGCACCAGCGGGCCGGTCGGGCGGCCCTGTTGCTGTGCTTCGAAAGTGTTCACGGGTTCGCTCATTTCAGAAGCCCTCCGGCGTGCGCGTGTGCCAGTCGGTGGCTTGCTGGAAGCGATGGGCTGCGTTCAGCAGCTTTGCTTCACCGAAATAATTGGCGATCAACTGCAGGCCCACGGGCATGCCGGCGTCGAAGCCCGCGGGCACGCTCATGCCCGGCAGGCCGGCCAGCGAGGCCGGCAGCGTGAAGATGTCGGCCAGGTAGTCGGCCACCGGGTCGCCGCCGTGCTCGCCGATCTTCCAGGCGGTGGTGGGCGCGGCGGGGCCGGCGATCACATCGCACTGCCTGAAGGCCTGCTGGAAGTCGTCGGCGATCATGCGGCGCACCTTCTGTGCCTGCAGGTAGTAGGCGTCGTAGTAGCCGTGCGAGAGCACATAGGTGCCGATCATGATGCGGCGCTTGACCTCGTCGCCGAAGCCCTCGGCGCGCGTGCGCTCGTACATGTCGGCCAGGTCCTTGTACTGCTTCGCGCGGTGGCCGAACTTCACGCCGTCGAAGCGGCTCAGGTTGCTCGAGGCTTCGGCCGCGGCCAGGATGTAGTAGACCGGAATCGACAGTTCGGTGAGCGGCAGCGTGACTTCGACGCGCCGGGCGCCGAGCCTCTCGTATTGCGCAAGCGCCGCATCGATGGCTGCGCGCACGCCGGGCGCCACGCCTTCGCCGAAGAATTCTTTCGGCACGCCGATGCGCAGGCCCTCGAGCGAGTCGTCGAGCGAGCGGCCGAAGTTCTCGGCGGGCATGTCGATCGAGGTCGAGTCGCGGTCCAGGTCGGGGCCGCAGAAGGCCGACAGCAGCAGCGCGCAGTCTTCGGCCGAGCGGGCCATGGGGCCGGCCTGGTCGAGGCTCGATGCGAAGGCCACCATGCCGTAGCGCGAGGCGCGGCCATAGGTCGGCTTGATGCCGGTGATGCCGCAGAACGACGCCGGCTGGCGGATCGAGCCGCCGGTGTCGGTGCCGGTGGCCGCGGGCGCGAGGCGGGCCGCCACGGCCGCGGCGCTGGCGCCCGAGGAGCCGCCCGGAATGCGTTCGCGGTTCCACGGGTTCTGCACCGGCACGGCCTTGTCGTGGCCGACGGCGGGCACGGCGACGTTCTCGTTGGCCGAGCCCATCGCGAATTCGTCGCAGCTGAGCTTGCCGAGCGTGACCGCGCCGGCCTCGGCCAGGCGGCGCACCACGGTGGCGTCGAACGGCGAGCGGTAGCCCGCGAGCATCTTCGAGCCGGCGGTGGTGGCGAAATCGGTGGTGACGAAGATGTCCTTGTGCGCAATGGGCACGCCGGCGAGCGCGGGGGCGTTGCCCTTGGCGATCAGTGCGTCGGCGGCGCGGGCCTGGCCCAGCGTCACTTCCTCGTTTACGTCGACGAAGGTGCCGAGCGATTCATGGGCCTTCATGCGGCCGAGAAAGGCCTGGGAGGCCTCGACGGCCGAAACCTTGCGCTCGGCCAGGGCACGGGCGAGAGCGGCCACGCCCATCTGGTGCAATTCACCGCTGCTCATCATTCGATCACTTTCGGCACGAGAAACAGGCCGGCTTCGACGGCCGGGGCGCTCTTCTGGTTGGCTTCGCGGTTGTCGGGTTCGCTTGCCACATCGTCGCGCAGGCGCAGCGTGATGTCTTCGACGGCCGCCACCGGATGGGCCAGCGGCTCCACCCCGGCGGTGTCGGCCGAACGCATGCGTTCGACCAGGTCAAAAAAGCCGTTGATCTGGCTGAGCATGCGCTCGCTTTCGTCGGAAGCAAGCTGCAGCCGTGCCAAAGAGGCAATGCGTGCAATATCGGAAGCGGAAAGTGACATGGGTCGGACCGGCCGAAAAACCGGAAGTAATCGCACGCCGGAGAGGGTGCTAACACAGGAATCAGAGGGGATTCGGGTATTATCCCGCCTTTGCCGCAACCCCCGCGAACGCGCCGGCTTTTGCGCCAAAAACGATCAACTCACCCCGTCGAACGACCCAAAAAATAGAGCGACGACCTGCCGATGCGCAGGCGTGCTCCAGAGGATTCCGCACATGTTTGGAGCTTTCCGTCGGTATTTTTCCACCGACCTTGCGATCGACCTCGGCACCGCCAACACACTGATATTCGCCCGCAACAAGGGCATCGTGCTGGACGAGCCCTCGGTTGTCGCCATCCGCCACGAGGGCGGCCCCCACGGCAAGAAGGTGATCCAGGCCGTGGGCCGGGAAGCCAAGGCCATGCTGGGCAAGGTGCCCGGCAACATCGAGGCCATCCGCCCGATGAAGGACGGCGTCATTGCCGACTTCGTGATCACCGAGCAGATGATCAAGCAGTTCATCAAGATGGTGCACCCGCGCACGCTGCTCACGCCGAGCCCGCGCATCATCATCTGCGTGCCCTGCGGCTCGACCCAGGTCGAGCGCCGAGCCATCAAGGACGCGGCCGAGGCGGCGGGCGCCACCTCCGTCTATCTCATCGAAGAACCCATGGCCGCGGCCATCGGCGCCGGCCTGCCGGTCAGCGAGGCCTCGGGCTCGATGGTGGTCGACATTGGCGGCGGCACCACCGAAGTGGGCGTCATCAGCCTGGGCGGCATGGTCTACAAGGGCTCCGTGCGGGTGGGCGGCGACCGCTTCGACGAAGCCATCATCAACTACATCCGCCGCAACTACGGCATGCTGATCGGCGAGCCGACGGCCGAAGTCATCAAGAAGAACATCGGCTCGGCCTTCCCGGGCTCCGAGGTCAAGGAGATGGAAGTCAAGGGCCGCAACCTCTCCGAAGGCGTGCCGCGCAGCTTCACCATCAGCAGCAACGAAGTGCTGGAAGCCCTGACCGATCCGCTCAACAACATCGTCTCGGCCGTGAAGAACGCGCTGGAACAGACGCCGCCCGAGCTGGGCGCCGACATCGCCGAGCGCGGCATGATGCTGACCGGCGGCGGCGCGCTGCTGCGCGACCTGGACCGCCTGCTGGCCGAGGAAACCGGCCTGCCGGTGCTGGTGGCCGAAGACCCGCTGACCTGCGTGGTGCGCGGCTGCGGCATCGCGCTGGAACGCATGGACCGTCTGGGCAGCATCTTCACGAGCGAGTAAAAGGCGAAAGCCATCATCGGCCGGCCTCTGCTCGCGCAGGCCGGCTTTTTTGCCATCTGACGTTGCACACAGCCAGGCCTGAACCATGCCCTTGGGCACGCTCGATCGCACAGCCCCGCCCCTGTTCAACCAGGGGCAGTCGGCGCTCAGCAAGCTGATCTTCTTCGGCGCGCTCGCACTGTTCCTGATGGTGGCCGACGCGCGCTTCCATCTCGTGCAGCCGCTGCGCGCGGCCGTCGGCGCGGTGCTCTACCCGGTGCAATGGCTGGCGCTCAAGCCGGTGCAGATGGTGGTTGGCGGCAGCCGCTATTTCGAAGACCTGCAGGCGGCCCAGCGCAACGAGGACGAGGCGCGCAAGGCGCTCATGCTGCAGGCCGAGCGCGCGAGCCAGGCCGACACGCTCGCGCAGGACAACGCGCGGCTGCGCGCGCTGCTCGAGCTGCGCCAGACCACCCAGGCCCCGGGCCGAGCGGCCGAGGTGCTGTACGACGCGGCCGACCCCTACACGCGCAAGATCGTCATCGACCAGGGGCTCACGCAGGGCGTGGCGCCCGGGTCGCCCGTGATCGACGCGCACGGCGTGCTCGGCCAGGTGACGCAGGTGCAGCCTTTCACGAGCGAGGTCACGCTGGTGATCGACCGCGATCTTTCCATTCCCGTGCAGAACACCCGCACCGGCGTGCGCAGCGTGGCCTTCGGCGACGCGTCGGCGCATGGCGGCGGCCTCGAACTGCGCTTCATGGCCGCCAATGCCGACCTGCAGGAGGGCGACCTGCTGTCCACCAGCGGCGTCGACGGCGTCTATCCGCCCGGCCTGCCGGTGGCGAAGATCGAGCGCATCGAGCGCCGCGCCGATTCGGCCTTTGCGCGCATCTACTGCGTGCCGCTGGCCCATGTGACGGCTGCGCGCTACGTGCTGGTGCTCGCACCCACGGGGGCGCCCTCGGCGCCGCCGCCCGCGGCGCCGGCCGCCGCCGTGCGCAAGAAGCCCGAGGCCAAGCCGGCCGCCAAGACGGACAAGGCCGCCGACAAGGCCGACAAGAAAGCCGCGGAGCGCGCCCGATGATCAAGCGTCCCGGACAACAGCAGCTCCTGCTGCCCGTGAGCCCGCTGTTCATGTGGGCGAGCCTGGTGGCGGCGCTGCTCATCAACATGATCCCGATCGGCCGCACCGCCTGGATGCCCGACCTGCTTGCGCTGGCCATCGTGTTCTGGGGCGTGCACCAGCCGATGCGCGTGGGCATCGGCGCGGCCTTCGTCTTCGGGCTGTGCATGGATGTGCACCAGGCCTCCATGCTGGGCCAGCATGCGCTGTCCTACACCACGCTGGGCTTCTTCGCGATCACCATCCACCGGCGCCTGCTGTGGTATCCGGTGGCCTCGCAGGCGCTGCAGGTGCTGCCGCTGTTCGCGCTGTCGCAGCTCATCGAGGTGGTCACGCGGATGGTCGGCGGCGGCGTGTTCCCGGGCTGGAGCGTGCTGATCTCGCCGGCCATCGAGGCCGCGCTGTGGCCGCTGGCCACCGCCTTGCTGCTCGCGCCCCAGCTGCGCACGCCGGACCCTGACGAGAACCGGCCGCTGTAGCCATGGCGCGCCCCGGCTCCTCGACCCCAGCAGTTGCCATGGCAATGGCCCGCGCCTAAGCTCGCACGCCATGACCGAAATCCGCAACGTCGCTGCCGATCTCGCGCGCTTCAAGCGCCGCGTGGTGGTGATCGGCCTCGTGGTGCTCTTCGCGTTCAGCCTGCTCGGCGCCCGCCTGTTCTACCTGCAGGTGGTGCGGCATGAAGACCTGGCCGAGCAAGCCGAGAGCAACCGCACGGCCATCGTGCCCGTGGTGCCCAACCGCGGCCTGATCCTCGACCGCAACGGCATCGTGCTGGCCTCGAACTATTCGGCCTACACGCTGGAGATCACGCCCTCGAAGGTGGGCGACGTCGAAGAGACCATCGAGAGCCTCACTCAGGTGCTCGAGGTCTCGCCGCGCGACCGCCGCCGCTTCAAGCGCTTGCGGGAAGATTCGCGCAGCTTCGATTCCATTCCCATCCGCACCCGCCTGAGCGATGAGGAAGTCGCGCGCTTCGCCGCGCAGCGCTACCGCTTCCCGGGCGTGGAGATCAAGGCCCGGCTGTTCCGCAACTACCCGCACGCCGAGCTGGCCTCGCACGTGCTCGGCTACATCGGCCGCATCAACCAGCGCGAGAAGACCGCGATGGAAGACTGGGCCGAGGAAGACCAGGCCAACTACAAGGGCACCGACTACATCGGCAAACTGGGCATCGAGCAGAGCTACGAGAAGACGCTGCATGGCCAGACCGGCGTCGAGCAGATGGAAACCTCGGCCGGCGGCCGCGCGGTGCGCCGGCTCGCCAGCCACCCGGCCACGCCCGGCAACACCGTGATGCTGTCGCTCGACATCAAGCTACAGAAGCTGGTGGAAGACATGTTCGGCGACCGCCGCGGCGCGCTGGTGGCCATCGATCCCAGGACCGGCGAAGTGCTGGCCTTCGTGAGCAAGCCCACCTTCGACCCCAACCTGTTCGTCGAAGGCATCGACACCGAGAGCTGGCAGGCGCTGACCGAATCGCTCGACAAGCCGCTCCTGAACCGCGCGCTGCGCGGCACCTATCCGCCCGGCTCCACCTACAAGCCCTTCATGGCGCTGGCGGCGCTGCAGACCGGCAAGCGCGGCCCGAACGTGGTGGTGAACGACCCCGGCTACTTCAACTTCGGCGGCCACCGCTTCGGCAGCCCCGAGGGCAACATCGGCGGCGTCGACATGCGCCGCTCGATCCAGCTGTCGAGCAACATCTACTACTACTCGCTGGCCAACGAAATGGGTGTGGACCTGATCCACGACTTCATGAAGCCGATGGGCTTCGGGCAGATCACCGGCATCGATCTGGGCGGCGAGGTGCGCGGCGTGCTGCCGAGCACCGAGTGGAAGCGCAACGCCTACAAGCGGCCCGAGCAGAAGAAGTGGTATGCGGGCGAGACCATTTCGCTGGGCATCGGGCAGGGCTACAACGCCTTCACCATGCTGCAGCTCGCGCAGGCCACGTCCATCGTGGCCGACGGCGGCCTGAAGCACAAGCCGCACCTCGTGCTGGCCACGCGCAACACGGTGAGCGGGCAGGTGGTGCCGCTGCCCAAGCTGCCGGCGGAGAACCTGGGCTACACCGCAGCCAATGTGGCGGTGGTTCGCGAGGGCCTGACCAGCGTGGTCACCAGCGGCACCGCGCGCGGCGTGTTCGCGGGCGCGCCCTACCAGGCGGCGGGCAAGACCGGCACCGCGCAGGCCGTGACGCAGGCGCAGAACACCAAGTACAACGCGCGCGCGCTCGAAGAACACCAGCGCGACCATGCGCTGTTCATGGCCTTCGCCCCGGTCAACGATCCGAAGATCGCCCTGGCGGTGGTCGTCGAGAACGCCGGCTGGGGCGCGGGCGCCGCGGCGCCCATTGCACGCCGCGTGTTCGACTACTGGCTCGCGGACCAGTATCCGAGCGAAGCCGACATGGCCGCCATCAAGGTCGGCAAGGCCACCGCGCCGATCGGCAAGCCGCGCGTGGCCAGCGAAGTGGCATGGCCGGCGCCGGCCGCAGCCGCGACCGCACCCTGAATCTTGCTCCCTCTCCCTCCGGGAGAGGGTGGGGGTGAGGGCGCTGTACCGCCGATGAGGCGCGGCACCCGTACGATGGCCGCTGCCCTCACCCTGGCCCTCTCCCGGAGGGAGAGGGAACAAAACCCTAAGCGGTAACTGTTCCGCTGACCTCGCCCAGGCCGATGCGCACCGCGCCCGCGCGCTCGCAGTAGCCGCGAATCACCAGCGTGTCGCCGTCCTCGAGGAAGGTGCGCTTTTCGCCATTGGGCAGCGTGATCGGCTGCTTGCCGCCCTGCGTGAGTTCGATCAGCGAGCCGGCCTCGTCGGGCCGGGGGCCCGAGAGCGTGCCCGAGCCCAGCAGGTCGCCGGGCTGCAGGTTGCAGCCGTTCACCGTGTGGTGCGCGACCAGTTGCGCGGCGGTCCAGTAGGCGGCCTCGGTGGTGTTGCCGCGCGTGAGGCGCGCTGGCGCCACGCCTTCGGCGCGCATCTTCGCGGTCTGCAGCAGCACCTCGAGCGTGATGTCGAGCGCGCCGCCTTCGCGGTTCGAAGGTGCGTCGAGGTACGCGAGCGGCTGCGGGTCTCCCGCGGGCCGTTCGAACCGGGCGCGGAACGGCGCCAGGGCTTCCATCGTCACGATCCACGGCGACAGCGTGCTTGCGAAATTCTTCGAGAGGAAGGGGCCGAGCGGCTGGTATTCCCAGGCCTGGATATCGCGCGCCGACCAGTCGTTGAGCAGCGTCACGCCGAACAGGTGCTCTTCGGCCTCGCCGATGGCAATCGGCTCGCCGAGCGCATTGCCGCGGCCGATGAAGAAGCCCAGCTCCAGCTCGTAGTCGAGCCGCTTCGACGGGCCGAAGCTGGGCTCCGCCGCATCGGGCGCCTTGGTCTGGCCCTGCGGCCGCTTGAAGACCTGCCCGCTCACGCCGATCGACGAGGCGCGGCCGTGATAGCCGATCGGCACCCACTTGTAGTTGGGCATCAGCGGCTGGTCGGGGCGGAACAGCTTGCCGATGGTGGTGGCGTGGTGGATGCCGGTGTAGAAGTCGGTGTAGTCGCCGATGCGGCAGGGCACGGTCATTTCAGCCTTGGCCTGCGGCAGCAGGGCCTTGCCGGACCACGCGGCCTGCTGGCCGCTGCCTTCGGCGAGGCCCGCGGAGATGGCCGCGCGCAGGGCCTGCCGCTCCTTCGCGCTCGCGCTCATCAGTGCATTCATGTCGTCGTTGTCGACCAGGCCGGCCGCCTTCAGGTCCAGCACCTGGTCGCCGATGGCCACGCCGATGCGGAAAGCATCGCTGCTGCTGCCCGCCGCGCGAAAGCGGCCGAAGGGCAGGTTCTGGATCGGGAAGTCGCAGCCGGCTTCGTTGGCCGAGGCGACCCAGCTGCGCAGCTTCGGGTCATGGGTGGCGTTGAGTGAGGGGGTCATGGATGTCTTTCTGTATTTGAGTCGGCGGTCAGGGCTTGAACTGGTCCTGGAGACCGGCCCAGCAATCCGCGTAGTCGGTGTCGAGCGCGGGGCTCTGGAGCGCGAAGTTCGTCGGAATGAAGCGGTAGCGGCTCTCGAACATGAAGGCCAGCGTGTTGTCGAGCTTGTGCGGCTTGAGGTCGGCGTGCGTGGCCTTGTCGAAGGCTTCCTCGTCGGGGCCGTGCGGCACCATGCAGTTGTGCAGGCTCGCGCCGCCGGGCTTGAAGCCGCCCGGCTTGGCGTCGTACTCGCCGAGTACCAGGCCCATGAATTCGCTCATGAGGTTGCGGTGGAACCATGGCGGGCGGAAGGTGTTTTCCATCACCATCCAGCGCGGCGGGAAGATCACGAAGTCGCAGTTCGCGGTGCCGGGCGTGTCGCTGGGCGAGGTCAGCACGGTGAAGATCGACGGATCGGGATGGTCGAAGCTGATGGAGCCGATCACCATGAAGTTGGCCGTGTCGTACTTCACCGGCGCCAGGTTGCCGTGCCAGGCGACCACGTTGAAGGGCGACTGCTTGGCGGGCGCCTTCCAGAAGCGGCCGCCGAATTTCTTGACGAGCTCGTAGGCGCCTTCTTCGGTCTCGAACGCCGCCACGGGCGCCTGGAAGTCGCGCGCGTTGGCCAGGCCGTTCGAGCCGATCGGGCCGAGTTCGGGCAGGCGGAAATGCGCGCCGTAGTTCTCGCAGACATAGCCGCGCGAGAGCCCATCGGGCAAGGCCACCTTGAAGGCCATGCCGCGCGGCAGCAGCGCGATTTCGCCGGGCTTCACGTCGAGCACGCCGAGCTCGGTGGTGATCACGAGGCGGCCCTTCTGCGGCACGATGAGCATTTCGCCGTCCGCGTTGACGAAGGCGCGGCGCTCCATCGAGCGGCCCGCAAGGTACATGAGCGAACCGATGCCGACCTGCGATTCGGCATCGCCGTTGGCCGCGATGGTGTGCATGCCGTCGATGAAGTCCACTTCGGCCGCGCCGCCGTCGAGCGGCAGCGGGTGCCAGCGCAGCGGCTCGGGCGGCAGCGCGATCTCGCGGTCGGCGCCGGTGGTCCAGTGCGCCTGCGCATAGGGCAGGTAGCGGCCCGGCACCACCGAGGGCTGCCGGCGGTACAGCCAGATGCGGCGGTTCTCGTGGCGCGGCGCGGTGAAGGCGGTGCCCGAGAGCAGCTCGGTGTAGAGGTCGAAGGGCGCGCGCTGCGGGTTGTTGCGGCCCTGCGGCAGGGCGCCCGCAACGGCTTCGGAGGCGTATTCGTTGCCGAAGCCGCTCAGGTAGTGCCGTTCGCGCACGGGCTCGGTATTGGCGCTCGGGTTTGTCATGGTGTTCTCTTTCGAAAATCGGGGCGATGAAGCTGGCCGGTGTTCAGCTGCTGCGCGCGGCCTCGAAGGCCTCGCGCAGCACGGCCAGCGAGCCGATGTGGTTGGCCAGCACCAGCACGAGGCGCGCATTGAAGGCGTGGCTCTCCTCGGTGGAAAGCCCCTGGTGCGCTTCGATCAGCGCTTCGTAGAAGTCGTCGGGCGCCTCGAGGTTGGGGGCGGTGATCAGTTGTTGCTGCATGGTGGTCCTCAAGCCTTGGCCAGTGCGCGGTCGACTGCCGCGCGGATGTCCGCCGCCCTGGGCTGGCGCCAGCGCGCGCAAACGTGCTGGTCGGGCCGCAGCAGGTAGACGGTGCCGGGTTGCGCGTCGTAGCGCTGCATGGCGAGTTCGCTGCCCGTTGCGCCGTTCTCGAGGCGCACCACGTGCAGCGGCAGGTCGCTGGCCCTCAGCTCGCCCAGGCTGCGTTCGGCCGTTTCGCCCCTGCCGAACACCAGCGCGGTGAACCGCGCCACATGGCATTCGCGCAGCAGCCAGCCGGTGCTGCCGTCGGCGCGCACGATGGGCGCATCGGCCGCCGCGGCGCCGGGCACCATCGCACCCGCGAACACATCGGCATCGGGCGTGTTGAGCGGCGAATCGCGCAGCACCGCCGGCACCGAGAGCCGCCCGCTGTTGACAAGGGTGCGCGCGAAGGCGTGGCGCTTCGTCAGCTCCAGCACCGCGTCGCGGAACAGCCGGCTCACCTCGCTCTTGGGCGTGATGAAGTCGGTGGCGCGCGTGGAGTGGCGGATGTTCTCGTCGGCGGCGTATTCGCGCTCGCTCGCATAGCTGTCGAGCAGCGCATCGGGCGCCTCGCCCTTGAGCACGGCTGCGAGCTTCCACGCGAGGTTGTCGGCGTCCTGCACGCCCGAGTTGGCACCGCGCGCGCCGAACGGCGACACGCCATGCGCCGAGTCGCCCGCGAACAGCACGCGGCCATGGCGGAAGCGCTCCATGCGCTGGCAGGCGAAGGTGTAGACGCTGGCCCAGCCGATCCGGAACTGCACGCTTTCCAGGCCGATGCTGTCGAGCAGCGCACGCACGCGCGGCGTGATGTTCTCGCTCTTGCGCTCCTCCACCGGGTCGGCGTCCCAGCCGAGCTGGAAGTCGACGCGCCACATGCCGTCGGCCTGCTTGTGCAGCAGTACGCTCTGGCCAGGGTGGAACGGCGGGTCGAACCAGAAGCGGCGCTCCACAGGCAGGTCCGCATCCATCGTGATGTCGGCGATCAGGAAGCGGTCGCGGAACACGCGGCCCTTGGCTTCGAGGCCCATCAGCTGCCGCAGGTTGGAGCGCGAGCCGTCGCAGGCGCCGACGTGATCGGCGGCCAGCCGGTAGCCGCCCTCGGGCGTTTCGATAGTCAGCACCGCGCCGTCGTCGCGCGGCTTGATGCCCGTCACCTTGTGGTTCCAGCGCAGGTCGATCAGCGGCAGCGCGGCGGCGCGCTCGACGAGATAGCCCTCGACGTAATACTGCTGCAGGTTGATGAAGGCCGGGCGCTCGTGGCCGGGCTCGGGCAGCAGGTCGAAGCGATAGACCTGCTCGTCGTGGAAGAACACCTTGCCCACGTGCCACGACACGCCCTTGTCGACCATGCGGTCGCCGCAGCCGAGGCGGTCGAAGATCTCGAGCGTGCGCTTGGCAAAGCAGATCGCGCGCGAGCCGCTGGAGAGCGTGTTGTCGTTGTCGAGCAGCACCACCGGAATCTCGCGCAGTGCGAGGTCGATGGCCAGCGTGAGGCCGACCGGGCCGGCGCCGACGATCACGACCGGGTGACGGGCGGGCGTGGCCGCGTCCTGGTCGGCGTGGCGCCTGTAGTCGAAGCGCAGGCTTTGATAGTCGATCACGTTTTGTCTCCGTGTCTTTGTATTGCTCCTTCCCCCCTCTGGGGGAAGGCTGGGATGGGGGCTGGCGGCGCGCGAGACTGGCGCTCTGCCTGCCCCCACCCCAACCCTCCCCCGAAAGGGGAGGGAGCAAGGCCGGTCAGCCTTCGAGCGCCTTCCACATCTCCACGTCCCGCTCGGCCGTCCACACGCGCGGATCGGCATGGCCCGAGGCTTCGTCATACGCGCGGCTCACGTCGAAGGGCATGCAGTGGTCGAAGATCACCCACTGGCTGTACTTGGGGCTCAGCTTCGCGTAGGTGTCCTTGTAGACGGTGTTCAGGTCGCGCCCGGCCTTCACGCCTTCCTGCACGCTGGCGTACACGTCGGAGATGAAGTCGCGCGTGCCGGCCAGGCCTTCGGCCACCTCGGCCGGCGTGGTGAGCGCGGCGCCGCGGCCCGGCACCAGCGCGGCGGGCTTGAGCGCGGCGATGTTGTCCAGCGTCTGCGGCCAGTCCTTGAAATAGGCATCGCCCGCATAGGGCGTGGCGCCGAACTCCACCAGGTCGCCCGACAGCAGCGTGCGCTCCTGCGGCAGCCAGACGACCGTGTCGCCCTTGGTGTGGCCGCGGCCCAACTGGATCAGTTGCACCTCGAGCTTGCCGAGCCACAGCGTCATCTTTCCGGTGAAGGTCATGGTCGGCCAGGTCAGGCCCGGCGGCACGGTCTCGACGTTCTGGAACAGGCGCGGAAAGCGGCCGATCTCGCTGGCCTTGTCCTGCTCGCCGCGCTCCACAATCAGGTCGCGCGTGTCCTGGCTGGCCAGGATGTGCTCGGCTCCGTAGCCGGCCGCGCCCAGCACGCGCACCGCGTGGTAGTGCGTGAGCACCACGTACTTGATGGGCTTGTCGGTCACTTCGCGGATGCGGCGCACCACGTCGGCCGCCATGGCGGGCGTGGCCTGGGTGTCGGCCACCAGCACGCAGTCGTCGCCGATGACGATGCCGGTGTTGGGGTCGCCCTCGGCGGTGTAGGCCCAGGCATGCTCCGAGATCTGGCTGAAGGTGATCTTCTTCTCTTCCATGTCGGCCTGGCTGGCGAACTTCTTGGCTTGGCTCATCGTGTGTCTCCGTCGGGTGGATCGAAATTTTGATTCGTCTAAAGCAAATTGATTTGCGGTTAACGAATTGCTGAAGTGTAAGCCCGAGATCAGTTCATGTCTAATCCCTTCTTCATGAACGAACAATCAGACGCCAAGGCGGGCCATGGCAGCCAATGACCCCGACCGCGCCGCCCAGCGCGGCATCCAGAGCATCGAAGTGGGTGGCCAGCTGCTGCGCGCGCTGGTGCACCACGGCCGGCCGATGGCGCTGAAAGACCTGGCGCGCGAAGCCGACATGACGGCCGCCAAGGCCCATCCCTACATGGTGAGCTTCGGGCGGCTGGGCCTGATCGAGCAGGACCGCGCCAGCGGCCACTATCTGCTCGGCCCGCTGGCCTTGCAACTGGGGCTCATCAGCCTGCAGCAGGCCGATCCGGTGCACATTGCGACGCCGCTCATTGCCGAGGTCGCGCAGCGCATCGGCCACACGGTGGCGCTCGCGGTCTGGGGCGCGCGCGGCGCCACCATCGTGCGCACGGCCGAATCGCCGTCGCCGGTGCACGTGAACATGCGGCACGGCACGGTGTTCTCGCTCACCAACACCGCCTCGGGCCGCATCTTTGCCGCCTATCTGGAGGCCGGGACGGTGCGGCAACTGCTCGACGCCGAGCGCCAGCGGCAGAAGCAGCGCAAGGCCGGCGAAGAGCCGCCCGCGGCCGGCATGCCACCGCAGCCGCCGCTGCCTTCGTGGAGCGAATTCGAGCGCCAGCTGCAGGAAGTGCGCGTGCACGGCATCAGCCGCTCGGAGGGCGAGGTGATCGAGGGCGTGAGCGCCATGGCGGCGCCGGTGTTTGACCACACGGGCGCCATCGTGCTGTCGGTCACGGCCATCGGCCCGGCTGCCATCTTCGACACCGCCTGGGACGGCCAGATCGCACGCGCGCTCAAGGCCTGCGCGGGCAAGGTCTCTGCGCGGCTGGGCGCAACCTCTGCCGGAAAAAAGGCTTCCGCACCCCTGGATCCATGAGCCTGGGCACCGCTTCTTCCTCCGCCTCCTCTGTCGAATCCGCCATCGCCCTGCTGGGCGCCGCCCGGCGCATCGCCGTGCTGTCCGGCGCGGGGCTGTCCAGGGCCTCGGGCATTCCGACCTACCGCGACGCCGACGGCCTCTGGATGAACCAGAACGCACTGCAGTTCTCCCATGCCGAAGACCTGCAGCGCGACCCCAAGGGCTTCACCCGCTTCTGGGCCCGGCGGCTTTCCACCGTCGAGGCCGCGCAGCCGAACCCCGGGCACACGGCGCTCGCGCTGCTGCAGCGGCTGCGCCCGGCCACGCGCCTCATCACGCAGAACGTCGACGGCCTGCTTTCGATCGCGGGCGGGCTGGACGTGCTCGAACTGCATGGCTCGCTGCGCCGGTGGCGCTGCGACCACTGCGGCAACCGCCGCGGGCCCTGGCCCTTTCACCGCTGCATGCGCTGCGCCTCGCGCGCCCGGCCCGATGTCGTGATGTTCGGCGAGATGCTGAACCACGGCGTGCTGCACGATGCCCAGGTGGCCGCGCAGGAATCGGACGTGTTCATGGTGATCGGCAGCACGGCCGTGGTCTATCCGGCGGCCGAACTGCCGCAGCTGGCGATGGCCCGCGGCAGCCAACTGGTCACGCTCAACATGGAGCCGCTGCCGCACCTGGACGCGGCGGCCTCGGTGGTCCTGCGCGGCGCGGCGGAGGTGCTGCTGCCGCAATTGGTGGCGGGAATCGGCGGCTAGCTTTCGGAAGCCCTGGCCTCGCGCAGCGTATGCCAACGCGCGAGGCTTGCGGCAGGCCAGTACGCCTCGCGCTCATAGTATTCGGCCACCGCTGGCGTTTCGGGCGGCAGCACCACCCAGGGCTGCTTCGACATCGTGAAAATGTGCAGGTCCGGCGGCAGTCGGTCGGGCGTATCGAGTGTGCCCACGCGCACGAAGCACACGGCATCGCCCGCACCGGCGTAGTGGCTCCAGAGCGCGACACGGCAATGGGGGCAGCGAACGTACTTCTGGCCGCGTCCGCTGGCCGAAGGCGTCAGCACCACATCGACGGTGCCTTGCAGCAGTTGCATGTGCGCGGGTTCGATCAAGGCGTTGAGCGCGAAGGACGAGCCCGTTTCGCGTTGGCACCAGCGGCAATGGCAGCAGTGCACGAACAGCGGCGCAGCCGTCATGCGGTAGCGCACGGCGCCGCAAGTGCAGCCCCCGTCGAGGGGCACGAAGTCATTGCCGTCAACAGCGGCGGCCATGGTGCTTTCCTGAAAGGGCCGCTCAGCCCTTCTTGCCCCCCAGCAGCACCAGCGCCCCGCCCACCACGATGGCGGCCACGCTGGCCCAGGCCGGGAAGTTGACCTGCTGCTTCTCTTTCACCGAGAACTCCAGCGGCCCCAGCTTGGCCTGGTGCGTTTCCTTCGTGAAGCTGAAGCCGCCCAGGCCGAGGCCCGCGATGCCTGCGACGACGAGCAGGATGCCGATGATGCGTGTTGCGTTCATGGTGAGTTCTCCTCCGTTGATGATCAAAAGGCGGCTCGGGCCGAAGTCGAGAGCCTACTGCCGCGGCAGCTGGTCCACCCACTGCACGATCTCGGCCACGGCCGCATCGGTGGCCGCGGCCAGTGCCTTGACGCCGCCGGGCGCATCGGCGCTCGGGGCCGGCCGGCGCACGGTGAAGCTGCGCTGGCCCAGCACGCGGTCGCCGCCCGTGGTGCCGCGGATCAGCGTGGCGCGCATGCGGACCAGGCCGGTGCTGCTGCCGGCCGATTCGAAGTAGTGGCTGAACTCGTCGAGCGAGATGCGCAGCGTGTCGGGCACCTTGCCCTCGGCGCGTGCGATGGTCGCGCTTTCTTCCGGGCCGAGCACGGTGCGCCGCTCGGCCAGCGCGTCGCGCAGCCGCTGGCGCAGCAGCTGGGCCGGCGGCAGGCTCCAGCGCGATTGGCCGTAGGGACGCAACTCGTTGGCATCGGCATAGCCGAGCCGGTAGAGGATCTGCGTGCCGTCGAGCCGCGTATTGCTCTCGATCTCGGCCAGCGCGAGCGTGGGCAATGCGGCGGCGGGCGGGTTGGCGGCGCTGGCCGATGCGGCAAGCCCGGGACCGAAGTCGTACAGCGTGGCGCGTGCGGGCTTGTCGGGCAGCGCGCCGCAGCCGGCCAGCAGCAGCGCCAGGCCGATGCCGATGCAGGCGGCAAGGCTCGGGCGGGAGGGAGTGGCGGTCTTCATGGTCATCATCACCTTCAGGGGCGTGCCAGGGACGTGGTGGACGGCGGCGCGGAGAAACCGGGCTCGCCAGGGCCTGCGGCGGTGCCGCCGTTGCCGAACAGCAGCGACTGCGGGTTGTCGTTGATGCTGTCGGCCGCGCGGCCGAGCCGGCGCACCGCGCGCGAGGTGTCGTCGGCCACGCGGTTCACGCGCGGCAGCGTGGCGGCGTTGAACGTATCGACCGACTGCGCCAGCGCCTTGGTGCCGTTGCTCAGCCGCTCGATCGGGCCGTCGGGTGCGTTGAGCCGGCCCACGGTGGTGTTGAAGTTGTTGGCCACGCGCGAGACGTCGCCGGCCGCCGTCTTCACCGAGGACAGCGTGTTCGGAAGCGCGGCGAGCGCCGGGTTCAGGCCGGTCTTCACCGTGTTGTCGAGCTGCTTGAGCAGCGTGTTGGCGCTGGCCGAGGCTGCCGCGATGTTCTCCAGCGCATCGGCCGCGCGCTTCTGGTTGTCGTCGCCCAGCAGCTGGTTGGCGCGCTTCGTCGCCTCGTCGACCTGGTTGATGATGGCTTCGCCGCGGTCCTGCAGCTGCGCGAGCATCGAGGGCTTGAGCGGAATGCGCGGCGGGTCGTCGTCATTGGGCACGAGCGCGACGTTCGATTCGCCCTTGTCGTCCAGCGCGATGAAGGCCAGGCCGGTCACGCCCTGGTAGCTCAGCGTGGCAAAGCTCGACGTGGTGAGCGGCACGCGCTGGTCGACCGTGATGCGCACGCGCACGTTGCCCTTGGCCTTGGGATCGAAGTCGATCGAGCTCACCTTGCCGACCGCGATGCCCCGGTAGCGCACCATGGCCTGCGGCTGCAGCCCGCTGACCGCGTCGCGGGTGGAGAGTTCGTAGATGTTGCGCACGGTGCTGTCGCGCGTGAACCAGACCACCAGCCCCACGAGCACGGCGATGAGGCCGAGCACGAAGGCACCGGCGGCAAGGGCATGGGCTTTGTTTTCCATGGTGTGGCTACCTTTCAGTGGACCGCGCCGGCGGGCGGCGGCGGGGCATCGGCGGGTTTGTCATGCAGGGCCTCCAGGGCGCGCTGGCCGCGCCCGCCCAAGAAATATTCGTGGATGAACGGATGCGGATACGCGATCACTTCTCGCGCCGAGCCGCTGACGATGACCTTGTGGTCGGCCAGCACCGCGATGCGGGTACTCAGGTCGAACAGGGTGTCCAGGTCGTGCGTGACCATCACCACCGTCAGGCCCAGTTCGCGGTGCAGGCCGCGCAGCAGGTCGCAGAAACTGTCGGAGGCCTCGGGGTCGAGGCCGGCGGTGGGTTCGTCGAGCAGCAGCAGCGGCGGGTCCATGATGAGTGCGCGCGCCAGCGCCACGCGCTTGATCATGCCGCCCGACAGGTCCGCCGGGCTCATGTTGGCATGCCGCGGTTCCAGGCCCACCATCTGCAGCTTGACCAGCGCCGCGTTGCGGACCAGCTCGTCGGGCAGTAGCTTGAGTTCGCGCAGCGGAAAGGCAATGTTCTCGAGCACGCTGAAGGCCGAGAACAGCGCGCCGTGCTGGAACAGCATGCCCACGTTGGCCGCGCCCTTGGCGCTGAGTTCTCCGGGCGCCCGGCCCAGCACCTCGACCGTGCCCTTCGTCGGCTTTTCGAGCCCGAGGATCTGGCGCAGCAGCACCGTCTTGCCGGTGCCCGAGCCGCCCACCAGCGACAGCACCTCGCCGCGCTCGATGCGCAGGTCGAGGTCGCGGTGCACCACGACCTCGCCGTCGGCGCTCTTGAACACCGTCCAGAGCTTGCGGATATCAACGACGTTCGAATCGCTCATTGGTGCACCCTTGGCGCTGCGCTCATGCCCGGAACCCCACGCCCTTGAAGAGCACCGCGAACAGCGCGTCGACCAGGATCACCGCGGTGATCGAGGTCACCACCGACGAGGTGGTGCCGCGGCCCAGGCTCTCGGTGTTGGGCTTGACCTTCATGCCGAAGTAGCAGCCGATCAGCGCAATCAGAATGCCGAACACCGCCGACTTCGCGAGCGCGAGCCACAGATTCGAGATCGGCACCGCGCGCGGCAGCGCCGAGAGAAAGTAGGCCGGCGAAATGTCGAGCGCGGCGTCGGCCGCGAGCATGCCGCCCGCGAGCGCCGCCATCGAGGTCCAGAGGCTGATCAGCGGCATCGCGATGGCCAGCGCCATCACGCGCGGCATCACCAGCCTGAAGCCGTGCGGAATGCCCATCACGCGCATGGCGTCGAGTTCTTCGGTCACGCGCATCACGCCGATCTGCGCCGTGATGGCCGAGCCCGAGCGGCCCGCGATCAGCACTGCCGCCAGTACCGGCCCGAGCTCGCGGATCAGCGACAGCCCGAGGATGTTGACCACGAAGGCCTCGGCGCCGTACTGGCGCAGCTGCTGCGAGATCAGGTAGGCCAGCACCACGCCGATCAGAAGGCCGACCAGCGCCGTGATGTGCAGCGCCGTGGCGCCGAACTGGTAGAGGTGCCCCGAAAAATCGCGCCAGGGCGCACGGTGCGGCGCGCGCAGCAGCGTGCCCGCGTCGAGCGCGAGCTGGCCGATCAGGCCCACGAAGTCGCGCACCACCTCCAGCGCGCGCGCGCCGGTGTGCGAGAAATGCCGCAGCCGCTCGGCCAGCGTGGGCGGCGGCTCCTCGGGCGTTCCCACGGTGAACTGCGCCACCTGGTCGAGCACCGCCTTGTGCTGCGGCGACATCTCGAGCGTAGCTGGCCAGTCGTGGCGCCAGTGGTCCCAGAGCAGCTGCGCGCCAATGTGGTCGAGCTGTTCGATCGGGCGCAGGTCCCAGGCGCGGTCGTCGGCCGGCGGCGCGCCCGCCAGGTCCCTGGCCAGCGCCTGCCACGCGCTGCGCGACGACATCGCCAGCGTGGTCCAGCGGCCGCTGGCCACGGTCCAGCGGCGGCCGTCCTGCTCGCGCTCGTCGAGGCGCGGCAACACGCTGCCGGCGGCGGGTGCGTCGGCAGTCGGAGTTGCTATGGGCATGATGCGGCGATGGCGGGCGAAGTAAGAAGAAAGGGGCGGTCTGGAAGGGCGCATCGTAACCGGATGAGTCGGCTTTTCCGGTGCGCCGCACCGCCGCTTCGCGTAGGGCGGAACGCCGTTTTTCCGATCATTGGCGGCTCCTTTGCGCTCAATTCCAGGCCCGTGCGAGCGCGTTCCATGCGCTTG
The DNA here is from genome assembly GCF_030815975.1 of Variovorax paradoxus. NCBI lineage: Bacteria > Pseudomonadati > Pseudomonadota > Betaproteobacteria > Burkholderiales > Comamonadaceae > Variovorax > Variovorax paradoxus. Next base: position 2,220,973 of record NZ_JAUSXL010000002.1, read on the forward strand.
CGATCACGGGCTCGTTGCGCCGCGCCGCCAGCGAGACGAAGCGCAGCGCGCAGTCCAGCTGCACGCGGTCGGCCATCACGAGGCCGTGCGACTGGCTCTCGCGGATGGCGATCGAGTCGCGCAAGAGGCTCAGGCCCACGCCCGACTTCAGCAGGTCGAGCATCGAAGCCTCCTGGTCCACCAGCGCCACGCGGCGCGGCGACAGCCCGAGCGGCCCGAACACCTTTTCCAGCAGCCGGTGGTGCGCCGATTCCGGCGGCGTGGCCAGCCAGGGCAGCGCCGCCAGCGCCTTCCAGTCGCGGCCCAGCACCTGCGGGCCCCAGCCCGCGGGCGCGACCACGCGGTAGGTGAAGCGCGTGAGCGTGCGCGCCGCGAGCGGCGCCGGCGCGGCGGTATCGCCCTCGTCCGCATCGAGGTGAAAACCCACGTCGAGCTCGCCGCGAAGCACCTGGGCCAGCACCGTGCCGCTCATGCCGTGGCGCAGCTCAGTCTCGATCTGCGGGGCCGACTCCACCAGCTCGCGCAGGAACATGCCGAGCCGCGTGAACTCCGGGTCGAGGATGGTGCCGATGCGCAGCGCCCCGCGCACCGTGCCCTGCAGGTTGCGCGCGGCCTGCTGCAGGTCGCCCACGGCCGCGAGCACGCGCTCGGCCTGCGGCAGCAGCGCGGCGCCGTCGGCCGTGAGCGCCAGCCCGTGCGGCGTGCGCGTGAAGAGCTGCAGCCCGGTTTCCTCTGCCAGGCGCTTGAGCTGCAGGCTCACCGCCGGCTGCGTCAGGTGCAGCCGCTCGGCCGCGCGCGACACATTGCCCTCGCGCGCCGCGAGAACGAAGGCACGCAGAATCTGGAGGTCCAAGGCGGCGGTAGCCATATAAGAACGATTTATATGCCAACTGCGCCGAAATCATTGGCTTTTTGCACATGGCTTGGGGGAAACTGCCCGCCGAAGCCTTTCACCGGGCCCATGAGCACAAGAAATACCGCGGACCCTTCCGGAGACAAGCCAGACGCCATGAGCGACACCACATTCGAATACATCGTGATCGGCGGCGGCACGGCCGGCGCGCTGATGTGCAACCGGCTGACCCGCAAATCGCAGCAGCGCACGCTGCTGATCGAGGCCGGCCGCAAGGACGACTACCACTGGATCCACATTCCGGTGGGTTATCTCTACTGCATCGGCAATCCGCGCACCGACTGGCTCTACAGCACCGAGCCCGACGCGGGCCTCAACGGCCGCGTGCTGCGCTATCCGCGCGGCAAGACGCTGGGCGGCTGCTCCAGCATCAACGGCATGATCTACATGCGCGGCCAGTCGCGCGACTACGACCAGTGGGCGCAACTCACCGGCGACGACGCCTGGCGCTGGCAGAACGTGCTGCCCGATTTCAAGAAGCACGAAGACTATTACCTCGGCGCCGACGAACTGCACGGCGCCGGCGGCGAATGGCGCGTGGAAAAGCAGCGCTTGCGCTGGGACATCCTCGACGCCTTTGCCGAGGCCGCGGTGCAGGCCGGCGTGCCGCACAGCACCGACTTCAACCGCGGCAGCAACGAAGGCGTCGGCTACTTCCAGGTCAACCAGAAGAACGGCTGGCGCTGGAACACCGCCAAGGCGTTCCTGCGGCCGGTCTGCTATGGCCGGCCCAACTTCGAGATGTGGGTCAACGCGCATGTCACCCAGCTGATCGTCGAAACCCAGCCCGACGGCAGCCGGCGCTGCACCGGCGTGCGGGTGTGGGACGGCCACGAGATGGTCACCGCCCATGCCACGCGCGAGGTGGTGCTGTGCGCCGGCAGCATCGGCTCGCCGCAGATCCTGCAGCTCTCGGGCATCGGCCCGGCCGAGCTGCTGCGCCAGCACGGCATCGAGGTGGTGCTCGACGCGCCCGGCGTCGGCGCCAACCTGCAGGACCACCTGCAGATCCGCGCGGTCTACAAGATCAACGGCGCGCCCACGCTCAACGTGCTGGCCTCCTCGATGTACGGCAAGGCGAAGATCGGCCTCGAATACCTGATGAAGCGCAGCGGGCCTATGAGCATGGCGCCTTCGCAGCTCGGCGCCTTCACGCGCAGCTCGCCCGAACATGAGTGGCCGAACCTCGAATACCATGTGCAGCCGCTGTCGCTCGATGCCTTCGGCGATCCGCTGCACAGCTTTCCGGCCTTTACCGCGAGCGTGTGCAACCTCAATCCCACGAGCCGCGGCACCGTGCGCATCAAGAGCCCGCGCTTCCAGGATGCGCCGGCCATTGCGCCCAATTACCTGAGCACCGACGAAGACCGCAAGGTGGCGGCCGATTCGCTGCGCGTGACGCGCCGCATCGCCTCGCAGCCCGCGCTCGCGAAGTACCGGCCCGAGGAATGGAAGCCCGGCGTGCAATACCAGAGCGACGAAGACCTGGCGCGCCTGGCCGGCGACATCGCGACCACCATCTTCCATCCGGTCGGCACCACCAAGATGGGCGCCGACGGCGACCCGATGGCGGTGCTCGACTCGAAGCTGCGCGTGCGCGGCGTGCAGGGGCTGCGCGTGGTCGATGCGGGCGCGATGCCGATCATCACCAGCGGCAACACCAACAGCCCGACATTGATGATGGCCGAGAAGGCTGCGGGGTGGATTCTGGAAGCGAATCGCTGAGGCGTTCGTTCGAGCGCTTTTGGTCAGCGCGTTCTTGTTCGGGGCGCGTGCACAGGCCACCGGGTACTCCCCTCCGCGAATGTCCCCCGCCTTCGGCTCCTCCTTTATTTCGCTGCGGGGAGCACCCGATGCCCTGTGCACTGGGGCACGCTGCTGGTACACCGCTGATCAACGACCGTTGCGCATGACGCTTCCGTCGATGGGGTGCCTTGCGCAGCGAAATCAAGGGGGAGGCCGCAGGCCGGAGGACATTCGCGGAGCAAGGTACCCCGTCGGCGGGAGCGCGCCCCGAACGTCACGGTCCTAACACTCGCGCGCTAGTCACTTCTCGATAGTCTTGTTCCAGCGCGCGTTCCAGGCCGGCCGGTTCGCGTTGATGCTGTCCCAGTCAATGGTGACCGCCGTCTTCATCCACTTGTTGATGTCGGCGACCTGCTGCACACCATCACCCACCGCCGGCGCCTTGGGGTTGGTGGGAATCTGCGCGCCGTACTGCAGCACGTTGGCCTGAGCCAGCGGGCTCAGCAAGAATTCGGCGAGCTTCTGCGACAGCTCGGGCTCGCTGTTGTTGGCGATCACGCACTGGCCCACCATCAGCACCACCGCGCCTTCCTTGGGCGGCGCGTATTCCACCGGAATGCCCTTGGTCTTGAGCGCGGCCACGGCCGTGGGCGTGAGCGGGAAGATCGCGGCCTCGCCGGTCTGCACCATCTCCGACAGCTTGGCCGAGCTCGGGATGTACTCGAGCACGTTGGGGCCCACGGTGTTGGGCCAGGCCTTGAAGCCGGGCTCCACGTTCTTGTCGTTGCCGCCCTGGATGCGGTTGAACATCAAGAAGCCGTGCAGCCCGAAGGATGATGACGACATCGACTGGAACACCACCTTGCCCTTGTACTTGGGATCGGCCAGGTCCATCCACGAGGTGGGTGCCGCCCAGCCCTTTTCCTTGAACATCTTCGCGTTGTAGGCCAGGCCTGTCATGCCCAGGCTCACGCCGCTGGCCATGTCGTCCTTGAAGCGCGCGGCCGGATAGATCTCGGCGAGCGAGGGATTGGGCCGCTGCTTCTGGCACAGGCCCATGCCGATGGCGCGCACCATGATGCCGTCATCGAGGAACATCACGTGCATCTGCGGGCGGTCCTTGTTGGCCTGCGCCTTCGCGAGGATATCGGACGAGGTGCCCGGCACCACCACCACCTTGGCGCCGTAGAGCTTCTCGAAGGCCGGGAACACGTACTGCGTGTACGCCTTCTCCATGGTGCCGCCGTTCATGCCGATGTAGAGCGTCTTGGTTTGCGCACTGGCTGCGCCGCCGGCCGCGAGCGCGGCCACCGCCGCCGCACCGAGCATGGTCCGGCGAAGAGAGAAGAAGGAAGTCTTCTGGAAACGGGACATGGTGTTTTCCTTTCAGGGTGGGGTGGGGGTGAAGCGTTCGATCGAGAAGCTCTCGATCGGCGTGCTGCTGCGGCCGTCGCGCACGAGTTCGGCCAGCACTTCGCCGGCAGCGGGGCCGATCTGGAAGCCCGCGCCCGAAAAGCCGAAGCCATGGAACAGGCCGGGCGTGGTGCGGCTGGGGCCGAGCACCGGCTGGCGGTCGGGCAGGTAGCCTTCGGTGCCGCTCCAGGTGCGAATGAAATGCGCATGGCGCAGCGTGGGCAGCAGCTCGATGGCCTGTGCGGAGAGCGAGGCGATGGCGTCGCGGTCGGAGCGGGCGCGGTCGGCATCGAGCGCCACACCCTTCCCGCCCCCGCCCAGCACGAGGTTGCCGCGCGCCACCTGGCGGCAGTAGATGCCGCCGCCCTCCACGCCGAGGCTCCAGTTCATGAAGAAGGGCAGCGGCTCTGTCACTGCCATCGCGGGATGGCCTGATTGCAGCGGCACCTCTTCGCCGAACTCCGTGGCAATCGGCCCGGCCCAGGCGCCTGCGCAGTTGAGCAGCGCCGGCGCATGCACTTCGAGCGCATTGCCCGAGCGCAGCATGAACGCCCGGCCATCGTGCGCCACCTCGTCGACCTTGTGGCGCTCGAAGATCAGCGCGCCGGCGCGCTGCGCCGCGAGTGCGAAGGCCGGCGACACCAGCCGCGGGTTGGCCTGCCCGTCTTCCGCGCACAGCGAGCCGCCGACGGCGCGCGCGCCGAGCCACGGGCAGCGTTCGCGCAGGCGGGCATCGGAGATCAGCTCGAGCCCCAGGTCGAAGTCGCGGCTTTGCGCGCGGTAGCGTTCCAGAGATGCCATGTCGGCCTCGCTGCGCGCGATCTTGAAGTGGCCCGAGCGCAGGTACTCGCCGTCGGTGCCGATGGTTTCGCGCAGGCGCTCCCAGATGCGGTGCGCGCGCTGCGCCAGCGGAAGTTGGCTCAGCGGCCGGCCCTGGCGCCGCACGCCGCCGTAGTTCACGCCGCTCGAACGCGAGCCGCACAGGTCGCGCTCCAGCAGCACGACGCCGATGCCCATCTGCCGCAAGGCCAGCGCGGCGGACGCGCCGACGATGCCGCCGCCCACGATGGCGACGTCGGTGTGCAATGTCTTGCGTCCGGTCATTCGCCGGCCCCTTCGAGCGACGGCGTTGCGGCGAGATGAATCGGAATCGGCTTGATGGGTGCCTGCCCGCGCAGCCGTCCCACCTGCTGCAGCGGCAGTCCCGTGGCGTGCGCCAGGATCTCGGCCGCAGCCACGCCGCACATGCGGCCCTGGCAGCGGCCCATGCCCACGCGCGAGAGCGCCTTCAGGCGGTTCATTTCGTCGGCGCCGTTGACCGAGACGGTCTGACGCAGCGTGCCTGCCGTGACGTTCTCGCAGCGGCAGACCACCAGCTCGTCGGGCGCATGCGCGGCCCAGTCGGGCGGCAGCGGGAAGGCGCGTTCCAGCCCTTCGCGGAAGCCGCCGAGCTTGTGGAGCCTGCGTTCGAGCGCTGCGGTGCGCGCGGTGTCGACCGCCACGCCCTGGTCGGCCAGCAGCGCGAGCGCGGCGCGTTCGCCGGCCCATTCGGCCGCATCGGCGCCCATGATGCCGGCGCCATCGCCCGCGAGGTACACGCCCTTCACGCTGGAGCGGCCGGCGGCGTCGCGCACCGGCAAATGCGCGCGGTGCAGCGGCGCGAATTCGAAGCGGCAGCCGAGCAGGTCGGCCAGCTGGGTTTCGGAACGCAGCGCGTAGCCGAAGCCGACGGCATCGCAGGCCAGCGTGCGTTCTTCGTTGCCGTCTTGCCATGCCACGCCGGTGACGCGGCCCTGCGCCTCGTCGCCGAGCACGCGCAGCGGACGCACGCCACTGTGCAGCGCCACGCCGTGCGCGCGCAGCCAGCCCACGTAGTACACGCCCTTTGCGAACACCGCGGGCTGCGCCAGCATCGCGGGCGCGGCGGCGATCTGGTTGGCGAGGCGCGCGGTGTCGAGCACCGCGGCCACGTCCACGCCGGCCTTCGCGTACTGGTAGGCCACCAGGTACAGCAGCGGGCCGGTGCCCATGAACACCACGCGCCGCCCGATGGCGCAGCCCTGGAACTTGAGCGCCACCTGCGCGCCGCCCAGCGTGTAGACGCCGGGCAAGGTCCAGCCCGGCACCGGCAGCACGCGGTCGGTGGCGCCGGTGGCAACGATCAACTGGCCGTAGGGGACGCTGTCGGTGCCGCGCGTGGGGCCGTGCAGCACGTCGAGCCGGCCGCCCTGAGCGCTCCACACCAGGCTGTCGGGGCGGTAGTCGATGCGTTCGCGCAGGGCGTCGAAGGCAATGTGCAACGCGACGGCGCGACGCGCCTCGAGGCCATACAGCGTTTGCGTGCTGCGCTGGGAAAGGCTCGCGGGAGGCCGCCGGTAGATCTGCCCGCCGGCGCGCGAGGCTTCGTCGATCACCACCGGCTGCAGGCCATGCGCCACCAGCGCCTGTGCCGCGCGCACACCGGCGGGGCCGGCGCCGACGATCACGGGGCGGATTTCGCCTGCCGCCGCCGTCATGCGCCGTTCCTCCCGGTGACCAGCGCCATGCCGGGCGCGATGAAGGTCGAGCAGGCGCGCAGCCGCTCGCCTTCGCCGGTGGAAATCCAGCAGTCCTGGCAGGCGCCCATCATGCAGAAGCCCGCGCGCGGCTGGCCGCTGAATTCGTTGCGGCGCAGCTGGCCGCATTGCGTGAGCACGGCCGTCAGCACCGTGTCGCCGGCCAGTGCGCTCGCGGCTGCGCCGTCCAGGGTGAAGGGCACGGCCTCGCGGCCGGTGGTCTCGGCCACGCGGTGCAGCAGGGCGGGTGAAGTTGTCGTTGTCGTCGTCATGGCTTGCCTATCTGCGCCCCACCAGCACGCGGTCCAGCCCGTAGACGCGGTCGAGCACCACCATCGCGATGGCCGTCACCGCCACCATCAGCGCCGACACCGCCGCCATCAGCGGATCGATCGACTCGGTGGCATACATGTACATGCGCACCGGCAGCGTCACCGTGCTGGGCGAGGTGACGAAGATCGACATCGTCACTTCGTCGAAGCTGTTGATGAAGGACAGCAGCCAGCCGCCCGTGACGCCCGGCAGGATCATCGGCAGCGTGATGCGCCGGAACACCGTGGCCTGGCTCGCGCCCAGCGAGAGCGCGGCCTGCTCGGCGCTGCGGTCGAAGCCCACCAGCGCGGCCACCACGAGGCGCAGCGTGTAGGGCGTGACGATCAGCGCGTGCGCCATCACCAGCCAGCCGAAGCTGCCCGTGCCGCCCACCAGCGCGAACAGGCGCAGCAAAGCCACGCCCAGCACCAGGTGCGGAATGATCAGCGGCGAGAGGAACAGGCCGTTGAGGAAATCGCGCCCCGGAAACGCGTAGCGCGTGATCGCCATGCCCGCCGGCACCGCGAGCAGCGTGGCGATGGTGGCCGAGGCCAGCGCGAGCCACAGGCTGTTCCAGAAAGACTGCATGAAGTCTGGATGCGCGAACACCGCCCTGAACCAGCGCAGCGAGAAGTGCGTGGTGGGAATCGTGAGCGTGTTCTCGGGCGTGAACGCGACGATGCACACCACCACGAGCGGCGCCAGCATGAAGGTGATGACGAGCGCGTTGAACGCGAGAGCGAGGGGGCCGTTCTTGGTCATGGCTTCACCCCAATGCCTTTTTGTAGCGGCCTTCGACCAGGCGGTTGTAGCTCAGCATCACGATGAGATTGGCCGCCAGCAGAACCAACGCAACGGCTGCGCCGAGCGGCCAGTTGAGTTCGTGCAGGTACTCGTCATACACGACCGTCGCGACCATCTTCAATCGACGCCCGCCCAGCAATCCCGGAATCGCGAACGAGCTCGCAGCCAGGCCGAACACGATCAGGCTGCCCGAGAGAATGCCCGGCATCACCTGCGGCAGCACGATGCGGCGCAGCGTGGTGAAGTGCGAGGCCCTGAGCGAGAGTGCCGCGTTCTCCACGCCCGCATCGAGCTTCTGCAGCGAGGTCCAGACCGGAATCACCATGAAGGGCAGCATCACATGGACCAGTGCGACGATCACCGCGGTCTCGGTGTAGAGCATCTTCACCGGCCCGATGCCCGCCAGCCGCAGCAGTCCGTTCACCGCGCCCTCGGGCCCGAGCAGCATGCTCCAGCCGAAGGCGCGCACCACCACCGACACGAGCAGCGGCGCCAGCACCACCAGGAGCAGCACCGAGCGCCACGGGTTGCGCATGCGGCTCAGCACATAGGCCTCGGGCGCGCCGACCAGCACGCAGATCAGCGTGACGAGGCCCGAGATCCAGAAGGTGCGCCAGAAGATGCCGTGGTAGTAGGAGTCGCTGAACACCTGCGCGTAGTGCGCGAGCGTGAACTCGCCGGCCTTCGGTCCGGTGGCTGGGTCGTACACGTTGAACGACAGCACCGCGGTGAGCGCGAGCGGCACCACCAGCAGGGCCGCGAACAGCAGCAGCGCGGGCCCCGACAGCCACCACGGCGTGGCCTTGTTCCTCATTCCGCTCATGCCGCCACCGCCGCGTCGGCCGGCAGCAGCCGCGTGCAATGCGCGGGCCAGTCGATGCCGGCCGCGTGGCCTTCGTCGAGCGCGTCGCGGCCGTCGTTGGGGCTCAGCACCATCAGGTCGCCGGCGGGCGTGCCCAGGCGATAGAGCCATTGGCTGCCCAGGAAGAAGCGCTCCAGCACCTGGCCGTCGAGGCGGCCGCGGCCGGCCTCCACCAGCTGCAGCTTTTCGGGGCGCACGCTCATCAGCACCGGGTCGCCCGACTTGTAGCCGGTGTCGTCCACCTCGACCGCGAGCGCGCCCACCGCCACATGGCAGCTGCGCGCGCCGCTGGCCGTGACGCGGCCATTCAGCAGGTTGGCCTTGCCCACGAAGGTGGAAATGAAGCGCGTGCTCGGATGCTCGTACACGCGGTGCGGATGGTCGATCTGCGTGGCGCAGCCGCCTTCCATCACCACCACGCGGTCGCTGATCGACATGGCCTCGCTCTGGTCGTGCGTGACCATCACCGTGGTGGTGCCGACCTTGCGCTGGATCTGGCGCAGCTCGAACTGCATTTCCTCGCGCAGCTTGGCGTCGAGGTTGGAGAGCGGTTCGTCCAGCAGCAGCACCGGCGGCTCGATCACGAGTGCGCGGGCCAGCGCCACGCGCTGGCGCTGGCCGCCGGAGAGTTCGCGCGGGTAGCGCGTAGCGTGCGCTTCCAGATGCACCAGCGCCAGCGCCTGCTTGACGCGCCCGGCGCGTTCGGACTTCGGCATCTTGCGCATCTCGAGGCCGAAGCTCACGTTGTCGGCCACCGTCATGTGCGGAAACAGCGCGTAGGTCTGGAACACGATGCCCAGCCCGCGCGTGTTGGCCTTGGCATGCGTGATGTCCTTGCCCGCGAGTTCGATGCGCCCGCTCGACACCGCCTCGAAGCCCGCAATCATCTGCAGCGTCGTGGTCTTGCCGCAGCCCGAGGGGCCGAGCAGCGAGACGAACTCGCCCTTCTCCACCGTGAGGTTCATGGCCGACACGGCGCGCGTGGCGCCATAGAACTTGGTCAGGTCGGTGAGCCTCAGGAACGACATGGAAGGGCCTTTCTGCGGGATTGGAAGATGGGGTGCAGCACCTTGGTGCATGCCGTGGACAAAGAGAGAACTTTCAATTCACTCTATTGCAACGATCACGCCAGATCGCCTCGGGTATTCCATTAATCAGAATCTTTTTCAAATTTATTCCATTCAATGGAATATCATCGAGAAAATCGATCCCAGGAATTCCACAGGAGCAAGGTATGGAAACTCCCTCGGCGGCCAGCGGCGGCGTGCCGCGTGTCTTTTCGGTGATCCGCGCGCTCGGCGCGGTGCAGGCCGAGGGCGGCCGCGTGACGCAGATCGCACGTTCCGTGGGCCTCACGCAGGCGACCACGCACCGGCTGCTGCAGTCGCTCATGGCCGAGGGCATGGTCGAACAGGACGAGCGCAGCAAGCTGTACCGCCTCGGCATCGATTTCTTCGCGCTCGCGGCCAGCGCCGGCAACCCCGGCGACCTGCGCTCCATTTGCCGCCCGGTGCTGCTGCGCCTGTGCGCGAGCCTGGGCGACAGCATCTTTCTGCTGGCGCGCAGCGGCTTCGACGCGATCTGCCTCGATCGCAGCGAAGGGCCGTTTCCGATCCGCTCGTTCACCGGCGACATCGGCGGGCGCATCGCGCTGGGCGTGGGGCAGGGCGCGCTCGCGATCCTGGCCTTCCTGCCCGAGGCGGAGCGCGAGGAAGTGATCCGCTTCAACCTCTCGCGCGTGCGCGAGTACGGCGTGTACGACGAGGTGTACCTGCGCACCGAGATCGAGCGCGTGCGCCAGGCCGGCTATGCCGGGCGCAACACCGGCCTGCTCGAAGGCATGGCCGGCGTGGCCGTGCCCATCCTCGACCGCGAGGGCCGCGCGGTGGCCGCGCTGAGCGTGGGCACCATCGCCGACCGGCTCAATGCCGACCGCATGCCCACGGTGGTGGAACTGCTCAAGCGCGAGGCGGCGGCCATCGGGCCGAGGATCAACCCCTTCGACGCAACGCTGAGGCGGCCGGCGCAGAGCCTGGCGGGTTCGCCCGCAGGGCAGCGCATCAGCCTGTCCGAGGCGCCGGGGCCCTCGAACTGAGGCAGTGTTCGTGCGCTGTGCGAATGAAGGGCGAAGGAGTTCATTCCTGAAACGCACCAAGTCCTTCGGTTTTTTCGCTATGCAAGCAGGCACTATTCGCAGATATTGAGCCGTTGCCGCGTCCCCGCTGCCCTTCTTCTTGTTCTCCTTTCTCCACGCCGGAGCCTCCATGCCAGAAGCCCAAGCCCCCCTTCCCGTCGCCGCCGAAGTCGCGCAGCTGCTGCAGCGCCTCGGCGTTCCGAATTCCGCCAGCACCGGCGGCGAACTGACGGTGCGCTCGCCGGTCACCGGCGAGGTGATCGCGCAGGTGCCGCAGACCACCGCCGCCGAAGCGGCCGCCGCCATCGGCCACGCGCACGAGGCCTTCAAGGCCTGGCGCAGCGTGCCCGCGCCGCGCCGCGGCGAACTGGTGCGCCTGCTGGGCGAAGAGCTGCGCGCGGCCAAGGCCGACCTGGGCCGCCTCGTCACGCTCGAGGCCGGCAAGATTCCGTCGGAAGGCGCGGGCGAAGTGCAGGAAATGATCGACATCTGCGACTTCGCGGTCGGCCTCTCGCGCCAGCTCTACGGCCTCACGCTCGCCACCGAGCGCGCCGAGCACCGCATGATGGAAACCTGGCATCCGCTGGGCGTGTGCGGCGTGATCTCGGCCTTTAACTTTCCGGTGGCCGTGTGGTCGTGGAATGCGGCGCTGGCGCTGGTGTGCGGCGATTCGGTGGTGTGGAAGCCGTCCGAAAAAACACCGCTCACCGCGCTGGCCGTGCATGCCATTGCGCAGCGCGCCATCGCGCGTTTCGGCGATGCGCCCGAAGGCCTGCTCGGCCTGCTGCTGGGCCAGCGCGACATCGGCGAGGTGCTGGTCGACGACCACCGGGTGCCGATTCTCTCGGCCACCGGCTCGACCGCGATGGGCCGGCAGGTGGGGCCGAAGCTGGCCGCGCGCTTCGCACGCGCCATTCTCGAGCTCGGCGGCAACAACGCGGCCATCGTCACGCCTTCGGCCGACCTCGACCTCACGCTGCGCGCCATCGCGTTCTCGGCCATGGGCACGGCCGGCCAGCGCTGCACCACGCTGCGCCGGCTGTTCGTGCACGACAGCGTGTATGACGCGCTGGTGCCCAAGCTCGCCAAGGTGTATGCCAACGTGCAGGTCGGCGATCCGCGCGAGGCCGGCACGCTGGTCGGTCCGCTGATCGACCGCGCCGCGTTCGACGGCATGCAGAAGGCCTTGGGCGAAAGCCGCGAGATCGGCGCCACGGTACATGGCGGCCAGCGCGTGGAGGGCATCGGTACCCAAGACGCCTTCTACGTGCGCCCCGCATTGGTCGAGCTGAAGTCGCACGACGGCCCGGTGTTGCGCGAGACCTTCGCGCCCATTCTCTATGTGGTGCGCTACACCTCGCTCGACGATGCCATCGAATGGCACAACGCCGTGGGCGCGGGCCTGTCGTCGTCGATCTTCACGCTCAACGTGCGCGAGGCCGAGCGCTTCCTGTCGAGCGCCGGTTCGGACTGCGGCATTGCCAACGTCAACATCGGCCCGAGCGGCGCCGAAATCGGCGGCGCCTTCGGCGGCGAGAAGGAAACCGGCGGCGGCCGCGAAGCCGGCTCCGACAGCTGGAAGGCGTACATGCGGCGCGCGACCAACACCATCAACTACTCGACCGCGCTGCCGCTCGCCCAGGGCGTGACCTTCGAGATCAACGACTGATCGGCTCCGGCCTTGTGTTCTTGCCGCGCGGCATTTCGCTGCAGCGGGCAGGGCGGCGGCCGTGCGTCCCCAAGAAAAACAACCAGGAGACAGCGAACATGAAGATGCAACTGAAGACCCTCGCCGCCGCAGCGCTGCTCGCGCTCGCTTTCGGCGCCGCCGCGCAGCAGGCCCCGGCCGGCGGCACGCTCGACAAGATCAGGAGCAGCGGCAAGGCGGTGCTCGGCGTGCGCGAAGCCTCGCCGCCCATGGCCTACATGCTGGGCGCGAACGAGAAATACGTGGGCTACCACGTCGAGCTGTGCGAGCGCGTGCTGAAGGACATCGCGCCCTCGGCCAAGCTCGAATACATGGCCGTGACCGCGCAGAACACCATTGCGCTGGTGCAGAACGGCACGCTCGACATCGGCTGCGGCCCCACCACCAACAACACCGCGCGCCAGCAGCAGGTGGCGTTCGCGCTCACCACCTATGTGAGCGAGGTGCGCATGGCGACGCGTGTCGATTCGGGCATCAGCTCGCTCGACCAGCTGGCGGGCCGCATCGTGTCGGCTTCCACCGGCACCACCGCCGTGCAGCTGCTGCGCAAGCGCGAGCGCGCGCAGAACACCACCATCACCACGATGCTCGGCAAGGACCACCTCGAGAGCTTCCTGCTGATGGAGTCGGGCCGCGCCGATGCCTTCGTGCTCGACGACAACCTGCTCGCGGGAATCATCGCGAACGCGAAGAACCCGTCGGCCTACCGCATCGTCGGCGATGCGCTGGGCTCCGAACCCATTGCGCTGCTGTTCCGCAAGGACGACGCGGCCTTCAAGACCGCGGTGGACGACGCGCTGCGCCGCCTCATGAAGAGCGGCGAGCTCGAGAAGATCTACGCCAAATGGTTCGTCGCGCCGATTCCGCCGAAGAACACCAGCCTGAACCTGCCGATGAGCGCGGCGCTGAAGCAGCTCATCGCCGAACCCAACGACAAGCCGCTGGAGGCCTACGCGAAGTGACATCCGCCGTTCTCGATCCCACGCCTTCGACCTCCGCGTTCGAGCCCGCGCAGCGCGTGCGCGCCATCGGCGTGTCGGAAATCCTGCGCATCACCGACCATGCCAACGCGCTCAAGCGCGCCGGCCGGCCGGTGATCGTGCTGGGCGCGGGCGAGCCGGACTTCGACACGCCCGAGCACATCCGCGCCGCCGCGGCCCGCGCGATGGAGCGCGGCGACACGCGCTACACCGTGCTCGACGGCAGCCCGGCCATGAAGGCCGCGGTGCAGTTCAAGTTCAGGCGCGACAACGCACTCGACTTTGCACCGGGCGAGATCAGCGTGGGCGCGGGCGCCAAGCAGGTGATCTTCAACGCGCTGATGGCCAGCCTGAACCCGGGGGACGAGGTGATCCTGCCTGCGCCGTACTGGACCTCCTACGCCGACATCGTGCAGATCTGCGGCGGCGTGCCGGTGAGCGTGCCCTGCAGCGAGGCGCAGGGCTTTCGGCTGGATGCCGCGCAGCTGGAGGCAGCCGTCACGTCGCGCACGCGCTGGCTGTTCCTGAATTCGCCTTCCAACCCGAGCGGCGCGGCCTACAGTGCGGTACAGCTCGCGCCGCTGTGCGAGGTGCTGCTGCGCCATCCCGCGGTGTGGGTGCTGGCCGACGACATCTACGAACACATCCTCTACGACGGCCTCGCCTTCGCCACGCCGGCGGCCGTGGAGCCGCGGCTGCGCGAACGCACGCTCACCGTGAACGGCGTGTCCAAGGCCTATGCGATGACCGGCTGGCGCGTGGGCTACGGGGCCGGGCCGCGCGCGCTGATCGCGGCCATGGCAGTGGTGCAGAGCCAGTCGACCTCATGCCCGTCGTCGGTGAGCCAGGCCGCCGCGATCGAGGCGCTCACGGGGCCGCAAGACATCGTGGCCGAGCGGCGCGCTTCCTTCCAGCAACGCCGTGATTTCGTGGTGGCCGCACTGAACCGCGCGCCGGGCCTGCATTGCCGCGTGCCCGAAGGCGCTTTCTATACTTTTGCGAGTTGCGCGGGCGTGCTCGGGCGGCGCACCCGCGGCGGTGCGCTGCTGCGGACCGACAGCGATTTCTGCAGCTACCTGCTGCAGGACTACGAAGTGGCGGTGGTGCCGGGCAGCGTGTTCGGGCTGGCGCCGTATTTCCGCATTTCGTATGCCACGTCGATGGCGCAGCTCGAGGAGGCGTGTGCGCGCATTGCCGCGGCATGCGAAGCTCTCGAATGACCTCGCATTTCTCCCTCCCCTTCCGGGGGAGGGCAGGGGTGGGGGCAAGCGGCATCTCAATTGCCGTCGGCCTTTCCAGCGCCGCTTGCCCCCATCCCCGCCTTCCCCCGGAAGGGGAAGGAGCAAATACCAACACCTTCATTGCATTGGATTCAGCATGACCTCTCCCCGCACCGGCGGCCAGATCCTGGTCGACCAGCTCATCACCCACGGCGTCAAGCAGCTCTTCTGCGTGCCCGGCGAAAGCTTTCTGGCCGTGCTCGATGCGCTGCACGATGCATCCATCGAGGTGACCGTGTGCCGCCAGGAAGGCGGCGCCACGATGATGGCCGAGGCGCAGGGCAAGCTCACGGGCCGGCCCGGCGTCTGCTTCGTCACGCGCGGGCCGGGCGCCACCAACGCGGCGGCCGGCGTGCACATCGCGCACCAGGATTCGACGCCGCTCTTGCTGTTCGTGGGCCAGGTCGCGCGCGAGGCGCTGGGCCGCGAGGCCTTCCAGGAACTGGACTACGGCGCGGTGTTCGGCACCATGGCCAAGTGGGTGGTGCAGATCGACGATCCGGCGCGCGTGCCCGAGCTGGTCTCGCGCGCCTTCCACGTCGCCACCTCGGGCCGGCCCGGTCCGGTGGTGATCGCGCTGCCCGAAGACATGCTGACCGAAGCCGCAACGGTGGCCGATGCGCAGTCCTATGCGGTGGTCGAAACCCACCCGGGCGCGGCGCAGATCGCCGAGTTGCAGCAGCGCCTGTCGCAGGCCCAGCGGCCTGTCGTCATCCTGGGCGGCAGCCGCTGGTCCGAGGCGGCCACGCAGCAGTTCGCGGCTTTCGCCGAGGCGTTCTCGCTGCCGGTGTACTGCTCGTTCCGCCGCCAGATGCTGCTGTCGGCCGAGCATCCCTGCTACGCGGGCGACCTGGGCCTGGGCGCGAATCCGCGCATGCTCGAGCGCATCCGCAACGCCGACCTCGTGCTGCTGGTGGGCGGCCGCCTGTCGGAAGTGCCGTCGCAGGGCTATGAGTTGCTCGCCATCCCGCAGCCGAGGCAGGCGCTGGTGCATGTGCATGCCGATGCCGACGAGCTTGGCAAGCTCTATCGCCCGTCGCAAGGCATCCACGCCACGCCGCAGGCTTTCGCCGAAGCCGTGTCCGCGCTGCGCCCGGAGTCGCCACCCGCCTGGCAGGCCGAGACAAAAACCGCGCGCGAAGAGTTCCTCCGCTGGAGCGATCCGGCCCCGATCCGCATTCCCGGCCCGCTGCAGATGGGCGAGGTCATGCAGCATCTGCGCGACGTGCTGCCGGCCGACACCATCTTCTGCAACGGCGCGGGCAACTTCGCGACCTGGGTGCACCGGTTCTGGCCATTCCGCGCGTTCGCGAGCCAGCTTGCGCCCACCAGCGGATCGATGGGCTACGGCCTGCCGGCCGGCGTAGGCGCCAAGCGCCTCTGGCCGCAGCGCGAGGTGGTGGTGTTCGCGGGCGACGGCGACTTCATGATGCACGGTCAGGAGTTCGCCACCGCCGTGCAGTACGGGCTGCCGATCATCGTGGTGCTGCTGGACAACGCGATGTACGGCACCATCCGCATGCACCAGGAAAAGCACTACCCGGGCCGCGTCAGCGCCACGCAGCTGAAGAACCCCGACTTCCGCGGCTATGCCGAGGTGTTCGGCGGCCATGGCGAGCGCGTGGCCAGCACCGAGGAGTTCGGCCCCGCGCTGGCGCGCGCCCGCGCGAGCGGCAAGCCCGCGATCCTGCATTGCCTGCTCGATCCGGAAGCCATCACGCCCGCGAGCACGCTGCAGAGCATCCGCAAGGCGGCACTGGCGGCCAGCTAGCGGCGGGGCTCAGGGCAACCCGGGCGCGTATTTGGGCGGCGAGGTGCGCGCGCTGCCATCGGAGCGGCCCGCGGCCTTGAGCCGCGCGGCGCGCGCCAGCGGCTCCATGGCCTGCTCAAGGCGGGTGGCGAGCAGGTACAGATCCTCATCCTTGGTTTCGACGGCGTGCGCGCGCGTCATGCGCACGATCTCCGCGGCGTACTCCGCATTGGTGGCCATCCATTCGGTGTCGGTCACGCGCCCGTGCTTTCTCCGCAGCGCCACGTGAAGGCGCGCGGCAAGCGCAATGCGTTCGCTTTCGGACATGGACATGACGGTCTCCATGGATGGATCAAGCACCTGCGTGCACAAGTCATGCCATGCCGTTAACGGTCCGAAACACTTTGGTTTGCGAACAGGCCCCCGGAGCCAAGGCAAAGCGGGTTATTCCCAATGCACTCGGGAGGTGCACCGCCTAAAGTCTGCCCACTCGCGAACGGGCCCAGCTCGTACTGCCGAGGGTCCGAGGAGACAAATTCGGTCAACAACAAAAATTCTTCAAGGCTTCCGATCGAGAAGCCGTGCTGAACTTCAAAAGGCGTCGCTGGTCGGCGCTTTTTTTTGTCCGCCGCAGCGCGCCCAGCGAGCCATTTTCTTCTGGCTAAAGAGGACTCTCGCACCCGTCTCATCTCTGGTTGCAGCTCCTTTTTTGATAGCAATCCGGGTGCGACAATCCCGCTATGGAAATGCTGGTGGTCACGGGCGCCTCGCTGCTCGCGGGCTTTGTCGATTCGATCGTGGGCGGCGGAGGGCTGATCCTCGTGCCGGCGCTCTTTGCCGTCTTTCCGGGCGCGCCGCCGGCCACCTTGCTGGGCACCACAAGAGCGCGTCCATTTGGGGCACGGCCGCGGCGGCGGCCCAGTTCAGCCAGCGCGTCCGGATGCGCTGGGGCGCCCTGTGGCCGGCCGCGCTGCTCGGCTTCATGGGCTCGATGCTGGGCGCCTGGGGCGTGACCGTGTTCCCGGGCGACTTCCTGCGCCGCGCGCTGCCCGTCGTGCTGCTGGGCGTGCTGCTCTACACGATCGCGCGCAAGGACCTGGGGCGCCATCACGTACCGCGCTTCGGCGGCCGGGCCGAAACGCTGGCGGCCTGCGCCATCGGGCTCTCGGTCGGGTTCTACGACGGCTTCTTCGGCCCCGGCGCGGGCAGCTTCCTGGTCTTCCTGTTCGTGCGCTGGATGGGCTATGACTTCCTGAACGCCTCGGCCTCGGCCAAGATCATCAACACGCTCACCAATGCCGCGGCCCTGCTGCTGCTCGCGCTCAAGGGGCACGTCTGGTGGCACTATGGTCTGGTGATGGCGGTGGCCAACGTGGCCGGCAGCCTGCTGGGCACGCGTGTTGCGCTGAAACACGGGGCTGGTTTCGTGCGGGTGGTGTTCATCGTCGTGGTGAGCGCGCTGATCCTGAAGACTGCCCATGACGCATTCCTGAAATAGCAAAAAAACCCGAAAGTCCTCCTGCATGCCGCCACCAGAGCCTCTCGAACCTCCCGCCCCCGTCAGCTTCTGGCAGGCCTTCGGCTACTGGCTCAAGCTCGGCTTCATCAGCTTCGGCGGGCCGGCCGGACAGATCGCGCTGATGCACCAGGAACTGGTCGAGCGTCGGCGCTGGATCTCGGAGAAGCGCTTCCTGCATGCGCTCAACTACTGCATGCTGCTGCCGGGCCCGGAAGCCCAGCAGCTGGCCACCTACATCGGCTGGCTCATGCACCGCACCTGGGGCGGCATTGCGGCGGGTGTGCTCTTCGTGCTGCCGTCGCTCTTCATTCTGATTGCGCTGTCGTGGGCCTACATGGCCTACGGCCACGTGCCGGCCGTGGCGGGCCTGCTCTACGGCGTGAAGCCCGCGGTGACGGCCATCGTGCTGTTCGCCGCCTGGCGCATCGGCTCGCGGGTGCTCAAGAACGCATGGCTCTGGGCGATTGCCGTGGCGGCCTTCGTGGCGATCTTCGCGCTGCGCCTGCCGTTTCCGCTGATCGTGCTGGCCGCCGGGGCCATCGGCTACTTCGGCAGCCGGTTCGCGCCGGCGTACTTCGCAGCGGGTGGCGGGCACGGCAGCGCCGCGGCTTCGGCCGGGCCGGCGCTGATCGACGACCACACGCCGACGCCGCAGCACGCGCTTTTCGGCTGGGGCCGTTTCGCGCGCGTGCTGGCGGTTTTTTTCCTGCTGTGGCTCGGCGCCCTCGGCGCGCTCACAGCGCTGTACGGCTGGAACGGCGCACTCACGCAGATGGCCTGGTTCTTCACCAAGGCGGCGCTGCTGACCTTCGGCGGCGCCTACGCGGTGCTGCCCTATGTGTTCCAGGGCGCGGTCGACCACTACCACTGGCTCAGCGCCACGCAGATGATCGACGGGCTGGCGCTCGGGGAAACCACGCCGGGTCCGCTGATCATGGTGGTGTCGTTCGTGGGCTTCGTCGGCGGCTGGGGCCAGGCGCTGTTCGGCCCGCAGGCGCTGTTCGCGGCGGGCGCCGCGGCGGCAACGGTGGTGACCTTCTTCACCTTCCTGCCGTCGTTCCTGTTCATCCTGCTGGGCGGCCCCTTCATCGAGTCGACCCACGGCAACCTGAAGTTCACCGCGCCGCTCACCGCCATCACCGCGGCCGTGGTCGGCGTGATCGTCAACCTCGCGGTCTTCTTCGCCTACCACGTGCTCTGGCCCGCAGGCCTGTCCGGCCCCTTCGAGATCCCCTCCGCCCTCATCGGCGTCCTCGCGGCCATTGCGCTCTTCCGCTTCAAGGCCGGCGTGATCCCCGTGGTGCTCGCCTCCGCGCTCACCGGCATGGCCTGGCAGCTACTGCATTAGGCTCGCCCCCAGTCTTCGCGCACTTCGTGTCGCTACGCCAACCCCCTACCGGGGGCAACACCGGAGGCCCGGCAAAGCCGGTTCCTCGGTGGCACTTGGCTCGCCCCCAGTCTTCACGCACTTCGTGTCGCTACGCCAACCCCCTACCGGGGGCAACACCGGAGGCCCGGCAAAGCCGGTTCCTCGGTGTTCCTGGAATGTCCCGTCTCAGGTTCCGGGTTATTCCTCAACGAAGGCTTCTTCGCGTTTTGCCTTGATCGACGGCAGCAGCACGATGCCCAGCAGCAGCGCCGCGGCCACCAGCAGGCCGGCCGACAGCGGCCGCGTAATGAACACGCTCCAGGCGCCACGCGACAGCAGCAGCGCGCGCCGCAGGTTCTCTTCCATCATCGGCCCGAGGATGAAGCCCAGCAGCAGCGGAGCCGGCTCGGTGCGCAGCTTCAGGAACAGATAGCCGATGAAGCCGAAGATCGCCACCATCCACACGTCGAAGGTGTTGTTGTTGGTCGAGTACACGCCAATGGCGCAGAACAGCACGATGGCCGGGAACAGGAACTTGTAGGGCACCGTCAAGAGCTTGATCCACATGCCGATCAGCGGCAGGTTCAGCACGATCAACATTGCGTTGCCGATCCACATCGAGGCGATCAGGCCCCAGAACAGCTCGGGGTTGCTGGTCATGACCTGCGGGCCGGGCTGGATGTTGTGGATGGTCATCGCGCCCACCATCAGCGCCATCACCGCGTTGGGCGGAATGCCCAGCGTCAGGAGCGGAATGAAGGAGGTCTGCGCACCGGCGTTGTTGGCCGACTCGGGCGATGCCACGCCGCGGATGTTGCCCTTGCCGAACGGCACTTCGCCGGGACGCATCTTGATCTTCTTCTCGAGCGCATAGGCCGCGAAGGCCGCCAGCAGCGCGCCGCCGCCGGGCAGGATGCCGAGCGCCGAGCCCAGCGCCGTGCCGCGCAGCACCGCCGGCGTCATGCGCTTGAAGTCATCCTTGGTGGGCCACAGGCCCTTGACCTTGTGCGTGAACACCTCGCGCTCGTCGTCGGGCTGCGAGAGGTTGCCGATGATTTCGCCGTAGCCGAACACGCCCATGGCAATCACCACGAAGCCGATGCCGTCGGTCAGTTCCGGAATGTCGAAGCTGAAGCGCGCGACGCCCGAATTGACGTCGGTGCCCACGATGCCGAGCAAGAGGCCCAGCACGATCATCGCCACCGCCTTGAGCAGCGAGCCCGAGGCCAGCACCACCGCGCCGATCAGGCCCAGCGTCATCAGCGAGAAATACTCGGCCGGGCCGAACTTGAAGGCCAGTTCCGTGAGCGGCGGCGCGAAGGCCGCGAGGATCAGCGTGCCGACACAGCCGGCAAAGAACGAGCCCAGGCCCGCCGCAGCCAGCGCCGGGCCTGCGCGGCCCTGCCTTGCCATCTGGTAGCCGTCGATGCAGGTGACCACCGAGGAAGATTCGCCCGGCAGGTTCACCAGGATGGCGGTGGTCGAGCCGCCGTACTGCGCGCCGTAGTAGATGCCGGCCAGCATGATCAGCGCCGACACGGGCGGCAGCGCATACGTGGCGGGCAGCAGCATCGCGATGGTCGCGACCGGGCCGATGCCCGGCAGCACGCCGATCAGCGTGCCCAGGATGCAGCCCAGCAGGCAATACAGCAGGTTGGTGAAGGTGAAGGCAACGCCGAAACCGATGGAAAGGTTGTGGATCAGGTCCATGGTGCTTGCTCCTCAACCCGAAATGAAAGTAGGCCAGACCTGGATCTGGAGCTTGAGCGCCCAGATGAAGGCCACGTAGCTGCCGGCCGCCAGGATGGTGGAGAGCACCAGCACGTCGCGCAGCTTGAAATGCGAGCCGGCCATGCTCGAGATGATGGTGAGCGCGTAGATCGCGACGATCATTCCCATGGCGGGCAGGCCGATGCTCGGCAGGCCGCCCAGCAGCACGCCGAACGCCACGTTGGCGCCGAGCACGAAGGCCAGCGGCTTCCAGGCCCATTTGCCGATCGGGTCGCCGCCGGCGGTTTCGACCACCAGCGCCTGGAACATGATGAATGCCCCCAGGAAGGCCAGCAGGATGCCCAGCATGAGCGGGAAATAACCGGGGCCCATGCGGGCGCCGTCGCCGATGTTGTAGGTGGTGGCGCCTATGGCGAAAGCGCCGCCCACGGCTGTGAACATGACTCCTGAAAAGAAGTCAGCCTGACTCTTGATACGCATTGTCTCGACCCTCTTGATTGGAGGGGTGAGGGTCGTCGCCTGCGGCTGACCGTTGGCTGACCGGCACGGTAAGGACAAATGCGTACCGGGTTCTCCCAGGGGTCGCGCGAAGGGCAGACAGAAATGAAAAAAGCTCCCGAAGGAGCTTTTTTGTTCAGAGGGCCGAAGCCCTCTTGAGTGCGTAAGTGGGAGAGGGCTTAGTAGCCGCCGCGACCACCGCCGCCGCCGCCGTAGCCACCGCCACCACCGCTGCGGCCACCGCCGCCGCCGCTGCCGCCACCACCGTAGCCGCCGCCGCCACCACCACCGCCGTAGCCGCCGCCACCACCGCCAGCGCCGCCGCCGTAGCCGCCGCCACCACCGGTACGGGGGGGACGAGCTTCCATCGGACGTGCTTCGTTCACGGTCAGGGCGCGGCCCTGGAGCGAATGGCCGTTCATGGCTTCAACGGCTGCCAGCGCTTCAGCGTCGGTGCCCATTTCCACGAAACCGAAGCCCTTGGAGCGACCGGTGTCGCGTTCCATCATGACCTTGGCGCTGACGATCGAGCCGAACTCGCCGAAAGCCTGTTCCAGGTCGTTATCACGCACGGAGTAGGCGAGGTTGCCTACGTAGAGTTTCTTGCCCATTGAGGGACTCCTAATTCAAACCAACAAGACAAAGCGATGGAGTCCCAGAATCACAACAAACAAATGCGCTGTGGCGCGAAACTGACCGATCACCGAATTACGTGCACGGGAGCAAGCTCACAGACACGTAGGCTGAATTATCAGGCCTATCCGGAAAAAGCGGGGCGAAATCCGCGCTTATTACGAAACATCACGCCCTGACGGGCGGTTTCGCAACGGTTGCAGCAGGCCGGAGAGCCCATTGTGGTCTATTTCATGCATCAAATGGAGCAGCCGGCCAATTTCGCCTGCGGGAAAACCCTCGCGCGCGAACCAATTCAGATAATTCCCCGGCAAATCGGCAATCAGCGTGCCCTTGTGCTTGCCAAAGGGCATTTCGAGCGTGACGAGGCGCTGCAGGTCTTCGGGTTTCATGGAAGTTCAGCCTCCTGCCCGCTTGACGGTGTGGCCCTGCTTCGAGAGTGCGGCGACCACCAGTTCGCGGTGGTCGCCCTGGATCTCGATGAGGCCGTCCTTCACCGTGCCGCCCGAGCCGCAGGCCGTCTTGAGCTGCTTGCCCAAGGCCGCGAGCGCGGCCGCATCGAGCGGCAGGCCCTTGACCACGGTCACGCCCTTGCCTTTGCGGCCCTCGGTCTCGTGCGATACACGCACAATGCCGTCGGTGGCTGGAATGCGCGCGCTGGTTTGCTTGCAGCGGCACTGCGCCATGGGCGCGCCGCAATCGGGGCACATGCGGCCGCCCGCCTCGGTGGAGTACACCAGGGCGCTGGCCTGGCTGCTTTTCATCGTTGCCATTCGATCGATCCCATCTTCACTTCTTTCACTGTCTCCGGTTCATCCCTCTGTCTGCTCACATGCCATTCGACTCACTGGGCCTGGCCCCCGCGCTCGTGCAGGCCGCCGCCGAAAGCGGCTACGCCGCGCCCACCGCCATCCAGGCTGCGGCCATTCCCGCCATTCTGCAAGGCCGCGATGTGCGGGGCTCGGCGCAGACCGGTTCCGGCAAGACCGCCGCATTTTCCCTCCCGCTGCTGCAGCGGCTCGCCGCGGAACCTGTGCAGTCGCCGCGGCGCGTGCGCGCGCTGGTGCTCGTGCCCACGCGCGAGCTCGCGGCCCAGGTCGGCGAGACCCTGCGCAGCCTGGCGCAGCACCTGCCCGAGCGGCTCAAGATCGCGATTGCCTTCGGCGGCGTGTCGATCAACCCGCAGATGATGAGCCTGCGCGGCGGCGCCGACATCGTGGTGGCCACGCCGGGCCGCCTGCTCGACCTGGTGGACCACAACGCGCTGAAGCTCGGTGCCGTGTCCATGCTCGTGCTCGACGAGGCTGACCGCCTGTTCGACCTCGGCTTTGCCGAGGAACTGGGCCGCATCCTCGCGCTGCTGCCGGCGCAGCGCCAGAACCTGCTGTTTTCCGCCACCTTTCCGCCCGCCATCCAGGCGCTGGCCGACGGCACGCTGCGCGACCCCGCGCTGATCGACGTGCAGGGCGAGCCCGGCACCGAGCCCGCCATCGTGCAGCGCGTGATCGAGGTCGACGCGAACCGCCGAACGCAGCTGCTGCGGCATCTGCTGAAAGAGAACGCGTGGGAGCGCGTGCTGGTCTTCGTCGCCACGCAGCATGCGGCGCAGACCGTGGCCGAGAAGCTCTACAAGAACGGCATCTACGCGGTGCCCTTCCATGGCGACATCGCGCAGGGCACGCGCACCGGCATCCTCGCGCAGTTCAAGGAAAGCCGTTGGGACGTGGTGATTGCCACCGACCTGGCCGCGCGCGGCATCGACATTGCGCAGCTGCCCGTGGTGATCAACTATGACCTGCCGCGCTCGCCCACCGACTACATCCACCGCATCGGCCGCACCGGCCGCGCCGGCGAAAGCGGGCTGGCGATCAGCTTCGTGAGCGCGGCCACCGAGGCGCACTTTCGCCTGATCGAGAAGCGCCAGGGCCTCCACCTGCCGCGCGAGCGCATCGAAGGCTTCGAGCCGACCGAGGCGCCCGTGCCGACGGCCGATGCCTCTGGCACCGGCGGCATCAAGGGCAAGCGGCCGAGCAAGAAGGACAAGCTGCGCGCGGCCGCCGCGCCCGCTGCCGCACGGCACGGCGGACCCGAAAAAAACGACTGAGCGGCGCGCCGCGCCCCGGTGCGTTATGCGCGCTTCGAGAGGAAAGTCGCCAGCAGGTCCACCGGCAGCGGAAAGACGATGGTGGTGTTCTTGTCGGCGCCGATCACCGTCAGCGTTTCCAGATAGCGCAGCTGGATCGCCTGCGGCTCCTGCGCCAGCACGCGCGCGGCCTGGTACAGCTTCTCGGAGGCCTGCAGCTCGCCTTCGGCATGGATCACCTTGGCACGCCGCTCTCGCTCCGCCTCGGCCTGCCGCGCGATGGCGCGGACCATCGATTCGGTGAGGTCGATCTGCTTGATCTCCACGTTGGAAACCTTGATGCCCCACGAGGCCGTCTGCACGTCGAGCGACTCCCGCACATCCAGGTTGAGTTTTTCACGCTCGGCCAGCATGTCGTCCAGCTGGTGCTTGCCCAGTACCGAGCGCAGCGTGGTCTGCGCCAGCTGGCTGGTCGCGTTGAAGAAATCCTTGACCTCGATGATGGCCTTCTCCGCATCGACGATGCGGAAGTAGACGACCGCGCTGACCTTCACCGAGACGTTGTCGCGCGAGATCACGTCCTGGGTCGGCACCTCGAGCACCACGGTGCGCAGATCGACCCGCACAACCTGCTGGATGACGGGAACCACGATCACCAGCCCGGGCCCCGCGACTTTCGTAAACCGGCCCAGCGTGAACACGATGCCGCGCTCGTACTCGCGGAAGATCCAGATTGCGGAAAAAAGCAGCACCACCAGCAGGACGAGCAGCATGGTGCCGATGCCGAAAGTGAACATGGGGGTCTCCCGCGACTCAGCAACAGCGCTGGATTGTTGGACCTTCGGCGCGTGCGGGCGTTCCGCGCCGTGTCGGCCAGCGCCGCGCGGTCGGCTCGGCGTTCGGCGTCCATGTGTGCTTCAGCCGCGCGGCGGCCGCTTGGCAATGCCCATGGTCTTGGCGAGGATGCCCAGCATCACTTCGTCCGCGCCGCCGCCGATGGAGCCCAGCCGGCCGTCGCGGTACAGCCGCGAGACGCGGTTCTCGAGCGTGAAGCCCATGCCGCCCCAGAACTGCAGGCAGGTGTCGGCCACCTGCCGCGTGAGCCGGCCGGTCTTGAGCTTGGCCATCGAAGCCAGTTCGAGCACGTCCTGGCCCTGCACATGCAGCTCGCAGGCGCGGTAGGCGAGGGCGCGCAGCGCTTCCACCTCGGTCTTCAGTTCGGCCAGCTTGAACTGCACCCACTGCTGGTCGGCCAGCGTGGCGCCGAACATCTGGCGCTGCTGCGCCCATTCGATGGTCTGCGCGATGCAGTCCTCCATCGGTTCGAGCGAGCTCGCGGCGGCCCACAGCCGCTCTTGCTGGAACTGCTGCATCTGGTAGACGAAGCCCTGGCCTTCCTCGCCGATGCGATAGCGCTGCGGCACGCGCACGTTGTCGAAATGGATGAGGCCGGTGTCGCTCGAATGCATGCCGATCTTGCGGATCTTCCTGGCCTTCTCGATGCCCGGAAGGCTCATCGGCACCATCACGAGCGACTTGTTGCGGTGAGGGCTGTAGCCCGCTGCGCTCTGTCCATCGCTGGTGTTGACCAGCATGCACATCCAGTCGGCCTGCAGGCTGTTGGTGATCCACATCTTCTGGCCGCTGATGAGGTAGTCGCCGCCGTCCTTGCGCGCATGGCTCTTCAAGCCCGCCACGTCGCTGCCCGCGCCGGGCTCGCTCACGCCGATGCAGCCGACCGTCTCGCCCGCGATGGCGGGCGCGAGGAACTCGCGGCGCAGCTCGTCGCTGCCGAAGCGCGCGAGCGCGGGCGTGCACATGTCGGTCTGCACGCCGATGGCCATCGGCACGCCGCCGCAGCTGATGTGGCCCAGCGCCTCGGCCATGGCCATGGCATACGAATAATCGAGCCCGGCGCCGCCGAAGGCTTCGGGCTTGTCGAGGCCCAGCATTCCCAGCTGGCCGAGCTTCCTAAAGACTTCGTGCGCGGGAAAGATCTCGGCCTCTTCCCATTCGTCCACATGCGGATTGATTTCGTCGTCGATGAAGCGGCGCAGCGTCTTCTGGATCTCGAGGTGCTCGTGGGTGTACTGCATGCGGTTGTCTCCAATCAGTCGTTCGCCTCGCCGCCGTCCTGGAACACGCGCGGCGTCTGCGCCAGATGAAAGCCGTCGAAAGGCCGCACGGCCGTGCGCTGCCGCACCTGCGCATCGGGCAGTTCCATCGGCCAGCCCATGCGCACCTGCGGCCGCGCGCCGTCCACGCGCAGCACGCTGCCGCTGATGAAGCTGGCCGCGGGGCTCAGCAGGAAGGCAATGGCCGCGGAGGTCTCGGCCTCGTTGCCGAAGCGGCCCGCCGGCACGGTGTTGCGCATGGCGCGCAGCATGTCGCAGGCCTCGGGCGGGTAGTGGTCCATGCCGCTCGAGGCGATGTAGCCCGGCGCCACGGCGTTCACGCGCACGCCGCACGCGGCCCATTCGAGCGCGGCGGTCTCGGTGAAGCTCACCATGCCGGCGCGCGCGGCACCGCTGTGGCCCATGTGGGGCATCGAGCCCCACATGTCGGCCACGATGTTGACGATGGCGCCGCCCCTGGCCTGCATGCTTTGCACGAAGCATTCGCGCGCGACCAGGAAGCCGCCCGTGAGGTTGGTGTGGATCACCGCCTCCCAGCCCTTGGCCGAGATGGCCGCGAGCGGCGTGATGTACTGGCCGCCCGCGTTGTTGACGAGGCCGTCGATGCGGCCGTGCGCTGCAACGATGCCGGCGACTGCAGTGCGCACGGCTTCTTCCTGCCGGATGTCGAAGGCCTGGATACTGGCTTTGCCGCCCGCATCGGCGATCTCGGCCTGTACCTGCAGCAGCTTGTCGGCCTTGCGGCCGGCCAGCACCACCTGCGCGCCCAGCGATGCGAGTTCGTGCGCCGTGCAGCGGCCAATGCCCGAGCCGCCGCCCGTGACGACAATGACCTGCCCGGCGAACAGGCCGGGCGAGAACACGGAGCGATAGCGGACGGGGGCGTTCATGCGTCAGGCTTTCGAAAAAGACTGGCAAGGCGCAGTGTGCGGCGTCCGGGATTCGATGACGGGCATGGGAGAGTCAGTGCAGATCGCTTTCGCTCTGCACCGACTCTAGGGCGCCGGCGCGCGCCCGGCTTGTGCCAATTAGCTGGTGCGGGTGCGCTGCTGCGGCGCGGCGGGCGCGTCCAGGCTGCTGCCCGTGATCACCCAGTAGATGAAGATCAGCACCGCGCCGGCCGTGCCGAACACCGAAAGGCCCATGTAGTTGTCGCCGATGGCCAGCGCGTCGGTGGGCGCGGCCGCGATGCAGATCATGGTGGCGGCGCTCATGCCCACGTAGTGCATGGTGCAGACGGCGACGCCCATCACGGCCGCCGCGGCGACCTGGTGCATCAGCCGGCGCAGGTTGAAGGCCAGCCACAGGGCCGCGCCGGCCGCGGTGATGGCAATGGCCACGGACAGCGCCACGGTGGCGGGGTCGAATTCCATCGACGCGCGCATGTTCATCGCGAACATGCCCATGTAGTGCATCACGCACACGCCCAGCCCCGCGAGCAGGCTTCCGGCCAGCCAGCCGGCCCGGCTGAACTTGCGCCGGCCGCCCGCCATGTAGAGCGCAATGCCCGAGATCAGGATGGCCGCCACCAGCGAGACGACCGTGAGCGGCACGTTGTACGAAATGCCCACCGGCAAGCGGTAGGCCAGCATGCCGATGAAATGCATCGACCAGATGCCGATGCCGCCCAGCGCCACGGCGGCGCAGGCCACCACAGCGAGGTTGGGTTTGCCGTCGGCGCCGACCATGCGCCCCGCGCAGATCAGCGCCACCAGGGAGCCCGCGAACGAAATGAGGAACGAGAGCGCCACCAGCCCCAGCGAATACTCGGGTGACAGCAGTTGGCCTGCGACGAGAGAGTTCATGTTTTTCTTTTCCTTGAAAAAAGAACGACTCGCCGCCGAGACCGGATCGTGAGGTGTAACGAGACGTCCGCCAGAAGTTTGTAATATTTGTTTTTAAAAGTAAATCACTTCTTCATGCCTTGCCGCCGCCTCAATATTTCGGGCGGATTCGATAGATGGCGTTGTTCCGGTCGGCCGACATGTAGATGCTTCCGTCGCCGCCCACCGCGACCCCCGTGACCACATAAGGCGGCGGCATTCCCGGCCCCGCGGCCAGCCCGATCGGCAGGTTTTCCGCCACGGTGCGGCGCGAGCCGTTGAGCGGGTCGATCTCCACCAGCCGGCGTGCCGCGCTCTCGGCCACGATGAAGCTGCCCCAGGGCGTCTGCGCCACGCCTTCGGGCAGCGCCAGGCCTTCGGCAATCGCGCGCAGCGGGGCGCTGGCGTCGAGCGGAATGCGGGTCAGCTTGCCGGCGGCTTCGGTCACGTAGAGCGCGCCGTCCTGGCCGATGATCAACTGCACCGGGCCGCCCAGCCCGCTGGCAAGCACTGACTTCTCTGCGAATTTCGGACCGCTCGCGCGGGTGATGCTGCCGGTGGCGATCTCGGCATAGATCACGCTGCCGTCGGCCATGGGAATGGCATCGAACGGCGCCTTCAGCCCGTGGATGGTTTCGATGGTGCGCAGCGTCTGGCGGTCGACCAGCTGCACCGTTCCCGTGAACCACGAGGTCAGCGCGAAGCGCGTGCCCGACAGGCCGACCGCGAACGGATAGTCGAGCTCCGGATCGCGCTGCATGCGGAACACGTCGCGCACTTCGCCCGTGCGCACATCCACCTGCCGGAAGCCGAACACATCGGCCACCCACAGCGTGCGGCCTTCGATCTTGAGGCCCGCCGGCGTTGCGAGCTTGCCGCTGGTGAGCGTGCGCAGCGCGCCGGTGGCGGGGTTGAAGGCCTGCACTTCGTTGTTGGCCATGTTCGACACGTAGACCGTGCCGTCGGATGCGATGGCGAGGTTGTCGATGGACGGCCGCAGCTGCTTCGCGACGGTCTTGCGGCCGGTGGCCAGGTCCACCCGCACCAGTTCGCCGCTGCGCGCATCGACCACCCAGAGGTTGCCCTTGCCGTCGAGGTTGGCCGCCGCGGGAACCTTGAAGCCGTCGGCAATCACGGTGATGCGGCCGTTCGCCGGATCGATCTTCACCACCTGGCCCTTGAACCACAGCGGCCCGTAGAGCATGCCGTCGGGGCCAACCTCGAAGCCGTTGAAGCCGCCCATGTCCTTCCGGATGAGCCGCGGCGGCTTCTGGCCCGCGCGGTCGATTTCCCACAGCGCATCGCCCAGGAACACCTGCGAGGCGTAGAGCTTGCCGTTGCTGCGGTCGAAGTCGAGCGAGTTGAGGCCGGGCAGGTCCTTGGCGAGCACGCGCATTGGCGCGCTGTCGCTCTCGCGGTAGCGCAGCATGCCCATCAGGTAGTTGGTCCAGGCCAGTTCGCCCTTGGGGCCGACCGCGATGTCGTCGGCCTGGCCTTCGGGCGCGTCGATCAGGACCTTGGCCGCGCCGGTGCTGCGGTTGACCTCCCACAGCGTGTTGCCGAGCACCGAGCCCGCGAGCAGGCGGCCCTTCTGGTCGATGGCCAGGCCGTGGACGCCGGCGAACGAAGAGGGCGCGACCAGCGCTTCGGGCTCGGACCACGCGGCGGGGCGGGTGGGCGGTGGCGGCGGCGGTGCGATGCTGCCGCAGGCGCCCAGCAGGGCGACGGTGGCGATGAGTGCGGCGGCGCGAATGAACGGGCGGCAGGACATGTCTTCTCTCCTTCTTGTGGATGCGCGCGAGCAGTCTAGAAGGAAGCAGGGGCCGTGGGGCAGTCTCTCCCGGGACAGGCAGACTTTTGTCCGCGCCGGATCACCCGCGCAGAAGCTGCGTCGCCGTGTGGATCGAAAGCCCCACCAGCCCGCCCACCAGCGTGCCGTTGATCCGTATGAATTGCAGGTCGCGCCCGATGTGGCGCTCCAGCTCGTCGGTCATTTCGCTGGCATTCCATTCCCCGACGCGCTCTTCGATGTAGCGGCGGATGTCCTCGCGGTAGCGCTCGATCGCCAGCGGCGCGGCCGCTTCGACCTGCTCGTTGATCCAGCGGCGGATCGCCTCGTCGGCCTGCAGCCGCGTGCCCAGCGCGCCGGCCATCGATGCGATGCGCTGGCCGATCGTGGAGTCGCCGCGGCCGAGATCGTCATGCAGCCAGGCCAGCAGTTCGCTCCAGATGCCGTGCAGGTAGTCGCCGAGCGCGGGATGCGCCATCAGCTCGGCGCGGATCTGCTCGCCGCGCTGCTGGAACTCCGGGTCGAGCTTGAGCCGCACCACGAAGTCGTCGACGAAATGGTCGAAGCGCCGGCGCATCGGGTGCTCCGGCTCGGCCGCGAGTTCGGCGATGGTGCGCGCCACGGCCGCCACGATCTTGCGCGTGGCGAGCTTGGCCGCCACCTGGTCCAGGCCCACGTAGCGCAGCGTCTTGATCTCGCGCGCAATGGCTTCCGTGATGTGCGCCTGCACCTCCTCGCCTTCGAGCAGGCCGGCCACCTGCTGCAGCACGTCGTCGAGCAGCGCCTGGTGGCGCCCGCCGGCCGTGAGCGCATCCAGCGCCTGCCCCATCAGCCGCGAAAGGTCGACCTTCTCGAGGCCCGCCGCGGCGGCACGGCCCATGAAGGCGCGCACGCGCTCGTCGTCGAACGCGGAGAGCCCGTAGCGCGCGGCCGCCACGCCCCATTCGCCGAGCTTCTGGCCGCTCGCGGGCCGCGCGAGCCAGTCGGCGATGCGCCCGGCCGCGTCGAACTCGCGCAGCTTGGCAAGCACCTGTGCGGTGCTCAGGAAGTTGTTGCAGATGAAGCCGGCCAGCTTGGCGCCGATGCGGTCCTTGTTGCTCGGGATGATGGCGGTGTGCGGAATCGGCAGGCCGAGCGGATGGCGGAACAGGGCCACCACCGCGAACCAGTCGGCCATGGCGCCGACCATCGCGGCTTCGGCGAACGCGGCCACGTAGCCCCAGGCCGGATGCTGCCCGTGCAGCGCGCTGGCCAGCGCATAGAGCAGCGCCGCCGCGCACAGCAGGCCGAGCGCGACGCGCTTCATGCGCCGCAGCGCATCGGCATCTTTGGCCAATTCAGTTTTCCATCAGTCCATCACGCGCTGCGCGACGCACGAAATCGTCACAGCCAAGGCCAGGCACACCGCGGAACCGGCTTTGCCGGGCCGCCGGTGTGGCCCCCTGCAGGGGGTTGGCGCAGCGACACGAAGTGCGCGAAGACTGGGGGTGAGCAACATTTCAGCCAATGGTCGGCGTGGCGGCAAGGCGCTCCATGAACAGTTCGCAGCGCGCCAGCTGCTCGAGGCTCACGAATTCATCAGGCTGGTGCGCCTGCTCGATGCTGCCGGGGCCGCACACCACGGTGGGGATGCCGGCGTTCTTGAACAGGCCCGCTTCGGTGCCGAAGGCCACCAGTGTGGTGCGTTCCTCGCCCGCAAGGCGCTGTGCGAGCCGCGTGACGGGGTCGCCCGCCGCGCCAAGGAAGCTCGGAATCTCGCAGATGGTTTCGAAGCGGAAGCCCGCATCGGGCGCCACCTTCTTCATCGCGGGCTCGATGCTCGCGGCATAGGCCAGCACGTCGGCCTGCATGCGCTTCGCATCGGCCGTGGGCAGGTCGCGGAATTCGTAGCGGAACTCGGCGTCGCGCGGCACCACGTTGTCGGCGATGCCGCCGTGGAACTGGCCCACGCTCGCGGTGCTGAAGGGCACGTCGAAGCCCTCATAGCGCGGCTCGCTGCGCTCGAAGCCCTCGGCCATGTCGCGCACCTTGCCGATCACGCGCGCGGCCATCTCGATGGCGTTGACCGACTTCGGCGTGAGCGACGAATGCGCCTCCTTGCCGCGCACGCAGCACTTGTAGCGGTACACGCCCTTGTGCGCGATGGCCGGCACCATGCTGGTCGGCTCGCCGACGATGCAGGCGAGCGGCTTGATGCCGGCGTCGCGCATGTCGGCAATGAGTTCCTTCACGCCGAAGCAGCCGATCTCCTCTTCATAGCTGAACGCGAAGTGCACCGCGAAGGGCGAATCGCTTTCGAGGAAGCGCCGGGCATTGGACAGGGCGACGGCGATGAAGCTCTTCATGTCGGCCGAGCCGCGTCCGTAGAGTCGCTCGTTCTGCACCACGGCGGAGAGCGGGTCGACGCTCCAGTCCTGCCCGTCCCAGGGCACCGTGTCGGTGTGCCCGGAAATGATCACGCCAGCCGGCTTGCCCTCGCCCAGCGTGGCGAACAGGTTGGCCTTGGTGCGTTCGGCGTTGTAGGTGATGCGGCTCTTCACGCCGAGCGCGGCGAGGTGGCTCTGGGCCAGGTCGATCAGCTGGAGGTTGCTGTTCTCGCTGACGGTGTTCATGCGCACCAGCGATTGGGCCAGCGCGAGGCTTTGAGGGGAAAGCGTAGGGGACATGCAACACATTGTCCAAGAAGTCGGCGCC
The DNA here is from genome assembly GCF_030815975.1 of Variovorax paradoxus. NCBI lineage: Bacteria > Pseudomonadati > Pseudomonadota > Betaproteobacteria > Burkholderiales > Comamonadaceae > Variovorax > Variovorax paradoxus. Next base: position 2,253,704 of record NZ_JAUSXL010000002.1, read on the forward strand.
GCACGCCCGTGGGCGCTCCGGCTGTCATGCGTAGCGAGTACCCTGCGCCTCTTTTGGATGGAGAAAAAGACGATGCGCACCCTTCCGCTTGCCCTGTCTGCGATGGCCGCCCTCTGCCTGGCGGCCTGCGGCGCCACCGGCCCCGCCGGTTCGTCCAACAAGCTGCTCACGCTCGACGGCCAGCCGCCGCTGGTCATTGCCCACCGCGGCGCCTCGGGCTACCTGCCGGAGGAAACGCTCGAAGCCTATGCGCGCGCCATCGAACTGGGCGCCGACGTGATCGAGATGGACCTGGTCTCCACCAAGGACGGCGTGCTTATCGCCCGCCACGATCCCAACCTGGCCATCAGCACCGACGTGGCCAGGCACCCGCGCTTCGCCTCGCGCAAGAAGACCATCAAGGTCGACGGCGAAACCCAGACCGGCTGGTTCAGCAACGACTTCACGCTGGCCGAGATCAAGACGCTGGGCGGCATCTCGACCGACCCCGAGCGCCCGCAGGAATTCAACGGCAAGTTCAAGATCCCCACCTTCCAGGAGATCATCGATTTCGCCAAGGCCAAGTCGAAGGAAACCGGCCGCACCATCGCGATCTACCCCGAGTCGAAAAACCCGACTTATTTCCGCGAGCTGGGCCTGCCGCTGGAAGACAAGATGATCGCCGCCATCAACGCCGCCGGCTGGAACAGCAAGACCGCACCCATCTACGTGCAGTCCTTCGAGCCCGGCAGCCTCAAGTACATGAAGAGCAAGGGCCTGAACACCCGGCTCATCCAGCTGATCGACGGCGACAGCGTCGACCTGAAGACCGGCGCCGTGACCTTCGCCGTGCCGAGCGACCGGCCCTACGACTGGACCAAGGCCGGCGACAAGCGCAACTTCGACGCCATGGTCACGCCCGCCGGCCTGGCCGAGATCAAGACCTATGCCGACGGCATCGGCCCGTGGAAGCGCTACATCGTGAGCGTGAAGGGCAGCATCGGCGCCGATGGCAAGCCGCTGGACGTCAACAAGGACGGCAAGATCAACGATGCCGACGCCACCTCCATGGCGCCCACCACGCTCATTGCCGATGCGCACAAGGCGGGCCTCTTCGTGCACCCGTTCACCTTCCGCAACGAGTCGCGCCGCCTGGCGGCCGACTACAGCAAGGACGGCAGGAACGAGTACGCGGCCTATTACAAGCTGGGCGTGGACGGCGTGTTCACCGACTTCACCGACACCGCGCTTGCGGCGCGCGCGGACTACTTGAAGAGCCTCGGCCGCTGAGGGTTTGCCCGGCACGGTCTTTGCGGGGCACTCTGCAAAGCCTAGACTCTGCCCCATGAAACTCATCGATTCGCTCGTCACGCAGGCGGCCGGCATCGCCGCTGTCCGACGTGACCTCCACGCCCATCCCGAACTCTGCTTCCAGGAAGTCCGCACCGCTGACGTGGTGGCAGGCAAGCTCACCGAATGGGGCATTCCCATCCACCGCGGCCTGGGCACCACCGGCGTGGTGGGCATCGTCAAGAACGGCACCAGCCACCGCGCCGTGGGCCTGCGCGCCGACATGGACGCGCTGCCCGTCACCGAGCTCAACACCTTCGCCCACGCCAGCAAGCACCACGGCAAGATGCACGCCTGCGGGCACGACGGCCACACGGCCATGCTGCTCGCGGCCGCGCAGCACCTGGCGAAGAACCGCAACTTCGACGGCACCGTCTACCTGATCTTTCAGCCGGCCGAAGAGGGCGGCGGCGGCGCGCGCGAGATGATCAAGGAAGGCCTGTTCGAGCAGTTCCCCATGGAGGCCGTGTTCGGCATGCACAACTGGCCCGGCATGAAGGCGGGCCAGTTCGCGGTGAGCCCGGGGCCGGTGATGGCGTCGGGCAACAAGTTCTATGTCAACGTGATCGGCAAGGGCGGCCATGCCGCGCTGCCGCAGACCGGCATCGACCCGGTGCCGATCGCCTGCGAGATCGTGCAGGCGTTCCAGACCATCCTCACGCGCAAGATGAAGCCGACCGACTCGGCCGTGATCTCGGTCACCACCATCCATGCCGGCGAGACCAACAACGTGATCCCCGACAACTGCGAGCTCACGGGCACGGTGCGCACCTTCTCGATCGAAGTGCTCGACATGATCGAGTCGCGCATGAGGCAGATCGCCGAGCACATCTGCGCCGCGCACGACGCCACCTGCGACTTCCGCTTCGAGCGCTACTACCCGCCCACCATCAACACCGAGGCCGAGGCCAACTTCGCGCGCCGCGTGATGGGCGAGATCGTCGGCGCCGAGAACGTGCTGAAGCAGGAAGCCGCCATGACCTCCGAAGACTTCGCCTTCATGCTGCAGGCCAAGCCCGGCGCCTATGCCTTCATCGGCAATGGCGACGGCACACACCGCGATATGCACCACGGCGAAGGACCGTGCACGCTGCACAACGCGAGCTACGACTTCAACGACGACCTGATTCCCCTGGGCGCCACCTGCTGGGTGCAACTGGCCGAGCAGTTCCTGAAGCCGGGGGGAGCCGCGCCTTGATCGGCATCGGCGAGGCTTTTTCGCCGCGCTACGCCCAGGCACGCCAGAAGTTCCTGCAGGCCTGCGTGAGCGCGGGGCTCACGGTCGAGCCGCACGCGCACCCGGGCAAGGGGCAGGGCGGCGAAGAACTCTCGATGGATGTGGCGCTCGACGGCAACGCGAACGCCGAGCGCTTGCTGATCGTTTCCAGCGCCTGCCATGGCGTGGAGGGCCATTGCGGCAGCGGCGTGCAGGTGTTCGCGCTGCACGACGCCGAGTGGCGCGAGAAGGCGCGGGCGCAAGGCGTGGCGGTGCTCTATGTGCATGCGCTCAACCCGCACGGTTTTTCTTACGGCCGGCGCGTCACGCAGGAGAACGTCGACCTGAACCGCAACTTCGTCGATTTCTCGAAGCCGCTGCCGGCCAACGAAGCCTATGCCAAGCTGCATCCGCTGCTCGTGCCCGACACCTGGCCGCCCACGCCCGAGAACCAGGCCGCCATCGAAAAATGGATCGGCAAGCATGGCGCCGCTGCCTACCAGGCGGCCATCACCAGTGGGCAGTACCAGTTCGAGGACGGCCTGTTCTTCGGCGGCAAGGCACCCACCTGGAGCCACAAGGCCCTCCGCGGCGTGCTGCGCCGCCATGCGGGCAGCGCGCGCCGGCTGGCCTGGATCGACCTGCACACGGGGCTCGGGCCCAATGGCCTTGGCGAGCGCATCCTCGCCAGCCGGGACGACAAGGCGGCCTACGCGCGCGCCAACGCCTGGTGGGGCACGCCCGCGGCGCCGGTCACGTCGATCTACGACGGTTCTTCCACCTCGGCCCTGCTGCGCGGCCAGATGAGCGAAGCGGTGTACCAGGAGTGCCCGCAGGCCGAGTACACCGGCATCGCGCTCGAATACGGCACGCTGCCGATGCTCGAAGTCTTGAACGCCCTGCGCGCCGACCATTGGCTGCACAAGCACCCCGAGGCCCCGGCCGACTTGGCCGACGGCATCCGCGCGCGAATGCGCGAGGCCTTCTATACCGACACCGACGCCTGGCGCGGGCAGATCGTCAGCCAGGCGCGGCAGGCGATGTTCCAGGCGGTGGACGGCCTGAGCGGCTGACGCGAAGCGGGGCGCGATGCCCCGGTGGTCAGGTCCTGATCTTGCCGTCCGCGGTGATCATCGACAGCTCGACAAACTTCGAGCCGACATGGTTCTTGGCCGAGAACGACACCTCGAAGCCGCCGAACTGCTGCCGGTCGATGCTTTCGAGCCCCGCGATGAGGCCGTCGCGCGAGGCCTTGCCCGTCGTGCGGCGCAGGCCCTCGGTCAGTACCTTGGCCGCGAGGTAGCCCTCCATGCTCGAGAAATTGGCGCTCGCGCCGGCGCCGGCCTTCTTCACCGCCTCGGTGAATTCCCGTGCGAGCGCGTTGGCCGGGTTGTAGGGCGAGGGCACCACCTGCGTCACCATCACGCCCGCGCCTTCCTTGCCAAGCTCGTCGGCCAGCGCCTGGGTGCCCACGAAAGACACATTGAAGAACGTGCCGCCGTAGCCCGCCTTGCGTGCCTGCCGGATGAACGCCGCGCAGGCCTTGTAGGCGCCCACCTGGACCACCGCGTCCGGCCGCGCCGCCGTGATGCTTTTCACGGCCGATGCCACATCGACCGAATTGCGCTCCACCGTGGCCAGCGCCACCGGCTTGAGTTCCTGCTGCGAGAGCGCCAGCGTCACGCCGTCGAGCCCGGCCTTGCCGTAGGCGTCGTTCTGGTAGAAGACCGCGATCTTCTTCAGGCCCAGGTGCGTGAGCTGCTTCACGATCAGCGCGGTTTCGTCGTTGTACGAGGCGCGCAGGTGGAACACGTTCCTGTGGAAGGGTTCGCGCAGCGATATCGCGCCGGAAAAAGGCGCGACAAAAGGCACCTTCTCCTTCACCGCGAGCGGCAGCGCCGCCATGCTGGTCGGCGTGCCGATGTAGCCGAAGAGCGCGAACACGTCCTCGTCGATCAGCTTTTGCGTGTTGGCGGCGCAGCGGTCGGGCTCGTAGCCGTCGTCGAGGTTCTTGATGACCACGTTGCGCCGGCCGGGCTGGGCGTTGTATTGGTCCAGGAACAGCTTCGCGCCCTGGTGAAACTGGATGCCGAGCTGCGCGGCCGGACCGGTGAACGGTGCCGATTGGCCCAGCACCAGCGGCACGTCGCCCTGTGCCCGTGCCAACTGAAAGCCGCCCAGCGCCGCCGCGCCGGTGGCCAGGGAAAAATGTCTGCGATTGATCATGTGAACCTCCTTCGCGCCTTGCCGCGCCTCTGCCTGGAAAACTTTAGACTTGCCGGATGGTCGATACCCCGGTCTTGGCAACTGCTGTCTCCCCCACCCACACTTCCACGGTCCTGGGCGCCTGTCCGCACGACTGTCCGGACACCTGCGCCCTGGTCACCACCGTCAGGGACGGCGTGGCCGTGAAGCTGCAGGGCAATCCGGCCCATCCGCACACCGCTGGCGTTCTGTGCACCAAGGTTTCGCGCTACATCGAGCGCAACGACCATCCCGAAAGGCTGGTCCAGCCCCTGAAACGGTCCGGTCCCAAGGGCAGCGGCCAGTTCGAACCCGTGAGTTGGGACGCCGCTCTTGACGACATCGCCGCGCATCTCCGTGCATTGCAGACAGATCCGGAAACAATTGTGCCTTACAGTTACGCAGGCACCATGGGTTTGGTCCAGGGCGAGTCGATGGATCGGCGTTTTTTCCACAAAATGGGCGCGACGCTGCTGGACCGCACGATCTGCTCCATGGCCGGCGGCGAGGCCATGGTCCACACCCTGGGCGCCAAGGTGGGCATGCGGATCGAGTTCTTCGCCGAGGCGAAGCTGATCCTGATCTGGGGCAGCAACTCCATCGCCAGCAACCTGCATTTCTGGCGCCACGCCCAGGCCGCCCGGCGCGCCGGCGCGCGGCTGGTGTGCATCGATCCGCGCAAGACCGAAACCGCCGACAAGTGCGACGAGCACATCGCCTTGCTGCCCGGCACCGACGCCGCACTGGCGCTGGCGCTGATGCATGAACTCATCGTGCACGACTGGCTCGACCACGACTACATCGAACACCACACGCTCGGCTGGGAGCAGCTGCGCGAGCGCGCACTGCAATGGCCGCCTTCGCGCGCGGCCGCCGTGTGCGGCGTGCCCGAGGCGCAGATCGTGGCCCTCGCGCAGGCCTACGGCACCACCCGGCCGGCCGCCATTCGCCTGAACTACGGCATGCAGCGCGTGCGCGGCGGCGGCAACGCGGCGCGCGCCATCGCCTGCCTGCCCGCGCTGGTGGGCGCCTGGCGCGACCGGGCGGGCGGGCTCCTGCTGAGCAGCTCGGGCCACTTCCCGGCCGACCGCGCCGCGCTGCAGCGCCCCGACCTGCTCGCGGGTCGCCAGCCGCGCACCATCAACATGAGCACCATCGGCGACGCGCTGCTCGACGAGGCCAGTCCGGTGAAGGCCATCGTGGTCTACAACAGCAACCCGGTCGCGGTGGCGCCCGAGTCGGGCAAGGTGGTGGCGGGCTTCGCGCGCGAAGACCTCTTCACCGTGGTGCTGGAGCAGTTCCGCACCGACACCGCCGACTACGCCGACTACCTGCTGCCCGCCACCACCCAGCTCGAGCACTGGGACATCCACTGCAGCTACGGCCACACCGACGTGCTGCTGAACCGCCCCGCGGTGGCGCCGCGCGGCGAGGCGCGCAGCAACGCCTGGGTGTTCCGCGAACTCGCGCGCCGCATGGGCTTCGACGAGCCCTGCTTCTCGGACGACGACGAGGCGCTGTGCCGCAGCGCCTTTGCGCCGGGCGCCATCGACCATGAGCAGCTGCTGGCGCAGGGCTTCACCAGCCTTGAACTGCCCGAAGCGCCTTTTGCCGATGGCAAATTTCCGACGCCTTCGGGCCGCTGCGAATTCTTCAGCGCACGCCTGCAGGCGCAAGGCATGGACGGGCTGCCCGACCATGTGCCCAACTACGAAGCGGCGGGCAGCTCCACCGAGTTTCCGCTGGCCATGATCTCGCCGCCGGCGCGCAATTTCCTCAACTCGACCTTCGTCAACGTGACGAGCCTGCGCGCCATCGAAGGCGAGCCGCTGCTCGAGATCCACGAGTCCGACGCCGCCGCCCGCGGCATCGAGAACGGCGCCGTGGTCCGCGTGTTCAACAAGCGCGGCGAGCACCGCTGCCGCGCCGAGGTGTCGCGCCGCGCGCGGCCCGGCGTGGTGCACGGCATGGGCATCTGGTGGCGCAAGCTCGGCCTGGACGGCACCAACGTCAACCAGCTGACCAGCCAGCGCCTGACCGACATTGGCCGCGGGCCGACCTTCTACGACTGCCTGGTCGAAGTGGAGCGTATTGCTCCCTCTCCCTCTGGGAGAGGGTTGGGGTGAGGGCTGCCCCCGCATTCGCCCTGGCCGCCGCACTGCCGCTGCTCGGTGGCTGCGCCGACCTCGGCTACTACTGGCAGTCGGCCAGCGGGCACCTCGGCATCCTGCGGGTGGCCAAGCCGGTGCCCGTGTGGCTGGCGGACCCCGCCGTGTCCGCGCCATTGAAGGCCAAGCTCGAGCTCGCGCAGCGCATCCGCCGCTTCGCCGTGACCGAACTGGCGCTGCCCGACAACCCCAGCTACACCTCCTACGCCGATCTGCACCGCCCCGCGGCGGTGTGGAACGTGGTGGCCGCGCCGCCGTACTCGCTCACGCTCAAGAACTGGTGCTTCCCGGTGGCCGGCTGCGTGGGCTACCGCGGCTACTACGACGAGGCCGCGGCCAAGGCGGAAGCCGAGGCGCAGCGCGCCAAGGGCCTGGAAACGGCCGTGTACCCCGTGCCGGCGTATTCCACGCTGGGCTGGATGAACTGGGCCGGCGGCGATCCGCTGCTTTCCACCTTCATCGGCTACCCCGAAGGCGAGCTGGCCCGCATCGTGTTTCACGAGCTCGCGCACCAGGTGCTCTACGTGCCTGGCGACATCGTCTTCAACGAGTCGTACGCCACTGCGGTGGAACGCATCGGCGGCGCGATGTGGCTGCAGCGCGAGGCCAGCGAAGCCGCGCGCAGCGAGTACGCGCGCTTCGACGCGCAGCGCCAGCAGTTTCGCGCGCTGGCCCTCGAAACGCGCCGCGCGCTCAACCAGGCCTATGAATCGGCGGAGGCCAAGGCCGGCGACCGGAGCGCGGTCGATGCCATGAAGAAGGCGGCGATGGTCAGCTTCAGAGAACGCTATGCGAGGCTGCGCGCAGAATGGCAGGGCCCGCGCCAGGGGGCCTACGACATCTGGGTGGCGCGCGCCAACAATGCGACTTTCGCGGCCCAGGGTGCCTACGACGATCTGGTTCCGGGCTTCGAGGCCTTGTTCGCGCGCCAGAGCCACAACTGGCCGCGCTTCTACAAGGAGGTCCGCCGCATCGCCGCGCTGCCGACGATGGAGGAGCGGCGCCACGCATTGCAGACGGCCACCGGAATCCTGCAGACGAATTCCAGCCAGAACCACAACAACAACGGAGAGCACGGTGCCTGACATTCATATCGAACGAAACCACGCGCTGGGCATTGCCGGCGCACGCGAAGTCGCACGCCAATGGATCCAGCAGGTCGGGCAGGATTACGGCCTGGAGTGCACTTACACCGAAGGCGAGACCTGCGACATTGCGCAGTTCAGCCGCGCGGGCATCGACGGCACGGTCGAGGTCACGGCCGACACGCTGACGCTGGAGGCGACGCTGGGCTTTCTGTTCAGCGCTTTCAGCGGCCAGATCGAGCAGAAGATCTCGCGCAACCTCGATGCGCTGCTGAGATCATCGAAAGGCGGCGGCGCCCGCTTCGCCTGAGCGAGCGGCCATCGATCAGACGATGGTGTAGCCGCCGTCCACCGGCAGCGCGGCACCGCTGATCATCGATGCGCCATCGGAGAGCAGGAACAGAATGGGCGCCACCACCTCTTCGACCTGCGCGAATCTTCCGAGCGGAATGTTCCCGAGGGCCGCCGCGCTCCTGGCCGGATCGGCCCAGGCCTGCGCGGCCATGGGCGTGAGCGTGACCGTGGGATTCACGCTGTTCACGCGAATGCCGTGCGGCCCGAATTCGAGGCACAGCGAGCGCGTGACCGCATCCATCGCGGCCTTCGATGCGCAATAGCAAAGATGCGCATCGAGCGCGACCAGCGAGGCCTGGCTCGACACGTTGACGATGCTGCCACGCACGCCGGCCGCGATCATCGCCTTGCCGCAGCGCGAGGCGACCAGTGCTGCGGCGCGCGCGTTGACGGCCATCACGGCGTCGAAGCTGTCGGCCTGCAGGTCGAGTGCGGATTCAAGCAATGCGATGCCGGCGCAGTTCACCACGAGGTCGAAGGTTGGCAGGGTTGCGAGTGCGCGTTCCAGTTCAACTGCGTTGGCCACGTCGACCACCAGTGGCGTGCAACCGGCTTCCGTGTGCAGTGCGTCGAGCGCGGCGGCATTGCGTCCCACGGCCGTCACCTCTGCGCCTGATTGCGCGAGCCGAACCGCAACTGCGCGGCCGATGCCGCTGCTTGCGCCTGTCACGAGTGCGCGCTGGCCTGAAAAATCGAAGGAGGTGGTCATGTCAGTTGTCCGTTGCTTTGGCGCGGTGTGCGTTGCGGATGCATTCAGGGCGTGTGCCCAGGCCACCGGGTACTCCCCTCCGCGAATGTCCCCCGGCCTGCGGCCTCCTCCTTGATTTCGCTGCGGGGAGCACCCGATGCCCTGTGCACCTGGGCGCGCTCCGGGTGCACAGCCGATCAACCACGGCTCTGTCCAACGCTCCCGCTGATGGGGTGCCTTGCGCAGCGAAATAAAGGGGGAGGCCGCAGGCCGGAGGACATTCGCGGAGCAAGGTACCCCGTCGGCGGGAGCGCGCCCTGAATGAATGTGTTCATTTCAGCCGATGCATCGCATCGCGCAATGCCGGGTAAAGCGACTTGTAGATTTCGAAGCGCTCGCGGTACACGGCTTGTGCCGCCGGCTCGGGCCGCGCACGCTCCACCAGCGTGACCCAGCCGCGTTCGGCAGTGGCCGCATCGACCAGCCCCGCGCCGAGTGCCGCGAGCATCGCTGCACCGAGAGCCGCCTCGACCTCTTCCTCGATGGTGAACACCGGGTAGCCCGTGACGTCCGCCACGATCTGCATCCACAGGTCCGAATGCGCCGCGCCGCCGACCACGATCAGCCGGTCGTCCAGCGGTTGGCCGCTCTGGCGGCCGGCCTCGATGTTGTGCTGCAGCGCGAAGCTCACGCCCTCGAGCACTGCGCGGTACAGGTGCGCGCGGCTGTGCGCGAGCGAGAGGCCGATGAAGGCGCCCTTGGCCTGCGCGTCCCAGATCGGGCTGCGCTCGCCCATCAGGTAGGGCAGGAAGACCAGGCCCTCGGCGCCGGGCGGCACGGCGATGGCCTTGCGCTCGATCAACGCATGCGCGTCCTCGCCGGTGCGCACCGCCTCGGCCGTCTCTGCCTGGCAGAAGGTCTCGCGAAACCACGTGACCGCCGCACCCGCGGTGATCGCGCCGCCGAACACATAGCTGCGGTCGGCGCCGCGGTAGACGTGCGGCATCGTGATGAGCCGGTGGCGCGCATCCACCGTGGGGCTCACGAAGCCCCAGCACATGCTGGTGCCGATCATCGCGACATGGTCGCCACTGCCGGTGACGCCCGCGCAGAAGGTGGCCACGGCCGCATCGACGCCGCCCGCCATCAGCGGCATGCCTTCGGCGAGGCCGAGCTTCGCGGCCCATTCGGCGTTCAGGCCGCCCACCACGTCGCTCGACTCGACCAGGCGCGGCGGCATCATGCGCGCCGGAATGCCGAGCATCTGCATCGCCTCCTCGGACCACTGCCGCTGCGCCGCGTCGTACACGCCGCCGATGTTGCCGGCCGAGCTGTGGTCGACTGCGAGTTCCCCGGTCAGCCGCCAGTTGACGTAGCTGTTCGGCGGCAGGAACCAGCGCGTCTTCGCCCAGACCTCGGGCAGGTGCTCGCGGATCCACAGCATCTTGGTGAAGCCGTAGTAGCTGTCGACGCCGTTGCCGGTGATCGCCTGCAGGCGCGCCACGTCGACGCTGGCGTTCACCGCATCGACTTCGGCGGTGGCACGGCGGTCCATCCAGATCAGGCAGGGGTGCAGCGGCTGCATCGCCTCGTCGACCGGGATGCCCGCGCCGCCGTACAGGCTGCTCACGCACATCGCGGCGATGTCGGAAGGCGCCACGCCGCTCTTCGCCACGCAGGCGCGCACGCTCTCGCACACCGCGTCGAACCACACCGCGCAGTCCTGCTGCGCCCACAGCGGCTTCGGCGTGTCGGGCTGGTAGGCCACGCTCGCCTGCGCATGCACCTTGCCGTCGATGCCGGCCAGCAGGCACTTGGTGCTCTGCGTGCCGATGTCGACGCCGATCACGTATTTCATGATGTTGTGCGTGGCTGCGGCTTGAGCAGCACCTTGATGGAATCGAGCGAGTTGGCCAGTGTGAAGGCGCGCTCCCACTCGGTCAACGGAAAGTCGTGCGTCACGATGCCCTTCGAGGTGACGAGCCCGCGCGCCAGCAGGTCGATCGCAATCGGGTAACAGTACGGCCCCAGGTGTGCGCCGCGCACATCGAGCTCCTTGCGGTCGCCGATGATCGACCAGTCGGCGCTGGTCTCCGAGCCGAACACGCTGAACTCGACGAAGCGCCCGAGCTTGCGGATCATCTCCAGCCCCTGCGTCACGCCGATGGGCGCACCCGTGGTCTCGATGTAGACGTCGCAGCCGTAGCCTTCGGTCAGGCCCTTGACGATCGCGTCGGCGTTCTCGATCTTGGGATTGATCGTCACGTCGGCGCCGAACTGCTTGGCGAGTGCGAGGCGCTCGGGCACGAGGTCGATCACGATCAGCTTCTTCGGTGTCTTCAGGCGCGCGGCCTGCACCATCATCAGCCCCAGCGGGCCGGCGCCGGCGATGACGACCACGTCGTCGAACTGGATGTCGCCGCGGTTCACCGTGTGGATCGCGCACGAGAGCGGCTCGATGATGGCCGCGTCTTCGAGCGAGATGCCATCGGGGATCTTGTGCACGCGCGAGGTCGGCGGCAGCCGCATGTAGTCGGCCATGCCGCCGTCGGCCACGATGCGCTGGAAGCCGAAGATGTTGTGCACTTCGCACATCCAGTACTTGCCCGATGTGCAGAAGCGGCACTTGCCGCAGGGCACGATCTGCTCGGCGATCACGCGGTCGCCTTTCTCCACGCCGAAGTGCTCGGCCGCACCTTCGCCGAGCGCTTCGACATACCCGAAGAATTCGTGGCCAGGGATGACTGGTGCCTTGACCCACGAGGGCTGGCCGTCGCCGCCCCAGAACATCTTTGCGCCCGAGTGGCACTTGCAGTCGGAAGCGCAGATGCCGCAGGCCGCGATGGAGATCAGCAGCTCGTTCGGGCCGATGGTCGGCATTGCGACGGTTTCGAGGCGGTAGTCCTTGGGGCCGTGGCAGACGACGGCCTGCATGGCGGCGAGTTGGCCGATGGCGCCCGATGCGCCGGGCTGGAGCTTTTGATAAGACATGGGTTCCTTGTTGTGAGGCATGTTGGAAATTTCTCCCTCCCCTTCCGGGGGAGGGCAGGGGTGGGGGCAAGCGGCGTCGCTACTGGGCACGCCCTGCCTGCCCCCATCCCAGCCTTCCCCCGGGAGGGGAAGGAGCAAGGCAGAAGAGGGGTCAGCGTTTTGCCTCGCGGCTGATGAAGATCGCGAGCAGCACGATCCCGCCCTTGATGATCAATTGCAGATACGGCGACACGCCGATCATGTTGAGCCCGTTGTTCAGCACGCCGAGCAAGAGCGCACCGACCAGCGTGCCCACGATCGCGCCGCGCCCGCCGGCAATCGACGTGCCGCCCATCACCACCGCCGCGATGGCATCGAGCTCGAAGCCCACGCCCACGCCGGGCTGCCCGCTCGTTACGCGCGCCGCCTGCACGATGCCCGCGACGGCGGCGGTGAAGCCGCTCAGCGCATACACGAGCAGCTTGTAGCGCGACACGCGCACGCCAGACAGCCGCGTCGCCTCCTCATTGCCGCCGATCGCATACACGTAGCGGCCGAAGGGCGCCATGTTGAGCAGCACGTACGCCACGAGGTAGGTCGCCAGCATGATGAGGATCGGCACCTTGATGCCCGCGAGCACGCCGCCGCCGAGGAAGGCGAAAGAATCGGGCAGTCCATCGATCGGGTAGCCACCGGTGTAGATCAGCGCAATGCCGCGCGCGATGCCCATGGTGGCCAGCGTCACGATGATCGGCGGCATGCGCAGGTAGGCCACGCAGTAGCCGTTGAAGAGGCCGATCACGACGCCGACGGCCAGCCCCAACGGCACAGCGAGCATCGGAGGAAGTCCGAACTGCACCATCATTCCCGAAGCCAGCGTGCCGGACAGCGCCACCACCGCGCCCACCGAAAGATCGATGCCGCCGGTGAGGATGGCGGCGGTCATGCCGACCGCGATGATCGCGTTGATCGACGACTGCAGCGCGATGTTCTGCAGGTTGCCCCAGGACAGGAAGTTGTCGGTCGCGGCGATCATGAAGACCGAGATCGCGACCAGCCCTACCAAGGGAAGAAAGGCGGTCGAGCGGCGCAGCTGGGTGAAGAGGCCGCCTGCCGGTGCGGGCGGCGTGGGATGGGTTGCGGTTGCATTCATTTCAGGGCTCCATGGCGCATTGCTTGAAGATGGGCGCTGTTGTTCGGGGCGCAGTTGTTCAGGGCGTGTGCACAGATCACCGGGTACTCCCCTCCGCGAATGTCCCCCGGCCTTCGGCCTCCTCCTTGATTTCGCTGCGGGGAGCACCCGATGCCCTGTGCACCTGGGCACGCTCTGGGTGTACAGCCGATCAACAACCGCTCTGCATAACGCTCCCGTCGATGGGGTGCCTTGCGCAGCGAAATCAAGGGGGGAGGCCGCAGGCCGGAGGACATTCGCGGAGCAAGGTACCCCGTCGGCGGGAGCGCGCCCTGAAGCGGCAGTCATTGCAAGCCCCCCGACGAAGTAGCGTGCCGCATGATGTCCCCCGAATTGATGGCCTCGCCTTCGAGCGTGGCCACGATGGACCCGCCCGAGAACACCGCCACGCGGTCGCACATGCCCACGATCTCGGGCAGCTCGCTCGAAATCATGATGATGGATTTTCCCTGCCGCGTGAGCTCGCGCATCAGGCCGTAGATCTCGGCCTTGGCGCCCACGTCGATGCCGCGCGTGGGCTCGTCGAAGATCAGCACTTCGCTGGCGTGGCCGAGCCAGCGCGCGATCACCACCTTCTGCTGGTTGCCGCCCGACAGCGTGGCCACGCGCGTCTCGATGCCCGGTGCCTTCACACCCACGCGCTTCGAGAGTTCGGCGGCCGATTGCTTTTCCGAGCGCTGGCTTACGAACCCCGCGCGCTTGTGGCTGCCGAGGTTGTTCATCGAGATGTTGAAGCGGACCGTGAAGTCGGTGATCAGCCCCTCGACCTTGCGGCTCTCGGGCAAGAGGCCGATGCCGTTCTTCAGAGCCTGCGTCGGGTCGTTCAGGCGCACGGGCCGGCCGTTGCGCAGCACCGTCTTGCGGTGCACGCGGTCGGCACCCATCATGCCCAGCGCGAGCTCGGTGCGGCCCGAACCGACCAGTCCTGCAAAGCCGAGGATCTCGCCTTCATGCAGATCGAAGCTGTTGACCGGCCCGCCCTTGGCGAGCTGGATCTCGGGCACTTCGAGCACCTTGCGCCCGCGCGGCGCGGGCTGCGGCTTGGGCGGAAAGCTGTGCTCGATGCGGCGGCCGACCATCATCTGGACCAGCGCATCCACATCGGTCGCGCCCACCTCCGCATGCCCCGCGTTGGCGCCGTCGCGCAGCACGCTGATGCGGTCGCACACCTCGAAGATCTCGTCCAGGTGGTGCGAGATGAAGATCATCGCCACGCCCCTGGCGCGCAGTTCGCGCATGATCCTGAACAGGTGCTCCGCCTCGTTGGGCGTGAGCGTGGCGGTGGGTTCGTCGAGCACCAGCAGCTTCGCATCGAGCGACAGCGCCTTGCCGATCTCCACGAACTGCTGCTGCGCCACCGAGAGCCGGCAGATCGGCACGCCAAGGTCGATCTGCACGCCCAGCTCTTCGAAGATCGCCTGCGCCGAACGCTTCATCGCGGCCTTGTCCATCAGGCCGAAGCGGTTTGTCAGGTAGCGGCCGAGAAAGATGTTTTCCACCGCATTCAGGTACGGCACCAGGCTGAACTCCTGGAAGATGATGCCGATGCCCGCCGCAATCGCATCGCCGTAGCCCGCGAAGCTGCGCTCGCTGCCCTCGATGAAGATGCGCCCCTCGTCGGCCTGGTAGATGCCGCCGAGGATCTTCATCAGCGTCGACTTGCCCGCGCCGTTCTCGCCGAGCAGCGCATGCACCTCGCCCTTGCGGATGGAGAGGTCGATGCCCGAGAGCGCCTTCACGCCCGGAAAGCGCTTGGACACGCCTTCCAGCCGGAGCATCTCGTCTTCTGCGGAGGAGCTCATGGCCAACGCCGGTTACCAGCTGAAGGTCTTCGCGCCCTCGGCGTCGATCAGCTTCACGTCCACCGGCACCGCGGCCGGCACATTGGCGCCCCACTTCTTCGCAAGCGCGATGCCGATGGCCAGGCGGATCTGGTCGCGCGGGTATTGCGCGGTGGTGGCGATGAACTTCGAGCCCGGCTTCTGCATCGCCTTGATGGCTTCGGGTGCGCCGTCCACGCTGGCGAGCTTCACGTCCTTGCCCGCTGGCCTCGATGGCGGCGAGCGCGCCCATCGAGCCGCCGTCGTTCACGCTGAAGATGCCCTTCAGGTCCTTGTTGGCCTGCAGGATGTTTTCGGTGACGGTGAGCGCGGTGGCGCGCTCTTGCTTGCCGTTCTGCGTGCTCACCACCTTGATGCCGGGGTACTTGGCGAGCGCTTCGCGGCAGCCCTTCACGCGCTCCAGGATCGGCACCACCGGAATGCCGTCGAGGATGGCCACGTCGCCTTTCTCGCCGATGCTCTTCGCGAGGTATTCGCAGGCGAGGCGGCCCGCGTCGGTGTTCTTCGAACCGACGAAGGAGTCGACCGGCCCCTGCGCATTGGCATCCACCGCCACCACGATCAGCCCCGCCTTCTTGGCCGAGCGCACGGCCGACTGCACGCCGGCGGAGTCGGTCGGGTTCAGCAGCAGGATGTCGATCTTCTTCTGGATCATGTCCTCCACGTCGCCGATCTGCTTGGCCACGTCGTGCCGGGCATCGGTGGTGACCACGGTTGCGCCGATGCTGGCTGCGGCTTCCTCGAGCGCCTGCTTCATCGTCACGAAGTAGGGGTTGTTGAGCTCCTGGAAGGTCATGCCGATGCGCAGCGGCTGCTTCGGTGCCTGCGCCTGCGCGGCGGAGGCACCGAAAGCCAGAGCGGCGACGAGGGCGGTGGCTTTGAGAAGGTTCTTCATGGTGGCTGTCTCCTGGGGTTGTGACTGTCTTGGAAAAACGCTGGCAAAGGCGCGCCCCGCGCGGCGCCCGAAGCGCCGCGCCGATGACGACGCGGGAACACGGAAAAAGCCGGCTACGGCACGCTGGCGGCGGCACGCGAGGCCGCGGCCTGCATGCGGTGGAAGCTGCGGAACTTGGTCGGCGGCATGCGCTTGTGCAGCAGGAACTGCCGGTTGAAGTTCGACACGTTGTTGAAGCCCACGTCCATGCAGACATCCAGCACCGGCTTCTCGCTGCTGGTGAGCAGCTCGCAGGCGCGGCTGATGCGCAGCCGGTTCACGTAGCGCACGAACGACTGGCCGGT
Source organism: Variovorax paradoxus (assembly GCF_030815975.1). Classification (NCBI taxonomy): domain Bacteria; kingdom Pseudomonadati; phylum Pseudomonadota; class Betaproteobacteria; order Burkholderiales; family Comamonadaceae; genus Variovorax; species Variovorax paradoxus. The sequence goes on from NZ_JAUSXL010000002.1 coordinate 2,270,030, forward strand.
GTGCTTGCGGAAGGCGCGCGAGAACGCACTCGGGCTCTGGCCCACCAGCTCGGCCAGCATCGGCTCGCGCAGGTCGTCGCCGAGGTTGGCCGCGATGTGCGCCAGCACGTTGTTGATGGCGTGCGACATGAAGGCCTTGGGGTCGGGCTTGAACGCGGGGCTCGCGAGCCGCTGGCGGTCGTTGCTGTCCACCAGCAGTTCGAGCAGCGAGAGCAGCAGGATCACGCGGCGCAGACCGCGCGCTTCGAGCAGCGATTCCATCAGGGGCTTGGCGGCGACGGCGGTTTCGGCCGAGAAGAGCAGGCCCGAACCCGATTCGGCCAGCAGCGGGGCAATGCGCTCGAACTCGGGAAAGGCGGCCGCCATGTTCGTCGCCAGCTGCGCCGGAAACTGGATCACGATGCCGCGCCGCTCCACGCTCTGGCCCGCGGGCACGTCGCTGATCCAGTTGTGCGGCAGGTCGGGGCCCATCAGCACGAGGTTGCCGGGCTCGAAGTGGCCGACGTGGTCGCCCACGAAATACACGCCCCGGGTCTCGACGATCAGCTGGATCTCGTACTCCGGATGGAAGTGCCAGCGCACCGTGCGATACGGATAGCCGTGCGCCCAGGCGGTGAATGATTCGTCACCGCGGACTTCGACGATTTCCAGATCGGGCTGCATGGACGGTTCCTTTTCCTTGTCTCGGGGCGCACTGTACGAATCGCCCCGGGCGCCAACAACCAGAGATGGCGCTCGAAATTGATACTTTTTTGACTTTTGTGCAAGCCCGCCGGCCAAGGCGTTGCATCGCAGCAAAGCCCTTTCTCCTCGGGAGAGAGGCCGTGCCGCACGGTGATTGCTGCGCCGCCGCAAGACCGCCGGGCGGCGCGTCAAGAATTCATAGGTGTTTTCCCGCCCCGCGAAGGCCGGGCGGCGGCGCGGCACACTCTGGCGCCATGACGAACACCTCTTCTTCTTCCCCGGTCGCGGGCCCGCTGGCCGGCCTCAAGGTCGTCGAGCTCGGGCAGCTGATCGCCGGGCCCTTCGCGGCGCGCACGCTGGCCGACTTCGGCGCCGAGGTCATCAAGATCGAGCCGCCGGGCGCGGGCGATCCGCTGCGCAGCTGGCGGCTTCTGAAGGACGGCACCTCGGTGTGGTGGCAGGTGCAGTCGCGCAACAAGCGTTCGCTCGCGCTCGACCTGCGCCAGCCAGAGGCACAGGCCCTCGTGCGGCAACTGGCCGCCGAGGCCGACGTGCTGGTCGAGAACTTCCGCCCCGGCGCGATGGAGGGCTGGGGCCTCGGCCCGGACGAACTGCTGGCCGCCAACCCCGCGCTCGTGATGCTGCGCATCAGCGGCTACGGACAGACCGGCCCCTACCGCGACCGGCCGGGCTTCGGTGTCGTGGCCGAGGCCATGGGCGGGCTGCGCCACCTCACGGGCGAGCCCGGCCGCGTGCCGGTGCGCGTGGGCGTGTCCATCGGCGACACGCTGGCTTCATTGCACGGCGTGATCGGCGTGCTGATGGCGATGCAGCACCGCCATGCCACCGTCAGCGCCGAGTATCCGAAGGGCAGGGGCCAGGTGGTCGACGTGGCGCTCTACGAGGCCGTCTTCAATTGCATGGAGAGCCTGCTGCCCGAATACAGCGCGTTCGGCGCGGTGCGCGAGGCGGCCGGCAGCGCGCTGCCCGGCATTGCGCCGACCAACGCCTACCGCTGCGCCGACGGCGGCTACGCCATCGTCGCGGGCAACGGCGACAGCATCTTCCGCCGGCTGATGGAATGCATCGGCCGGCCCGATCTGGCGGCCGATCCGTCACTGGCCGGCAACACGGGCCGGGTGGCGCAGGTGGAAATGCTCGACGCCGCCATCGGCGACTGGGCCGCAGAGCGCACGGTGGACGAAGTGCTCGCCGCACTGGCCGCCGCACACGTGCCGGCCGGCCGCATCTACACCATCGCCGACATCGCGGCCGACCCGCACTACGCCGCGCGCGGCATGCTGCAGCAGGTGCAGATGCCCGACGGCAGCGCGCTCGCGGTGCCGGGCTTCGTGCCCAAGCTTTCGCTCACGCCGGCCGGCCACCGGTTCAACGCGCCCGCGCTGGGCGCGGACACCGACGCCGTGCTGAAGGAGATCGGCCTGAGCGCGGAGCAGATCGCCGCGCTGCACGAGCGCGGGATCGTCGGCTGAGGGCCGCGGTCAGCCCCGAAGCGACTCGATCAGGTCGACGTACTTCTGCTTCGCTTCGTCGGCACTCAGGCCCTTTTGCGCGGTCCAGGCGTCCCACTTGGCGCGCGCGACGATGTCGCTGAAGCTGGGTTTCTTGGCCGTGTTGTCGCCCTCGGTGGCCTGCTTGAAGAGGCCGTAGATCTTGAGCAGCGTCGGGTTGTCGGGGCGTTCCGCCAGCAGCTTGGAGTTGGCCTGGGCGGCTTCGAATAAGGCGTTGAGGTCGGACATTGCTGGCGAGAATTTGAAAAGCGAAGAGCACGCATCTTAAAGTGCACGGTACCGGCCGGGCTCAGTCCGCCAGTCCCGCCCGCGCCAGTTCCACGTCCAGCCGTTCCTTCGCATCCGCCGGCTGCAGCGCCGCGGCTTTTTCGTACAGCTGCGTGGCCTCGCCCATGCGTGCGTCGCCATGCAGCATGAGCAGTGCGCGGCCGTATTCCATCAGCGCGCTGGGCGAATGGGGATGCAGTTCGAGGCCGCGCTCGAACAGCTCGACCGACATTTCGGCGCGCACGCCGTAGGTCATGCGGCCGACCAGCGCACCGACCTTGTCGATCACCTCGGCGTGGAAGGCGGCCAGCGCGATGTGCGCATCGGCATGGTGCGGCTGCAGTTCGATCACGCGTTCGAGCGCGCCCTTGAGCTTGCTGCCAAGGCCCTGCGCCAGCGCGCGCGCCACGCTGATGCCCTGGCTGTAGCGCCCCAGCGCATAGGCCTGCCAGTAGAGCGCATGGCAGTTGTCGGGCTCGGCGGTGGCTTGCGCGGCGGCCCGCTCGATGACCTGGCGGAACATCGAGAGCCGGACCGATTCGCGCGGTTCGAGGTAGTTGGCGTAGACGGCGGTGGCCTGGTTGGCCAGCAACAAGCCTTCCGCGCCGTGCGCGAGGCCGAGCGAGGCGGCGTGCTCGAACTCGCCGCTGTGGTACAGCGCCCAGCCGTGGGCCAGCGGATGTTCGGGGGGCGGAGGCGGCAAGGCGTGGCCGGCATGCAGCCGGGGCCAGTTCGGCAGCAGGCTTTGCGCGTCGTAGCGCGGCACGTCAGCGTAGGGCAGCGGCATCCAGGATTCGGCGGTCGCGGCAACCGGACGGGCGGACATCAGCGAGAGCGGCTTGAAATCTGGATGGGGCATGGTCTAGGCCTGGGCTGCCAAATCGACTGTCGCGCCCGGAGGCGGCGTGCTTGCGGAATCATCGCCGCTGTAGGCATTGCTGAGTGTCAGCAAATGCCGCCGCTGCTCGTGTCCGAGATAGGGCGCAAGCAGGTGCAGCGTGTGCTGGCCGCCGCGCATCAGCGCCCCCTGGGCGTGGGCGGGTTCGAGCGCCTCGCGCGGATTGCGCACGTATTCGTAGCTGAGCCAGTAGGTCAGCACCACCACCATGCTCTGGGCGAGCGTGTCGACCTCGTGGGCGCCGATGTCCAGGTGCCCGGCCCGGCTCAGCCCCGCGATCAGCATGCGGATCGCGCGGGCCTTGTTCTTGAGCACGAGCTGGAACTGCGTTTCGAGATGCCGGTTCTTGCTCAGCAGGTCGTTCAGGTCGCGGTACAGAAAGCGGTAGCGCCAGATCAGCTCGAACAGGCTGTGCATGAAGAACCAGGCGTCTTCCACATCGTGCACGCCTTCGCTGGCATGCAGCAGCTCGTTGAGTTCGGCCTCGTAGCCTTCGTAGAGCTTGTTGATCAGCTCTTCCTTGGCAGGGTAGTGGTAGTAGAGATTGCCGGGGCTGATGTTGAGCTCGCCCGCCACCAGCGTGGTGGAGACGTTCGGCTCGCCGAAGCGGTTGAACAGCTCGAGTGCGGCTTCGAGGATGCGTTGCGCTGTGCGGCGTGGCGCCTTCTTGGCCATGTCAGTCCCCGTTTTTTGTCTCTTGGGGACACTCTAGCGTATGTGCACTGCACCATGAATGCGCCAGCGCAATGTTTTGCGGCGGCGCGCGTTGTGCACCGCCGCAAAAATGGAGCCTGGTAAGGGGCTCAGCCCGGCTTGGTGCTGCTGCTGCGCCGCGCGGCCTTCTTGGCGGCGGTGGCGGGTGCGGCGCTGCGGCCTGCCGTCTTGCGGCTCGCGCTGCGCGCCGCGGCGGGCTTGCCCGCGCGGTGCTGCAGTTCGGCCTCGAGCGCCGCCACGCGGGCCTGCAGCTCGGCGTGCTCGGCGGCCGAGGGGATGCCCAGCTTTTCGAGCGCGCGCGCCACGCGTTCTTCGAAGATGTTCTCGAGCTTGCCCCATTGGCCCGCGGCCTTGGTGCCGAATTCGCTCGCGAAGCCGGCCATGCGCGTCTGCGCCTGCGCGAGGGTTTCTTCGGCGGCTGCCTGGGTCTTCTTCTGCATGCCGGCGCCGTCCTTCACCAGCGCCTCGAAAGCCTTGCTGCCTTCCTGCTGCATCTTGGCGAAGGCGCCAAGCCCCGCCAGCCAGATCTGCTGGGCCGAGTCCTTGATGCGGTCGGAGCCCTTGTTGCCGTGATCGTCGTCCTGGGTAGCCATGATGCGAATGTTCCTGTGAAAACCAACGAGCGACTCTAGCCGCTCGGCCCGCTCCTTTTTAGAGCTTTGTATCTACAACCGGGTCCTTCGTGAAACACCGCGGAACCGGCTTTGCCGGGCCGCTGGTGTTGCCCCCGGTAGGGGGTTGGCGTAGCGACACGAAGTGCGCGAAGACTGGGGGTGAGCCAAGTGCTACCGCGGAACCGGCTTTGCCGGGCCGCTGGTGTTGCCCCCGGTAGGGGGTGGGAGAAGCGACACGAAGTGCGCGAAGCCTGGGGGCGAGCCTATTTTCCGGCGGCGCGGCTGGCGTCCAGGTGGGCCTTGGCGCGTTCCGCAAGCGCCATTTCGCCGGGCGTGCCGGGCACGAAGGGCTGCACCGGCAGCGGACGGCCGTGCGAATCGACCGAGACGAAGACGACCAGGCATTCGGTGGTCTTGTCCATGCTGCCGCCCTTCATGTCGCCGCTTCGCACCTCGACCGAGATGTTCATGCTGGTGGTGCCGGTGTAGGCCAGCCGGGCCTCGACCTCGACCAGGTCGCCGATCATGATTGGGTGGTGAAAGCGGATGCTGCCGATGAAGGCCGTCACGCAATAGCGCTTGGCCCAGCTGGTGGCGCAGGCGTAGCCGGCCTCGTCGATCCATTTCATGACGGTGCCGCCGTGGACCTTTCCGCCGAAGTTGACGGTGCTGGGCTCGGCCAGGAATCGAAGGGTGATGGAGGACATGCGCCGCCTTTTTTGTGGGCCGTGGGTGGGGTTCCGATTATGCGAGCGAGCGCCCACCGCGGCGCGCGCCGCCGGTCGGCGTGGCACGCACGTTCAGCCGCCGCCTCCGAACAGTTCCGCCAGCGTGCGCCGGAGCCAGGCGTTGCCGGCATCCGCATGGAAGCGCTCGTGCCAGTGCTGCTTGACGGCATAGGCGGGCAGCTCGAACGGCGGCTCCAGCAGCTTCACCGGCTCCTGCGTGGCCAGCACCTTGCCGAGGATGGCGGGCACGATCACGATCAGCTCCGTGTGCGCCACGATGCGCGCCACGCTCAGGAAGCTCGACAGGCTGGCGACCACATTGCGCCGGAGCCCCAGCCGCGCGATGGTCTTGTCGACGATGGCATGGCCGGTGCCGGACGAAGCCACCACCGCATGCGCCTCGGTCTCGAAGCGCTTGCGCGTGAGCCGCTCGCCGATGCGCGGATGGTTGCGCGCGGCCAGGCAGACGAAGTTCTGCATGAAGAGCGTCTGCTGGTAGAAGCCCGCGTCCAGCTGCGGCATGAAGCCCACCGCCAGGTCCACCGCGCCGTCCTCGAGCCGGCGCCCGCTCCCGGTAGAGATGATCTCGGTCTCGATGCGCACGCCGGGCGCGGTGCGCCGCAGATGGTCGAGCAGGCCGGGCAGCAGCACCACCTCGCTGATGTCGGTCATGCAGATGCGGAAGCTGCGCGCCGCGGTGGCGGGATCGAAGCTCGCACGCCCGCCCTTGGCCCGGTTGAGCCGGTCGAGGATGTCCTGCACCAGCGGCTGGATCTGCCGCCCATAGGGCGTGGGCTCCATGCCGCGCGAGGTGCGCACGAACAGCTTGTCGCCGAAGTGCGTGCGCAGCCGCGCCAGCGCGGTGCTGGCCGCCGACTGCGAAAGGCCCAGCCGCTCGGCGGCGCTCGACACGTTGGCCGTCTTGTAGACCTCGTCGAACACCAGCAGCCATTCGAGATCGAGCTGGGCCATGAAACATCTCCTATGCAGCAGCCACCACTATCAAGAAACAAGATCGAGCCTATCGCCATGACCCCATTGCGCCAATAGTAGTACCGGCGGAAGATGGCCGCTTCCCGGAGACAACCGCCGCACGACGGCCGGAACCGCTGCCCATGAACCCCACCGCCCCGAAGCCCGCCGCCCCGGCGCCCGCCAATGCCGCGGAGCGCCGCGACTATTACGAGCGCATCCGGCCGCTCCACCTCACGCCGCTGTGGGAGTCGCTGCATGCGCTGGTGCCGCGCGAGCCGGCCACGCCCTGCGTGCCGGCGCTCTGGCGCTACGACGAGATCCGCCCGCTGCTGATGGAATCGGCCGCGCTCATCACCGCCGAGGAAGCGGTGCGCCGCGTGCTCGTGCTCGAGAACCCGGCGCTGCCCGGCAACTCGTCGATCACGCAGTCGATCTACGCCGGCCTGCAGCTCATCATGCCGGGCGAGGTGGCGCCCTCGCACCGCCACGTGCAGTCGGCGCTGCGCTTCATCGTCGACGGCAAGGGCGCCTACACCACGGTGGGCGGCGAGCGCACCACCATGTACCCGGGCGACTTCATCATCACGCCGTCGTGGGCCTGGCACGACCACGGCAACGAGGGCGTCGGCGGCACGGTGGAGCCGGTGGTCTGGCTCGACGGGCTCGACATTCCGATGCTGCGCTTCTTCGACGCCGGCTTTGCCGAGAACGACGACGCCAAGGTGCAGCATGTGGCGCGTCCCGAGGGCAACAGCCTCGCGCGCTTCGGCCACAACATGGTGCCGGTGCGCCACGACCACGCCTCGCCCACCTCGCCGATCTTCAACTACCCCTATGCACGCAGCCGCGAGGCGCTGGCCCTGCTGCAGAAGCAGCAAGCGCCCGATGCCTGGCTGGGCCACAAGCTGCGCTACATCAACCCGCTGACGGGCGGCGCGCCGATGCCCACCATCGGCACCCAGCTGCAGCTGCTGCCCGGGGGCTTCGCGGGCAAGGCGCACCGCGCCACCGACGGCACCGTCTACAGCGTGGTCGAAGGCCGCGGCACGGCCGACATCGCGGGCCAGCGCTTCGAGTTCGGCCCGCGCGACACCTTCGTCGTGCCTTCGTGGGCGCCGCTGCGCCTGTCGGCGCCCGGCGGGGACGTGGTGCTCTTCAGCTTTTCGGACCGCCCCGTGCAGCAGGCCATGGGCATCCTGCGCGAGGCCTTCCTCGACGGCGCCTGAAAGCCGGCCCGGCCTTTTTCTTTTTTTCTTTTGTTTGTCTTGACCCTGTGCCGCCGCGCGCGGCAGGAGCCCACATGTCCTTCGTCTTCACGCCTCCTTCCATCGTCGGCCTGCCCATCGTGGGTTCGAGCGAGCTGTTTCCCGTGCGCCGGGTCTACTGCGTGGGCCGCAACTACGCGGCGCATGCGCGCGAGATGGGCTTCGACCCCGACCGCGAGCCGCCGTTCTTCTTCTGCAAGCCCAACGACGATGCCTCGGTGGTGCCCGTGGGCGAAGGCGCAACCGGCGCCATTCCGTATCCGCCGCTCACGAGCAACTACCACTACGAAGCCGAGCTCGTCGTCGCCATCGGCAAGGCCGGCAGGGACATTGCGGTGGAGCAGGCGGCCAGCCACATCCACAGCTATGCCGTGGGCCTGGACATGACGCGGCGCGACCTGCAGATCAAGATGCGCGAGCAGGGCCGCCCGTGGGAGATCGGCAAGGCCTTCGACTTCTCGGCGCCCATTGCGCCGCTGCGCACCCTGGCCGACGTGGGCGAGATCCATGCCGGCGCCATCAGGCTCGAGGTCGATGGCCAGATGCGCCAGAACAGCGACATCACGCACCTGATCTGGTCCGTCAACGAGGTGATCGCCAATCTCTCGACGCTCTTCACGCTGCAGCCCGGCGACCTGATCTTCACGGGCACGCCCGAAGGCGTGGGCGCGGTGAAGCCCGGCCAGACGATCAAGGTGAGCATCGACAAGCTGCCTTCGCTCACCGTGCGCATCGACTGAGCAAACGCAGCGCAGAGGCCCCGCGATGAGCTCATCTCTCCCGAAGAATCCCCCTCACGTGCTGCTCGTCGGCGGCGGCATCGGCGGCATGGCCGCCGCGCTGGCGCTCGCGCGGCTCGGCGTTTCCATCGACCTGCTCGAACAGAGCGCCACCATCGGCGAGATCGGCGCCGGCCTGCAGCTCGGGCCGAATGCCTTCGCGGCGCTCGACGCGCTCGGCGTGGGCGAGGCGGTGCGCCGCAACTCGGTCTTCACCGACCGGCTCGTGATGATGGATGCGGTCGACTGCGGCGAAGTGGCCTCGGTGCCCGTGGGCGAAGCCTTTCGCGCACGCTTCGGGAACCCGTATGCCGTGAGCCACCGCGCCGACCTGCATGGCGCCATCCACGAGGCCGTGAAACAGCATCCGCTGATCCGCTTCCACACCTCGGCGCAGGTCGAGTCCATCGACATCGGCACCGACAAGGCGCAGGGCGTGGTCGCCATCACGCGCGACGGCCGGCGCTTCAAGGCCGATGCGATCGTGGGTTGCGACGGCGTGAAGTCGGTGGTGCGCGCCAGGCTCGTGGGCGACGAGGCGCGCGTCTCGGGCCACGTGGTGTACCGCGCGGTGGTGCCGGTGGCCGACATGCCGGCCGACCTGCGCTGGAACGCGCCCGTGGTCTGGGCCGGCCCCGACTGCCACCTGGTGCACTATCCGCTGCGCCATGGCGAGCAATACAACCTGGTCGTCACCTTCCACAGCCGCGGGCAGGAAGAGTGGGGCGTTTCCGAGGGCAGCAAGGAAGAAGTGCTTTCCTACTTCGAGGGCGTGCATGCGCGCCCGCGCCAGCTGCTCGACCGGCCAGGCTCGTGGCGGCGCTGGAGCACGGCCGACCGCGATCCGGTGGCGCGCTGGAGCGACGGCCCGGCCACGCTGCTCGGCGACGCCGCGCATCCGATGATGCAGTACCTCGCGCAGGGCGCCTGCATGGCGCTGGAGGACGCGGTCACGCTGGGTGCCGCGGTGCAGGCCTGCGACTTCGACATGCCGGCCGCCTTCAAGCGCTACGAGGCCGCGCGCATTCCGCGCACCGCCCGCGTGGTGCTGTCGGTGCGCGAGATGGGCCGGCTCTATCACGCCAGGGGCGTGGAGCGGCTGGTGCGCAACAGCCTCTGGGTGGGCCGCACGCCCGAACGCTTCTACGATGCGGTCGAGTGGCTCTATGCCTGGCGGCCCGAGCATTGCCTGGACGACGCGCTTTCGCCGCACTGATCGAACGGGCTTCCTTCATCATCACTATTCGAGGCCACAGGCCCAGGAGACAACAGTCATGACCTTTTCACCACGCGCATTGCTCACGGGCATCCTGGCCCTGGCGTCGCTCGCCGCCGCCACCGGCGCGCTGGCGCAGGCCAGCGACTATCCGAACAAGTCGGTGACGCTGGTCACGCCCTTCGCCGCCGGCAGCGGGCCCGACGCGGTGCTGCGGCTGATCTCCGACAAGCTCTCGCGCCTCTGGAACCAGCGGGTGCTGATCGACAACCGGCCGGGCGGCGGCGGCTTCATCGCCATCGACCAGGCGCGGCGCGCGGCGCCCGACGGCTACACCCTGCTGCAGCTCGACAGCGAGCACATCGCGGCGCTGCCGCACCTGTACAAGTCGCGCAACTTCGTGACGCTGCAGCACTTCGACCCCGTGGCCTCGCTGTTTCGCACGCCCTTCTTCGTGGCCGTTTCGAGCGAGTCGAAGTGGAAGAACATGACGGACCTGATCGCCGAAGCCAAGGCGAATCCCGAGGCCATCGTCTACGGCTCGTGGGGCGTGGGCAGCCCGGGCCACCTGGGCGCGCAGCAGCTCGAAGCGCTCACCGGCATCCGCATGCGGCATGCGCCATACCGCGAGGTGTCGCAGCTGTTCTCGAACGTGGGCACCGGCGAAGTGCCGTGGAGCTTTGCCAGCATTCCGTCGAGCCAGGGCATCTACAAGGCCGGCAAGCTGCGCTACCTGGCCATTGCCGCACCCCGGCGCATTCCGCAGATGCCCGAGGTGCCGACCATGGCCGAGGCGGGCGGGCCGGCCTCGCTCGAGGTGAACTCCTTTGTCTCGCTGCTCGCGCCCAAGGGCGTGCCGGCGGCCGTCAAGGCAAAGATCAACGCCGACGTGGCCAAGGTCATTGCCGACCCCGAGATCCGCGCGCGCTTCGACACCTTCGCCTTCGAGCCGCTGGCCTGGTCGCCTGAAGAAATCGAGCGCAATGCCGAAGCCAAGTCCAAGGTGTATGGCGAACTGGTCCGGCGCGGCAACATCAGCCTCGACTAGGTGTCATCATTACGTTTTTTCACAATTCGCTCACCTTTCCAATGCACGCCACCAAGAGAGCCCTCCTGATCGCCTGCGGCCTGGCCGCCGCCGCCGCGCTGCCGCTGGCGGCCAGCGCACAGAACACTGCCTGGCCGACCAAGCCGATCCGCCTGCTCGTGGGTTTTCCGGGCGGTTCCACGCCCGACATCGCCGCCCGCACCATCGCCGAGCCGCTGGCCAAGGCGCTCGGCCAGCCGGTGGTGGTGGACAACAAGCCCGGCGCCTCGGGCAACATCGCGGCCGACATGGTGGCCAAGGCCACCGACGATCACACGCTGGGCATCGTCATCAACGGCAATCTCACCTCGTCGAAGATGCTGTACCCGCGGCTGCCCTACGACCCCGCGAAAGATTTCACCTACCTCTCGCTGATTGCCACCGCCCCGCTGGTGCTGGTGGCGCAGAACAACCTGCCTTCGGGCACCGCCTTCTTCGATGCGGCGCGCAAGGGCGGCGACAAGTGGAACTACGGCTCGGTGGGCGTGGGCTCGGTCGGGCACCTGGGCATGGAACTGCTCAAGAGCCGCGTGGCCGGCTTCAACCCCGAGCACGTGCCCTACCAGGGCAACCCGCAGGTCGTGACCGCGATGCTCGGCGACCAGGTGCAGATGGGCCTCATCCCGCCGGGCGTGGCGATGCCGCAGATTCGCGCCGGCAAGCTCAAGGCCATCGGCCTCACGGGCGGGCGCAGCGCGCTGGTGCCGGAGCTCCCGCCGCTGGCCGAAGCCGGCGTGCGCGACTTCTCGCTCGAAGTGTGGGTGGCGCTGCTCGGCCCCGCCAATCTCTCGAAGACCGCGCAGGCGCGCATCAGCCGCGAGATCGAAACCATCATGAAGCAGCCCGAAGTGCGCCGGAAGCTGTTCGAGCAGGGCTGGCAGGCGGTGGGCACCTCGCCGGACGGCATGCGCCTGCGCGTCAAGGAAGAGGCCGCGATCATGACCCGCATCATCTCGGCCCGCGGCATCAAGATCCAGTGATGACCACAGACCAGAAGAACACCCTGACCGAGCCGGCGCGCGAGCTGCCGGTGTTTGGCGAATACGACGTGGTGGTGGTCGGCGGCGGCCCCGCCGGCATTGCCGCCGCCGTGAGCGCGGCGCGCCACGGCGCCAGCACGCTGCTGGTGGAGCGCTACGGCTTCCTCGGCGGCATGGGCACCGCGGGCGGCGTGACCAACTTCGCGGGCCTCTACGGCAAGCGCCACGGCGAAATGACGCTGCTGGTGCGCGGCGTGGCCGACGACCTGCTGGCGCGCATCGACGCGCTGGGCGGCCTCAACACGCCGCAGGACGGCATGCAGGGCCGCATCCGCGTGCGCTCCTACGACACCTCGGCCTACAAGATCGCGGCCGACCAGCTGCTGCTCGACGCCGGCGTCAACCTGCTGTTCCACGCCTGGGCGGGCGCGGTGGTGCGCGAGGGCGACCGCATCGCGGCGCTGGTGGTCGAAACCAAGTCGGGGCGGCAGGCGATTCGCGCCAACGCCTTCGTCGATGCCAGCGGCGATGCCGACGTGGCGGCCTTTGCGGGCGTGCCTTTCGAAGTGGGCGACGGCCATGGCAGCGGCCTGTTTCCGACCACGATGTTCCGCGTCGGCCAGGTCGATGCGCAACCTGCGCTCGCGGCCGTCGGCGAGTTCAAGGCCATCAACGAGCTGATGGCGCAGGTGCAGCAGAAGAAGCCGGGCGCCTACCAGTTCCCGCGCGAAGGCGCGATCCTGCGGCCCAACATCGATCCGCGCGAATGGCGCGCCAACGTCACGCAGATCCGCAATGCGGCCGGCCGCGCGATGAACGGCGTCGATGCGCGCGAACTCACCGAAGGCGAACTCGAAGGCCGGCGCCAGATTGCCGAGTACTTCAAGTTCATGAAGGCCGAGGTGCCGGGCTTCGCGCGCTCGGCCATCGTCGAGATTGCGCCCCAGGTCGGCATCCGCGAGACGCGCCGCATCGAGGGCCTCTACGCGCTCACGGGCGAGGACATCCTGTCGTCGGCCAGCTTCGGCGACAGCATCGGCATCAACGCCTGGCCGATGGAAATGCATGCCGACGGCCGCATCGAATGGGCCTTTCCGCGCGACGAGAGCCGCACCTACAACCAGCTGCCCTGGCGCATGCTGGTGCCGCGCACGGTCGACAACCTGCTGGTGGCCGGCCGCTGCGCCGCCATGACGCACGAAGGCCAGTCGGCTGCGCGCGCGAGCGGCGGCTGCTTTGTGATGGGGCAGGCGGCGGGTACTGCCGCGGCGTCGCTGGATGGAAGCGCCAGGTTCGCGGATGTGGACGTGCCGGCGCTTCAGAAGAAGCTGGCCGCCGACGGCGCCGATCTCGATCGCTGAGTCGCTGGCGCGGACTGACCGCCCCGCGACAGCCCGCGGGCGCGGCCTTTGCTATGGTTGAGGGTTGCTTCTTTCGCATTGAACGCCCCCGATGACCACCGATCCCGCCACCGCCGCCCGCCTTGTCGACGAACTCGTCGCGCTCATGCAGCTCGAGCCGCTCGGAGGCGACCGGTTCCTGGCCCAGAGCGAAGACATCGGCACGCCCGCCGTGTTCGGCGGCCAGGTGCTCGGCCAGTCGCTCGCGGCCGCGAGCCTCACGGTGGGCGCCGAGCGGCCGGTGCATTCGATGCACGCCTACTTCCTGCTGCCGGGCGAGCATGCGCCCATCGAATACAGCGTGGACCGCGTGCGCGACGGCCGCAGCTTCACCACGCGGCACGTGGTGGCGCGCCAGCAGGAGCGCATCATCTTCGAGATGTCGGCCTCGTTCCAGACGGTGGACGACGGCGTCGAGCATCAGTTCGCCATGCCCGCGGCCGAAGGCCCCGAGGGGCTCGCGAGCGAACTCGACCAGCGCATCGCGCTCGGCGAGCGCCTGCCCGAGCGCTGGCGCATCAAGGGCCTGGAGCCGCACGGCATCGAATACCGCCGCGTCGAGGCCGACGACCTGCTGACGCCCGCGGTGCGTCCGTCCGAAAGCGCGATCTGGATGCGCGCCATCGCGCCGCTGCCCGACGACCCGGTGGTGCACCGCGCGCTGCTCGCCTACGCCTCCGACCACGGCCTGCTGCGCGCCGCGATGCTGCCGCACGGCCTGAGCTTCATGAGCGGCCAGGTGCGCCCCGCGAGCCTCGACCACGCGATGTGGTTCCACCGCGATTTTCGCATGGACGACTGGCTGCTCTACGTGCTCGATTCGCCAAGCGCGAGCGGCGCGCGCGGCCTGTGCCGCGGCAGCCTGTTCACGCGCGACGGGCGGCTGGTGGCGTCGACGGCGCAAGAGGGGATGCTGCGCGTGAGGCGTTGAGGACACTTTTTATGGGGCATGGCGCTGTTCGGGGCGCGCTCCCGCCGACGGGGTGCCTTGCTCCGCGAATGTCCCCCGCCTTCGGCTCCTCCTTTATTTCGCTGCGCAAGGCACCCCATCGACGGGAGCGTTGGACAGAGCGGTCGTTGATCAGCTGTGCACCCAGAGCGTGCCCAGGTGCACAGGGCATCGGGTGCTCCCCGCAGCGAAATCAAGGAGGAGGCCGCAGGCCGGGGGACATTCGCGGAGGGGAGTACCCGGTGGCCTGTGCACGCGCCCTGAATACAAGCGCCCTGAATTCTTGGCTAAATGCAGGTCCTGCACGAAATGAACCAAGGAATTTGCATGTCTTCTGAAGCACAGAAAAAAGTAGCCATCGTCACCGCCGGCGGCCGGCAGCGGCATGGGCGCGGCCGCGGCGCGCAAGCTCGCGGACGACGGCTTTCGCGTGGCCATTCTTTCCTCGTCGGGCAAGGGCGAGGCGCTGGCCGCCGAGCTTGGCGGCATCGGCGTGACCGGCTCCAACCAATCGAACGACGACCTCCAACGGCTCGTCGATCGGGTGGTCAATGAATGGGGCCGCGTCGACGTGCTGGTCAACAGCGCGGGCCATGGCCCCCGCGCGCCGATCCTCGACATCAGCGACGAGGACTGGCACCGCGGCATGGACGTCTACCTGCTGAGCGCGGTGCGCCCCGCGCGGCTCGTGGCACCGCTGATGGTGAAGCAGGGCGGCGGCACGATCATCAACATCTCGACCTTCGCCGCTTTCGAGCCCGACCCCGTGTTCCCGACCTCGGGCGTGTTCCGCGCCGGCCTTGCGGCGTTCACCAAGCTGTTCGCCGACAAGTACGCGGCGGACAACGTGCGCATGAACAACGTGCTGCCCGGCTTCATCGACAGCCTGCCCGAGAAGGCCGAATTCCGCGGGCGCATTCCGATGGGGCGCTACGGCAAGAGCAGCGAGATCGCGGCCGTGATCGGCTTTCTCGCGTCCGAGGGTGCGGGCTACATCACCGGGCAGAACCTGCGCGTGGACGGCGGCATCACGCGTTCCGTCTGATGCCTCGGATGCTGCCAAGAGGCAACTCTTTGAAGCATGTCAAGCCCATAAATCCGGGATGTAAAACATTTTTACACTTTTATCTATGTTGAATTACTATATGTAGCATTCTGAACACGATCGCCATCGTGCCTTATTTGTTCAGCCACCGGTGTTCCCTGGGTGAACGAATGAGACAAAGACTGACGAGCAAGTGGGTGCGATGCGGCGTGGCTGCTGCGCTGGCGATGGCGGGCTTTGCAGCCAACGCGCAGGGCGAGCATTTCGACATCGCGCGCTTCCAGGTCGAAGGCGACACGCTGCTCGGCGCCGCTGAAGTCGACCGGCTGGTCGCTTCCATGGCGGGCCCCGGCCGGGCCTACAGCGACATCCAGCGCGCGGTCGACGCCCTGCAGCAGGCCTACACCCGCGCCGGCTACACGACCGTGCGGGTCTCGGTGCCCGAACAGGAACTGACCGGCGGTACCGTGAAGCTCCGCGTGACCGAGAGCGTGATCTCGTCGGTCACGGTCAGCGGCAACACGCACTTCGATTCGGACAACATCCGCGCCAGCCTCTCGCGCCTGCAGACGGGCCGCGTGCCCGACCTGCGCGCCATCTCGGAGTCGGTGCAGCTGGCCAACGACAGCCCGGCCAAGCAGATCGGCGTGACGCTCGGCGAAGGCGCCAGCCCCGGCACCATCGACGCCAAGGTGGCGGTGGTCGACCACGATCCGCTGCGCCTCATCACCACGCTCGACAACACCGGCACCGCGGCCAGCGGCCGCTGGCGCACCGGCGTCGCGCTGCAGCACGCCAACCTGTTCAACCGCGACCAGGTGGGCACGCTGGCGTACACCACCTCGCCCGACAGCCCCTCGGGCATGCGGCTGCGCCTGTATTCGCTGGGCTACCGCATCCCGCTCTACGGCTTCGGCGACAGCCTGGACTTCATCTACGGCAAGTCGAGCGTCAACTCGCCGGCCAGCTCGCCCACGCTCGGCGGCGTGCTGGGCTTCACCGGCAAGGGCGACGTCTACGGCGTGCGCTGGAACCATTTTCTCGGCCGCAGCGGCGAAAGCAGCGCGAAGCTCGTGCTCGGCCTCGACCGCCGCCGTATCGACTCGCGCTGCGACCTCGGCGGCGAGCAGGTGAGCATCGCGCCGCCGACACCGCCCATCGCCGCGTGCGTGCCCTACGTCACCATGCCGCTGAGCCTGAGCTACATCGGCCAGCGCGACAGCGTCGACGAAGTGCTGGGCTACAGTGCCGGCGTGTCGCGCAACCTGGCCACCGGCACGCGCTACACCAACCTCGATGGCCGCACCGACCGCTACTCCTACCTCACGCCCGGCAACCGCCGCACGCGGGACGGCTTCGCCGTGCTGCGCGGCAGCGCCTCGTATGCCAAGGGCCTGCCCGGCGGCTGGCAGGCGCGGCTGGCGGGCAGCGCGCAGTACACCAACACGCCACTGGTGGCGAGCGAGCAGTTCGGCCTGACGGGCCAGACGCTGGTGCGCGGCTTCCTGGAGCGCGCCGTCGTGGCCGACAGCGGCGTGGTCGTCAACGCCGAACTCTATTCACCCGAGCTGGGCGCCCTGGCCGGCGTGCCCGGCCAGCTGCGCGCCCTGGTCTTCTTCGACGCGGGGCAGGGCAGCAACAGCCGCACGGCCGGCACCGCGGTGCCGGGCCGGGTCCACGTGTCGAGCGTGGGCGTGGGCGCGCGTTACGGCTGGGGTCGCGACTTCAGCCTGCGGCTGGACATCGCCCGCGTCAACGACGCGGGCCCCTCGCTGACCGAGAAGCGCGGCGACTGGCGCGCCCATCTGAGCGCGATGCTGGCGTTCTGAACCCCACACAAGGCAAACACACCATGCGCCCGAACTTCAGACGCCGACTCCTGCCGCTGGCCGCCTCGCTGTGCGCCGCCGCAGCGACGCCGCTCCCGCTGTGGGCCCAGCCGCTGCCGGGCGCGCTGCCCACGGGCTGGAGCGTCACCTCCGGCAATGTCTCGTTCCTGCAGAACGGCACCACGCTGAACATCCTGCAGGGCACGCCGCAGGCGTTGGTCAATTTCGCGACCTTCAATGTCGGCGCGAACGCGCTGGTCGACATCCGCCAGCCGGGCAGCACGTCGGCGCTGCTGGCGCGCACCGTCGGCGGCGACCCGTCGCTGATCTACGGGCAGATCAAGGCCAACGGTGCACTCTGGCTCATCAATCCGGCCGGCATCATGGTCGGGCCCGGCGCACGCATCGACGTCGGCAGCTTCATCGCGAGCACGCTCAACGTCAGCGACAGCGACTTCCTCGCGGGCCGGCTCATGTTCCGCGGCACGGCCACGGCGGGTGAAGTCCGCAACGCCGGCACCATCAACGCCGCGAGCGGCGGCAGCATCTACCTGGTCGGCCCCAGCGTGGTCAACAGCGGCACGCTCAATGCACCCCACGGCGAAGTGCTGCTGGCGGCGGGGCAGACCGTGCAGCTGGTCGACACCGGAACGCCGGGCGTCTCCGTGGCCATCACCGGCACGCCGGGCGAAGCGAAGAACCTCGGGCGCATCGCGGCCGAGGCCGGACGCATCGGCCTGGCGGCGGGCCTCGTGACCAACAGCGGCAGCATCAACGCCGACAGCGTGGTGCGCGAGGGGGGCCGCGTGTTCCTGCGCGCATCCGGCGACCTGAAGACGACGGCCGCGTCGGACATCAGCGCCAACGGCACGACCGGCGGCAACGTCGTCCTGTACGCCGACGGCGCGGCCGTGATCGACGGCCGGGTGTCGGCCACCGGCAGCGCGGGGCGCGGAGGCTATGTCGACACCTCGGGGCAGCGCTCGCTCGACGTGGTCAACGTGCCCGTGGTGGGCCGCGGCGGCGAGTGGCACATCGACCCGCTCAGCATCGAGATCGTGGCCGGCGGCGGTAGCGGCGGCACCAGCGGCAGCAACGCCATCACCTCGACCGAATCCGGCGCGTACATCGGCGCCGACATCATCACGACGCAGCTCGACGCGGGCACCGACGTGAGCATCACCACAGGCAGCCCGACGATCGGCGCCGGCGACATCACCGTCTCGTCGGCCATCGCCAGGACCAGCGCCGCCGACTCGACACTGACGCTGAACGCCAGCAACAACATCGTCATCAACGCGGCGATCACCAGCAAGGGCGGCAAGCTCGGACTCAATCTCAACAGCAATCTCCAGAACGACGATTCGGGCGCCAGCCATGCGGCCCAGGTCAACGCCGACATGAACCTGAACGGCGGCGTGCTGACCGTTTCCGAAGGTGCCGCGACCGGCAACGGCACGCTCAACATCGGGGGTGGAACCACCACGCTGGCTGCGCCCACCTCGGCCATCGTCGCCGGCACCGTCAACGTGGGAACGGGCGCCACCCTGCTGGTGCAGCGCGAAGGCTCGCCGATCTCGGGCGTGCTCAACAACGCCGGCATGGTGAACATCGACAGCCTCGGCACGGTGTCGTTCGGACAGGGCGGCACCCACAGCGGCGTGTTCAACGTGAGCGCGCCTTCCACGCTGTCGATGTCGGGCGGGCAGGCCTTCAACGCCGGTTCGGGCTTCACCGGCACCGGCACGGTCGCGTGGTCCGATACCGTGACGCTGGGCACGAACCTGAGCTTCGACCAGGGCGGCAACAGCCTGGTGCTGCACGAGCTGAGCCTCAACACCGGCGGCAACACGCTGCTGACGCAGGGCGCGGGCGTGGTGGTCGATGGCGAAGTCACCCTGCGCGAAGCCGGTGCATGGAGAAACAGCGCCGCCGTCGAGGTCAGGGGCAGCAACGGCGCCATCGTGGCGCGCGACGAGCGCGTGAAATTCGAGAACGACGGCACCGTCACCACCACCGGCACGCGCGCCGACGTGTTCGGGGGAGCGGGCGGCGTCATGGCCACCTTCATCAACAACGGCACGCTGGTCAAGGCCACCGCCAGCGACCAGCAGTTCACGGGCATCCAGAACGGCGCGAACGGCACGATCCGCGCCGACGCCGGCCAGCTGACCCTGGCGGGTTCCACGCTCGGCGGCAGGATGCAGGTCGCGGGCGGCGCGCAGCTGACGCTGGACAACGTGAGCCTGGACGCCAGTGCCGATTTTTCCGGCGCCGGCGCCGGCGCCATGACGTGGCAGAACTACATCTCGCTGCTTGGCGCGGTGGACGTCAAGGCGGCGGCCCCGGTGCTGTCGATGGGCGCATCGACCGTGATCCAGGGGCAGGGCAATGCGCTCACCACGCGCAACGTCGTGAACATGGCCGGGTCCGAAGTGGCGCTGGCGGGCACGACGACGTGGAACAACCTCGGCACCCTCAACCTCGGCGCCGGCGCCGCGTTCACGCCCGGCGACGGGCGGCTCGCGAACGGTGGCACGGTGGTGAAGACCGGTGCGGGCCTCGTCGCCGTGCCATTGAGCAACATGGCGGGCGGCATGGTGCGCATCGAGGAAGGCACGCTCGACGCGCGCCAGGGCACCGGCAACCCCAACAACGGCGCCATCGTGCTGCAGGCCGGCGCCACGCTGGGCGGCGGCGGCACGGACATCTACAACAACGGCAGCATCAGCGGCAGCGGCACCATCGCACTGGGCGGCGACGGCACGCTGGTCAACAACGGCATCGTGTCGCCCGGCACCGCCGCGACGGCAGGCCTGCTCACCGTGCGCGGCAACTACACGCAAACCGGCAGCGGCGTGCTGAACATCAAGGTCGGCGGCAGCGGCTTCGACCTGCTCGACATCGACGGGTCGGCGCATCTTGCCGGCACACTCAACCTGAGCGGGCTTGGCGGCGCCTTGCCCGCGAACGGTGCAACGGCCGACTTCGTCGTGGCGCGGGGCTTGGGCAACAGCGGCACCTTCGGCCAGGTCAACGCGCCCGCGCAGACCTCGCCCGACGGCACGGCCACGCTGACCGTCAGCTACCCGGCCGGCGGAAGTCCGGTGGCGCGCGCCACGGCCGCCGTCGCGCCCTCGTTGGGGGCCTGCACCAGCAACCCCGCACTGCCCGGCTGCGATGCAGTCTTGCCGACGCTGGCGCAGTGCGTGGCGAACAGGTCGCTCGACGGCTGCTCGGCCCGGTTGCCGACCGAGGTCGCATGCGCCGTGAGCCCCACGCTGCCGGGGTGCGTGGCGCCGCCCACGCCGATCGCGTCGACGCCGGCACCGCCGCCTTCGGTCGACATCTGCACGATCGCGCCCAATTCGGTGCTCTGCCAGATACTGGGCCCGCCCACGGCGTCGCAACCGGTCAAGCCGGTGCAGCAGGCGTCCAACGAAGTGATCAAGACCCTGACCACTGCCGCTCCTATGCCGTCTTTCAGCGACAAGGCCACCGACAAGACGAACACCAAGGAGTTGGCGTCATCGGACAAGGCGGGGACCAGGATCGAGCCCACCAAGAAGCTGTACTGCAATTGAGGAGCGCCCCATGAAATCGACGACGACACGACGCATCGCGGGCCTGCTCTGCCTCATCGGCTGCATGGCCCCGGCACTCTCGGCCCATGCACAGGTGGTCGGCACCGTGACCAACCTCTCGGGCATCCTGGCCGCGCGCAGCGCGCAGGGCGTCACCCGGCTGCTGGCGGTGGATTCGCAGGTTCACCAGGGCGACACGCTCACGACCGAGAGCCGCGCCTATGCGCAGCTGAAGTTCGCAGACGGCGCCGAGCTGACCTTGCAACCGCAGTCGATGCTGGTGGTGACGCGCTACAGCTACGACGCCGGCAAGCCGCAGGACGACAAGGTCGAGCTGGGGCTGGCGCAAGGCGGCTTTCGCAGCATCGCGGGCGCGCTCGGCCAGCGCAGCCGCGACGCGACCGTCATCAACACCCCGGCGGGTGTGCTGAAGGGGAGCGCCACCATGGTCGTTTCCCTCGTGCCGCAGTGAGCCGCGCACTGCAAGGAGACCATCCGATGAAAAAATTCTCTTTCTTCTTCTCCCTTTTTGCACTGCTGGCGGCCCTGGCCCCGATGCACGCATCCGCACAAATTGCGCTGCCTTCACGGCCTGTGCTACCCACTGCCACTCTCTCTCTTCCGCCGGGTTTGTATGTCCAGGTGATCGATGGCCTGATCAATGTCAGCAACAAGGGCGGGAGCAGCAGCTTTGCCGCGGGGCAGTTCGGCTACACGCCGTCGCCCATCCAGCCGCCGATCATCGTTCCGAAGAACCCCGGCCTCCTGTTCACGCTGCCGGCCGCTTTCAGCGCGTTATCCGCCAACATGGCAACGACCAGCGGCGCCCCCAAGTCGAACACCGTCGACTGCGAAGTTCGCTAAGGGCTGATTGCCCGATCGCTGCGGCTCAGCGTGCGAAAGCGCCCGGGGCTTTCGCCCACCATGCGCCGGAAAGCCGCGCTGAACGCCGTCTCCGACTGGTAGCCGATGCGCTCGGCAATGCGCGCAATGGCCTCGTCGCTGTGCCGCAGCGCATTGCGCGCCACCGTCATGCGCCAGCCGCCCAGGTAGTCGAGCGGCGTCGAACCCGTGAGCACCTTGAAGCGCACTGCGAAGGCCGTGCGCGACATGCTCGCGGCCTGCGCCAGGCGCTCGACGGTCCACGGCTGCGCGATGTCGCCATGCATCTGCGACAGCGCGGCGCCGATGCGCGCATCGGTCATCGCGCCGAGCCAGCCTTCGGGCTGCGGCGCATTTGCCAGATGCACACGCAGCGCCTGCACCAGCACGAGCGCGGCAAGGTTGGTGCGCGCAATCGACGCACCCGGCCGCATCTCGGCCGTCTCCCAGCGCAGCAGATCGAGCAGCCCCACGAGCGGCCGCGCGCCGGGGTCGCTCGCGCGCAGGTGGATCAGCGGCGGCAGGTGGCGCAGCAGCAGTTCGCCGGCTTCGCCGGCGAGGGTGAAGCGGCCGCTGACCATGGTGACCAGCGAGCCGTCTTCGGCGCCCTGGCCGTCGTAGCGCAGGACGCCGTCCGGCCCGCGGAAGTCGCGGCTGACCTGCAGGCCATCCTGCACCGGACCCGGTGGATTGCTGGACGCCGTGAAGGGCTGGCCGTTGGTCAGCAGATAGAAGTCGCCGGCCTCCAGCGCGGCCGGCGCGGACGCGCCCTCCACGTCCAGCAGCACGCGGCCCGCCAGCACGCCGCCCAGCTTGATGTGCGAGTCGTAGTGCGGGTAGCGAAAGGCCCAGCGGCCGCGCGCCTCGAAGCGCGACGAGAGCGTGCTGCTCACCGTGAGCATCGAGAGCACATCGGACAAGGGATCCATGGTTTCTGTACGAATGAATAAGAAAAGCGGCCGGATGATTATTCAATCATTCGGCCCGCAGCGCGACCATTGGCGCATGTCCTCCTCGAACGCTCGACTTTCCCGCTACGCCATCGTGCTGGGCCTGCTCACCGCGATCGGGCCCTGTGCCATCGACATGTACCTGCCCGCGCTGCCAGCCATCGGGCATGCGCTGGGCGCCGGCCCGCATGCAGTGCAGGCCAGCCTGATGGCCTTCTTCATCGCGACCGCCGCAGGCCAGCTGATCGCCGGTCCGCTGTCGGACATCTTTGGCCGCAAGCGGCCGATGTACGTGGGCCTCGCGGTGTTCGTGGCCGCGAGCATCGGATGTGCGCTCGCGCCGAGCATTGGCGTGCTGATCGCCTTTCGCTTCCTGCAGGGGCTCGGCGCCTGCGCCTGCATGGTGACGCCGCGCGCCGTGGTGCGCGACCTGCACACCGGGACCGAAGCGGCGCGGCTCATGTCGCTGCTGATCCTGGTCTACAGCGTGTCGCCGATCCTGGCGCCGCTGGTCGGCAGCTTCGTGGCCGATGCGGCCAACTGGCGTGCGGTGTTCTGGGTGATCGGCGCGCTCGCGCTGCTGGCCATGGCGATGGTGGCGGTCTTCCTGCCCGAGACGCGGCCGCCGGCGGCACGGCAGCAGAGCAGCCTGCGCGGCGCGATGGCCAGCTATGGCGTGCTGCTGCGCGACCGGCATTTCCTGGCCGTGGCCTTCATGGCCTCGCTCACGCTCTCGGGCTTCTTCATCTACGTGGCGAACTCGTCGTTCGTGATGAGCACGCACTTCGGCGTGTCGCCGCGCCTGTATGCCGTGCTGTTCGCGCTCAATGCGGTGTCGATGATCGCGGTGTCGCAGATGAACGGCTGGCTCGCGGCGCGCTTCGGCATCCGGCGCGTGCTGCGCACGGCGGTCATCGCGCACGCCATCACCACGGCGTTGCTGCTGCTCGTGTCGGCGCTCGCGGGCGTCGACCGCCTTGGCGTGCTGGTCGGCTTTCTGGTGGTCGCCTATGGGCTCAACGGCGTGATCGTGCCGTCGGCCTTCGTGGTGGCGATGGAAGGGCATGCGGCGCGTGCGGGCACGGCGTCGGCCCTGCTCGGCACACTGAACTTCGCGGGCGGCGCGGTGATGGTGGCGCTGGTGGCGCCGTTCGCCGACGGCACGCCGCGGCCGATGGTGGCGGGCATTGCGTGCTGTTCGGCCGTCGTGCTGGTGCTGGCCTTGCGCGCGCTGCGGCCCGCGCACGCCACGGCACCGGTCAGCGCCTAGGCAATTTGCCCCATGAGCCGGGTGGCGCCTTGGACCTAGACTTTCCATCCAGGTCCCACCGGATGTCCGATGGGCCGGAAAGGCTCCCATGAAAATTCCCGCCTCGGTGTTGAAGAACATGGATCGCACCATCCAGTCCTACGAAGACTCCGCCCGCGAATACAACGCGGTCGTGGCAGGCCACCGGCCGCCCGAGATCGTGGACGCGCTGCGCCGGATGATGCAGTTCGTGCCCGCCGGCGGCACCGTGCTGGAGATCGGTTCCGGATCGGGGCAGGACGCGGACTTCATCGAGTCGTTGGGCGGCGTCGTCAGGCGCACCGATGCGGCGCAGGCCTTTCTCGACCTGCAGGCCGAGCGCGGCAAGAAGGGCGAGCTGCTCAACGTCGTGACGGATGCATTGGGCGGGCCCTACAGCGCGATCCTCGCGATGGCCGTGCTGATCCACGTCGATCGTGAGCAGGTCGCACCGGTCCTGCGCAAGGTGTTCGACGCGCTCGAGCCCGGCGGGGTCTTCCTGGCGGGTATGCGCATCGGCGAGGGCGAGACGAACGGCGACTACCAGACCGTGTACTGGGCGAAGGACCGGTTCGCCGACGAGCTTGCTGCGGCCGGCCTGCGAATGCAATGGGACACGCAGTGGATCGGCCGCGAGGACGTGACGTGGGTCAGCTTCCTCGCGTGCCGTCCACGGGAGTGAACGCGGGCCTGAACCTAGACGCCCAGGTAGCGCGTCCAGAGCGAACGGTCGGCGTCGAGCGCAGCCGAGTCGCCCTGCCACACCACGCGCCCGCGTTCGAGGATCACGTGGCGGTCGGCCAGCGGCAGCAGGCGCTGCACGTACTTGTCGACCACCAGGATCGCTTCGCCTTCGGCCTTGAGCGTGGCGATGCAGTGCCAGATCTCCTCGCGGATCACCGGGGCCAGGCCTTCGGTGGCCTCGTCGAGGATCAGGAGGCGCGGATGCGTCGACAGCGCGCGCGCAATCGCCAGCATCTGCTGCTCGCCGCCCGAGAGCTGGTTGCCCGCGTTGGCCTTGCGTTCCGCGAGGCGCGGGAACAGGCCGTACAGCGCCTCGACGGTCCAGCGCGGCGCGCTGCCCGGGCGCGGCCGTGCGAAGGCGTGCAGGTGCTCCTCGACGCTGAGGTTCGGGAACACGTGCCGCCCCTCGGGCACGATGGCCACGCCGCGCCGGGCGATGGCGTCGGGCCTCATTGCCTTGTGCGGGCCGCCGACGGCATCGCCGCCGAAATGCACGCTGCCGCGCATCGGTGCCAGCGTGCCGGTCAGCACCTTCAAGAGCGTGCTCTTGCCCATGCCGTTGCGGCCCAGCAGCGCGAGCACTTCGCCCGCGCCGATGCGCAGGTCGATGCCGAACAGCACCTGGCTCGCGCCGTAGCCGGCCTCGATGGCCTTCGCTTCGAGCAATGTCGTTGTCATGAGTGGCCTTCCGCTTCGGTGCCGAGATACACCGCCTGCACATCGGGATGCCCGCGCACTTCGTCGGCCGTGCCGCTCATCAGCACGCGCCCCTGCACCAGCACCGTGAGCCGGTCGGCCAGGCGGAACACCGCGTCCATGTCGTGTTCGATCAAGAGGATCGCCATCGACTCGCGCAGCGACTCGATCAACTCGACCATGCGTGCCGATTCATCGGGCCCCATGCCGGCCATCGGCTCGTCGAGCAGCAATAACTTGGGTTCGGCCGCGAGCGCCAGTGCCACGTCGAGCGCGCGCTGCGCGCCGTGCGGCAAGGTGCCCGCGATGCGGTGGCGCTCGCTGCCGAGGCCCACGCGGTCGGCCAGCGCCACGGCGCGTTCCACCAGGCCGCGTTCCGCTGCGCGCGGCGCCATGAAGCGCAGGCTGCTGCCCGCATGGGCCTGCGCCGCGAGCATGAGGTTGTCGTGCACCGTTTCCTTGGCGAACACGCGCGTCACTTGGAAGCAGCGCGACATGCCGGCCGCCACGCGCCGGTGGTCCTTGAAGCCGGTGATGTCCTTCTCGTCGAGCAGGATGCGCCCGGCATCGGCCTGGAGCAGCCCGGTGATCAGGTTCACGAGCGTGGTCTTGCCCGCGCCGTTCGGCCCGATCAGCGCATGCACTTCGCCGCGCTCCACGCTGAGGTTCACATGGTCGGTTGCGAGCAAGCCGCCGAAGCGCTTGACCAAGCCTTCGATTCTGAACAGGCTCATGTCTTGCTCCCTCGCCCCGCTGGGGAAAGGTCCGGGATGAGGGGCAAGCGGCGCTTGTACAAGGCTGCAAGCCCCTTCGGCGCCCACAGCGCGACCGCAATCAACAGCAGCCCGAGCGGCATGTGCCAATGCTCCGTGTGCTGCTTCAAGGCCTCTTCGAGCACCAGCCAGACCACGGCCCCGACAGGCCCGCCCCAACTGCGCCCCAGTCCGCCGATCACCACCATCACCAGCAGCGTGGCCGACTGCGTCCAGTGCATGGTCGCCGGACTCACGAAGCCATTGCCGCCTGCGAGCAGCGCGCCGCTCAGGCCCGCGATGGCACCGGCGATCGCAAAGGCCACGAGCTGCAGCTTGAACACCGGATAGCCCAGTGCCCGCATGCGCGTCTCGTTGTCGCGGATGCCCATCAGCGCATGGCCGAAGCGCGATTGCGTTGCGCGGTGCAGCCACCAGAGCGCGAGCGCCACGATCGCCAGCACCACCCAGTAGAAGTTCGATTCGTTGCCGAGGTCCAGCCCCGGCAGCAAACCGGGCCGGCCCGTCAGCGTGTAGCCGTCGTCGCCGCCATAGCGGCGCAGCGACACCACCACGAAGTACAGCATCTGCGCAAAGGCCAGCGTGGTCATGATGAAGTAGACGCCGCGCGTGCGCAGCGCCACCGTGCCGATCAGCGCGGCGACGATGCCGGCCACGAGCGCGGCCAGCGGCCACATCACCCACGCGGACATCACGCCTGCATCGCTGAGCGCCACCACCGTGTACGCACCCATGCCGATGAAGCCCGCATGCCCGAGCGCCACCATGCCGCCGAAGCCCAGGATGAAATTGAGGCTCGCGGCGGCCAGCGTCACCACGAGCACGCGCCGCACGAAGCCGATGTAGAACTCGAGCCCGAACAGGGGCGCGACCAGCGGAAAGGCCGCGAGCAGCAGGAGGAGCAGCCCGAGGCCGATATGACGTGAGGAGGACTTCATGACCGGGCCGAGAAAAGGCCCGAAGGCCGGAAGATCAGGACGATCACCATCAGCGCGTACATCGCGACTTCGGCGAACAGCGGCCCCAGGTCGGCCGCGGTGGCGGGCGGCAGCGTGGCGCGCAGCAGCATCGGCATGAAGGCGCGGCCGATGGTGTCGACCACGCCCACCAGCAGTGCGGCCACGAAGGCGCCGCGCACCGAACCGATGCCGCCGATCACCAGCACCACCAGCGCCGGGATCAGGATGGCTTCGCCCATGCCCACCTGCACCGCGACGATCGGCCCCATCAGCGCGCCGGCCAGCGCGGCCAGCGCCGCGCCAAGCAGGAACACGCCGTTGAAGATGCGGCCCACGCGCACGCCCATCAGCTCGGCCATCGGGCGGTCGGACGCGCCCGCGCGCACCCGCATGCCGATGCGCGTGTGGTTGACCAGCAGGTAGAGCGCGAGCGCCACCAGCAGGCCGCCGGCGAGGATCACGAGCCGGTAGGACGGGTAGGGCAGGCCGTCGACCAGCTCGATCGGCCCCGACAGCGCGGCCGGCGTCGGCGCCATCACCGGCGACGGGCCCCAGGCCATCTTGACGATGTCGTCGGCCACCAGGATCACGCCGAAGGTGGCGAGCACCTGCGCGAGGTGGTCGCGCGTGTAGAGGCGACGCATCAGCAGCACTTCGAGCAGCAGCGCCACCACCACGGTCACGGCCACCGCGATCACGATGGCCGCCGTGAACGAACCGGTGCGCGTGTGCGCCTCGGCCGCCACGTACGCACCCGACATGAACAGCGAGCCATGCGCGAGGTTCAGCACGTCCATGATGCCGAACACCAGCGTGAGCCCCGCCGCCAGCAGGAACAGCATCAACCCGTAGCCGAGGCCGTTGAGCAGCTGCTCGAGAACGAGGATGCCGCTCACTTGAGGGGGCACTTGTCGGCGTACGAGTCGCCGTAGTTGGTCAGGACCGTGTTGATCAGCTTGTTCGTGACCTTGCCCTGTGCGTCCTTGCCGATCACGCGCAGGTAGAAGTTCTCGACCGGATAGTGGTTGTTCGCGTACTTGAAGCTGCCGCGCGTCGATGCGTAGTTGGCCTTCTTCAGCGCGGCCACCACGGCCTCGCGGTTCTGGGCGTTGCCGCCCGATTGCTTCACGGCCGCGTCCATCGCCAGGATCGCGTCATAGGCCTGCGCCGCATACACCGACGGATAGCGGCCGTTGTATTCCTTGCGGAACGCGGCCACGAAGGCCTTGTTGGCGGCGTTGTCCAGATCGTGCGCCCAGTGCGAGGTGTTGAACAGGCCCAGCATCGGCTCGCCCACGGCGCCGATCACGTCCTCGTCGGCCGAGAAGCCGCTGGTCACGAGCGTGATGTCCTTCGACAGGCCCGCGCCCACGAACTGCTTGATGAAGTTGATGCCCATCGCGCCGGGCAGGAAGAAGTAGATGGAATCGGGCTTGGCCGCGCGCAGCTGCGCGAGTTCGGCGGCGTAGTCGATCTGGCCGAGCTTGGTGTAGAGCTCGTCGGCCACCTGGCCCTTGAACTGGCGCTTGAAGCCGCCCAGCGCGTCCTTGCCGGCCGGGTAGTTGGGCGCGATCAGCACGGTCTTCTTGAAGCCGCGGTCCTGCGCGAACTTGCCGGCGGCCTCGTGGAACTGGTCGTTCTGGTAGGCGGTGCCGAAGAAGTACGCATTGCACTGCGCGCCCGCGAACTGGCTCGGGCCGGCGTTGGCCGAGAGGTACGGCACCTTGGCGTTGAACAGCGTCGGGCCCACGGCCAGCGCCACGTTGGAGCCGATCGGGCCGCTGAAGATGTCGATCTTGTCGCGCTGGATCATGCGGTCGACCAGCTGCTTGGCCTGGTCGGGGCTGCCGGCCATGTCGGCCTGCACGAACTCCACGTCCTGCCCGCCGAGCTTGCCGCCCAGCTGCTTGATGCCGAGCGCGAAGCCGTCGCGCGCCTCGGCGCCCAAGGCCGCGAACGGACCCGAAATATCGAGCGCCAGGCCCACCTTCACGGGCGCGGCCATGGCCGATGCCGCGCCACCAAGGGCTGCACCGCAGAGCAGCAGCGAAAGCAGGGTGCGCGGCAGCGCGGGCGACTTCGGGGACGGGTGGCTCATGGGTTCTCCGGCAGAGGAAAGATGAAACGGCGCCCCGGCGCCGCGCCATGCAGCACCGAAGACGTCGAACCGTTGATAGCTAAATACTTTAACCATAAACAATTCGGTGTCAACGGTACTAGCACGAATGGTGCCAGTGCGGCGTGTCACTTCATGGTGCGGAGGCCCCGTTTTTCAGAGACCCTTTGCAGGATTCAGCCGAAGGGATTGGCGGTTGCGAACCAGAGGCCAATCCCCGTGGCGATGATGAATGCACCGTCGGTCACACCCGCCACCAGGAAGAACTTGGTCTGCAGCGTGTCGACCAGTTCGGGCTGGCGCGCCGTGCTTTCGAGAAACTTCTGGCCGACCAGCCCGATGCCCAGGCACGAGCCGAGCGCGGCCACGCCGATGAGCAGGGCGACTGCGAGGGGAAGGATGTTGAAGCCGGTCATGGTGTTTTCTCCTGTGGTTGATCGATGGAGGTACTTTCTCAAAACGGGTGCGTGCGGTCGATGACGTGGGAGGTCATGCCTGGTGCGAAAAAAGGCCGGCCGCTGTTTGTGAAGGGTGGGTGCGATCCCGCCGACGGGGTGCCCTGCTCCGCGAATGTCCCCCGCCCTTCGGGCTCCTCCTTTATTTCGCTGCGCAAGGCACCCCATCGACGGGATCGTGTTCAGAGCACTGGTTGATCAGCCGCGAACCGACGACGTGCCCAGGTGCACAGGGCATCGGGTGCTCCCCGCAGCGAAATCAAGGAGGAGGCCGCAGGCCGGGGGACATTCGCGGAGGGGAGTACCCGGTGGCCTGTGCACGCGCCCCGAATGCACCAAGCCATGCAGCCCCCCCCACAGGCATCTGCATGGACTTGGATAGACCGTGAATGGGCGCTAAGGCAGCTGCGTCCAGTTCTGGTTCGTTCCGCCATTGCAGGTCCACGTGATCAGCGCCGTGTCCTGCGTCGTCGAGCCATTGGGTACGTCGAGGCACGAGCCCGAGGCGCGGTTGCGCAGGGTCCCGCCAACCAGGCTCCACTGCGCCGTGTTGCCCGCCGTGCAGGCCAGCTGCACCACCGGCGCATTGGTCGTGGCGGTGCCGTTCTGCGCCAGGCACAGGCCGCTGTGCTCGGCCACCAGCTGCACATAGCCGCCGGTGATGGAAGTCACCGTGAACTTCTCGTTGCTCGTGGTGCCGCAGGGCCACTGCACCGCTGTCGTGCCGCTGGAGGTCGACCCGCCCTTGATGTTCACGCACATCGTCGGGTTGAGGTCCGACCGGATCCGCGTGATCACCGCCGGGGCCGTGTCCTGCGAGCGCACGTACTCGCGCAGCGCGACCACGTCGGCGGCCGGCAGGCTGGAGGCGTTGCCGTGGCCGCTGTCGAGCACCGCCTGCAGCGAAGCCGCCTGCCCGTTGTGGAAGAAGGCTGCGGTGTTCCAGGTGCCCGAGAGCGTCGGCGTGTCGAAGCCCAGCCCCGCGAGCGGCTGGTTGCCGCCCTTGCCCGACGAGGGCTGGATCGTGCCCACGTCGTGCCGCAGGCCGTCGCGGAAGGTGCCGCCCGTGTGGCAGGTGGCGCACTGCGCGGTGTTGAACACGGTCTGGCCGCGCGCCGCTTCCACGCTCAGGCTGCCGTCCGCCGCACGCGCCGGGCTGCGCATGTACTTGTTCAGCGAGCTCAGGTAGGCCGCAAGGTCGTCGAGCTGCGCGTTCTTGCCGGCCTTGGGTGCGCCCAGCGGGTCGGCCGTGGCGGCGAAGTCGGCATTGGTGAGAAAGCCGGTGCCGCCGAACTCGTTGCGGATGTCGTTCTCGAAGTCCTGCACCTCGTCGAAGTTGGCGCTCCAGTGCAGCTTGCCGTGGCCCAGGCCGCGGCGGCCCTGCAGGCCGATGGTGCGCCGCAGCCCTTCGCCGCGCTGCGTGAAGTCCCACACCATGCCGTCGTCGCCGGCGTCCGCATGGCAACTCGCGCAGGAGATGTAGTTGTCCTTGCTCATGCGCCGGTCGGAGGCGTTGTAGAACACCTGCTTGCCGCGCAAGGCCGCGGCCGCCATCGGCTCCTGCGCCACGGTCGCCACGTTCTGCAGGAAGGTCGGGGCGGCGGATTCGGATGCGAGCACCGACGCCACGTCATGCACCGATACCGAGCGTGCCAGGAAGTTGTTGACGAACAGCCGCTTGCGCACCGCGTCCAGGTACAGGCCGTGCGGCGCGCTGCTGGCGTTGATCTCGCCGCGCACCGCGCGGCTGTACGGGTCGACGATGGCCACGCGGTTGCCCTCCATCTGTGCCACGAAGAGGTAGTCGCCCGACGGCGTGAACAACGCGGCGCGCGCCGGCGCGCGGTCGTCGAAGTCGATCTGCTCGCCGAACACTTCCGCGGCTGCCTGCAGGTTGACCTGCGACAGGATGGAACGCACGGTCTGGTCGTGCACCAGGTTGTTGCCGTCCCTGAACTTGCCGCGCACGATGTTGTCCTTCTTCGAAGGCAGCACCGCGCGCGTGCCGTCGGGCGAGATCACCACCTGGCTCAGGTAGTTGGCCACGCCGCGCGCACGGCTCTCGGTGTCTACCGTGGCGGTGTCCACCGGCAGCGCGATGGTGGTCATGGCGCTCATGCTCTGCAGGTTCACCTTGTGCAGCTGGCCGCCCGTCATCTTCGACTTGAAGCGCGTGACGTAGGCCACCTGCGAGTCGGAGGCAACCGCGATGCCGCGCAGGTTGCCGTCCAGTGCGACCGCGCCGGTGGTGGTCCCGCTGCCCGGGTCGAAGCTCATCAGCACCGACTTGCTCTCCAGCGTCAGCAGGCCCTTGGAGCGGTCCGGCGTGAAGGCGACGCCGTAGGGTCCGCTGCCGTAGGCGAGCGGCACGGTGGCCGAGAGGGTGCCGTCGGCGGCGTTGAGCGCCACCAGCTTGTCCTCGCCCTGCACCGTGACCCAGATGCGGCCGTCAGGCCCCACGGCCAGCGTCTTGGGTTCTTCGCCCACGCGCGTCTCCCAGCGCTTGGCCAGGGTCTGCGCGTCGATGGCGGCGACCGTGCCGCTGTCGGGATTGACCGAATACACCGAGCCGGCATCGCCTGCGATGTTGGTGGTGTGCGTCGGTGCCTGTGCCGTGACCGGTGCGATCACGGTGAGGTTGTAGGTGTAGAAGGTCTCTCGACCACTCGCATCCCTCACCGTCAGCGTCACCGTGTAGTGGCCCGGGCGCGTGTAGGTGTAGCTGTAGTTCGGCTGGCTTGCGTAGGCTGTCTGCGTGCCGTCGCCAAAGTTCCAGCGGAACTGCGCGCCGCTGCTGCCGAGCGTGGCCGGGTTGAACACCAGCTGGCCGTTGACGATCTTCGGGCCGCCGCCGATGCCGGGGTCGCCGATGATGGTCTGGCCGCGCAGCGTGGCCACCTCGCTGTCGTTGAGCACGCGGCCATAGACGCGCACCTCCGCCAGCACGCCCTTGAAGAGCGCGGCGTTGCCCTGGATCTGGCCCAGCAGGCTGAACTTGTTGGCGAGGCCCTTGTTGCCCGAGAGCCCGGCGGACGTGGTCTTCATGCCGTCGACGTACACGGCCTGCGCGCCCGAGGCCGCGTCGCGCGTCAGCACCACATGGTGCCAGGCACCGTCGTTCACCACCGCGGTGGAGGTGGTGCCCGCGTCGTTGCCGACGGACAGCTTGATGCGCCCGCCGTTGTCGAGCCAGCCCCAGAACACGTCGTCCGCACCGCTCGACTGGTCGCGCCCGAAGATCCCGGGCGCGGTCCACGAGCTCGCAGCGCCCGTCTGCGTGGTCTTCATGTAGAAGCTCAGCGAAGCGGTGCCGCCGAGCACGGTGGCGACCGAATCGTTCTTCAGCGGCACACCGGCCGTGCGGTTCGCAAAGTTCAGGCCGATGCTCTCGAACGCGTCGCCCGACACCGGCGTGCCGTTGTTGTTGCCGATGGGGTCGGTGAGGTTGCCCGCCAGCGTCCAGTAGTGCATCAGGTTGATGTCGGTGGCGTTGCCGGTGTTGAAGGTCGACTTGTAGTCGGCACCGATGGCGTTGCCCGCATAGTCCTTCACGCCGTTGGCCGGCAGGAACACTTCATAGCTGGTGCCCGGCGAGAGCGGCTGGTCGGGGTGGAAGTTGATGATGCCCAACTGCACGCTGTAGGTGCCGGCCAGCGTGTTGCCGCCGACCGCGCGCACGATGAAGGTGTTGGCATTCACGCTCTCGGGCCGGATGCTGTCGGTCATGCCCAGGCCGATGCGCGAGGTCAGCGCCTGCTGC
Organism: Variovorax paradoxus; assembly: GCF_030815975.1. Lineage (NCBI taxonomy): Bacteria > Pseudomonadati > Pseudomonadota > Betaproteobacteria > Burkholderiales > Comamonadaceae > Variovorax > Variovorax paradoxus. The sequence goes on from NZ_JAUSXL010000002.1 coordinate 2,303,199, forward strand.
TTTGCGCCGTTGGCGGGCGAGACCTGTTTCACTTCAGGCTTGGTGGTGTCGGGGTCCACCGCATGCACCACGAAGCCGCTGCCCGAACCGTGGTCGTTGCCCACGAAGACGAGGTTGCCGAAGACCGCGACCTGGCCGTTGTCCGAATGCGAGAAGTTCGGGTCGTCCTCGCGCAGGATGCTGCCGCGGCCCACCTCCACGTGATTGAGCGGATTGCTCACATCGACCTTGTGGATGCGCGTTTGCGCGCCCTGGATCACGTAGTTGTCCTGCGTGGCGCAGTACAGCTGCTCATCGATGACCAGCCGGTTGTCCTCGGGCACGAATCGCGAGCGGTCGCTCAGGTCGTAGCTGTACATCCTGGCGCCGCTGTTGCGCGCCGAGGTATGCAGGTTCCTGCCGTCGAAGCAGGTCGCATAGTAGAACGGCGTGGTGCCCACGATGGAATCGAGCACCTTGGGGTTGAGCGGATCGGAGATGTCCAGGCTGGCAAAGCCGCCGTTGCTTTCCATCGCGGTCAGCACCATGTGGTTGCCCATCGTGAAGATCGGGCCGATGCGAAAGCCGCCGAGTTCGCCCGTGGGCACCGGGTTGGGCTTGCCGGCGCCGCGGTTCGCGACGACCGCGTTGACCGGATCGCGCGCATCGACGATGAAGATGCCCCGGCCCGCCGATGCCACGTACAGGTAGGGCGCCTGCCACCAGAGCTGCCAGGCCACGTTCTCGTAGTCGCCGGCGTTGACGCCGGGCAGCGCGAGCTTCTTCACCTGCTTGATGTCGTTGATGTCGGTGAAGTCCCAGAACTCGACCCCGTTGATGCTGGGCAGCACCACGTACGTCTTGCCGCCGATCCTGGCGGTGCCGAAGGAGTGCGTCTCGCGGAACTCCTTGGTACGGGCCTCGGGCTCGTAGATCTTCTTGACCAGCTGGATCTGGCGCGGGTTCGACACGTCGTACAGCAGGAAGCCGCCCGGACCGAGGCCGCTGTCCGGCGCGAAGGAGGTCAGGAAGTAGCCGTTGACCATGATGCCCGCGTTCATGCCGTAGTCCTTGCGGCCCGGGTAAGTGGCGGGCACCTCGCGCGATTCGTAGGCACTGCTGTGCGCCGGATCGAGCGGGTGCGCGGGGCTCGTGATCATCGACACGGGCTTGAACAGTTCCGCCGATGTATAGCTGAGATTGCCCAGGCCCGGCCCCTGCAGCGGGAGCGGATCGGCGACGGCTTCGGCAACGGCCGTTGCCATGTTGTTGAGGGTGGTCATCGGGCTGACCCCGGTGATTGCCGCATGCGTCAGCAATGTGACGAGCGGGGCCATGAACGCCATCAGGAAATACCGGATCTTCATCGTCGCCTCCAGGTTGTTAGAAGTTCGCAGGGCAACCCATTGCTCGATCCCTCTCCAGTGCGCGCGCAGGACGCACCCCGGCAGGCGACGGGTGCATCGCCTGCCGTGCTGACTTTTTTTTGGTTCTTGCGCCGGCGCTTCTTTTTCTTTGCCTTACTTCGCGCCGCCAGATTCGTAGAGCGCCCAGGCCGCCTCGGCGCTGGCGCCGCGGTGGATCATGGCCATCAGCGCACTCACCACCGCCGAGGGGTTGGCGTGCTGGTAGACATTGCGCCCGTACACCATGCCGACGGCCCCCTGGTCCATCAGCACGCGCGAGCGCGCGAACACCTGCTGCAGGTCTTCGCGCCCGCCGCCGCGCACGAGCACGGGGCAGCGCGCGGCCTGCACCACGCGGTGGAAGTCCTTCGGGTCGCTGGTCGGGTCGGCCTTGACGATGTCGGCGCCCATCTCGCGTGCAAGGCGCACCAGCGTGACGATCTTTTCGGCGTCGCCGTCGACCATGTAGCCGCCCTGGTCGCTGTGCGGGCGCATCACCAGCGGCTCGATCATCAGCGGCATGCCGTAGCGGTCGCAGTCGGCGCGCACGCGTGCGATGTTCTGCACGCACTGGCGGAACAGGTCAGGCTCGTTCGGCAGCATGAACAAATTGACCACCACGCAGGCCGCATCGCGCTGGACCGCGGGCAGCACGGGATCGTGCTCGTTCTGCAGCACGGCCCACATCACGCGGTGCGCGGTGGCGTTGTAGGGGTTGCCCATGTCGATGCGCATCACGAGCGCCGGCTTGTCGCGGCCCGGGCGGTCCTGCAGCAGGTCGGCCTGGCCGTAGTTGAGCTGGATCGCATCGGGCCCGGCGGCCACGAGCTTGTCCATGACCTGGGGCATGTCCTCGAGGCCGTTGAGGAACGAGGGCTCGTTGCACACGCCGTGGTCCAGCGCGATGTCCAGGCAGCGGCCGTTGGTGAGCAAGCGGTTGAGCCGCGCAGTCTTGTCTTTCGACATGGGAAAGAACTCCTTGTGGGGATCGGAAATGAAATGAAGAGGGTCAGGCGAGCGCGCTCAGGTGGCGCTTGGCCGCGGCATCGATCAGGCGCAGCGTCTCGCCGTCCAGCCCGACCGCGCCAGCGCCCGCGTTCTCGATCGCCTGCTGGCGCACGCGCGCGCCGCACAGCGCCACCGAGACGGTGCCGCGTGCAATGGTCCAGGCGATCATCAATTGCCCGAACGAGCAGCCGAGCCGCGCGCGCAGCGGCTCGAGTTCTTCGAAGAAGGCCGCGAGCTTCGAGCGGTTGGCCTCGCTGAAGCGTGGGTTGCTCGCGCGCTGGTCGTCGCCCTTGAACTCGCGCTCGGGGTCGATCGGACCGGCGAGCAGGCCAAGCGCCAGCGATGAATAGCCGAGCACCGCCACCTGGTGCTCGCTGCAAAGCGGCGCGAGCGTGGTTTCGATCTCGCGGTCGATCAGGCTGTAGCGCTCCTGCGCGGCATCGACCGGGCCATGGCGAAGATATTCGGAGAGCGTCTCGGGGCTCACGTTGCTCACGCCGATGGCGCGGATTTTCCCCTGCTTCTTGAGCGCGAGCAGCGCGTCCATGGTCTCGGCCACGGGAGTCGTGCTGTCCTGCCAATGCGTGATGTAGAGGTCGATGTAGTCGGTCTGCAGGCGCTTGAGGCTCTCTTCGCATTCATGAACGATCGACTCGCGGCCGAGGTAGCGGTACACGGGGTGGCCGTCTTCCTCGAAGAAATGCGTGCCCTTTTGCGTGTGCCACACCAGCCCGCACTTGGTGGCGATCACGGCCTCGTGGCGGCGGCCCTTGAGCGCGGTGCCCACGATGCTCTCGGAGCGCCCCAGGCCATAGGCCGGCGCGGTGTCGATCAGGTTCACGCCCGCATCCAGCGAGGCGTGGATGGCGGCCTCGGCCGCCGCGTTGTCGCCGCCGCCCCACATCCATCCGCCCATGGCCCAGGTGCCCAGGCCGATGGCCGAGCATTCGATGCCCGATGGGCCCAGCGTTGTCTTCTTCATCGTCGTCTTCATCGCGTTGTCTTTCTCGTGTTCAGCAGGTGGTCGATGGTCACGGCCGCGAGCAGGATCAGGCCCTTGATCACGTCCTGCCAGTAGGGCGACACATCGAGCAGGATCAGCGAACTGGTCACCACCGAGAGCAGCGCCAGGCCCAGCACCGCACCGAGCACCGTGCCCGATCCGCCCTTGAGGCTCGCGCCGCCGATCACCGCGGCGGCAATCACGTTGAGCTCCATGCCCACGCCGAAGGTGGGCGTGGCCGCGCCGAAGCGGGCCGTGTAGATCACGCCGGCCAGGCCCGCCGATGCGGAGCACAGCACCGTGACCCAGAACTTCACGCGGCCCACGCGAATGCCCGAGTACAGCGCGGCCTTCTCGTTGCTGCCGGTGTAGAACACGCGCCGCAGCAAGGTCGAGCGGCGCAGCACGAAGTCGCTCACCACCACGATCAGCAGAAAGATCAGGATCACCGCGGGAATGCCGAACAGCGTGCCCTGCCCGATGAACTTGAACTCGGCCGGCAGCGAGAACAGCGACTGCGGCGTGCCCTGCGTGAGCGCCAGGCACAGCCCGCGCACGATCACCATGAAGGCCAGCGAGGCGATGAAATGGTTCAGCCCGATGCGTGTAACGCAGCCGCCGATCATCGCGCCGACCAGCCCGCTCGCACCGATGGCCACCAGGCTCGCGGTCCATGGGTCCACGCCCATCAGGAACAGCTTGCCCGTCACCACCATCGCAAAGCACACCACCGAGCCCACCGACAGGTCGATGCCGCCGACGATCAGCAGAATGGTCATGCCCACCACCACGATGCCTTCGATCGAGAAGGACAGCAGCATGGCGCGCACGTTGTCCCAGGTGAGGAAGTAGGGCGATGCGAAGCTCATCGCGACGCACAGCACCGCAATGATCAGCAGCAGGCCCGTCTCGCGCATGCTCGTGAGCTTGTTGGCGGGCTTCAGGGGGCCGCCTCCCGATGGGTGCGGTGCCAGGCCCGCATCGAGTTGTGCCGGGTAGTTCATGCCATCTCCTGTTCGCAGAGTCCGGAGGCGAGCCGCAGCAGGGCTTCCTCCGTCATTTCGTTGGAATTCAATTCGCCGGCCAGTCGTCCGTCGCGGATCACCAGCGCGCGGTCGCACAGGCCGATGATCTCGGGCAGCTCCGAAGAGATCACGATCACGCCCACGCCCTGGTTCGCGAGCTCGCGCAGGATGTGGTGGATCTCCGACTTGGCGCCCACGTCGACGCCGCGCGTGGGCTCGTCCATCAGCAGCACCTGGGGGTTGGTGGCCAGCAGCTTGGCAATCGCCACCTTCTGCTGGTTGCCGCCCGACAGGCTCGACACCTCGATCGCCACGCCGTCCGACTTGAGCTTGAGCCTGGCGCCCAGCTCCCGGGCCAGGCGGTGCTCGGCCGAGCGCTGCAGCAGGCCCCAGCCGGAGCTCACGCGCCGCAGCGCCATCGACGAGATGTTCTGCGCGATCGGCAGGTCGAGGTACACGCCGGCCGCCTTGCGGTCTTCGCTGAGGTAGGCGATGCCTTCGCGCAGCGCGTCGCTGTACTGGCGGATCGCGAGCGCCTTGCCGTGCAGGCGCAGCGTGCCGCGTGTGGCGGTGCGCAGGCCGCAGAGGGTCTCGGCCAGTTCGCTGCGGCCCGCACCCATGAGCCCGGCAATGCCGAGGATCTCGCCGCGCTTCAGCGCAAACGAGATGCCGTGCACGCGCTCGCCGTCGGCGATGTCCACCGCCTCGAGCACCGGCCCGGACGGCTCGGCGGCACGGCCTTGCTTGGGCGGGTAGTAGTTGCCGAGGTCGCGCCCCACCATGCGGCGGACCAGCTCGTCCGCGCTCAGGCCCGCCAGCGGGCCGCTATGCACGTTGCGCCCGTCGCGCAGCACGGTGACGCGCGAGCAGTGCGCGAAGATCTCCGCCATGCGGTGGCTGATGTAGATGATGCCGATGCCTTGCGCCTTCAGGTCGTGCAGCACGCGAAAGAGCGCGGCCGACTCGTTGTCGGTGAGCGCGGCCGTGGGCTCGTCGAGGATCAGCACCTTGCAGTCCAGCGTGAGCGCCTTGGCAATCTCCACCAGCTGCTGGCTCGAGATGCTCAGCTCGCGCACGGGCGTGGAGGGAGCGATGTCCTGCCCGAGCCGCGCCAGCACCTGGGCCGCGCGCGCATTTAGGCTGGCGTAGTTCATCCACGCCTGCCTGCCGGCGTTGATCTCGGGCATGAAGATGTTCTCGGCCACGGTGGCGTCGGCGCACAGCGCGATCTCCTGGTGCACCAGGCCGATGCCCAGGCGCATGGCGTGCGCCGGGCCGTCGATCGCCACCTTCTGGCCGTTCAGCAGGATGTCGCCTTCGTCGGGCCGGTGGATGCCGTCGATGATGTTCATCAAGGTCGACTTGCCCGCGCCGTTCTCGCCGCACAGGGCGTGGATCTCGCCCGCCTGCAGCGAGAAGTCCACGCCCGAGAGCGCGCGCGAAGCGCCGAAGCGCTTGCTGATGCCGCGCAGTTCGAGCAGTGCAGAAGAACCCACAGTGCTCACTCGCCGATTCCCTTGGTGCCGCGGCGCGCGAGGTACTTGTCCCAGTAGAAGTCGTCCGCGTTGGCCTTGCTGACCACCGACAGGCCGTTGTCCAGGAACGGCACCGACATGGGATTGGTGCCGTTGCGCTTGGCGTCGTTCATCGGATCGATGAGCGAAGGGTTCTTGGCCAGGAACAGCATCATCATGCCCATGTAGCCCTGCATGCCCTGGTTCGGGTTGATGGCGCCGAACACGTCGCCAGCCTTGATCATGTCGAGGATCTTGGCGTTCACGTCGCAGCACATCACGCGGATGTTCTTCTTCGACTCGATCTTGGCCTGCGCGGCGCCCAGGGCCGAGTTGGCCTCGGGCATGAACAGTGCGCCCAGGTTCGGGTTGGCCTGCGCCAGGCTCAGCACCGCCTGGTAGGCCTTGCTCGGGTCCTGGTTGCTGGCGGCGCGGCCGACCAGCTTCATGCCCGCATGCTTGGTCTTCATGCGGTTGACGAAGGCCGCGATGCGGCGGTCGTGGTTGTCCTGGCCGGGGTTCTCGAGTACCGCGTATTCGCCCTTGCCGCCCAGCGCCGCGGCAATCGCGTCGGCCGCCTGCGTGCCTTCGCGGTCGTTGTCCGAGGTGACGAAGGAGGCGCGCTTGGAGTTGGGCGAGTCCGCCGCGAAGGTGACGACCGGAATGCCCATCGCCGCTGCCCGGTTGATCGGTTCGATGAACGGGTCGGGGTTCATCGGGTGCAGCAGGATGCCCGCGGGCTTGCGCGCCAGCTCCTGCTCGAACGAGGCCAGCTGCTTGTTCACGTCGTACTCCGGCGTGCCGGTGTAGCGCGTGCGCACGCCCAGCGTGCGGCCGAGCTGCTTCATCATTTCGTAGACCGGAAACCAGTATTCGACGCCCGACACCATCACGTTCATCACGTAGACGTCGCCCGCGTTGCCGCGCAATCCGGTGGCGGCGGCCGTGGGGGTGGACTGCGCAAATGCGCTGGTGCCGGCCAGGCCGATACCGGCGGCCGCAGCGGACTTCAGGAAATTTCGCCTCATCTTGTGTCTCCTCGCGTTGACTGGCAGAGCTTGCGACCTGCCTTGCGGGCAGATCTTCGGACCTCGTTGTCACGACAGTTGTTATGACAGGTAGAATGTAATCGCGGGCCGTTCGCCGCGATAACTAGGGGAAACGCTACTGGCAAGCTGCTTTCAACTCGCCGAAGCTGTTATGACATGAAGTCCAACATATTGATCGGCGTCGACATGGGCTCGAGCAGCCTGAAAGCGCTGGCCCTCGAAGCCGGCAGCGGCCGCACCGTCGCCTTGTCCCGCATGCCCCTGCCGCACGTCCGGCTGCCGGGTGGGGGATGCGAGGTGGCCGCATCCGCCATCCGCGCCGCGCTGACCCGCGTGCTGCAAGACGTCGCACGCCAGCTCGGCCCGCGCGCGGCCGAGGTTCGCGCCCTGGCCTGCACCGGCCACGGCGCCGGCCTCTACGCGCTCGATGCCAATCACCAGCTCGTCGGCGGACGCGCCGTCGCTTCCACCGACCAGCGCGCCGATGCCCGTGCGCACGCCCTCGCGGCGAGCCACGGCGCGCAATTGTTCGAGGACGTGGGCTGCAGCCCCTGGCCCGGGCAGCCCACGGTGATCGCGGCCGAACTGCTGGGCGCGGACGCCGTGCAGCGCGGCGAACTGCACCGCCTGCTGTTCGCCAAGGACTACCTCGGCTTCTTGCTGACCGGCGAGATCGCCACCGATGCCAGCGATGCGAGCACGGCCGGCCTGGTGTCGCTGGCCACCGGCAGCTGGTCGCAGGGGGCCTTCGAGGTCTCGGGCATTGCGGACCTCGGTGCGCGCGCCTTCGGTCCCATCGTGCCGAGCGGCAGCGTGATCGGACAGCTGCGGCCCGCCGAGGCCGCGCTGTGCGGCCTGCCCGCGGGCATTCCGGTGGCAATGGGCGCGATCGACCTGCTCGCCTCGATGACCGCGATCCGAGCGGAAGGCCGCGGCCGCGCAGTGTCGGTGCTCGGCACCTGGTGCGTGAACGCGGTCATCGGCCCGGTGATGGCGCCCACGCCCGCCGTGGCCGCCATCGTGAACTTCGGCCGCGGCAATGCGCGGCTCTACATGGAGAACAGCCCGTCCTCGATGGCCAACATCGCCTGGCTGGCCGGCGCGCTCGCGCTGCCCGATGCGCGCGCGGTGGTCGACCTGGCCATGGCGGTGCCGCTGGGCGCCAACGGCCTGCGCTTCCTGCCCTTCGTCAATGGCGGCGGCGGCGTGACGGCCGGCTTCGTGGGCCTCAAGAGCCACCACACGCGCGCCGACATGGCGCGCGCCGTGGTCGATGCCGTGGCGGCGCTGCATGCGCGGCACACGGCGCGTCTGGCCGTGGCCGGCCTCGCGGTGAGCCAGACGACGGTGCTCGGCGGCGGCGCGGGCGATGCGCGCCTCGTGCGGCTGCTCGCGGGCTTTCTCGGGCATCCGGTCGAACGCTCGCCCGACGACGAGACCGGCGCACGCGGCGCCGCAATCTACGCCGCCATGTCGCAGGGCCTCGAGGACGCAGCGCAGGACAGCGAACTGCTCGCGCCCTGCGAGCTCATCGAGCCCGACGCAAGGGACGCAAGTGCCCATGCGGATTTCAACGCCGCTTTCAACGAACTGATCGAGAGCATGTCACCTGTATTCACCCACGTTGCGGGAAGCGTGAAATGAGCGCCTGGCAACTCCCCTTCGTGCGCCCGGCCTCGCTCGCGGGCCGCCATTTCTCCACCGTGATCGTCGGTGCCGGCATCAACGGCGTGGGCGTGTTCCGCGACCTTTCGTTGCAGCGCGTCGATTGCCTGATCGTCGACAAGGGCGACTTCGGCGCCGGCGCCAGCAGCGCGCCCTCGCGCATGATCCACGGCGGCCTGCGCTACCTGGAGAACGGCAGCTTCTCGCTGGTGGCCGAGGCCACGCGCGAGCGCAACCTGCTGCTGCGCAATGCGCCGCACCTGGTGCGGCCGCTCAAGACGGTGGTGCCGCTCGCCAGCTTCTTCGGTGGGCTGATGAGCAGCGTGCTCAAATTCTTCGGCCGCACGCCGCCGCAGCGCACGCGCGGCCTCTTGGCCGTGGCGCTGGGCCTGCGGCTCTACGACCTGCTGGGACGCCGCCAGCGCGTGATGCCGGGACACCGCATCAGCCGCGTGCCGCCGGCCGACCGCGGCCTGTTCCGCACGGCCATCCGCTGGACCGCCACGTTCTTCGATGCGTGGATCAGCCACCCCGAATGGCTCATCCTCGAACTGATCGCCGATGCCTGCCGCGACCAGCCGCGCTCCGCGGCCGCCAACTACTGCCGCGTGATGGCCTGCGCGGGCAACATCCTCACCTTGCGCGACGAGATCACCGGCGCACTCGTGCGCGTGACGGCCGACACGGTAGTGAATGCCACCGGTGCCTGGCTCGACCGCAGCGCGGCCGTGCTCGGCGGCCCCGGCCCGCGCGTGATGGGCACCAAGGGCTCGCACCTCGTGCTCGACCATCCCGCGCTGCGCGACGCCCTCGACGGCCGCATGGCCTACTTCGAGGCGGCCGACGGGCGCGTGTGCATCGTCTACCCGTTCCTGGACCGCGTGCTGGTGGGCTCCACCGACATCCCGGTCGAAGACCCGGACCAGATCGTCACCGAGCCGGCCGAGGTCGATTACCTGATCGACGTGCTGCGCGAGGTCTTCCCGAACATGGCCTTCGGGCGCGGCGACGTGGTCTACACCTATGTCGGCGTGCGGCCGCTCGCGCGTTCGGAGGCCGACAAGCCGGGCCAGATCTCGCGCGACCATTCGGTGGTGGTCGATCCACCGAATGCGACGCGCGGCATCGCCATCGTCGGCCTCGTGGGCGGCAAGTGGACCACCTTCCGCGCGCTGGCCGAAGAAGCCACCAACGAAGTGCTTCGGCTGCTCGGCCGCGCGCGCAGCGCATCGACCGAGCTGCTGCCGATCGGCGGCGGCGCGGAACTGCCGGCCGATGCGCCGGCGGCCGATCGCTTCGTCGAAAGGATGATGGCGGCCTCAGGCATTGGCCGCGCGCGCGCGCTGACCCTGCTCGGCCGCTATGGCTCGAAGGCATTGCCGCTCGCTCAGCGCCTGGCGGCCTCGGGCGACGTGCCGCTGCAGCATGCGCCGGACTACTCGGCGGCCGAGCTCTCCTACCTGTGCCTCGAAACCGGCGTGCTGCATCTCGATGACCTCGTGATTCGCCGCACGCTGCTGGCCATTCGCGGCCTCGTCACCGATGCGGCGCTCGCCGAGATCGCGGGCGTGGCGGCCGAGGCGCTGGGCTGGGATGCCACCCACGCCCACAACGAACTGTGCGCCTGCGCCACCGCGCTGCGCGAGCGGCACAACGTGCGCCTGCACGCGGTGGCTGCCGGCGAGCCGCCTTCTTTCGATGCATCATTGATGGCCAGCTCAGTCCTCGGCCAAGCCTAAAAGTGAACAGTAGTCCCAACGACATGCCGACCGCGCTCGACCGCAATTCCGAATCCCCGCTGTGGGCGCAGTTCCGCGACGCCATCCGGCTGCAGATACTGCAGGGCGCACTGCCCATCGGCGCCAAGCTGCCTTCCGAGGCGGAGCTCGGCGACCAGTTCGGCATCTCGCGCATCGTGGTGCGCGAGGCCTTGGCCGACCTGGTGCGCAACAACCTCATCTACAAGATCAAGGGCCGCGGTGCCTTCGTGTCGGCGCGCGAACGCGACGAAGATTTTGTTTCCACCGTGCTGGGCTTCTCCGACGAGATGGAACGCAAGGGCCGCTCGGTGCGCACGCAGATCCTCGCGCAGGAACTGCGCGCACCAACGGCGCAAGAAGCCGCATCGCTGGGCCTGGCGGACGACACGCAGGTGGTCGCCCTCAAGCGCCTGCGCAGCGTGGACGGCGAACTGCGCCTGCTGGTCGAAACGGCGGTGCCGGCCGACCTGGCGCCGGGCCTGCACCGCGCGCGGCTGGAGGACCGGTCGCTCTACGACGTGCTGCGCCGGCAGTACGGCCTGCGCCTGGTGCGCGCCGAGCGCTGGATCGACGCGGTGCTGCCCGATGCCGAAACCTGCAGGCTGCTCGACCTGCCGCAGCCCGAGCCGCTGCTGCGCATCGAGTCGATTGCCTACGGCGCCAACGGCCGGCCGCTGGAGCACTACCGCGCGCTGCACCGCTGCAAGACGAGCCGCCTGCACGTGCAGACGACCACCTGATTTTTCTTCAGGCCTTGGCGGCGCTGCGAACTGGCCACAGCACGGAGGCAATCGCCACCATCATCAGCGCCACGGCCACCCAGTCCTGCCAGTGCACCACTTCGCCGAGCCACACCGCGCCGCTGAACACGCCCAGCACCGGAATGAACATCACGCTCAGGGTCGAGGCCACCGGCGGCAGGCCGCGCGCGAGATAGAACCACGCCGCATGCGCGAAGCCGAAGATCAGCACCGCGTTGTAGGCGATCGAGCCCCATGTCACGGGGCCGGGCCACCGCAGTTGATCGCGTTCGAAGATCAGCGAAAGCACGCTGATCACCACCGCGGTCATCGCCGTCATCCAGAACGAGAGCGTGAGCGTCGGAAGCCCGATGCGCGTGTGGCGCAGCAACTGCGTGCCCAGCGCCCATGTCGCGGCCGCCACCAGCGCCAGCGCCACGTAGCCGGGACGCCCCGCGAGATCGGTGAGCTCGTGCCACAGCAAGAGCCCCACGCCGACGGCGCAAGCCCCCACGCCGAGCCATGAGCGCCGCGTGAGCACGGCCGAGAACAGCAGCGCGCCGATCACCGCGGAGAACACCGGCATCGTGTAGCCCAGGATCGCGGCGCGCCCGCCAGAGAGCGCTTTCACTGCCAGGATGATGCAGGCGTGCCAGATGAACATGTTGGTGGCGCCCAGCCAAACGAGTTCGGGCCAGGCGCGGCGCGGCACGCGGAACGGCACCTTCATCCACACCAGCGCGAGCGCCAGCACGGGCAGGCCGAGCCAGATCGAGATCGCGCGGAAGCCCAGCGGCGGATAGTCCGCCACGCCGAGCTTCATCACCGGCCAGTTGAACCCCCATGCAAGGGTCAGGAGAACGAGCAGGACGAACTGGCGCGATGTGAAGGAAGGCATGGGCCGCGATTGTGGCGCGGCGCGCGCATTCGTGCAGGAAGCAGGCGCCGCTACAGCAGCCGCTTGAGATAGCGCCCCGTGTGGCTCGCCTCGTTCGCCGCGATGTCCTCGGGCGTGCCTTCGCCCACCACCGTGCCGCCGCCGGCGCCACCTTCGGGGCCCATGTCGATCAGCCAGTCGGCCGTCTTGATGACGTCGAGGTTGTGCTCGATCACGACGATGGTGTTGCCCGCGTCGCGCAGCTGGTGCAGCACCTTCAGCAGCAGCTCGATGTCGGCGAAGTGCAGGCCGGTGGTCGGCTCGTCGAGGATGTAGAGCGTGCGGCCGGTGTCGCGCTTGCTGAGCTCCAGCGCGAGCTTCACGCGCTGCGCCTCGCCGCCCGAGAGCGTGGTGGCCGACTGGCCGAGCTTGATATAGGAGAGGCCCACGTCGAGCAGCGTGCGCAGCTTGCGCTCGATGGTGGGCACGGCCTTCAAAAACTCGTGCGCGGTCTCCACCGTCATATCGAGGATCTGCGCGATGTTCCTGCCCTTGTACAGAACCTCGAGCGTCTCGCGGTTGTAGCGCTGGCCGTGGCACACCTCGCAGGGCACGTACACGTCGGGCAGGAAGTGCATCTCGACCTTCACCACGCCGTCGCCCTGGCAGGCCTCGCAGCGCCCGCCCGCCACGTTGAAACTGAAGCGGCCCGGGCCGTAGCCGCGTTCACGCGCGGTGTTGGTCTCGGCCATCAGCTCGCGGATCGGCGTGAACAGGCCCGTGTAGGTGGCCGGGTTGCTGCGCGGCGTGCGGCCGATCGGGCTCTGGTCGACGTTGATGACCTTGTCGAAATACTCGATGCCCTCGACCGATTCATGCGCGGCGGGTTCCTCGTGCGCGCGGTAGAGCGTGCGCGCCACGGCGGTGTAGAGCGTGTCGTTCACCAGCGTCGACTTGCCCGAGCCCGAGACGCCCGTCACGCAGGTGAGCAGGCCGACCGGGAAGGCCACGCTCACGTTCTGCAGGTTGTTGCCGGTGGCGCCGACCACGCGGATTTCCTGCAGGTCGGTCTGCGAGGCCAGGTGCGCCGCTTCGCGCGCGGCGCGCCGTTCAGCCGCGGGGCTCGCCGGAAAGCGCGAGGCCTTCTTGCCCTCATTGAAGGCGGGCTTCTGCACGACCGGCAGCCAGGCGGTGCGGCGCCTGGGCACTTCGATCTTCTTCGTGCCGGAAAGGTACTGGCCGGTCAGCGAATCGGGGTTGGCCGCCACCTGGGCATAGGTGCCCTGCGCCATCACGCGCCCGCCGTGGATGCCCGCGCCGGGCCCCATGTCGATCACGTGGTCGGCGGCGTGGATCATGTCCTCGTCGTGCTCGACCACGATCACGCTGTTGCCGATGTCGCGCAGATGCTTGAGCGTGCCGATCAGCCGGTCGTTGTCGCGCTGGTGCAGGCCGATGCTGGGCTCGTCGAGCACGTACATCACGCCCGTCAGGCCCGAGCCGATCTGCGAGGCCAGCCGGATGCGCTGCGCCTCGCCGCCCGAAAGCGTCTCGGCGCTGCGGTCCAGGCTCAGGTAGTTGAGGCCCACGTCGTTCAGGAACTTCAGCCGCAGGCCGATCTCGCGCACCACCTTGTCGGCGATGTCGGCCTTGGCGCCGCGCAGCTTGAGCGTCTGGAACCAGGCGAGCGAATCGCGCAAGGTGAGGTGGCTGAGTTCGAAGATCGCCATGCGCGGCGGCTCGCCGCCGTCTGCGGGGCGCGCGGACTCATCGACCAGGAACACGTTGCGCGCCTCGGGCCGCAGCCGCGAGCCGCCGCAGTCGGGGCAGGGCTGCAGGTTGCGAAAGCGCGCGAGGTCTTCGCGCACCAGCACCGAATCGGTTTCGCGGTAGCGCCGCGTCATGTTCGGAATGATCCCTTCGAAGGGATGCTTCTTCGTGAGCTTCTTGCCCGCGAAGTTGCCCGACTCCATGGTGTAGTTGAACTTGATCTCTTCGGCCGCCGAGCCGTGCAGCAGCACCTGCTGCACCGAGGCGGGCAATGATTCGAAGGGCGCGTCGACGTCGAACTTGTAGTGCTTCGCAACGCTCTCGATCATGCTGAAGTAGTAGCCGTTGCGGCGGTCCCAGCCCTTGATGGCGCCGCTTGCGAGCGAGAGCGAGGGGAATGCGACCACGCGCGCCGGGTCGAACACCTCGCGATGGCCGAGGCCGTCGCAGCTCGGGCAGGCGCCCACGGGCGAGTTGAACGAGAACAGGCGCGGCTCCAGCTCCGACAGCGAGTAGTGGCAGATCGGGCAGGCGAACTTGGCGTTGAACAGGTGCTCCTTGTCGGGCGCGCCCGCAGCGCCATCGGCGCTGCCTTCCGGCCTTGTGCCCAGCTCCAGCGCGATCGCCCGGCCTTCGGCCAGCCGCAGCGCGGCCTCGAAGCTCTCGGCCAGGCGCTGCTGCATGTCGGGGCGCGCGCGCAGTCGGTCGATCACCACGTCGATGTCGTGCTTCTCGGTCTTCTTGAGCTTGGGCAGGTCGTTGTATTCGTAGGTTTGCCCGTCGACGCGGAAGCGCACGTAGCCGGCCGCCTGCATTTCGGCGAAGAGTTCCAGGAATTCGCCTTTTTTCTCGCGCGCCACCGGCGCCAGGATCATCAGCCGCGGCTCGTCGGCGATCGCGAGCGTGGCGTCGACCATCTGCGACACCGTCTGCGCCTGCAGCGGCAGATGGTGATCGGGGCAGTAGGGCGTGCCGGCGCGCGCGTACAAGAGGCGCAGGTAGTCGTGGATCTCGGTCACCGTGCCCACGGTGGAGCGCGGGTTGTGGCTGGTGGCCTTCTGCTCGATGCTGATCGCGGGCGACAGGCCCTCGATCACGTCCACGTCGGGCTTGTCCATGAGCTGCAGGAACTGCCGCGCATAGGCCGACAGGCTTTCCACGTAGCGCCGCTGCCCTTCGGCATACAGCGTGTCGAAGGCGAGGCTCGACTTGCCCGAGCCCGACAGGCCGGTGATCACCACCAGCTTGTTGCGCGGAATGTCGAGATCGACGTTCTTCAGGTTGTGGGTGCGCGCACCGCGGATGCTGATGCGCTGCTGCGCAAGCACCGCGCCGAGGTAGGTGTCGCGTTCGCGTTTCGCGTCGCGTGCGCTTTCCTCGTCGGCGGCGAAGTCTTCAGTGGCTTTGGAATTCAAGGGGGCGATCGTCCGAGGGCAACCGGACATGATAGTCCGAGCGGCATGTCATGGCGAGCGGGCGGGTTGCAGCGGTTTGACGGAGGCGGTGCTTCGGAGGTGCCCGGCGGCGGCGCCCGGGCGGCCGGCATCGGGCACAATCTAGGGTTCTCTTCCTCCTCCTTCATCTACTTATCAGGGGCAGTGCACATGGCATCGGTCAATAAAGTCATAGTCGTCGGCAATCTGGGGCGCGACCCCGAAATGCGTACCTTCCCGAGCGGCGACCAGGTTGCGAACGTTACCGTGGCCACCACCGATCGCTGGAAAGACAAGCAAAGCGGCGAAATGCGCGAAGCCACCGAGTGGCACCGCATCGTCTTCAACGGCCGCCTGGCCGAAATTGCGGGCCAATACCTGCGCAAGGGCTCGCAGGTCTACGTCGAAGGCAGCCTGCGCACGCGCAAGTGGACCGACAAGGACGGCATCGAGAAATACACCACCGAAATCCGCGCCGACCAGATGCAGATGCTGGGCAGCCGCCAGGGCCAGGGCGGCCCGTCGGGCGGTCCCGAGGACGACGGCGGCTATTCGCAGGGCGCGCAGGGCGCGCAGGGCGGCGGTGGCGGCGGCTACTCGCAAGGCGCTGGTGGTGGCGGTGGCGGTGGGTACGCTCCCCGCGCACCGGCCGCGGCAGCACCGCGTGCTCCAGCCGCGGCACCGCGCCAGGCTCCGGCCAAGTCGTCGTCGGGCTTCGACGACATGGACGACGACATTCCGTTCTGAGTTGAATCGCACCGTGGCTGAAGCTGTTCCATCGCTGCTTCAGCCGCGCGGCTTGCCGGGAACGCAGCTGCTTCCGGCTGTTTTTTCCTGAGCCAGACCGGGCAGGCTGCACGCAGATGAGCCTCGCATGAGCCTCGAATTTGCGCGCCGGCTGCTGCACGCGCGGCTGCGCGAACACTTCTCCAGATACCGTCTTGCCTCGTTCTGGGCGAACGGGGTGCTCGTGGTCTCCATGGCGCTGCTGGTTGCCATGGTCGCGTTTTTCAGCACGACCGGCGCGGGACAGGAAACCGCGGCCCTGCACCTGACGCATGCCGATTGGCAGGTGCAAGACGCACCCGGCTTCCGCGCATTGCCTCTTGCCGTGGACGGCAAGGCCCTGCCGGCCGCCTGGCAGCCGGTCGAGCTGCCCCTGGCCCTGCCCATCGCCTTGCTGCGCCAGGCCGATGGCAGCGCATCGACGGGCGCAACCCGCATCACCTGGCTGCGGCTTTCCCCGCGCGGCCTGCCCGCCACTTCGGCGCCGCTCGCGCTGTATGGCGCGCGCATCAAGACGGACGGCGCCATTGCGGTGTATGCCAATGGGCGGCTGGTCCACCGCGCGCAGGTGCAGGGCCCGCTGTGGAACAGCACCCGCACGCCGCTGTGGGTGTTGCTGGGCAAAATGCCCGACGACGCGCCATTGAACGAGATCCTCGTGCGGATGGAACACACGCGAAGCGCGCAGGTGGCGGTTTCATCGATGTGGCTGGGCCCTGTCGAAGCGCTGGAAGGCCGCCATCGCATGCGGCAGTGGCTCCAGCAGGAGCTGCCGGCCATGCTCAGCGCGGCCTTCATGGCCGTGGGCGTGTTCGCGCTGTTCGTGTGGTTCAGGCGCAGCCACGAGACCGGCTACCTGCTCTTCTTCAACCTGGCGACCGCCTCCTTCCTGCGCAGCCTGCATTTCTCCGTGGGCGTTCCGATCGCCAACGACTGGTTCGCCTGGCTCACGGTCAACTCCCTGTTCTGGCTGGTGGCGGTGGTGCACTTCGCGCTGCGCCAGCTGCACGGCCGTCCGCTCAAGTGGCTGACCGGCGCGGTGGTGGTGTGGACGGTGCTGATCGGCGTGCTGACGCTGCCGGGCCCGGCGATCCTGAGGAACACGCCGCAGGTCACGCCGCTGATCTACCTCGGCGCGGCACTCATGGGGGTCGCCGTTGCGCTGGTGGGCGGCGTCAGCGCCTGGCGCCGCTCCAGCGAGGGGCGGCTGGTGGCCGTGGGCATCGGCGTGTGCGTGCTGCTGGGCGTGTCCGACTGGCTGCTGCAGAACAACTTCGTGAGCCCCGAGGGCTGGTACCTGGGCGCCTACACCAACGCGGTCACGTTCAGCGTCTTCGGGGTGCTGATGTACCGGCGCTACGTCAATGCCATTGCCGAGGTGGAGCGGGTCAACGCCAGCCTGGCCCAACGCCTTGCGGCGCGCGAAGCCGAACTCGAGCTCAGCCACCGGCGGCTGCGCGAGGTCGAGAAGAAGCAAACCATCAGCGACGAGCGCCAGCGCCTGATGCAGGACATGCACGACGGCCTGGGCTCTTCGCTGATCAGCGCCATCCGCTCCGTGGAGGGCGGCAGCATGAGCGAGGACAAGGTTTCGCAGATGCTCAAGAGCTGCCTGGACGACCTCAAGCTCACCATCGACTCGATGGAGCCGCTCGAGGACGACCTGCTGCTGCTGCTCGCCACGTTGCGCTACCGGCTCGGTCCGCGGCTCGAGAGCTCGGGCGTGGCACTGCGATGGCAGGTGCAGGAGCTGCCGGCGCTGGACTGGCTGGACCCGACCAGCGCGCTGCACATCCTGCGCATCGTGCAGGAGAGCATCGCCAACATCCTGCGCCATACGCGCGCCACCGAGATCCGGGTGGGCACTGAAGCGCGAGCGTCCGGCGTGCGGGTGAGCATCGAGGACAACGGCCAGGGCTTCGACATCGAGAAGGCCTTGGCCGGCGCCGGCGGGCGCGGCATGCAGAACCAGCAGCGCCGGGCGCAGGCCGTCGGCGGCGAGGTCTCGTGGCGCTCGGGGCCCGGGGGCACGCTGTTCACGCTCTGGCTGCCGCTCGAGCGCGGCGGGCGGGCGGCGTAGCAAGGCCGGGATTCAGCCGGCGTCGGCGTGGCCCGCGTATTGGGGCAGGTTATCGGTGATCGTGAACCAGGGGGCCTTCGAGCCCACGAAGATGTGCGCGCGCGGGCGAATGGATGGATCGTCGGCCAGCGTGCCCAGGGTCACATGCACGAACAGGCCGTCGCGCACCACCGAGTAGAGGAGCGAACCGCACCGGCGGCAGTGCATGTCGCCGGCGTTTTCCTCGCCGAAGACCAGGAGTTCGTCCTTGCCTTCTGCAATGGCCAGCTTGTGCCGCTCGATGCCGGCGAAAGGCTTGAAGGCCGAGCCGGTCGCGCGCCTGCAATCGGCGCAGTGGCAGTTCAGCGCATAGGCAAACTCGTCGGCCACGGTGTAGCGGACCGCCCCGCAGAGGCACTGGCCGGCGAGCGTACGGGTGGCGGCCTTCTCCAGACTGGGCATGGAACCCTCCATCAAAAACAGAGCAGCCGCTGCGGGCGGCTCAGCCCGCCAGGCCCACGTACACGTTCTGCACGTCGTCGTTCGCATCGATGGCGGCCAGGAATACTTCGACTTCCTCGAGGTGTTCCGCGCTGAGGCTGGCCGGATCGACCGGGTTCTTCGGCTTGTAGCCCAGCTTGGCCGACAGCACCGTGAAGCCCTGGGCCGGCAGCGCGCGGCTCACCAGGTCGAGGTCGGTGGGGTCGGTCAGGAACACCGTGGCGCCGCCTTCGCCGGCCGGCTCGAAGTCTTGCGCGCCAGCTTCGATGGCGGCCACTTCGGCATCGGCATCGGCACGCGAAGGTTCGGCTTCGATCATGCCCACATGGTCGAAATCCCACGACACCGAGCCCGAGGTGCCGAGCTGGCCCTTGCGGAATAGCACGCGCATTTCAGGCGCGGTGCGGTTCACGTTGTCGGTCAGGCATTCGACCATCACGGGCACCTGGTGCGGCGCAAAGCCTTCGTAGATCACATGCTCGAAGTGCATCGCCTCGCCGGTGAGCCCCGCGCCCTTCTTGATGGCGCGGTCCAGCGTGTCCTTGGGCATCGAGACCTTGCGGGCCTGCTCCACCACCAGCCGCAGGCGCGCATTCGAGGCCGGATCGGCGCCGCTGCGCGCGGCGATCATGATTTCCTTGGCCAGTTTCCCGAACAGGCGGCCCTTGGCATTGGCGGCCAGGTCCTTGTGCTTTGCTTTCCACTGTGCGCCCATGGCGGATGTTCCTTTTGTGCTGTGTGCGGCCGAAGCGCTGCGCGACCGGCTGGGGGCGACCACTTTAGCCGCAGCGCACGCGGACAGCCGTTTTTTCCAAGTCGCGAAGGCCATCGAACGCCCCTGCTTTCGAGGCGATTGTTTCCTTTCCGTGAACGCCGTGGTTCCTTTTGATAAGGGTTTTTACTTAGAAGACGGCGCACAATTCATCTCACAGACCGGCCCCCAAGCCGATCTGGGTGAACAGGGCCCCGAGCGAGGTGGCCGCCCCCCGACGGGACGGTGACCCACCCAAGACCGGTTCGAAATCATCCAAAGTCAAAACTGAACTGAATTGAAGGAAATCAAATGACCGCCTCGAAGATCCTCTCCGCCGTTGCTGTTGCCCTCATGGCCGTTGCCGGTGCCGCCCACGCCGAAACCTATGAAGGCGTGCATCAGCTGACCTCGGCCGCCAGCCGCGCCGATGTCGCCAGCCAGGCCGTGGTTGCCGCGCACAGCGCCAACCCGTATGCCACCGGCGCCAATGCGGGCCCGGCCCAGGTGTTCGTTTCGTCCGCCAGCCGCGATACGGTTCGTGCAGAAGCCGCTGTCGCGGCCCGCAGCGCCGATCCGTACGCCGAAGGTGCTTCGTCGGGCGTCGCCCCGATCGTTGCCGGCACGGTGGACCGCGCCACGGTGCGTGCCGCAGCCCGCGCTGCTGCCCGCGGCGACGCACTGCCGCTGTAATCGGTCCCGGGCGCTCGGCGAGCGCCAACCGCCAAAGCCGGCCATGCGAAAGCATGGGCCGGCTTTTTGCCATTGGCCGCACGCGCGGCGGCGGTCGGCCGGGCTCGGCGTGGTTGATTTGCCACGCGCGCAAATGCTTTCGCCTTACAAATCGGTGGCCGCCTTCGCGGGCGGACACCGGGCTTTGGCTGCGGCCCGGTACGATGGTGTCCGCCGCGGCAGGGCTGGCCGACCGCGGGTTCGATGGCCTTCCCGTCCGCAAAATACCCGTAACGTGAGCTGCACCCTGGTTCTGAAAGACGCTGCCGGCCGGTTCGAAGCCGATGCCTTCGCGCGCCCGGCAGGTTGAACCGCGCACCCATGGCCCTCACGCTCGACCCCGAAGACACGCGCGCACGCATCCACGGCCTGGCGTGGTGCGGCTTCCATCCCGACGGCGATATCGGATGGATGATCACCGACGAGTACCTCGACCCCGACGAGCTCACGCCCGAAGACCGCGCCTGGGTCAAGGCCGAGGCGGCGCGCGCCTGCGCCGCCAAGCGTGCCGCCGAGGCTTCGTGGCCCGCGCAGACCGAATACGACCGGCTCGAAGCAGTCTTCGCCCAGCTGCGCAGCGAGAAGATCATTGCGCTGCACCGCGCCGGCAACTCGCTGGCCGACGGCCACGACGATGTGCGCGAGCAGTGGCGCGCCGCGGGCCGGCTCGCCTCGGGCATCCGCGGCTGCTGCTTCTATCACGCGCAGGACCTCGACACCGCCGTGCGCACCGGCCGCCTCTACCTGGCGTTCAGCGGCGGCATGATTCCCGAGATCGAGCAGCGCGAGGCCAACACCATTGCGGTCGGCCGGCGCATCGTCGAGCTGCTGCGCGCGGCCGGCTTCGGCGCCCAGTGGAGCGGCAACATCAACGAGCGCATCGAGGCCGACCTGGGCCAGTGGCGCAAGCGAAGCCCGTAGCCGCCTCGCGTCAGCAGCCCTAGCAGAGCGCGCAATGGCTTGCACGAGCAGGGATCGCCGGATCGCGCCATCATCCGGCCCATGATTCCGTTCTCGATCCTCGACCTCTCCCCCATCACCGAAGGCAGCGACGCCGCGCAGTCGTTCCGCAACTCGCTGTCGCTCGCGCAGCACGGGGAGAGGCTGGGCTACCAGCGCTACTGGCTGGCCGAGCACCACGGCATGCCGGGCATCGCGAGCGCGGCCACCGCGGTGCTGCTCGCCTACGTGGGCGCCGGCACGTCGACGATCCGCATCGGCGCGGGCGGCGTGATGCTGCCCAACCATTCGCCGCTGGTGATCGCCGAGCAGTTCGGCACGTTGGAGTCGCTCTATCCGGGGCGCATCGACCTGGGCCTCGGCCGCGCGCCCGGCTCCGACCAGCGCACCGCGCGCGCGCTGCGCCGCAACCTCGAATCCGATGCCGACCAGTTTCCGCAGGACGTGGTCGAGCTCATGGACTTCATGTCCAAGGCACCGCAGCAGCCCGTGCGCGCGGTGCCGGGCGCGGGGCTCGAGGTGCCGGTGTGGATTCTCGGCTCGAGCACCTTCGGCGCCCAGCTGGCCGCGCACCTGGGCTTGCCCTACGCCTTTGCCTCGCACTTCGCGCCGCAGCAGCTGATGCAGGCGATCCAGATCTACCGCGAGACCTTCAAGCCGTCGGCGCAGCTGCAGAAGCCCCATGTGATGCTGGGCTTCAACGTGTTCGTGGCCGACACCGACGAAGAGGCCGAATTCCGCGCCACGTCATGGCAGCAGGCCTTCGTGAACCTGCGCAGCGGCCGGCCGGGGCGCCTGCCGCCGCCGGTCGAGGGCTATCGGCAGAAGGTCGGCCCGGCCGAGAACGCGCTGCTCGACTCGGTGCTGTCGTGCTCGGCCGTGGGCTCGCCCGCCCGCGTGCGCGAAGGCGTGCAGGCCTTCATCGAGCGCACGGGCGCCGACGAGCTGATGATCACCTCGCAGGTGTTCGACCACGCGGCGCGGCTGCGCTCCTACGAACTGCTGGCCGGCTTGCGCAGCCAGGGCTGATTCCCCCACGCCGGCCGCCCGGGCGCGGGGCTGGGACAATGGCGGGCTTATGGCAAAGCAACGGATCGTGGTGGGACTGAGCGGCGGGGTCGATTCCGCGGTCACGGCGCACCTGCTCAAGCAGCAGGGGCACGAGGTGGTCGGCATCTTCATGAAGAACTGGGAAGACGACGACGACAGCGAATACTGTTCGTCGAACATCGACTTCATCGACGCCGCCAGCGTGGCCGACGTGCTGGGCATCGAGATCGAGCACGTCAACTTCGCGGCCGACTACAAGGACCGCGTGTTCGCCGAGTTCCTGCGCGAATACAAGGCCGGCCGCACGCCCAACCCCGACGTGCTGTGCAACGCCGAGATCAAGTTCAAGGCCTTCCTCGACCATGCGATGCGCCTGGGCGCCGGGAAGATCGCCACCGGCCACTACGCACGCGTGCGGCTGAACGAGGCCACGGGCCGGCACGAACTGCTCAAGGGGCTCGACCCTTCCAAGGACCAGAGCTATTTCCTGCACCGGCTGAATCAGGCGCAGTTGTCGAAGACGCTGTTTCCCGTGGGCGAACTGCACAAGACCGAGGTGCGCCGCATCGCGGAAGAGATCGGCCTGCCCAACGCGAAGAAGAAGGATTCCACCGGCATCTGCTTCATCGGCGAGCGGCCGTTCCGCGAGTTCCTCAACCGCTACATCTCGAAGGAACCGGGCCCCATCAAGGACGACCGCGGCCGCAAGCTCGGCGAGCACCAGGGCCTGAGCTTCTACACGCTGGGCCAGCGGCAGGGGCTGGGCATCGGCGGCGTCAAGGAGAAGGGCGCGCAGCGCGGCTCGGGCGACCATTCGCCGTGGTTCGTGGCACGCAAGGACATCGAGAAGAACACGCTCTGGGTGGTGCAGGGCCACGACCATCCCTGGCTGCTGTCCCCGGCGCTGGCGGCCGGCGATGCGAGCTGGGTTTCGGGCGAGGCGCCCGCGCCCGGCCGCTATGGATCGAAGGCGCGCTACCGCCAAGGCGACGCCGCCTGCGAACTGGAAGAAAGCGGCGACGCGGCGAGCTTCAGCCTGCGCTTCGGCGAGCCGCAATGGGCCGTCACGCCGGGGCAATCGGCCGTGCTCTACGACGGCGAGCGCTGCCTTGGCGGCGGGGTCATCGTCTGAGCGCCTGAGGCCGGCCCACCAGAGCCAGCCGTCAGCGCAGCGATTCGTGCACGTGGATCAGCTCGAGCGGATACCGCTTGCCGGCCAGGTGGTCTTCGACGCACTGCAGCAGCAGCGGGCTGCGGTGCCGCGGCACGCTGGCGCGGATTTCGTCGGCGCTCATCCAGACCGTGCGCACGATGCCTTCGTCGAGGGCTCGGCCTGCTTCCTTCGCGCCGAGTGTGCCGGCAAAGGCAAAGCGCAGGTAGATCACGTCTTCCTTGCTGCCCGTGCGATGGCTCGAGCGCGCCATGTAGATGCCGATCAGCGCGGTGGGCGTGAAGGCGTGGGCGGTTTCCTCGAGGGCTTCGCGGGCGCAGCCTTCGACGGGCGATTCGCCGGGGTCGAGGTGTCCCGCCGGGGTGTTGAGCCGCAGCCCCTGGGCCGTGTGCTCCTCGACCAGCAGGAAGCGGCCGTCCTGCTCGATCACCGCGGCCACGGTGACATTGGGTTTCCAGCGCGGGTTGGTCATTGTCTCGGGCACTTTAGCGCAGCACGTAGCCGCTGAAGCGCCAGATGCGGTCGCGATCGAGATGAAAGCTCACGAGTTCGCGCAGGGTGCCATCCGGCTTGTTGCTGAAACGGGTCTCGTACTCGATGCTGACATACTGGCCGGCCGTTTCGGAATCAGGGTCGGCCACGGCCTGGCGGTTGAGCGCCACCCAGGTCCGCTGCAAGGGCGCGCCCAGCGGCGAACGGCTCCTGGAAACCTTGGCGGCAAAGTCGGTGCGCGCGATGCGCTTGCGGGTTGCGGACGTGGCACCGTCCCAGAGTTCCTCGGTCTTGCCCTGGTCGATCATCTGGACGGCCCGCATGCCGCCCTGCACCATGTCGCTGGCTTCCACATCCTGCGCGGCGGCCGTGCCGAAGACGCCCCGGCACAGTACGGCGGCCAGCAGCAGCCTCGTGAGAACTTTCATCGACTTCGCTCCTTGTGAGGCCCCCAGGAGACCCAAAGCCGTTTGGAGCCCGTATCGCGGCGGAGATTCCCCGCGGATTGAAAGCTCCTCAGCGCGTGAGGCTTTCCGGCAGTGTGTTCGGCTCGACCGTCTCCAGCCGGTAGCCCAGGCCGTAGATGGCCAGCAGCAGGAAGCCGCTCGCGGGTCCCAGGCCGAGCTTGGTCCGCAGGCGGGAGACGTGGGTGTCCAGCGACCGCGACAGGGCCGCCGCGCCAGCGCCCCACACCGCCTCATGCAGATGCTCGCGCGACAGCAGCCGGCCGAGGTTCTGGAACAGGAACAGCGCGAGCGCGTATTCGCGGTTCTTCAACTCGACCTGTGCGCCATTCACCTTGAGGACCCGCGCGCGCGGGTAGAAGTGATAGGGGCCGAAAACCAGTTCCGCCTCGTGCTGCGCGGGATAGGACCGGCGCAGCAGCGCGCCGACGCGGGCTTCGAGTTCGGTGGCGCGAACCGGCGCGACCATGAAGTCGTCGGCACCCGCATTGAGCCCTTCGACCACGTCGGTCTCGTCGCGCGTCGTGGTCACGAAAAGAATGGGCGCACGGCTTCGGAGCTCGTTGCGGGCGGTCTTCACGAGCTCGATGCCGCGGATGTCCGGCGGGTGCCAGTCGAGGATCAGAAGATCGAAGGTTTGCCGGCGCAGCGCCTGGAGCAAGGCGTGCCCTTCTGTGTACGAGTGACATTCGTGGCCGAGCCCCGACATCGCTTGGGTGATCAGCTGAAGCTGATCGGCTTCGTGATCGAGTATCGCAATACGCATTCCATCCCCTTCTTCCTGCCGAATTTGCCTCTGCGGGCTTTTGAGTGAAAGAAGTGTATCTATCTGCGTCTTCGGGAAAAAGCCTTCGCGCAACTAATGCACGAAATGAACGTATCTTTCTAGCAGTTGAGAGCAATTGCAAACAAATACGTGCTTATTGGCCGCAAGAGGGTGGCGGGCGCAGGTGCGTGGCGGCCGGGGCACCCAGCCTGCGGAGATCCGGTGCCGGGAAACAACCAATGCCCGGGTGCGCCGGTCCGATGCGATGGCTTCGCTACCATTTATATAGCTACACATGCAATGACTACGGTCATCAAGAGGTGAACAGGCGGTGGATTTAGGCGACGGCGGCGCCGTAATCTTGCTGTAAGCTCTGCCCGCATTCCCGTATTGCCCTTGCCCTGAGGAGATCTCTATGCTGATAGGCGTGCCTGCCGAGACGACGGCTGGCGAAACCCGTGTGGCCGCAACGCCCGAGACGGTGAAGAAACTGGTCGCTTCGGGCCACGCGATACGCGTGCAGTCGGGGGCGGGCATCGCAGCCAGCGTCACCGATGCCGCCTACGAAGCCGCCGGTGCCGAGATCGTCAACATGAACGCCGCGTTCGCGGCCGACATGGTGCTCAAGGTGCGCACGCCCAGCGACGCCGAAACCGCGCTCATGAAGCCCGGCACCGTGGTCATCGGCATGCTCAACCCCTTCGATGCCGTGGGCCTGCAGCGCCTGGCCACGGCCGGCCTCACGGCCTTCGCGCTCGAAGCCGCACCGCGCACCACCCGCGCCCAGAGCATGGACGTGCTTTCCTCGCAGGCCAATATCGCGGGCTACAAGGCCGTGATGATCGCGGCCGACAAGTACCAGCGCTTCTTCCCGATGCTGATGACCGCCGCCGGCACCGTGAAGGCGGCGCGCGTGGTCATCCTGGGCGTGGGCGTGGCGGGCCTGCAGGCCATTGCCACTGCCAAGCGCCTGGGGGCCGTGATCGAAGCCTCCGACGTGCGCCCGAGTGTCAAGGAGCAGATCGAATCGCTCGGCGGCAAGTTCATCGAGGTGTCCTACGACACCGACGAAGAAAAGGAAGCTGCGGTCGGCGTCGGCGGCTATGCCAAGCCCATGCCCGCGAGCTGGCTCGCGCGCCAGCAGGTCGAAGTGGCCAAGCGCGTGGCGCTGGCCGACATCGTCATCAGCACCGCGCTCATCCCGGGCCGCGCGGCGCCTACGCTCATCACCGAGGACATGGTCAAGGCCATGAAGCCCGGCTCCGTGATCGTCGACATCGCCGCCGGCAAGGGCCCCGAGGGCGTCGGCGGCAACTGCCCGCTGTCCGAAGCCGACCAGACGGTGGTCAAGCACGGCGTGACCATCGTCGGCGAAACCAATCTTCCGGCGCTGGTGGCGGCCGACGCATCGGCGCTCTATGCGCGCAACGTGCTCGACTTCCTCAAGCTCATCGTCACCAAGGAGGGCGGCCTGAAGATCGACCTCGAGGACGACATCGTCGCCGCCTGCCGCGTCGCGCACGACGGCCAGGTCACGAAGAAATAAGCCGCCATCCCACGGCACTCACGCGAGGAGAAGAAATCATGGATCCCGTTTCCCATACCGTCATCAACCTCATCATCTTCGTGCTGGCCATCTACGTGGGCTACCACGTGGTGTGGACCGTCACGCCCGCGCTGCACACGCCGCTGATGGCCGTGACCAACGCCATCTCGGCCATCGTGATCGTGGGCGCCATGCTGGCGGCCGCGCTCACCGAGACCACGCTGGGCAAGACCATGGGCGTGCTCGCGGTGGCACTTGCGGCGGTGAACATCTTCGGCGGCTTCCTGGTCACGCGGCGCATGCTCGAGATGTTCAAGAAGAAAGAGAAGAAGACTGCCCCACCCAAGGCTGAATCGGGAGCCGCCCAATGAGCATGAACGTCGTCACGCTGCTGTACCTCGTTGCGAGCGTCTGCTTCATCCAGGCCCTGAAGGGCCTCTCCCATCCCACCACCTCGATCCGCGGCAACCTCTTCGGCATGGCCGGCATGGCCATTGCGGTGGTCACCACCGGGGCGCTGATCTACAACCTGGCCGGCGGCCACCTGATGGGTCTGGCCTGGGTGCTGCTGGGGCTGGTGGTCGGCGGCGGCTACGGCGCCTACCGCGCCAAGACGGTCGAGATGACCAAGATGCCCGAGCTGGTGGCCTTCTTCCACAGCATGATCGGCCTGGCGGCGGTGTTCATTGCGGTCGCGGCCGTGGTCGAACCCGCGGCCATGCTCGAAGGCATCGCCAAGGGCGCGGCCATTCCCGCCGGCAACCGGCTCGAGCTGTTCCTGGGGGCGGCCATCGGCGCCATCACCTTCAGCGGCTCGGTCATCGCCTTCGGCAAGCTCTCGGGCACCTACAAGTTCCGGCTGTTCCAGGGCGCGCCGGTGCAGTTCGCGGGCCAGCACATGCTGAACCTCGTGCTCGGCCTGGCCATGATCGGGCTGGGGCTGGTGTTCATGGCCACCGAAAGCTGGCCGGCCTTCTTCGCGATGCTGGCGCTGGCCTTCGTGATGGGGGTGCTCATCATCATCCCGATCGGCGGCGCCGACATGCCGGTGGTGGTGTCGATGCTCAACAGCTACTCGGGCTGGGCGGCCGCGGGCATCGGCTTCAGCCTGAACAACGCGATGCTGATCGTGGCCGGTTCGCTGGTGGGCTCGTCGGGCGCGATCCTGAGCTACATCATGTGCAAGGCCATGAACCGCTCGTTCTTCAACGTGATCCTGGGCGGCTTCGGCGGCGAGGCGGTCAGCGCGGCCGGCGCCGCCAAGGAGCAGCGCCCGGTCAAGAGCGGCAGCGCCGACGATGCGGCCTTCGTGCTGGGCAATGCCGAGACGGTGGTGATCGTGCCGGGCTACGGCCTGGCCGTGGCGCGTGCCCAGCATGCGGTGAAGGAACTCGCGGAGAAGCTCACGCAAAAGGGCATCACCGTCAAGTACGCGATCCACCCGGTGGCCGGCCGCATGCCGGGCCACATGAACGTGCTCTTGGCCGAGGCCGAGGTGCCTTACGACCAGGTGTTCGAGATGGAAGACATCAACGGCGAGTTCGGCCAGGCCGACGTGGCGATCATCCTGGGGGCCAACGACGTGGTGAACCCGGCGGCGCTCACCAAGGGCAGCCCGATCTACGGCATGCCGATTCTCGAAGCCTACAAGGCCAAGACGGTGATCGTGAACAAGCGCTCCATGGCGGCGGGCTACGCCGGCCTGGACAACGAACTCTTCTACATGGACAAGACCATGATGGTCTTTGGGGATGCGAAGAAAGTAGTGGAAGATATGGGCAAGGCCATCGAATAGGCCGAAGGTCCAGCCCGCATTGCGGGCACGATCATCGCGGCGCCATTTCGTGCGCCGCTTTCGTTTCAAAAACACGCGATTCCGAGGAGACACACCCATGACCGACCGCCCCTGGCTCAGCAGCTATCCGCAAGGCGTGCCCGCCGATATCGACGCTTCGCAGTATTCCTCGCTGGTCGGCCTCATGGAGGAGAGCTTTGCAAAGTACGCCGACCGCACGGCCTACAGCTTCATGGGCAAGGACGTCAGCTATGCGGAGACCGACAAGCTGAGCAAGGCCTTCGGCGCCTACCTGCAGGGGCTGGGGCTGGCCAAGGGCGACCGCGTCGCGGTCATGATGCCCAACTGCCCGCAGTATCCGATCGCGGTCGCGGCCATCCTGCGCGCCGGGTTGATCCTGGTGAACGTGAATCCGCTGTACACGCCGCGCGAACTCGAGCACCAGCTCAAGGACTCGGGCGCGAAGGCCATCGTCATCATGGAGAACTTCGGCACCACGCTGCAGAAATGCATCGCGGCCACGCCCATCAAGCACATCGTGCTCGCCGCCATGGGCGACCGGCTCGGCTTCCTCAAGGGCGCGCTGGTCAACTACGTGGTGCGCAACGTGAAGAAGCTGGTGCCGCACTTCAGCCTGTCGGGCGCGGTGCGCTTCAACGACGCGCTCGACCAAGGCGCGGGCCGCACGCTGCAGGCGCCGGCCATCGGTCCCGACGACGTGGCCGTGCTGCAGTACACCGGCGGCACCACCGGCGTTTCGAAGGGGGCCGTGCTGCTGCACCGCAACGTCATTGCGAACGTGCTGCAGTCCGAAGCCTGGAACGAACCCGCGATGGCACAGGTGCCGGCCGGCGAGCAGCCCACGAGCGTGTGCGCGCTGCCGCTGTATCACATCTTTGCCTTCACCGTGGGCATGATGCTGAACATGCGCACGGGCGGCAAGCTGATCCTGATTCCGAATCCGCGCGACCTCGCGGGCGTGCTGAAGGAACTGTCCAAGCACACGTTCCACAGCTTTCCCGCAGTCAACACGCTGTTCAACGGCCTCGCGAACCACCCGGACTTCAACACCGTCAACTGGAAGAACCTCAAGGTCTCGGTGGGCGGCGGCATGGCCGTGCAGGCGGCGGTCGCGAAGCTCTGGCTCGAGAAGACCGGCTGCCCGATCTGCGAGGGCTATGGCCTCTCGGAAACCTCGCCCTCGGCCACCTGCAACCCGATCAACAGCAAGGCCTACACCGGCACCATCGGCCTGCCGCTGCCGAGCACCTGGCTCAGGCTGCTCGACGACGAGGGCCGCGAAGTGTCGCGGGGCCAGCCCGGCGAAATCGCGATCAAGGGACCGCAGGTGATGGCCGGCTACTGGCAGCGGCCCGACGAAACCGCCAAGGTCATGACGCCCGACGGCTACTTCAAGAGCGGCGACATCGGCGTGGTCGACGAGCGCGGCTACTTCAAGGTGGTCGACCGCAAGAAGGACATGATCCTGGTCTCGGGCTTCAACGTCTATCCGAACGAGGTCGAGGACGTGGTGGCGCAGATTCCGGGCGTGCTCGAATGCGCGGCGGTCGGCGTGGCGGACGACAAGACCGGCGAAGCCGTCAAGCTCGTGATCGTCAAGAAGGACGAATCGCTGACCGAAGCGCAGGTGCGCGAATACTGCAGAGCAAACCTTACGGGTTACAAGCAGCCGCGAACCGTGGAGTTTCGTACCGATCTTCCGAAAACGCCGGTCGGAAAGATCCTGCGGCGCGAGCTGCGCGACCTAAAGAAGTAAGGGTTCGGCCCGGGTAGGGCCGCGGCATCGATCTTGCATATTGCGGATCGATGCTTCGCTTCCTCCTCACGCGCGTGAGCTTGCTGGTGCCGACCTTCATCGGCATGACGCTGCTTGCGTTCTTCCTCATCCGGCTGGTGCCGGGCGACCCGATCGAAACCATGGCCGGCGAGCGCGGGATCGACCCCGCGCGCCACGCCCAGCTGCGCACGGCCTACGGCTTCGACAAGCCGGTGATCGTGCAGTACGGCATCTACATCGGCCGCGTGCTGCATGGCGATCTCGGCAAGTCGATCATCACGCAGGAGTCGGTCGCGAACGAGTTTCTCGCGCTGTTCCCTGCCACGGTCGAGCTTGCCGTGTGCGCGATTGCCTTTGCGCTGCTGCTGGGGCTTCCGGCGGGCATCCTGGCGGCGGTGCGGCGCAATTCCATCTTCGACCATGGCGTGATGGCCACCTCGCTGACCGGCTATTCGATGCCCATCTTCTGGTGGGGGCTGCTGCTGATCCTGTTCTTCTCGGTGCAGCTGGGCTGGACGCCCGTGTCGGGCCGCATTGCGGTGCAGTACTTCATCGAACCCGAAACAGGCTTTCTGCTGATCGACGCGCTGCGCGCCGGCGACACCGGCGCCTTCTGGTCGGCGCTGCATCACCTGATTCTGCCGGCCATCGTGCTCGGCACCGTGCCGCTCGCGGTCATCGCGCGCATGACGCGCTCGGCCATGCTCGAGGTGCTGGGCGAAGACTACATCCGCACCGCGCGCGCCAAGGGGCTCTCGCGTTTTCGCGTGGTGGGGCTGCACGCGCTGCGCAATGCGCTGATTCCGGTGGTCACGGTGATCGGGCTGCAGGTGGGCGTGCTCTTCACGGGCGCGATTCTCACCGAGACCATCTTCTCGTGGCCCGGTGTCGGCAAGTGGCTCATCGAGGCCATCGGCCGGCGCGACTATCCGGTGCTGCAGGGCGGCATGCTGCTGCTGGGCGGCATCGTGATGGTGGTCAACCTGCTGGTCGACCTGACCTATGGCGTCATCAACCCCAGGATCCGGCGCTGAACATGGCCTCGACCGACATCGTTTCCCCGCTCGAGGCGAGCAAGGCGCCGCCCGGCCCGTGGCGCGAGTTCTGGACCGCCTTCTCGGCCAACCGCGGCGCCGTCATCGGGCTTGCCACCATCGCGGTGCTGCTGCTCGTGGCGCTGTTCGCGCCGTGGATCGCGCCGCATGCGCCGAACGAAACCAACAGCGCCGTCTTCCTGCTGCCGCCGGCGTGGCAGCAGGGTGGCTCCGCCAGCTACCTGCTGGGCACCGATGCCATCGGGCGCGACATTCTTTCGCGCCTCATGTTCGGTGCGCGGTTGTCGCTGTCGATCGGCGTGGCCGTGGTGGCGCTGTCGGTGGTGGCGGGCGTCGTGCTCGGCCTGGTTGCGGGATTCTTCCGCGGCGTGCTCGAGATCGCGATCATGCGGCTGATGGACATCGTGCTGACCTTGCCGAGCCTGCTGCTCGCCATCGTGATTGTCGCGATCCTCGGGCCGGGGCTGGTCAACGCCATGCTCGCAGTGGCGATCGTGGTGCTGCCGCACTATGTGCGCATCACCCGCGCGGCCGTCATCGCCGAAGTGTCGCGCGACTACGTGACCGCGGCACGCGTGAGCGGCGCCGGCACGCTGCGCCTGATGTTCAGCGAGGTGCTGCCCAACTGCGCGGCGCCGCTCATCGTGCAGGCCTCGCTCGGCATCTCGACCGCCATCCTCGACGCGGCCGCGCTCGGCTTTCTCGGCCTTGGCGCCCAGCCGCCGTCGCCCGAGTGGGGAACGATGCTGGCCGATGCGCGCGAGTTCGTGCTGCGCGCCTGGTGGGTCGTCACCTTTCCGGGGCTCGCGATCCTTGCGGCGGTGCTGGCTTTCAATCTGCTCGGCGACGGGCTGCGCGATGCGCTCGACCCGAAGCTCAAGCGATGAACATGCTTCTGGACATCAGGGACCTGCACGTCGAATTTCCGACGCAGGGCGGCGTGCTGCACGCCGTCGATGGCGTGAGCCTCACGCTCGAGGAGGGCGAGGTGCTCGGCATCGTCGGCGAATCGGGCTCGGGCAAGAGCGTGACGATGATGGCGCTGATGGGCCTCGTGGGCTTTCCGGGCCGCGTGCGCGCCGAGCACATGCGCTTTGCGGGCAAGGAACTGCTCGGCATCTCCGACAAGGCCCGCCGCGCGCTGGTCGGCAAGGAGGTGGCCATGATCTTCCAGGAGCCCACCACCAGCCTCAACCCCTGCTTCACCATCGGCTTCCAGCTGATGGAAACGCTGCGGCTGCACCTGCATCTGGACCGGCGCACGGCGAAGAAGCGCGCGACCGAACTGCTCGAACAGGTCGGCATACCCGCTGCGTCGTCGCGCCTGGGCAGCTATCCGCACCAGCTCTCGGGCGGCATGAACCAGCGCGTGATGATCGCGATGGCCATTGCCTGCAATCCGCGCCTCCTGATCGCCGACGAGCCGACCACCGCGCTCGACGTGACGATCCAGGCGCAGATCCTCGACCTGCTGCGCGAACTGCAGAAAGAGCGCGGCATGGCGCTGGTGCTCATCACGCACAACATGGGCGTGGTCAGCGAAATGGCGCAGCGCATTGCCGTGATGTATGCCGGCCAGGTGATGGAGCAGCAACGCGTCGACCGGCTCTTTGCGAATCCGCAGCATCCCTATACCGAGGCCCTGCTGGCCGCGCTGCCCGAACGTGCGGCACCCGAAGGGCGGCTTGCCACCATCGCGGGCGTGGTGCCGGGCGTGCACGACCGGCCGGCGGGCTGCCTGTTCGCGCCGCGCTGCAGCTATGTCACGACCAAAGCCTGCAACGTGCAGCCGGCGCTGCGCGCGGTGGCGTCGCAGCCGGGCGCCGAGGTGCGCTGCCATTTCCCGCTCGGCGAGCCCGGGCGCATGGCGGCCATCGAGGCCGACCGGCCGCGGCAGCAGGCCGTGGAGGCGCTGCCATGAACGGCGATGTCGGCGGCGATGTCATCGGCGACGTCGTCGTGGAGGCGCGCAACCTGCAGCGCACCTATGCCGTGCGGCGCGGCATGTTCCGCGCGCCTGCGCAGTTGCGCGCGGTGGGCGACATCTCGTTTCGCATCGAGCGCGGCCGAACGCTCGCGGTGGTCGGCGAATCGGGTTGCGGCAAGTCCACGCTCGCGCGCATGGTTGCGCTGATCGAGAAGCCGACGGCAGGGCAGCTCACGCTGGTCGGCCACGATGCGGTGGATCCGCCGTCCGAGCGCCGGCGCGAGCTGCGCCAGGCCGTGCAGCTGGTGTTCCAGAACCCCTATGGTTCGCTCAATCCGCGCAAGAGGATCAGTGCGGTGCTCGAGGATCCGCTCGCCATCAACACCACCCTCGGCAAGCCCGAGCGGGCCGCCAAGGCGCGCGAGATGCTGGCGCGCGTGGGCCTGCGCCCCGAGCATGCGAACCGCTATCCGCACATGTTCTCGGGCGGCCAGCGCCAGCGCATCGCCATTGCGCGTGCGCTCATGCTCGAGCCGCGCCTGCTGGTGGCCGACGAGCCGGTGTCGGCGCTCGACGTGTCGATCCAGGCGCAGGTGCTGAACCTGCTGGCCGATCTGCAGGCCGAACTGGGCTTGGCCTATCTCTTCATTTCGCACGACCTGGGCGTGGTGCGGCACATCGCGCACGACGTGCTCGTGATGTACCTCGGCCATGCGGTGGAGCAGGGCCCCAAGGCGCGCATCTTCGCGCGGCCGCTGCATCCCTACACGCAGGCGCTGCTGGCGTCCACGCCCGGGCTCAGCAGCCAGCGCATCGTGCTCAAGGGCGAGCTGCCGTCGCCGCTCGATCCGCCTTCGGGCTGCGTCTTCAACACGCGCTGCCCGCACGCGACGCAGCGCTGCCGCGAGGAGCGGCCCCTGCTGCGCGCGCTCGACGAGCGGCTGGTGGCCTGCCACTACGCCGAGAAGTTTCTCGATGGCACGCCGCCGGTCAGCGCCGATCTGCCCTTGTCCCCGCCGTTCGTCGCGCCCCTGGCGGCGAACACCTAGTTCACTTCAACCGTGTCCCAAGGAGTTGCCATGAAGACCACTCAGTCATCCGTTTCGCGCCGCTCGTCCAGGCTTGCCGTGCTGCTCGCGCCGGCGGCACTCGCCGTGCTCGCATTGGCCTCGGGCACCGTGTCCGCCAAGACGCTGGTCTATTGCTCGGAGGGCAGCCCAGAGAACTTCTATCCGGGCGTGAACACCACCGGCACTTCGTTCGACGTGACCACGCAGGTCTACAACACCATTGTCGAGTTCGAGCGCGGCGGCACCAAGGTCGTCCCCGGCCTGGCGGAAAAATGGGACATCTCGGCCGACGGCACCCAGTACACCTTCCACCTGCGCAAGGGCGTGAAGTGGCACAGCACCAGCAAGAGCTTCAAGCCCACGCGCGACTTCAACGCCGACGACTTCATCTTCATGCTCGAGCGGCAGTGGAAGGAGAGCGATCCCTTCTTCAAGGTCACGAGCCAGAACCACTCCTACTTCAACGACATGGGCATGCCCAAGCTGCTGAAGTCGGTGGACCGCGTCGACGAATACACGGTGAAGATCGTGCTCAACCAGGCCGAGGCGCCGTTCCTTGCCAACCTCGCGATGCAGTACGCAGGCATCCAGTCGAAGGAATACGCCATCGCGATGCTGAAGGCCGGCACGCCCGAGAAGGTCGACCAGGATCCGATCGGCACCGGTCCGTTCTACCTCGTGCAGTACCAGAAGGACGCGGTCATCCGCTTCAAGGCCTTCCCGCAGTACTGGGGCGGCAAGGCGAAGATCGACGACCTGGTGTTCGCGATCACGCCCGACGCCTCGGTGCGCTGGGCCAAGCTGCAGAAGGGCGAATGCCACGTCATGCCGTACCCGAACCCGGCCGACCTCGACGCGATCCGGAAGGACCCGAACGTGCAGGTGCTCGAGCAGCCCGGCCTCAACGTCGGCTACCTCTCGTACAACACCACCAAGAAGCCCTTCGACGATGTGCGCGTGCGCAAGGCCATCAACATGGCGATCAACAAGAAGGCGATCATCGACGGCGTGTACCTGTCGACGGGAGTGGCCGCGAAGAACCCGATCCCGCCCACCATGTGGTCCTACAACGATGCGGTCAAGGACGATCCCTACGACCCCGAAGCCGCGAAGAAGCTGTTGGCGCAGGCCGGCTTCCCCGATGGGTTCGCTACCGACCTGTGGGCCATGCCGGTGCAGCGGCCCTACAACCCGAACGCCAAGCGCATCGCCGAGCTGATGCAGGCCGACCTTGCCAAGATCAACGTCAAGGCCGAGATCAAGAGCTTCGAGTGGGGCGAGTACCGCAAGCGCCTGCAGGCCGGCGAGCACCAGATGGGCATGCTGGGCTGGACCGGCGACAACGGCGATCCGGACAACTTCCTCTACACGCTGCTGGGCTGTTCCTCGGCCAAGTCGGCCAGCGGCAGCAACATCTCCAAGTTCTGCTACCAGCCCTACGAAGACCTGGTGCTGAAGGCCAAGAGCGCGACCAAACAGGCCGACCGCGACGCGCTCTACAAGAAGGCGCAGCTCATCTTCAAGGAACAGGCGCCGTGGTTCACCATCGCCCATGCGGTGCAGCTGAAGCCGGTGCGCAAGGAGGTCGTCGACTTCAAATTGAGTCCCTTCGGCCGCCACACTTTCTATGGCGTGGATATCAAGTAGCCGATGAACGCGCCCGTTGCCATCGTCGCTGCCATGCACGAGGAGTTGAGCGCGCTCCTCGCGCAGATGCCGGACGAGCAGCGCGTGCGCACCGCGGGGCGCGACTTCTGGGTCGGCCACCTGCACGGCCAGCCGGTGGTGGCCGTGCTGTCGCGCATCGGCAAGGTCGCGGCGGCGGTGACGGCCACGGTGCTGCTCGAGCGCTTCGGCGTGCGGGCGATCGTGTTCACGGGCGTTGCCGGCGGGCTCGCGGCGGGCGTGAACGTCGGCGACGTGGTGGTCGCAACGCAGCTGCTGCAGCACGACCTCGATGCCTCGCCGATCTTCCCGAAGTACGAGGTGCCGCTGATGGGCCTTTCGCGCTTCGCGGCCGACACCGCAGTCAGCGATGCGTTGGCGGCCGTTGCCGAAGAAGCGTTGCGCGACCCGGTGGCTTTGGTAGGGCAAAAGGCCGTCGATGAGTTCGGCCTCCGGTCGCCGAAGGTGCACCGGGGCTTGCTGGTGAGCGGCGATCGCTTCGTGTCCACGGCCGCCGAGAGCGCTGCGTTGCGGCGCAGCCTGCCCGATGCGCTCGCGGTCGAAATGGAAGGCGCGGCAGTGGCGCAGGTGTGCCACGACTACGGCGTGCCGTTTGCGGCGATGCGGACGATCTCGGACCGCGCGGACGATGCGGCGCATGGCGACTTCGCGCGCTTCGTCGCCGAGGTGGCGAGCCGCTACAGCCTTGCGCTGGCGAGCGCGTGGCTGGCCACGCTGCCGCCTTCCTCCGAAACGCTCGCCGCTACTTGAGCCAGCCGCGCCGGCGGAAGTACCACATCGGCACCAGCGCGCTCGCAGCCATCAGCGCCAGCGCATACGGATAGCCCAGCGACCAGTCGAGTTCGGGCATGAGCTTGAAGTTCATGCCGTAGATGCTCGCGATCAGCGTGGGCGGCAGCAGCGCCACGCTGGCCACCGAGAAGATCTTGATGGTCTTGTTCTGGTTGATGTTGATGAAACCGACGGTCGCATCCATCAGGAAGTTGATCTTGTCGAACAGGAAGGCCGTGTGGTTGTCCAGCGATTCGATGTCGCGCAGGATCTGCCGCGCCTCCTCGAACTGCTCGGCATTGAGCATGCGGCTGCGCATCATGAAGCTCACCGCGCGGCGCGTGTCCATCACGTTGCGGCGGATGCGGCCGTTCAAGTCTTCCTGGCGCGCGATGGCGCCCAGCACCTCGCCGGCCAGTTCGTCGCTGACGTTGCCTTCGAGCACCTTCTTGCCCGCGATCTCGAGTTCGTCATAAATGTTCTCGAGCGTGTCGGCCGAGTATTCGGCGTCGGCGTCGAACAGCTTGAGCAGCACTTCCTTCGCATCCTCGATGAGCCCGGGCGCGCGGCGCGCACGCATGCGCAGCAGCCGGAACACCGGCACGTCTTCGTCGTGGATCGAGAACAGCACGCCGCGGCTGCGAAGCTCGGTGTTGTGCTGGTTCAGGATGAAGGCCACGCGCACCGACCGCGGGTCTTCGTCGTCGTCGATCAAGAAGTCGGAGCGGATGTGCAGTTCGCCGTTGTCTTCCTCGTAGAAGCGGGCCGACTCCTCGATGTCCTCGTCCATCGCGTCTTCGGGAATCGAGAGCCCGTAGTACTGCTTGATCCAGCGCTTTTCCTCGAGCGTGGGCGATTCGAGGTCGACCCAGATCGGCTGGAACTTGGAAAGCTCCTCGAGCGCCTCGATCTCTTCCTGGACAAGGCGGCCGTTGGCGAGCGTAAAGATATTGAGCATGGGCTCACTCCCGTGAAATGGCTGAGGCGATGGGGCGAGGGAGGTGTGCTTTCAATCCCCGGGCCCGAGACGTCAGAACGCGGGAGTTGAAAGCTGCCGAGACGGTGCGGTTTCCATGATGCGGTCTCCAGTTGCAGCGAGGGGCGATTATGTCATCGGCCGTGTGGCGGCAAGGCCGCCGATCTGGATGGACATACAGTAAAGTCGCGGCCATGCAGACCGCTGCGCTCCCCGTTTTTTCCACCGTCGGCACCACTGGCACCACCGGCACCACCCAGGCCGAGCGCCTGGCCGCGGCGCTCTCGGGGCTCAACGACGAGCAGCGCGCCGCCGTCGAGCACGGCGTCGGCACGCTGACCGGGCGCGACGAGCGGCCGCTGCTGGTGATCGCCGGCGCGGGCTCGGGCAAGACCAGCACGCTGGCGCACCGGGTGGCGCACCTCATTGCCGGCGGCGTCGATCCGCAGCGCCTGCTGCTTTTGACCTTCTCGCGCCGCGCGGCGCAGGAAATGGAGCGCCGGGCGGGCCAGGTGCTGGCGCGCGTGCTCGGGCTCAAGTCCGACAAGCCGCCCGCGCTGCCGTGGGCCGGCACTTTCCATGGCATCGGCGCGCGCCTGCTGCGCGAATACGCCGCGCACATCGGCCTGAACGACCACTTCACGATCCACGACCGCGGCGACGCCGAGGACCTGATGGGCCTGGTGCGCCACGAGCTCGGGCTGTCGTCGAGCGTGAACCGCTTTCCGCGCAAGGGCACCTGCCTTTCGATCTATTCGCGCTGTGTCAACACGCGCGCGCCGCTGGCCGATGTGCTGGCCGAGGCCTTTCCGTGGTGCGCCGAGTGGGAAGCCGAACTCAAGCGCCTGTTCGGCGCCTACGTGGAGGCCAAGCAGCAGCAGAACGTGCTCGACTACGACGACCTGCTGCTCTACTGGGCCGGCATGGTGGCCGAGCCCGCGCTGGCGGCGCTGGTCGGCGCGCGCTTCGACCATGTACTGGTCGACGAATATCAGGACACCAACCTGCTGCAGGCCTCGATCCTGCTCGCGCTCAAGCCCGATGGCCGCGGCGTGACGGTGGTGGGCGACGATGCGCAGTCGATCTACTCGTTTCGCGGCGCAACGGTACGTAACATCCTCGACTTTCCGTCGCAGTTCTCGCAGGCTGCGCGCGTGGTCACGCTGGAGCGCAACTACCGCTCGACCCAGCCGATTCTCGATGTCTCGAACCGCGTCATCGCGCAGGCCGCCGAGCGGCATGCCAAGACGCTCTGGACCGACAAGCCGTCGGCGGGCCGGCCGCAACTGGTGCTGGTGCCCGACGAGGCGCAGCAGGCCGTCTGGGTGGCCGACAAGGTGCTGGCGCACCGTGAGGGCGGCCTGGCGCTCAAGTCGCAGGCGGTGC
The DNA here is from genome assembly GCF_030815975.1 of Variovorax paradoxus. Classification (NCBI taxonomy): domain Bacteria; kingdom Pseudomonadati; phylum Pseudomonadota; class Betaproteobacteria; order Burkholderiales; family Comamonadaceae; genus Variovorax; species Variovorax paradoxus. Next base: position 2,342,170 of record NZ_JAUSXL010000002.1, read on the forward strand.
TGTTTCGCGCCTCCACGCACAGTGCGCCGCTCGAACTGGAACTGGCGCGCCGCAACATTCCGTTCGTGAAGTATGGCGGCCTCAAGTTTCTCGAGGCCTCGCATGTGAAGGACCTGCTCGCGGTGCTGCGCTTCGCCGAGAACCCGCGCGGCCGCATCGCGGGTTTTCGCGTCACGCAGCTCATCCCGGGCATCGGGCCCGCCACCGGCGCGCGGCTGCTCGATGCGATGGACCAGGCCGCCGATCCGGTGGCCGCGGTGCGCGAGTTCGTGCCGCCACCCGCCGCCCGCGCGGAATGGGCGGTGTTTGCCGAGGCCTATGCCGCGCTGTGCGCGCCCTCGCCGCCGTGGCCGGCCGATGTGGAGCTGGCGGTGCGCTGGTATCTGCCGCACCTCGACCGGCTCTACGACGACCCCTCCGGCGTGCGGCGCGGCGACGTCGAGCAGCTGGCGCGGCTGGCCTCGGGCTACGGCTCGCGCGAGCGCTTCCTGACCGAACTCACGCTCGATCCGCCCGACGCCACCAGCGACAGGCCGGGTCCGCCCTCGCTCGACGAGGACTACCTGATCCTGTCCACCATCCACTCGGCCAAGGGGCAGGAGTGGAATTCGGTGCATGTGCTCAACGTGGTCGACGGCTGCCTGCCGGCCGACGTGGCGCAGGGTGCGCATGAACTCGAAGAGGAGCGGCGGCTGCTCTACGTGGCAATGACGCGGGCGCGCGACCACCTGCATCTTCTGGTGCCGCAGCGCTTCTACGTGACGCAGCAGGCCGTGCGCGGCGACCGGCACCTGTATGCCAACCGCACGCGCTTCATTTCCGAACGCGATCTCGCGGGCTTCGAGCAGCAGACCTGGCCGCCGCCGCCCGAGCGCCCGCCCGCAGTGCCGCCGCCGGCCGCGGTGATCGATTTGCGCAACCGCATGCGCGCCGCCTGGAGCTGAACCGGCAGGCCCTTCGCCTGGCAGGGTCACCGGTGGTCACGCACTGAAACACTTGCTGCCAAAGTGCTGCATCGGCGGGCCAGCATGCGCGGGCAGCTATGGAATCACTAGCGCAGGGGAGCATCGCCCGCAGGCGGCCGCCACCCGGAGAAGTCAGCTATTGCAATACCATGACAGCTTGGGCATAGTGAATCGACCGTCCCTTCTTTTCTCTTCTTTCCCTCTTCTCCCCCCAACCCCACCTGTTTCGCCGGCCACGCCTCATCCCGAAGCGGGGCCATTTTCCCCAACCGTCAATTCTCAGGAGGTCATTCATGAATTTGACGATCAGCGGTCATCACCTCGACGTCACACCTGCCTTGCGTACCTACGTCACGAGCAAGCTGGACCGGATCACACGGCACTTCGACCAGGTGGTCGATGTGAAGGTGCTCCTCACGGTGGAAAAGCAGAAGGAAAAGGAACGCCGCCAAAGGGCGGAGTGCAACATTCACGTCAAGGGTAACGACATGTTCGCGGAGTCGAGCCACGCTGATCTCTATGCTGCGGTCGATGAACTGGTCGACAAGCTCGACCGCCAGGTGGTGCGCCACAAGGACCGCCTGCAAGACCACCATCACGCCGCGCCCAAGCGCGTGATGTAGGCCACGGGCACGGGCTGCGGCCCCTGCCGACAAGCCGCCTCCGGGCGGCTTTTTGCTGCCTGTTCCTGTTACCGGCGCTGACACGGGTGCGAGGCCTCCGGGCAACATGTAGCCAAAAAGTAAGTAACGGGAGTGGGGGTTTTTACCAAGCAGGTGCATAATCGCCCCCGCCCTTGCCCCACCATGAATCGCCTCGCGTCCATCCTGCCGCCCGCTCAAGTGCTTGTGAGCGTTGACGCTACCAGCAAGAAACGTGCTTTCGAAGAAGCCGGCTTGCTGTTCGAGAGCCTTCATGGCCTCGGCCGCGCCCTGATCACCGACAGCCTGTTTGCGCGCGAACGCCTCGGCTCCACCGGGCTCGGGCACGGGGTGGCCATTCCGCACGGTCGCATCAAGGGCCTCAAGGCCCCCATGGCCGCGGTCTTCCAGCTGGCAAACCCGATCGGTTTCGACGCGCCCGACGAGCAGCCCGTCGGGCTCCTGATCTTCCTGCTGGTGCCCGAGGCGGCCACGCAGAAGCACCTCGAAATCCTCTCCGAGATCGCCGAACTGCTGAGTGACGCCAACCTGCGCGAGCAGATCAAGTCGAGCACCGACGCGGCCGAACTGCACGGACTCATTGCCGGCTGGCAATCGACGCAAGTCGCCTGAAGTGCCTGCCCGCAGGCTCCTGCGGTCCCGCAGGGCCGGTTCCGCGGTATTCTGGCCGGCCTCCAACTAGGCGCGCAGCGCCATCTCCCTACGCATGAAGCCGACCGTCATCAGTGCCGATGCCATGTTCGAGGAATTCCGCGGGTCGCTCCGCTGGGAATGGCTCGCCGGGCTCGGGGCGTCAGAGCGCCAGTTCGACCCTGAAGTCATCAGCCGCGCCCAGTCGGCGGCCGATCTGGTCGGTTACCTCAATTACATCCATCCGTACCGCGTTCAGATCCTGGGCGCGCGCGAAGTGGCCTACCTGACGCGCGGCAGCCAGGAAGACTGCGCCCGGCGCATTGCCCGCATCGTCACGCTGGAGCCGCCTATGCTGGTGCTGGCCGACGGCCAGGCCGCGCCGGACGAGCTGCTATCGATCTGCGAGCGCGCACAGCTGCCGCTGTTCGCCACCCGCGAGTCGTCGGCCTTCGTGATCGACCTGCTGCGCGCCTACCTGTCCAAGCATTTCGCGGAACGCACCTCGATGCACGGGGTGTTCATGGACATCCTGGGCATGGGGGTCATGATCACCGGCGAATCCGGGCTCGGCAAGAGCGAGCTCGGGCTGGAACTGATTTCGCGCGGCAACGGCCTGGTGGCCGACGATGCAGTCGACCTTTTCCGCATCAACCAGAACACCATCGAGGGCCGCTGCCCCGACCTGCTGCTCAACCTGCTGGAGGTGCGCGGCATCGGCCTCTTGGACATCCGCGCGATCTTCGGCGAGACGGCGGTGCGGCGGAAGATGCGGCTCAAGCTCATCGTGCACCTGGTGCGGCGCGACAGCTTCGAGCGCGACTACGAGCGCATGCCCTCGGCGCCGCTCACGCAGGACGTGCTGGGCATTCCGGTGCGCAAGGTCATCATCCAGGTGGTGGCCGGACGCAACATCGCCGTGCTGGTGGAGGCCGCCGTGCGCAACTCGATCCTGCAGCTGCGCGGCATCGACACCTATGCCGATTTCGTGGCGCGCCACCACAAGGCGATGGAAAGCGGCCGCGACGGCGAATGAAGGGCGCGCGGCGCTGCGGGACATGCGGCCGCCGCCGGGCCGCCCCAAGGCGGGCCGCGCCTCCCCCTCGGGGGGTGGAGTTACACGCAGCGAAGCGAAGTGAAAAGCCGGGGGGCCATTTACCTCTTGCTGACGCAGTCGCCGCACAGGCCGTAGAGCGACATCGCGTGGTCCTGCAGGATCCAGCCCTTGTCCTTGGAAATCATCTGCTGGCGGCGCTCGATCTCGGCGTCGTAGAACTCCTCGACCTTGCCGCACGAGGTGCAGATCAGGTGGTCGTGGTGCGTGCCCTCGTTGAGCTCGTAGACCGCCTTGCCGCTTTCGAAATGGCTGCGCTCGAGGATGCCGGCCTGCTCGAACTGCGTCAGCACGCGGTAGACGGTGGCCAGGCCGATGTCGGAGTGCTCGTTCAGGAGCACGCGAAAGACGTCTTCGGCCGTCATGTGGCGCTGGCTGCCGGTCTGGAAGATCTCGAGGATCTTCAGGCGTGGCAGAGTGGCCTTGAGGCCGGTATTCTTGAGTTCGTCGATGTTGGCCATGATGGTTCCTGCGCCCTGGGCTGCGGACGGGCCCAAAAGGGCCAGCCGCTACAATGGCTGATCATATCGCTACCCCCTTTTTCTTCCCATGCCTGCCATTCTCCAACGCCGTCCCTGGCTGCTGGCTGCGGCCGTCGCCGCGACGTTCTGCCTCGGCGCCTGCAGCGGCTTCAGCGATCGCACGCGTGGTGCGCTGACGGCCATCACGCCCTACAAGGTCGAAGTGGTCCAGGGCAACTTCGTGTCGAAGGAACAGGTCGAGGCGCTCAAGCCCGGCATGTCGCGCCAGCAAGTGCGTGAAATCCTCGGCACGTCGCTGCTGACCGACGTCTTCCACAAGGATCGCTGGGACTACGTCTTCACGATCAAGCGCCAGGGCGTCGATCCCCAGGAACGCCGCCTGACCGTCTTCTTCAACGGCGAGCTGCTCGAGCGTTTCGAGGGCGACCCGATGCCCAGCGAGGAAGAATTCGTCGCCACGCTCGACACCCGCAAGAAGAGCGGCAAGGTGCCGCCGCTCGAAGCGTCGGAAGAAGAGCTCAAGAAATTCGCCCCCAAGGAAGACGGCAGCAAAAAGGCCGATGCCACCACCACGGCAACCAGCCTGCCGCCGCTTCCTGCCGCGTATCCCCCGCTCGAAGCCGCGCGCTGAGCACGCGCCAAGCAGAGGGCGAGGGCGGGCGCACCCGCCGGCCAGGCGGACGCGTGCCGGTCTCCATGCCAATTTCGAAGGCTGAATCCGCGTGACTGAATCCATTTCCACTTCTTCTTCTTCGTCTCCTTCCGAGTCCTCCACGCCCGCGCTGCGGCGCATCGCGGTCGCGGGCGCCTCGGGCCGCATGGGCCGCATGCTGGTCGAAGCGGTGCGCGAGGCGCCCGATTGCCGCCTGGCCGGCGCGCTCGACATGGCGGGCAGCCAGGCCATCGGCGCCGATGCGGCCGCGTTCCTCGGTTTCACGAGCGGCGTGCCGATCGTGTCCGACCTGCGCACCGGCCTCCAGGACGCGCAGGTGCTCATCGACTTCACCCGGCCCGAAGGCACGCTCGCGCACCTTGCCATCTGCCGCGAACTCGGCGTGCAGGCCGTGATCGGCACCACCGGCTTCAGCGACGCGCAGAAGGCCGAGATCGCCGAGATCGCGAAGGACATCGCGATCATGGTCTCGCCCAACATGAGCGTGGGCGTCAACGTCACCTTCAAGCTGCTCGAAATGGCGGCCAAGGCGCTCTCGACGGGCTACGACATCGAGATCATCGAGGCGCACCACCGCCACAAGGTCGATGCGCCCTCGGGCACCGCGCTCAAGATGGGCGAGGTCATTGCCGAGGCGCTGGGCCGCGACCTGAAGGAATGCGCCGTCTACGGCCGCGAAGGCATTACCGGCGAACGCGATCCGTCGACCATCGGCTTTGCCGCCATCCGCGGCGGCGACATCGTGGGCGACCACACCGTGCTGTTCGCGGGCACCGGCGAGCGCATCGAGATCACCCACAAGTCGGCCAGCCGTGTCACCTACGCGCAGGGCGCGCTGCGCGCCGTGCGCTTCCTGGCCGGCCAGAAGGCGGGCCTGTTCGACATGTTCGACGTGCTGGATCTGCGCTGAAAGAACGATGAGCGTTCTCGAATTGCTCACCCATGGCGACGGCGTCAGCCGTTCGGTGGCGGCGCTGCTGCTGGCCATGTCGATCTCGAGCTGGGTGGTGATTCTCTGGAAAGCCTGGCTGCTGCGCGGCGGCACGCGCGACGTGCTGCGCAGCATCGCGGCATTCTGGCAATCGGCCACGCTCGCCGATGCGCAGCAGCGGCTCCAGGCCTTCGACCGCGCCACGCTGGTGGGGCCGGCGGTGAGCGCCATCAGGAATGCGGCGGCAGCAGATACAGGCAATGCAACGCTCGGCGCCACCACCGGCGACCGCAACCAGCGGCTCACGCGGGCGCTGCGCGGGGCGCTGCATGGTGCGCTGCGGCGCCTGCAGTCCGGTCAGATTCTGTTGGCCACGGTCGGCGCCACGGCGCCCTTCGTGGGCCTGCTGGGCACCGTGTGGGGCATCTACGGTGCGTTGTCGGGCATTGCCGGCCAGACCGGCGGCTTCACCATCGACAAGGTGGCCGGCCCGGTGGGCGAGGCGCTGGTGATGACGGCCTTCGGCCTGGCCGTGGCGATTCCGGCCGTGCTGGCCTACAACGTGTTCGGCCGCGTCATCGGCCGCATCGAAGCCGAGCTCGAGGGCTTTGCGCACGACCTGCTCGGCAGCTTCGGCAGCCCGCCGCCACCCGCCGCGCCGCCGCCCGCGCGGCCCATGCCGGTGTCGGCCTAGCCGGACGGAGCACACGAACCATGGCCTTCGGTCGCACCTCCCTGGGCAGCAGCGCCGCCGGCGGCGGGCGCGCGACGGGGGCCGGCGGGCAGCGGCCGCTGTCCGACATCAACGTCACGCCGCTGGTCGACGTGATGCTGGTGCTGCTGGTGATCTTCATCATCACCGCGCCGCTGATGGCGAGCTCGATCAAGCTCGACCTGCCGCAGACCGACGCCGGCCAGCCCAACGACACGCCCAAGTTCGTGAGCGTGTCCGTCGATGCCTCGGGCAGAACCTTCTTCAACGACCAGGCGGTGACGGATGAGGAACTGGCCGCCCGGCTGCAGAAGGCCGCCGCCGACAGCAAGGACACCGAAGTACAGCTGCGCGCCGACCAGGCCGTGCCCTACGGCAAGCTGGTGGCGCTGATGGGCATCGCGAACAAGGCGAGCCTGAGCCGCATCGGCTTCGTGACCGAGGCGCCCGCAGAAGGCCAGCCGCCGCCGGCCCCGCGCTGACGCCAGGCCCGGACGACCGGGTCCGACCGGCTCAATCGGGCGCCGATGGCGCGCGTTTCTTCAGGCCCGGCAGCGCCCAGCCCAGCGTCATGCCCGCGGCCGCCAGCAGGATCGCGGCAGCGCCCAGGAGCTGCGCGGGATGCAGCCGCTGGCCGAAAGCCAGGTAGTCCACGCCGATCGCCACCACCGGATAGATGAAGGACAGCGCGCCCGCCATGTGCGTCGGGAGCTTCTGGATCGCGCCGTAGAGCAGCGTGAAGACCAGCCCCGTGTAGACCACGCCCATGGCCAGGTGCGTGCCCCACACCCCGGCATTCTTTGGAAGCTCCGCCAGGTTGGCGAACGGCGCCAGCAGCACGCTGCCCACGCAGACCTGGACCAGTGCGATCAGGTGGGGCGGCGTGCCGTCGAGCTGCTTTGCGACGATGGCTGCAATGGCGTAGAAGAACGCGGCCCCCAGCGCCATCAGGATGCCCAGCCCATACGAGGCGCCATGGCCGCTGCCGCCCGGCTTGGCCTCGGCAATCAGCAGCACGCCCGCGAACGCGATGCCCAGCCAGGCCAGCTTGGGCGCGGTCAGCCGCTCCGAGAAGAACAGGGCGCCAAGGCCCACCAGCATGAATGGCTGGGTGTTGTAGACCGCCGTGGCGATGGAGATCGACGCATGCGAGAACGACGCGAAGATCAGCAGCCAGTTGAGCACCAGCGCGGCACCGCCCAAGGCGGCCAGCGCGACCACGCGCAGCGTCAGCACCCGCCTGCGAAGCAGCCCGAGCGCGGCGCACACCGCGAGCAGCGTGAGGGCGCCGAAGGCGCAGCGCCAGAACAGCAGGTCGGCCAGCGGCTGGCCGGAGCGGATGACGAACCAGCCGATGGTTCCCGAGATCACCATGGCCGCACCCATTTCGAGTGCGCCCCGCGTCTGTCTTTGCATGATCGGAATTCTTGTGAAGCAAGGCTCAGGTTGCCATCGAAGCGGCACCGGGCCTATGATTTTCCGAAGGGAAAAATCCATTCGAGGCTAAGAAAACAAGGCAAGGGCCCGATGTGTCCAAAGGATCTGAAATGCTGGACGAGGTCGAACAAAAGATTCTCGAGGTGATGCTGCAGGACGCGCGCATCTCGCTGAAAGACCTGGCCGCGCGCGTCGGCATGTCTTCACCGAGCGTTTCGGAGCGGCTTCGGCGGCTCGAAGAGCGCCGCGTGATCCGCGGCTACACGGTCGAGATCGATCCGAAGGCGCTGGGCTACCAGCTGCAGGCGATCGTGCGCATCCGTCCGCTGCCCGGACAGTTGCAGGCGGTGCAGAAGCTGATCGAGAACACGCCCGAATTCGGCGAGTGCGACAAGGTCACGGGCGAAGACTGCTACATCGCGCGCCTGTTCGTGCGCTCCATCGAGCAGCTCGACCAGGTGCTGGACCGCATCGTCGACAAGGCCGAGACGCACACGGCCATCGTCAAGATGCAGCCGATACGCCGGCGCGCGCCGCCGTTGCGCATCGGCTAGCGCCGCACCGCGGCAGGCTCAGCCCAGCACCACCGGCTTGGTGTGCCAGATCTCGTGCGCGTACTGCGCAATGGTGCGGTCCGAAGAGAACGCGCCCATGCCCGCCACGTTCAGGATGGCCATGTGCGTCCAGGCGTCGGGGTCGCGGTACAGCGCATCGACCTCGGCCTGCTTTGCGACGTAGCTCGCGTAGTCGGCCAGCAGCAGGTAGTGGTCGCCCCAGTTCACCAGCGCGTCGTAGATGCCCTGGTAGCGCGAGGGCTCGCCGGGCGAGAACGCGCCGTCGCGGATGGCATCGAGCACGCGCTTGAGCTCGGCGTTCTCCTCGTAGATGTCGCGCGGCTGATAGCCGTGCGCGCGGATGTCGGCCACCTGCGGCGTGGTGTTGCCGAAGATGAAGATGTTCTCGGCGCCCACGTTGTCGCGCATCTCCACGTTGGCGCCGTCGAGCGTGCCGATGGTGAGCGCGCCGTTGAGCGCGAACTTCATGTTGCCGGTGCCCGAGGCCTCGGTGCCCGCGGTCGAGATCTGCTCCGACAAGTCGGCCGCCGGCATGATGATCTCGGCCAGGCTCACGCTGTAGTTCGGCAGGAACACCACCTTCAGCAGCTTGCCCACGCGCGCATCGGCATTGATGGTGCTCGCCACGTCGTTGATCAGCCGGATCACGAGCTTGGCCATCTGGTAGGCCGATGCGGCCTTGCCGGCGAACACCACCACGCGCGGCACGATGTCGATCGGAGTGCCCGCGGCCTGCGCATCGAGGATGCGGTGGTAGCGCGACACCACATGCAGCACGTTGAGCAGCTGCCGCTTGTATTCGTGGATGCGCTTGACCTGCACGTCGAACATCGCGTCGGTGTCGAGCACCAGGCCCATATGCTGCTCGACCCAGTTGGCCAGGCGCAGCTTGTTCTCGCGCTTGGCATGGCGAAAGGCGCGCGCGAAGGCGGACTGGGCCGCCATCGGCCGCAGCGCCTCGAGCTGCGAGAGGTCGCGCCGCCAGCCGCTGCCCAGGCGCTGGTCGAGCAGCGCCGCGAGCGCCGGGTTGGCCTGCGCGAGCCAGCGCCGCGGCGTGACGCCGTTGGTCTTGTTGTTGAAGCGCTCGGGAAAGATCTTCGCGAAGTCCGCGAAGATCGATTGCTTCATGAGTTCCGAATGCAGGCCCGACACGCCGTTGATCGAATGGCTCGCGAGCACCGCCACGTAGGCCATGCGCACGCGGCGCTCGCCCGCCTCGTCGACCAGCGAGAGCCGGCGCAGCAGCCCGACGTCGTTGCCGGCCTTCTGCGTCACGGCGGCGAGGAACTTCGCGTTCATGTCGTAGATGATCTGCAGGTGCCGCGGCAGGATGCGCCCGAGCATCTCGACCGGCCAGGTTTCCAGCGCCTCGTGCATCAGCGTGTGGTTGGTGTAGCTGAACACCTTCTGCGTGTGGGCCCAGGCCACGTCCCATGGCAGGCCATGTTCGTCGAGCAGCAGGCGCATGAGCTCGGGCACCGCGAGTACCGGGTGCGTGTCGTTCAGGTGGATGCTGACCTTGTCGGCCAGCTGGTCGAAGCTCTTGTGGTTGCGGAGGTACCGCCGCAGCAGGTCCTGCACGCTCGCGCTGCAGAAGAAATATTCCTGGTGCAGCCGAAGCTCGCGGCCCGAGGGCGTGGAGTCGTCGGGGTAGAGCACGCGCGAGACGTTCTCGGAGTGGTTCTTGCTCTCCACCGCCGCCATGTAGTTGCCGCGGTTGAAGGCCAAGAGGTCGATCTCCTCGGTGGCGCGCGCCGACCACAGGCGCAGCGTGTTGGTGGCCTGCGTGCCGTAGCCCGGAATGATGGTGTCGTAGGCCACGGCGAGCACGTCGTGCGTGTCGACCCAGTCGGCCGCGCCGTAGGGCGCGTTCTTTCCCTCGCGCTTCTGCACGTGGCCGCCGAAGCGCACGCGGTAGTTCACCTCGGGCCGCTGGAACTCCCAGGGGTTGCCGCGCGTGAGCCAGTAGTCGGGCGTCTCGATCTGCTGGCCGTCGACGATGCGCTGGCGGAACATGCCGTATTCGTAGCGGATGCCGTAGCCCATGCCCGGCACGCCGAGCGTGGCCATCGAGTCGAGAAAACAGGCCGCGAGCCGGCCGAGGCCGCCGTTGCCGAGCGCCGCATCGGGCTCGCGCTCGGCGAGCGCCGCCATGTCCACGCCGAAGTCGGCCAGGGCTTCCCGCACCGTGTCGTAGAGATCGACCGCCAGCAGCGCGTTGGTGAAGGTGCGCCCGATCAGGAACTCCATCGAGAGGTAGTAGACGCGCTTGAGGTCCTGCGCATAGTTGGCGCGCGTGGTCGCCATCCAGCGCTCGACCAGCTGGTCGCGCACGGCCAGCGCGGTGGCGTGCAGCCAGTCGTCCTGGCTGGCTGCGACAGGGTCCTTGCCGACCGCATAGATCAGCTTGTTGGCGACTGCGCGCTTGAACGCGGCCACGTCGCGGTCGGGATGGTCGTAGGCGAAGTCTTTGATGGTCATGGGCTTCGGTGAAGAGTGGTGGGGGTTGTGTGCCGCGGCGCTTTCAGGTGCCGGCGGACTCGAGCGCCTGCCGGTAGACCGCGATGTACTGGTCGGCCGCGCTGGCCCAGTCGGCCGGGCGCCGCATGGCGTTGCCGCGCACGCGGCGCCAGTCGGGTGCGCGCTGGTAGAGCGCGAAGGCGCGGCGCAGCGCGCGATCGTAGTCGGCGGCGTCGAAGCGGTCGAACACGAAGCCCGTGGCTTCGCCGCTGGCCATGTCTTCAAGCGTGCTGTCGACCACCGTGTCGGCCAGCCCGCCGACGCGGCGCACCAGCGGCAGGCTGCCGTACTTCAGGCCGTACATCTGCGTGAGGCCGCAGGGCTCGAAGAGCGAGGGCACCAGCGTCACGTCGCCGCCGCCGAAGAGCTGGTGCGCCAGCGTTTCGTTGTAGCCGATGGTGACGCTGACCGAGCGGGGCGCGGCCGCCGCGCGCTGGCGGAAGGCTTCCTCGAGCCGGTCCTCGCCGCTGCCCAGCAGCGCGAGCTGCCCGCCTTCGGCCAGCAGGGTGTCGAGGCCGCCGAGCACGAGGTGCAGGCCCTTCTGCTCGGTGAGCCGGCTGACCAGGATGAAGAGCGGCGCGTCGGCGCGTTCGGCCAGTCCGAGCTGGTGCTGCAGCACCGCCTTGCAGCGCGCCTTGCCTGCCATGTGGCGGCCTTCGGGCGTGTGGTAGCCCTGCACCAGCGCGGTGTCGGTGGCGGGGTTCCAGACCTGGTGGTCGACCGCGTTGAGGATGCCCGTGAGCGCGTCGCCGCGCAGCCGCAGCAGGCCGTCCAGGCCGAAGCCCTGCTCGGGCGTCTGGATCTCGCGGGCGTAGGTCGGGCTCACGGTGGTCAGGCGGTCCGCGAAGTAGAGGCCGCCCTTCATGAACGACACCTGCCCGTGGTATTCGAGGCCGTTCATGTGGAACGCCGGCGCCGGCAGGCCGAGGTCGGCAAAGTTCCATGGTGCCGAGATGCCCTGGTAGGCCAGGTTGTGCACCGTGAACACGCTGCCCACGCGGGGCGCGCCGGCCCGCCGCGCGAAGTGCAGGTAGGCCGGCGCGAGCCCCGCATGCCAGTCGTGCGCATGCACGACCTCGGGCTGCCAGGCCGGATCGAGCCCCTGCGCGAGCTGGGCCGCGGCCCAGCCCAGCAGCGCGAAGCGCCGGTGGTTGTCGCCATAGGGCTGGCGCGTGCTGTCTTCGTAGGGATTGCCGGGCCGGTCGTAGAGCGCCGGTGCATCGATCACGTAGGCGGGAATCGGCGGCGCACCGTCGATGTCGATGTGGCCGGCGCGCAGCGCGAAGCGCTCCCGGCCCCACGGCGCCGTGAATTCGGCCACCGGCGCCAGGTCGTGCACGCCGGCCAGGATGGCCGGGAAGCCAGGCAGCAGCACCCGTGCGTCCTGTTCGGCGGCCATGAGGGCGAGCGGCAGCGCGCCGGCCACGTCGGCGAGGCCACCGGTCTTGAGCAGAGGGAAGAGTTCGGCGCTGACCTGGAGGATTCGCATCGGGGAGCGTTGCGCCTCAGGCAGCCAGGCGCTTGAGCATTTCGCGGGTGACCAGCACCACGCCGGCCTGCGTGCGCTCGAAGCGCGCGGCATCGGCCTCGGCATCTTCGCCGATCACCATCTCGTCCGGAATGACGCAGCCACGGTCGATCACCACGCGGTTGAGCTTGCAGCCGCGGCCGACTTCGACATCGGGCAGCAGCACGGCCTCGTTGATGTCGCAGAACGAATGGATGCGCACGCCCGAGAACAGCACCGAGCTGCTGACCTTGGAGCCCGAGACGATGCAGCCGCCCGAGACGATGGTGTTGACCGTCATGCCGTGCCGGCCCTCGCGATCGAGCACGAACTTGGCCGGCGGCAGCTGCCGCTGGTAGGTCCAGATGGGCCAGTCTGTGTCATAAATATCGAGTTCGGGCGTGATGGAGGCCAGGTCGAGGTTGGCTGCCCAGAATGCATCAATCGTGCCCACGTCGCGCCAGTAGGCCTTGGCGTCGGGCCCGCGCGAAGCGCGCGTGACGCACGACATGCTGAACGGATGGGCCAGCGCACGGCCCTGCGCCACGGCGCGCGGGATGATGTCCTTGCCGAAGTCGTGGCTCGAATCGGGGTTGGCGTTGTCTTCCTCGAGCAGCTGGTAGAGGTACTCGGAATCGAACACGTAGATGCCCATGCTCGCCAGCGCCACGTCGGGGTGGCCCGGCATGGCGGGCGGGTCGGCCGGCTTCTCGAGAAAGGCCGTGATCTGGCGCCCGTCGTCCACATGCATGACGCCGAAGGCGGTGGCTTCCATGCGCGGCACCTCGATGCAGCCGACCGTGCAGCCCAGGCCGCGTTCGGCATGGTCCTTGACCATGATCGAGTAGTCCATCTTGTAGATGTGGTCGCCGGCCAGCACCACCACGTAGTCGTGCTTGGTGGAACGGGTCTGGATGATGTCGAGGTTCTGGAACACCGCGTCGGCCGTGCCGCGGTACCAGTGCTCGTCGCCCACGCGCTGCTGTGCGGGCAGCACGTCGACCATCTCGTTGAGCTCGGCGCGCAGGAAGCTCCAGCCGCGCTGCAGGTGGCGCATGAGCGAATGCGACTTGTACTGCGTGACCACCGCCATGCGCCGGATGCCGGAGTTCAGGCAGTTCGACAGCGCGAAGTCGATGATGCGGAACTTGCCGCCGAAGTACACGGCCGGCTTGGCGCGCCGGTCGGTCAGCTGCTTGAGGCGGGAGCCTCGGCCACCGGCCAGCACCAGGGCGATGGTGCGGCGGACCAGTTGATGCGCCTGCAGGGGCGCCTGCGGCGTACTGCTGCTGCTGCTGATGCTGTTGTTGTTCATCCTGTGTCTCCGTTCGTTCGTCGGTTTGTCGTCTTGTGTCGTCTCGTCTCGTCTCGTTGTCAGGGTTTGCGCAGCCAGCCTAGCACCGTGCGGCGCGGCTGGCTTCTACCTTCTTGCAATCCGGATGCTCGAATGAGGTACCTCTGCTGTGCCGGCATGGGGCTGCTGCAGCGCGGCGCCGGCATCGGGCGCCGGATCGTCGGTCGCGAGCCGCCACTGCCACGAACCCGCCGGCAGCGCGAATGAAACGGCCGCCGGCCCCGCATTCACCAGCACCAGCCACGCGGCCGCATCCGCTGCCGCCGCTTCGAAAAGGATGGCAAGCGCCGTGCCGCCGTGCCAGTCGGCCTCCTGCATCGGCTGGCCGTCGGGCCGCAGCCAGCGGATGCCCGGCGCGCCCTCTGCCGGCAGCGCCGGCCACCAGCGCGTGCTGCGCAGCGCGGGCGCTTCGCGGCGCAGCGCGACGAGCCGGGCGACGAAGGCGCTCAGGCGCGCCGCTTCGCTGCCGGGATCGTGGGCGCCGATCCAGGCGAGCCAGGTGGTTTCGTTGTCCTGGCAGTAGGCGTTGTTGTTGCCTTGCTGGCTGTGGCCGAGCTCGTCGCCGGCCAGCAGCATGGGCGTGCCCTGCGACAGCAGCAGCGTGGCGAGCAGCGCGCGCTGCAGGCGGCCGCGCTCAGCCTGCACGGCGGGGTCGTTGGTCGGGCCCTCGACGCCGCAGTTGTTGCTCAGGTTGTGCGCATGGCCGTCGCGGTTGTGCTCGCCGTTGGCCAGGTTGTGCCGCTCCTCGTAGCAGAGCAGGTCGCGCAGCGTGAAGCCGTCGTGCGCCGTGATGAAGTTGACGCTGGCGGTGGGCGCGCGGCCGTGGTGGGCGAACTGTGCGCTCGAGGCGGTGAAGCGGTGCGCGAAATCGCCCAGACCGGCGGCGCCGTCGCGCCCCTGCCGCAGCCAGAAGCCGCGCTGCGTGTCGCGGTAGCGGTCGTTCCATTCGAGCCAGCCCGGCGGGAATTCGCCCAGGCGGTAGCCGCCCGTCCCGACGTCCCAGGGCTCGGCGATCAGCAGCGTGCGCGACAGCACGGGATCTTGTGCGATGGCCGCGAAGAACGGCGCGCGCGGGTCGAAATTGCCATCGGCGCCGCGGCCCAGCACCGGCGCGAGATCGAAGCGGAAGCCGTCGACGCCGAACTCGCAGGCCCAGTGGCGCAGGCTGTCCATGACCAGCTGCAGTACACGCGGCTCGGCCAGGTCGAGGCAATTGCCGCAGCCGGTCCAGTTGGCGTAGAGCGCACGGTCATCGGGGCGCAGGTGGTAATACAGCGCGTTGTCGATGCCGCGCAGCGAGAGCGTGGGGCCGAACTCGTCGGTTTCGGCGCTGTGGTTGTAGACCACGTCGATCACCAGTTCCATGCCGCGCGCATGCACCGCGTCGGCCATGGCGCGGAACTCGCTGGCCGGCGTGGTGCCGGCGCGGCCGCTCCAGTAGCGCGCCTCGGGCGCGAACCAGCCGATGGTGTTGTAGCCCCAGTAGTTGCTCAAGCCCATGGCGAGCAGCCGCTGTTCGTCGGCACGGTGCTGCACCGGCATCAGGCTCAGCGTGGTGACCCCGAGGGCCTGCAGATGGTCGAGCACAGCGGGTTCGGCCAGGCCCGCGAAGGTGCCGCGCAATGCGGCGGGCACGGCGGGATGCAGCCTTGTCTGTCCGCGCACATGCAGTTCGTAGAGTACGCGTTCGCCGGCCGGGATGCGGGCATGGCCTGGTGGTGCGGCCGAGCTGCTGCCGGCCGGCGCGACGCGCGCCTTGAGCGCCACGGCGCCGTTGTCGCGCGTGTTGCGCTGCTCCGGATTGGCGGGGTCGTGCCCTAGGAACAGGTCGCTGCCGTCGTAGGTGCTGACGATCTCGCGTGCGTACGGGTCGAGCAGCAGCTTCGCGGGGTTGAAGCGATGCCCCTGGTGCGGCGCCCATTGACCGTGAACACGGTAGCCGTAGACCAACCCGGCGCGACCGCTTGGCAGCAGGCCGTGCCAGATGCCGTCGGTGAAGGCGGGCAGCTGCAGGCGCTGTTGTTCGTGCTGGCCGGTGCTGTCGAAGAGGCAGAGATCGACCGATTCGGCGTTTGGTGCGGCGAGGGCGAAGTTCACGCCGGTTGGCGACAGCGTTGCGCCCAAGGGGGAGGGGTTGCCTGGGCTCAGCATGGTGCTGGCCTCTTTGAGGGGTTGTTTTCCGGGGCCGGGTCTCGCCCCGGCGGGCGACCTACTTTTCTTTGCTTCGCCAAAGAAACGTAGGCAAAAGAAAGGCGACCCCACTGTCTGCGACCCCTTCGCTGCGCTACGGGGCAACCTGCGGTGCTCGGGTTTCGCGGGGTCTCGCAGAACTCGCTTCGCTCAAACAGCTGCGAGCCCTGATCCGCGAAACCCTCCGCTCCTCGGCGCAGCCAGAGGGGAGGGCAAACCACACGGGCCTTTGCTTCGCTCGGCCACCAAGCCATCGCAGGCGCGCAGCGCCTGCGGTGGTTGGTATTGGGCTGTTGGTATTTGGTATTGGCTGTTGGGGTTGGCCCCGGCCGAGCGAAGCGATGGCCTGTCGGCTCCCACCCCTTCTGTATGCGCCGAGGAGCGCAGATGGAGGCGGGATCAGGGCCGCAGCTGTTTGAGCGAAGCGAGTTCTGCGGACCCCCGCCGGAATCGAGCACCGCAGGTTGCCCGCAGCGAAGCGGAGGGACGCAGACAGTAGGGTCGCCTTTCTTTTGCCTACTTTTCTTTGGCGAAGCAAAGAAAAGTAGGTCGCCCGCCGGGGCGAGACCCGGCCTCGGAACCCAACCCAAAGCCAAGGAACTCAAACCAGCACCCACATCACAGTAGCCAACGGCGGCACGCTGATCGAGATCGAGTCGGCCTTGCCATGCCAGGCCACCGGCGCGCTCTGAACCACGCCATTGCCGACACCGCTGCCGCCATACACCGCGCCATCGGTGTTGATGGCCTCTCGGTACGCGCCCGCCGCAGGCACGCCAAGCCGATAGCCGTGGCGCGGCAGCGGCGTGAAGTTGCACACCGCCACCACGAAGGAGCCGTCGCGGGCCCGGCGCACGAAGGCGAACACCGACTGTTCCCAGTCGTCATGCACCAGCCACTCGAAGCCCTCCCTTTCGGTGTCGAGCTCGTACAGCGCGGGAAAGTGCCGGTACACATTGTTCAGGTCGCGCACCAGCCGCCGCACGCCCTGGTGCGGCGACTGCTCGAGCAGGTGCCAGTCGAGGCTGCGGTCGGCGTTCCATTCCGCCACCTGGGCGAATTCATTGCCCATGAACAGCAGCTTCTTGCCCGGATAGGCCCAGAGATAGCCGTACAGGTTGCGCAGCCCCGCGAACTTCTGCCACTCGTCGCCGGGCATGCGACCGAACATCGAGCCCTTGCCGTGCACCACCTCGTCGTGCGAGAGCGGCAGCACGAAGTTCTCGCTGTGCGCATACATCAGGCCGAAGGTGATCTGCTGGTGATGGTGCTTGCGGTGGACCGGGTCGGTGCCCGCATAGGCGAGCGTGTCGTTCATCCAGCCCATGTTCCATTTGTAGTGGAAGCCGAGGCCGCCATCCTCGGGCGGCCGCGTCACGCCCGGAAAACTCGTCGACTCCTCGGCCAGCGTGACGGCGCCCGGGCGCTCGACGCCCACCACCTGGTTCATGCGCCGCAGGAAGGCGATGGCCTCGAGGTTCTCGCGCCCGCCATGGGCGTTGGGCACCCACTCGCCGGGCTTGCGGCTGTAGTCGCGGTAGAGCATGGAGGCCACCGCATCGACGCGCAGGCCGTCCACGCCGTAGCGCTCGAGCCAGTACAGCGCATTGCCGACCAGGTAGTTGCGCACCTCCGTGCGGCCGTAGTTGAAGATGAGCGTCTTCCAGTCGTTGTGGAAGCCTTCGCGCGGGTCGGCGTATTCGTAGAGCGCGGTGCCGTCGAAGCGGCCCAGGCCGTGCGCATCGGTGGGAAAGTGCGCAGGCACCCAGTCGAGGATCACGCCCAGCCCCGCGACATGCGCGGCTTCGACGAGATGGCGGAAATCGCCGGGCGTGCCGAAACGCGAGGTGGGCGCATACAGGCCGATGGGCTGGTAGCCCCACGAGCCGTCGAACGGATGCTCGCTGACCGGCAGCAGCTCGATGTGCGTGAAGCCCATGTCGCGCGCGTACGGCACCAGCGTGTCGGCCAGCTCGCGGTAGTCCAGCCATTCATGGCCGTTCTTGCGGCGCCAGGAGCCCAGGTGCACTTCGTAGATGCTCATCGGCGCATGGCGGCCGTTGGCGGCGGCGCGGTCGGGCGGCATCGCCACCGGCGCGGGCAGCGGCGCGACCACGCAGGCGGTCTCGGGCCGCAGGCGCGAGGAAAAAGCGAAGGGGTCGGCCTTGCGCAGCAGCTCGCCCTGGGCCGAGAGAATTTCGAACTCGTAGCTGTCGCCCGTGGCCACCTGCGGCGCGAAGATCTCCCACACGCCGCATTCGCGGCGCAGCCGCATCATGTGGCGCCGGCCGTCCCAGTTGTTGAAGTCGCCGACCACCGACACGCGCCGCGCGTTGGGCGCCCAGACCGCGAAGGCCACGCCCTTCACGCCATCGACCTCGCGCAGGTGCGCGCCCAGCCGCTCCCAGGGCCGCAGGTGCGTGCCTTCGGCCAGCAGCCACACGTCGGTGGCGCCGAGCACGAACGCAAAGCGGTACGGGTCCTCGAGCCGCGAACTGTGCGTGCCCCAATCGACCTGGAACGAATAGCCCAGCAGCGCCTCAGCCGCGGGCACCAGGCCGGCGAAGAGGTCCGAGCCCTCCTGGCGCGACAGCACGGCCAGCGGCCAGCCCGTGCGCGTGTGCACCACGGCCACGCTCTGCGCTCCCGGCAGCAGCGCGCGCACCAACAGGCCGTCGCGCGTTTCGTGCGGGCCGAGCACCGCGAACGGATCGCCGTGCTCGGCGCGCATCAGCGCATGGACTTCGCGTTCGGGCAGCGACAGGGGAGGCATGTTCTTCACATCTGTTCTTCGTCAGCGGGCCGGCCGAAAAAGACGCCATAGGGCGCCAGCGCCAGCATGCGCCGTTCGCCGGCAGCCTGCAGGGACGACGACGATGAAAGCGGCTGCCCCGCGAGCGGTTCGAGTGGCTCGCGCAGTGCGACGGACACAGGCTCGCTTCCCAGATTGAAGACGGCCTGCAGCGATCGGTTCCCCTCGCGCCGCTCGAACCACAGCACCGGCTCCGGCGCATCGAAGAAGGCGATGCTGCCGGTGCGCAGCAGCGGCTGGGTGCGGCGCCAGCGCAGCAGTGCGCGGCTGAAAGCGAGCATCGAATCGGGATCGGTGGACTGGCGGTCGACCGCCAGCGGCAGGTGGCGCCCGTGGACCGGCAGCCAGGGCCCGCCGGTGGTGAAGCCGGCGTGCAGCTCGTCGGCCTTCCAGGGCATGGGCGTGCGGCAGCCGTCGCGGCCCTTGAATTCGGGCCAGAAGGCGCGGCCGTAGGGATCCTGCAGCAGCTCGAACGGCACTTCGGCCTCGGGCAGGCCGAGCTCCTCGCCCTGGTAGATGCTGGCGCTGCCGCGCAGCGCGAGCAGCAGCGCGAGCCAGAGTCGGTCGCGCCGCGTGTCTTCGGCGCCGCCGCCGCTCCAGCGCGTGGCTACGCGCGGCACGTCATGGTTGGAGACGGCCCAGCAGCCCCAGCCGCCGGTCGGCGCGAGCGCCTGGTCGAGCGTCTCGACCTGGTGGCGCAGATGCCTGGCGCTGTGCTCGGCCGTCAGCAGGCTGAAGCTGTAGGCCAGGTGCAGGCGCTTGCCCAGTTCGGTGTATTGCGCCATGACGGGCGGCGCGTTCTCGTCGCCGACTTCGCCGAGCGCGACCGCGCCGTAGTCGTCGAGCAGCCCGCGCAGGCTTTCCAGGAAGCGCAGGTTCTCCATCTGGCTCTTGTCGTAGAGGTGCTGCTGCATGGCATAGGGGTTGTCGGCCCGCACGGTGCTCACCTCGTCCAGCGAGGCGGCGCTGGCCGGCGGGTTGTCGCGCAGCAGCGCGTCGTGGAACTGGTGGTTGCAGGCATCGAAGCGGAAGCCGTCCACGCCGCGCTCGCACCAGAAGCGCACTTCGCCGAGCAGCGCCTCCTGCACCTCGGCGCAATGGAAGTTCAGGTCGGGCTGCTCCTTGAGGAAGCTGTGCAGGTAGTACTGGCGGCGGCGCGAATCCCACTGCCAGGCCGGCCCGCCGAACACCGAGAGCCAGTTGGTGGGCGGCGTGCCGTCGGGCCGCGGGTCGGCCCACACGTACCAGTCGGCCTTGGGGTTGTCGCGGCTCGCGCGGCTTTCGGCGAACCAGGCGTGCTGGTCGGAGGTGTGCGAGAGCACCTGGTCGATGATGATCTTCAGGCCCAGCGCATGGGCGCGCGCCAGCATCTCGTCGAAATCGGCCAGCGTGCCGAAGATCGGATCGACGGCGCGGTAGTCGGCCACGTCGTAGCCGAAGTCTTTCATGGGCGAGCGGAAGAAGGGCGACACCCAGATCGCATCGACCCCAAGGCTTGCCACGTGCTCCAGCCGCGACGTGATGCCGGGCAGGTCGCCGATGCCGTCGCCGTTGCTGTCCATGAAGCTGCGCGGGTAGATCTGGTAGATCACCGCGCCGCGCCACCATTCGCTGTTGCTGCTGTCGTTGCTGCGCATGCTGCCCCTGTGGTCTGAAAATCATTGTGGCATGCGAGATCCGGGCCCGGTCCGTGCATGGGCCTGCCCGGCCGCGTTTGAAAAGCTTTCTACACTGGGAGGAGGTTCCGTGTGAACCCGCTTCCCGTTCCGTTCTGCAAGATGACAACAGCCTCCGCTTCCTTCGCCCCACTCCCCCGCCCGGAAGGCCTTGCCGCGCTCGAGCAGCGGCTCGCCAAGGATCTCGAATGCCTCGGCTGGCCCGCGCGCGCATGGATGCCCGTTCGCGCGCATGGCGCCGAGCCCGTACTCGACGTGGCCATCATCGGCGCCGGGCAGGCCGGGCTCGCGGCCGCCGCGGCCCTGGCGCAGCAGGGCATCCGGGCGGTGGTGTTCGACCGGTCGCCCGCGGGCTGCGAAGGGCCGTGGGCCACCACGGCGCGCATGGAAACGCTGCGCTCGCCCAAGGAACTGACCGGTCCCGCGCTGGGGCTTCCTGCGCTGACCTTCCGCGCCTGGTTCGAGGCCCAGTTCGGCGCCGAAGCCTGGGGCGCGATGGACAAGATCCCGCGCCTGCAGTGGATGGACTACCTGCGCTGGTACCGCCGCGTGATGAACCTGGACGTGCGCAACGACACGGCCGTCACCGGCATCCAGCCGCTGCCCGATGCGGCGGCGGTGCGGCTGCAGCTGCGCACGCCGGGCGGCGCGCAGCGCGTGCTGGCACGCCGCGTCGTGCTTGCGACGGGGCGCGACGGGCTCGGCGGCCCCGCCGTTCCCGCTTTCGTCAACGCCCTGCCGCGCTCGCAGTGGGCCCACTCGTCCGACGAGATGGACTACGGCAGGCTGGCCGGACTGCGCGTGGGCGTGGTCGGCGCGGGCTCGTCGGCCATGGACAGCGCGGCCACCGCGTTGGAAGCCGGCGCGCACAGCGTCGAGCTGCTGATCCGCCGGCCCGACCTGCCGCGCGTCAACAAGGGCAAGGGTGCCGGCGTGCCGGGCCTGACGCAGGGCCACTACGACCTGCCCGACGCGTTCAAGTGGCGCGTGCGCCACTACATCAATGTGGCCAACGTGCCGCCGCCGCATGGCAGCACGCTGCGCGTCTCGCGCTACCCGAACGCGTTCTTCAACTTCGGCTGCCCGGTGCGCTCGGTCGAGCCGCAGGGTGCGTCGATGCGCGTGGCCACGCCCAAGAGCGATTTCGTGTTCGACTTCCTCATTGTTTCCACCGGTTTCAAGATCGACTGGCGCTGCCGCCCCGAGTTCGACACCATTGCATCGCACGTGCGCACCTGGAAGGAGCGCTTCGTGCCCGCCCCCGGCGACGAAGACCAGGAGCTGGCCGATTCGCCCGATCTCGGGCCGGTGTTCGAATTCCGCGAGCGCGCGGCGGGCGCATGCCCGGGCCTGGACCGCATCCATTGCTTCTGCTACCCGGCGGCCTTGTCGCACGGCACCGTGTCGGGCGATATTCCCGCAATCAGCGATGGCGCCAGGCGACTCGCGAGCGGCATGGCCAGCCTGTTCTACCGCGAGGACTTCGAGCAGCACTTTGCCAACCTCGAGGCCTACAGCGAGCCCGAACTGTTCGGCGACGAATGGGTGCCCGCGCCGCCGCCGGCCGAACGCCGCTGAATTGCAGACCTCTTCATCGAAACGCATGACCACTACTCTTTCCGATTCCTCCTTTGCCGTCGACGTGATCGACGCCACGGTGCCCCTGGTGCCCGGCCACGCCACCCGCCTGCTGCGCCAGCAGCGCGACAAGGTCGTGGCGGCCACGCAGGGCAGCTACGACGCGATGTTCTCGCCCTCGGTCGCGGGCCTCACGGTGGCCGAGCGCCTGCTGGTCGCGCTGCACGCGTGCAGCGTCTCGAAGGCCGCGACGCTCGCCGCGCACTACCGCGAGCGCTTGCTGGCCGAGGGCGCGGACCGCGAGCTGATCGCAGCCGTGGGAAGCGGCAGTCCGGTGGCCGATGCGCGCCTGCGCACGGTGCTGGCATTCACCGCGAGCCTGATCGAGCGTCCCATCGAGGGCGACAAGGCCGCGGTGCAATCGCTTGCGGACGCGGGCCTTTCGACGCCGGCCATCGTCGCGCTGGGCCAGTTGATCGCCTTTCTCTCCTACCAGGTTCGCGTGGTCGCTGGCCTGCAGGCGCTGGCTGCCGAGGAGCTCGTGGCAGAGCGCCGGGCCGGGCCGGGCCAGGCAAGCCCGCTTCCCGGTGCGAAGCACGAGGTTCCTTCAACGAACGCACCGATCCGCATCAAGGGCTTCACCAACGAAGTGCTGGGCTGGAAGCCCTGGCTCGACCCGGTCGATGTCGCCACGGCCACGCCGGCCCAGCTGGCCGCGCTCGACGAGATGAGTCCGCAGGCCCGCACTTCGCCGTATTTCCTGGTGCTCGCGCATCAGCCCGAGATGCTGCTGCAGCGCTCCATCGCCTTCAACGCGATCATGTTCGCGCCGGGCGGCATGCCGCGCGCGGAGCGCGAGCTGGGCGCCACGGTGGAATCGCGCGTCAATGGCTGCGTGTACTGCGCCTCGGTGCATGCGCAGCGCTTCGAGCAGCTGGCCAAGCGCAACGACGTGATCTCGCAGGTGTTCGAGGAGCCGGCTTCCGCGGGCACCACGCCGCGCGAGAAGGCGATCGTCGAGTTCTCGATCCGGCTCGGCGCCGAGCCCGGCAAGCCGTCGGCCGACGATGTGCGAACGCTCAAGGCGGTGGGACTGAGCGAGCTCGAGATCCTCGACCTGGTCCACGCCGTGGCGCTTTTCGCCTGGGCCAACCGGCTGATGCTCAACCTCGGCGAGCCGGTCTTTCCGGCTGCGATGGCCGCCGCCTCATAGGCGGGCGAGCAGCCCCGCCACGGTTTCGCGGTCCAGGCCGAGCGGCGCCAGCAGGTCGTTCTGCTGCCGGTAGTCGATGCCGCTCACCAGCGAGGCGGCGTCCACGATGGTGCGCGTCGCGGGTGTCGCCACGCCGGCGATGGCGCCGAGCGCCTCGACGAAGACCAGTCCATAGGGCATGTCTTCGCTCAGGTAGCGGGTGTCGGTGCGAACCGGCCCGGGCGGCCCGCCGCGCTTCGCATGCAGCTCGGCCGCGATGTCCTCGAGCCGGGCCGACGCGGTGCCGAAGGAGCGCGCGAAATGTTCCTCGATGGGGCCGAGCTCGATGCCGAAGGCTCTGGCCACGGCCCGCCGCTCCCGATCCAGCGCCTCGATCGCGCGGGCCACGCCAGGCGTCATGCAGTGGTACTGCGGCCAGTTTTCCGCGCGCTCGATGCGGGTCCAGTTGAAGACCGCCAGCGGGCCATGGGACTGCGGGTTGACGTTCGCGAGCGCACTGGCGAGCGTGTTGTCCTGCGCGAAGAAGCCGCCGCCGAACAGCGCGGTGCACAGTTCGACGGCCTTGTCGACGCCGGCATTCGGCAGGGCCGACACGCCGACCGCCTTGCGCCGCGTCATCACCTGGACCTGCGTGGCGGATTCCCGGCGCGCGGTCAGCACCGTCGTGCCGAAACTCGCCACGGTGATCTGCCGGCCCGCGCGCCGCGCGCTTTCGTGGAGATGGAGCGAAGACAGCGAGGCCATCGAGCTGACGATCACGGTCTGCCCGTCGCGCAGGAAAGGCAGCAGCGCATCCATCACGCGCTTGTGGCCGTTGACCGGCAGGGCGATCAGCAGCACGTCCGACGCCAGGCAAAGCTGCTCTGCATCGCCGGCCACTTCGACCGTCACGCGGCAGGGCTGCTCGCCGACGGCTTCGAGCGGCTGCGTGCGCAGGGCCTCGGCACCCTGGCCGCCCGGCGACCAGAGCATGACGCCGTGGCCCGCCTGCCGCAGCCATGCCGCGCTGGCCAGCGCGATCGCGCCGGTGCCCGCGATGCCGACGCGATAGCGCCCTCTCGTGGCCTCAATCAACCTTGATCCCGCCCTGCTTGATCACTTTTGCCCAGCGCTGGCTGTCCTCGGCAATCACCTTGCCCAGCGCCGCGCCGCCGCCGCAGGTGTTCACCGCGCCGAGCTGGGCAAAACGCTGTTTCGTTTCAGGCAGGTTGCACACCTCGACCAGCGCCGCGGAGAGCTTTTCGATGCTGGCTGCCGGCATGCGCGCGGGTGCCATCACGCCGACCCACACCGGCACGTCCATGCCCGCGAGGGCCGCCGCCTCCGCGACCGTCGGCGGCGTGCCGAGGCTGGGCAGGGCCGCGCGCGAAAAGGTGCCGAGCACGCGCGCCTTGCCGCTCGCGACCATCGGCTCGATGGAGGCCGCGCTGGTGGCGATCAACGCCACCTGCCCGCCCAGCAGGTCGGTCAGCGCCGGCGCCGCGCCGCGGTAGGGCACATGCAGCAGGTTCACGCCGCTCGCCTGCGCCAGCAGCGCACCCGTGAGGTGCGACACGGTGCCGTTGCCGGTGGACGCATAGGTCACCTGCCCCGGCTTCGCCTTGGCGTCGCGCAGCACGTCGGCCAGTGTCTTGTAGGGGCTTTCGGTGCGCACGGCCACCGTCATCGGCGTGTCGCCGACCAGGGCCACGGGCGCGAGGTCAGTCACGGGGTCGTAGGGCAGCTTGGGCTGCAGGTGGGGCGCGATGGTGATGGCGCCGCCGGTGGCCAGCAGCACGGTGGCGCCGTCGGTCGCCTTGGCCACCGCGTCGGCCGCCACGATGCCGCCCGCGCCCGCCTTGTTGTCGATGATCACGGTGCCGCCGAGCTTGTCGGCGAGCTTGGCGCCCAGGTAGCGGGCGATCACGTCCTGCGCCCCGCCGGGGGCGAAGGGCACGACGATGCGCAGCGGCTTGTCGCCGTTCGGCTGCGCATGGAGCGGCACAGCGGCGAGGCTGGCGGCCGCCGCGAGGCTCAGGGCCAGGTGTTTCAGGAGCAATTTCATGGCATTCCAGGCGGTGCGAAAAACCTGCCGAAGGGCGGGCGTTACCTGCACAACACGCAGGTTACGTGCCTCAAGTCTAGAGTCTGCCGGCCGGGCGCCCGCCCGGACGCGATAATCCGCGTTCCCCGGCCGTCCCGTGCCGGGTCTTGCCGAACCGCCATGAACCCCAGCTACAAACCCAGCGACGTCGAGTCCGCTGCCCAGGCGCAATGGAGCGCCGCCGATGCCTACCGCGTCACCGAGGACGCGAGCCGCAAGAAGTATTACGCCTGCTCGATGCTGCCGTACCCCAGCGGCAAGCTGCACATGGGCCATGTGCGCAACTACACCATCAACGACATGCTCACGCGGTACCTGCGCATGAGCGGCTACAACGTGCTGATGCCCATGGGCTGGGACGCCTTCGGCCTGCCGGCCGAGAACGCGGCGCTCAAGAACGGCGTGCCGCCCGCCAAGTGGACCTACGAGAACATCGACTACATGCGCGGCCAGCTTCAGGCCATGGGCCTGGCGATCGACTGGAGCCGCGAGATCGCCACCTGCGATCCCAGCTACTACAAGTGGAACCAGTGGCTGTTCCTGAAGATGCTCGAAAAGGGCATTGCCTACCGCAAGACCCAGGTCGTCAACTGGGACCCGGTCGACCAGACCGTGCTGGCCAACGAGCAGGTGATCGATGGCAAGGGCTGGCGCACCGGCGCCACGGTCGAACGCCGCGAGATCCCGGGCTACTACCTGAAGATCAGCGACTACGCCGAAGAACTGCTCGAGCACACCCAGCACAAGCTGCCCGGTTGGCCCGAGCGCGTCAAGCTGATGCAGGAGAACTGGATCGGCAAGAGCGAGGGCGTGCGCTTCGCCTTCACGCACGACATCCACGACGCGAGCGGCCAGCTGATCCAGGACGGCCGCATGTATGTGTTCACCACGCGCGCCGACACCATCATGGGCGTCACCTTCTGCGCCGTGGCGCCCGAGCATCCGCTGGCCGCGCACGCCGCCACGCTCGACCCCAAGGTCGCGGCCTTCATCGAGGAATGCAAGGCCGGCGGCACCACCGAGGCCGAGCTCGCCACGCAGGAGAAGAAGGGCGTGCCCACGGGCCTGACCGTGACGCACCCGATCACCGACGAGCAGGTGCCGGTGTGGGTCGGCAACTACGTGCTCATCAACTACGGCGACGGCGCCGTGATGGGCGTGCCCGCGCACGACGAGCGCGACTTCGCCTTCGCCAACAAGTACGGCATCGAGATCATCCAGGTGGTGCTGGTCGACGACGAGCCGCACTTCGACTATCACAAGTGGCAGGACTGGTACGCCGACAAGCAGCGCGGCGTGACCATCAACTCCGACAACTTCAGCGGCATGACCTACAAGGAGGCCGTGGCCGCCGTGGCGCATGCGCTCGGCCAGAAAGGCTTGGGCGAGCTGCAGACCACCTGGCGCCTGCGCGACTGGGGCGTGAGCCGCCAGCGCTACTGGGGCACGCCGATCCCGATCATCCATTGCGACGAGCACGGCGCGATGCCGGTCCCCGAGAAGGACCTGCCCGTGGTGCTGCCGACCGATTGCGTGCCCGACGGTTCCGGCAATCCGCTCGCCAAGCACGAAGGCTTCCATGCCGGCGTCGTCTGCCCGGTCTGCGGCAAGCCCGCGCGGCGCGAGACCGACACCATGGACACCTTCGTCGACAGCTCGTGGTACTTCATGCGCTACTGCGATCCGAAGAACGACCAGGCCATGGTGGCCGAGGGCGCCGACTACTGGATGCCGATGGACCAGTACATCGGCGGCATCGAGCATGCGATTCTTCACCTGCTGTACGCGCGCTTCTGGACCAAGGTCATGCGCGACCTGGGTCTGGTGAAGGTCGACGAGCCCTTCAGCAAGCTGCTCACGCAGGGCATGGTGCTCAACCACATCTACTACCACCGCGACGAGCGGGGCGGCAAGAACTACCACCCGCCGCTGGAGGTCACGCCCACGCTCGACGCGCAGGGCCGCATCGTCGGCGGCACCACCGCGGACGGCACCAAGGTCGAATACGGCGGCGTCGGCAAGATGGGCAAGAGCGAACGCAACGGCGTCGACCCGCAGGACCTGATCGAGAAGTACGGCGCCGACACCGCGCGCCTCTACACCATGTTCACCGCGCCGCCCGAAGCCACGCTCGAGTGGAACGACGCGGCCGTCGAAGGCAGCTACCGCTTCCTGCGCCGGGTCTGGAATTTCGGCGTCGCGCAGGCCGACGTGCAGCCGGCGGCGATCGCCGGGCAGGCCTTCGGCAAGGCCGCGCAGGCGCTGCGCCGCGAGGTGCATACCGTGCTGCGCCAGGTCGACTACGACTACCAGCGCATGCAATACAACACGGTGGTGTCGGGCGCAATGAAGCTGCTCAATGCGCTCGAAGGCTTCAAGCCTGACGGCAGCGCCGGCGACACGGCCGCGCTGCGCGAAGGCTTCGGCATCCTGCTGCGCTGCCTGTATCCGGCCACGCCGCACATCACGCACCAGCTCTGGCAGCAGCTCGGCTACGACAAGGAGCTGGGCGATCTGCTCGACGCGCCCTGGCCGGTGGTCGATGTAGGCGCGCTCGAGCAGGACGAGATCGAGCTCATGCTCCAGGTCAACGGCAAGCTGCGCGGCGCGCTGCGCGTGCCGGCCGGCGCCTCCAAGGCCGAGATCGAAGCGCTCGCGCTTTCCTGCGACGACTTCGTCAAGTTCGCCGAAGGCGCGCCGGCCAAGCGCGTCATCGTGGTTCCCGGCCGGCTGGTCAACGTGGTCATCTGAACGAACGACAGAAGCATGAACAATCGCAACGCCCCGCTGCCGCGCCGCGGCTTTCTCCTGGGTCTTGCCGCGGCGGGCGCCAGCCTGGGCCTGGCCGGCTGCGGATTCGAACTGCGCAAGGCGCCGGTGTTCGCGTTCAAGACGCTGTCGGTGTCGGGCAATTCGGAACTGATCAACCGGCTGCGGCGCGAAATGCGGGCCGCCGGCACGGTCACGCTGGTGCCGCCCGAGCAGGCCCAGACCGCCGACGCGATCCTCGAGATCCTCGGCGAGAACCGCGACCGCATCGTGATCTCGACCAATTCGGCGGGCCTGCTGCGCGAGCTGCAGCTGCAGCTGCGCGTTCGCTTCAGCCTGCGCACGCCGGGCGGCAAGATGCTGCTGGCGCCCACCGAGGTGTCGCAGACGCGCGACCTGAGCTTCAACGAAACCAACGCGCTCGCCAAGGAAGGCGAGGCCGAGCTGCTCTACCGCGACATGCAGGCCGACATCGCGCAGCAGCTGATGCGCCGCCTCGCGGCCGTCAAGGAACTCTAGGCTCGAGCCCACGCCGGCCGCTTTCCATCCATGCAACTTGCCAGCGCCCAACTGGGCTCCCATCTGCAGAAGGGGCTGAAGCCTCTCTACACGATCCACGGCGACGAGCCGCTGCTCGCGCAGGAGGCGGCGGACGCCATCCGCGCCGCGGCGCGCCTGCAAGGCTATACGGAGCGCAGCTCGTACACCGCGGCCGGCGCGCACTTCGACTGGAGCGCGGTGCTTGCGGCGGGCGGCTCGCTCTCGCTGTTTGCCGACAAGCAGATCGTCGAGATCCGCATTCCCTCGGGCAAGCCCGGCAAGGACGGCAGCACGGCGCTGCAGCAGCTGGCCGAGGGCGCGCCCGGCAACGACAGCACGCTCACGCTGGTGATGCTGCCGCGGCTGGACAAGGCCACGCGCACCGGCGCCTGGTTCTCGGCGCTCGAGAACAACGGCGTGAGCCTGCAGGTCGATCCGATCGAACGCGCCGCGCTGCCGCAGTGGATTGCGCAGCGCCTCGGGCTCCAGGGCCAGCGCGTGATGCCCGGCGACGAAGGCCAGCGCACGCTGCAGTTCTTTGCCGACCGCGTCGAAGGCAACCTGCTCGCCGCGCATCAGGAAATCCAGAAGCTCGCCCTGCTGCATCCGGCGGGCGAGCTGAGCTGGGAGCAGGTCGAAGGCGCCGTCAACAACGTGGCGCGCTACGACGTCTTCAAGCTCTCCGAGGCCGTGCTGGCCGGCAACCCGCAGCGCGTGGCGCGCATGCTCGACGGCCTGCAGGCCGAGGGCGAGGCCGAGGTGCTGGTGCACTACACGATCGCCGAGGACATTCGCGCCCTCAAGCGCGTGAAGGACGCCATGGCCGCGGGCCGGCCGCTGCCCATGGCGCTGCGCGAGAACCGCATCTGGGGCCCGCGCGAGCGCGCCTTCGAACGCGTGCTGCCCCGGCTCGACGACCGCATGCTGGCCCGGCTGCTGCGCGCGGCCCATGTGGTGGACGGCATCTGCAAGGGCCTGAAGCAGCCCGACTGGCCCGCCAGCAGTTGGCAGGCCCTGCAGCGCCTGGCGCTGATGCTGTGCCGCGCCTGCAGCAGCGCTGCGCTTGCTCCCTCTCCCTCCGGGAGAGGGTAGGGGTGAGGGCGCAAAGCCCGGGGTTGATCCAAATGCAGGAAAATGCCGGCATGAACGCGTTCAACGTCAGCGAGCACATGCAGACCCTCGGCCTGCAGGCAAAAACCGCCGCATTCCTCATGGCCCGTGCGGATGCAGCTACCAAAAACAGAGCATTGAAGGCGCTGGCCAAGCGCCTGCGCGAAGCCGGCCCTGGCTTGGCCGAGGCCAACCAGAAGGATCTGGCGCGCGCCACGGCCGCCGGGCTTTCGGCGCCGATGGTCGACCGCCTCAAGCTCACGCCCAAGGTCATCGAGACCGTGGCCCTGGGCTGCGAGCAACTCGCCGGCATGGCCGACGTGATCGGCGAGATCATCGGCATGAAGCAGCAGCCCAGCGGCATCCGCGTGGGCCAGATGCGCGTGCCGATCGGCGTCTTCGGCATGATCTACGAGAGCCGCCCCAACGTGACCATCGAGGCCGCGAGCCTGGCCATCAAGAGCGGCAACGCCGCGATCCTGCGCGGCGGCTCGGAGGCGATCGAGTCGAACAAGGCGCTGGCGCTGCTGGTGTCCGGCGCGCTGGCCGAGGCCGGCCTGCCGGTCGATGCGGTGCAGCTGGTGCAGACCACCGACCGCGAAGCCGTGGGCCAGCTCATCGCGATGCCCGAGTTCGTGGACGTGATCATCCCGCGCGGCGGCAAGGGCCTGATCGAGCGCATCAGCCGCGATGCCAAGGTGCCGGTCATCAAGCACCTGGACGGCAACTGCCACGTCTATGTGGACGACACGGCCGAGTTCGAAATGGCGCTGCGCATCGTCGACAACGCCAAGACGCAGAAATACAGCCCCTGCAATGCGGCCGAAGGCCTGCTGGTGTCGGCCGCGGTGGCGGAAGACTTCCTGCCCCGCATCGCCGCGATCTTCGCGGCCAAGGGCGTGGAAATGCGCTGCGACCCGGCGGCGGCCCGGATCCTGCGCGCGGATGAAACCCTCGGTTCCGGCGCAAGGGTCGTCGATGCGGTCGAGTCCGACTGGTCCGAGGAATACCTTGCCGCCGTGATCAGCATCAAGGTGGTCGAAGGGGTCGACGAGGCCATTGCGCACATCAACCGCTATTCGAGCCACCACACCGACGCCATCGTCACGCGCGACCATGTGCATGCGCAGCGTTTCCTGCGCGAGGTCGATTCGGCCAGCGTCATGGTCAATGCGAGCACCCGCTTCGCGGACGGTTTCGAGTTTGGCCTGGGGGCGGAAATCGGCATCAGCACTGACAAGTTCCATGCGCGCGGGCCGGTCGGCATCGAAGGGCTGACCTCGCTCAAGTACGTGGTGCTGGGGCAGGGCGAAGTGCGCAGCTGACGCGCCGGAAGGGGGCGGACTGAACCAAGTCCGCTCTACGTAGTCTTGTCATTGGGGCGGCCACCCCCAAATCCTACAATTCCGCTCTACCTTCAAGTACAAATCCAAT
Organism: Variovorax paradoxus; assembly: GCF_030815975.1. NCBI lineage: Bacteria > Pseudomonadati > Pseudomonadota > Betaproteobacteria > Burkholderiales > Comamonadaceae > Variovorax > Variovorax paradoxus. Next base: position 2,373,137 of record NZ_JAUSXL010000002.1, read on the forward strand.
AAGGCCGCCGCATGGTTCCGCATCTCGTCACCGCCCTGACCGGCCCGATCAACGAACTGGAACAGCGCGTACTCGACTCCACGCCCGCCATCGAGCGCTGGTTCCGGCTCGAATGGATGGAGCACACGCCGCCGTTCTACAGCGCGGTCGACATCCGCAATGCGGGCTTCAAGCTGGCGCCGGTCGACACCAATCTCTTTCCCGGCGGCTGGAACAATCTCACCAAGGAGATGCTGCCGCTGGCGGTGCAGGCCGCGCAGGCCGCCATCGAGAAGATCTGTCCGGAAGCGCGCAACCTGCTCGTCATTCCCGAGAACCACTCGAAGAACACCTTCTATCTTGCCAACGTCGCCCAGCTGGTGCGCATCTTCCACATGGCGGGACTCAACGTGCGCGTGGGGTCGATCGACCCGGCCATCAAGTCGCCCAAGAAGATCGAGCTGCCCAACGGCGAAACCGTGTGCCTGGAGCCGGTGGTGCGCAGCAAGCGCCGCCTCGGGCTCAAGAACTTCGATCCCTGCACCATCCTGCTCAACAACGAGCTGTCGGCCGGCACGCCGGGCATCCTGGAAGACCTGCACGAGCAATACCTGCTGCCGCCGCTGCACGCGGGCTGGTCGGTGCGGCGCAAGAGCAATCACCTGCACAGCTACGAAGAACTCTCCAAGCGCTTTGGCAAGCTGCTGGGCATCGACCCGTGGCTCATCAATCCGATCTATGCGCGCGCCGACGGCGTCGACTTTGCCGAAGGCCGCGGCATCGACGTGCTGACCAGCCATGTGGACGCGGTGCTGACCAAGGTGCGCCGCAAGTACAAGGAATACGGCATCAACGAAAAGCCCTTCGTCGTCGTCAAGGGCCATGTCGGCGGCGACGGCCCCGGCGTGATCACCGTGCGCGATGCGAAGGAAGTCGAGGGCCTGGTCGGCAAGCCGCGCAGTGCCCCGGCAGGCAAGGCGGGCGCGGCCGCCAGGGAACAACTGCGCGAGCCCGGCGAGGTGATCGTGCAGGAAGGCGTGCTGACCAACGAGCGCGTGCACAACGGCGTGGCCGAGCCGGTGGTCTACATGATGGACCGCTACGTGGTGGGCGGCTTCTACCGCGTGCATGCCGAGCGCAACCCCGACGAGAACCTCAAGCTTCCGGGTGCGAGCTTTGTGCCGCTGGCCTTCTCTGAAAGCGCGCATTTGCCGCAGCCCGGCGCCAAGCCCGGCGCGAGCGCCCCCAACCGCTTCTACATGTATGGCGTGGTGGGACGCCTGGCCATGGTGGCCGCGAGCTACGAAATGGAAGCCACCGATCCGGACGCCGAAATCTACGAATGATTTTCCGGGGCGGCTTGCAGACGCGGCGGTCGGCGGCAAAATAGCGGCCCCACAGCAAAGGAAACAAAAGGGCGGAGGGATGCGCGCGGCGTCTGGAAATTCCAACGCGGCTGCATTCTGGTGCGCGTGACGTCTGGTTACGCGCTGGCAATCCTCCCTTTTTCCCATCGACTTCGTGTCACCTCCCAAATCCTCTTCCGCCGCCGCTTTGATCATCGGCACCATCGGTGTCGTCTATGGCGACATCGGCACCAGCGTGCTGTATGCAGTCAAGGAAGTGTTCGGCCACGGCCACCTGCCGTTCACTGTCGACAACGTCTACGGCATCCTTTCGATGTTCTTCTGGACGCTCACCGTCATCGTGTCGATCAAGTACGTGGTGCTGGTGCTGCGGGCCGACAACGAAGGCGAGGGCGGCCTGGTCGCCATGCTGGCGCTGGCTTCGCGTGCGGTGGCCGACAAGCCCAGGTTGCGCCATGTGCTGCTGCTGGTGGGCATCTTCGGCACTTCGCTCTTCTATGGCGACGGCGTCATCACGCCGGCCATTTCGGTGCTGTCCGCGGTCGAAGGCCTCGAAGTGGTGTCGCCCCACTTCAAGCACTATGTGCTGCCGGTCACGCTGGTGGTGCTGTTCGGCCTCTTCGTGGTGCAAAAGCGCGGCACGGCGGGCATCGGCAAGTTCTTCGGACCCATCACGCTGGCGTGGTTCCTGGCGATTGCGGTGCTCGGCGTGTCGCAGATCGTTCACCACCCCGAAATCCTCAAGTCGCTGAACCCCTGGTTCGCGCTGAAGTTCATGTGGGAGAACCCGGGCACCAGCTTCATCCTGCTGGGTGCCACGGTGCTGTGCGTGACGGGCGCCGAGGCGCTCTACGCCGACCTGGGCCACTTCGGCAAGCGGCCGATCCGCGTGGCCTGGTTCACGGTTGTCATGCCGGCGCTCACGCTCAACTATTTCGGCCAGGGCGCGCTGCTGCTCGAGAACCCCGAGGCCGTGAAGAACCCCTTCTTCATGATGGCGCCCGAATGGGCGCTGGTTCCGCTGGTGCTGCTGGCCACGGCGGCCACGGTCATCGCATCGCAGGCGCTCATCACCGGCGCCTTCAGCGTCACGCGCCAGGTCATCCAGCTGGGCTACCTGCCGCGCCTGAACATCGAGCACACGAGCGTGCGTGCGGCGGGGCAGATCTACATTCCGCTGGTCAACTGGGGGCTGTTCGTGGCCATCGTGCTGGCGGTGGTCATGTTCCGTTCGTCGAGCAGCCTGGCCGCGGCCTACGGCATCGCGGTGACCACCGACATGCTCATCACCACGGTGCTGACCTTCTTCGTGATCCGCTACGCCTGGAAGTTGCCGCTGGTGCTGTGCATTGCGTCGACCGCGGTCTTCTTCGTGGTCGACTTCCTGTTCTTCGCTTCGAACCTGCTCAAGCTTTTCGAGGGCGGCTGGTTCCCGCTGGTGATCGGCGGCGCCGTGTTCACCCTGATGATCACCTGGAAGGAAGGCCGCCGCCTGATGGGCGAGGTGCAGCGCGCCGACGCGATCGAGCTCAAGGCCTTTCTCGATTCGGTGTTCGAAAGCCCGCCCGCGCGCGTGGACGGCACTGCGGTGTTCCTCACCGCCGAACCCGGCGTGGTGCCCAACGCGCTGCTGCACAACCTGAAGCACAACAAGGTGCTGCACGAGCAGAACCTGTTCGTGACGGTGCGCAACCACGAAGTGCCCTGGATACCGATGGACAAGCGCATCGAGATCGAGGCGCTCGGCCACCATTGCTGGCAGGTCATCGTGCACTACGGCTTCAAGAACGACATCGATCTGCCGCGCGCGCTCGACAACGCGCGCCTGCGCGGCTGCCAGCTCGAGCCCATGACGACGAGCTACTTCCTCTCGCGCGACGTCGTCATTCCCACGCTGGGCAGCGGCATGGCGCCATGGCGCGAGAAGCTGTTCGCGCAGATGCACCACAACGCGAGCGGGGCTGCGGCGTTCCTGGGGCTGCCGAACAACGCGGTGGTGGAGCTGGGCTCCAAGATCGAGATCTGAGAAGACGTGAATGAACCTGCTGCGCGCTCCGATCTCGACGGTTCCTTCACGCCTTCTGAGGGTTCCCGCGGCGCTGCTCATGCGAAGTCCGCAGGGCGATCGGCGGCGAGTCGCTGCATGTGCGAGGCGATCGCGCCTGGCGTGGTGAACCAGATCTCGCCACGGTCGCGGGCCCGCGCCAGGTGCGCCAGCGCGGTGCGCAGGTGGCGCAGCCGATAAGGCTGCCCAACAATGTAGGGATGCAGCGCGAGGCCCATCACCAGCGGCTGCGCGCGCGACTGGTCGAGCATCTCGTCGAAGTTGTCGACCACCATCGCGCTGAAGTCCCTGGCGTCCATCAGGCGGCCCACGATCATCGGAATGTCGTTGAGCTCCTGCGGATACGGCACCGACCAGATCGAGCCGCCGCCGCGCGTGCGCATGCGCACCGGCTGGTCGTCGTGGCACCAGTTGAGCGTGTAGCCATAGCCGGTCTCGGCCAGCAGGTCGGGCGTGACCGCGCTTTCCGAGATCCACGGCGACAACCATCCGGCGGGCGCCCGGCCGCTTTCCCGCTGCATGCGCTCGCGGCAGCGCGACAGCAATTCGCGCTCCTGCGCTTCGTCCCATGCGCCCTGGCGCTCCGCATTGCTGTGGCCGTGGCCGATCAGCTCGTCGCCGCGCGCCACGCAGGCTTGCACCAGTTCCGGGCAATGGTCGTAGAGCGCTGTATTGATGAGCGCGCCGGCCGGCAGCGCCAGCGCATCGAACAGTTCGAGGCAGCGCCAGGCACCCACCCGGTTGCCGTATTCGCGCCAGCCGTGGTTCAGCACGTCGGGCTGCGGCGAGGCCGGGGCGATGCCTGCGCCCAGGCCGTCGCCGAATGCGAAATGCTCGATGTTGAAGCCGAGGTACACGGCCAGCCGTGCGCCGTTCGGCCACGCGTAGTCGGGCCGCCGCGTGATGGGGCTGTAGTCGAAGCGGCCGTGGGTGGGAAGCCGTCCGGGCCAGCGTTGCGTCATGGGCCCTGCCTCACAGCACCGCGAGCCCGGCGCGCACCAGCAGCCATTCGGCGCTGTCGTTCCACACGTCCATCTGCGCGATGAGCCCGCGGCGCACCACGTAGCGGTCGACATAGCGGTTGCCCTCGAAGGCCGTGCCGTCGGGCCATGCGCCGTACAGCGTGCCAAGGCTGTAGACCACGGTTTCATCGGGCGTGCCGCCGGCAACGACCTCGGTGCGCTCGATCTTCTTCTTCACCCAGGCATAGCGCTTCGCATTGAAGGCCGAGGTGTCGCCGGGCGCCTGCATTGCGCGGTTGCCGGTGAAGCGGATGCGGATGTCGGGCGCGGTGAAGCGCGACGCCGATTGCGGGTCGGGGATCATCACCAGGCGAAGGAATTCGTCGACCACTTCGGCGGGCGTGGAAGGGTTCGGCAATGCGGGCGCGTCGGACGAAGCAAGCGTATTCATGGGTTCTCTCTCTCCAGCATGCAGGCCATGCGGTGCGTGGCGGGAAGCACGACGGTGCTGCCGCAATTCTCGTGCCGATCGCCAACGCGATGACCTTCGCAGCCGCGCGTCCCCGGCACAATTGCCGGGATGCGCTTCTTCAAGGATCTTCTGAGCCGCTCTGCCTTCGGGGGCGTGGCGGCGGGTGCGCTCGCACCTGCGGTGCAGCAGGCCGGGCGCACAAAGGCCTCCGCCGGCAAGGACATCGCCGCTTCCGGCAACATCGCGCCAGACAGCAGCAACATGGCGGCCACACCCGGCGCCGGAAAGACTCCCAGATGAAAAACATCCTCTTCGTCGCCGACCCGCTCGATCACTTCAAGATCTACAAGGACACCACCTTCTCGATGATGCGCGAGGCCCAGCGCCGCGGCCACCGCATCGCGGCCTGCCTGCCGGAAGACCTGCAGTGGGTGTCGGGCGGCCTGGTCACGGCCAACGTGCAGCAGATCACGCTCACCGGAGACAGCAAGGCCTGGTACCGCGAGGACATCCGCGAATCGAAGGCGCTGAAGGAATTCGACGCGGTGCTCATGCGCAAGGACCCGCCCTTCGACGCCGAGTACATCTACGCCACCCACCTGCTCGAGCAGGCCGAGCGCGAAGGCGCGCGCGTGGTGAACAAGCCGCGCGCGCTGCGCGACCATCCCGAGAAGCTCGCGATCATGGAGTTTCCGCAGTTCACCACGCCCACGCTGGTCACGCGCAGCGCGCAGGCCGTGCGCGACTTCCATGCCGAGCACGGCGACATCATCCTCAAGCCGCTCGACGGCATGGGCGGCATGGGCATCTTCCGCGTGAGGCAGGATGCGCTGAACCTCGGCTCCATCGTCGAGACGCTCAACAAGAACGGCGCCGAGACCATCATGGTGCAGCGCTTCGTGCCTGACATCGTGCAGGGCGACAAGCGCATTCTGATCATCGCGGGCGAGCCGGCGCCGTTCGTGCTGGCGCGCATTCCGCAGGGCTCCGAAGTGCGCGGCAACCTTGCGGCCGGCGGCAAGGGCGTGGCGCAGCCGCTCACCGCGCGCAACCGCGAGATCGCCGAGGCCATTGGCCGCGCCCTCGCGCCGCGCGGCCTGCTCCTGATCGGGCTCGACGTGATCGGCGACTCCGTGACCGAGATCAACGTGACCAGCCCGACCTGCTTCCAGGAGATCACCGAACAGACCGGCTTCGACGTGCCGGCGATGTTCATCGACGCGCTGGAAGCGCACCTGGCCGGCGCCTGAGGCGGGGCCAGCTTCAGAACGCCGCCAGCTCGCCGTCCACGAACACGCGCAATTCGCCAGGCGCGAAAGCCGTCCAGCTTTCGTTGGTGGTGAGCGGCGCGGTCACGACCACCGCCACGCGGTCGTTCGGCGTGGTGTGCTGAGCGAAGTCGATCTCCAGGTCTTCGTCCGACAGCTGCGCGGTCACGAAGGGATGGCGCCGCTCCACGTACCAGAGGTGGGTCGAGGCATGGGCCCAGAGCGCCTGCCCGTTCGACAGCATGAAGTTGAAGGTGCCGTGGCCCGCGAGCTGCGGCGCCAGTTCGCGCAGCGTGAGCGTGAGCTCCTCGATGCTCGGCACGCCCGCATGCGACTTGGCCAGCTCCTGCATGATCCAGCAGAAGGCGTGCTCGCTGTCGGTGCTGCCCACCGGGTGGAAGTTGCCGTGCAGGCGCGGCCGAAAGTCTTTCAGGTCGCCGTTGTGGGCGAACACCCAGTAGCGGCCCCAGAGCTCGCGCACGAAGGGGTGGCAGTTCTGCAGGTTGACGGCGCCCTGGGTCGCCTTGCGGATGTGGGCAATGACGTTGCGGCTCTGGATCGGGTAGCGCCGGATCAGCTCGGCCACCGGCGATTCGCTCGCGGGCATGTGGTCCACGAAGTGGCGCAGCCCGCGGTCCTCGAAGAACGCAATGCCCCAGCCGTCGGCATGATGGTCGGTGCGGCCGCCGCGCTGCGCGAAGCCGGTAAAGCTGAAGGCCACGTCCGTGGGCGTGTTGCAGTTCATTCCAAGCAGTTGGCACATGGCGCTATTAGAGCGCGTGCGCCAACCGCCCGGCGAACCTGGCCGCCCGTTCAGCGCACGAAGCGGCCTTCGGGCGTCACGCGCACCATTTCGATGAACTGCGAGCCGGTGGTGCTGCCGGTCGAGAAATCGATGTCCATGCCGGCCAGGCGCAGCTTGAGTGCGCGCAGCGTCGCGTGCAGGCGCGCGCGCGTCAGGTCGCGCCCGGTGCGCTTGATCGCCTCGATCATCACCAGCGCGTTCAGGTAGCCCTCGAAGCTGCCGTAGCCCACCGGCACCTGCGCGCGATCGGCCAGCCGGCGATAGTCGCGCGTGACGACTTCCACCTCGCCCCAGGGGTAGGGCGTGACCTGCGAGATGGCCAGCCCGCCCGCCTGCAGCGGAACCACCCTGGCCGTGACTTCGCCCGAGACCACCGACATGCCATAGAACATCGGCTTGCTGCCGGCGGCGTACATGGCCTTGATCACCTCGCCGGTCACGGTGCCGGCCAGGTACATCAGAACGGCCTGGGGCTGGCTGTCGGCGAGTGTCTTGCCGGCGGCGGCGGAGGTCGAGCCGTCCCCCTTCACCGCGACCACCGCGCTCGGCGCCAGCTTGCGGGTGGCCATGGCCGCCTCGATCAGCTTCACCGCCTCGACGCCGCCGGGGTTGTCCAGGTGGGCGATCGCGATCTTGTTCACGCCGATGGTGGCCAGGTGCTCGACCAGCGCCTGCGCCTCGCGCGCATTGCTGGCGCGCACGAAGTAGGCCGAGCCCGCCACGCGTTCGCGCGCGCTGTCGCCCACGCCGTAGCCGCCGACGCTGGGCGCGCCGCTTTGCTGCAGCAGCTTGGCCGCAGCGGACGTGGTGCCCGAGCCCACGCAGCCGAAGAATGCGAACACGCGGTGGTCGCTCAGCAGCTTGCCGTAGTTCTCGAGCGCCTTCTCGGGCTTGAGCTCGTCGTCCAGCGCCACCAGCTTGATCTTGCGGCCGCCCACGCCGCCCTGTTCATTGATGGCATCGAAGGCCAGGCCGGCGCCGTTGTGCACGACCTTGATCTGCGAGCCGAGCGGGCCGCTCAGCACGGCCGAGCTGCCGAGCACGATCTCGCTGTCGCTCACCCCGGCCTCGGCGGCTTGCGCGGAGGAGAGATGGGCCAGGCCCGCTGCGAAAACCGCCGTTCCGGCGACAAAACTTCTGCGTTGCATGAAACCCATCCCATCATTAGCTAACAAATGCTAACAATTAGAAACGATGGGTGCTAAAGTATTACTAAGTGCTTACCCTTATTTTGCTGGCTGCCGAAGCTGCCAGGCCGCGCAGATGGCCAGCGCGCACAGCCCGGCCAGCATCAGGAACACTTCGTCGAAGGCCGCCAGCCGCGCCGGGCTGCTCGCGGCATTGGCCAGCGAATCGCCGTGCGCCGCCAGGCGCCACTCGAGCATGATGGCGCACAGGCTCACGCCGGCCGCGCCGCCCAGCATGCGCAGGAAGTTGATGGCGCTGGCGCCCTGCGGAATCAGCGGCTTGGCCAGCGGCCGCATCGATCCGAGGTTGAGCGAGGGCAGGATGAAGCCGAGTCCGATGCGCCCGATGATCGCGAACGCCACCAGCAGCCAGAGCGCGCTGTCGAGCCGGAGCACCACCATCAGCGCAAAGGAAGCCGCCAGCAGCACCAGCCCGATGCTCACCAGCATCCACGTCGGCTGCCGGTCGGCCAGCCGGCCCACGCCCGCAATGGTCAGGGCCAGCACGATGCCGGCGGGCAGCAGGATGGTGCCCACGTGCGATGCAGACAACTGCAGCCCGACCTGCATGTACACCGGCAGCAGGTAAGTGGAGCCGAACAGCGCCGTGCCGTAGATGAAGGCGACCACGCTGCCCATGGCGAACTGGCGGTACTGGAACAATCCCAGGTTCATCAGCGGTTCGCCGCCGCCCGCCGCATAGCGGCGCTGCCACCACACGAAGGCGGCAAAGGCCAGCAGCGCGGCCGCCAGCAGCAGGCCGGCCTGCACCGGCGAATCGCCGCGCAGCTCGACCAGCCCGTTCAGCAGGCTGAGCGTGCCCACGGTGCCCAGTGCGAGGCCGCGCCAGTCGAGCCCGCTGCCGCGCGTGGCCGCCACGCCGCCGGGCGCCGTGGTGGGCACGAACCTGTAGGCCAGCCAGAGCGAGGCCAGGCAGAACGGCACCACCATGAAGAAGATCGAGCGCCAGCCGAACAGGTCGACCAGCACGCCGCCGATGCTCGGGCCGATGGCCGGCGCCAGCACCACGCCCATGCCGAAGATGCCGCTGGCCCGCCCCTGCTCGTGCGGCTCGAAGGCGCGCAGGATGATGATGGCCGGAATCGGCTGCACCACCCCCGCCGCCAGCCCTTCGGCCACGCGCGCCAGCAGCACCAGCGAGAAGTTGTTGGCCAGCCCGCCCGCAATGCCGCCCGCGAGCAGCAGCACCATGGTGCCCACGTAGGTGCGCCGGTAGCCGTAGCGCGACAGCAACCACGGCGTGGTCAGCATCGAGACCGTCATGGCCACCATGAAGCCCGAGCTCACCCACTGTGCGCGCTCCTGGCCCAGCGAGAAATGGTGGCTCATGCCCGGGATCGCGACGTTGACGATGGTCGAGGACATGATCGATGCCATCACGCCCACCATCACCGAAAGCAGCAGGTACCAGCGGTAGCGCGGGCCGTAGCGTTCGCGCAGGGTGCCGATGGAGGGCGGGGCCGGCGAGGCGGTTTCTGGCGTGGGAGTGGTGGTCATGGGCGGTGGCCCCGGCTTTTTTTCGATGCGGGCCCGTCGTCCTACAAGCATATCGGGCTTTGCTCGGCGGGGCCGGCGCCTGCGCGTCCCACAATGCACCGCTGTGCCGCGCTGCCTTTCCAGAACAACGAAATGAATACGCCACCCGACCCAGCCGGCGCTCCCGAGCCGGGCGCGCCCTCCCACCTTGCCTCCGAACTCGCGGCGCCGACGGTCAGCCGCGCCTACCGCTGCCAGTGCGGCCGGCCGGTGTTCCTGCGCAACAGCCAGTGCCTGGCCTGCCGCACGCCGCTGGGCTATGTGATCGAGCGCCTGGGCGTCGTGCCGCTGGCACCCGTCGAGCCCGACAAGGCCGAAAAGACGGAAGACAAGGCCCCACAGGCGCTGGAAGAGGCCGAAGGCGGCGCCGAGCCCGAACAGCTCTTCACCGTGTTCGGCAACCCCGACGGCCGGACCTACCGCCGCTGCGCCAACCTCATGACTGCCGCCAGCTGCAACTGGATGGTGCCGGCCCCGCGCGAGGGCGACGACCCGTCGTTCAACACCGACGGCCTCGCGCCCGGCTATTGCCTGGCCTGCAGCGTCACCCGCACCATTCCTGATCTGTCGGTGGAGAGCAATGGCGAACTCTGGCGCAAGCTCGAGCATGCGAAGCGCCGGCTCATCTCGCAGCTGCTCGCGCTCGGGCTGCCGGTGGTCAGCCGCCATGCCGATCCGGTGCACGGGCTGGCTTTCGACTTTCTCGGCAACATGCCGGGCGGCCCGCATGTGATGACCGGGCATGAACAGGGCGTGATCACCCTCAACGCCGAAGAGGCCGAGGATGCAGTGCGCGAGCGCATCCGGGCCGAAATGCGCGAGCCCTACCGAACGCTGCTCGGGCATTTCCGCCACGAGGTCGGCCACTATTACTGGGACCTGCTGGTGCAGCCCACGCCGTGGATCGACGAGTTCCGTGCGCTCTTCGGCGACGAGCGCGCCGACTACGCCGCGGCGCTGCAGCGGCACTACGAACAGGGCCCGCCGCCCGACTGGGCCAACCGCTTCGTGAGCAGCTACGCAAGCATGCATCCCTGGGAAGACTGGGCCGAAACCTGGGCCCACTACCTGCACATGGCCGACACCGCCGACACGGCCATGAGCTTTGGGGTGGACGCCACCAACGTCGAGCTCGCGAGCGACCTGTTCACCACGGAAGACCTGTGGCAGCCCGGGCACCCCGGCGCCGCCAAGTTCCTGGACTTTCTCAACGGCTGGGTGCTGCTCACCAACGTGCTCAACGAGCTGTCGCGCAGCATGGGGCAGCCCGACTACTACCCCTTCGTGCTGCCGCGCGTGGCCGTCGGCAAGCTGCAGTTCATCCATTGCGTGATCACGCAGCAGCGCGACAGCACGGTATCGGCGGCGGCGTCGCCCGGCGTGCCGCTGCCGCCGGTTTCCAGGGCTTGCGCACCTGCGCCGGCTTCCGTCACGGCGCCAACGCAGATGCAGCAGGCCCAAAGCCAGCAGCAGAGCGCGATTCAGTCCTGACGAGGCGCGGCAGGCGTTCCCGCGGCGCAGCGGGCGCACATGCAGGCCTTGCCGCGCGATGCCTGGGGCAGGGCCGCGAACGGCGCCTTGCCGAAGTCGGCCGCCATGCACCAGCAGGGCGGCTGCGGCTGGCCGGTTTCGCGCGCGGTTTCCATCGCGCAGCGGTTCCCTTCGCCGCACAGCGGGCAGCGTGTGGCGTCGATCGCGTCGAGGATGGCTGCCGTGGTCATCAGGCGAGCTCGAAGGCCGGCAGCTTCTTCGGCACGGCCACGTTCCGCAACGTGGCGTACACCGGCAGGCCGTTGCGATAGGCCGGATAGTCCTCGCCCTCGATCAGCGGCAGCAGGTAGCGCCTGCACTTGTCGGTGATGCCCCAGCCGTCGTCCGAGATGAAGTCGCGCGGCATGGGCTTTTCGACGTTTGCCACCGCATCGAGCGGCGCACTGCCGATGGTGTAGATGTAGGGCGCATCGGAGCTGCGCTCGATGGTCGGCATCACCGCGTTGCGGCCTTCGAGCGCAAGCTCGACCGCGCGCTGCCCCAGCTCGTAGGCCTGCTTCACATCGGTGGCCGAGGCAATGTGCCGGGCCGCGCGCTGCAGGTAGTCGGCCACGGCCCAGTGGAACTTGTGGCCCAGCGCATCCTTGACCATCTGCGCCACCACGGGCGCCGCGCCGCCGAGCTGCGCATGGCCGAACGCGTCGCGCGTGCCCTGCTCGGCCAGGAAGCTGCCGTCGGGATAGTGGCAGCCCTCGGACACTACCACCGAGCAGTAGCCGTGCTGCTTCACCAGCTCGTCGACGCGCGCGAGAAAACGCGCCTTGTCGAACTCGATCTCGGGGAACAGCACCACCACCGGAATGCCGTGGTCGGCCACCAGCCCGCCGGCCGCCGCGATCCAGCCCGCATGGCGCCCCATCACCTCGAGCACGAACACCTTGGTGGAGGTGGCCGCCATCGAGCGCACGTCGAACGAAGCCTCCAATGTGGACACCGCCACGTACTTGGCCACCGAGCCGAAGCCGGGGCAGCAGTCGGTCAGCGGCAGGTCGTTGTCGATGGTCTTGGGCACGTGGATCGCCTGCAGCGGATAGCCGAGCGACTGCGACAGCTGGCTCACCTTGAAGCAGGTGTCGGCCGAATCGCCGCCGCCGTTGTAGAAGAAATAGCCGATGCCGTGCGCCTTGAACACCTCGATGAGGCGCTCATACTCGCGCCGGTTCTTCTCGAGCGACTTGAGCTTGTAGCGGCACGAGCCGAAGGCGCCCGAGGGCGTGCTGCGCAGCGCCGCAATGGCCTCGGCCGGCTCGGCGCCGGTGTCGATGAGTTCCTCGGTCAGCGCGCCGATGATGCCGTTGCGCCCGGCGTAGAGCTTGCCGATGCGGTCCGGGTGTTTTCGTGCCGTCTCGATCACGCCGCAGGCCGACGCATTGATGACCGAGGTGACGCCGCCCGACTGGGCGTAGAAGGCGTTGAGGATGGGCATGCGGCCATTCTCCCGCAGGCTCAAGTCGGGCGCCAGTGGCCCTGTTTCAGCGCCCGCCGAGGCCCATCGCGCGCGTGATCACTTCCTTCATGATCTCGTTCGTGCCGCCATAGATGCGCTGCACCCGCGCGTCGGCATACGCGCGCGTGATGGGGTATTCCCACATGTAGCCGTAGCCGCCGTGCAGCTGCACGCAGGCATCCATCACCTTGCACTGCAGGTCGGTGGTCCAGTACTTGGCCATGCTGGCCGTGGCGGTATCGAGCTTTTCGGCCATCAGCAGCTCGATGCACTTGTCGACGAACACCTGCGCCACCTGAACCTCGGTCTGCAGCTCGGCGAGCTGGTAGCGCGTGTTCTGGTAGGGGGAAACGGGCTGGCCGAACACCTTGCGTTCCTTCACGTAGGCCACGGTCTGGTCGATGGCGGCCTGCGATGCGGCCACCGCGCTGATCGCGATCTGCAGCCGCTCCCACGGCAGCTGCTCCATCAGGCAGGCGAAGCCGCGGTTCAGCTGCGCGGCATCGCCGAGCAATGCATCGGCCGGCAGCCGCACGTCGTTGAAGAACAGTTCGGAGGTGTCCTGCGCCTTCAGCCCCAGCTTCTTGAGCCGCTTGCCCTTCTCGAAGCCCGGCATGCCCCGTTCGATCAGGAACAGGCTGGTGCCTTTGGCGCCCGCGGCCGGATCGGTCTTGGTCACCACGATCACCAGGTCGGCATGCCAGCCGTTGGTGATGAAGGTCTTGCTGCCGTTGAGCAGGTAGCTGCCGTCGGTCTGCTGCAGCGCACTGGTCTTGACCGCCTGCAGGTCGCTGCCCGCGCCGGGCTCGCTCATCGCGATGGCGCCGACCATCTCGCCGCTCGCGAGCTTGGGCAGGTAGCGCTGCTTCTGCGCCTCGGTGCCGTAGCGCAGGATGTAGGGCGCGACGATCTCGCTGTGCAGACCGAAGCCGATGCCCGTGAAACCGCGTGCCCAGAGCTCCTCGAACTGGATCACCGAATAGAGCAGGTCGGCGCCCGCGCCGCCGTAGGCCTCGGGCAGCGCCATGCAGAGAAAGCTGTTTTCGCCGGCCTTGGTCCACACGGCGCGGTCCACGTAGCCCTGGTCTTCCCAGGCCTCGTGGAAGGGCGCGATCTCCTTGTCCATGAAGCGGCGGAAGCTGTCGCGGAAGGCCTCGTGGTCGGCGCTGAAAAGCGTGCGTTCGATCATGGCCTCAGCGCCCGGGGAAGGTTGGAGGGCGTTTCTGCAGGAAGGCGCTCACGCCTTCGCGGAACGTGGGGCGGTCGATCAGTTCGCGCTGGCGCTCGCTTTCGTAGTGCAGCTGTTCGGCCAGCGTGTGGCGCTCGGCGGCCTCGAAGGCTTCGCGTGCCTCGACCACCGCATGCGCCGGCAGGCGGGCGAGCCGCTGCGCAATCGCGCGTGCTTCGTCGAGCAGCTGCTCGTCATCGGCGCAGGCCCAGATCAGGCCCCACTGCACCGCGCGAGCGGCACTCAGGCGCTCGTCGAGCAGCGCCATGCCCATGGCGCGCGCCTTGCCGGCGCGGCGCGGAATGGCCCAGGTGCAGCCCAGATCCGGCACGATGCCGAGCTTGGGCAGAAAGGGCAGGTAGAAATACGCGCTGCGCGCCGCAATCGTCACGTCGGCCGCCAGCGCCAGGCCCACGCCGGCTCCGGCCGCGGCCCCGTTGACCGCGGCAACCACCGGCACGGGCAGCGTACGCAGCGTCTCGATCAGCGGGTTGCTGAGCGACTGCATCCATTCGGCCGTCTGGTCGCCGAGCGACTTGCCTTCTTCGCCGGGTGCCATGGCGCTGAGGTCCGCGCCCACGCAAAAGGCCTTGCCGGCGCCGGTCAGGATCACGGCGCGCACCGCGCGGTCGTCCCGGATGCGCTCCAGCATGTCGCGCAGTTCGATCTGCAGTTCGCGCGCAATCGGGTTGAGCTTGGCCGGCAGGTTCAGCGTGAGCGTGGCGATGCCGTCGGCCAGCTCGTAGAGCACGCAAGGCTGCTGCGAAGCCATCAGAGCCTTTCCACGATGGTGACGTTGGCCATGCCTCCGCCTTCGCACATCGTCTGCAGGCCGTAGCGCTTGCCGCGCCGGCCGAGTGCGTGGACCAGCGTGGCCATGAGCTTGGTGCCCGAGGCGCCCAGCGGATGGCCGAGCGCAATCGCGCCGCCGTTCACGTTGAGCCGCGCGGGGTCGGCGTCCAGCGCCTCCAGCCACGCGATGGGCACGGGTGCGAAGGCTTCGTTCACTTCATAGAGGTCGATGTCCTGGATGCGCATGCCGGCTTTCTTCAACGCACGCAGCGTGGCGGGCAGCGGCGCCTCCAGCATGATGACCGGGTCGTGCCCCATCACGCTCATGTGGTGGATGCGCGCGAGCGGCTTCACGCCCAGGGCCTTGAGGCCGCGTTCGTTCACCACCAGCACGCCGCTCGCGCCATCGCAGATCTGGCTCGCGGTGGCCGCGGTGCAGCGTCCGCCCTCGGCAATCAGCTTGACGCCCGCGATGCCTTCGAGCGTGGCATCGAAGCGGATGCCTTCGTCCACCGTGTGCAGCTCGCCCGTGCCGCTGCCGTCGGCCTGCAGGATCTCGATGGGCACGATCTCGTCGTCGAACGCGCCCGTGCGGCTCGCGGCCATGGCGCGCCGGTGGCTTTCGAGCGCATAGCGGTCCAGCGCGTCCTTGTCGATGCCGTAGTTCTTCGCGATCATCTCGGCGCCCGCGAACTGGCTGAACTCCACGCCCGGGTAGCGCCTCTTCATGGCCGGGCTCATGTAGCCGCCCAGGCCTGCCTTGGCCGGCAGCGCATTGGGCGTGAACATCGGCACGCGCGTCATGCTTTCGACGCCGCCCGCAATCACCGCGTCCATGGCGCCCGACATCACGGCCTGCGCTGCGAAATGCAGCGCCTGCTGCGACGAGCCGCACTGCCGGTCGACCGAAGTGCCCGGCACCGACTCGGGCAGCTTCGACGCCAGCACGGCATTGCGCGCGACGTTGGTGGCCTGCTCGCCCACCTGGCTCACGCAGCCGAGGATCACGTCCTCCACCGCGGCTGGGTCGATGCCGCTCCTTGCCACCAATGCGTCGATCACCTGCGCCGCCAGGTCGGCCGGATGCCAGCCTGCGAGCTTGCCGCCGCGCCGTCCGCCGGCCGTGCGTGCGGCGGCCACGATGTATGCCTCTGCCATGGTCATGTCCCTCTTGAAAAGAAAACAGCGTGAACCGGGCACCCGACGCAAAAAAGCCGCCCGTCACGGCGGCGGCGTTCGTTGCTTGGGAGGTCCATGCATCGAGGTTCGATGCCCGGCGCGCTCAGGTCAAGCCGGGGACAACCCGGGCGGCAGCAGTCGCCAAGGCGACCGGCGGCGCGCCGGCGCGGGCAGCGGCATGGCCGCGGGCTGCGCATCCGACACCGTGATGCACGACGCTTCCAGCGCCGAGACCAGCACGCGCCGGTGCTCGCTGCCTTCGAAACGCTCGCCCGGCGCGAGCACGATGTCGCGCGGGTCGCGGTCGAGCGTCACCCAGACCGAGCCGCTGCGGCATTCGATGCCCACGCCCGCGCCATCGGGCACGGCAAAGATGGAACGGACCGGCAGGCTGACGTGAAAGCAGGAAGAAGGGTTCGGGGTGCTCATGGCAAGCTCCATTGCATTCGTGATACGAATGAATATAGTGAGTTGATCTCCCCCTTACACGCGGTCATTTGGAACTCGTTGCATGCATCCAGAGAATGCGAAGGCCCCCACGGACCCGCTTCCCCCGCTCGAGCTGCTGCGCAGCTTCGAGGCGGCGGCGCGCCGGCTGAGCTTCACGCTGGCGGCCGCCGAACTGCACCTGACCCAGTCGGCCGTGAGCCGGCAGATCCAGCAACTCGAAGCCGGCCTGGGCGTGCTGCTGTTCGAGCGCCGCCACCGCGCACTGGCGCTCACCGAGGCGGGCGGGGTGATGCAGCGGGCCGTGACCGACAGCCTCGAGCGCCTGCGCGACGCCACCGCGCGGGTGCGCGCAAGTTCCGCGCCGCGCCAGGTGGCGATCACCACCACGCCGGGCTTCGCGTCGCTGTGGCTCATTCCGAAACTGGCGCGCTTCACCGTCACCCATCCGCAGGTCGACGTGCGCGTGTCGGCCACCCTCGACGTGCTCGACCTGGAGAGCAGCCGCCTCGACCTGGCGGTGCGCTTTGCGCCGATCGGCCGCGGCGTTGGCCCGGCGCTGTTCGAAGAGTCGGTGATCCCGCTGTGTTCGCCGCAGCTTGCCGCCTCGCTGCGCGCGCCCTCGGACTTCGCGAACCTCACGCTGCTGACAGTGGAATACCCGGACCACAGCGAAGCTCCCACCGCCGACTGGGAACCCTGGCTCAAGGTGATGGGGCTCGACGACCTGCGCATGAAGAGCACGCTGCGCTTCACCCAGTACGCCGATGCGGTGGCCGCCGCGGTGGCGGGGCAGGGCGTGGTGATCGGCCGGCTGCCGCTGCTGCGCGAGCTGGTGCGGGACGGCCGGCTGGTCGCGCCGCTCGGCGAGGGCGCGGCATCGCATCGCGGCTACTTCATCGAGACCTCGCGGCGCGCCGCGGGTAACCGCGACGCGCTGGAATTCGCGCAATGGCTGCGCGACGAAGCCGAGGCGGCGCAGCGGACCTGACAGGCCCGCCGCGCACGCCGGTGAGCGGCAAGGAACGAACCAGAAGGCGGGGCGCCATCTGCGCACGCACCGCGCGGAGCGGCGTGCGCAGAAGTTCGCATGGCAGAAGGCCGCGCGTAGTCTGGGACGGGAGGGCTGACGATGCGCGAGGACATGGTCAGGGCCGCGCGGATGCGAGGCTCGTGCCTTCGTGTGCACGCGGCAGCAACAGGAACGCCAGGGTGCCCACCGCCAGCATGCCCGTGATCGTGAGGAACACCGCGCGGAACGGCTCCACGCCGTTCGACGTGGCCCACGAGGCGGCCACACCCGTGGTCCACTGCATCAGCGACACGCCGAGGAACATCGCCATGTTGAGCAGCGACAGCGCGCGCCCCGTCATGGCCGCCGGATAGGCGGCGCGCGTGTACGAATACTGCAGCACCGAGTAGCCCGAGAGCAGGCCGTAGAGGATCGGCAGGCCGATGTCGAGGGCGAGCGAATGCGTGAGCGCCATGAACGCGAACATCACCGCGGCCGCGAACGCGCAGCCCATGAGCCAGCGGCCGCGCCGCGCGCCGCGCCCGGGTCGAGGCGGCCGAACATGGCGGGGCTGATCATGCCGGCGATGGTCATCACCAGCGCCACATTGCCGCTGCTCACCAGCGACAGCCCATGCCGGTCGTGCAGCACGGGGCCGAGCCAAAGGCCGCGCAGGGTGATGAACGCGGCATACGACACGCAGGCAAAGCACAGCAGGCCCAGCGTGTGCCGCATGGCAAAGAGCGGCAGCAGTTCGCGCACGGCCTTGGCGAGCGTCTGGCGTTCGTGCGACGCGGCGCGCGGCGGTTCGTGCACGCGCCAGAACACGAAGCCCCACGACAGCACCGCGAAGCCCGCGAGGCAGGCGTAGCCCGCGCGCCAGCTCGCGGCTTCGATCAGCAGCGCGAGCGGCGTGCCGGTAAACAGGATGCCGAGTCCCGCCATGCTCATCACGAGGCCCGACATGGCAGTGAAGCGCGCGGCCTCGAAGTGCCGTGCAATGAACACGGTGCAGGCGAGAAAGGCCGGCGCGCAGCCGACGCCGATCATGGCCTGCCCGAGCAGCAGCGCATGGAAGCTGGGCGCCGCTGCGCACAGCACCGCGCCCGCAATGGCAAGCGGAAAGGCCGTGAGCACCGTGCGCCGCACGCCGTAGATGTCGATCGACACACCCATCGCGAGCTGCGTCGCGCCGAACATGAAATGGAAGGTGCCGGCCCACAGACCCAGCGCCTGGGCCGTGAGGCCGAAATGTTGTGCGAGGGGCGTGGCCATCATTGCGCCGACCGTGCGAAAGGCCTGGCTCAGCGCGAAAGCGGAGGCCAGCACGATCAGCATCGATGTGGCCGAACGTGTCGAAGCAGGGGAGAGGGTCATGGAAGAGGCGCAGCGCTGGAGACGGAGGCAGCACGGATCCTAACGGCATGCAAAAGAAAAACGGCGCCTCGGGCGCCGTCGTTCTCAAGCCGATGCGCAGGCGCGATCAGGCTTCGCCCTTCACCTTCAACCGCCATGCATGCAGTAGCGGCTCGGTGTAGCCGCTCGGCTGCTCGATGCCCTTGAACACCAGGTCCTGCGCCGCCTTGTACGCGGCCGAGGTGTCGAAGTGGCCGGCCATCGGCTGGTACACCGGGTCGCCGGCGTTCTGCTCGTCGACCACCTTGGCCATGCGCTCGAAGGTCTCGTCAACCTGCGCCTTGCTCACCACGCCGTGCAGCAGCCAGTTGGCGATGTGCTGGCTCGAGATGCGCAGCGTGGCGCGGTCTTCCATCAGGCCCACGTTGTGGATGTCGGGCACCTTGGAGCAGCCCACGCCCTGGTCGATCCAGCGCACCACGTAGCCGAGGATGCCCTGCACGTTGTTGTCGATCTCCTGCTGCTTCTCTGCCTCGGTCCAGTTGGCGGCAGGCGCGATGGGCACCTGCAGCAGCGCGTTCAGGATGTTGTCGCGTTCCGCGTCCGCGTCGATCTTCTCGAGCTCCTGCTGCACGGCCGTGACGCTCACCTGGTGGTAGTGCAGCGCGTGCAGCGTGGCGGCGGTGGGCGAGGGCACCCAGGCGGTGTTGGCGCCGGCCTTGGGGTGCGCGATCTTCTGCTCGAGCATCGCGGCCATCAGGTCGGGCATGGCCCACATGCCCTTGCCGATCTGTGCCTTGCCGCGCAGGCCGCACGAGAGGCCGACCAGCACGTTGTTCTTCTCGTAGGCGCCGATCCACGCGCTCGACTTCATGTCGCCCTTGCGGATCATCGGGCCGCCCCGCATGGCGGAGTGCATCTCGTCGCCGGTGCGGTCGAGAAAACCGGTGTTGATGAAGGCCACGCGAGCGGCGGCCTCGGCGATGCAGGCCTTGAGGTTCACGCTGGTGCGGCGCTCCTCGTCCATGATGCCGAGCTTCACGGTGTTGGCCGGGAGGCCGAGCAGCTGCTCGACGCGGCCGAACAGCTCGCTGGCAAAGGCCACTTCGGCCGGGCCGTGCATCTTGGGCTTGACGATGTAGATGCTGCCGGTGCGCGAGTTGCCCTTGCGCTTCAAGTCGATCATCGCGATGGTGGTAGTGACCACGGCGTCGAGGATGCCCTCGGGGATTTCCTTGCCGCCCGCGTACAGCACGGCCGGGTTGGTCATCAGGTGGCCCACGTTGCGCAGGAACATCAGCGAGCGGCCGTGCAGCTTCAGGGGCTGGCCGTTGGCGCCGCTGTACTCGCGGTCGGGGTTCAGGCCGCGCGTGAAGGTCTTGCCGCCCTTGGCGACTTCCTCGGTGAGCGTGCCCTGCACGATGCCGAGCCAGTTCGAGTACGCGATGACCTTGTCGGCCGCATCGACCACGGCCACCGAGTCTTCGAGGTCGAGGATGGTCGAGAGCGCGGCTTCGAGCACCAGGTCGCTCACGCCGGCCGCGTCGCCCTTGCCGATGGGCGTGCTGCGGTCGATGCGGATGTCGAGGTGGATGCCGTTGTGCTTGAGCAGCACCGACGACGGCGCGGCCGCATCGCCCTGGTAGCCGACGAAGGCGGCGGGATCCCGCAAGGTGGTGCTGCTGCTTTGCAGTGCGATGTGCAGCTGCCCGTCCTTCACGCTGTAGCCGGTCGCCATCTTGTGCGAACCGTTGTCGAGTGGCACGGCCTGGTCGAGCACGCTGCGCGCGTATTCGATCACCTTGGCGCCGCGCACGGGGTTGTAGCCCTTGCCCTTTTCAGCGCCATCGGTTTCGGGAATGGCGTCGGTGCCGTAGAGCGCGTCGTACAGCGAACCCCAGCGCGCATTGGCCGCGTTGAGCGCATAGCGGGCGTTGAGGATGGGCACCACCAGCTGCGGCCCGGCCTGCAGCGCGAGCTCGGCATCGACGTTCGCGGTGGTGGCCTTCACGCCCTTGGGCTGCGGCAGCAGGTAGCCGATCTTCTCGAGGAAGGCGCGGTAGGCGGTCATATCGGAAGGATTCGACGGATCACCTGCGGTGATGGGGCCGGGGTTCTTCTTGTGCCAGGCGTCGAGCTCAATCTGCAGGCGGTCGCGTTCGGCCAGCAGCGCGATGTTCTTCGGCGCGAGGTCGTGGACGATGGCGTCGAAGCCCTTCCAGAAAACCTCGCTGGCCACGCCGCTGGCAGGCAGGACCTTGTCTTCGATGAAACGGTGAAGCTCGGTCGCAACCTGGAGGCCGTGGGTGGTGGTGCGGGCGGTCATGTTTTTCTCTCCTTGAGAACGGTGCAATGCTGAATGAAATGAGGAGCGGTGTCTGTCAGAAGAACCCGAGCACGTCGCGCAGGCTGCTGCCGATGCGTTCGGGCTGCGTGCCGAGTTCTTCGAACGGGAGCTGGTAGCGGTTGACCCAGAGCGTGCGAAAGCCGAACCAGGTGGCGCCGAGCGCGTCCCAGGCATTGCAGCTGACGAAGGCGATGCGCTCGGGCGGCAGGCCGGTGGCGGTCACGCCGAGCTGGTACGCATCGGGATGCGTCTTGTACTTGCGGATGCCGTCGACGCTCAGCACATGGTCGAGCAGGCCGTCGAGCCCGGCGCTGCGCACGGCGGCGTCGAGCATGCCGGGGTCGCCGTTCGAGAGGATGCCGGTGGCCACGCCGCGTGCCTTGAGTGCCTGCAGCACTTCGCGGCATTCGGGAAAGGCCGTGAGCGTGCGGTACTGGTCCATCAGCTGCTGCTCGGCGGCTTCCGTGAGGCCGAGGCCCAGCCGCTTGCAGGTGTAGCGCAGTGCGGCGCGCGTGAGTTCGCCGAAGGGGCGGTAGTGCGCGCCGTGGTTGCTGGTGGTGACGAGGCGCGTGTATTCGATCTGCTTGTCGCGCCAGCCCGCGGCCAGCGCCTGCCCGTGGCCCGCGAACAGCCGCTCGGCCGTCTGCCCGACGCTGTAGACGTCGAACAGCGTGCCGTAGGCATCGAAGAGCACTGCGCCGGGTTGATCCATGGCTTGGACTTTATTCGATACTTTGCTGATCAGTAATAACCAGGATCGGGATTTATCAGTGACAAAAATGAAGGTAATCGCGGGAGGGCTTGCGTTTTCTTCTCCTTTTTGTCAGCGAGTTCCGCTGAGCTCCCGGGCCGCCGCGCGCACCGGCTCGATGTGGCGCGCGTCGTAGCGGTGCGCCGGCATCGTCAGCGTGACCGCCGCGGCCAGGCTGCCGTCGGCATGGAACACCGGCGCCGAAATGCCGGCCAGCTCGGCCGTGCGGTCGCCCACCAGTGCGCAGTAGCCCTGGGCGCGGATGGTGTCGTACAGCTTGCGCTCCTTGGCGCCGCGCGGGCGCCCGGCTTCGGGGCCGAAGGCGATCAGCACGCGCGCGCCCGCACCGCGGTCGTTGGGCAGCAGGTCGCCCGCGCGCACGTGGTCGCGCACCACATGCGACGAATCGACGCGGAACTGGCACAGCCGCACCCAGCTGTCGCCTTGGTCCTGCCGCACGTGATACGCCGCACTCTCGCCCGTCGTTGCGGCGAGCGCGCGCAGCACCGGCAGCACGATGCGGTCGAGCGACAGCGACGCCGCATAGAGGCCGTGCAGCCGCGCGATCTCCGCGCCCAGTGCATAGCGCCCGTCGTCTTGCCGGCGGATCAGCCGCGCATGTTCGAGCGAGGCCAGAAGCCGCAGCACGGTGCTCTTGTACAGCTGCGTGCGCTCGGCAAACTGCGCGAGCGACAGTGCCTCGTCGCCGGGCCGGAAGGCCGAGAGCAGGCTCAGCGCGCGGTCGACCGCGGCGGCGCCGCCGGGCGCGGCATTGAGGTCTGAAACCGATTCGGTCTGGGCTTTGCGGGGCATGGGCGGACTTGACAGTGAAAGTCGTTCGGCGGTTTAATTCTGTTTAACGGAATTTAGTTCTGCAAGATAGAATTGTCAAGCGATCGATGCCACGACCGCTTCAAGGAGACGAAACCGATGACACCCCCCGACGTCCTCATCAGCGAGGTCGGCCCGCGCGACGGCCTGCAATCGGTCAAGGCCACCATGCCCACGGACTACAAGCTGCGCTGGATCGACGCGCTCCACGCGGCCGGCGTGCGCGAGATCGAGGTCGCGTCCTTCGTGCCCGCCAGGCTGCTGCCGCAGATGGCCGATGCCGCCGAGGTGGTGCGCCATGCCATCACGCTGCCGGGCCTCGTCGTGATGGCGCTGGTGCCCAACCGCAAGGGCGCACAGGCGGCACTCGAAGCGGGCGTGCACAAGCTCACGATGCCGGTTTCGGCCAGCGTGGCGCACTCGCTCGCCAATGTGCGCAAGACGCCGACCGAAATGGTCGAGGAGGTGCGCGCCATCTCCGAGCTGCGTCGCGCGATCGCGCCGCACGTGAGGCTCGAGGCCGGCATCTCCACCGCCTTCGGCTGCACGCTGCAGGGCCTGGTGCCGGAAGACGACGTGATCCGCCTCGCGGCGCAGTGCATCGAGGCCGGCGCCGAAGAAGCGGGCCTGTCGGACACCGTCGGCTACGCCAATCCCGCGCAGGTGCGCCGGCTCTTTCGGCGCCTGCGCGCCGAACTTGGCGAGCATGCCGGCGCCGCCCACATGCACAACACGCGCGGCCTCGGCATTGCGAACTGCCTGGCCGCCTGGGACGAGGGCGTGCGCACCTTCGACGCCTCGCTCGGCGGCCTTGGCGGCTGCCCCTATGCGCCCGGTGCCTCGGGCAATGCGGTCACCGAAGACCTCGTCTTCATGTTCGAGGCCATGG
Organism: Variovorax paradoxus; assembly: GCF_030815975.1. Taxonomy (NCBI): domain Bacteria; kingdom Pseudomonadati; phylum Pseudomonadota; class Betaproteobacteria; order Burkholderiales; family Comamonadaceae; genus Variovorax; species Variovorax paradoxus. Next base: position 2,396,629 of record NZ_JAUSXL010000002.1, read on the forward strand.
GCGTTCGCACCGGCATCGACATTCAAAAACTCATCGCGGCGCGCGCGCCGCTCATGGCCGGCCTGCCCGGCGAACCGGTCTACGGCATGACGCCCGAGGCCGGCCTGCCCAAGGGCTTCGTCCAACAGGAAACCACCGCACATGCCTGAATCCCAACCCCTGCCGTACGCGGGCGTCCGCGTCGTCGAATTCACCCACATGGTGATGGGCCCGACCTGCGGCCTGCTGCTGGCCGACCTCGGCGCCGAGGTCATCAAGGTCGAGCCCATCGAGGGCGACAGCACGCGCCGCCTGCTCGGCTCGGGCTCGGGGTTCTTTCCGACCTTCAACCGCAACAAGAAGAGCATCGCGCTCGACCTCAAGACGCCCGAAGGCGTGGAAGCCGCGCTGCGCCTGGTCGCCACGGCCGACATCGTGAGCGAGAACTTCAAGCCCGGCACCATGAAGAAGCTGGGGCTCGACTACGACAGCCTGAAGCCGCTCAACCCGCGCCTCATCTACGTGAGCCACAAGGGCTTTCTGCCCGGCCCCTACGACCATCGCACCGCGCTCGACGAAGTGGTGCAGATGATGGGCGGCCTGGCCTACATGACCGGCCGCGCCGGCGACCCGCTGCGCGCGGGCACCAGCGTGAACGACATCATGGGCGGCATGTTCGGCGCCATCGGCGCAATGGCCGCGCTGCGCCAGCGCGAGCTCACCGGCAAGGGCTGCGAGGTGCAGTCCGCGCTGTTCGAGAACAACGTGTTCCTGGTCGCGCAGCACATGATGCAGTTCGCCGCCACCGGCAAGGCGGCCGACCCGATGCCCAGCCGCATCTCGGCCTGGGCCGTGTACGACGTGTTCACCGTGAAGGACGGCGAGCAGATCTTCCTTGCCGCCGTGAGCGACAAGCAGTGGGCCATCTTCTGCAAGGCCTTCGGCCTGGAAGAAATGCTGGCCGATCCGCGTCTCGCGACCAACAACGACCGCGTGCTCGCGCGCGACTGGATGATGCCGATCCTGCGCTCGCACCTGGCCGGCTACAGCGCTGCCGAACTCAGCGCGGTGTTCGAGCAGAACGAGCTGCCCTTCGCGCCCATCACCAAGCCGCAGGCGCTGTTCGACGATCCGCACCTCAACGCCACCGGCGGCCTTGCGCCGGTTCGCATGAACGACGGCCACATGGCCAAGGTGCCGCTGATGCCCTTCACGCTCGACGGCGCAAGGCCCGGCATCCGGCTGCAGCCGCCACGCATCGGCGAGCACACCGGCGAGCTGCTGAGGGAAGTGGGCTACAGCGAAGAAGAGATCGCCGCCTTCGAGTCGCGCCAGGCCGGCGTCGGCCGCTGAACCCGGGCGAAACCCGGGATATATAGTTCGGGCGCCATGGACCGCCTGAAGCAACTCGAATCCTTCGTCTCGGTGGCGACCCGCGGCGGTCTCACAGCCGCGGCCAAGGCCGAGGGTGTCGCACCCGCCATCATGGGGCGGCGGCTCGATGCGCTCGAAGCGAGGCTGGGCGTCAAGCTGCTGGTGCGCACCACGCGGCGCATCACGCTCACGCACGAAGGCAGCGCCTTTCTCGAGGACTGCCAGCGCCTGCTGACCGAATTCGCCAATGCCGAAGCGAGCGTGAGCGCGGGCGGCGTCAAGGCCAGCGGCCACCTGCGCGTCACCGCGCCGGCCGGCTTCGGCCGCCGCCACGTGGCGCCGCTGGTGCCGCGCTTCCATGCGCTGCATCCCGAGGTCACGATCTCGCTGAACCTGAGCGACCGGGTGGTCGATGTGCGCGGCGAGAGCTTCGATTGCGCGGTGCGCGTGGGCGACATGCCCGACTCGTCTTTGGTGAGCGTGCGGCTGGCCGACAACCGCCGACGCTGCGTCGCCACGCCGGAGTTCGTGCGCCGCCATGGCATGCCGCGCCATCCGGTCGAGCTGTCGCGCTTTGCCTGCCTCACGCTGTCGAGCGATGCCTCGCAGACGCGCGGCTGGGCGTTCCGTGTTCCGCGCACCGCCCAGGGGCAGGGCCAGGAGCGCACCTTGACGGCTGCCGGCGAGGACGGCGGCGAGGAGCTGATCTACCTGCGCCCCGAGGGCCCGCTCGATTGTTCCGACGGCCAGGTGCTGCACGACTGGTGCCTGGCCGGCCATGGCATCGCGTGGCGCAGCACCTGGGAAGTGGAGGCCGAGATCGATGCCGGCCTGCTGGTGCCGCTGCTCGACGAATTCGCCGCGCCGCCCAACGGCATCTACGCGGTCTTCGCGGGCACCAAGCACCTGCCGCTGCGGGTGCGGCTGTGGCTCGATTTCCTCAAGGCGCAGTACGGGCGGCCCGAATTCTGGGGCGGGAAGGGGTAAAGCGCCCGAGCGGCGGCACAATCTGCAAGCATTTGCAAACCATTGAGAAGAAAGCCCCCGATGACCCTCGAAGCCATCCTCGCCTACCTGCATCTGCTGGCCATCCTCACGATGGTCGTCTTCATCTCGAGCGAAGCCGCGCTGTGCCGTGTGCAGTGGCTCAATGCCGCCGTGGTGGAGCGGCTCGCCAAGGTCGACATGGTCTACGGCATGGCGGCCGTCGCGGTGCTGGCCACCGGCATCGCGCGCACGGTGTGGGGCGTGAAGGGCACGGCGTGGTATTGGACCAACCCGCTGTTGCATGTGAAGCTCGGCTTGTTCATCATCGTCGGCGTGCTCTCGATCTTTCCCACGCTCACTTACTTCCGCTGGCGCAAGGCGCTGCGCGCCAACGGCACGCTGCCGGCCGAAACCGACGTCCGCAAGACACGCAAGCTGGTGATGGTGCAGGCCCACCTGATCGCATTGATTCCGCTGGTCGCCGTGTTCCTCGCGCGCGGCTTCGGCAAGTAGGCGCATGGGACGCACCGGCATCCAGCTTCTGTTTGCCGGCACCATCTTCAGCAGCGCGTTCCTGCTGTTCCTGGTCCAGCCGCTGATCGCCAAGCAGATCCTGCCCTGGTTCGGCGGCTCGGCCGCCGTGTGGTCGACCTGCATGGTGTTCTTCCAGGCCGTGCTGCTGGCGGGCTATGCGTATTCCGACTGGGTGACGCGCCGCCTTCGCGCGCGGGCGCAGGCCGCGCTGCACGTGGGGCTGCTGCTCGCAAGCTTGGCGTTCCTTCCGCTCGTGGTGGCCGCGCGCTGGAAGCCTTCCGGCAGCGAAGACCCGGCATGGCTGATTTTGGGGCTGCTGCTCGGGACCATCGGTCTCCCGTACTTTCTTCTTTCGACCACCGGCCCGCTGGTGCAATCGTGGGTGGCGCGCACGCCGTGGAGCGCCAAGGTCTACCGGTACTTCTCGCTCTCCAACCTCGCATCGCTGCTGTCGCTGCTGAGCTATCCCGTGCTGATCGAGCCGCGCAGTTCGCTGCAGCAGCAGGCGCAGGGATGGTCGTGGGGCTACGGCATGTTCGTGGCGCTGTGCGCCGGCACGACGCTGCTGGTGGCGTACCGCTGGGCCGAGGCCGTGCCGTTGCCGGCCGCGCCGAGCCAGCAGGGCGTGGCCGCCGGCAGCGAGAAGCCACCGCGCTGGACTGACGGCCTGCTCTGGCTCGTGCTGCCGGCGCTGGCGTCGTGGCTGTTGCTGGCCGTGACCAACCACATCACCCAGAACGTCGCCGCGGTTCCGTTTCTCTGGATCGTGCCGCTGTCGCTGTACCTGTTCACTTTTGTGCTGTGCTTCGAGAGCGACCGCTGGTACCGGCGCGGCGTTTTCCTGCCGCTGGCGGCGGGCATGCTGCTGCTGTGCGCCTTCGGCCTGCAGCACCACATCGGCTCGGATGTGCGCACGGGGCTGCCGATCTACGTCGGCGGGCTGTTCGTGCTGTGCATGTTCCTGCACGGAGAAACCGCCAGGCTGCGGCCGGCGCCGCGCTATCTCACGCGCTTCTACCTGATGCTCTCGCTCGGTGGCGCCACGGGCGGCGCCATGGTCGGGCTGGTGGCGCCGCATGTGCTGCCGGCGTACTACGAGCTGGGCATCGGCCTGGTGCTGACGGCGCTCGCGGCGGCCGCCGTTCTGCGCCAGCGGAACTGGCTGCGGGCCTCCGGCGCGGCCCTGGCGGCCGGCTGCGCGTACTTCCTGATGGCGCAGATCGCCAGCGACAGGTCGGACGCGCGCCACCTGGTGCGCAATTTCCACGGCGCGCTGATCACCTTCGACGTGCGGCGCCTCCATCTCTCAGACAGCGTGCGGGTGCTGTCGCACGGCTCCATCAAGCACGGCGAGCAGTTCCTGGACCCTTCCCGCCGGCGCGAGCCCACCACCTACTACGGCGCCACCTCGGGCATCGGCCGCGCGATGGCCGCCGCGCCGGCCGGGCCGCGCCGCATCGGATTGATCGGCCTGGGCGCCGGCACGCTCGCGAGCTACGGCCGCAGCGGCGACACCTACCGGATCTACGAGATCAATCCGCAGGTGTTCGAGCTGGCGGACAGCGAATTCACCTTCCTGCGCGACAGCCCGGCGCGCATCGAGCGCGTGCTCGGCGACGCGCGGCTGGCGCTGGAGCGCGAGCCGCCGCAAGGCTTCGACCTGCTCGCGGTGGACGCCTTCTCGGGCGACGCGGTGCCGGTGCACCTGCTCACCGCGCAGGCCATGGACGTCTACCTGCGGCACATGAAACCCGATGGCGTGGTGGCCTTTCACGTGACCAACCGCTTCCTCGAACTGGCACCCGTGGTGGCACGGATCGCCGAGATGAAGGGCCTGCACGCGGTGCTGGTCAGCGACGATGCGGAAGATTCGAAGTGGCTCAACCCGACCGACTGGGTGCTGGTGGCGCGCAATGCGCAGGTGCTGGCGCGCGAGCCGGTGGCCGGCGCGGCAACCGCCATGGCGCCGGCGCCCGGCAGGCGGCCCTGGACCGACGATTTCAACAACCTGCTGAGTGTGCTGAAGTAGCCGCCGGTGCGCCCATGAAAAAGGGCCCGCACACGGCGGGCCCTGTTTGCGCAGGCTGATGAAGCGCAGCGCTGCTTCGTCAGGCCTTGGCGTCCTTTTCGCACTTCTTCATGAAGCTGTTCTTGGCGGCGCCGGCCAGCGGCTTGCCGTTCTTGTCGACGGCCTTGGCTGCGCAAGCGGGTGCTGCGGCGGCCTTGGTGTCTTTCTCGCACTTCTTGATGAAGCTGCCCTTGGCGGCGCCGGACAGCGGCTTGCCGTTCTTGTCGATGGCCTTGGATTCGCAGCTCGCGGCGGGGGCCGCTGCGGTGGCCGGCGCTGCGGGAGTTGCCGCCGCAGGAGCGGCGGGGGTGGCGGGCGTCGCGGGCGTGGCCGCGGGAGCGGTGACAGGCGCCGGAGCCTTGGCCGGCGCCTTGTCTTGTGCCTGCGCGGCGCCGAAGGAAAGACAGGCGCCCAGTGCGATCAGGGAAAGGAGCTTCTTCATGGTGATATGTCCTTGCAAGATGGTTTGTGACAGGATGCCCCGCCCCGGGGCCGATCACCCTAACGGCCGAAGCCGCCCATCGGATGACGATCGTTAACTGGACCCGGGTTTGCCCCCGGTAAAATTCGCAGATGCTATTGGTCAAACAGGAGCTGCTCGCGGCGCTCGCGAACACGCTCGAATCCCTCTCGCCCGGCGCTGGCTCCAAAGCCGCGTTCGAGTCGCCCAAGGTGGCTGCCCACGGCGATTTCGCCAGCACGGCCGCCATGCAACTGGCCAAGCCGCTCGGGCGCAAGCCGCGCGAACTGGCCGAGGAGCTCAGTGCCGCGCTGCTCGCCACCCCGGTTTTCGGCCAGTGGGTCGAAGCCATCGAGATTGCCGGCCCCGGCTTTCTCAACATCCGCCTCAAGACGGCCGCCAAGCAGCAGATCGTGCGCGAGGTGCTGGCCGCCGGCAGCGCCTTCGGGCAGCAGCCCGCCACCGGCGAAAAGGTGCTGGTCGAGTTCGTCTCGGCCAACCCCACCGGGCCGCTGCACGTCGGCCATGGCCGCCAGGCCGCACTCGGCGACGCCATCTGCAACCTGCGCGCTTCCCAGGGCGACAGCGTCTGGCGCGAGTTCTATTACAACGACGCCGGCGTGCAGATCCAGACGCTGGCCAACAGCACGCAACTGCGCGCCCGCGGCTTCAAGCCCGGCGACCCCGAATGGCCGAGCGGCGAAAAGGCGCCCGCCTACAACGGCGACTACATCGCCGACATCGCGGAAGACTTCAAGGCCAAGAAGACCGTCAAGTCGGATGACCGCGAATACACCGCCAGCGGCAACATCGGCGACCTCGACTCCATCCGCGAATTCGCCGTGGCCTACCTGCGCCGCGAGCAGGACCTGGACCTGCAGGCCTTCCGCGTGCGCTTCGACAACTACTACCTCGAATCCAGCCTCTACACCAGCGGCCGCGTCGAGGAGGCGGTTCGCAAGCTCGTGGCCGCCGGCAAGACCTACGAGCAGGACGGCGCGCTCTGGCTCCGGTCGACCGACTACGGCGACGACAAGGACCGCGTGATGAAGAAGCAGGATGGCACGTACACGTACTTCGTGCCCGACGTCGCCTATCACATCGCCAAGTGGGAGCGCGGCTTCCACAAGGTGGTCAACATCCAGGGCACTGACCACCACGGCACCATCGCGCGCGTGCGCGCCGGCCTGCAGGCCGCGGGCGTGGGCATTCCCGAGGGCTACCCCGACTACGTGCTGCACACCATGGTGCGCGTGATGAAGGGTGGCGAAGAGGTCAAGATCAGCAAGCGCGCGGGCAGCTACGTCACGCTGCGCGACCTGATCGAGTGGACCAGCACCGACGCCGTGCGCTTCTTCCTCTTGAGCCGCAAGCCCGACACCGAATACACCTTCGACGTCGACCTCGCGGTGACGAAGAACAACGACAACCCGGTGTACTACGTGCAGTACGCCCATGCGCGCATCTGCTCGGTGCTGGCGGGCTGGGGCGGCGACGCGGCCACACTGAAGGACGTGGACCTGTCGCCGCTCCAAAGCCCGGCCGCGCAGGCGCTCATGCTGCTGCTGGCCAGGTACCCTGCCATGCTCACGGCCGCCGCCAAGGATTTCGCGCCGCACGACGTTACTTTCTACCTGCGCGAACTGGCGGCCAGCTACCACAGCTACTACGACGCCGAGCGCATCCTGGTCGACGACGAGCCGGTCAAGCTGGCGCGGCTCGCGCTCGTCGCGGCCACCGCGCAGGTGCTGCACAATGGCCTCGCGATTCTCGGCGTCAGTGCGCCGAGCAAGATGTGAACTGACTATGAAGAAGACAACCAGACAACGCGGCAACATCGTCATCGGGCTCATCGTCGGCCTGGTGCTGGGGTTGGGTGTCGCGCTGGGCATCGCGGTCTACGTGACCAAGGTGCCGATCCCGTTCGTGACCAAGACCCAGCGCGGCGGCGCCGAGCAGGACGAAGCCGAAGCCCGCAAGAACCGCGACTGGGATCCCAACGCGCCGCTGGCCGGCAAGGCCGGCGCGCCCAAGCCGCAGCCGCCGGCTGCGGCCGGCCCGGTGGTGGCACCACCGGCCGGCGGCGATACCGCGGCCGTGGCGCCGGGTGCCGCTCCGCCGCCCGCGCCGCCGGTGCCGGTGGTGGTGGCTCCAAAACCCCCGCGCCCGGCACCGGTGCCGGCCGAAGCCAATTCCCCGCCGCCATCGAACGATCCGCTGGGCGACCTGGCGCGCGCGCGCGCCGGCGGCAACAGCGGTAGTACCACCACGGCTTCCGCCGCGCCCGGCAGCAACAGCGCGGCGCCGGGTGCCGATCCGTTCATGTACTTCGTGCAAGCCGGCGCCTTCCGCACCACCGACGATGCCGAGGCCCAGCGCGCCAAGCTGTCGCTGATGGGCGTCGAGGCCCGGGTCACCGAGCGCGAGCAAGCCGGCCGCACCGTCTACCGGGTGCGCGCGGGTCCGTTCAACAAGAAGGACGATGCCGATCGCCTGAAGGAACGGCTCGACAGCGGCGGCCTCGAATCGGCGCTCGTGCGCGTACAGCGCTGAGCCTGCCGGCGGCCATCACGGATATTCTTTAAGCTTCGCCGCGCGGCACGGGCCGCCGCCAGGATCGTCCTGGGCATGCCGCATGCGGGAACTCCGCGCGGCGCGCCGGCTCTGTCTGCCGTACCCAACAGGAGAACTCTTTCAATGAAACGTCGTGACTTTTCGCTGGCCGCCACCTCGCTGGGCCTGCTTTCGATGGCTGGCAACAGCGCCCACGCCCAGGCGCGCGCGCCCAAGGCCGGCACCGAGTACCTGGTGCTCGACAAGCGCGTGCCGGTCGACGCGCCGGCGGGCAAGATCGAGGTGATCGAGTTCTTCTCGTACAACTGCCCGCACTGCAACGACTTCGAGCCGCAGCTGGAAGCCTGGCTCAAGACCGCCCCGAAGGAAGTGGCTTTCCGCCGCGTGCCCGTGCCTTTCGTGGGTAACGACGTCGAAGCCAAGCAGCGCCTGTACTACGCGCTCGAAGCCATGGGCAAGATCGACGAATTCCAGCCGAAGGTCTTCGACGCGATCCACAAGCAGCGCCAGAACGTGAACGGCGACGCCGCCATCATTGCCTGGGCCGCGGCCAATGGCCTCGACGGTACCAAGTTCAAGGAAGTCTTCACCTCCTTCGGCGTGGCCAGCAAGGCCAAGCGCGCCGCGCAGCTGACCGATGCCTACAAGGTGGCCGGCGTGCCGGCGCTGGCCGTGAACGGGCGCTGGTACGTAGACGGCGAACTGGCTGGCAACATGACCAAGGCGCTGCAGGTCACCAACTACCTGATCGGCGAAGCTAAAAAGGGCTAACCCCAGGCTGCGCGGCACTTCGTGTCCGCAGCGCCCACCCCCTTGCAGGGGGCGACACCTGCGGCCCGGCGGAGCCGGTTCCGCGGTGTTCCCGGATGGGATGTCAAGCCCGCATTTGGCGGGCTTTTTCATTTGCGATGGAAGGCTTGGCGCCATCCGCCGCATACAATGCAGAGCAAGTTTCGTGCCTCTATGACATTGCACTCCTACTCCCACACCACCCCTCTTCTTCGCCGCACCGGCCGACTGGCCCGTCTCGCCCGCGCGGGTATCGGCGCGCTGCTGCTGGCCGGCCTGGCCTCGGGCGCGCTGGCCGAAACCGCCGACCGCAGCAAGCCGATGAACATCGAATCCGATGCGATGCGCTACGACGACCTCAAGCAGACGAGCGTGTTCACGGGGAACGTGCTGGTCACCAAGGGCACGATCATCATCCGCGGCGCGCGCATCGACGTGCGCCAGGATGCCGAGGGCTACCAGTACGGCGTGGTCACGGCGGCGCCCGGCAAACGGGCCTATTACAAGCAGAAGCGCAATGCGCCCGACGAGTGGATCGAGGGCGAATCCGAAGTCATCGAGTACGACAGCCGCGCCGACAACGTCAAGTTCATCCGCAATGCCGTCATGCGCCGCCTGCTCGGCGCCACGCCCAACGACGAAAGCCAGGGCGCGCTCATCGTCTATGACCAGAGCAACGACACCTACACGGTCAACGGTTCCACCGTGCCGCCCAATGCCGGGGTGAACGCCCCGGCGGGCGGGCGGGTGAAGACCATCCTCACGCCCAAGAGCGCCACGGCGCCGGCGCCCGGTGCCTCGGCCCCCGCCGGCGGACGGGCCGCGCCGGCGGCGGCAGCGCCCCAACCGGCACCCGGTGCCGGCCTGCGCTCGACCACCACGCTCGGTGGCGGCGAAGGGGAAGGGCGCAAGTGATCGAAACCGCCGGAACCCAGAACGCCGATGGCACGCCGGGCAGCCGCCTGGTGGTGCGCGGCCTGCAGAAAAGCTACGGCAGCCGCAAGGTCGTCAGGGATGTCTCGCTCGACGTGCAGAAGGGCGAGGTCGTGGGACTGCTCGGCCCCAACGGCGCCGGCAAGACCACCTCGTTCTACATGATCGTGGGCCTGGTGCGGGCCGACGCGGGCGAGATCACCATCGACGGCGAACCCATCGCCCACATGCCGATCCACCGGCGCGCCCGCATGGGCCTGAGCTACCTGCCGCAGGAAGCTTCCATCTTCCGCAAGCTCACGGTCGAGGAAAACGTGCGCGCCGTGCTCGAGCTCCAGCGCGAACCCGACGCCAGCGGCAAGCCCGCGCCCTTGACGAAGCAGCGCATCGAGGAGCGCCTGTCCGGCCTGCTGGCCGACCTGCGGGTGGACCATCTTCGCGACTCGCCTGCGCTCGCGCTTTCGGGCGGGGAACGGCGCCGGGTCGAGATTGCCCGCGCGCTGGCCACGCAGCCGCGCTTCATCCTGCTGGACGAGCCCTTTGCCGGCATCGACCCCATCGCCGTGATCGAGATCCAGCGGATCATCAGCTTCCTGAAGGAGCGCGGCATCGGCGTGCTCATCACCGACCACAACGTGCGTGAAACGCTGGGCATCTGCGATCACGCGTTCATCATCAGCGACGGACATGTGCTGGCACAAGGCACGCCCTCGGAGATCGTCGACAACGCCGAAGTACGCAGGGTGTACCTCGGCGAGCACTTCCGGATGTAAGCGAGGAGCCGGTCTCCATGAAGCAAGGGCTGTCCCTTCGCGTTTCGCAGCACCTGGCGCTCACGCCCCAGCTGCAGCAGTCGATCCGGCTGCTGCAGCTCTCCACGCTCGAACTGAGCCAGGAGGTGGAGCAGATGCTGGACGAGAACCCGTTCCTCGAACGCACCGCGGAAGAAGCCGCGCGCGAGGAATTCGGCCTCGATGCCATCGATACGCCGATGCCGCGCGACGAAGCGGGTGAAGCCGCCGAGGGCGAATTCGCCGCGGCCCCCATCAGCAGCGCGGCCACCACGTCCAGCGAAACCGCCTCCCCTCCCGAGTCCGACGTTCCCGCCGCCGATGCCACCGAGCGCGAGCCCGACTGGGAAGGCGACGGCACCGTCGACATGGCGCCTGACGACAGCGAGTGGGGCAGCGACGCCCCCGCGCGCCAGAACAACCTGGGCGACGACGAGCGTGCCGACGCCACCGAGCTCGCGCGCAGCCAGGAGTCGCTGCAATCCTTCCTGCACCGGCAGGCGCTGAGCCTGCGGCTCAACGAAAACGACTGTGCCGCGCTGCGCTTCCTGATCGAATCGCTCAATGACGACGGCTACCTCGAGGATTCGCTGCCGGCGCTGGCCTCGGGCCTCGCGGGCGACGACAACGACCAGTTCGACGAGCTGGTGCATCACTTCCAGGTGGCGCTCGGCCTGCTGCAGAGCCTGGAGCCGGCCGGCGTCGGCGCGCGCGACCTGGGCGAATGCCTGTGCATCCAGCTGCGCGCACTCGCCAGCGAAAGCGAGACCGAGGAACACGCGCTGGTGCGCAAGACCGCCATCGCGATCTGCAAGCAGCCGATGGAGCTGCTCGCGCGGCGCGACTTCAAGCGCCTGGCCACGCTCACGCGCACCAACGAAGAGGTTGTGCGCTCGGCGCTGCAGATCATCTCGCGCCTGGAGCCCAAGCCGGGCCGCCGCTTCGTCGATGTCGAGCGCAACATCGTCATTCCCGACGTGATCGTCACCAAGATCGGCCGCGGCACCAACGCCAAGTTCCGCGTCATGCTCAACCCCGAGGTCATGCCGCGGCTGCGCGTGCACGACATCTATGCCGGCGCGCTCAAGTCGCACAAGGGCGAGGGCAGCCAGGCGCTGTCGCAGCGGCTGCAGGAGGCGCGCTGGTTCATCAAAAACATCCAGCAGCGCTTCGACACCATCCTGCGCGTGAGCAACGCCATCGTCGAGCGGCAGAAGAGCTTCTTCGTGCACGGCGAACTCGCGATGCGGCCGCTGGTGCTGCGCGAGATTGCCGACGAACTGGGCCTGCACGAGTCGACCATCTCGCGCGTGACCACGGCCAAGTACATGTCCACGCCTTTCGGCACGGTCGAGCTCAAGTACTTCTTCGGCTCGGCGCTCGGCACCGAAACCGGCGGCAATGCGTCGAGCACCGCGGTGCGCGCGCTGATCAAGCAGTTCGTGGGCTCCGAGAGCATCAAGAAGCCGCTGTCCGACAGCCAGATTTCCGAGATGCTGAAAGAGCAGGGCATCGAATGCGCGCGGCGCACCGTGGCCAAGTACCGCGAGGCGCTGCGCATCGCGCCCGCCAACCTCCGCAAGGCGCTGTAGAAAGCCCGCCGATGGCCCGCCGCCTGCTGTCGCGCTGCGGGCAATGGATCTTCGCCATGGCGGCGGCATTGCTCTTCGCCGGCTGCGCCACCTTGCCCGACGAAGCACCGCACCCGCCCACCAAGGCCATGGCCGCCTCGGCCGACACCGCGCTCGGCAAGATCGCGCTGGCCTCGCAGCCCGACTCCGACCTGAGCGGCTTTCGCCTGATGCCGGGCGGCGACTTCGCGTTCGACACCCGCATCCAGCTCGCGCGGCGCGCCCAGCGCACGCTCGACGTGCAGTACTACCAGATCGAGAACGACGAGACCGGCCGCTACCTGCTGCGCACGCTGCGCGATGCGGCCCGGCGCGGCGTGCGCGTGCGCCTGCTGATGGACGATCTCTACACCTCGGGCGAGGACGAACTGCTGCTCGGCCTGGCCGCCACGCCGAACGTCGAACTGCGCCTGTTCAACCCGTTTCCGGCCGGGCGCGGCAGCCTGCTCAGGCGCTTCACCGCCTCGCTGTTCGACTTCAGCCGCGTCAACCGGCGCATGCACAACAAGCTCTTCATCGCCGATGGCGCGATGGCGGTGGCGGGCGGGCGCAACATCGGCAACCAGTACTTCAGGCGCACCGCCGGCGAGAACTTCATCGACCTGGACACCTTCGTGGCCGGCGCGCTGGTCCCGCGCCTTGGCGCGCTGTTCGACCAGTACTGGAACAGCATCTACGTGCGGCCGATCCAGTCCGTGGTGGCCAGCAGCCTGCCGCGCGAGGAATTGCAGCGGCGCTTCGACGCCGCCACCGGCCCCGACACCACGCCGCCGCCGCCCAGGCCCGCGCCCAACGACCTGCTCGGCTACAGCCCGATGGCCGAAGACCTGGAGGCGGGCAAGCTCGACCTGATCTGGGCCCTTGCCGAGGCGTATGCCGATTCGCCCGAGCGCGTGATCGGCAAGACCGCCTCGTACGGCGGCGTGCCGCTGCTCGACGTCGACAGCGTGCGCTACAACGTGGTCGAGCAGATGCGACGCGCGCGCTCCGAAGTGACCATCGTCTCGCCCTACCTGATACCGGGCGAGGCGGGCCTCGAAATGATGCGCGAGATCCGCCGGCGCAACGTGAAGATCAGCGTCGTCACCAATTCCTTCGCCGCCACCGACGAGCCGCTGGTCCACACCGCCTACCGCCGCTACCGGACCGAGATGCTCGGGCTCGGCGCCGACCTCTACGAATTGAGCACCACGCGCACGCGGCGCAGCGTGCGTCTCGGCCTGTTCGGTACTTCGGTGGGGCGGCTGCATGCGAAGTCGGCGGTGATCGACCGGCAGGTTCTTTTCGTCGGCTCGATGAACTTCGACCCGCGCTCCGAAACGCACAACACCGAGATCGGGCTTTTCATCCGCAGCCCCGAGATGGCGCAGCAGACGCTCAAGCTCATCGAGGTGCTGAAGCAGCAGGGCGCCTACCGGCTGCGCTTTGCGAAGGGCAGCGGCGATGCGCGCATCGAGTGGATCAGCGAGGAGGAGGCCGGCAAGACCACCGTGCTGAGCGAGGAGCCCGACTCCGATTTCTGGGGCCGCACCATGCTCGAACTGCTGGCGCCGCTGACGCCCGAAAGCCTGCTGTAGCCCGCGCGGCTCAGCTGCCGCGCACGCCCGACAGCAGCTTGAGGCCCAGCAGCACCATCACGCCGCCGGCCGCGCGGTCGATCCAGGCCTTGTAGCGCAGGTAGGCCGAGCGCGGCGCCGCCGACGAGAGCGCCAGCGCGACGACCGCGTACCAGCCGGTCTCGATGCAGAAGATCACCGCCGGCACCGCGAGCGCCAGCGCCAGCGGCACCTCGCGCGGCAGGAACGCGGCGAAGATGCTGGCGTAGACCACCGCGGTCTTCGGATTGCTGATCTGCGTGCCCATGCCCAGGAGAAACGCGCGCCGCGGATTGCCCCGGCCGCCGGCCAAGCGTCCCTCTTCCTGCGCAGCCGGAAGCGGCTCGCGTGCGCCACGCCAGATGCGAATGCCCAGAACCACCAGGTAGGCGCCGCCGAGCAGCTTCACCGCCAGGTACAGCGCCGGAACCGCGGCGAACGCCGCCTGCAGCCCGACCAGCGCCGCAATGGCGAACACCACGCCGCCCGCGCCCATCCCCAGCGCCGCGGCCAGGCCGTCGCCGCGCGACGACGACACGGCGGTGCGCGCCACCATGACGAAGCTCGGGCCGGGGCTCATGGCCCCGACGATCATTGCGCCCGCGATGCCCAGCAGTGGAACCGTGATGCCGCTCATGGTTTTCCTGGGACTACTGCTGCACGTTGACCGCTTCGACCTGCACCAGCAGCTTCACCTTGTTCTCGAAGCCGAAGTTCAGGCCCCAGGTGATGCCCCAGTCGCTGCGCTGTACCGTGGCCTCGAAGTCGCCGCCGCAGACCTGGCGGTTGATGAGCGGGTTCAGGTAGCAGTTGAAGCGCACGGCCCTGAGCGTGACCGGCTTGGTCTGCCCCATCAGCGTGAGCGTGCCCGGCACGTCGATCACCTTGTCGCCGTTGAATTCGATGCGGTCCGCCACGAAGCGGCCGGTCGGGAATTCGGCCACGTTGAAGAAGTCCTTGCTTTGAACGTGCCGGTTGAGCAGGTCGACGCCGGTGTTGATGGAGCCGATGTCCATCGTGATGTCGACCTTGCCGCTGCTGCCCGTGCCGTCGATCTGCACCGAGCCGTCCTTGGTGCTGAAGCGGCCGCGGTTGGTGGTGGTGCCGTAATGCCCCATCTCGTACATCACGAAGGTGTGCGTGGGGTCGATCACGTAGCTGGCGTTCTTCACCGGGCCGCCCGCGGGCTTGGCGGCCACGGGCGGCGCGGTGTAGTCCTGCGCCAGGGCAGGGGTGGCAAAGGCCGCCGCGGCAGACAGCGCGGCAGCGAGGAGGAGCTTCTTCATGGCAATGGGCGTGCGTGGCGTGAGAACGGAGTAAGGGAATTCAAAGCGGGCCGAACCCCGCGAGCGTGAACTTGAAGCGAACCAGCACCTCGTTGCCGACCACCGAGGTATCGGTCCATTCGCCGTCGCCCACCTTGTAGTCGAGCCGCTGGATCGTAAAGCTTCCGGTGGCCACCGCCTGGCCGCCGGCTTGCGCAATGCTCACCGGCACCGTGACCGGGCGCGAGATGTTCTTGATGGTGAGCTTGCCCGCCATCTCGAAGCGGCCGTCGCCCAGCGCCTTGATCGCACTCGACTGGAAACTGGCTTGCGGAAAATGCGACGTATCGAACCACGGGGCCTTGGGCAGTTCGGCATCGCTCATGGGCACGCCGAGCGATGCGCTGCCCGTGTCGATCTGCAATGCGACCGTGCCGCCCTCGGGCTTGCGCGGATCGAAGGCCACCTGCGCATCGAACTTCTTGAAGGTGCCCTCCACGGGCGCACCCATCTGCTTGCTCACGAAGGCAATCTGGCTCTTGTCGGGCACCAGCCGGGTGGCCGTAGCCGGCTCGGCGAGCGCGGGCGCAAGAGCGGCAAACGCGAGGGCCGCAAGAAGGAGACGAGTGATGCGCTTCATCCGGCGGATTCCTTGCGTGGCGCGGGCCACATGCGTTTCAAGATGCCATCGCGGTCGATCCAGTGGTGCTTGAGCACCGCCGCCACGTGCAGCAGCGCCACCGCGGCCAGCGTGAACGCGCTGCCCTTGTGCAGCGGCTTGAGCACGGCCTCGGCCCATTCCTTGTCGACCGGCACGAAGTCGGGCAGCGGCAGCAAGCCGAACCACACCACCGGAAAACCCAGCGCCGAACTGTAGGCCCAGCCGAACAGCGGAACCACAAGGAACAGCAGGTACATCAGCGCGTGGCTCGCGCGGTAGCCGCTGCGCTGCCAGTGCGGCATGGCCGCCGCCGCATCGGCCGGCAGCGGCGGCGGCGGATGGCGCAGCCGCCACAGCAGGCGCGCGGCCGACAGCAGCAGGATCGTCACGCCCGCCCACTTGTGCCAGTTGTAGAGCTTGATGCGCGCCGGCGAGAGCGGCAGGCCCGTCATGTAGAGGCCGACGCCGAGCGAGCCGACGATCATGGCCGCAAGCAGCCAGTGCAGCGCGATCGCGACCGGGCCATAACGCAGTTCGCGAAGTTCGCGCAGTTCGGGCGGATCGGCCGCAGCAGGAGGGGAAGGTGTGTCGATGGACATCGGAAGCAGGACCGGCGGCCTGTGCGCGGAGCATATATCGGAAGCGGTGAAGGCACTGCACGAGCCGTGCCAAACGCACCGGCCGCCCGTTCAGCGCCCGGCTGCCGCCTGCTGCGCCTGCACCAGCACCGCATGCAGCTCGGCCGGCTGCACCGGCTTGCGCAGCGCATGCCAGCCGCGCTCGGCGGCCAGCCGCTGGGTGGCTTCGCCGATGTCGGCCGAAACCAGCGCGATGGTGAGCGAGGGCTTGTGCCGCTGCAGCCGTTCCGCCAGCGCGATGCCGTCGAGCGCGCCCGGCAGCCGGATGTCGCACAGCGCGGCATCGAGCGCGCGCAGGTCGGCCAGCGCCAGCGCCTCGGCCGCGCTGGCGTACACGCGCGGCGCGAGCTGCCATTGCTGCAGCAGGGCCCCGAGGCTGTCGGCCACCACGGCGTTGTCTTCCACCACCAGCACGGCCAGGCCGGGCCGCAGCGCATGCGCCGCGCCGGAGCGGGGCGGCGCCGCGGGCGCGGGCGCGGGAGCCGCCACCGGCGCGTCGGCCGGCGCCGCGGGCAGTTCGAAGCCGAACACCGAGCCCCGCCCCGGCGCCGAACGCAGCGACACCTGGATGCCGAGCTGCGCGGCCAGCCGCCGCACGATCGCCAGGCCCAGCCCGTGCCCGCGCTGCAGGTTGCGCTCCACATTGCCGATCTGCTCGAAGTCGCCGAACACGCGTTCCTGCGAGTCGGCGGCAATGCCGATGCCGCTGTCGCGCACCTCCACGCGCCAGGCGCGGCCGGTGTCGCGCCGGCGCGCGCGCACGGCCAGCAGCACCCGGCCGCGCGGCGTGAACTTGACGGCGTTGTCGACCAGGTTCGCCAGCACGCGGCGCAGCGAAACCGCATCGGCCCAGGCCACCGCATCGGCAGGGCAGCGCACCGTGACGCGGCCGTCACCGGCCTGGCGCGCGAGATCGTGCAGCAGCGGCGCCAGCGACACCGCCACCGGCTGCAGCGGATCGGCTGCAGCCTCGATGCGGCCGATCTCGAGCAGCTGGTTGGTCAGGCCTTCCAGCGCCTGCTGCGCACGCGCGAGCGAGGCCACGGTGTGTTGCACCAGGGGCGCATCGGCGCCGTTGTCGAGCTGCTGGCGCAAGACTTCGGCCTGCAGGCCGATGGCCATCACCGGCTGGCGCAGGTCGTGGTTGGCGGCCGAGAAAAAGCGCAGCCGCTCGGCCTGCGCCTGCTCCGAGGCGCGAAGCCCGGCCAGCGCCTGCTCGCGCAGGCTGCGCTCATTGAGGCGCAGGCCGATGTTTTCCTCGAGCTGGCGCGAGCGCTCGGCCACCAGCTTCCACATCATCGCGGTCAGGCCGATGCCGATGAGCGCCACCGCCTTCATCGCCGGCGCGCCGAGCCAGAGGCCGGTCACGATCACCGGTGCCAGCAGCAGCGTGATCGCCAGCTGCGTGGCCGGAACGTAGAACGACACCGAGAATGCCGAGGACAGCGTCATGCCCATCAGCATCAGACCGAGCAGCAGCTGCTGGTCCGGCTGGCCGGGGTTGAACAGCAGCACGCCGGCCAAGCCGTGCGCCAGCTCCCAGATGCCGGTGCGCACCGTGTGCGTGCGCTGCGCATCGCGCAGGCTCTGCGGCGTGAAGGGGGCGGGCAGGCGCTGCGGAAAAAAGCCGCGCATGAGCGTCACGGCGGTGATCAGCGAGATCCACACCAGCGCGCGCGAGAGGGAATATTGCCAGGCAAAGAGCGCCGCCACGCCGCAGTTCAGCAGGTATTGCGCCAGCAGCACCGGCCCGATCGGGCGGATCGACAGCCGCAGAACCTCGCACTGGATCGCAAAGCGGCCGTCATCGGCGACAGCCGGAGCAACCATGGGCGCGGTGGTGGAATTCATCGGCCGATCCACTATATAGAGAAGCGGCCCGGCGCGGCGACAATGGCGTTCCCCAGCCGGCCGAATGATGGCGAACCCCCTGTGAACGATCTTTCTCTCTTTTTGCCTTGCGCCGCCGGCGTCGAGGAACTCCTGGCGCAGGAAGTCCATGCGCTCACCGGCCGCGCCGGGCAAGACCTGCTCACGCTGCGCGGCGGCGTGCGGGTGCGCGCCGAATGGCGCGACGCGCTCAAGCTCAACCTGCACAGCCGGCTCGCGCAGCGCGTGCTGGTCGAACTGGCCCACGCGCCCTACCGCAACGAAAACGACCTCTACGCCATCGCGAGCGGCGTGGCCTGGGAAATCTGGTTCACACCCAGGCAGACCTTCAAGATCGAGACCACGGCGCAGCACAGCCCGCTGCAGAGCCTGAACTTTGCCACCTTGCGCATCAAGGACGCCATTGCCGACCGCTTCCGCGCCAAGGCCGGCGGCGTGCGCCCGAGCATCGAGACCCAGTGGCCCGACTGCCGCGTGTTCGCCCACCTGACCACCGAGCACTGCACGCTCTACATCGACACCTCCGGCGAGCCGCTCTTCAAGCGCGGCTGGCGGCAGGACAAGGGCGACGCGCCGCTGAAGGAAACCCTGGCCGCCGCCATGCTGGCCGCGAGCGGCTGGTGGAACCCCGAAACCGGCGCCGTGGCCGCCGAGCCGCTGTACGACCCCTGCTGCGGCAGCGGCACGATCGCCATCGAGGCGGCGCAGATCGCGCGCGGCATTCCGGCCGGGTCGCTCAGGCGCTTCGGCTTCGAGAAGCTGCTGCCGTTCCAGGCGCACGTGTGGGACGCCATCAGGAAGGAAGCCGCATCGTCGGCGGTGCCGCGCAATGTCGCCATCTTCGGCTCCGACGTCTCGCACCGCATGGTCGACTTTGCCGAGCGCAACGCGGAGCGCGCCGGTGTCGCCGACGCCATCGAATTCCGCGGCGGTGACGCGCTGCAGCGCATGCCGCCGGCCGAGGGCGGCGTGATCATGCTCAACCCGCCGTACGGCGAGCGCATCGAGGTCGGCGGCGTGGCCGGCACGGGCCGCTCGGGCGCGCGCGAATCGGCGCAGACCGAAGCGGGTGAAAGCGGCGACGGCGGCGAATTCTTCCCACAGCTCGCCACCCACTGGAAGAAGAACTACGCCGGCTGGACCGCCTGGGTGCTCACGCCCGACCTGAAGCTGCCCAGGCAGATGCGCCTGAAGGAGTCGCGCCGCGTGCCGATGTGGAACGGGCCGATCGAGTGCCGGCTGTTCCGCTTCGACATGGTTGCGGGTTCGGCCAGGAAGTAGCCCCGCGCGCACTCGCGGGTGCGCGCCTTCACGCAGAGCCATGCCCGTTCCAGAATCCGGCCTCGTCGTCATCGACACCAACATCGCGCTCGACCTGCTGGTCTTCGAAGACCCCGCCTGGGTGCCGCTGATCGCCCTGCTGGCCGCGGGCGAACTGCGCTGGCTCGCAACGGCCGCGATGCGCGCCGAACTCGAGCGCGTGCTCGGCTACCCGCTGATCGCCCGGCGCATGGCGCAGCGCCGCCTGCAAGTGCCCGCCGTGCTGGCGGACTTCGATGCGCGGGTACGCATGGTCGAAGGCGTTCCATCGCGCGCACCCTGCGTCTGCAGCGACCCCGACGACCAGGTCTTCATCGACCTTGCGGTGGCGCACCGCGCACTGCTGCTCAGCAAGGACCGCGCGGTGCTGTCGATGAAAAAGCGGCTCGCGCTGCGCGGCGTGGTGGTGCAGGCGGCGCTCGGGCCCTGACTGCACCCACAGTCTCGGCCGATTGCCGCTGCGCGCCGAGAAGCGCGAAATCCAGCGGCTTGCTACTTCCTTCTCATCGACACCTGCCAGGGGCGGTGTTAGCTTTCCGGCAAGGCGAGGATGGTTGCGGCGAACGGGTATCGCAGTTCCTTGCCTTGTGCGGCCCTGGCGCCACCCTTCAGCACTTGTTTCGACGGGAAATCATGCAACCATCTTTCGCGACGCTCTGGGCGAATCATCCGGTGATCAAGGGAGACAGCGCCTTGCTGGACAAGGACGTTTACAAGGACCAATGTGCGATCAATGTTGGCGCTGCCTTTATTCGGTCGAACATGAGCCTCGACGGATTTCGGGGCGTCTACTCCTGGCAAAAAGACAAGCCGAAGTATCCGATTCGGGCGCAAGAGTTGGCGAACTGGCTGGATTCAGGCACCTCGGGGTTTATGTCTCGCACCGAAAAATACATGGGAAAAGAAGGCTTCGAGAAAATCGCCAACCGCACTGGAATCGTGTTCATCCAGAACTATTGGGGTGAAGGGCGGCAAGGCGACCATATCGATCTCTGGAATGGATCGCGCATGACGGAACTCATGTCATATTTCCGTGTTCAGTGGCACCTTTCTTGGGAGGGGGCCATCAATGACATGCGTCTGGCGCGAGCCATATGGTTTTGGCAGGTTCTATGAAAATCCTACTTCGCCTCATCTGCATTGTGCTAGGAGGGCTGGCGTTGAGTTTTGTTGTGGCAAAGGGAGTGCTTGTGCCCATTGGCCAGTGGTACGAAATGAACAAGGCTCAAAGCGAGAGCGATCTAACTCAAGCTTTTGTAATCGCCCTTGCTGTGCAGGCAATTTGCGCCATCGTGGGTGGCTGGCTAGGCGACCGGGTGTTTCGCAAATGGCGGCAGAAGCAACTTGATCGTCAATAACCCATAGTGCATCTCTTGGGAGGGGGCATCCTTGAAATGCGCCATATGGTTTTGGTCGGCCCAATGAAAACACTCATTCGCCTGCTCTGTATTTTCGCCGGAGCGATTGCGCTCAGTCTTGTTTTCTACAAGCTCATTGGCCTTGTGGGCCATAGGTATGAGCTTAACTTTGCGAAGAACGACGGTGACCTAGGCCAAGCGTACTTGGTCGCGCTCGCCGTTCAATTCCTCGCCTTGATAGTGGGCGGCTGGCTCGGCGACCGTGCATTCCGCAAATGGCGCCACAAGCAGCTCAGCCGCCAACAGCGTCTCTGACAACCGCTGCTAGTTCTGGAGCGCAGCGGGCGGCGCCAGGTGCCAGCGCCCCAGCAGCCGCGCCACCGCGCGCACACGCTGCGTATCCCGCCCCCACCGCCGGCTCGCGGGCAGCTTCTGCGCCCATTTCATGCGCCGCGCCGCCTCGGCGATGCGCCCGCGCACTTCTGCGTCCACCTCGACCAGCGCGGCGTGCCAGTGCTGGCCGGCGGCTTCGGGCGCGGCGGCCTCCAGCATCATGGCCGTGGAGTGCAGGTAGCTGAGCCAGTCGCGGGCCTGGCACTCGGCCAGGGTCATGACCTCGGACGGATCGTCCTCGAAGTCGATGTAGCCGATCACGCCGTCGGGGCACTGCACCAGGTTGCGGTCGAAGGCCTGGCTCAGGTGCTGGCCGCATACGTGGACGACGGCGATCGCGGCCAGCCCTTCGCGCCACACTGCGAGCAGCGCGGCCGGCCCGGCCGCGGCCGCATGGTCGAGCCGCTCCTGCAGCACGACGGTGGCGCGGCCGCTTTGGCCGAGGTCTGAGATCAGCAGGCCGTCGGGCTGCTGCGCCAGCACCGCCGGCACGCGCAGGCCGGCGGCTGCGAGCTGCCGCAGGCGCCGCGCCTCGGTGGCGATGGCGGCCTCGCCGCCGGGGTTGGGCACCGGCTTGATGATGTCCAGCCGGGCCATGCGCGCGACCGCCGCCATCACGCGGTAGCCCCACTTGCCGTGCCGCGGACCGGCCTTCTTGAGCCACACGCGCTCGCTGCCCAGCCGGTGGCTGGCCACGTTCTTCTGCTGCTTGGGCAGCATGAGGCGCAGGAACTCGGCGTAGTCGCCGGGCGCCGGCGCGAAGGGCTGCGCGTCCAGCGGCGCGGGCGCGGAGGCCGCGCCCTTGGCGCTGTGCAGCCGCGTCGAAGCGCCGCGTCGCAAGGGGTTCATGCGGCCAGCGGAAGATTCGACACCAGGCCGTGCGGCCCCTGTGTCAGGGGCTGGAAGCTCTCGGCGCTGGCCAGCGGCCAGTAGGTGCGGAACACGTTGTGCTGCTTGTCGAGCGAGCCGAGCAGCGCGCCCGGCTGCACCTGCATCACCAGGTTGCTCAACAGGCGCACCTCGGTGTCGGAAATGCGCCGCACGATGTGGTGCGCCGTGATCTGCTGCGGATGGTCGAGGCCGGCGGCCTGCACCAGCTCCTGCAGCGCATGCAGCGTGCTGCGGTGGAAGTTGCGCACGCGCTCGGCCTTGGTCGGCACCACCAGCGCCTGCTGGCGCAGCGGGTCCTGAGTGGTCACGCCGGTGGGGCAGTGGCCGGTGTGGCAGCTTTGCGCCTGGATGCAGCCCAGGGCCATCATGAAGCCGCGCGCCGCATTGCACCAGTCGGCGCCCAGCGCCATCATGCGCGCCACGTCGAAGGCCGTGATCACCTTGCCGGCGCAGCCCAGCTTGATGCGGTGGCGCAGGTTCACGCCGACCAGCGTGTTGTGCACCAGCAGCAGGCCTTCCTGCAGCGGCGCGCCCACGTGGTCGCTGAACTCGACCGGCGCGGCGCCCGTGCCGCCTTCGGCGCCGTCCACCACGATGAAGTCGGGCGTGATGCCCGTCGCCTGCATGGCCTTGACGATCGCGAACCATTCCCACGGATGGCCGAGGCAGAACTTGAAGCCGGTCGGCTTGCCGCCCGAAAGCTCGCGCAGCCTGGCGACGAAATGCATCATCTCGATGGGCGTGGCGAACGCGCTGTGCGACGACGGCGAAACGCAGTCGATGCCGATCGGCACACCGCGCGCGGCCGCGATCTCGGACGTGACCTTGGGTGCGGGCAGCACGCCGCCGTGCCCGGGCTTGGCGCCCTGGCTCAGCTTGATCTCGATCATCTTCACCTGCGGATCGCGCGCATTGGCGCTGAAGCGCTCGGCGTTGAACGTGCCGTCCTCGTTGCGGCAGCCGAAGTAGCCCGAGCCGATCTCCCAGATCAGGTCGCCGCCATGCACGCGGTGGTGCTGCGAAATGGAGCCTTCGCCGGTGTCGTGCGCAAAGCCGCCCAGCCTCGCGCCCTGGTTGAGCGCGAGGATCGCATTGGCCGACAGCGCGCCGAAGCTCATGGCCGAGATGTTGAATACGCTCGCGCTGTACGGCTGCGTGCAGGGATGGTGGGACGCCGCCCCGGCGGCGCCCGATGGCGGCGGATTCGCGTCGGCGGTATGCGGCGTGCCGCCGATCACGATGCGGAAATCGTGGTTCTCGAGCTTCGTGGGCTGCATCGAATGGTTGATCCACTCGTAGCCCGCGATGGTCACGTCGAGCTGCGTGCCGAAGGGCCGGTTGTCGGGCTCGCCCTTGGCGCGCTGGTACACCAGCGAGCGCTGCGCGCGCGAGAACGGCGCCGCTTCGGAATCGCTCTCGATGAAGTACTGCCGCATTTCCGGCCGGATGAATTCGAGCAGGAAGCGCAGGTGGCCGATGACCGGATAGTTGCGCAGGATGGCGTGGCGCGCCTGCCGCAGGTCGTGCACGCCGGTGCCGGAAAGGGCCGCGAAGACGGCCACGCCCACCCAGGCCAGCCACAGGTGGGGCGACACCAGCACCAAGGCGATGCAGGCCGCCAGGCCGACCACGCACAGGGCGAAAGCGCTGTAGCGCGTCGGGAACGGAATAATCGTGGGCATAGAAATAGGGTCGACCGGAGCCTGCTGCATCATAGAGGGCTGCCCCGAACTTGCCATGATGAACACCAACGACACCCCACAGGCCGCAGCGCCAGCCGCCGCCCCCCTCGGTCCCGACGATTTCGACGCCCTCGACCAAGCGCTGGACGCCATGCGCGAGCACGACGAGGAAATTCCCCAGTGGGAGTTCTGCGAAGGCTTCATGGCCGCGCTGATCTGCACCCGCCGGTCCATCGAGCCCGCCGAATACTGGCCCGTGCTGCTGGGGGAGGGCTTCGTGCCGGCCCAGCACATGGAGTTCGTCTGGAACTGGAAGCGCCGCTGGCTCGAAATCGAGCAAGGCCTGGACGCCGACGTGCAGTCGCTCGACGACGAGCGCAGCTGGCAGCCCGAGGTGCTCGACACCCGCGGCGCCATTGCCTCGCTGCCCGAGGAAGAGCGCGCCGAGGTGGCGGGCGAGGAAATTCCCTCGTTCGCGCAGGTCTGGGCGCTGGGCTTCATGTACGCGGTCGAGAACTGGCCCGAGGACTGGGCCCCGCCGCGCGACAAGGAAGCCGCCCAGATGCTCGACGACGCGCTCGACAACATCGTGGCGCTGACCGAGGACGACAAGGCCAAGCCCACGCTTTCGATGTTCAGCGACGACGGCCCGCCGAGCGTGAGCCAGCAGCGGCTGGACGATTTCGGCGCCGCCATCTGGGCCGTGTACGACCTGCGCCAGCTCTGGAAGAGCCTGGGGCCGAAGGTCGAGACCGTGCGCAAGGAAGCCACGCCCGGCCGCAACGACCCCTGCCCCTGCGGCAGCGGAAAAAAATACAAGAAGTGCCACGGTGCCTGACAGCGGCTCTGCCGGCGCACGGCTGACGCCACGCGCGGCGTGGGTCATGGTGCTGGCGCTGTGCGCCGGGGTGGCGCTGAGCCAGGCCTTCCGTACCGTGGGCGCCATCATGGCGAGCCCGCTGCAGGCCGACTTCAGGCTGTCGGCCCAGGCGCTGGGCATTTTCTCGGGCGCCTTTCATTTCGCGTTTGGCGCGATGCAGCTTTTCATGGGCATCGGCATCGACCTGCATGGCGTGCGGCGCACGGTGCTGGTGGCTTTTCCGGTCGCCATCGCGGGCGCGCTGCTGTCGGCGCTGTCGCCGAGCTACCCGGTGCTGGTGGCGGGGCAGGCGCTGATCGGCATCGGCTGCGCGCCGGCCTTCCTGGTGTGCACCGTGTTCATCGCACGGTACTTTCCGGCCGCGCGCTTCGCCACCGTCTCGGGCCTGGTGCTGGCCATCGGCGGCCTCGGCATGCTGGCCACCGGCACGCCGCTCGCGTGGCTGGTGCAGGCGTACTCCTGGCGCGCGGGCTTCCTGGTGCTGGCCGTGGCCTCGGCATTGGCGTGGCTTGCGATCTGGCGCTGGGTGCGCGAGCCCGCCTCGGCGGTGCCGAAGGCGAACGAGTCCATTCCCGAGGCCATCCGCCAGTTCGGCGCGCTGCTCGCAATGCCGCACACGCTCGGCATCGTGGTGCTCGGCGCCGTGACCTACGCCGCCTTCATCTCGCTGCGCGGGCTCTGGCTCGGGCCGCTCATGATGGAGCGCCACGGCTACTCGCTGGTGCAGAGCGGCAATGTCGCCATTGCGGTGTCGGTGATCTCGCTGTTCGGTGCGCCGCTGTTCGGCCGCTTCGACCGCGACGGGGCCGCGCGCCGCCGCTGGATCGTGGTCTGCGCGCTCGGCTATGCGGCCCTGTTCGCGCTCATCGCCTTCACGCGCTCGGCCTGGCTGGACATTGGCGGCATGGTGCTGATCGGCGTGCTCTCGGGCTTCATCGTCTGGCAGTACGCCGACGTGCGCGTGGCCTATCCGGCGACGCTCACGGGCCGCGCGATGGCGGTCTTCACCATGGCGATGTTCCTTGGCGTCGCGCTCATGCAGTGGGGTACCGGCGTGGCGGCCTCGGTGGCCGCGGCGCATGGCGGCGACCCGCTCACGGCCGTGCTGGCCACCATCGCCGCGCTGCTGGTGCTGGGCATCGCGGCCTTCGCGTGGCTGCCCGCGCCCAAGGCACAAGCCCTCAGATCTTGAAGGCGCGCTGGATGTCGGGCCGCACCAGGTCGGCGTATTCGCGGTGCTTGCGGATGTAGCCCGCGATGAACTGGCACACCGGAATCACATGCAGGCCCCTGGCGCGCGCCTCGTCGAGCACATGCCGCGCAATGCCCGAGCCCACGCCCTTGCCCTCGTGCGCGGGCAGCACCTCGGTGTGGGTGAACATGATGGCGTCGGTCAGCAGGTTGTATTCGGCATAGGCCGCGAGCTGGCCCTCGAGCGCGGCTTCGTAGCGGTGCTGGGCTTCGTTGTTGGTGATGACTAGGTTGCTGTTGCTCATAGTTGGCGTGCGAGATAAGTGGTGAGATTGGCGGCCGCGGTGGCGCGCACCTTGTTGCGCAGCATTGGCGTCCAGCCGAGCAGCAGGCCCGGTGCGCCCAGCGCCTGGCGCGACCAGGTCCAGAAGTCAAAGCTGTCGCGGTGCGTGGCAATCAACCCGTCGGACGTGAAGCCGAAGCGCGCGTCGACGCTGTTGTCGACCAGGCGGCCGGTGGCGCTGAAGCGGTAGTGCGCGTCCCAGTGGGCCTGGCCGCTGGTGTTGTCGGCGTGCACGTCGCGCCAGCGGAGGCGCCAGACGTCGGCGCCCTTGGCCCGGGTGGCGTCGCAGAGCATGCGCCACATGCCGCCCACGTGGCGCCGCCCGCGCAGCGAGAAGGCCTCGTCGTCGAACGCCGCATCGCTGGCATAGCAGGCGGCCATGGCGGGGGCGTCGAGCCTGGAGAAAGCCTCGTAGAGGCGTTCGATGGTCTGGGCATTGGCGGTCGCGGCTGCTGATGTCATGTCATGAGGCCTTTGTTGTTGTGCCGGGGTGCGCGCCGAGCAGGACCACCAGTGTCTGCAGAGCGTAGTGCACGGTGGCCGCGCGCACCGCGGCGCGGTCGCCCTCGAAGCGGCGGCGCTCGGTGCGGACCTGCCCGTCGACCGACCAGCCGAACCACACGGTGCCGACCGGTTTTTCGGGGCTGCCGCCGGTGGGGCCGGCCACACCGGTCACGGCCACCGCCGCGCGCGCTGCCGAGCGCGCGATGGCCCCTTCGGCCATGGCGCGCGCCACGGGCTCGCTGACCGCGCCATAGGCTTCGATCAGCGCGGCATCCACGCCCAGCTGTTCGGTCTTGGCCGCGTTCGAGTAGGTGACGAAGCCGCGCTCGAACCATGCGCTGGAGCCCGCGAGCTCGGTGCATGCGCCGGCAATGAGCCCGCCGGTGCAGCTTTCGGCCGTGGCCAGCATCCAGCCCTTTTTCAGCAGCAGTTCAGCCGTGGCCACGACGAGCGCGGGCGTGTCCTGGTCGGCGGAAAAATTGGGCGGGGTCGAAGGGTCCATCAAAAGTTCACCATGCGCGCCAGAGCGCGATGACCAGCAGCGTGCAGAACGCCGCCACCAGGTCGTCGAGGATGATGCCGAAGCCGGCACGCCACCAGCGCACCTCGGCGGCGTCGCGCTGCTTGAACAGCGCATCGGCCCAGGCCACCGGCCCCGGCTTGGCGGCGTCGAAGTAGCGGAACAGGCCGAACGCGATGGCCTGCGCGAGCAGGCCGGCCGGCGTGACGAGCCACAGCACGATCCAGAACGCGATCACCTCGTCCCACACGATGCTGCCCGGGTCGGCCACGCCCATGTCGCGCGCGGTGATGCTGCAGGCCCACCAGCCGATCGGCAGCGAGGCCAGGATGATCCAGCCGATGGTCGCGGGCGCGAACCACAGCTGCATCACGGCAAAGGCGGCCCAGGCCCAGAGCGTGCCGACGGTGCCGGGCGCCAGGCGCGGCAGCCCGGAGCCGAAGCCCATGGCGATGAAGTGCGCCGGATGGGACAAAAGAAAACCGATCGTGGGGCGGCGGGGCGTGGCTTGCGGCATGGGGCCTGCGGAGGAAGTAGCGGCTTGCATCAGGCCAGAGTGTCGCGCATTCGAGGGGTTGTCCCAGTCCCGCTATTTCTCCTCTATTTATCAAAGCAATAGCTTGTTTAATTCAAGGAGCCGGCCTAGTATCCGGGCCTTGCTTTGCCACCCGTCGTCCGCCACGGACCGCGCCACATGCCCGCTGCCTCATCCAATTCCTCTGCCTCGCTTCTTCTGCCCGCTGCGCCCGCGGCCAACTGGAGCGAGCTGTTCAGCGGACGCAGCGGCTGGCGCGCGCTGGCGCTCACGGGCGGCGTTGCGCTGCACGCGGTCAACGTGCACATCGTGACGACCGTGCTGCCGTCGGTGGTGAACGAGATCGGCGGGCTCGGTTGGTATGCCTGGAGCACCACACTGTTCGTGGTGGGGTCGATCCTCGGCGCCACGCTGTCGGTGCGGCTGCTTGCGAGGCTGGGTCCGCGCGGCGCCTGCCTGGCGGCGCTCGTGGTCTTCAGCGCGGGTTCGATGGCTTGCGCGCTGGCGCCGGCCATGCACTGGTTGCTCGCGGGCCGCACGGTGCAGGGGCTGGGCGGCGGCCTGCTCGCGGCCCTGAGCTATGGGCTGATTCAGCGGGTGTTCGCGCCGCGGCTGTGGCCGCGCGCAGTGGCGCTGGTGTCGGGCATGTGGGGCGTGGCCACGCTCTGCGGGCCCGCGGTGGGCGGCCTGTTCGCGCAGGCGGGACACTGGCGCTGGGCCTTCTGGTCGCTGCTGCCGCTGGCTGCGGTGCAGGCGCTGCTGGTCGCGGTGCAGCTGCGGCCCGCGGCCGGCGTGCGGCATGAACGGCCGGCGGCCATGCCGCGCATTGCGGCGCTGCAGATCGGCTTGCTGGCGGCCTCGGTGCTGGTGATTGCGGCCAGCGAGTTCCTGTCTGCGCTCGCCTGGCAGGCCGTTGGCGTGGCGCTGGGCCTCGCGCTCGGCGTGGCCGCCACGCGGATCGACCGGCGCGCCGCGGTGCGGCTGCTGCCCGCCGGCGCCTATGCGCTGCGCACGCCGATGGGCGCCATCTATGCGAGCGTGGTGCTGCTCCTGGTCGGCACCACCACCGAGATCTTCGTGCCGTACTTCCTGCAGCTGCTGCATGGCCATTCGCCGCTGTCGGCCGGCTATCTCACGGCCGCGATGGCCGGCGGCTGGAGCGCCGGCTCGCTGCTGTCGTCGGGGCGCAGCGGCGCGGGCGCCGACCGCATGCTGCGCGCCGGGCCGGTGGCCTGCACGCTGGGGCTTGCGGCGCTCGCGCTGCTGCTGCCGGCGCCCGGGCGCTTTGCGCCGGGGCTCGAGATGCTGCTGGCCGCCATGGCTCTGGCGGCCGTGGGGCTGGGCGTGGGCATCGGATGGCCGCACCTGGTCACGCGCGTGATGTCGCTGGCGCCCGCCGGGCAGGAAGGCCTGGCCTCGGCCTCGATCACGACCGTGCAGCTCTACGGCATGGCCGTGGGCGCGGCGGTGGCGGGGCTGGTGGTCAACGCGGCCGGCCTCAGCGAGCCGGGCGGCGCGGCGGGTGCGCGCTCCGCCGCGGCTTGGCTGTTCGCGGGATTCGCGTTCGCGCCCGCGCTGGCGGCGTGGCTGGTCGCGCGCTTCGTTGCCGCGCGCCGGTGATCGTGAGCGATCCGGCCGTGCAGGCGCAGCTCAACCTGCAGGAACTCAATGGCCACTCGAAGGCCATCAACGCGGCCCAGCGCAAGACGCACACGATGCTCTGCGGTTCCTGATCAGACGAAGTGGTCGAACGAGCCGAAGCGCTGTGATATCGGCGCGCCGCCGGCGTCCACGATACGAAGGCCTGCTTCGGCATCGATGCGGCCGATGCGCGTGACGCGCGTGGCGCTTTCCTTGCCGGCCTGTTCGACCGCGGCGCGCGCGGCGGGCGGTGCGGTGAAGACCAGCTCATAGTCGTCGCCGCCCGAGAGCGCGCAGGTGCGCAGGATCTCGGTGCCGAGGCCGGAGGCCGCGGCGGCGGCGATCAGGCCCGTGGCCGCGTCGGCGTCGAGCGTGGCGCCCACCTTGCTCGACGCGAGGATGTGGCCCAGGTCGCCCACGAGGCCATCGCTCACGTCCACCGCCGAGGAAGCCGTGCCGCGCAGCGCCTGGCCCAGCGCCACGCGCGGCGTGGGCTGCTCCATGCGCCTGCGCGCCTGCGCGAACACGTCGGCGGGCAGCGCGAGCGTGCCGCGGAACGCTTCGAGCGCGAGTCGTGCGTCGCCGAGCGTGCCGCTGACCCAGATGTCGTCGCCCACGCGCGCCCCCGAGCGCAGCAGCGCCGCGCCGGCCGGCACCTCGCCGAACACCGTGATGCAGATGTTGAGCGGGCCGCGCGTGGTGTCGCCGCCCACGACCTCGCAGCCATGTTCGTCGGCCAGCGCGAACAGGCCGCGCGAAAAATCTTCGAGCCAGGGCTCGTCGACACCGGGCAGCGCGAGCGCGAGCGTGAAGGCCAGCGGCTTTGCGCCGCAGGCCGCGAGGTCGCTGAGGTTCACCGCCAGCGCCTTGTGGCCGAGCCGCGCGGGATCGACGGTCGAGAGAAAGTGCCGGCCCTCGACCAGCATGTCGCAGGACACGGCAAGCTGCATGCCGGGGGCCGGTGCGAGCAATGCGCAGTCGTCGCCCACGCCGAGCGGGGAGCGCGTGGCGGGGCGCTGGAAATAGCGTGTGATCAGGTCGAATTCACCCATGGGGCGAGCATAAGCGCTGAACCGCTCAGCCCCGTGCGCGCCGGTTCGACATCACCACGTTGTCCTTCTCGATCGCCTGGCCGGCCTGCAGCGCGGCAATCCAGGCCTCGGTGGTTGCCACGGCCGCGAAGTTGCTGTGGAACACGACGCTGAAGACGCGGTGGATTTCCTCGGCGCTGACCTGCCCGGCCGCATTCGCGTAAGGCAGCGCGCCGCTCGCGTCCGACAGGAATTCCACGTGGAGGCCGCGGTGCATGGCCTCGAACACGGTGGAGGCATCGCAGTTGTGGGTCATGTAGCCGGCCACGCTGAGCGTGTCGATCTGGTGGCGCGTGATCCAGTCGGCGAAGTCGGTGCCGGTGAAGACGCTCGGGAAGGTCTTGGTGACCAGGTGATCGTGCGGCCGCCTGGCAATTTCAGGATGCAGCTGGCCGTTGTGCGTATCGGCCTGGAAGACCGGCGCGCCCTTGGGTGCGTGGTGCTGCACCACGACCACCGGCGTGCCGGCCGCGCGGGCTGCGTCCATGGCCTGCGCGATCTTCGGCAGCGAGATTTCGACCGGCGGGTACTCGATGGGCAGTCCGCCGCCTTCGAAGTATTCGTTCTGCACGTCGATCACGACGAGGGCGCGGCGCGGTGCGGGGTGGTTGCTCATGGTGGATGGCTCCGTGGTTGCGAGTGGTTTGGAATGACTCGATTCTTCGCGCTGGAGTCCGTGCGGGAAAGTGGCCCGAAAGCCATTCATCGATAAGATCGGGCCATGGCCAGAAAACCCGCGGAAACCATCGCCGTCGTCGCCTTCGACGGCATCAGCCCCTTTCACCTGTCGGTGCCGTGCATGGTCTTCGGCGAAGACCGCACGGAAGCGGGCGACCCGCGTTTTCGCCTGCAGGTGTGCGGCACCGAGCCGGGCCCGCTGCGCACCAACGCGGGCTTCACGCTCGTGGTGCCGCACGGGCTCGAAGCCATCCGGAGGGCGCAGATCGTGATCGTGCCCTCATGGTGCGACGACGGCCGGCCCGCGCCGCCGGCGCTGATCCGCGCGCTGCAGGCGGCGCATCGGCGCGGCGCCATCGTGGTCGGGCTGTGCCTGGGCGCCTTCGTGCTGGCCGAGGCGGGCCTGCTCGATGGCCGCCCGGCCACCACGCACTGGAATCTGGCTGAAGCCTTTGCAAGGCAATATCCGAAGGTCAGGCTGCAGCCCGAGGTGCTGTATGTCGACGACGGCGACGTGCTCACCTCGGCCGGCACGGCCGCGGGCATCGACTGCTGCCTGCACCTGCTGCGCGTGCGCCATGGCGCCGAGGCTGCGAACCGTGCCGCGCGGCGCATGGTGGTCGCGCCGCACCGCCAGGGCGGGCAGGCGCAGTACATCCGGCAGCCGATATGCCCGCCGCGGCCGACGGCGATCGCCTTGCGCCGCTGCTCGAATGGCTGGGGCGGCATCTTCAGAGCCCGCATGAACTGGACAGCCTCGCCAGGCGCGCGCTCATGAGCCGGCGCACCTTCACGCGGCGCTTCCGCGAAGCCACCGGCACCACGGTCGGCCAATGGCTGCAGAACCAGCGCCTGGCGCTGGCGCAGCGGCTGCTGGAGACCACCGACCGTCCAGTGGAGCGCGTGGCCGGCGACGTGGGCTTCGGCTCGGCGGTATCGCTGCGAAAGCACTTCGCGGCGGCGTTCAAGGTGTCGCCCACGGCCTACCGCAGGCAGTTCTCCCAAGCGGCCGTGGCCTGAGCCTAGGCCCCGCCGCGAAAGCGCAGCGCCGCCTGCCGCACCACCTCGGCCAGCAGGCGCTCCTTGCCCTGCTTCTCGCGCAGCCAGCGCGCATCGTTGCGGTTGGCTTCCACGCTGGTGCGCAGTTCGCCGAGCGCCTGCGTGGCGTTGAGCGCCTCGCTGTGCCATTCGAGCTGCGTCATGGTCATGAGGATGTGGTCGCGAAGCGGCATGTGCTGGCCGCTGGCCGGGTCCACGTACACCGCGTCGAGCCCGAAGCGGCAGGCCTGGAAGCGGTTGTAGGTGTAGACGAGGTAATCGTCTTCCGTCGGCTCGAAGGGCTGCTCCTGCAGGAACCATGCGGCCAGCGACTGCACGTAGCCTGCGAGCGCGGCCGCGCGCTCCACCGTGAGCGGCGTGTCGAACACGCGGATCTCGATGGTGCCGAACTCGGGCTTGGGCCGGATGTCCCAATAGAAGTCTTTCATGCTGCGCACGACGCCGGTGCGGGTCATGCGCTCGAAGTAGGCTTCGAACTCCTTCCAGCTCAGCGTGAACGGTGCGCGGCCCGAGAGCGGAAACGCGAACACCGAGTTGAGCCGCGCCGAGTCGAACTGCGTGTCCTGCCCCTGCACGAACGGCGACGAGGCCGACAGCGCAATGAAGTGCGGGATGTAGCGCGACATGCGGTGCAGCATCAGCAAGGCCGAGTCGGCATCGGGGCAGCCGATGTGCACGTGCTGGCCGAAGATGGTGAACTGCTTGCTCAGGTAGCCATAGAGCTCGGACAGCTCGCGAAAGCGCGGCTTGTCGTAGATGCGCCGCTCGTGCCACTGCTGGAACGCATGCGTGCCGCCGCCCACCACCGCGATGTTGAGCTTGTCGGCGTTCCGGATCAGCGCTTCGCGGATCGGCGAGAGCTGCGTGATCACGTCCTGCGCCGAATGGCAGATGTCGGTCGAGATCTCGATCATGCTCGAGGTCATCTCGGGCACCACGCTGCCGGGCAGCGGGGTCTGCGCCATCAGCCGCAGCATGTCTTCCGCATAGGGCGCCAGGTCGTAGTCGTGGGTATTGACGAGCTGCAGTTCGAGCTCCACGCCGAGCGACAGCGCTTCCGAGCGGTTGAAGGGTTCGAGCTTGACCACGCGGCTCGCGGGGTCCGCGGGCAGCGCGGCGGAGCGGAAGTCGTCGCTGTCGGGAAAAGCCATGGCCGCGGTCATCGCTGCGTGTCCTCCGTGGTGCTGAAGGCCTGGGGCGTCCAGGGCACCGAGCTTTCGCCCACCGCATGGATGGCCACGGTGGCGAGCACGGCGCCCATCACTTCCATCAGGAGAATCGAGGGCAGGGCCACCTGCGTGATCATGGTGCCGAGCAGCGGCGACGCGGTGGTGAAGTTCGATGCGATGAGCAGCGCGATCGACGACAGCGGCGACATCGCGCAGCCGACCCAGAAGGCCTGGTTCCAGCTGGCGCCGCTGCCCGGGTTGGCAATGGCCACGCCGGCGATCTTGGCGAACAGGCGGATGCCGATCACCGCCAGCACCACGCTGGCCACGGGCAGCGTCCAGTCGGCCTGCGCCGCGACGATGGACACCAGCACGAACATCAGCATGGTGAGCAGCGATGCGGCCGTGCCGAGCTGCCGCTGCCAGGCCCAGGGCTTGGGGTTCAGCGTCTTGAGCAGCACCCCGCCGATCAGCGCCGCCAGCGGTGCCGAGCCGCCGACATGGGCCGTGAGGGCGCTGGCGGCCGCAATGAGCGCGAGCAGCAGGATCGAGGTGTTCTCGCTCGTGGGGCTCATGAAGCGCAGGGCCGTGCGCAGCGCCAGCGCCAGGATGCCGCCGACGACGAACGAGAGGCCGAGCACCACCGCCACCGGATAGAGCTTTTGCAGCAGGGTCTGCGGCGCGCGCTCGATCAGGCCGGCCTGCGCATAGCCGAGCGCCAGCGCGTAGAAGGTGTTGAGCGTGGCCAGCGTCATGGCGCGCTCGGTGACCGGGCCCGAGGCGCGGGTGTCCATGATCACGCGGCTCAGCACCGCCGGCGAGGCGACGATGGCCATCAGCGCAATGGGGTTGGCCACCGGATCGGGCAGGCCCAGCAGCTGCAGCATCCAGAACACGCCGAAGTAGGTGAGCGTGGCTTCGAGCAGGCTCTGCACCAGCACCATCGGGTTGTGGCGGAACCAGCGCAGCGGCAGCCGGCCGCCGGCCTCGAACAGCACCACGGCCGCGCCGAGCTCCAGCAGGAACAGGCTGATGCCGCGCAGCGGCCAGATCGCGCCCTCGAAGCCGGCCAGGCCGAACACCGCGCCGACCATCGAATAGCCCACCACCTTGGGCAGCCCCAGGTAGCGCTGCACCAGGTGACCCGAGGCCGCCGCGGCGGCCAGCAGCAGCGACCACAGCACGGTGGGCAGGCCCGCCGACGGGCGCAGCCACTCGGACCAGAAGCCCAGCAGATCGTTGAAGAGACTCGTCAGATTCATGCAGGTAGAAAAAAGCTGATGGGCCGGCTGCGCCAGCGCGCCCGGATGGCGCTGCGGATGCGTGCGCGGTCACCCAGGCTGACGCTGTGCGCGCGCAGCGCCAGCCGGAATGCGAAATAGAAACTCACGCTCACATTGAGCGCGCCGATCACCGGGATGGCCGCCACCGCCCACCACAGCGCGGGCTGCTGGAGCACCGCCATGCCGGTGGAGGCCGCGGCGGCCGCGATCTGCCCGGCCGACAGTGTCACGTGGCGCACGTCCAGCCCGAGCCCGAAGAAACCCGCGAATGCGGGCAGCAGGCCGAGCATGAGCCCGAGCGAAATGTTGGAGGCAAAGCCCGATATGTGCGTGCGCATGAAGGTGGCCCACCGGCGGGCGCGGGCGGCACCCAGAAAAGCGCCGATGCGAGGGTTGTACCGCATGGCGGAGTCCAGACGATGCAGGACAAAGGCGTTTTCTGTCCAGCCCGCGACGATGCTGGCCGCGAACAGCAGCACGCCGGTCATGGCCGCGAAGAGTGCGGTCGGGCCCGCCAGCGAGAGCGATTGCAGCGTGGCCGCGGCATGCGACGCGTCCAGCAACGGCCGGCCGAGCGCGAACTGCACCAACAGGGCGAGCGCCAGCATCGCGGGCACCACCACCCCCACGTTGCCCAGCACGGCCGCCACCTGCGAACGCACCAGGTTGGCCACTTCGTCGACGAAATCGGCCACCGCGGCGTCGGTCTTGATGTCGCGCAGCCGCGCCGCCATGGCGGGCGCCGTCATCGCGGGCTGCTTGGTGGCCAGCGTCAGGTGCAGCAGCTGGATCGCGACGAAGCTGGCGGCATACATCAGGCCCGACCAGAACCCGCTCCAGAAGGCCGACAGGCCGAGCGCAAGAATGCCGAACTTGAGCAGCACCGTCAGCGCGGTGAGCGCGCCGCCGCCCGCGGCCTTGCGCACCATCTGCAGGTAGCTGGCGCGGTCGCGCGTGATGTAGTGCTCGCCGGTTTCGGCGCTGCGCTCGGTCACCTTGGCCGCGAGCATCGAGGAGTTCGACGCGATCAGCGCGCGGATGCTGTTGCGCTCGCCGCCGGCCAGCACCAGCCGGCCCACCAGCCGCGCCACGCTGGGCGCGGATGCGGGCGAGATCAGGCAGTCGAGCAGTTCGCGGATGCGCAGCACCCGCTCGCGCAGCTGGCGCAGCCGGAACACCAGGCCGACCGAGATGCCGTTGTCCTCCAGGTGCGTGTAGACCGAGGAGGCGCTGGCGCGGCAGGCGTCGAGCCGGTCGCGGAAGGTCACGAACGCGGCCTGCAGCGCGTCTTCGTCACGCGGCTCGGCGAAGGCTTGCTCGCGCAACTCGTCGAGGTCGGACATCAGCGTGTGGAACGGCCGCGTCTCGTGGTGCTCCGCGCTGGTGCGCAGGCGGAGCTCGGGCGAGAAGCCCGCCGCGACCACCTGGCTGCTGCAATAGGTGACCGCGTCCATCACGGTGTGGCGCCAGCGCGGGGTGCCGTCGCCGTCCAATGCGGCGTCGGCCAGCAGGTCGCCGATGCGCGCGAGCTGCGTTTCATCGAGCAGCGCGATCCAGCCCGCATCGAACACGCCGGGCAGCACCATGCGAAAGAGATCCGAGGCGTCGGTGGTTTCAGGCGTGCCGGGCAGGATCTTGCGGCGCAGCCGTTCGGTGAGTTCGCTCACGAAGGCGGTGCGCGGCGCAAAGCCGTAGTCCGCCAGCAGCGCAGTCAGGTCGACCGCCTGCGTGAAGGCGCGCCACCATGCGCAGAGGCGCTCTCGCAGCTCGGGCCGCGCCTCGATCGCATCGAGCAGCAGCGACACGCGCCCCACCGCGGCCTGCGGCGACGCACGGTCGCCGCGCAGCCAGTCGAAAACGCCGATCAGCCAGATGTGGCGCTGCGCCACGTCCGCCGTCGGATCGAGCCGGGCCAGCAGCCCCTGCAGGTCAAGCGATGCAGCAGCCATTTAAAGAACAAAGAAACAGGAACAAAAAAAGGAATCAGACCAGAAACACCGCGGAACCGGCTTTGCCGGGCCGCTGGTGTTGCCCCCGGTAGGGGGTTGGCGAAGCGACACGAAGTGCGCGAAGACTGGGGGCGAGCCAAGTGCCACCGAGGAACCGGCTTCGCCGGGCCTCCGGTGTTGCCCCCGGCGAGGGGGAGGGAGAAGCGACACGAAGTGCGCGAAGCCTGGGGGAGTACTAGTGCAATACGCGCGAGACAGGTGCCCCGCCGATGTCCGCCTCCAGCACGAACATCGGAATCGGCACGTCGAAGCGCTCGCCGTCCTCGGTCACCATGAAATAGCTGCCGTGCATGGTGCCGCTGGGCGCCTGCAGGCGGCAGCCGCTGGTGTAGCGGAACGATTCGCCCGGCGCCAAGAGCGGCTGCTGGCCGATCACGCCCAGGCCCTTGACCTCCTGCGCATGGCCCGAGGCGTCGTTGATGAGCCAGTGGCGGGCAATGAGCTGGGCGCTCGTCTCGCCCGTGTTGGTCACGGTGACGGTATAGGCGAAGGTGTAGATCTTGTCCTTGGGCGAGGACTGGTCCGCGAGATAGCGCGGCTCGACCTGGACGCGGATGGGGCTCTGTGACATGCGCGCGATGGTAACTGGCGCCTTCCGTTGCACTGCTTTGCGGGTTTTCCGGCGGCTGCGACAATCGGCGGCATGAGCACGCCGTTCCGCATCGCCCCTTCCATTCTTTCGGCCGATTTCGCCCACCTTGGCGACGAACTGGCCAAGGTCATCGCCGCCGGCGCCGACTGGATCCACTTCGACGTGATGGACAACCATTACGTGCCGAACCTGACCTTCGGCCCCATGATCTGCAAGGCGCTCAAGCCCTACGCCAAGACGGCCGACGGCGAGCCGGTGCCGATCGACGTGCACCTCATGATCCAGCCGGTCGACGCGCTGGCCGCCTCTTTCGCCGAAGCGGGTGCCGACTACATCAGCTTTCACCCCGATGCCTCGCCGCACGTGAACCGCAGCATCCAGGCCATCAAGGGCGCGGGCTGCAAGGCGGGGCTGGTGTTCAATCCGGGGCTGGGCCTGGAAGCGCTCGACTGGGCGATCGACGACATCGACCTGATCCTGATCATGTCGGTGAACCCCGGCTTCGGCGGGCAGAGCTTCATCGATTCGGCGCTGCGCAAGATCGAACTCGCGCGCAAGCGCATCGAGCAGAGCGGCCGCGACATCCGCCTGGAGGTGGACGGCGGCATCAAGGTGGACAACATCGCGCGCGTGGCTTCGGCCGGCGCCGACACCTTCGTGGCGGGTAGCGCGATCTTCAACGCCCAGGACTACGCGGCGGTGATCTCGTCCATGCGCGACCAGCTCGCGGGCGTGGGCCGCAAATAAGAATCCCGGGTCAGCGCTTGACCTTGTCGTTGTAGACGCGGTCCGTCTCCGGCCCGCGGTCGGTGTCCACGCGGCCGCGCTCGATGTCCTCGTGGCCCTTGCGGCCGACCTCGGGCGGCTGCCCGTCCTGTGTCTCTTGGCTGTCGGAAGACTCGTCGCGCTCGTGCGGCAGGCGCGGCGCCGAATCGCCGCCCTGCTCGGTCTTGGTATGGCCGCCGCCGGCGTCCCGCAGCGGGTCGCTCGGTTCGACCGGATCCTTGGTGCGGGGCTTGCTGCTGCTCATGGCGCTGTTCCTTCGCGGTGTCTGTCTTTCATGTATCGGCCATGAGCCTGCATGGCGCCCGGACCGCAGCCGGTAGGACAGCCCAGGCATGCCCTGTAGGCGCTGCGCGGCGAGCCCCGAGGCGCACCACGGCCATGAAAACGGGCAGCGGCTTTGCGCACAGGGGAAGGCCTCCGCAATAATCGCCGGGATGTCCTCCGATCCTCTTGCCGCCACCGTGGCCGACAGCCTGCGCATCCACACCTTCGCCGCGCTGGACCCCGGTCCGCGGCTGCTCGTGCTGGGCGGGGTGCATGGCGACGAGACCTGCGGCACCGCGGGCATCGAGCGCGTGCTGGCCGAACTCGATGGCGGCACCTTCGGGCTGCGGCGCGGGCAGCTCACGCTGGTGCCGGTCGCCAATCCGCTGGCGCGGCGGCGCCTGCAGCGCGAGGGCGAGCGCAACCTCAACCGCCTGTTCAAGCCCAGCGCGGAGCCCGCGGATTACGAAGACCGGGTCACCAACGTGCTGTGCCCGCTGATCGAACGGCATGACGTGCTGCTCGACCTGCATTCCTTCCAGAGCGAGGGCGAGGCCTTCGCGATGATCGGCCCGCGCGACAACACCGGCGCGCTGGAGCCCTTCGCGCGCGCCGGCGAGGAAGGGCTGCTTGCGCTGCACCTGGGCACGCCCATCGTGGTCGAGGGCTGGCTCGACATCTATGCCGCCGGGCTCGCGCAGCGTTCCGCGGGCGCCGAAGTCGGCGAGGGCGCGCTCGACTTCGGCCGCGGCACCAACGAATACATCCGCAATTGCGGCGGCTACGGCGTCACGCTCGAATGCGGCCAGCACCAGGACCCGCAGGCGCCAGAAGTTGCGTGGCGCGCCATCCGCCGCGCGCTCGCACTGCTCGGCATGGCAGCATTGCCCCAGGGCCTGGTGGCGGAACCGCCCAGGCCGCCCCAACTGCTGCGCCTGGCGAGCGTGACGGACCGGCTGCACGAGGACGACAGCTTCGTGCGCGACTGGGCCACCTTCGATGCGGTGCAGCGCGGCGAACCCATCGGCATGCGCCACGACGGCACGCTGGTGAGCGCGCCGGACGACGGGTTCATCGTCTTCCCCAACGCGCTGGCGCTGCCGGGCGCCGAGTGGTTCTACTTCGCGCATCCGAGCGAACGCGTGCTCGGGCCCGCGGCCACCGGCTCGGCCGGCGCCGCCTGAACCTACGGCAGGCGCCGCCGCGCTCCTACATCGCACATGGCGCGGGGGGCAGAGTTTCGAGGCTGAAGGAGTGTGTCCATCCATGGCTATCTCGAAAAAGGCCCCCGCGCCGCGCGTCCTGTGGAAGGGCGCGATCAGCTTCGGCCTCGTCCACATCCCGGTGGCCCTGTATTCGGCCACCACCGACCACGGCATCGACTTCGACTGGCTCGACAAGCGCACGATGGACCCGGTGGGCTACAAACGCATCAACAAGAAGACCGGCAAGGAAATCGCGCGCGAGAACATCGTCAAGGGCATCGAATACGAAGATGGCGAATACGTGGTGCTGAGCGACAAGGAAATTGCCGACGCCTACCCCAAGACCACGCAGACCATCGAGATCGAGAGCTTCGTGCCCGCCAACGGCATTCCGTTCGTCTATCTCGAGCGCCCCTACTACGTGGCGCCCATCAACCGCGGCGCCAAGGTGTATGCGCTGCTGCGCGAGACGCTGCAGCGCAGCCAGCGCATCGGCGTGGCACGCGTGGTGATCCAGACCAAGCAGCACCTGGCCGCGCTCGTGCCGGTGGGCCCGGGACTGGTGCTGAACCTGCTGCGCTGGGGCGCCGACATCCGGCCCTGGACCGAATTGCCGCTGCCTTCCGAGGATGCGAAGAAGGCGGGGCTGCGCGAGCAGGAAATCAAGATGGCCGAGCAGCTGGTCGAGGACATGAGCGCCGACTGGGACCCGGACGACTACAAGGACGAGTTCAAGGACGAGATCCTGCGCCTCGTCGACCGCAAGGTGGCCGCAGGCCAGACCGAGACCGTGACGCAGATCGAACCCGAGGAAGGCCAGGCCCTCGAGAGCCGCGGCGCGAAGATCATCGACCTGACCGAGCTGCTGCAGCGCAGCCTGCGCAAGGGTGGTGGTGGCGGCGGCAAGGCGGCCACGGCCCGCAAGGCCGGCGATGAAGACGAAAAAGATGCGCAGGAAGATGCGCAGAAAGAGGCGCCCGCAAGCGCCAAGCCCAAGGCCAAGTCCAGGGCCCATGGCAAGAGCACCGCAAAAAGCAGCAGCGGCAGCGGCAGCGCCGCACGCAAGCGCACCGCGGCCAAGACCGCCACCGCCCGGCGCCGCGCGGCATGAGCGCCCATCGAATGAGCACGACGAAGGAGGCGCCGCGCATCACCCACGCGGAGCGCGTGATCGATGCCGCCAGCGGCCTCACCAAGGGCGATCTCGCCGCCTACTACGCGAGCGTTGCGCCGCTGATCCTGCCGCATCTGAAGGGGCGCCCCGTGGCGCTGGTGCGCGCGCCCGATGGCGTGGGCGGCGAGCTGTTCTTCCAGAAGCATGCGCAGCACAGCGACATCGCGGGCATCAAGCTGCTCGATCCCGCGCTCGACCCGGGCCACGACCCGCTGCTGCAGATCGACACCGCCCAGGCGCTGGTCGGCGCGGCGCAATTCAACACCGTCGAACTGCACACCTGGAACGCCACCTCGCGCGCCCTCGGCAAGCCCGACCGCATGACTTTCGACCTCGATCCCGGCGAAGGCATCGACTGGCAGCAGATCCAGGAGGCGGCGCTGCTGGTGCACGTGCTGCTCGACGAGCTCGGCCTGCCTTCGTTCCTCAAGACCAGCGGCGGCAAGGGACTGCACGTGGTGGTGCCGCTGCGGCGCCAGTTCGGCTGGGACGAGGTGCGCGGCTTTTCGCGCGCCATCGTCGAGCACCTGGCGCGCACCGTTCCCGGGCGTTTCGTGGCCAAGAGCGGGCCGCGCAACCGCGTGGGCAGGATCTTCGTGGACTATCTGCGCAACGGCTTCGGCGCCACCACGGCCAGCGCATGGTCGGCGCGCGCGCGCCCGGGCATGGGCGTGTCGGTGCCGCTGGCCTGGGAAGAGCTGCCCGACCTGGACAGCGCCGCCCACTGGACGGTGGCGAACATCGGCCCGCGCCTGGCCACCGGCAACGCGCCCTGGGACGCGATGGAGCGCAGCCGCACCGGCCTTCGCGATGCCATGGAGATGCTCGGATTCCTGCCCGCGTGAGGCCCCGGCCCTATTGCGGCCCTACTGCGGCACTTCGTCGGTCGTCACTTCGAAGCGCTTGAGCGAGTTGGCGCCGAACACCATGGTGATCGGCACGTCGGCCGCGTCGCGCCCGCGCGCTATCACGATGCGGCCGACGCGCGGCACGTTGTGGCGCGCATCGAAGGTGTACCAGCGCTCTCCCAGGTACACCTCGAACCAGGCGCTGAAATCCATGGGATAGGGCACGGGCGGAATGCCGATGTCGCCGAGATAGCCGGTGGCATAGCGCGCGGGAATGTTCATGCAGCGGCACAGTGTGATGGCCAGATGCGCGAAATCCCGGCAGACGCCGGTGCGCTCGCGGAATCCCTCCAGCGCCGTGCGCGTGGGGCGTGCGTTCTGGTAGTCGAAGCGCAGGTGCTCGTGCACGAAATCGCAGATGGCCTGCACGCGGTGCCAGCCGGGCGCCACATTGGCGAAATTGCTCCAGGCGAACTGCAGCAGTTCGCTGTCGACCTCGCAGTAGCGGCTCGGCAGCACGAAGGGCAGCGTGGACACCGGCAGGTCCGCCGCCGCGTGTTCGACGGCGCCGTAGTCCACCGGATCGGCCCAGCCCGGGTCGAACACCACCGCATGGTTGCGCAGCCGCACGCTTTGCACGCCCGCGGGAATCCGCACGCGCGCGCAGTGGTTGTCGAAGCTGTCCACGTAGTAGTCGGTAGGCAGCGGCGGCGTGATGGTGACGTGCTCGCCGTCCTGCAGGTCCGCTGCGCGCGAGGGGTGGACATGCAGCATGTAGACCAGTGCCGTGGGGGCCGTGACGGCGAGTTCAATGTCGAAACCGATCTTGATCTGCATGTTTCTGTCTTCCCTGTGTGCTGAATGTGTGTTGTCCATGGATGCGCAAGCAGGCATCGTGCCGCCTGCGTTCGATGCTAAGGCTGCGCACGCGGCGCGGATGCGGGCCGAGACGCCAATCCGCGTAGGCGGCAGCCAAGTACTGTCGGTGCGCTCCTACTCCGCAGGCGCCCGCTCTCCCACAAGCGAGGGCGAGCAGCCACTACGGGTAACAGTCTGAGAAAAACATAACCTTTGGATTCGCTCGCAACTGCTCCCCGGGCCCGGCTTTCGTGGCTTCATGGGGGCCGCAGCGCAAGCATCGAGTCGTTCAATCTGATCTGCTGGAGCGAATCATGGATCTGTCGTCGCTGTTCGATTCACTCACCGGTGCTTGGGGGGATGAAATCCTGTTCTGGGTGGTGGCCGCCGTGGCGGGTTTCATCTGCCTGATTGCGCTGGTGAACGTGCTGGACCTTTTTATCGACAACGAAGCCGACCCTCCCATGAAAGACCCTCGATGACGCCTCAGAACAAGGCCGCCGCCGGCCGCCGCTCGAAGGCCACGGACGGCAGCAATGCCAAGCAGCAGCAACTCGATGGCTTCGCGACCGATCATGCGCCCCATCTGACGACCAACCAGGGTCTTCAGATCCCGGACAACCACAATTCGCTCAAGGCCGGCGTGCGCGGGCCCACGCTGCTCGAAGATTTCATCCTGCGCGAGAAGATCACGCACTTCGACCACGAGCGCATTCCCGAGCGCGCGGTGCATGCGCGCGGCTCGGCGGCGCACGGTTATTTCCAGGTCTACAAGTCGATGTCGCAGTTCACCTGCGCCGACTTCCTGCAGGACCCGGACGCGAAGACGCCCGTTTTCGTGCGCTTCTCCACCGTGGCCGGCTCGCGCGGCTCGGCCGACACGGTGCGCGACGTGCGCGGCTTCGCCGTCAAGTTCTACACGCGCGAGGGCAACTACGACCTCGTGGGCAACAACATCCCGGTGTTCTTCATCCAGGACGCGATGAAGTTTCCCGACCTGATCCATGCCGTGAAGCCCGAGCCGCACCACGAGATGCCGCAGGCCGCCAGCGCGCACGACACCTTCTGGGATTTCGTCTCGCTCATGCCCGAGAGCACCCACATGCTGATGTGGGCGATGAGCGACCGCGCCGTTCCGCGCAGCCTGCGCATGATGGAAGGCTTCGGCGTGCACACCTTCCGCTTCGTGAACATGCGCGGCGAGAGCCACTTCGTGAAGTTCCACTGGAAACCCAAGCTCGGCATCCACGGCCTGGCATGGGACGAGGCGCAGAAGATCGCGGGCAAGGACCCGGACTTCCATCGCCGCGATCTGTGGGAAGCCATCGAGCACGGCGACTTCCCCGAGTGGGAACTCGGCGTGCAGCTGGTGCCGCAGGACAAGGCGAGTTCGCTCGGCTTCGACCTGCTCGACCCCACCAAGCTGATCCCCGAAGAGATGGTGCCGGTGCAGCGCATCGGCCGGCTGGTCCTGAACCGCAATCCCGAGAACTTCTTCGCCGAGACCGAGCAGGTGGCATTCCATCCGGGGCATGTGGTGCCGGGCATCGACTTCAGCAACGATCCGCTGCTGCAGGGGCGCCTGTTCTCCTACACCGACACGCAGATCTCGCGCCTGGGCGGCGCGAACTTCCACGAGCTGCCCATCAACAAGAGCGTGTGCCCGTTCCACAACTTCCAGCGCGACGGCATGCACCGCCAGACCATCGCGCGCGGCCAGGTGGCCTACGAGCCCAACTCGCTGGGCGACGGCAAGGAGTTCAGGGTCGACGGCGGCAGCGTCGGCTTCCAGTCGCATCCCGACGAGCTCGAGTCGCCCAAGGTCCGCCGGCGCAGCCCGTCGTTCGACGATCACTTCACGCAGGCGCGGCTGTTCTTCAACAGCCAGAGCGCGGCCGAGAAGGAGCACATCGTTGCGGCCTTCCGCTTCGAACTCTCGAAGGTCGAGGTACCGGCCATTCGCCAGCGCATGGTCGACAACCTGGCGCATGTCGACGAGAAGCTCGCGCGCCGCGTGGCGGAGCCGCTGGGCATCGGCGCGCCGGACGCCAAGGCGGCCGCGGGCCGCGCGGGGTTCCGCGAGCACCGCATGACCCTGCCGATCGAGGAGTCGCCCGCGCTCAGCATGGCCGATACCGGCGACGGCTCGATCCGCACGCGCAAGATCGCGATCCTCGCGGCCGACGGCATCGACTCCGCCTCGCTCAAGCCGATCCGCGATGCGCTCGAGGCGGCCGGCGGCAAGTGCAAGGTGGTCGGCGCCCGCCTGGGCACCATCGCCAGCGCGTCGAAGCGGCAGATCGACG
Organism: Variovorax paradoxus; assembly: GCF_030815975.1. Taxonomy (NCBI): domain Bacteria; kingdom Pseudomonadati; phylum Pseudomonadota; class Betaproteobacteria; order Burkholderiales; family Comamonadaceae; genus Variovorax; species Variovorax paradoxus. Next base: position 2,441,378 of record NZ_JAUSXL010000002.1, read on the forward strand.
TCGACATGACCTTTGCCAACGGGCCGTCGGTCGTGTTCGACGCCGTGCTGATTCCCGGTGGCGCCCAGGGCGTTGCGGCGCTGGCAGGCACGGGCGATGCCGTGCACTTCGTGCTCGAGGCGTACAAGCATTGCAAGGCCATCTGCACCGTGGGCGATGGCGTGCAGCTGCTCTCCACGCTCGGCATCAGCGCGAACGCGCAGCAGGGGGACGCACCCGCGGGCGTCATCGTCGCGGCCACGCCGGTCACCAACCTCGGCGACACGAGCGCGGCGACGCAGATCGCGCAGGACTTCATCGCAGCGATTGCAAAGCACCGGCACTGGGACCGCGTCAACATCGACGCCATCCCTGCTTGACGTAGTCCATTCGCGCTAGGCCTTCTTGCGAATAGGCGGGCCGCAGGCCCGCTCCTAGACTTTCCCCACGAGGCCTGAACGGCGCGCACTTCCGCGGCGTCGACCCCCGCAACCGCGGGCACACGGGCCGCGCGCGGGGGTCCAATGACGTGGTTTTCGAGAAGAACGGGGTGGGAGCGCTCGGCACGTCGTGCAGGGGTCGCGGGTGCGCTGGGGCTGGCAGCCATTCTTCTGCTGGGCCATGGCCCCCTGGCATCGGCACAGCAGGCGCCGAACGCCGAGGCCGCGGCCGGCAGGATGGAGCAGGCCCGGCTGGCCGACACCGACACCTTGCTGGCCCTGACCAGCGAGGGCGCGGTGCTCTACGGGCAGGACGCGGTCAAGCTCTCCGGCTACCAGTACTGCAGCCAGGCCGTGGCGCTGGCCGAGGCCGGCGAATTCCGCCAGAGCGTGCGTGCCGCCAGCAAGGCGCTGCACCTGGCCAACGCCACGCGCGATCCCAACCTGCTGGCCATGGCCAACCGCGACCTGGCCATTGTCTACAGCTATTCGGGCCAGCTCGAGAAGGCCGAGGAATTTGCGCGCGAGGCGCTCAAGCATCCGGCACGCGACCCCAGGCTGGTGGTCGGCCCGGTGCAGAAGGTGATCGGCGACGTGCGCACGCGCCGCGGCGACTACGCGGGCGCGGTGATCAGCTATGACGAGGCGCTGGCCAACAGCTCGCCGCGCTATGCGCCGCTGGTGCAGGCTTCGCTCGTCAATGCGCTGATCGAATCGGGCGACGCCGCCAGGGCGCGCGAAGTGCTCGCGGGCATGGCGCCACCCAGGGATGCGCCGCTCACGGCCCAGCTCGACCGCACCCGCGCGCGGCTGCTGCTGGCCGAGAACAAGCCCGCCGAAGCGCGCGACCTCTACCGCGCGCTCACTGCGCGGCAGGTCGGCACCGACACCGAGTACTACCGCCTCTGGGCCTGGGACGGCGTCGCGCGCAGCGAGCTCGCGCTGGGCCAGAAGCAGGCCGCGGCCGAGGCCGTGGCGCACGCGCTGGGCGGCATCGACCAGGTGCGCGCCAGGTTCCGCAGCGAAGAATTCAAGATGGGCCTGTTCTCGGACCTGCAGTCGGTGTTCGAGCGCGGCGTGTCGATCTACAGCGATGCGGGCGATGCGCGCCAGGCCTTCGAGGTGAGCGAGCGCAGCCGCTCGCGCGCACTGCTCGATGCGGTGCGCGGCCGCGCGAAGATCAACGAGCGCGCCGCGAACACCGTGGACCTTGCCACGCTGCAGGGCACGCTCGCGCCCGACGAGCGCGTGGTGCAGTTCCATTCGCTGCCTGACCGGCTGCTGGTGTGGGTCGTGAGCCCGGCCGGCATCGAGGCCAAGACCGTGGCCGTGCGCCGCGAGGAACTCACCGAGCTGGTCGAGGTGTTCCGCAATTCCATCGTGCGCGGCCGCCGCGCGGCCATCACCAATGCCGACAAGCTCGGCGCGGCGCTGCTCGGTCCGCTGGGCCTGGCGCCGGGGCAGCGGCTGATCGTGGTGCCGCACGGGCCGCTGCACTACCTGCCGTTCCAGGCGCTGCGGCTCGACGGGCGCTACGTGATCGAGACCCATCCGGTGGCGGTGGCGCCTTCCATCAGCATTGCCGTGCAGCTCGCGCAGCGCACGCCGCGCGTGAGCGCATCGCTCACCGCCTTCGGCAATCCGCGCATCGAGGACAAGTACGACCTGCCCGGCGCCGAGGTCGAGGTGAAGCAGCTGGCGCAGCTGTTTCCCCGCAACACCGTGTACATGGGTGCCGCGGCCACCAAGACGCAGTTCCGCGACGTGGCCGCGCGCTCGCCGCTGATGCACGTGGCGGCGCACGCCGAAGCCGACGCAGTCGATCCGCTGTACTCGCGCATCCTGCTGGCCAACGAGGGCGGCAAGCAGAATTTCCTGGAGGCGCACGAGATCCTCGGCCTGCCGATGGATGGCACCGCGCTGGTCACGCTCTCGGCCTGCGAGTCGGGGCTCGGGCGCATCGCGCAGGGAGACGAGGTGCTGGGCTTCACGCGCTCCTTTCTCTCGGCCGGCAGCTCGAGCCTGATCGCATCGCTGTGGCCGGTGTCGGACGACGCGACGGCGGTGCTCATGGGCACGCTCTATGGCGAGCTCTCGAAGGGCCGCGACATCCAGAAGGCCATGCAGGCCGGGCAGCTGGCGGTGCTGAGAGATCCCAAGATGTCCCACCCCTTCTTCTGGGCGCCGTTCAACCTGATCGGCAACTGGCGTCTGACCGTTGGGAGCTGATGACATGAAAAGAAGAACTGCCATGTCTGTTCGTCGCGTTGTGTTTGAAGTGCGCTGTTCGGGGCGCTTTTTGCCGTTGTTCAGGGCGGGTGCACAGGCCACCGGGTACTCCCCTCCGCGAATGTCCCCCGGCCTTCGGCCTCCTCCTTTATTTCGCTGCGGGGAGCACCCGATGCCCTGTGCACGAGAAGCGCGGCTCTTGTGCTGGCTGATCAACGACCGCTCTGTCCAACGCTCCCGTCGATGGGGTGCCTTGCGCAGCGAAATCAAGGGGGAGGCCGCAGGCCGGAGGACATTCGCGGAGCAAGGTACCCCGTCGGCGGGAGCGCACCCTGAACAGCAGCGCCCCGAACAGCAACACCCCGAACAGCAGCGCCCACAACAACAGCAAAGCGCAACGGAGCACTGAGATGCGCGCCACCCAACGCTCCACACCGATCGCCCTTGCCGTCACCGCCCTGGTGAGCGCAACGCTGCTTGTTGCCGCCCAGCGTACGCATGCAGCAGAACCCGACGCCAATGCGCTGCTGCCCACCAAGGACCCCTGCGGCAGCTGCGACCGCCCGCTCGCGCAGGCCACCGGCACCGTGGCGCCGCAGAGCCTGCCCGCGCCGCCGCAGCCGCCCGCCGCCAAGTTCAAGCTCAACGACCTGCGGCTCAATGGCGTCAAGGCGCTGAGCAACGACGAACTGCAGAGCATCACCGCGCCCTACATCGGCCGCGACGTCACGCTCGGCGATCTCGAAAGCCTGGCGCAGGCCATCACCGCGCGCTACAAGGAGCACGGCTACTTCCTCGCGCAGGCCGTGGTGCCGGTGCAGACCGTGCGCGACGGCATCGTCGAGATCAGCGTCATCGAAGGCCGGATCGGCAAGGTCGAGGTGCTGGTGGCGCCCGATGCTCCCATCGGCGAGGCGCGCGTGCGCGGCTTTCTTGCACCATTGCAGCCCGGCGAGGCCGTGAACGCGCCGGCCTACGAGCGTTCGATGCTGCTGCTGTCGGACCAGCCCGGCATCAAGGTTTCGTCCGCGCTGCAGGAAGGCACGCAGCCGGGCACCACCGACCTCTCGGTGGAAGTGGCGGCGGCGCCGCGCTGGGCCTTCGCGGCCGAGGCCGACAACCACGGCACCAAGGAATCCGGCCGCTACCGCCTTGGCGGCACGATGCGCTGGGCGAGCCCCCTGGGCATCGGCGACAACCTGGACGTGCGCGCCATGGTCTCCAACGGCAATGCGCTGCAGTTCGGCCGCATCGCCTACGAGGCGCCCATCGGCAGCAGCGGCCTGCGCGCCGGCGTGGGGCTGGCGCGCGTCAACTACGAACTGGGCGGCGAGTTCTCGGAACTGGGCGCGCAGGGCAAGGCCGACGTGTTCGACGTCTCGCTGAGCTATCCGCTGATCCGCCAGCGCCAGCACAATCTCTTCCTGCGCCTGTCGGCCGACAGCAAGAAGCTCACCGACGAGTACACGGCGGTCGACTTCTCGGCGCGCAAGCGGGTGCGCGGCTTCGGCCTGGGCTGGACCTGGGAGCGCCGCGACGACTGGCTGGGCGGCGGCTACTGGGCCAGCACCGGCAATCTCTATCACGGCAGGCTCTCGATCCGCGATGCCGACAGCCTGCTGACCGACCAGGGCCTGGGCGGCCACCGCACCGAAGGCGGCTTCACCAAGGCCACCTTCCAGTTCTCGCGCCTGCAGGCGGTGCTGCCGCAGCACTCGCTGTACCTGGCGCTGGGCGGCCAGTGGGCCAGCAAGAACCTCGACGCTTCGGAAAAGCTCTCGCTGGGCGGCGCGCGTGCCGTGCGCGCCTACCCATCGGGCGAACTGCTGGTGGACCAGGGCCTGATCGGCACCGTGGAATGGCGCTGGTCGCTCGACGCCGAGTTCACGCCCTTCGTGTTCTACGACGCGGCGCGCGGGCGCCAGACGAAGAGCCCGACGATCTTCGACGCCAGCCCCGGTTCGCGCAGCCTGCGCGGCGCGGGCATCGGGCTGAGCTGGACGCGGCCCGGCAACTTCACCATCAACGCCACGCTGGCCTGGCGTGCCGGCACCGACCCGGCGCGCACCGACGGCGGCGGGCACAACCCGCGGCTGTACGTGCAGGCGCTAAAGACCTTCTGAGGGCAGCATGAGAAACCATGATCTTTCCGCGAAAGCCCTGCCGCGGCACTGGCGCGTGCGGCCGCTCGTGCTGTCGCTGGCCTGCATGGGCATGGTGCCGGCCTGGGCGCAGCTCAATCTGCCGACGGGCTTTCCCCAGAGCGGCACCGTGGTGTTCGGCAACGTGGGCGTCGCTCCCAACGGCACGGCGGCCATGCAGAGGCTCAACCAGAGCACGATGAACGCCATCGTCAACTGGAATGCGTTTTCGCTGGCCGGCGGCAAGACGCTTGACATCAACCAGCAGATGGGCGCGGCGAGCGTGATGCTCAACCGCGTGGTGGGCAGCGGCGGCGTGATCGAGCAGTCGGTCATCAACGGCACGCTGTCGGCCAACGGGCATGTGTTCGTGGTCAACCCCTCGGGCGTTCTCTTCGGCAGCGGCGCCCAGGTGAACGTCGGCGGGCTGGTGGCCTCCACGCTGGACATCAGCGACAGCCAGATCGCCAAGGACGGCACTGTGGTGGGCAAGGGCGGCCAGCTGGTGTTCGGTGGCGGCATCAACGATGCCAACAGCATTGCCCGCGTGACGGTCCAGCCAGGCGCGATCATCAACGTGGGCGAAGGCGGCACGGTGGGACTGATCGGCGCGCTGGTGCGCAACGAAGGCCAGATCAACGTGGCGCGCGGCTCGGCGGGCCTGGTGTCGGGCGCCCGGGTGACGCTGGACTTCGAAGGCGACGGGCTCACGAAGTTCACGGTGCCGCTCGAAGGCGGGCTCATGAACACGTCGGTGGCCAGTGTGCAGGCGACGGATCCCACCACCAAGGCGCTGGTGATGAACACCGGCTCCATCACGGCCGACGGCGGGCGCGTGGTGCTGGTGGGCGCCTCCGGGCTGGTGCAGCAGGTGGTCAACCAGAGCGGCACGGTGCGCGCGCGTTCGCTGGTCGAGCGCGGCGGCGAGATCGTGCTGGAGGCCATCGGCGCAACGGTCGACAGTGGGGCGGGCCTCGAGGTGAGCGGCACGCTGGATGCGCGCGGCAGTGCGGCTGGCGTGGCCGGCGGCAGCATTCGCACCACGGCCGGCAGCCTGAATGTGCTGGCGGGCACGCAGATCGATGCCGGCGGCAATGCAGGCGGCGCCAACGGCAGCTGGACGGCCGAGGCGGGCCGCAATCTCTCGATCGTGGCCGACGGCAACTCCGGCAACATCGCGGCCAGCGTCATCGGCAAGGCGCTGAGCCAGGGCACCGACGTGACGCTGACCACGCGTTCGTCCAGCAAGGTGGCGCAGATCAACGACGCCGTCGTGTTCCAGCCCGGCGCCCAGGTGATCAAGGACGGCGGCGGCACGGCCACGCTGCGCGTGAATTCGGTGGGCAACATCGACATGCGCTGGGCGGTCGAGGATGGGGGCGCAACGATCGCCTCCACCAGCGGCGCGCTGAATGTCGAGTTCAATGCCGATGCACAGGGCCTGGCCGCCGCCGAGGTCGGCCAGGCCAACGGCATTGCGGCGGCCATCCGGTTGGACAGCGCGCGCATCGATGCCAACGGCGGGAACATCCGCTTCTTCGGGCAGGGCGACAGCGACAACGGTCGAGCGATCGGCGGGCAGGTCAAGGGCCCGGACGCCGATGGCGCCGGCGATATTCGCAGCGGCGTCTGGCTGGGCGGCAGCACCTTGAGCACGCTCGGCGCGGGGAGCATTTCGCTGCGCGGCGAGGGCGGCACCGCCGAGGTGGGCAGCGGCTTCCTGAGCGCCACCGACGGTGTGCGCATCGACGGCGACAGCACGCTGAGCACGCAGGCCGGCGGCATCACGCTGGCCGGCCGCGGCGCCGCGGGAGGCTCGGGCGTGCGGCTGAACGGCGACGACTATTCGGTCGCACTGTCTTCGGCGAGCGGCGACATCGCCGTGACCGGGACGGTGCGCGACTGGACCAGCGGCGGCCCGGTCGGCGAGCCCCCGGACGGCGCCGGCGTACGGATCACCGGCGCGAAGCTGACCACCGGCGGCAATGTGCGCATCACGGGCCAGGGCGGCGACCTGTCGGGCATGGCCACCGGCCTGCGCACCCAAGCCGCCGCGTTCGGCTCCAGCTTCACGGTGGGCGCCTCGAATGGCGTGCTGATCGACGGCACGCGGGTCGAGGCCGGCGCAGGCCGCAGCATCGCGATCACCGGCACGGCCGGCAGCGCGGGCTTCGGCTATGACGGCAACGGCGCGGCGCTGGCCTTCGCGCCCCTGGACGCGACGGTCACGCCCTTTGGTGTGCGGCTTTCGTCGTCCCAGCAGACCGACGGGCTGCATGCCGCGGGCGGCAGCATCCGGATCGCGGCCGGCACGGGCGATGTGGGCCTGACAGCCGGCGCCTTCGAGGGCACGCTGCTCGACGCTGCCAGCACCACCGGCATGGGCGGCAGCATCGGCGTGACGGGGCGCAACATCCTCGCGCAATCCACGGCCGACGCCAGCGGCCTGGCGGACGCCAGCGGCGCGGGCGGCGGCGGCAGCATCGAGATCCGCGGCACGACCGCGCCCGGCGCCGGCAACGAGAATTCGGGCGTGGTCTCGATCGGCCCGAACCTTACGCTGCTGGCCAACGCGCTGGGCAGCGGCAACGGCGGCCGCATCACCGTCGTGGGCGAGCGTTCGGTGCGCGCCTTCGGCGACCTGCAGGCCCGGGGCGGCAGCGCCGGCGGCAACGGCGGCACGATCGAGACATCGGGCGGCTCGTTCGATGTGAGAGGCATCCGCGTCGACGCCTCGGCCCCGGCCGGCCTGGCGGGGCGCTGGATCGTCGACCCCTATGACGTGACCATCGGGCACGGGACGGCCAGCGGCTCGCTGCCCACCAATCCCCTTCGACCCGGTGGCCACCTCGACCATCCAGGACGGCGACATCAACAATGCCCTCAACGGTGGCACCAGCGTGGCCATCACGACCGGCACCGGCGGCACCGACGCGGGCAACATCAACTTCGACAGCGGCATGGCGATCGAGCGCAACACCGGCGCAGCGCCGGTGTTCTTCCAGCTGGACGCGGCCAGCAACATCGGCCGCACCTTCTCCTCCTCGTGGCTGGCACCCACCATCCGCTCGACCAGCGGGCCGATGGACGTGATCTTCAACGCGGGCACGGCCGGCGGTACCTTCGGGAGCATCCTCTTCCAGGGCAGCTCGGCCGCCGATGTGGCCGCTATCTCCACGCAGGGTGGCAGCGTCACGATGCATGCCAACAGCGCGGTGAACCTGGGCAACGCCCGTATCGACACCGGCGGCGGCGCCGTGTCCATCACCACCGGTCAGCCCGGTGCGCCCACGGGCCTGGTCAGCCTGGACGAAGCAGTGATCGACACGCGGGTGGGCCAATCCGATGCCGGCGCCGGAGGCAATGTCGGCATCGTCAGCGGCAGCGTGCGCATCACCGGCTCGCAGATTGCCGCTTCCACGGGCAACATCGGCATCACGGGCGTGGGCAATCCGTCGTTTTCCGCCGGAACCGGCGTCGTGATCGACCGCAGCAGAAACAACGTCGCCAGCAGCATCTCCACCACCAGCGGCGACGTACTGGTGCAAGGAGTGGCGCGAGCCAATCCGTCCTCGGCCTTCGCGGCGACACACGGCGTGCTGGTGCGCGGCGGCAGCAGCATCACCGCTGGCAGCGGCAACATCGCCTTGCGCGGCAGCTTCGACGGCAACGTGTTCGACGGCACCGACAGCGGCGTGCGGCTGGAAGACGGCGCCCGCCTGGCCACCACGGGCGGCGGCAGCATCGAGCTCACCGGCGCTTCCAGCCGGGCCAGTCCCGGCGTGTCGATCCAGGCCGGCACGACGCCGGCCGGCGGTCCCGGTGCGGCGCCGCAGGTGCAAAGCAGCGGCAACCTGGTGCTGCGTGCGGCCAGTGACGGCACCGTGCCCGCCCTGGTGATCGACGCGCCGGTGAGCGCCGCCGGCGTCATCAACCTGCGGCCGGGCGGCATGGACACGGCGCTCAACGCCTTCGACGCCACGGCCACCGGCATCACCGTCGGCGGCGCGGCGGGGCCCGGCTTCACGCTGTCGGATGCGCTGATGTCGCGCTTGAATGCGCCGAGCGTGGTGGTGGGCAGCAACACGCACGCAGGCACCATCACCGTGGCCGGCGCGCTGACGAGCGGCGGCGCCCTCACGCTGCAGAACGAAGGCCAGGGCGCCGGCACCGGCGGCATCGTACTGAACGGCGCCGTCACGGCGGACCGCCTGGGCCTGCTGTCGTCCGGCGACATCACGCAGACGGCGAAGGCGCCGATCACCGCCCAGCACCTGCTGGCGCGCTCCAGCCGCGGCAGCGTGCTGCTGGACCGGGCGGCCAACAACGTGAGCGAGAACACGCTGGGCGGCGGCGCTGCCGGCGCCTTCCGCTACCAGGACGTGGACGGCGTGCGCATCGGCGCGCTGTCGGTCACCGGCTTCGATGCCGGCACCAACCGGCCGCAGGTGGTGTCGGCCACCTCGATGGCGGCCGACACGGTGTTCGTGCGCACGCTCTCGGGCGACCTCACGCTGGACACCGCCGTCACCAGCACCTCGGGCACCGACCTGGTGGCCGCGGCGCGCTTCCAGAATGCGGGCGGCGGCAGCATCGGCGGCGCGCCCTGGCGCATCTGGGCCGACACCTGGGTGGGCGAGTCGCGCGGCGGCATCGCCGGCTCGGGCGCCACGCCCAACCTGTTCCACTGCGCCTACCTGGGCCTGTGCACCGTGAGCATCACGCCGGGCGACAACCACTTCATCTACGCCCAGCAGCCGCGGGTCACGGTGGTCATCGGCGACGCCAGCCGGCCCTTCGGCATGGCCAACCCGCCCTTCGGCTTCACCATCGGCGGGCTGATCCTGGGCGACGGCACGGCCGGCTTCCTGGGCACGCCCACGAGCCTGGCCGGCATCTTCAGCCCCGCGGGGCGCTATGCGATCAACGGCAGCTTCACCTCGGCGGCCGGCTACGCGGTGGACGTGGTGCCCGGGACGCTGACCGTGACGGCGAACCTGCGCCGCCCGGACTTCCCGAGCGCGGACCTGGTGCGCGAGCTGCCCAACACCAACACCTACACCTTCGACCGCAACCTCGGTGCGCCGCCGATCTGCTTTGCCACCGGACCGCTGGAGGGTGAACGTTCGCAGCAGGGCGACGACCTGCTGGCGCGCGAATGGTCGCGCGTGCGTTCGCGGCCCAACCTCACCAGCTGCGTGGCCACCGATCGCAAGAACGGCTGCGCGGATTTCTGAGAGCGGACCTGGTCGTGGAACTGCCGCCGCCCCTGTTCCTGTTCATCCAGACCAACAAGCGCTGCAACCTGCGTTGCGAGCACTGCGACTTCTGGAAGCTCGACGACGCCGACCGTGCGCGCTACCTCGGCCCCGCGCGACGGCGCGAGCTGCTGGCGGAGTTCGCCGGGATGAATCCCCAGGGCAGCGTGGTGATCTGCGGCGGCGAGAGCATGCTCGACCTGGAAGACTACTTCCACATCTCGCGCAGCTGCCGCGAGCTGGGCCTGGGCTGCCTGTCGGTCATCAACGGCACGCGCGTGCGCGACGAGGCCATGGCCGATCGCATGATCCGGGAGGGCCCGCGCGGCATCTCGGTGTCGCTCAACAGCCATCGGGCGGCCCTGCACGACCGCACGCGCGGCGTGCCGGGGGCCTTCGGCAAGGCGGCCGGTGCGCTGCGCCTGCTGCTGGCGGCGCGGGCGCGCGCGCCGGGCAGCGACACGAAGATCAACGTGATGGGCCTCATCTTCGACGAGAACTACCTCGAGCTGGAGGACTTCCATGCCTTCGTGCTGGACGAGCTGGGCGCCGACAAGCTCAAGCTGAACTTTTCTGCAGCCCAGCTTCGGCCAGATGGAGCTGGTCGACCCCTTCTTCGCGGCCCATCGCGACGTCGATCCGGACCGGCTGGTCGAGGTGATCCGCCGCTGCGACCAGCGCTTCGGTCTCGGGTTGAACCCGGTCTGGCTGCGCCAGGTCCACATGTACTTCTCGACGTTGCGCGCCTGCCCGGACGCGGCGCGCGGCTGGGGCTCGCACACACGCACGCCGGAACACATCTGCAGCACCTACGAGCGCAACATCATGGTGGACCACTACGGCGTGGCGCGCCTGTGCTTCTCGGGCAGCTTTCCGGGCATGCAACTGGACCGGCCCGGCGACCTGCGCCTGTTCTGGCGCGAGGCGGAGTTCATCCGCGCGGCAATGCGCGGGTGCAACCAGTTCTGCGGCATCAGCCACAGCGTGCGCAGGGAGACCAGCACCTGCGCGTCGCGCCGCGAGGTCCCGCTCTTTCCCGCGCCGCGGCCCGCGGCCCGCACCATTCCCGTACTGGCGGACCGCGGGAGCTGAGTTGCACGGCGCGCCGCTCAGGGTGGCTGTGGTCACCCCCTATCACCGCGAGCCGCCTGCCGTGCTGCGCCGCTGCATGCAGAGCGTGCGCGCGCAGGACCATCCGCACGTGGTGCACTACATGGTGGCGGACGGCCTTGCGCAGCCCGAGCTGCTGGCCGAGTGGCCGCAGGTGCGGCACATCCCGCTGCCGCACGGCAACGCCAACTTCGGCTGCACGCCGCGCGGCATCGGCGCGCTGTGCGCGCTGGCCGACGGCGCCGACGTGGTGTGCTTCCTGGACGCGGACAATCTGTTCCTGCCCGACCACGTCGCCTCGGTGGTGCAGGCCTATGCCGAGGCGCAGGCGCGGGGCCGTCCGGTCGATGCGGTGTTCTCGTCGCGGTACATGTTCCTGCCGGGCCACGAGCACCTGCGGATCGTTCCGCCGGGCGAGGTGCCGGAGGCGGAATTCGTGGACACCAACTGCATCAGCCTGGCCCGCTCGGCCGGCTTCCTCTGGGGCGCCTGGTCGCAACTGCCGCGTTCGCTCACGCCCGTGTGCGACCGGGCGATGTGCTGGCTCATGCAGCACCACGGGCTGCGGGTGCGCTGGACGCAGCAGTACACCGTGCTGTACGAATCGCACTGGCGGGCCACCTATCTCCAGGCCGGCCTGCCGCTGCCGCCCGAAGGGTTGCACGACGAGTTGCTGGGAGCGGCCGGCGCGGGCCTCACGCCCGAGGAGCTGTGGAGCCTGCTCAGGGTGCGCTGGACCTTCGATCCGCCGGCCCGGCAGGCGTGACGGCTTCGCGCGCAAGGCCGGCACTGCCGGTGGCGCCCAGCGCGCGCGGCAGGTCGCCGTGCCAGGTTTTCAGGCCCTGGTGCGACAGCCGCGACTGCAGGTCGACGAACACCTGGCCGCCCAGTTGCTGCCAGCGCCGGCAGAAGGCGAAGTCCTCGCTCAGGTAGCGGCCGGTGGCGGGCTCGAACTGGGTGTCGAAGAAGCGCCAGTGCGGCAGGTGCGCATGGGCGTGTTCGCCGGCGTCGGGGGTGTAGCGCAGCTCCGGCATCGCCGCGGCCATGCGTTCGAACACGCCGCGGGCAATGAGCATGAAGCCGGTGGGCGCGTCCAGCACCTCGACAAAACCGTCCGCGTCGGCCTGCGTGGGCGTGTGGCGCAGGTTCAGCGGATAGCGCGCATGCAGCGCGTCGAAATCGGCCTGCGTGGCGCCCGCCGGCAGCGGCCGCGCCAGGCCCTGGGCCGGCCAGCCGTCGTTCTTGTGCGGGTAGACGCCGGCCACCACGTCGCGGCCGGACAGCAGCAGGCGCAGCGCCGCATCGGGTGTGAAGCCGACGTCGGCATCGATCCAGAACAGGTGCGTCCATTGCGCATCGGCCATGAACTCGGCCACCAGCCGGTTGCGCGCGCGCGTGAGCAGGCTGTCGCCGTCGAGGAAGCGCGTCTGCATGGCGAAACCATGCGTCCAGGCCGCGTTGACCAGACCCAGCAGGCTGCGCACGTAGAGGCTGGTCATGGCGCCGCTGTAGCTGGGCGTGGCGACGAAGGGGCGGAGGCCCTTGAGGGCGGCGGTGTCGAGCATGGCGTGGTCGGAAGGGTGGTTGAAGAGGCGTGCCATTCAGGCCGCGTGCGCATGCCGCCGCGTGGTGAGCAGCGCGCGCAGCTTGGCCGGCGCGACCGGCTTGGTCAGCAGCATCACGCCGCCATGGCGCAGCCGCTGCAGCACCTCGGGCCCGGTGGCGCCCGAGACCAGCACCGCGAGCGCGTCGGGCTGCAGGCGCCGGGCGGCATCGATCACGTCCATGCCGTCGGCGTCGCCGGCCAGCTGCAGGTCGCACAGCACCGCGTCGAAATGCACATCGCCCGTGCCCAGCCTCGCGATGGCCTCGGCGCCGGTGGCCACGCATTCGACCTGGCAGCCCCACTGCTCCAGCAGCGCGCGGCTGCCGTCGAGGATGGCGGGGTCGTCGTCCACCACCATGCAGTGCAGGCCGGCCAGCGGCGTCGGCGCCAGGGGCGCGGGCTCGGGCGCGGCGGCTTCGGCCGCATGGGCCGCGGGCAGGGTGAGCGCAAAGGTGCTGCCGGCCTGCAGCGCCGAGCGCAGCGTGATGCGGGTGCCCAGCAGCGCTGCGATGCGCGCGCAGATCGCCAGGCCCAGCCCGAAGCCGCGGCGGCGGTCGCGCTCGGTGTTGGCCACCTGGTAGAACTCTTCGAAGATCCGGCCCTGGTGGATGGGCGCGATGCCGATGCCGTTGTCGCGCACCTCGATGCGCACGCTGTCGCCATTCTTTCCGCGGGCGCGGCGCGCGGCCACCAGCACGGTGCCGCCGGCCGGCGCATGGCGCAGTGCATTGGCCACCAGGTTGCCGACGATGCGCTGCAGCAGCGCCGCATCGCTGCGCACCGCCAGGCCGCGGTCGCTCCAGCGCAGGCGCACATGCGTTTCGGCGGCGGTGGCGGCATGCTGCGCATTGAGCTGGTCGAACAGCGCCGCGAGCGGCACCTTGGTGATCGCCGGTGTCAACACCTGGGCATCGAGCCGCGAGATCTCCAGCAGGTCGTCGAGCAGCACGCCCATGAACTCGGTGCTCTCCTGCAGCCGCAGCATGGCAGGCCGCTGCGCGGCGCTGGCGCCCGGCAGCAGGCCGTCGATGAACAGGCCCATGGCATGCAGCGGCTGGCGCAGGTCGTGGCTGGCCGCGGCCAGGAAGCGGGCGCGCGAAAGCGCCGCCTGCTCGGCCTCGGCCATGCGCTGCAGCGCCACCGCGGTGGCTTCGCGCACGCGCTCCTCGCTGATCTGCCGGTTGCGCTGCAGGCGCTCGGCCAGGCGGTCGATGTCGTGCGCGAGCACCGTGAGCTCGTGCGCGCGGCCGGTGCCCAAGCCCGCGGCGGCCGCGCGGCTGTCGCCTTCGGCCACGTCGCAGCGCGCTTCGAAGTGCCCGGCCTCGAGCGCGGCCACGGTGCGCGAGATGCGCCGCAGCGGCCGCGCCACCGTGCGCGCCATGTGGCGCACCGAGGCCCAGGCCGCGAGCAGCGCCACCAGCGCGATGCCGATGCTCGCGATCAGCGAGCGGCTGCGCTCGCGCGCATAGGCCGTGGTGTCGCGGAAGGTCTGCACCAGGCCGATGGGGGTCTCACCGGCGGCGGTGGAGCCCGCCGGCGCGAAGGCGCTGGCGCGCGACGCCTCGCGCAGCGTGACCGGCGAGGTGAACATGCGCAGCTGCGCGAGCGACGAGGCCTTGGGGCCGGCCGTCACATAGACGCCGGCGCTGTTGCTGATTTCCACGCGCATCACCTGGCCGCCGCGCAGCGCGGCATTGGCCACGTTCTGCAGCGCCGGCAGGTCGCCGGCATAAAGGCTCAGGTCGGACATGGCCGCCACCTGGCGCGCCACCGCCTGGCCTTCGGCATCGAAGGCCGCCTCGAGCGTCTGCAGCCGGCTGTGGGTGAACCAGCCGGTGAGCGCGAGCGCCACCGCGGCGCATGGCACCACGCCGAGCCGGAACAGGTCGCGCTGCAGGTTGCCGCGCACCAGCAGCGTGGGCGTGGGCACCGGCGCGGGCGCGGCGTGCTGGAGCGGCGGCGATACATCGGCGCGCCTGCCTTCGGACGGCAGTTTCGCGCTCATCGGGTGACCGTGAGCCGCTCGGTCAGTTCCCGCTCCTCGGGCAGGCGCAGGCCGAGTCCGCGCGCCACGGTGATGTTGACCCGCACGGTCGCGGGCGCGGCCGATTCCACCAGCGGACTGCCGCTGCCGCCCGCGCCGTTCGTGAGCTTCTGTCCGAGCAGGTGCGCCTGCCGGGCCAGCTGCGCCGGGGTGGAGACGGCCGCGGCCAGGCCGCCCGAGCGCACCAGCCCCTCGCTGGCGCCGAACACCGGCAGGCCCGCGCCCGCACCGGCGCGCAGCACCGAGAGCGTGGCGGCCTGGTTGTCGCCGATCAGGTCGGGCAGCACCAGCAGGGCGTCGCTGCGCGGCACCACCGCGCGCAGCGCGCCGGCCAGCGACCTGGCATCGGGCGCGTACTCGACCTGGATGTCCCAGGGCGGATTGCCGTTCTGCGCGGCGCGCTGCAGCTCGCGCACCAGCGGCTCGGATTCGAGCGTGGCGACCACGCCGACGCGGTGCTTCTGCGGCAGCACCGCGCCGATCAGCGCGAGCTGGTCCGCCATCGCCGGGTCGCGCAGCAGCACGCCCACGCGCCGGTCGCCGCGCCTGAGCGCCGGGCTGCTGGCGCGAAGGCTCTCGTAGTCGAGCCGGCTCAGCATCGCGAGCACCAGCGGCTGCTGGCCCGGGCGCTCCAGCGCGGCGCGCGCGGCCGGCGCGCCGACGGCCAGCGTGAGCGCGGCGTCCGCGGGCGCTGCGCGCAGGCTGCGCGTGCGCACGCCGGCAATGGCGTTGCGCTCGGGCTCGGTGTCGGTGCGGGCCGTTGTTTCCACCGGCAGGGCGGCGTCGGTGCCGGCGGCCGGCGCCAGCCGCACCAGTTCGAAGCGGCTGCCCGGCTCCTGGCCCGCGCGCAGATGCTGCACGAACTCGGCGTGCGCCGGGAGTTCGTCGCCCACCAGCACCGTGAGCTCGGCCGCCGAGGCGCCGGCGGCGGGCTGCGCCATGCAAAGAAGAGCCAGCGCGGCGCAGGCGCCTTGGCGTCGCCGTTTCCGGAGGAGCGGGATGAGAGGGTTCACGGCAACAAACATGGGCTGCTTCCGCAGCAAGTGCAGCACCCAATGTACGGAAGCCTCCTGCTTCGCGCGATAAGGCGGAGGGCTTATGTCGATGCCCGCAACCCCGTGCCGCTGTGAGGAAGATCACAGTGCGGCAGCCGCTTGGCCTATGTCCGACGCACTACCCTTGTCAGGCGTCGAGGTTCGCCAGCGCCGCGGCGCGCTGCGCCTGGATCGCCTGGCGCAGCACGCGCGGCGACACGGGCTTGTAGAGCACCGCGATGCCGGCGCTCGCCACTTCGCGCAGGCGGTCGGGCTTGGTCTCGCCCGTGACCAGCAGGCGCGCCGTGCCCGGCCCGATGCCGCGCGGATGGCGCTCGAGCGCGGCGATCACGTCCAGGCCGTTGTCGCCGCCCTGCAGCAGCAGGTCGCTCACCACCACGTCCGGCGGCTGCTCCCAGGCGTCGGCCAGCGCCAGCGCCTCGGCGCGCGTCTGCGCGGCCAGCACTTCGGCGCCCCAGTGGGTGAGCACCACCGTCAGGCCTTCGAGGATGGTGCGCTCGTCGTCGATCACCAGGATGCGCAGGTTCTCCAGGCTCGCCTCTTCCTCGGCGCCGCCGGCGGGGGGCGCGGCGCTCGGCGCCGGCAGCGCGGCCGGTGCCGAGCGCACGAGCACGCGCACGCAGGTGCCCTTGTGCGGCCTGGACGTGAGATCGACGCGCGTGTTGAGCAGCTCCGCCAGGCGCTGCACCGTGGCCAGCCCGAGGCCCATGCCGCGCGCGCCGCGCGGTGCTTGGCGGCTGGTGGACTCCACTTGGTAGAACTCCTCGAACACGCGCGCCTGGTGCTGCGGCGCGATGCCCACGCCGGTGTCGACCACGTCGATGCGAACGCCCTTGCCGCGCCGCCGCGCGCCGATCAGCACGCCGCCCTCGAGGGTGTGGCGCAGCGAGTTCGACACCAGGTTGTTGAGGATGCGCGAGAGCATCACGTAGTCGCAGCGCACCCAGAGCTCGGTCTTGCGCGCGACCAGGCGCAGGCCCTGCTGTTCGGCCACCGGGCGGAAGTTGCGGCTGATCTCGTCGAACAGCCGGTCCAGCGGAAAGTCGGCCCACTGCGGCTGCAGCACGCCGGCGTCGAGCTGCGAGAGATTGAGCAGTTCCGAGAACAGCCGGTCGAGCGAGTCGACGCACTCGCGGATGTGGCCGATGCGCTGCAGGCGCACCGGGTCGGTTTCGCCATTGGCCAGCCCGTCGGAAAAGAGCGTGAGCGCATGCAGCGGCTGGCGCAGGTCGTGGCTGGCCGCGGCCAAGAGGCGCGTCTTGGCCTGGCTGGCCACTTCGAGCTGCTGGTTCTTGCGCGCGAGTTCGGCGGTGGCCTCGCTGATGCGGCTTTGCAGCAGGCGGTGGCTCTCGGCCAGCGCGCGCGCCGCCTGGTTGAAGCCGTGCTGCAGGTGCCGGATCTCGGAGGTGCCTTCGATCGCCACGCTCGCGGCCTCGCCCGCGCCCAGCCGGTCCACGGCCTTGCCGAGCGCGCGGATCGGCTCGCTGATGCGCCGCGCCGCCCACCAGCCCGCCAGGCCCACGCCCACCAGGCTGATCGCCAGCACCAGCACCACGTTGAGCCACACCGAGCGCCGCGCGTCCTGCACCGCGTCCAGGCTCATTTCCACCATCACCTTGCCGTTGTGCCTGCCCTCGTCGCTGACGATCGGCACCACCACCTGCAGGCCTTCGCCGCGCGCGCGGTCGACGGTCTCGGAATTGGCGACGATCTCGCCGTCCTCCGACCAGATCTGCACCTGCTGCACATGCGGCTGGTAGGTGCCCGACTGGGCGGTGCGCTGCAGCATGCGGCGGTCCATGCGCACCAGCGGCGCCTGCGCCGCGTTGGCCACCTGCAGCGCCACCGTCTGCGCATTGGCGCGCATCAGATCGGTCAGGTTGCCCAGGTGCTGGCGCGTCAGCACGGCAATGGCCGCCAGCGTGGCCGCGGTGGCCGGCACCAGGGCCAGCAGGATCAGCTGCTGGGCGAAGGTGAGGCGCGCAAGCCCCCGGAGGACGCGGAAGTTCCAGTTCATGAGGGCATTGGGCGCATGAAAGTCGAGCTTGGGGAGGCGGCCGTGCGAGCGAAAGATGAGAAAAACATCACGAAAATAACTTGTGTTTGGTATCTAATTGCGTCGCGTTGCCCATGTTAGACCCGCTGGTCCGCAGCGGCCCCATGTCTTCGTGTTCCAAAAATGCAGGCCTCCCCATGCCGCGCCCGGAAGGCTTCCGGTGCTTCCCGCGCCTTCCACGCTTCCTTTTGCCCGAAGTTCGGGCGCGCTGCCGCCATGGCAGGCATGGTGCGCCGCGGCGCCGCAACCGCCATCCTGGCGCTGCTTGCCGGCCTGCCGTTCATGGCTCTTGCCCAGCCTGCGCCGCAGCCGGATGCGCCGGTGCGCTTCGGCATCCTGCCGCTGGGCGGCGCCTTCGAGTCGCGCAGCGACTGGGACCCGCTGCTGGCCGAACTCAGCCGCGCCA
This sequence comes from Variovorax paradoxus, assembly GCF_030815975.1. Lineage (NCBI taxonomy): Bacteria > Pseudomonadati > Pseudomonadota > Betaproteobacteria > Burkholderiales > Comamonadaceae > Variovorax > Variovorax paradoxus. The sequence continues at coordinate 2,459,702 of NZ_JAUSXL010000002.1, forward strand.
TCGCCAGGCCCGTGAGCGTGCTGTCGGTCAACTCGTACGAAGCGCTCGAGCAGGCCATCCAGCGCGGCGAAGTCGACATGGCCTTCCTGTCCGGCAAGATGGCACTCGACGCCGTCACCCAGCGGCGCATGAAGGTCGTGGCCCAGGTGGTGCGGCACGACGGCCTGCCCGGCTACCGCGCGCTGCTGCTGGCGCGCAAGGCGCCGCCATTCAACAGCATGAAGAGCCTGCTCGCGGAGCCGGAACGCTGGCGCCTCGCGCGCGGCGAGCGGCAGTCGCTGTCGGGCTTCATCGTGCCGCAGCTGCAGCTGTTCCTGCCCAACCACATCGCGATGGAGACGCGCTTCCAGGGCGAGATCGTCGGAACCCACCAGACCACCGCGCTGGCCGTGGCCAACAACGAAGCCGACGTGGCCACCAACAACACGGCCGACTTCGAGCGCTTCAAGCAGCGTTTTCCGGCCGAGGCCGAGCGGCTGCAGGTGCTGTGGGAGTCGGAGCTCATTCCGCATGCGCAGATCGTGGTGCGGCGCGAATATCCGCCCGAGCTGCGCAGCCGCGTGCAGGCCTTCCTGGTCGGCTATGGGCGCGCGAAGGGGCCCAGGGGCGATGCGGAGCGCCTGGTGCTCAAGTCGCTGCATGACCTGGCCGGCTTCGTGGCGGCGGACAACAGCTCGCTGCAGCCCGCCGCCAAGCTGGCCTATCAGCTGGCCAAACAGAACGCCATGAGCGCGCAGTGGGTCAACGATGCGGCGCGGCAGGCGCGGCTCTCGCGCATCGAAAACGGGTACGCGGAACAGGCCGCCGTGCTGCGCGACCAGTCTCCCTGACAGAGGAGCCGGCCATGTCGCGCCTCCTGCGTTCCTTGGCCATGGTGCTTGCACTCGCGGCCATTGCCGCGGCTTGCCTGGCCCAGGGCAGTGCCGGCATGGCCGACAAAGGCGCCTCGCCGCCGGTCAAGTCGATCCGCTTCGGCGTGCTGCCGCTGGGTGGTACCGTCGAATCGCGCGCCTTGTGGACGCCGCTGCTGGCCGACATGAGCCAGGCCATGGGTGTGCCCGTGAGCGCCTACTCGGTGGCGTCGTACGAGGAACTCGACCGCGCCATCCAGCGCGACGAGATCGACATGGCCTTTCTCTCGGCCAAGATGGCGCTCGATGCCGTGATGCAGCGGCGCATGAAGGTGGTGGCGCAGATCGCGCGCCGGCCCGGCATGCCCACGCACCGCGCCGTGCTGCTGACGCGCAAGGCCGGCGTGCCCAGCACGCTGGAGGCCGTGCTCGCCGAGCCCGAGCGCTGGCGGCTGGCGCGCGGCGACAGCCGCTCCGTGACCGGCTTCCTCATTCCGCAGAGCCAGCTTTTCCTGCCGCGAAAGATCGCGATGGAAACGCGCTTTCGCGGCGAGATCATCGGCACCCACCAGGCCACCGCGCTCGCCGTGGCCAACGGCGATGCCGACGTGGCCACCAACAACACCACCGACTTCGAGCGCTTCAGGGAACAGTTCCCGGTGGAGGCCGCGCGGCTGCACATCGTCTGGGAGTCCGAGCCGCCGCCCGGCGCGCAGATGGTGGTGCGGCGCAGCTACCCGTCCGAATTCCAGGCCCGGCTGCAGGCCTTCCTGGTGGGCTACGGCCAGGGCAAGGGCGCGCGCGCAGATGCCGAGCGCGAGGTGCTGAAGACACTGCGCGCAGCCTACGGCTATGCCCCCGCCGACGACAGCGCGCTGCTGTCCGAGGCCATGCTCGAATACCAGCTCGGCCAGCAGAGCGCCATGGCCGCCGCCTGGGTCAACGACGCCGCGCGCGAGAAGCGCCTGCAGCGCATCGAGAAGAACTACCGGGAACAGGTCGAGGCATTGCGCGCCGGAACTGGCACCCCACGCTGACCATTTGCGGCCAAGGCGCTGAGCCGGCCGAGCACTGAAAGTGAAGGCCCCTGTCGAAGCGGCAGCGCATATCCGAGTCGATATCATCTGCCGGGCCTGCCAGGGCAACTGGTCATCCGAGGGAGAACATGCCACGTCGACGAACGCGAATTCGGTTGCGCATGACGGGTTGGGAGAGCCCCATGCCGGGGCATTACTACAAGGGCGAGGCGATCCGATGAGCGCGCGATGGCGGCTGCCGCTGAACATGCTGGCCTGGACCTTGGCAATGCCCTTGCTCAGCGTCGGCCTGCGCTTCCTGGACCAGCATCGGATCCTGGCGATGTCGGGGAGCGTCGTGGCGGCCGGAGCACTTGCGCTTGTGCTGTGGGCCGCCTTGATCTACGCGAGGTGCGTTCCGGCAGCGCCCGAACTTTCGCGCCGCATCGGGTACTTCGTGGCGTTCGTCGCCGCGATGCTTGCACTGGGCGCGGGAGCCCTTTGGCTGACCTTCTGGGCCATCGTCGCGATCTACGGCCTGTAGCTTCCGCCGAGAGGTGCCAGCCACGCATCTACTCCCTTCGCCGTAGCTCCAAAACCCCGCATCTAGGCCGTTAGGCGGATTTGCCCGCCGCGGCGCGCGCCGGAAACTTCGTGTTTCTTTCAGGCAGCCCTTGCCGTTGACGGAGTGCGGATGAGTTGGCGAACAAAAGTGGTCTGGAGCGAGGGGATGCTGCTGCAGCCCCAGCACCTGCAGCAAAGCGAGCGTCATGCCGACCATGCGAGGCATGTGCTGCTGCGTTCCACCACGCCCTATGCCTGGGGTTTCGCGGAGATCGAGATCGATCAGGCCGCGCTCACGCTGGGCAAGCTCGCGCTGGTGCGCGCGGTGGGCATCTTCGGCGACGGCACGGTGTTCGACATGCCGGCGGTCGATCCGCTGCCCGAGCCCATCGACATTCCTTCTTCCATGCGCGACGAGGCCGTGGTGCTGGCGCTGCCGCTGCGCCGCGCCGGCGCCCGCGAGGCCGACGCCGAAGAATACGAGGAGCTGGTGCGCCACCGCGTGCTCGAATCCGAGGTGCCGGACTCCAACACCGCCGGCGAGCGCACCGCCGTGCTGCAGCTGGGCCGGCTCCACACGCGCCTGATGCGCGCCAGCGAAGCGACCGATGCCTGGACCACCATGGGCGTGGCCCGCGTGGTCGAGCGCCGCGTCGACAACCAGGTGCAGCTCGACCGCGCGATGCTGCCGCCGCTGCTCGACGTGGCGGGCCACGGCGCGATCCGCTCCTGGCTCGACGAGTTGCTGGGCCTGCTGCGCCAGCGCGGCGAGGCGCTGGCCGGCCGCATGACGCAGGGCGGCACCGGCGGCGTGGCCGAGATCGCCGACTTCATGCTGCTGCAGACCGTCAACCGCAACGAAGCCGTCTTTGCGCACCTGGCCAAGAGCGCGATGCTGCATCCGCAGCATTTCTTCGAGCATGCGCTCGGGCTGGCCGGCGACCTCGCGAGCTTTCGCGATTCGCGCCGCGTGGCGCGCTTCGGCCCCTATATCCACGACGACCTGGCGCTGAGCTTCCGCCCGCTGATGGACGACCTGCGGCGCAGCCTCTCGATGGTGCTGGAGCAGTCGGCCATCCGCATCGAGCTGCACGACCGCAAGCATGGCGTGCGCGTGGCGATGGTGACGGACGTGGAACTGCAGCGCAAGGCGACCTTCGTGCTCGCGGTGAATGCGAGCATGCCGAGCGAGGCGCTGCGCGCGCGCTTCCCGACACAGGTCAAGATCGGCCCGGTCGAACGCATCCGCGACCTGGTCAACCTGGCGCTGCCGGGCGTCACGCTCACGCCGATGCCGGTGGCACCGCGCCAGATTCCGTTTCACACGGGCGCCAACTACTTCGAGCTCGAAACGCGCAACAGCGACCTGTGGCGCCAGCTGGAGCAATCGGGCGGCATCGCGATGCATATCGCGGGCGACTTTCCCGGCCTCGACCTCGCGTTCTGGGCCATTCGTTCCTAGCCGCATCGGGCTGACGGAAACGGAACACCATCATGAGCACACCTCCCGATCCCTTCGCCGCCTTCGAGTCGGAGCGCACGGTCATCAAGCCCAAGCCGCGCACGCCGGCCGGCATGCCGCCGCCTGCTGCGGCGCCGGCGGCCTTCTTCGGCGGCGCCGATCCGACGCCCGCCGTGGAGGTCGGCGAGATCGGCTTGCTCAATCCGCTGGTCTCGGCCGCCGGCAAGCTGCTGGTGCTGATCGGCAAGCTGCGCAATCTCGCGCAGCCGCCCAACGTGTCGGCCCTGCGCGCCTCCACGGCCGATGCGGTGAACCAGTTCGACGCCGCCGCGCGCCGCGCCGGCATCCCCAACGAATCGGTGCTGGCCGCGCGCTACGTCCTCTGCACCTCTCTCGACGAGGCCGTGGCCAACACGCCCTGGGGCGTGCAGGCCGGCTGGAACAAGCAGAGCCTGCTGGTGCAGTTCCACAACGAGACCTGGGGCGGCGAGAAAGTGTTCCAGCTGCTCGCCAAGCTCGCGCAGGACGTGCCCACGCACCGCCAGCTGCTGGAGCTGATCTACAGCGTGCTCGCGCTCGGCTTCGAAGGCCGCTACCGCGTGGTCGACAACGGCCGCGCGCAGCTCGATTCGGTCCGCCAGCGCCTGGCCGACCTGATCGCCAAGGACCGCCCGCCGCTCGAGGCCGAGCTGTCGCCGCATTGGCGCGGGCAGGGCGCGGGCACGGTGCGGCTGCGCGAATCGTTGCCGCTGTGGGTGTTCGCGGCCGGCTTCGCGCTGCTGCTCGCGCTGGCCTGGTTCGGCCTGCGGCTCACGCTCAACTACCGCTCCGACACCACCTATGCCGCCGTGTCGGGCCTGCGCGTGCCCAACATCCAGATCGCGCCGCCCGCCGTGCCGGCCAAGTCGCCGCGGCTCGCGCGCTTTCTCGAACCCGAGATCAAGCAGGGCCTGGTCACCGTGACCGACGAGGCCGACCGCAGCGTGGTGCGGCTGCGCGGCGATTCCTTCTTCGGCTCCGGCAGCGCCGAGCCGATGGCCGCATCGCTGCCGGTGCTGCGCCGCATCGGCCAGGCGCTGGCCGAGGTGAAGGGCGAGGTGCTGATCACCGGCCACTCCGACAACCAGCCGATCCGCTCGCTGCGCTATCCCTCCAACTGGCACCTGTCGGCCGCGCGCGCCGATGCGGTGAAGGGCGCGCTCACCACGCTGGTCGATCCGGCGCGCATGCGTTCCGATGGCAAGGCCGACGCCGAGCCCGTGGCCGCCAACGACACGCCGGCCAACCGCGCGCGCAACCGGCGCGTGGACATCGTGCTGCTGTCCGAGCCGGACCGCGTTGCTGCGGCGGGAGTGACGAAATGATCAAGAAATTCTTCGGCTTCCTGTTCAGCCCCCTGCTGCTGACCCTGCTGGCGCTGGTCATCGTCGCGCTCTTGATCTGGTGGATCGGCCCGCTGGTGAAGATCGGCGCGTGGGTGCCGCTCGAAAGCGAGCTCACGCGCGCGCTGCTGATCGGCGCCATCGTGCTCATCGTGGTGCTGCGCGCGCTCTACCGCCGCTGGCGCGCGCGCCGCGCGAGCCAGCACCTGACCGACGGCCTCATGAAGGCGCCAACCGTCAAGACCGACGCCCCGGTCAATGGCGAGCAGAAGATCCTCGACACGCGTTTCAGCGAAGCCGTGGCCACGCTCAAGCAGATGCGCCTGCATGCCGCGGGCAAGAAGCCCGGCTGGCGCGACTGGCTCTCCATTTCCGGCGGCAGCTACCTGTACGACCTGCCGTGGTACGTGTTCATCGGCGCGCCGGGCGCGGGCAAGACCACGGCGCTGGTCAACTCGGGCCTGTCGTTCCCGCTGGCCGAGAAGTTCGGCCCCGGCGCGATCCGCGGCGTGGGCGGCACGCGCAACTGCGACTGGTGGTTCACCGACGAGGCCGTGCTCATCGACACCGCCGGCCGCTACACCACGCAGGACAGTCACCAGTCGGAAGACAAGAGCGCATGGGAAGGCTTCCTGGGCCTGCTCAAGAAGGCGCGCCCGCGCCGGCCGCTCAACGGCGTGTTCCTCACGGTGAGCGTGGCCGACCTGCTGAGCCATGGGCCCGAGCAGCGCACGCAACTGGCCGCATCGATTCGCGCGCGGCTGCTCGAGCTCGATGCGAAGCTCACCACGCGGCTGCCGGTGTACGTGCTCGTCACCAAGAGCGATCTGCTCTATGGCTTCACCGACTACTTCGACGATCTCGGCAAGGAACAGCGCGCTCAGGTATTCGGCTTCACGCTCGCAGCCGACGAGAACGTGCAGGCCGACGAGAAGGGGCTGTCCACCGCCTTCCACCGCGAGTTCGCGCTGCTGCACAACCGCGTCAACGACGGGCTCATCGCGCGCATGCAGCGCGAGACCGACGGCACGCGGCGCGCGGCGATCTTCGGCTTTCCGGCGCAGTTCGGCTCCATCGGCTCGATGCTGTCCGACCTGCTCGACCAGGTCTTCACCGGCTCGCGCTTCGCGCAGCCGCCGTGGGTGCGCGGCGTGTACTTCACCAGCGGCACGCAGGAAGGCAGCCCGATCGACCGCGTGATGGGCAGCCTTTCGCGCAGCTTCGGCATCGAGCGCGCCATGCTCGCGCCGCAGAAGTCGAGCGGCCGCAGCTACTTTCTCACCGCGCTGCTGCGCGAGGTGGTGTTCCCCGAGCAGCGCCTGGCGGGCGCCAACGTGAAGCTGGAGCGCCGGCGTCACACGCTGCGCATGGCGGGGGTGGCGGCCATGACGCTGGTCACGCTCGCATTGCTTGCGGGCTGGGGCTACAGCACGCTGCAGAACGTCAATTATTTGAAGTCGGTCGAGGCGCGCGTCGAGCCCGCGCGCCAGACCCTTGCGGCGCTGCCGTCGCGGGTGCAGAACCTGGTCGAAGTGGCGCCCGTGCTGCAGGGCCTGCGCGACATCTGGAAGACGCCCGACAACCGCCAGGGCGACGAGCCGCTGTCGATGACGCTCGGCCTCTACCAAGGCGACAAGCTCGACGCCGCCGCCATGCTCACGCACCAGCGCGCGCTCAACGATGCCTTCCTGCCGCAGATCGCCAAGCGCATCGAAGACCAGCTGCGCACCGCGCAGAAGGACAACCTCGAGTACACCTACGAAGCGCTCAAGAGCTATTTGATGCTCTACCAGCCCGAGCACTTCGATGCCGAGGCGCTCAAGGCCTGGATCACGCTCGACTGGGCGCGCAGCCTGGACCGCGGCATTCCCGAGGACCAGCGCCAGGCGCTCGAAGACCAGCTCGACGTGCTCATTGCCCAAGGCCCGCCGCGCTCGCCGCTCAAGATGGACGAGAACCTGGTGCGCAGCGTGCGCGCCGTGCTCGCGAGCTATCCGCTGGAGCAGCGCGTGTTCAGCCGCTTGAAGCGCCAGCGCGCCACCAAGGACATTCCGGGCTTCAGCATCGCCACCGCGGCCGGCCCCTCGGCCCCGCTGGTGTTCGAGCGCATCAGCGGCAAGCCGCTGACCGAAGGCGTGCCCGGCATGTTCACCTACGACGGCTACCACAAGCGCTTCCAGAACGAGGTCACGGTGCTCACCGGCCTGCTCGCGCAGGAAGACCCCTGGGTGCTCGGGCAGGACCGCAGCGCCGCCGACCGCATGCGCGACGTGGCGGCGCTCGGCGCGCTGACCGACCGCGTGCGCCGGCTCTACCTGGCGGAATACGTCAAGGTCTGGGAGGCGCTGCTGGCCGACGTGCGGCTGATCCGCGCCAGCGGGCTCGAGAAGAACATCGAGGCCGCGCGCATTCTCTCGGGCGTGGGTTCGCCGCTTGCGAACTTCCTGCGCGCGGTGGTGAAGGAAACCACGCTCATTCCGGCCGACCAGCCCAAGGACGTGGTGAGCAAGGCCACCGCCACCGTCGCGAGCACCCGCAAGGGCCTGGAAGACCTGTTCGGCGGCGATCCGAACAAGGCCGTGGCCGCCGGCAAGCGCATCGAGAGCATCGTGGACGACCGCTTCGAGCCGCTGCGCCGCCTCGTCACCGCCGCCGGGCCCAACCAGCCCGCGCCCATCGACGATGCGCTCAAGCTCTTCAACGAGGTCTACGTGTACCTCAACGCCGTCGACACGGCCGTGAAGGGCCGCACCTCGCCGCCGCCGGGCGACGTGGCCGGCAAGCTCAAGTCCGACGCGGGCCGCCTGCCCGAGCCGGTGCGCACCATGGTCGAGAACCTGAGCCAGTCGGGCGCGGCGCAGGCCCAGGTGGCCGAGCGCGGCAACCTGAGCCAGGACCTGCGCCCCGTGACCGATTTCTGCAACCGCGCCATCGCGGGCCGCTATCCCTTCGTGGGCAGCAGCAAGCGCGACGTGCTGCCCGAGGACTTCGGCCAGATGTTCGGCGCCGGCGGCCTGATGGACGAGTTCTTCCAGAAGCGGCTGGCCGCGCTGGTCGACACCAGCACCAAGCCGTGGCGCTACAAGCCCGTGGCCGAACGCGGTGCCGTCACCACGCAGGCGCTGGCGCAGTTCGAGCGGGCCGCGCGCATCAAGGACATCTTCTTTCGCGGCGGCGGCCGCGGGCCGTCGATGCGGCTGGACTTCAAGCCGGTGGAAATGGATGCGGGCATCACGCAATTCATTCTCGACGTGGACGGACAGCTCGTGAAATACGCGCACGGCCCCGTGGTGCCCATGGCCGTGCAGTGGCCCGGCCCCAAGGGCAGCAACCAGGTGCGCATCCAGGTGAGCCCGCCGTCGGCCACCGGCAGTTCGGGCTCTGCGGTCGATGGGCCATGGGCGCTGTTCCGCGCGCTCGACGACGGCCAGCTCGAAGCCGGCGATGCGCCCGAGAAGTTCTTCATCATCTTCCAGATCGGCGCCCGCAAGACGCGCTTCGAAGTGACCACGAACAGCGTGCAGCATCCGATCCGCCTGAAGGAGCTGCGCGAGTTCTCCTGTCCGGAGGGGCTGTGAGCGACGTCGCTGCTTTTTCTTCTTCTGCATTACCCGGATGGTTCGGCAAGCTGCCGGGCATGGGCGACTTCGCGCACCGGCGCTTGCCCGAGTCGTTTCGTTCCGTGTGGGACCCGTGGCTGCAGCGCGGCTTGGCGCGGCTGCGCGATCGGCATGCGGACTGGACGGCGCACTACCTCGAAGCGCCGGTCTGGTGCTTTGCGCTCGGGCCGCAGGTTGCGGGGGAGGGCGCCTGGATCGGCGTGCTGATGCCGTCGGTCGATGGGGTGGGGCGGTACTTTCCGTTCACGCTGGCGGTGGAGATCGATGCTGCCTCGGGCGAGATGCTGCTGCAGGGTGAGGCGCTGCAGCAGGCGCTGCGGTGGTGGGGGCAGGGGACGCGGGCTGCGCTCGAAGGGCTTGAGGGGGATCTGGATGCGCTGCGGTTCGATGCGGTGCTGCAGAGACTCTTTGATGCGAATGACCTCGCACCGCGTGAGGGGGCTGTGGCGTCGCTCGCCTTGCCTGGGGCGGGGGAGTCTCTATGGCTTGGCGATCCGGGCGCTGAGGGGGGGACTCGGATGGTTGTTGTGGGGCTGCCTTTGGATGGGCAGTTCGAGGCTTTGTTTTTGGGGGGCGGGGAATGAATTTCCTGCGTTCTTTTGTGTTCCGAGGCCGGGTCTCGCCCCGGCGGGCGAGCTACTTTTCTTTGCTTCGCCAAAGAAAAGTAGGCAAAAGAAAGGCGACCCTACTGTCTGCGTCCCTCCGCTGCGCTACGGGCAACCTGCGGTGCTCGACTCCGGCGGGGGTCCGCAGAACTCGCTTCGCTCAAACAGCTGCGGCCCTGATCCCGCCTCCATCTGCGCTCCTCGGCGCATACAGAAGGGGTGGGAGCCGACGGGCCATCGCTTCGCTCGGCCGGGGCCAACCCCAACAGCCCAACTCAATACCAACAGCCAATACCAACCACCGCAGGCGCTGCGCGCCTGCGGTGGCTTGGTGGCCGAGCGCAGCAAAGGCCCGTGTGGTTTGCCCTCCCCTCTGTATGCGCCGAGGAGCGGAGCGTTTCGCGGATCAGGGCCGCAGCTGTTTGAGCGAAGCGAGTTCTGCGGACCCCGCGAAACGCGAGCACCGCAGGTTGCCCCATAGCGCAGCGAAGGGGTCGCAGACAGTGGGGTCGCCTTTCTTTTGCCTACGTTTCTTTGGCGAAGCAAAGAAAAGTAGGTCGCCCGCCGGGGCGAGACCCGGCCTCGGGAAGCAAGCACCCGTATGCGTTCAAACGGGAGCCAGCCAATGACCGAAGCTCAAAAACCCAAAAACCCACCAGACGACGACCGCACGCAAGTCATGTCGAGACCTGCGCAGCAGCCGATCAACGACGAAGCCGACACCTCCGCCACCGTTATCACATCCGGCTCGACAAGCCTGTCCAACGCGCCTGTAGCCGCCGCTGCAGAAACCAACGAGGCCGGCCTCCTCCCCGTAGGCAGCCACCTAGCAGAATTCGAAATCACCCGGGTCGTAGGCCAGGGCGGCTTCGGCGTCGTCTACGAAGCCTGGGACCACACGCTCGAACGCGTGGTCGCCATCAAGGAATACCTGCCGACCTCGCTGTCCACAAGGCAGCAGGACGGAACAGTGGTCCCCCTGTCGGAGCGCCACCGCGAAACCTTCGACCTCGGCATGCGCAGCTTCATCAACGAAGCCCGCCTGCTCGCGCAGTTCGACCATCCCTCGCTGCTGAAGGTCTACCGCTTCTGGCAGGAGCGCGGCACCACCTACATGGTGATGCCGTTCTACCGCGGCGACACGCTGCGCCAGGCGCTGGTCTCCATTCCCGCGGGGGTGGACGAGGCCTGGCTGATCCGCATCATGGACGGCGTGACGCAGGCGCTGGCGGTGATGCACGGCGCCAACTGCTACCACCGCGACATCGCGCCCGACAACATCATCCTGCTCGAAGGCTCAGGCCGGCCGGTGGTGCTCGACTTCGGCGCCGCGCGCCGCGTGATCACCGACAAGACGCAGGCGATCACCGTCATCCTCAAGCCGGGCTACGCGCCCATCGAGCAGTACGCCGAGATGCCCGACATGTCGCAGGGCGCCTGGACCGACGTCTATGCGCTCGCGGCGGTGATGCACGTGGCCGTGTGCGGACGCGCGCCGCCGCCTTCGGTGGCGCGGCTCTTGTCCGACAGCTACGTGCCGCTCGGGGGCAACGAGATCCTGCGCCAGCGCTACAGCCTGCGTTTGCTGCAGGCGATCGACGCGGGCCTGGGCGTGCGGCCCGAGTCGCGGCCGCAGTCGATGGCCGAGTTCCGCGCCGCGCTCGACCTGGAGGTGGGCCACAGCATCGCGCCGCCGCCGCGCACCACGCCCGCAGGCTCGGGCGCGCGCAGCACTGGCAATGCCGACCTGCCGACGACGATCGGCCGCGGCAAGGCGCCCGCGCCGGCACCCGCTCCAGGCGTGGGTGCGGGCGGAAAGAACAACAACAACAACGGCAAGGCCGTGGCCGCGATCGCCTCGGTGGCCGTGCTCGCCGCCGTGGCCGGTGGCGGCTGGTGGTGGTACCAGGGCCGCAGCGCGGGCGCGGAAGGGGACAACAGTGGCAAGCAGGTCGCCGTCGCACCGCCGCCGCCGCCCGAGCCGCGCGTGGTCCAGGCACCGCCGCCACCTCCACCACCACCTCCGGCACCCCGCACGCCGCTCGAATCGCTGCAGTCGCTCGCGGCGGGTGCGGCGCCGGGGTTCGACGTGACGGCCGTGCCGAAGAAGGCCGAAGTGTCGATCGGCAAGGACAAGCTCGCCTTCGAGGTCCGCAGCAAGCGCGAGGGTTTCGTCTACGTGTTCCTGCTGTCCAGCGGCGGCGAGATGTTCCTGCTGTTCCCGAACCTGCTCGACAAGTACAACAAGATCACCGCCGGCAGCCCGCTCTCGCTGCCGCGCGCCTCGTGGCCGATGGATGCGGGCGGGCCGGCCGGCACCAACCAGTTCGCGGTGCTCGTGAGCCAGCACGAGCGCGACTTCAGCGCCTCTGGCGTGCAGAACGACGGCGTGTTTCCGCAATTTCCGCTGCCCGTGCTGGCGGCGCTCGAAGCCAGCCGCGGCGCAGCAGGTCCGTCTCCCTTGCTGGGCAAGCCGGTCTGTGCGCCCAACACCCCGTGCAACGACGTCTACGGCGTCGCGAATTTCAAAATCGTCGAGAAGTAATCGTCTGCAGAGCGTTGGCCCGATGGGCCGTTCTTTCCGGACAAGGAGGCTTTCATGAACACCACACAGTCGCCGATTTTCATTTCCGGCCTGCACTGGGCAGCAGCAGCAGCAGCGGCCGCCGTGCTTGCAGCGGGCTGCGCCAACACGCCGCCGGCCACCGGCGCCGGCGCCGCCGCTTCGGACACGACGGCCAGCGCGGCGGCCGCCAGCTCGACGACGACGCCGCCGCCGCCACGCCCGGCCGGCTCGAGCACGGCCGGCCAGGCGCGCACCTTCTCGACCCAGCTGGCCACCTACACCTCGGTCAGCTTCGATGCCGTGCCCGGATGGGCGCGCGACGATTTCTCCGAGAGCTGGCCGGCCTTCCTCGGCAGCTGCAAGGTGCTCACCGGCCGCGGCGCCGAGTGGAAGGAGGTGTGCGCGCGGGCCCTCAGGATCGACAGCAAGAACAACAGCGCGATCCGCGCCTTCTTCGAGCAGGAGTTCTCGGCCTACCAGATCCGCGACGACGACCGCAAGCCCGACGGCGTGGTCACCGGCTACTTCGAACCCGAGATCCCGGGCAGCCGGCAGTACGCGGCGCCGTTCATCTATCCGGTCTACGGCCAGCCCGAGGACATGCTGTTTGCCGATGCGCGCAAGCTGCCGGCCGGCAGCGGCGCGGTGGCGGCGCGGGTGGAGGGCCGCAACGTGGTGGTGCAGACCGGTCTCAGCACGCGCGACATGGGCGCGCCGGGGCTCTATGCGCTGGACCTCTCGGCCATCACGCGCGACACGCTCGACCGCAAGGTGCGCCTGCGCATCGAAGGCAAGCAGCTCTTGCCCTACTACACGCGCGAAGAAATCGAAACCAAGGGCGCGCCCAATGCCAAGGTGCTGGCTTTCGTGAGCAGTGCCACGGCGCTCTACGAAATGCAGATCCAGGGTTCGGGCCGCATCAAGCTGGCCAACGGCGACATCATCCGCGTGGCCTATGCCGAGCAGAACGGCCAGCCCTTCCGCCCCACGCTGGCGCAAGCGGCCAACGGCAAGCCGCGCACCCCGGTCAAGGTCCGCGGCTCGTCCATCGAACTGCAGTTGGACGACGGCGACGAGGACGACGACGCCGGCAGCCCCGCGACCGGCACCATCCGCACGCGCGGCTTCACGCTCGCGCAGCCCACGGCCACCGGCGCGGTGCTGGTGCCGGGGCGGCGCACGGCCGGACCGGTGATCGGCTCGGGCATCAAGGACCCGAGCTACGTGTTCTTCAAGGAGTCGACTTCGCCCTCGGGCGGGCCGGTGGGCGCGTTCGGCGTGCCGCTGTCGGCGGGCCGCTCGATCGCGGTGGACCCGCGCAGCACGCCGCTCGGCTACCCGGTGTTCGTGTCGACCCGCGCGCCCGGCACCGGCGCGCCGATGCAGCGGCTGACCATTGCGCAGGACACCGGCGGCGCGATCCGCGGCGCGGTGCGGGCCGACTATTTCTTCGGCAACGGCCAGCAGGCCGCGAACAATGCGCGCCGCATGAAGGAGCGCGGCCAGCTCTGGATATTGCTGCCGCGCGGCCTGGCCGTGGCCACCGCAGCGGTGTCGTCGGCCATCCGCACCCGCGGCGGCCCGGCGGGCGCCGGCCTGCCGCAGTGCCTGGTACCGACCGAAGGCGTGTGCGTGGACGACTAGTCATGTCTGCCCCCCGGCTTTTCACTCGCTGCGCTCCTGTAACTCCACCCCCCGAGGGGGAGGCGCGGCCCGCCTTGGGGCGGCCCGGCGGCGGCCGCTGACCCATGCAAGAAACGCTCTCGTCTGCGGAAAGCAGTGTGCTCGTCCGCCTCTGGCGGCGCCGGCAGACGCTGTCTCCCGACGACATGGGCACCATGTACCGCATCGTGGGCGATGCGCTCGTGGCCTGCAATCCGCCCGAGCTCCAGGTGCTGGGCGAGGGCCGGCAGGAGCTGGTAGCGCAGTTCATCTACGTGAAGGTACTGCGGCTCGATGCCGATCCCGACGAGGCCGACGAGCGCGCGGGCCACAGCGCGCCGTCCAGCGCCTTTGCGCTGTGCGCGTACTTCCGCCGCTACCTGATCGACTGCACGCGCGCCAGCGCATTCCGCCGCAAGCTCTCGATCGGCGACCAGGTCAGCGAAGCGCAGCTCGAAGATGCGCTGGGCGCCGGTGAAGATCTCGACGGCTGCCTCGCGGAGCACGGACTGAGCGCCAACGCGGTGCAGCTGGCCGCGCGCGCCTTCATCGCCGATCTGCCCGAGCCCGAGCGCATCCTGCTGTGCGAGGGCTTCGGCAGGGAGGCCGAGGGCGGCCTCTCGGGCATTGCCTCGCGCCACGCCATTGCCTCCTACCACTACCGCGCGGGCCGCCTGGGCCTGGTGCACAAGCGCGAGGCCCTCACTGCCGACTACGCCAGGACCCGGCTCGGCGGCTGGATCCAGCAGACGCTGGGCATTGCGATAGCGCCCGACAACATGGCGGCGATCCTGCAGGTCTTCAAAATCCTCGGTGCTGAAGCGTCTTATGCCTGAAGACATAGCCATTCAGGAACAGACCGCCATGAACACCGAACTCTGGCCCCCGCTCAGCGTGATCCGAAGTGCGCTCCAGGCCGCGGCCGCCGCGCCCGCAATGCCCGGCGTGTCCGGCGTGCCCGGCCATGAAGCCGGCGCGGCCGCCGTGGCGATGCCGGGCGCGGCATCCCACACGGCGCAGAGCGCCGCGCCCGAACCGCCGCGCGCCGTGCTCGATCTGCTGCTTCCTCTGACCGAATTGGCGCGGCGCCGCGAGGCTGTTGCCCGGCGCGCTTTCACCGCGCGCTGGGCGCCGGGCCGCCTCGTGAGCGTGGTGCACGAAGGCCGATTGCTCGGCGTGCTGCTCGACCGCTGCATCCACGGCAATCTGTGGCAGGGCTGGATGGCCGCGGGCGAGGCCGACTGGGCCGGCCCTTTCGACGTGCTGCTCGAGCCCGATGACGAACCCTTCGAGCCGGCGTTCGGCTTGGTGCAGGCCTGGAACGTGCTCACGCTCGAACCGAGCCCGCAGCTGTGCGCGCGCGTGCTCGGCGAGGTCTCGGCCACGCGGCTGGCCGCGATCCGCGCGGTGCACGACGAGTGGGCCGCGCAGGTGCCGCTGTCCATCGCACCCGAACCCGGACGCATCGCGCTGCGCACCGTGGGCGGTGTGTTCCCGGTGCTGTCGGGCACGCCGCTCGGTGCGCAGGATCCGCGCGCGGACTACCAGGCGCTGTACCGCGCCGCCGGTCTGCAATTGAGCCCGGCGCAGGTGCAGTCCCCCGGCGCAGCGTCGGCCGTACCTGCCTTCCCGCGCGCCCGGCCGCAAGCGCGGCCCGAGGGCGGCTGGTGGGGCAGCATCCGGCGCTGGTTCGGTTCCGGCGGATGGATGCGTCCCGCGTTCGCGGTGCTGGCGCTGTTCGCGGTGGTGCAGAACGCCGGCCTGCTCGGCGGCCGCGGCGCGGAAGAAGACGATGTGCGCTTCCGCACCGTGCCCGCTGCACCCGTTGCAACGCAGGCCAACCTGGTCGTGCGCTGGAAGGATGGCGTGCGAGTGGACGAGGCCGACCGCCTGCTGCGCACGATGCCGGCCGAGGTGGTCGGCGGGCCGGGTGCGAACGGCGTCTGGCGGCTGCGCGCGGCTGATCCGGTGGGCGGCCTTGCGGTGCTCGCGGCATCGCCGCTGGTGGAATCGGCCGGGCCGGCCTCGGAGCGGCCATGAGGCACGCCCTGCCCCTGTCTTTCTCCCTCCCCTTCCGGGGGAGGGCAGGGGTGGGGGCAAGCGGCATATCCACCGGGCGCTCTGCCTGCCCCCATCCCAGCCTTCCCCCGGAGGGGGAAGGAGCCATGCGATCTCGTTGTTTGCGGCTGCTGCTGTCGCTGGCGCTGCTTGTCTTCGGCAGCGCCGCCTTCGCCACCCCTCGCGCCCTGCTCGTCGGCGTCTCCGAACTCGTCAACCAGCCGCAGGCGCTGTGGCTGCAGGCGCCGCGCAACGACGTGATGCTGATGCGCGACGCACTGCAGAAGCAGGGTTTCGCAGCCGCCGACATCACCGTGCTCGCCGACGGCGTGAGCGGCGCACTGCTGCCCGAAGCGCAGGCCATCCACGGTGCGCTCGGCCGGCTGCTCGCGCAATCGAGAAGCGGCGACTTCGTGCTGCTCTACTTCTCGGGCCACGGCACCCGCCTGCGCGACAGCGGCAAGCGCTACCAGGAGCCCGACGGCCTGTCGGAAAACTTTCTCGCACGCGATGTGCGCGGCACGCTCGGCAGCGACAACGCGCTCACGGGCGACCTGCGCGATGCCGATTTCGATGCCTGGATCCAGGCCTTCCTGGCGCGCAACGTGTTCGTCGCCTCCGTCTTCGACACCTGCTCGGCGAACTCGATGACCCGCAGCAGCACGGCCGACAGTCCGCTGGTTGCCGAAGGGCCGGCCGACGACGAGGTGCGCTGGCGCGGCCTGCGCACCGGCCAGCTGGTCGGTGCGCCCGGCCCGGCGGCGAGCGTCGCCATGGCGCGGCCGGCCGCGGCCGAGCCGGTGCCGCGCGCGCGCTATGTCGCGCTCTTCGCCTCCGAGAGCCACCAGATCACGCCCGAGCTGCGCCTGCCGCGCAAGAGCCGCAGTGCACGCCCGCAGGGCCTGCTGACCTGGGCCGTGGTGGAGGCGCTTTCGCGCAAGCCCGCCACCTGGCGCGACCTGTTCGACGGCGTGCTGGCCATCTATCCGCCGGTGATCGACGAACTCGCGCAACGCTTTCCCACGCGCGAGCTGCCATCGCCGGTGGCCGAGGGCAATCTCGATGCGCCGATTTTTGCCAACCGCGCGCAGCCGGTTTCGACGCGCCCGGTCTGGCGCGCGCAGCGCTCCGGCGACACGCTGGTGCTGCAGGCCGGCCAGCTCGATGGCCTGGTGGCGCAGCAGCCGCTGCGCGTGCTGGCCACGATGGAAGACGGCACGCTGCGCAGCGCCGAGGGCCTGCTCTTGCAGGCCTACACCGACAAGGCGCGCATGGCCGTGCCGCCCGCGCTGCGCGAACTGTCCGGCGCCGCGCTCTGGAACATCACGCCGCTTCGCGAACCGGCTGCGGCCGCGCTGCGCGTGCGCGCGGAGCAGGGCCTGCCGCCCGGGCTGAGTCTCGAATACCCCGCCTCAGTCATCGCGGTGGGCGAGGCGGACGATGCCGACGTGCGCTGGAGCGGCACCCGGCTCGAAGTGCTCTCGCCCTCGCTCGGCGCGGGCGCAAGGCCTTTGCCGGCCGATTCCGCGGCGGCCCGCCGGCAGCTCGAAATGCTGGCCCGGCTCAAGTGGCTCAACCAGCTCTACACCATCGCCAGGGATGCGCAGTTCGACGGTTTCGACGCGGTATTCGAAGTGTGGAACGGCGATCGCCTGGTGCGCAGCGGCCCGGCCCGGCAGGCCGGCGCCCGGCTGCTGCCGCTGCACAGCGGCGAACGCGCCGTGCTCAACGTGCGCAACACCACCGGGCGCTCGGTGGACCTCGTCGTCGTCGGCATCGACCCGCAGGGCGGCGCGCGCCAGGTCTACCCCGAGGACTCGGGCGAGAGCAACCGCTTCAAGCGCGGCACGCGCGACGCGCCCTCCGCCAAGCGCTTCGAGCTGCCCTGGTTCAACGCCGAAGGCGGCCGGCTGCTGGTGCTGGCCGCGCCCGCCGTGCCCTACAGCGCGCCGCGCCTGTTCGGCGCGGGCGCGGCCGATGCGGTGTCCCAAGTGCGGGTGCGCGGCGCCCTGCAGCAAGACAGCGAGCGGCAGACCTTTGCCGCGATGGTTCATTGGGCGGGCGACGCTTCGTCCGCCAGGTAACGACAGACAACCGGATTTTTCTCAGGAGATCGACATGAGCTGGACCTACGATGGAAAACTGGACCCCGACGAGGCCCTGCGCCTGCTCGACTATCTGTCGGGCGAATCGGGTAACGACTTCGCGATGATGATCGAGAGCAAGGGCTCGCCGATCGAAGGAGAGTCCAAGCGCACGTACGAAGACGGCAAGCAGCGCATGGACATCGGCGGCTATTCGTACAAGTCCGACGTCGTCATTCCGCCCGGCTCCAGCAAGGGCAAGCTGCGCAACCACGCCTTCATCGTGATCCGCGACTGCGATGCGGCCACGGCCTCCATCGCCAGCCTGCTGAAGAACCAGGACAGCGACCTGAAGGTGACCATCTCGGTCTTCAAGGCCGGTGGCGACAGTTCCAAGGACCAGCAGTCGCACCTCGAATTCGTGCTTGAAGGCGCGCGCGTGAACTGCCACGCCATCGTCACCGGCGGCACGCCCAAGCGGCCCTGCGACCTGATCTTCTTCGACTACACGAAGCTGGAGATCCGTTCGGCGCCGCAGCAGCAGACGGGCGCACGGGGTGCCGTTCGCACCTGCACCTTTGCGGGGAACTGACATGGCCAGCTCCGCCGAACTCCTCAAGTCCGCCGACCCCGTCGCCGCGCTCAAGGCCCTGAGCGACGAGGTGCGCGCCAAGCCCGCCGACAGCAGGCACCGCGTCTTCATGGCGCAGCTGCTGTGCGTGCTGGGCCAGTGGGAACGCGCGCTCAACCAGCTCACCGTCGCGGCCGAGCTCGATGCGCTCGCCGTTCCCATGAAGCAGGTGTACGGCGACGCCGTGCGCTGCGAAGGCCTGCGCGCCGAGGTGTTTGCCGGCACGCGAACGCCCATGGTCTTCGGCCAGCCCGACGAATGGCTGGCGCTGCTCATCGAATCGCTGCTGCGCCAGGGCCGAGGCGAGAGCGAGCTCGCCGAAGACCTTCGCCAGCGGGCCTTCGACGGCGCACCCGCCATCGCCGGCACCATCGACGGCGCGCCCTTCGAATGGCTGGCCGATGCCGACATGCGCCTGGGCCCCGTGCTCGAAGCCTTCGTCAACGGCAAGTACTACTGGATTCCCTACGCCCGGCTCGCGCACATCAAGATCGAGCCGCCCGAGGACCTGCGCGACTGCGTCTGGATGCCCGCGCACCTGCAGTTCGAGAACGGCGGCGAAACGCTGGCGCTCATTCCCACCCGCTACGAAGGTACCGAGAAGAGCGAAGACGGCGAGCTGCTTCTCGCGCGCAAGACCGAGTGGCGCGAACTGCGCCCCGAGGTCTGGGCCGGCTGCGGCCAGCGCGTGCTCGGCAGCGACGCCGGCGAGTACGCGCTCATGGATGTGCGAGAGATCCTCTTCACGCCGGCCGCCTCTGCCGCACCGCAGGACGGCCCCGGCGACGCAGGCGGTTGAACGTGGCCGAACTCACCGCCCAGGAACGCCTGCAGCCGTCGCTGCTCGACCGACTGGTCGACAACGCGCCCACCGAAAAGCGCGAGAGCGACGAGAAGCGCACGCTCACCAAGCAGGCACTGCGCTCGGCTGTGCTGCGCGACCTGAGCTGGCTCTTCAACGCCACCGGCTTCGGGCTTGCCATGGACGACAAGCAATACCCGAACGCCGCGCGCTCGGTCATCAACTACGGATTGCCTATGCTGTCTGGCCAGTTCACCTCGTCGGTGCAGCGTGTCAGCATGGAACAGGCTTTGAAGAACGCAATCCTGCAGTTCGAGCCGCGCATTTTGTCCCGCACTCTCGAAGTTGAACTCGTCATGGAAGGCTCGGCACTCGACTCGCACAACAGCATCGGCCTGCAGATCCGCGGCATGCTGTGGGCGCAGCCCGTGCCCCTCGAGTTCCTGATGCGAAGCCGTGTAGACCTGGAAGAAGGACGCATCGAGATCGTGGACATGGCGCAAAACCCAAGGTAAGTCCGACATGGACCCTCGGCTGCTGAACCTGTATGAACAGGAACTGCGCTACTTCCGCGAGAGCTCCTCGGAGTTCGCGCGCGCCTTTCCGAAGATCGCGCACCGCCTGGGCATCGAGGGCCAGGAGGTCGCCGATCCCTACGTCGAGCGGCTGATCGAGGCCACGGCCTTCCTGTCGGCCCGCGTCAACCTCAAGCTCGATGCCGAATACCCGCGCTTCACGGGCCACCTGCTCGACATCGTCTATCCGAATTTCCTCGCGCCCACGCCGGCGATGGCGGTCGTCTCGTTCTCGCCCGATCTCGACGATGCCAACCTCGCGACCGGGCCGAAGCTGCCGCGCGGCGCCGGGCTGCGCGCGCGCCAGGCCGTGGGGCAGAACACGCATTGCGAGTTCCGCACCTCGAGCGCGCTGCGCATCTGGCCAATCGAGATCCAGCGCGCCCAGTACTTCACCTATGCGCCCGACCTGCCGCTCGGCACGCACCCCCAGTCGCGCGCCATCCGCGGCGGCCTGCGCATTGCGCTGCATGCGACGGCGGGGCTCAACTTCAGCCAGATCGCGCTCGACGACCTGGTGCTGCATCTAGGCGGCGCCGAAGACGTGGCGTGGCAGCTGCAGGAGTGCGCGCTGGGCCAGCCCATCGGCGTGATGGTGCGGCCGCTGTCGCCCACCGGTGCGCTGCAGGGCGCGGCGCAGAGCCTGCCGGCCACCGCGATCCAGCCCGTCGGCTTCGAGGACGATGAAGCGCTGCTGCCGGTCACGGCCACCGGCTTCTCGGGCTTTCGCCTGCTGCAGGAGTACTTCGCGTTTCCGCAGCGCTTCCAGTTCCTGCGCATTGCCGGGCTGCAACCGGTGCTCGCGGCGATGCCGGTCGTCGACGTCGAGCTCGTGCTGCTGTTCTCGCGCGGCGATGCGGCGCTCGAAAAACTGGTGAGCGCCGACAACGTGCAGCTGCACTGCGTGCCGGTGGTCAATCTGTTCAACAAGCGGCTCGACCGCGTGCCGCTGACCGAAGGCGTGAGCCAGTTCCACCTGGTGCCCGACCGCACGCGGCCGCAGGATTTCGAGGTGCACACCGTCACCGAGGTCATCGGCCACGGCGCGCCCGGCGCCGATGCAGCGGCGGCCGAACAGGTGTTCCGCCCCTTCTATTCGGCCTTCCATGGCACGCGGCACAGCCACCCGGCCTACTTCACGACCACGCGCGAGCCGCGGATGCTGTCGGTGCGCCAGCGTACCGAGGGCCATCGCAGCAGCCACATCGGCTCCGAGGTCTACATGCAGATCGTCGATCCGCAGCAGGCGCCGTACGCCGCCACGCTGCGGCAGCTCGCGGTGGCCGCGCTGTGCACCAACCGCGACCTGCCGCTCCTGATGCCACTCGGACGCGACAACGACTTCGACTGCGTCGACTCCTTTCCCGTGCAGCGGGTGCGCATGGTGCGCGGGCCTTCGCGGCCGGTGTCGCCGGTGGTGAGCCAGGGGCTGGGCTGGCGGGTGGTCGATCACCTTGCGCTCAACTACCTGTCGATCTCCGACAGCACGCCGGAACAGGGCGCTGCCGCATTGCGCGAAACGCTGATGCTCTATGCCACGCATGCCGACGAGATGCGCCAGGGCCAGGTGCGCGGGCTGCTCTCGGTCAGAGCGAAGCCCGTGGCGCGCCGCCTGCCGCTCAAGGGACCGATCGCCTTCGGGCGCGGGCTCGAAGTGACGCTCGAGGTCGACAAGGACGCATTCCATGGCCACAGCGTGTTCCTGTTCGGCGCGGTGATGGCGCGCTTTCTCGCGCGCCACGTGGAGGTCAACCACTTCGTCGAGACCGTGCTGCGCGTGGCGGGCAAGGGCGAGACCATGCGATGGAGGCCGCTGTGCGGGACCCGGCAGATTCTGTAGCTGTAGCCGCGCGGGTCGACACCGCATTGCGTGGGTGGTCGGCACAGCCGTGGTCCTACGACTATTTTGCGGTGCTGCGCCGGCTGGAATCGGTGGCCGCGACCACGCCGCGCTGGGGCCGCGCATTGCTGCCGAGCGCGGAGCCGGTGCGCGTGGGGCAGGAGCCGTCGCTTTCGTTCGCGCCGGCCAGCTTCAGCCGCTTCGAGCCGGCCAGCGCGTATTCGCCGCCGCGCCTGCGCCAGCATTTCTTCAGCTATGTGGGCCCCAACGGTCCGCTGCCGGTGCACCTGAGCGACTTCATCCGCGAGCGCAGCCTGAATCATGGCGACCCGACCTGGCTGGCCTTTCTCGACAGCTTTCTGCACCGCTTCTCGCTGCACTTCTATCGCGCATGGGCACAGGCGCGGCCCGCGGTGGCACTCGACCGGCCGGGCGAGGACCGCTTCCGCCTGCAGGTTGGCGCGTTCGTGGGCATCGGCACGCCGGGCCGCATCGAGCGCGACGAGGTGCACGACGATGCCCGCCTTCATTTTTCAGGCTGGCTCGCGCGGCGCGTGCACAACGCCGAGAGCGTGGAGTCGGTGCTGTGCAGCTACTTCGGCGTGCCCGTGAGGCTGGAGCGTTGGGTCGGCCACTGGATGAGCCTGCCCGCCGGCGAGCTCACGCGTCTCGGGCAGGGCGAGAGTTCGCGCTCGATGGGCATGGGCGCCATGCTCGGCACGCGTGCATGGGACCGGCAGCACCGCGTTCGCCTGCACATCGGCCCGCTCACGCTCAAGCAGTACCGCATGTTCCTGCCGATCGGCAATGCGCGGCCGGTGCTGCAGCGCTGGATGCAGCAGCTGCTCGGCGACGAACTCGAATGGGATGCCGAGCTGGTGCTCGAGAAGGCCGAGGTGCCTGCCACGCGCCTTGGACAGAAGCAGGGCAACGCGCCGCGCCTGGGCTGGGTCTCGTGGCTCGGCCAGCGCACGCGCGCGAAGGACGCGGCGGACGTGCGCATCGGCAACAGCTCGATGGCCGCCCGTACCGCTCAGGGCACCGTGGGAGCCGCCGCATGACGACGACGCCCGCGCAACCCCGACACGATGACCCACGCGGCCGCGCTGGCGCAAGCCGCGGCCCTGATCAAGGCGCAGAAGCTGGACGCGGCGGGTGAACTGCTCGCCCGCATTCTGGAGGCCGCGCCGGCCGACCCCGACGCCCTGCACTACCAGGGCCTGTTGCGCCATGCGCAAGGCCGCAGCAGCGAGAGCATTGCGTTGATCGGACGGTCGCTCTCGCTGCAGCCCGCGCAGAGCGGCGCCTGGAACAACCTGGGCAACCTGCTGGTCGAGATCGGCCGCGTCGACGACGCGATGCGCGCCTACGACAACAGCGTCTCCTTCGCGAAAGGAGGCGACGAAGGCGCCGATGCGCTGAGCAACATCGCATCGCTCGAACGCCGGAAGGGCCACTGGCAAGCCGCCGAGCGCGTCAGCCGCCGGGCGATCGAACTGCGGCCGGAATTCAGCGAGGCCTGGTACAACCTGTCGATCGCACTGATGGAGCAAGGGCGCATCCATGAGAGCGTCATCGCCAACAGCCGTGCGGTCTTGCTGCAGCCGCGCAACCTGAGCGCCCGTTCGCAGGTGATTCGCGCGCTGGAACTGCTCGGCGAGAACGAGCAGGCCGTCGGCATGTACCGGGAGTGGCTGGCCGAAGATCCAGGCAACCCCGTGGTCACGCATCTGCTGGCCGCCTGCGAGGGGCATGCGCCCGCGCGCGCCAGCGACGGCTATGTGGAGACCGTGTTCGACAGCTACGCCGGAAGCTTCGACGCCAGCCTGGAGAAGCTGCACTACCGTGCGCCCGAGCTGGTGGCGCACGCGGTGCAGGAAATGCATGGCGCGCCGGCCGCGAGCCTGGCCGTGGTCGATGCCGGCTGCGGCACCGGACTCTGCGCCCCGCTGCTGCGGCCCTGGGCCGCGCACCTGGCCGGCTGCGACCTGTCTGTCGGCATGCTGCAGCGCGCGGAGCAACGCGGCGGCTACGACGTGCTGCACAAGGCCGAGCTCACCCACTACCTGCATACCCAGCCCGGCCGGTTCGACCTGGTGATATCGGCTGACACGCTGTGCTACTTCGGCGACCTGCACGAGGTGCTGGCGGCAGCCGCGCGCGCGCTGCGTCCGGAAGGCGGGGTGGTGTTCACGGTCGAGGCCATGCCCGGGGGGCAGGACGACTTCAGGCTCGAAGGCAGCGGCCGCTACCGCCATGCGGCTGCGCATGTCGAGGCCCGTCTTGCGGCCGCCGGCTTCGGTGCCGTTCGCATCGAGCCGATCGTTCCGCGCCGCGAAGCGGGGCAGGACGTGCAGGGTTGGCTGGCGAGCGCAAGGCTTTCTGCGCATTGACGCCGGGCATGGATCGCCGAACTTCAATTTTCCCGGCATGAATCGTCTTCAACAGATACGGAGTCTTCCATGAGTGAAATCAGCCGCACCGCCCTTTTCGGCAAGCTCAACTCGCTGGCCTACAAGGCCATCGAAGGCGCCACGGTGTTCTGCAAGATGCGGGGCAATCCGTATGTGGAACTCGAGCACTGGTTCGCCCAGCTGCTGCAGGCACAGGACTCCGACCTGCACCGCGTGGTCCAGCACTACGGGCTCGACGTGTCGGTCATCGCGAAAGACATGACGGCCGCGCTCGACCGCCTGCCGCGCGGCGCCACCGCGATCAGCGACTTCTCCCCGCACATCGAGAACGCCATCGAACGCGCCTGGACCTATGCCACGCTGCAGTTCGGCGAGGCGCAGGTGCGCACCGGCTACATCCTGGTGGGCATGCTCAAGACGCAGAGCCTGCGCAATCCGCTGTTCGGTTTGTCGAAGCAGTTCGAGAAGATCAAGGTCGAGGACCTCGCCGACAACTTCGTGAAAATCTGCGACCCGTCGCCCGAATCGCAGATGCGCGCGCAGGACGGCACCGGCATGGGGAGCGGCGCGCCGGGCGAAGACTCGGGCGCCATGGCGCCGGCCGCCATGGGCAAGGGTGATGCGCTCAAGAAGTTCGCGGTCGACCTGACCGAGAAGGCCAAGAAGGGCGAGATGGACCCGATCACCGGGCGCGACGAGGAGATCCGCCAGATCGTCGACATCCTGATGCGCCGCCGCCAGAACAATCCGCTGCTCACGGGCGAGGCCGGCGTCGGCAAGACGGCCGTGGTGGAAGGCTTCGCGCAGCGCCTTGCGCGCGGCGACGTGCCGCCGCAGCTGAAGGACGTGAAGCTGCTCACGCTCGACATCGGCCTCTTGCAGGCCGGCGCGAGCATGAAGGGCGAGTTCGAGCAGCGCCTGCGCCAGGTGATCGACGAGGTGCAGAGCTCGCCCACACCCATCATTCTCTTCATCGACGAGATCCACACGCTCGTGGGCGCAGGCGGCGCGGCCGGCACCGGCGATGCGGCCAACCTGCTGAAGCCCGCATTGGCGCGCGGCAACCTGCGCACCATCGGCGCCACCACCTGGGCCGAGTACAAGAAGTACATCGAGAAAGACCCGGCGCTGACCAGGCGCTTCCAGGTGGTGCAGGTGCCCGAGCCCGACGAGGTGAAGGCGATATTGATGCTGCGCGGCGTGGCCAGCGTGCTCGAAAAGCACCACCGCGTGCAGCTGCTCGACGAGGCCATCGAGGCCGCGGTGAAGCTCAGTCATCGCTACATTCCCGCGCGCCAGCTGCCCGACAAGGCCGTGAGCCTGCTCGATACGGCGTGCGCGCGCGTGGCCGTGTCGCAGCACGCCACGCCGCCCGAAGTCGAAGACTGCATGCGCCGCATCGAGGGCCTCACGGTCGAGCAGGAGATCATCGGCCGCGAGGAAGCCATCGGCATCGACGTGACCAAGCGCGCCGCGCAGGTGGCGGCGCTGCTGGCCGAATCGAAGGTGCAGCTCGATGCGCTGAATGCGCGCTGGCAGGAAGAGAAGGGGCTGGTCGACCGGCTGCTGGAGTTGCGCAGCAAATTGCGTGCGGGGAGCAAGCCGGTGGACACTGCTTCCGCCGAGGGCAACGCGAACGCCGACGTGCCCCCACCCCAACCCTCCCCCGGTAGGGGAGGGAGCGAAGACCGCACCGCGCTGCTGGCCGAACTGCATGAACTGCAAGCGAAGATCCACGCGGTGCAGGGCGAGAGCCCGCTGATCCTGCCTTCGGTCGACGAGCAGGCCGTGGCCTCGGTGGTGGCCGACTGGACCGGCATTCCCGTCGGCCGCATGGTCAAGAACGAAGTCGAGGCGGTGCTCAAGCTCGCCGACACGCTGAACCAGCGCGTCATCGGCCAGAAGCACGGCCTCGAGATGATCGCGCGCCGCATTCAAACGTCTCGCGCGCGGCTCGACAACCCGCAGAAGCCCATCGGCGTGTTCATGCTCTGCGGCACCTCGGGCGTGGGCAAGACCGAGACCGCGCTGGCACTCGCCGAGGCGCTGTACGGCGGCGAGCAGAACATCATCACCATCAACATGAGCGAGTTCCAGGAGGCGCACACCGTCTCCACGCTCAAAGGGGCGCCGCCGGGCTACGTGGGCTACGGCGAGGGCGGCATCCTGACCGAAGCGGTGCGCCGCCGGCCCTACAGCGTGGTGCTGCTCGACGAGGTGGAAAAAGCCCACCCCGACGTGCACGAGATCTTCTTCCAGGTGTTCGACAAGGGCTGGATGGAAGACGGCGAGGGCCGCATGATCGACTTCAAGAACACGATCATCCTGCTCACCACCAATGCCGGCAGCGAACTGGTGATGAGCATGTGCCGCGACCCCGAGCTGCTGCCCGATTCGAACGCGCTGGCCGATGCGCTGAAGGCGCCGCTCATGAAGGTGTTCCCGCCCGCATTGCTGGGCCGCATCGTCACCATTCCCTACTACCCGCTGTCGCCCGACATGATGAAGAAGATCGTGCGGCTGCAGCTGGGCCGCATCAAGAAGCGCGTGGAGACCAACCACGGCGTGCCGTTCGAGTACAGCGAGGCGGTGGTCGAGCAGGTCGTCGCGCGCTGCCAGGACCCGGAGTCCGGCGGGCGCGTGATCGATGCGATCCTGACCAACCACCGTGCTGCCCACCATTTCGGTCGAGTACCTGCAGCGCCTGGCCTCGGGCGGCGAGATCCGCCGCGTGGCGCTCGACGTGAAGGATGCCGACTTCACCTACGCGTTCGACTGAGCTGCTTCCACCCTCAAGAGAAAAAAATGGCCGACCACGAGTTCCGCATCGAGACAGATTCACCCGCCAAGGACGACCTGATGTTCTGGCGCATCGTGGGCCACGAGGCGCTTGCGCGCCCGTCGGCCTATGAGCTCACGGTGCTGTCGAAGAACAAGGCGCTCGATGCCAAGGACATTCTCGGCCGCGCGTTCGATGTGGTCATCGAATTCCAGGACAAGGACGGCGCCAAGCATGAGCGGCATTGCCAGGGCCACGCCGTGCGCTTCGTTCGCGCGGGGCACGTGGGAAGGCATTTCGAATACCGCATCACGCTGCGCTCGTGGTTCTGGCTGCTCACCAAGCGCACCAACTCGCGCATCCTGCAGGACAAGAAGGTGCTCGAAGTGCTCGACGCGATCTTCGAAGACAGCCCGATCAAGCGCTTCAAGAAGACCAAGGCCGGCAATGTCATCGGCACCCACACGCCGCGGCGCTACTGCGTGCAGCACCAGGAGAACGACTACCAGTTCCTCTCGCGCCTGCTGGAAGACGAAGGCATCTACTACTGGTTCGATTCGCACGACGCGCCGGGCACCATGCACCTGTCGGACGCCAGCGACATGGCGCACGAGAAGCTGCCGGTGGACGGCACGCTGCGCTACATGCCCAGCAACGCGAGCGAGGCGCGGCACAACGAGATCTCGCGCTGGGTGAGCTCGCGCCAGTTCGATACCGGCAAGCAGGCTTCGCGCGACAGCGATTTCAAGGCGATCAAGAAAAAGCTGGGCGCCGTCATCGACGCAAAGGACGACCACGAGCTGGCCGATTTCGAGGAGTTCGAGTTCCCGGGCGGCTACTTCAACGGCGATGACGGCGAGAACCGGACCAAGCTGCGCGGCGAGGAGCTCAACGCCCGCCGCGACCGCCACTGGGCGCTGACCACCTGGCCCGACGTGACCGCGGGGCGCAGCTTCAAGTTCGAGGGCGATCCCGATGGCACGCGCAACGGCGACTACGTCATCGCGGCCTGCACCTTCATGGCGAGCCATCCCGGCTATGAAAGCGTCGGCGCCGGCACGGCCGTTTCGCAGGACGTGCACACGGCGCTGGCCGACGTGCTGCGCGACGACGCGGTGAACGCCGACACGCTGCAGGTGCTCGAAGGCCTGATCGCCAGCACGCCGATGCTCAACGCGTCGCAGCCTGGCACCAGCGCGTTCCTGATCACCGCGATGCCGATGGAGCGGGCCTACCGGCCGCCGCGCCTCACGCCGCGCGTGACCATGCCCGGTCCGCAGACGGCCATCGTGGTCGGCCCCGCGGGCGACGAGCTGCACGTGGACGACCACGGCCGCGTGAAGGTGCACTTCCACTGGGACCGCTACGACAAGAGCGACGAGAAGTCGACCTGCTGGGTGCGCGTGTCGCAGCCCTGGGGCGGCAAGGGATGGGGCGGCTACTTCATTCCGCGCATCGGGCAGGAGGTGATCGTCGACTTCCTGAACGGCGACCCCGATCGGCCAATCATCGTGGGACGCGTCTACAACGACGACCAGCCCATTCCCTACAAGTCGCCCACGCAGAGCGGCTTCAAGACCCGCTCCACGCCCGGCGGCGGTCCCGCGAACTACAACGAGATCATGTTCGAGGACAAGAAGGGCGAGGAGAACATCAACATCCATGCGGAGCTGGACATGAGCCGCAGCGTGGAGCGCGACGACGGGACCACGGTGGACCGGGACCAGTCGATCACGGTGAAGCGCGATCAGTCGAACCATGTGGACCGCGACCGAAAGAGCACCGTGACCCGCAACGACACCAACATGGTGGTGGTCGACCAGAAGAACACGGTCAAGGGTAACCAGAACAACCAGGTGGTGGGCAGCCGCAAGACCTTCATCGATACCGACGACACGCTCACCGTGACCGGCAAGCGCACCGAAGACGTGACGGGTGCGCGCAAATCGACCTTCCACGCCGGGGAGAACCACACCGTGGTGGGCGACCAGACCATCACCGTGAGCGGCAAGGTGACCTACAAGGCCGCGACCATGAGCTTCGAGGCGGGGCACATCGACTGGATGGTCACCGGCGCGAGCTCGAAATACATCACGGTGCCCACCGGGCCACTGCACCTGATGGCCAACAAGATCAAGCTGATGAGCAACACCGGCATCGAGATGATGGCAGTGGGCAACATCGACGCGACATCGGTGGGCGCCAACACGACCATCCTGGGGCCGAACACCAGCGGCTACATCGGCGCCAACAACGAAGCCAACCTGGGCATGGCGCGCTCGACGTTCATGGGCATGAGCATCGAGAACGCACTGGCCATCGCGATGTCGAACTTCGCCGGCGTGGCCATGGAAAACACTCTGGGCGTCAAGCTGGTCAGCTGTGCCGCGCCCGAGATCGAGGCGGTGGCGTGCGACGTGAAGCAGTCGCCGCTGCACACTTTCACGCCGGGTGTCGGCGCCGGTGCAGTTTCGGCGGCCGAGGCCGGCGGCTGGATCGCGGGCTTTGCCGGCTTGGCTTCGGCCAACGCCGACATTGCCGCAACGCTCAAGCAGTATGCCGATGCGGCCAAGGCGCTGGAAACCGCCGCCAAGGAGGCGGATGCCGCGCTTCTGCCGGGCCTTGCCGGCCGGATGCGCTTGCTCGCCGGTGCGACCCGCACCCGCGGCAACGAAGCCCAGGGGGCCCTCCAGGATCCGCTCAGCGCGTTGCTGTACGGGGTCGGCGAAGGACTTGCCGGCAAGACCGATGGCGAAAAGCTGGCGGACGACCAGTCGAAGTCGGCGGATGGCTCCGCCGCGCCGCCGCCGCCGCCGGAGGACCAGATCGAGCCCACGCAAGCCTGGCAGCCGCCACCGCCGACGGAGGGCGGCGCAGGTGGTGCGGGAGGAGCGGGTGGTGCCGGGGGTGTCGCGCCCGGGGGCGCAGGCGGTGCCGCGGGTGGCAGCGCACCGGGCGGCGCCGGTGGTGCACAAGGCGCCGGCGGTGCAGGTGGTGCGGCTGGTGGCAGCGGTGCGGGGAACGGCGGCGCGGGTGGCGCCGGAGGCAGCGGCGCCGATGCGGGCGTCGACCCCGACATGTCGGGAACGCCCGGTCCGACCGATGCCAGCTCGAGCAGCGGTGCGGGCGGTGCGGGTGGCGCC
The DNA here is from genome assembly GCF_030815975.1 of Variovorax paradoxus. Lineage (NCBI taxonomy): Bacteria > Pseudomonadati > Pseudomonadota > Betaproteobacteria > Burkholderiales > Comamonadaceae > Variovorax > Variovorax paradoxus. Next base: position 2,489,756 of record NZ_JAUSXL010000002.1, read on the forward strand.
GACGGAGGCACCGAGCAGTCGCAGTGGCCCGGCGGCAAGGGCGGAGGCGGCGGTGCAGGTGGCGGCGATGGCGGCAGCAGGGACGGCGGTTCCTGAGGACGTTCAGGCACGGACCATGCAAGTACTCAAACCCCAAGCGCTCGGCCTCTCCACCCGGCCGATCGAATACAGAAAACGCTTCGGCCTCAGCGTGAGCGCATACCTGCACCTGCCTTTTGCGCAGGGCGAGCGTGGATGCCTGTGGGCGGAACAATCGATGTGGTCGTTTCTTTCGAAGGAAATGACGCAGCCGCTGATCGACGAAGGCGTGGCCAAGGTCACACCCGAGTTCCTGGTGCATGGCAGGGCCCATCCGCCCAAGGACCGGCCCAACGCATGCGCGGTGCGCGCGCGCTTTGCCGGCAAGGAAAAGACGCTGCTCGTCTTCGGCGAGCGCTACTGGGACGACGGCAAGCCGACGGCGCCGCAGCCGTTCGAGAGCCTGCCTCTCGGCTGGTCAGCGGCCTACGGCGGTGCCGATTTTCCGCTCAACGGCGTGGGCCGGGGCCGGCAAGCCAAGGACGGCGTGGTGTGGCTGCCCAACATCGAGTTGCCGAGCGACCGGCTGCTGCGCCCCGACCAGGCCATCGCGCCGGCGGGTTTCGGCTCCCTCGACCTGATGCATCCGCAACGCGCGAAATATCGCGGCACCTACGATGCCGATTACCTCAAGCAGCACGCGCCCGGCTTCGCGCCGGACACCGACTGGCGCCACTTCAATCTCGCACCTGCCGACCAGTGGCTCGATGGCCAACTCGAAGGGAACGAAGCGTTTTCGTTCGAGAACATGCACCCCACCAAGCCATTCATCGAGGGGTGTCTGCCGGGCATGCGCGCACGCGTGTTCGTGGGCTACAGGATGGAAGGCGCCGAGCCCAAGATCCGCGAGGTGCCGCTCAGGCTGACCACGGTGTGGTTCTTTCCGCATGCCGAGCGCTGCATCGCCATCTTCCAGGGCTTGGCCGAGGTCGGCACCGACGACGGCTCTGATGTGATCAGCCTCATGGGCGCGGTGGAGCGCATGGGAGAAGTGCGCGCCGACCAGCACTACCTGGACGCCGCCGCCAAGCGCGCCGACCCGAAGATGGGGCCGATCTACTCGATCATCGACAGCGACCTGCTGCCCCAGGGCGTGAGCACGTTCGACCCGGACGTGGAAGACGCCAAGAAGCCGTTCGAGATGGCCGGACTGCAGGGCGAAGCACAGTACCGCCGCGCGCAACTCGATGTCGAGATCGCGCGCCAGAAAGCCATTGCCATGGGCAAGGATCCGGATGCGCTGGGCATCCGCATGCCGGTGCGCGAGAAAGTGCCGCAAGGCGACGAATTGCCGCCCTACCTCGAGCAGAAGATGAAGGAAATGGAGGCGCAGAAGTGGGCCTCGATCGAAGACGCCGTCACCCTGCTGGAGCGCGCCTACGCGGTTCCCCAGAAGGCGACCGAGTCCGCAAGGCTTGCACACCGGGGCCCCCCGCGCTATAGGGCGCGCGCCCATCTGGAGGAGATGCGCGCGCTCGTCGCCATGGGCTCCCGCAAGGTCGACCTGGAGCCCTTGCTTCCCAAGCTCTACCAGCTCGAAGACACCCACCGCCAGGGCTACCTGCAGATGGCCCACGTGCAGTTGCCCGCGTTCGCCATGCCGGCGGCCGAAGCGACACGGCTGCGCGGCGAAATGGCGCGCGCGGTGCCTTTGGGCATCCGCTTCTTTGCGGGCATCGACTTCACGGGCGCCGACCTGTCGGGGCTCGATCTTCGTGAAGCGAATTTCGAAGGCGCGTGGCTCGAAAGCGTGAACCTGTGCAACGCCAACCTCTCGGGCGCCGATTTCTCGGGCGCGGTGCTGGCCCATGCGAACCTGGAAGGCGTGATTGCCATCGGCACGAAATTCCGCAAGGCCAACCTCGGCAAGGCCCGCCTTGCGGGCGGCGTGTTCGACGGTGCCGACTTCTCCGAGGCCATGCTGATGCACTGCGCATTCGCGGGAACGCAGATGCGCCGCGCTATCTTCGCCAAGACCAACCTGCTCGAAACCACCTGGGGCCGGGCGGACTGGGAGGGTGCCCAGCTCGCCGGCCAGACCTTCTACAAGGTCGACCTGAAGGGCATGCGCTTTCCCGGCGCCGACCTGTCGGCCTGCAATTTCCTGGAGTCGGACCTGTCGGGCGTGGACATGCAGGCCGCGAAGATCGAACTCGCCACCTTTGCCACCTGCAGGCTCGACGGTGCGAACCTGAAGATGGCCCAGTGCGCTGGCACCGTTGCGGTCAAGGACTCCAGCCTGACCGGGGCCGACCTGAGCGGCGCCAATCTGCGGACATTCAATTTCGGCGCGTCCGACATGCGTGGCGCGAAACTGTTCCGCGCCACGCTGGACGGCGCCAACCTCTGCGATGCCCGCATGGACGAGGTCGACATGCGGCTGTCCAGCGCCAAAGGCGTGTTGATGCGGAAGGCGCGCTGCGCCAATGCCCTGCTGTCGGGCGTCAACTTCAGCGATGCGGTGATGCAGAAGGCCGACCTGCGTGGTGCCGATCTGCGCCGCAGCAACCTCTTCGGCGCCGACCTGAGCCGCGTGCGGCTCGACGGCTCCACGCAGTTCGAAGGTGCGCTGCTCAAGCGGGCGCGCACCTGGCCGCGCCTCACCCCCGAACAGCAGGCCGCCCCATGACGCCCATTCTTCTCGAATTGGCAGTCAGCCTCGGCGAAACGCTGGAAGGCATGGACCTGAGCAAGGGGCACTACGCGCGGTTGCCGCTGGGCGGCGGCACGTTCTCGTCGGTCAATTTTTCGCAGGTGGATTTTCGAGGCGCCAACCTGCGCGAAGCGGTGTTCGACCAGTGCGACCTGAGCGGCGCCATCCTCGCCGGCGCCAACATGCGCAAGACCGTCTTCAACCGCTGCAAGCTCGATCACGTGGACATGCGCGGTGCCAATCTGCACACCGCCGTTTTCACCGAAAGTGACCTGATGCACGCCCAGTTGGCCGATGCGGCGCTGTCGATGGCCGTCGTCACCAGGTGCCGGCTGGACCATGCCAACCTGCGCGGCGCGCAACTCGATGCGGCGGTGATCAGCCAATCGGTGCTGCTCGACGTTTGCGCGGATGGCACCAGCTGGCAATACACGACCATGAACGAATGCGACGTATCGCATGCCACATGGGCGGGCGCGCGCATGGAGCGCAATGTGTTCTTCAAGACTTCGCTGGCCGGCATGTCGTTCGCGGGGCTTGACTTGAACGGCTGCCAGTTTTCATCGACCAACCTCGCCGGCGCGGACTTCACGGGCGCGATCCTGCAGCAATGCAACTTCCAGTCGACCCAAATCGAGGGCACCTGCTTTGCGAAGGTGGTGGCGCCTTCGTCCATCTTCTGCGAGGCGGCCGGAAAGAACGTCGATTTTTCGGGGGCGCGCATGCGGCAAGCCCTGTTCACTGGTGCGATGCTGGAGGGGGCAGTGTTCGATGGCTGCGACCTGTACCAGGCGCATTTCGCGAACGCAAAACTGGCCGGCGCCAGGTTCACCGGCGCGGAGCTGACCTATGCGGACTTTCGCCACGCCGACCTGACCCGCGCCGACATGCGCGGCGCCACGATGCAGCGCACCGTGCTCCACGGCACACGCACCGACGCAGCCCGGATGCCCGGTCGCGCACGTGCGCTTGAGACCGACCCCGAGCTTGCCGAGTCGGAGCGCTGGCAGCCGCAGGTTGCGTAGCGCGCACCGTCTCACTCATTCATCCATTCGCAATCCAGGAACTTCGCCATGAACCCCACAGTGCAGAACTCCCCCGCGGGGCGCAGCCGCACCTGCAAGACCGCGCCCGCCATCGGCTGCGAATGGTGCGTGGGCGTGCTTCACATGACGCCGCGCGGCGGGTTGATGGTGTTGAGCGGCGAACAGAAACTCAAGGCTTCGCGTGCCGCGAGCTGCCTGCTGGCACCGGCCTCGGGCGACAGCGTCGCCTGCCTGCGCGTGGCGCCCAACGAAGTGTGGATCATGTCGATCCTGCAGCGCGAAGAAGGCGTTCCCAATGTTGTGAATTGCGCTGGGGACATGCGCATTGCCGCTGCGGGCGGCACGCTGGTGCTGGACGCGGCACGCATCGGCATCAGGTCCGACGACTTCGAGCTGTCCACCGGCAACGCCGCCGTGGCGGTCGATACGGGCGATGTCGTCGGGCGGCAGCTTCGCGTGGTCAGCTCGACCCTCAAGATCGTCGGCTCAGTGCTGTCGTCGGTGCTCGACCGCGTGCAGCATTTCAGCAAGAGCTATCTGCGCACCACCGAAGGAATCGACCGGGTGAGCGCGACGCACGTCGAGGTCGAGGCCCAGCAACTGATGCGGTTCGAGGGCGAGCATGCGCTGATCAACGGCCGCGAACTCATCAAGGCGCGGGGCGCGCAGATCCATTTCGGCTGAAAGCGACCCACACCGGACCAGGAGCGCGATATGTTTGCCAATTGCCAGTTGATGGGAACAGACATGGGCTTTCCGGACGTGTGCATCACGCCCGCCGCGCCTTCGCCTGTGCCCGTGCCGTACCCGAACATCGCGATGGGTCCGATGGCCATACCGAACTGCCCCACGCTCCTGATCATGGGCGGACCGGCCCACAACCTGGGCACCACCATCCCGATGACCAACGGCGACAACTCGGGCGTGCTGCTGGGCGTGGCCTCGGGGACCGTCATGGGGCCGAGCCGGCACCTGACGGGCGCCTTCACCGTTCTCTGGAACGGCATGCCTGCGACGCGGCTCACCAGCGTCTCGCTGCAGAACAGCACCAATTGCCCGGGCGTGCGCACGGTACCGAGCCAGCCGCTCGTGCTGTTGCTGGCACCGTAGGACAACACAGGGCGCGTGGGCGCAGAGAAAGGGGAGAGGGGCCTGCATGGCTGATCACGAGTTCCGTATCGAAAGCGATTCGCCCGCCAACGGCGAGCTGATGTTCTGGCGCATCGTCGGCCACGAAGCGCTCGCACGCCCGTCGACCTATGAGCTCACCGTGCTCTCGAAGAACCGCGCGCTCGAGGCCAAGGACATCCTGGGCCGCGCGTTCGACGTGGTCATCGAGTTCCAGGACAAGGACGGCGGCGTGCACGAGCGCCACTGCCAGGGCCACGCGGTGCGCTTCGAGCGCACAGGCCACGTGGGCCGGCATTTCGAATACCGCATCGGCTTGCGCTCGTGGTTCTGGCTGCTCACCAAACGCATCAACTCGCGCATCCTGCAGGACAAGAAAGTGCTCGAGGTACTCGACGCGGTGTTCGAGGACAGCCCCATCAAGCGCTTCAAGAAAACGAAGACCAGCAACGTGATCGGCACGCACAACCCGCGGCGCTATTGCGTTCAGCACCAGGAGAGCGACTACCAGTTCCTGTCGCGGTTGTTGGAAGACGAAGGCATCTACTACTGGTTCGACGCGCATGACGCGCCCGGCACCATGCACCTGTCGGATGCGAGCGACATCGCGCACGACAAGCTGCCCGTGGAGGGCACCCTGCGCCACATGGCCACCGACACCACCGAGGCGCGCCACAACGAGATCTCGCGCTGGGTGAGCGCGCGGCAGTTCGACACCGGCACCTACGCCTCGCAAGACAGCAACTTCAAGTCGATCAAGAAGAAGCTCGAAGCCGCGGGCGGCACGCCCGACAAGCACGAACTGGCCGAGTTCGAGGCCTTCGAGTTCGCGGGCGGCTACTTCTCGGGCGGCGACGCGGACGACAAGGGCAAGCTGCGCGGCGAAGAGATCGTGGCGCGCCGCCAGCGCCACTGGGCGCTCACCACCTGGCCCGACGTGGCCGCCGGCCGCAGCTTCACCTTCGAGGGCGACCCCGACGGCACGCGCGATGGCGACTACATCATCGCGGCCTGCACTTTCGTTGCGAGCCACCCCGGCTACGAGAGCATTGCGCACAGCACGCCGCGCATGCCCATCGAGCAGGCGCTGCGCGAGGCGCTCGACGACGACGCCGTGAACGCCCAGGCGCGGCCCGCGCTCGAGGTGCTGATCGCCGACGCCCCCGCGCTGCGCACCGACCCGCAGGGCACCAGCGCCTTCCTGATCACCGCGATTCCTGTCGACGTGCCGTTCCGTCCGCCGCGGCTCACGCCGCGCGTGGTGATGCCGGGGCCGCAGTCGGCCATCGTTGTGGGGCCGGCCGGCGAGGAGATCCACGCCGACGACTTCGGCCGCGTGAAGGTGCACTTCCACTGGGACCGCTACGACAAGAGCGACGAGAAGTCCACCTGCTGGGTGCGCGTGTCGCAGCCGTGGGCGGGCAAGGGCTGGGGCGGGTATTTCATTCCGCGCATCGGGCAGGAGGTGATCGTCGACTTCCTGAACGGCGACCCCGACCGGCCGATCATCGTGGGCCGCGTCTACAACGACGACCAGCCGATCCCGTTCGGCTCGCACACGCAGAGCGGCTTTCGCACGCGCTCCACGCCCAAGGGCAGCGCCTCGAACTGCAACGAATTCCGCTTCGAGGACAAGAAGGGCTCCGAGCAGGTGTACCTGCATGCCGAGAAGAACCAGGACATCGAGGTCGAGAACGACGAAACCCACTGGGTCGGCCATGACCGCACCAAGACCATCGACCACGACGAGACCACGCACGTCAAGCACGACCGCACCGAGACAGTGGACAACAACGAGACCATCAGCGTGCACGGCCAGCGCACCGAAACGGTAGACAAGAACGAGACCATCACGATTCATCAGAACCGGACGGAGACGGTGGATCAGAACGAGACCATCTCCATCGGGCAGAACCGCAGCATCACCGTGGGCGCGAGCGAGACGGCGACCGTGGCGCTGCAGCGCACGCATTCGGTGGGGATCAACGAGACCATCACGGTGGGCGCGGCGCAGGAGATCACGGTGGGGGCGATGCAGGCGGTGACCGTGGGAGCCAGCCAGACGATCAATGTGGGGGCGAACCAGTCGAGCAGCATCGGGGCCGATCGGTCGGTGGATGTGGGGGCGAATCTCTCCACCAATGTGGGCGCCGACGAATCGCGCATCGTGGGCGCAGGCCGCACGACCAGCGTCGGGAAGGACGACTCGCTCACGGTCGGCAAGAACCTGGTCATCAGCGCGGGCGACTCCATCTCGATCACGACGGGCAGCGCGAGCATCACGATGAAGAAGGACGGGACCATCGTCATCAAGGGCAAGGACATCACGATCGACGCCTCGGGAAAGATCAACGCGAAGGCGAGCGGCGACATCGTGATGAAAGGCTCGAAGATTTTGCAGAACTGATTGCCAAAAGCGAGGACACGATGAGCAAACGAGAGTCAATTGACGAGCTGCTGGCCGCGCGGCCGGAGCCCTCGCCGCCGCCCGGCCTGCCGGCCGTGGTGGTGGGGGAGCTGGTTGCGTTGGTGGACGAGGGACAGACGCCCCTTGTGCTGTTCCCCGGCCAGCCGTGCGGCATGGCCATGCGTGCACGCACGGCAGTGGACCTGCACGGCGTGCACATCGGACAGCAGGTGATGCTGGTCTTCGAGGCGGGCGATGCGGCACAGCCCATCGTGACCGGCGTGCTCCAGCCGGTGCAAGGCTGGCCATTGGCGCAAGCGCCGGGCGAGGTCCAAATCGAGCAGGACGGCCGACGCATGGTCGTCGGCGCCCGCGAGCAACTGGTCTTGCGCTGCGGCAAGGCGAGCATCACGCTCACCAAGGCCGGCAAGATCCTGATCCGGGGCGCGTATGTCGCCAGCGTCTCGAGCGGGGTCAATCGCATCAAGGGCGGGTCGGTCCAGCTGAACTGAGAAAGCGCGACGCAATGGAACTGATCAATGCCACCCGCATGGTGACCGGCTACACGATGGGCGTGGAGCCCAGCGGCAGGGAACTGCTGGTCGTCGTGATCAAGGGCACCTTCGTGCTGCCCCTGCCCGGAGAAGCCGTGCGCCTGCACGACGAGCAGGTGCCGCTGCTCATGGCCGACACCTTCATGGGCGCGCCCGGATTTAGCGCCCCGCTGCACGAAGCCGACTTCGCGCCGCGCAAGCCCCATTGCGATGTGCTGCTCGCTGGCCGCGCCTACGCTCCCGGCGGCCGGCCGGTCACGCGCGCGGGCGTCGGCTTGCACGTCGGGCCGTTGCACAAGAGCTTTGACGTGGTCGGCCATCGCGTCTGGGAGGCCGGTCTCGGCGCGGTTCGCGCCAGCCTGCCCCTGCCGTTCGAGACGATGGGCCTGCACTACGGATGTGCATTCGGCGGCGTCGACGATGCCTCCGACGATCCTGCCGAGCACAGCGCTTACGCGGTCAACCCGGTGGGACGAGGTTATCGCAGGCGGTTGAAGGCATCGTGGATCGACGGCACGCCGTTGCCCCATACAGAGGAGTCGGGCGTGTTGGTGGACACGCCCGATGGGAATTTCCGCCCAATGGCCTTCGGGCCGGTCGCGCGCGGCTGGCCGCAGCGCGCCTGCCATGCCGGCACGTACGACCAGGCGTGGCTGGACACCGGGTTTCCATTTCCGCCGGCGGATTTCGACGATCGCTACTACCAGGCGGCGCCGCTCGATCAGCAGATACCGATTCCCGAAACAGGCCTCCAAGTGCGGCTGGAGAACCTCACGCCCGATGGGTTGCGCCACTTCGTGCTGCCGTTATTCGAGGCGCCCATCCATGTCTTTCCGAAGAACAACGCAAAACGCGAGGATCTGGTCGCCCGGCTGGACACGATCGTCTTCGAGCCCGACCAGGAGCGCTTCACGATGCAATGGCGCGTTGCACGACCGTTACGCGACAACATGTTCGAGGTGTCGCAGGTACTGGTCGGCCGCAAGGGCGAGGACTGGTGGCAGGCGCGCGACGAGATGGCGTTCCCCATCCGGGTCGTCAGTGCGCCGGCGGACGCGGATGCGGACATGGAGGCCTTCGAATGAACGGAGTGGCTGTGGCCAGCGTCGGGCTCGTCACGAGCCTGGGCCGCGATGCCGCGTCGACTTGCGCCGCCCTGCGCGCGAGCGTCACCAACCCCTCGCTCACCCGGTTTCGCGGGCGAGACGGGCAATGGATCAATGCACACCAGGTCGAGCTCGGTGCGCCTTGGGTGGGCGTCTCCAAACTCGTGCAGATGGCACTGCTGGCCACCGACGAGTGCCTCGCAGGCATCCGCGAGACGGCGATGGGCGGCGAGCTTCCCGTCCTGCTTTGCACGGCGGAGCAGCAGCGCCCCGGGCGCCTGGCGGACCTGGACGATGCGTTCTTCGATGGGCTGCGCACCGGACTCGGCATGCGCGTGGACGAGCAGCATTCGGCGATCTTTCCGCTGGGCCGCGTGGCGGCTCTGGCGGCGCTGGAGCGGGCGCGGCGTCTCATCGTCGAGCATGGCTGCGACCGGGTGCTGATCGTTGCGGCCGACGGGTTGCTCTCCTGGCCGGCGCTCAAGCACTACGTGGACCTGGACCGGGTGCTGCGGGAGGACAACTCCAACGGTTTCATGCCGGGCGAAGGAGCGGGCGCGCTATTGATCACCGCAGCGCAGGTCGACGACGCGCTGCGCTGCACGGGCATCGGCGTCGGGATTGAGCCGGCGCCCGTGCTGAGCGGCACGCCGCTGCGTGGCGACGGCCTGACCGCGGCCATCGCCCATGCCATGCGGGAGGCAGGCCTGCTGGCGGACGACATCGACTTCATCGTGGCCGATATCTCCGGCGAGCAGTACTTCTTCAAGGAGGCCGCGTTGGCCCGCGCACGCGCGCTGCGGGGCCACGTGCGAACGCTCGACCTGTGGCACCCGGCCGAGGGTATCGGCGAGGCGGGTGCGCTGGCCGGCGTGGCCACGATCGCCGCGGCCTGGACTGCGATGCGCAAAGGCTATGCGTGCGGGCCGCGCGTGCTGGTTCATGGATCGGACGATGCCTCGTACCGTTTCGCCGCCGTGCTTTGTCGACCGCACGTGCCGGCCGAGGAGGAGACGACTTGAGCAACGAGGTTTACGCCAACAACATGGAGGTGTCGTGCAAGGCGGCGGCGGGAAAGTCGATCTGCGCCTTTCCTGACGTCTGCTTCACGCCGCCGCAGACGCCCGCCACGCCCCCGGGCGTGCCGATACCCTACCCGAACACCGGACTCGCATCGGACTCCACCAACGGCTCCACGAGCGTGAAGATATCGGGCAAGGAAGTGATGCTGAAGAACAAGAGCTACTTCAAGAAAAGCACCGGCGACGAGGCGGGCTGTGCACCCAAGAAGGGCATCATCAACAGCAAGATCACCGGCAAGGTCTACTTCAATGCCTGGTCGATGGACGTGAAGATCGAAGGCGAGAACGTCGTGCGCAACCTCGACCTGACCACCCACAACCACGGCAGCACGGCCAACGAGGCCGTTCCGTGGCCTTACCAGGATGCGATCGCGATGAATGTCAAGGGCCATCCGTGCAAGGGCATGGCCAAGGACATCCAGGACAATTGCGCGGGTGCCAACGACTATGGGCGCGACTGCTGCAAGGCACGCAAATGCATGCTGGCGCCGTACTCGCCCAACACCTGCTGCAACGCGCCGAGCACCTCCAAGCAGATGACGCCGCATCATCCGCTGCCCTCCAAGGAGTTCGTAGCCCACGCAGGCCGCGGTAAGCCGGACCCCACCACCAACTACGTGTCGAACAAGGCGCCCTGCGTCTGTCTGAAGGGCACATCGCACGCCAAGCACACCGAGCACGGCAAGGTAGGCTGCAACTACACGGTCGAGAAGAACAAGTGGTTCAAGGACCCGGCCAACAAGGGCAAGAAATACACCCTGAAGGAAGGCATCAAGACCGCGGCCAAGTCGGCCCAGGGAAAGATCAATTCGGGTGATTCCAAGGGCTGCGACGAAAAATGCATGGCGCGGCAGCTGGCGCTCGGACACAGCCGCATGAAGCTCACGGTAAAGACCAACGACCCGCTGCCGCGATCCAGGCAGCATGCCTGAAAGGACCCTTCCATGAATCCGTTTCCGAAGGTGCTCAAGCGCCTGGACTACATCCAGGAAGGCGCCAACCCGGCGCCCGGCGTGGTGCTGCTGGGCTGCACCGTTGGCGATGACTACGACAACCCCGACAACCGCGTGCTGGTCGTGCGCGACGGCGCCCTGGCGGCGTTCTCCTTTGGTGGCGACGAGCTCGTGTCCATCGATGCCACGGCGGGTGGCACCGGCTATGCGCTGGGCGAGAACGGCACGGTGATCCGTTTCGACTGGCTCGGCGGAACCTCCGATGCGGCCCTGGCCCCATCGCTCCAGCGCTTTTCCAATCCTGCCGTGCAAGACCTCGGCCCCCTGCGGCGATTGCGGCTGTTGGGCGAGGACGTCGTCTGCGCGGGTTCGGTGGGGCAGGTCTACCTTTTTGCGCACGGGCGGTTCGCGGCACTGCCGCAACTGACAGTCGAGGGCGAGGACGTGACCATCGAAGATCTTGCGGGGACCTCCGCGTCAGACTTCATGGTCGTCACCTCGGACGGCTACGGTGCGCGTTTCGACGGCAGGGCCTGGCACAAGCTGGATTTGCCCGGGAACTCGAGCCTGAATACCGTGTGCCGCCTGCCCGATGGCCGCTTTGCAATTGGCGGCGACAACGACACGCTGCTGATCGGCGCCGCCGACCAGTGGCAAGCCGTGGCAACGGACGATATGGAACGGGACTACTGGGGCATTGCCGCGGAAGGCGACGCCCTTTACCTCGCGCATGTAAATGGCATCGACACCTACGACGGCGCGTCGCTTCGGCCGCTGGCCATCGCAAAGCGGCAGAAGAACGAGTTCGTCGTGCTGCGCTCCGGCCCCGACGGCGTTTGGTCCCTGGCCGGGCGCAGCGTGGGACTGATCGCCGGTGGCCGTTGGCAGGTCATGCTCTGAGCGGAGGCTTGCGTTCATGCCTGTTGCCGAGCATCCCGCCGCCATGCAGTCAGGCCGAGCTCCGGTGCAGCTGGTGGTGCAGCAGCATGTCGACGAGGCCGTTCAACTGAGGCGGGTGCGCTCGGTGCTGGTGCGTGCGCCGCATGTGAGGCTGCATCGTCTCGCGCGGCTCGACGAGCGCATTACGGCGCACCTCGATGGCATCGGCGTCGCAGGTGCTTGGGGCGCGGCCTTGTCGCTGCAGACGCTGGAGAGTGCGGGCGCGGCCGAGTTCTTCGTTGTGACGGTGCGTGCCATCGAAGACCGCGACACCGGCCGGCTCTCCAGGCTGCTGGCAGCGGCTGGCGCATTGCCCGACGGGCGGGTCGGCCTCCTGTCAGCTTTCGGCTGGGTCGAAGCGGCAGCGCTGCGCGGACTGGTGCAGCCGCTGCTCGACGCGCACGACCCCTGGTGGCGCGAGGTGGGGCTGGTGGCCTGCGACCATCATGGCGTGGACCCCGGCGGCACGCTCATCGAAGCGCTGGCCGACGCAGACGCAGGCTTGCGGCAACGCGCGCTGCGCACAGCGGGCCGGCGCGGTCGCACGGACCTGCGCGCCGCCTGCATGGCATCCATGGGCGACGCGGACAGCGTCTGTGCGTTCGAGGCCGCGCGCGCGGCCTTGCTGACCGGCGATCGGGGCGCATCGATGGCCGTGCTCGAATCAATCGCGACCGTAGGCGGGCTGCACAGCCACGAGGCACTCGCGCTGGTGCTGAAGGCCGTCGCCCCGGACCGGGGCTTTGCCTTACTCGCAGGGTTCGCGAACGACCGCGCGCATGCTCGGACGCTGGTCCGCGGCGCCGGTCACCTTGGCGATCCGCATGGCATCGCATGGCTCATCGAGCAGATGCACGACCCCGGGCTGGCCCGGCTTGCGGGCGAATCGTTCAGTCTCATCACCGGACTCGATCTGGCTTTTCTCGATCTCGAATGCGACCCGCCCGATGCCTTGGCGTCCGGTCCCGACGACGACCCCAACAACCACGACGTGTCCATGGACGAGGACGACAGTCTTCCCTGGCCCGATCCCGGGAAGATCGGCGTCTGGTGGCAGGCCAATGGCCATCGGTTTCCCGCTGGTCAGCATTTCTTCATGGGCGAGCCGCCCAGCCGGGCGAACTGCATCCGCGTGCTGCGCGAGGGCAGCCAGCGCGAGCGCGCGGCGGCCGCGCTGCACCTGTGCCTGCTGCAGCCCGGCTCACCGTTGTTTCCCACCGCCGCGCCAGCCTGGCGGCAACAGCGCTGGCTCGACGCCCTGGCGGCCTGAAGACGTGCAGACCCGGCACATCCTCGGTGCGCTGGCCGTCGCCTTCCTGGTTGCGGCCGCTGCACGATGGGCGCGGCATGCGCCGCGGCGCCCCGACCCCGCCACCCGCACCTGGCTCCTCATCGCCCTCATCTTCACAGCCGTCGCCGCCTGGCTGCAATGGCATACCTCTTAAGGCGAGATTGCCAACCCGCCCCACGGAATGAATACTCCTTCTGAGTTTTTTCGCCCGTGCATGCGCGGGCTGTGTTCGGGCATAGAAGGGCCTAGAGCCTCGGGGGCCGTTTCATGATCCATATCGCTGTCATCACCCGGCAAGGCGCTCCGGCGGGGCAGCCCATCGCCGCCGATTTCGGGCCCAACGGGGGCACCATCGGACGCGCCGACACCAACACGCTGGTGCTCGTCGACCCGGACCGCACGGTCTCGCGTGTGCATGCGCAGGTGCTGTGCCGCGATGGCCAGTACTTCGTCATCGACCGCGGCAGCAATCCGATGCAATGCAACGGCGTGTCGCTGGGCTCGGGCAAGGAGGCGCCGCTCACCGATGGCGCGCGGCTGGTCGTGGGCAGCTTCGAGCTCAGCGTGCGCGTGAGCGCGGCAGCGCCGCCGGCATTGGCCATTCCCAACACCGTGATGTCGGCACCGCTCGGCGCAGCCCCCCCGGCCAGCACCAGCGACGATCCCTTTGCCGACCTGCTTGCGGGGCTCGGATCGCCCGCCGCGGCAGCCGCGCCTGCCGCGGCCGGCGCATCCCGTGCCAGGGCCCCCGCGCCCGCGAGCGCGGATCCGCTGCTCTTTCCCGACCCGATGGAAAGCGGCTCGCGCAACGCGCAGGCCGCGCAGGTCGATCCCTTCGCCAACCTGCTCGGGCCCACGCCGTCGTCTGCGCCGGCCGCAGGCCTCGGTGCGCTCGACGATTTCTCCGACCTCGGCGCGTCGCCAGCGCACGGCAGGGCGGCCGGCATCGACGAACTCTTCGGCGGCATGGGCGGTGGCGGCGGCATTGGCGGCGATCCGCTCGCGCTGTCGCCGCTGGCCGATCCGCTGCTGCAGCCGAACACGGCTTCTTCCGCCGATCCGCTGGCCGCATTGCAGAGCGCGGCGCCGCCCACGCCGGCACCGCGCTCCGACCACCTGCCGATCGACCAGTTCGGCTTCACGCCGCCGAAGGCGATCACGCCGGTTCCGGCCGCCGCGCCCGCGGAAGCGCTGCCGCAGTTCGACGACATCACGGGCCAGCCGATACGCATCAGCGGCCCCGAGGTCGCCAGCCGGCCGTTCGAGCCGCTGCCGCCGCCACCACCACCGCCGCCGCCGCCCGTCCAGCGGGCGCCCGCCGCGGCCCCGCGCACCGCCTCCGACGACGAGCTGCTCGCCGCTTTCCTGCGCGGCCTCGCCAGCACGCACCAGGCGCCCGAGATGCTCACGCCCGGCCTCATGGAGCGCATCGGATCGATTCTTCGCAGCGCCACCGAGGGCACGCTGCAGCTGCTGCTCACGCGCCAGGAGTTCAAGCGCGAGGTGCGCGCCGAGGTCACCATGATCGCGTCGCAGGCGAACAACCCGCTCAAGTTCTCGCCTACGGTGGAGGTGGCGCTTGCGCACCTGCTCGGGCCCGGCGTGCGCGGCTTCATGCCCCCGGAGGCCGCGATGCGCGATGCCTTCAACGATCTGCGCGCCCATCAGTTCGGCGTGATGGTGGGCATGCGCGCGGCGCTGGCCCATGTCATTGCGCGCTTCGAGCCCGAAGAGCTCGAAAAGAAGATCAGCGCGAAGTCGGCGCTCGACGCACTCTTCAGCGCCAACCGC
The DNA here is from genome assembly GCF_030815975.1 of Variovorax paradoxus. Lineage (NCBI taxonomy): Bacteria > Pseudomonadati > Pseudomonadota > Betaproteobacteria > Burkholderiales > Comamonadaceae > Variovorax > Variovorax paradoxus. The sequence goes on from NZ_JAUSXL010000002.1 coordinate 2,504,784, forward strand.
AAGGCCAAGCTCTGGGACCAGTTCGTCGCGCTCTACGGCGGCATCGCGAGCGAGGCGGAAGACGACTTCCACAACCTCTTCGGCAAGGCCTTCCTCGAGGCCTACGAAGAGCAGATGGCGCGCCTCAAGTCGGACACCTGAAGAGCGCTCCCTCAGGCACAAGTACAACAGCATCAGCAGCAGCAAACGCGAGGCACCCCGCTTGGAAATCGAAATCGTCACGCTGTCCCGACAGGGCGGCCGTAACTACAACGAGGACGTCCATGGCCACTGGCACGACGAGCGCTACGTCGCCTGCCTGGTGGCCGACGGCGCGGGCGGCCATGGCGGCGGCGACGTGGCGGCGGCGACGGCGCGCAGCAGCGTGCTGGGCGGCTTCTCGGCGGCGCCGGGGCTGGACGAATTCACATTGCGTACGCTGGTCGAACAGGCCAACCGCGACGTGGTGGCGCGCCAGGCCGAAGGCGGAACGCTCGCCGGCATGCGCTCGACCATCGTCTTTGCGGCCATCGACCTGGAGAGCCAGGCGCTGGCCTGGGTGCACAGCGGCGACAGCCGCGCCTACCTGTTCCGCGGCGGCGCCATCGTGGCACGCACCACCGATCACAGCCTGGTGCAGCAGATGGTGGCGGGCGGCATGCTCGACGAGGAAGGCGCGCGCCTGCATCCGCAGCGCAACATGCTGCTCTCGGCGCTCGGCTCGGTGGAGGAAGCTCCCGACATCACCGTGTCCGACCGCATGCGCCTGATGCCGGGCGACGTGCTGCTGCTGTGCAGCGACGGCGTGTGGGAGCCGCTGGGCGACGAACGCCTGGTCGACACGCTGCACGCTTCGCGCACGCCCAGCCAGTGGACCGAGCAGCTCGACGCGCAGATCAAGGCGCATGCCAAGCCGGGGTACGACAACTACACGGCGCTCACGCTGTGGGTGATTCCCGATGACGTCGACGACGCCACGCGCCTGATGCCGGCGGCCGAGGAAGAGACGAGGCCGGCTTCGATCGAAGAACCTTCGGCGGCGCCCGGCAAACCGCTGGACTGACGAACCAGCGCCCCTAGCCGCTCAATCCGGCGGCGGCGTCCACGATGTCCTGCAGCTGCGCGATGACCGGCTTGCCGGGGCAGGGCTTCGACTTGGTGAACATTGCGTGGTAGGAGAGGCCGCTGTCGTCCGGCGTGTCCGCCAGCTTCAGCGGAACCCCGTATTCCCCATTGAGCCAGGCCAGCAGGTAGCCGCACATGCGGATCTGCATGTTGGTGAGGGTTTCGCCGTGCACGGCGACGTTCTCCACGCTGTACCAGAGGTTGTCCACCTTCCAGCCATCGACGGCCCACGAGCGCTGCGACAGCGGAATGTACTGCGCGATCGTGCCGCCCTTGTCCACCGCGAAGTGGGCCGAGGCCGCCCGGTTTTCCCAGGTCGTCTTGAGCGAGCTGAGCAGGCTGTTGCCGTCCGTGATGTGGACGATCAGTCCCCTGATGCCGGTCTTCTTCATCAGGCCGGCAGCCCCCGGGCCGCCGTAGTGCTTGCTCAGCGGGTAGTACTCATCCGCATAGGGGTGGTAGTCATCGTTGTTCCACTTGCTGCTCATGCTTGAACTCCTGTTCGTTCGCAGGCCTCAAGGCTTCTTCGGCCGGTAGGCCTTGAGCGTGCCGCTCACCGTCACGTCCACCGTGACCACCACGACGGCCGATGCCATCTTGTCGTTGTCCTGGCGCTTCATCTGCTTGGTCGTGGTGGTCTGGGTGGACGAGCCCTTCCAGCGGATCGTGCTCGAGCGCACGGCTTCCTTGTTGCCCTTGTGGTTCTGCTCCAGCACCGTGACGGCGCCGGTGCCGGGATTCTTGGAAAGGATCGAGGTGTGGTGCGGGTGGCCGACCGTCACGTAGGGGCTGTCGGTCCAGCCCGAGCCATCGGCAAAGGTGACGTCGGTCGTGGTGGTCGTCGTCATCTCGTAGTTGCGGTACTGCAGGACGTCGCCTGGAAGCGCATCCTTGAGCGCGACTTCGCTGCCCCAGATGTAGTCGTCGTCGTCGCCAGTCGGGCCGAAGTCCGACGAGGTGCCGGCGCCGGCCTGGAGCAGGGCCTGGTTGGCCAGGTCCCAGCATTCGCCCGCGCCGATCTGCTTTCCGGCCTGTGCGCTGGCCCACTGAAGGGCCTTGGCGTTGAGTGTTGCCATCGCGTGTCTCCGGCTCGAAGGTTGAAACGGCCTCCGACCGCGAGCGGCAGCCGGAGAGGCGCGTCAGACCTTCTTGTTGGCCGCGATGTCCCAGCCGGTTTCCTTGGTGCCGTCGCCGGAACCGTCGGACTTCTGCGGCGTGTACTCGTACTTGAACTTCGAGAAGTTCAGCGTGATGGTTTCGGTCAGGCGGTCTTCGCCGCCGCTGCCGCCGGTGTGGACGTTGCTGACGATGATGTCCTCCATCGTGAGCTTGATGTATTCGAGCGGCGTGGCGCCGGCCTTGCGGACCACCAGCGTGCCCTTCTTGATGTGCTGGCCGTTGCAGCAGTCGAGCAGCAGCAGGTGCGAGGCGGAGTCGACATACTTGGTGACCGAGAGGTCCTGCACGTTCACCTTGCCCGCGCCCGAGCCGCCGCCCACGTGGCCGGTGCCGGACTGGGCGGCACCCCAGCTCCAGGCGAGAACGTCGATTTCCTTCTTGTGCGAATCGTCCTTGGATTCGCCGTCGACGCCTTCGAGCTTCAAAAACATGTCTGCAGCCATGATGCTTACCTTTCAGTTGTGTGTGAGTCAGAAAAAACAGGGCTTCCGTGCGGTGCCTGGTCGGCGGTGGTGCCCGGGAGCTATGGAGAGAACGAGCAGCGGGCCCTGATTTCAAAGGCCCGCCGAAGGCATATGCCGCCCGCTACTTGGCGCCCTTGCCCGAGGGCAGCTTCGACACCAGGCGCAGGGACACCGTGAGGCCTTCGAGCTGGTAGTGCGGGCGCAGGAAGAACTTCGAGGTGTAGTAGCCGGGGTTGCCCTCGACCTCTTCCACCACCACCTCGGCCGCGGCCAGGGGCTTCCTGGCCTTGGTTTCCTCGGACGAATTGACCGGGTCGCCGTCCACGTAGTTCATGATCCATTTGTTGAGCCAGCGCTGCATGTCGTCGCGCTCCTTGAAGCTGCCGACCTTGTCGCGCACGATGCACTTCAGGTAGTGCGCGAAGCGGTTGCAGGCAAAGAGGTAAGGCAGGCGCGCCGCCAGGTTGGCATTGGCCGTGGCGTCGGGGTCGTCGTACTCGGCCGGCTTGTGCAGCGACTGCGCGCCGATGAAAGCCGCGAAGTCGGAGTTCTTGCGGTGGATGAGCGAGAGCAGGCCGGCCTTCGACAGTTCGGCCTCGCGCCGGTCGCTGATGGCGATTTCGGTCGGGCACTTCTGGTCCACGCCGCCGTCGTCGCTCGGGAAGGTGTGCAGCGGCAGGTTCTCCACCGCGCCGCCCGACTCGATGCCGCGGATGCGCGAACCCCAGCCGTACAGCTTGTAGGAGCGGTTGATGTTGGTGGCCATCGCATACGCTGCGTTGGCCCAGGCGTACTTGCTGTGATCAGCGCCGGCGGTGTCTTCCTCGAAGTCGAATTCCTCCACCGGATTGGTGTTGGCACCGTAGGGCGTGCGCGCCAGGAAGCGCGGCATGCACAGGCCAAGGTACTTGGCATCATCGGAGTCGCGCAGCGACCGCCAGCCGGCGTACTCGGGCGTGAGAAAGATCTTGGTCAGGTCGCGCGGGTTGGCGAGCTCCTGCCAAGACTCCATCTGCATCAGGTTGGGGCTCGCGCCGGTGATGAAGGGCGCATGCGCCGAGGCCGCGATCTTGGACATCTCGCCGAGCAGCTCGATGTCGGGCGGGCTCTGGTCGAAGTGGTAGTCGCCCACCAGCGCGCCGAAGGGCTCGCCGCCGAACTGGCCGTATTCCTGTTCGTAGATCTTCTTGAACATCGGGCTCTGGTCCCAGGCCGCGCCCTTGAACTTCTTGAGGCTCTTGGCGAGGTCGGTCTTCGAGACGTCCATCACCCGGATCTTCAGGTGCTCATCGGTCTCGGTGTTGTTCACCATGTAGTGCAGGCCGCGCCACGCACTCTCGAGCTTCTGGTAGTCGGGGTGGTGAATGATCTTGTTGACCTGGTCGGTCAGCTTGGCGTCGATTGCGGCGATCATCGCCTGGATCGACTTGGTCACGTCCTTGCCGATGACGGTGCTGTTGCTCAGCGCCTGCTGCGCGAGCGTGAGCACCGCGGCTTCGACGGCGCTCTTGGCTTCGTCGCTGCGCGGCTTGAATTCCTTTTGCAGGAGCGATGAAAAATCGCTGCCCGCATAGGCGACATCCTTGAGTGCGCTCTGCTCGAGTGCTTCGGCCATGGTGGTTTCTCCTCGTGGTCCGGTGGGTCAGGCGATGGGAATCAGGCGGCCGGCTTGGCCGCTTCGTCGTCGGGCTTGGCGGTGGCCGCCAGCGACTGCAGCAGTGCCGGGTCTTCGAGCACCTTGGCCAGCAGTTCCTCGGCGCCGTTCTTGCCGTCCATGTAGGTCACGAGGTTCGACAGCTGGGTGCGCGCCTCGAGCAGCTTGTCGAGCGCGCCGACCTTCCTGGCCACGGCGGCGGGCGAGAAATCTTCCATGTTCTCGAAGGTGAGCTCGACCTTGAGTTCGCCTTCGCCGGTCAGCGAGTTCTCCACCGCAAAGGCGGCGCGCGGCTTCATGGCCTTCATGCGCGAGTCGAAGTTGTCGACGTCGAACTCGAGGAACTTGCGGTCGGCCACAGGCGCGAGCGGATCGGACGGCTTGCCCGACAGATCGGCCAGCACGCCCATCACGAAGGGCAGCTGGATCTTCTTCTCGGCGCCGTAGAGTTCCACGTCGTATTCGATCTGCACGCGTGGCGCCCGGTTGCGGGCGATGAATTTCTGACTGCTCTTGGCCATGGCGATGCTCCTTGCGGGATGAATGGGATGGGTCGGTGAACTGAAAGAGGGAATGGGCCTACTCGGACGCGCGCTTGCCGGTCACGGTCTCGATCGTGTCCAGCGCGCCAGGCGCGAGGTTGGCCATGATTTCGAGAAAGCTCACGCCGATGAGCTTCTTGGCGCGCTCGATCAGGAGCGGCGCGGGGTTGCCGGGCTCGGACTGTTCGAGAAAGCGGATCACGCGGTCCAGCGTCTGCAGCGCGTCCTGCCGGCTCTGGATCTCGCCGCGCGCGGCAGCGGGCCGCGGCGTGCCGCCGGCCTGCAGCGCATCGCCTTCCGTCCCCTCGGCGGCGCCGGTTTCTTCCGGCGCACCGATGGCGGCGCTGCAGGCCTTCTGCAGCATGCGGCCGATGGCGCGCAGCGGGGAGAGGTCGATCACGTCGGAGCGGCCGGTGCGCTCCACCAGGAGGGCCTGCAGCTTCTCGATCAGGCCGGGCACGCCGATGGCGGCCTGGATCAGCTCGGGCCGCTCGGCATGAAGCGCTTCGAGGCCGCCCTGGATCTGTGCCGGCGAATAGGTGGCTTCGCCGCCCACTGCGTTCAATGCGTTGTTGGCCACCGCGATGTCGCGTACGCGAATGGCGCCCACGCCGGGCGCCACGCCCACCTGCGCGTCGTACAGGTCGCGCAGCACCATGGCTTCGTCGCCGAGCGGCGCGAGCGCATTCAGGCGCATGGTGGGATCGTTGTCGTCCTCTGCATCGAGCTTTGGATGTATGCCGTCCCAGAATGTGTCGAGCAGGCGGGTGAGCAGTTCGAGCCCGGCAACGAAACCGGCAAGGCCCTGCAGCCGCGTCGCTGCGCGCAGCAGCAGCACCGCGGCGCGCACGTCCTTGCTGCGGCGCAGGATGGCGTCGGATTGCTCGGCCACCTCGCGCCACTCCGGCTCCACCGCCGGGATGACGGTGTCGCCGAACTGTTGCTCGGGCTTGCCCTGCGCTGACGTGGTGAGCGCGGTAAAGGCCGCGTCGTACTCCAGGTCGTCGCCGCACGGCGATGCCTCGCCGATGGGCGTGAGCAGGGCTTCGACAAGTTCGTTGGTCAGCATGTTGCCTGTTCGAGTTGGCTGGTGATAATCAAAGATGCAACCGAACCGGTCAATGCAACGAAGGGAATAGCATGCGCACGCTGGGTACATACCATTCGTCCTATGGACGCTCTCCTGCTGCGGCTTCGCGGCGCATGGCGCTGGCCTGTGGCCTCGCGCTGGCCGGCGTGCTGATGGCAGGCTGCGCAAGCAAACCCGTGGTCACGCCGGTGTCGATCACGTTGGTTGCAGGTGCCGATGCCAACCCCGATGCGCGCGGCCGCGCGTCGCCGCTCACGGTGCGCGTCTATGCGCTGAAGTCGCCCGGCCCCTTCGAAGGGGCCGACTTCTTCTCGCTGTTCGAAAAAGACCAAGCCACGCTCGGCGCCGAGCTGGTGCAGCGCGAAGAGATGCTGCTGCGCCCGGGCGAGAGCAAGAAGCTCGATCTCACGCTGCCGGCCGATGCCAAGGCCATCGGCGTGATGGCGGCGTTCCGCGATCTCGACCGTGCGCGCTGGCGCGAAGTGCGCGCGGTGGAACCGGGCAAGCCGCAGACGCTGACCGTGACCTTCGGCGCTCGCCAGATCCGCATCGAAAACAAGTAGCCCGCCCCTTCAGGAACGCGCAGCGCTGGCGTTCGGCGGGCGGCCGGGCCGCGCGAGCGGCTGGTCGGCCGGAAGGAAGCGCTCGAACAAATCGTTCACGAACGCGCCGCCGGCCGCGCCAGATGCGGCGGCCGTCAAATAGAGCCCGCGCCATCGCGGGCCGCGCGAACCGCGGCCGTGGCTTTCGAACAAGGCCTCGGCCACCTCGCGCAGCGCGGGCTGGAGCGCACGCAGCGCCTCGATGAAGTCATGGATCGCGAGCCGGCCCGATGCGCCCGGCTGTTCGCACAACAGCGCCATTCGCAGCGCATGCAGCTGCCGCGCCATCGGGTCGAACAAGGCGTCGAGCCGTTCGGCCGCCGCCTCGCCATGGGCGGCCGGTCCGACCAGGCGATGGCCGATGGCCTGGGCCAGTACCTCGGGCGGCAGCGCGCCGCGCAGCGTGGCATAGCCGGCCAGCTGCTCGAGGCCCGTCACGACCAGATAGACCGGCAGCTGCAGGCGCAAGGTGTCGGCGGCCTCGTCGAGCAGCCGGCGCATTCTTGTGGCCAGCGGCTTCATGCCTGCGCCGCCCGGCTGCAGCAGCTCGCTCGCTGCCACGCAGACCACCAGACCATTGATCGGGATGCGGTCGCGCCGCTCGGCCAGCGCGAGAAGCGCCTGGAGCCATAGCGTGCGCGCGTGCGGCGCCGCGGCCACGTCGCTGACGGCGCTCGGGTGAAGCTCGATGGCCGTCATCGAACCGGTGAGCCACCAGCGCCAGTACGGTCCGCCGAAAGGCTCGCTGCCCGAAGCGGCCAGGCGTTCGGCATGGGCCGCCGCCAGCAGCCCCGGCACGTTGGCCGCCGCGTCGCCGAGAAAGAGAAACCAGGGCACCGGCGCGGCGCGCTGCCGCGGTGGCTGGCGCAAGAGCTGGCGTGCGTGCGACATGGCCTCCCTCATAGCTTCGATGGTGGCTTCGATAGCGGCTTCGTCGGCCTCGGCCGCCGGCGCGCCGAGCGCGGCAATGCGCCGCCGCAGCGCGCGGCGGCGCGCACCGCAGCCCGCGTCGCGGACCGTGGCGTACAGCAGTGCAAAGCCGGCCAGGCACAGCACGAGCAGGAGCCAGAAGAAGTGGGCGGGCGACAGCGCGGCGGCCATGGCGGGCGTGGTGTTGCGGGTCTCAGCGCGCGGTGGTCTCGAGGAACTCGAAATCGGCCAGCAGCCGCTCCGCGCCCCTGTTGGTCGCGAGCGCCTCGCGCAGCCGCAGCAGATAGGCCGACGCGAGTTCGTACGGCGGCCGGTCGGCGGTCCCGTCGAACGGCGCGGGCGACGAGAGCACCGTGACCAGCACCGTGCCGAAGGGCGGAGCCACCAGCCAGCTCGAGGGGATGTCGCGGCCCAGCTCCAGCTTTTCGCCGGCGCGCAGCCGCGCAGGCGCCTGGCCGGTGTTCAGGTGCATGACGGAACCATCGGCGGTGTAGTAGTCCACCCACAGGTAGCTGTCGTGCCTGGGCGCGGCCACCTGCACGCGCACGTCGTCTCCTTCGCGCAGCCGGCCGTCGCTGGCCGTCACGGCCATCACGCCCAGTCCGTAGGCCTTCTCGCGGTTGCGCAACTGGTACGGCTTCAGGATGGCGAACACCTCGCAGTGCGGCCACACGCGCAGCCTGACATCGAACGTGGGCGAGCCGACGTTGGGCAGGCCGGCCACTTCGTGCCCCACCCTCTCGACATCGGCCGGCAGCGAGACGAAGCCGCTCACATGCAGCCTGCCCTCCTTGCTGGCAGAAGCCGAGAGATCGGCGCATGCATAGCTTTGAAGGTGCTGCTCGATGCGCTGGGCCGGTTCCGGCTCCCCCGCGTGCGGCCCGGCGAACCACTGCCACGACAGGAAATAGAGCAGCGGCAGCAGCAGCGCGAGCATGCCGATGGCGCGCAGCAAGGCGCGGTCGCGGCGGCGCACGTCGTGCGGGCCCGGCGGATCCGCCACGCCATACGGTTGCGGCGTGATGCGGTTCTGCACCAGGCTGCCGAGCGCCATGGGTCTGAGCCGCAGCTGGCGGCCGTGCAGCTCCTTCAGCTTGCCGAGCTCGCCCCGGTCGTCGCTCTCGAAGTAATACTGGCCCTTGAAGCCGTGCACCAGCGCATGCCAGTAGACCTCGCGCAGCTCGTCGTCCTCTGCAGTCAATGCCGACAGGTGGTGGAAGAACTCGCTGTGGGCGTTGTTCGAGTTGAACAGCTCGACCTGGAGCGGCACCGCACCCACGCCCGCGCCGGGATGGCGCGCCAGGATCTCGTCGATCCAGGCCACCATCGCAAAAGCCGCCGATTCGATCTGTGCGGCAGGCTTGCCCGATGCGCTGGCGCGCGCCGCGTCGAGCAGCCGGCGGGCCTGTTGCCGTGCAGCACCGTGCGAGGCCGGCGCGGCGCGGCCGGTGGCAATCGATGCATCGAGGGCGAGGCCGAAGGAGACGAATGCGGAAAAACAGTCGAGCAGCCGGACCATGGATGACCGTGTCCGTTCACCGCGCCTGCATTGCGGAGAATGCCTTGCACCGGCGCCTGCTGCGATGGCATATCCCCATGTCCCCGGTTCCTTCGAGTAAGGATTCCATCTTCCGAACGCCCGGTGGCGGGCGCCATATCGCTTGGGGACTATGCCGTTCGTCGGGCAAACGGCCTTGCTGCGCGGAGCAATCGCCGGTATCTTCGGCATCCGCTGAGTTCAATGCACGCTGGGACACTGGGACACGCCATGAAAATTCTGATCGCCGACGACCACCGGCTCGTCATCGAAGCGGTCAAGGCCAAGTTGTCGGAGCTCGAGCCCGGCATCGAGTTCGTCCTGGCGATGAGCGTCGACGAATTGCTTGCCGGCGCCACCGACGAGCTCGACCTGGCCCTGATCGACCTCAACATGCCCGGCGCCGCCGGCCAGGCGCACATCGACGAAATCCGCCGCCGCCATCCGGCCGTGCCGGTCATCGTGCTCTCGGGCTACGAAGACCCGGCCATCATGCGCAGCGCGCTCGAACGCGGCGTGCTCGGCTTCATTCCCAAGGCCTACTCGCCCGAGGTCATGCTGTCGGCCGTGCGGCTGGTGCTGGCCGGCGGCGTGTACGTGCCGCCCATGATGCTCACGGCGCTGCCGCCCGGCATCGTGGCCGGCGTGGCGCCTGCGCAGAACGGCGATGCGCGCTCTGCAGGCGCTTCCTCGCAGACGCTCGAGCACCTGCGCAGCGTGCTCACCGAGCGCCAGGTCGAGGTGCTGCAGCTGCTGTCGCAGGGCAAGCCCAACAAGCTCATCGGCCGCAGCCTCGGCATCAGCGAAGGCACGGTCAAGATCCACCTGGCGGCGATCTTCCGCGCGCTCAACGTGCGCAACCGCACCGAGGCGGTGGTGGCCGCGCAGGCGCTGACCGAAGCGCAGCAGGCCTGAGCCGCAACGAAGGCCGGCGCGGTTGCGAGCGCGGCGTTCTCCTCTCGTTCAGGAGCAGCTGAGCTTCATCGCCTCGATGCGGCCGCCGAAGCCGAGCTTTCGCATCAGCCCGCCTTCACGGCTGTTGGCCGCGAAGTTGACCGTCCGGTCCCTGAACATCGCGTGTTCATACACCTGGAGCGTGGCGCGCGGGCCCACGCTCACGCTGTCGATGTCGCGCTTGAGCTGCCGTGCGGTGCCCCGGTCCATGCTCTGCACCTCGGCCGGACCCACCAGCGTCAGCATGTCGCCCTGGAAGTTGCGCCCGGTATAGAACTGGGCCCAGCAGCCGGAGGCCAGCGCGGGGTCCTCGATGCGCACCGGCACCAGCAGGATCGTGGGGTCGGGCTGGTTGTCCGTGGAGGCTGTCGGACTGGCCGAGCGCGTGGGACCCGGCATGTTGGAGCAGGCACCAAGCGCCATTGCGCCGGCAATCATGAGATAGCGGAAATTCTTCATTGGATCGGGATGGTTGTGCAGTTGGGAAAGCGAGCCGCCCAGGCTAGCGGCCACGGTTCCCCGCCGCGTAGGAAGAACGCCCAAGCTCCCGTCCCCGCGCCGCGACGGCAGCGTTTGCCGCGCGCAACGCCGGTGCGAAATCTCCGCGAATGGCTGCTGCCCGGATGCGCCCCTTTCCTACGCCAGCCGCTGCTTCGAATGTCCAGTCTGGCCATTCATTCCCACCCCACTTTTTCATTGAAGGAAGCCATGGCCACGAGCAGCATCCTGGGAGGCGACCGTCCGCCAGAGGAACCGAAGGGAAAGGACGTCGACCGCCTGGGCCCCAGCGACACGAGCGACAGCGGAAGCGACGTGCGCACGTCGCGCGAACGCACCGCCATTCCCGATGATGCCGCGGAGGGCGCCATCCCCATCGCGCACGAAAGCAGCACCGACGCCGAAGGCACCGGCGAGCGCGCGTCGGCGGACGCTCCGCCATCGGCGCCCGATGCGGACATCCTGCCTGACCGCACCGAGGACGCGGGCGCGCCCGACGAGCTTGCCGGCACGGAAGATGAAGAAAACGACGAAGCGGAGGACGCCGGCGACAAGCCCGATTGAGGCGAGTCCGGTGCAACGCCATGCATGGCCAACTTGACTGCGCGCTCCACGGCCTCCAGCAGCTTGCCTATGCGCGAATCGCGCGCGAATTCCACCGTGCGTGGCAGGCGAGGGCGGACGTTCCCGCGTCGTGCGAGGCCGCGATCGGCGAGGCGCATCGCCGGGTGCTGCACTGCGAGCAGGTGCTCGCGCAACTGCGCCTCCTGATCGACGATCCATGCCAGATCGCGGAAATCAAGATTGCGCGCGCGCTGTACCTGCGCCTGCTGCTGGAAAGCGCGCCTGTGCGCCTGCAGTCATGGAGCGACAGCGAAAGCTTTGACGACATGCCGAAGTCCCACCTGTTCGAATGGATTGCCTACGACTTCGAACGGCTCGAACTGGCCGAGCTGGAAGGCTCCATGACGCCGGAGGAAGCCGCTTCGTATGCGCAGGCGCTCGACGCGCGTGCCAGCAGCAGCCTGCGCGAGGAATGAGCGCAGCACGCGCAGCCGTCGTCAGCCCCGGCCCAGGACGATCGCGCCATCCTGGATGTAGCGGTCGAACTCGAGCTTGGGAATGGCCGCGGTCAGCGACTGGCCGCTGTCGGTCCAGGTGAGCACGACGCTGTCGTCGGCCATCATGATCTGGCAGTTGCCCTTCGGGATCTTCAACTGCGGGCCATCGCCGGCGCGGAATGAGACATCGCCGGCGATGCGGGCGTCGATCTGCGTGGTGGAAGTCATGGGACTGTAGATCCTTCGAAAAGCTGCAAGCCTCATTTCTCGCGCGCTCTTGGCTCGCGCGTGTAGGCAAGAACAGCATTCCCGCGCCGGCCGCAGGCCTGCGGGGATTCGCAGGCCGGACGCGCTCCGAAGAACGCTTACAGCGGACGTCAGGCGAAACCGACACCGGTCCTCGTTCACTCGAACACCATTTCTCCTGGGACCAGCGCAATGCGGCTGCCTTCCGGTACCGCATTTGCTGGCAATTTTCAATCCGCCTCCCTATCGATGAGGCATACCAAGGAGTCAGACATGGCCAACCACATGAACACCGCCGACACCGCCACCACCGAGGACGTGGTCAAGGTGCTGAACGATCTGCTGGAGAACTCGCGCGACGGCGAATACGGCTTCCGCGCCTGTGCCGAGGAGGTCGACTCGCCGCAACTCAAGCAGGTCTTCCAGAGCCGCTCGGCCGAATGCGCCAAGGCAGCGGGAGAGCTGGCCCAGCTCATCCAGCGTTTCGGCGGCTCGCCCGACAAGGGCGGCACGGCGACCGGTGCCATGCACCGCGGCTGGGTGCACGTGAAGGGTTCGGTGGGCGCCAACAGCGCGCTCTCCATGCTCGAAGAGTGCGAGCGCGGTGAAGACGCCGCGGTGGCGCGCTACCGCAAGGCGCTGAAGGAGGATCTGCCAGCCGACGTGCGCGCGGTGATCCAGCAGCAGGCCGAAGGCGCCAAGCGCAACCACGACCAGATCAAGCGGCTGCGCGACGAGATGCGCACCAAGTAAAGGGGCTCTGCGCGAGGCGGGGCCACCGGGGGCAAAATGGACACCGTCCTGCAACTCCGGCGGCCTTGTCCTTGACCCCTGTTCACTTCGACCCCACCCGCTTCGATGCCGCCATCGTCGATCTCGACGGCACCATGGTCGACACCCTCGGCGATTTCGCGGTGTCGCTCAACCACATGCTCGGCGACCTTTCGCTGCCGCCAGTGGCGCCGGCCGCCATCGAGAAGATGGTGGGAAAGGGCTCCGAGCACCTGATTCTTTCGGCGCTCGCGCACGTGATGTCATCCGGCGGCGCGGTGCCTCAGGGTGCCGAGGCAGAGCTGCTGCATGCGCGCGCACAGGCGCTTTTCGACCGGGCCTGGGAACGCTACCAGCACCACTATCTCGCCATCAACGGACAGCATTCGGCGGTGTATCCGGGCGTGGTCGAGGGTTTGAAGGCGCTGCGCTCGCGCGGCCTGCGCCTGGCTTGCCTCACCAACAAGCCGAGCTCGTTCGCCAAGCCGCTGCTGGCTGCGAAGGGGCTCGACGGCTTCTTCGACTTCGCCTTCGGCGGCGATGCCTTCGCGCGCAAGAAGCCCGACCCGCTGCCGCTCCTGAAGGCCTGCGAGGCGCTGGGCACCGTTCCCGCCCGCACACTGATGATCGGCGACTCGAGCAACGACGCCAAGGCCGCGCGCGCCGCCGGCTGCCCGGTGGTGCTCGTGACCTACGGCTACAACCATGGCGAGCCGATACGCGGCGTCGATGCCGACGGCTTCCTGGACTCGCTCGCCGAAATCGACCGGGCCGTTTCCTGACGGCGCTGCGGCTACTTGCCGAGCAGCGCGTCCTTGAGCTTCCAGTCGGCCGGCGCCGGCCCGAGCCAGATGCGCAGCAGCGCGTTGAAGAACGCGGGCTCCTTCACCGGATCGGGCTGCGGCACGCCGCGCACGGTCACCAGCGTCCCGGTACCCGGCAGCCAGTCGATGGTGAAGGTGTCGCCGGCCTTGAGCTGCTTCTGGTCGGAGAACATCCGGCCCATGCGCAGCAGCCCCGGAATGAGGTTGACCATCTCGCTCCTGGGCGAGTTTTCTTCCACGCCCTTGGTGAAGAACCTGCCCAGCTCGTCGGCATCGATGTCGCGCAGCATGGTGATGGCCACGCGCTTGGGTCCGGGCGCGGCCAGCGCCTCTTCGGGCGTGGAGACTTTCTTTCCAACGTACAGCCCCGCCGCGTACACCTTGAAGATGGCCTTGTAGCGCACCCCCGCGCCGTTGAGCTGCAAGGTGCTGCCGCGCAGGTCGAGGGTGTCGTTCAGCTTGACGCCGGCCACGTCGACCTGCGCGGCCGAGGCGCCCAGCGCGAACCAGGCGCAGGCCAGCACGGCCAGGCGGGAGAACAGGGGCGGGAGCGAAAGAGCAGGCACGCGGGCTTCCTTGATTTGCGAACGATCGTTCGAATGTATCTTTTCGTTTTACTGGCGGCCCTCGGGGGAACCCTGAAGGCGCCGGCTGCACCCGGCGGCGTTTTCGTGGGCTAAACTCCACGCTCCATGTTCGTTCATCACATCATTCAAACAGGTGAAGGCAGCCGGGGAGCCTGGCCCTGGCGTCGCCATACTTCGCTGACTGTTTGATTGCACGGCGCACGCCGTGCGCCCGCGGTACCGGATCGCTTTTCTCGACTCCGGGCCACACCAGTGAATGACCTTGCCACCGGCCAAGCAGCGCCGGCCGGCAACTGGAGAACGAATCCGTGATCACCGAACTTGAATTCAAGAGCCTCAGCGCCCAGGGCTACAACCGCATTCCGCTGATGGCCGAGGCCTTTGCCGACCTCGAAACGCCTCTTTCCCTCTATTTGAAGCTCGCTCATTCGCAAGGCGGCGGCAAGCACAGCTTTTTGCTCGAATCGGTGGTGGGCGGCGAGCGCTTCGGGCGCTACAGCTTCATCGGCCTGCCGGCGCGTACGCTGTTGCGCGCCAGCGGCTTCGGATCGGAGGCGGTGACCGAGGTGGTGACCGACGGCCAGGTCGTCGAGACCGCCTCGGGCAATCCGCTCGATTTCATCGCCGAGTACCAGAAGCGCTTCAAAGTGGCGTTGCGGCCCGGCCTGCCGCGTTTCTGCGGCGGCCTCGCGGGGTACTTCGGCTACGACACCGTGCGCCACATCGAACGCAAGCTCGAAAAGAGCTGCCCGCCCGACGCGCTGGGCTGCCCCGACATCCTGCTGCTGCAGTGCGAAGAGCTGGCCGTCATCGACAACCTCTCGGGCAAGCTCTACCTCATCGTCTATGCCGATCCGAAGCAGCCCGAGGCCTACGCGGTGGGCAAGCGCCGCCTGCGCGAACTCAAGGAAAAGCTCAAGTATTCGGTGAGCGCGCCCGTCGTGAAGCCCACGCAGCCGCATCCGCCCGAGCGCAGCTTTGCCAAGGCCGACTACCTGGCGGCCGTGGAGCGCGCCAAGGAGATGATCGCCGCCGGCGACTTCATGCAGGTGCAGGTGGGCCAGCGCATCAGCAAGCGCTATACCGAGTCGCCGCTGTCGCTGTACCGCGCGCTGCGCTCGCTCAATCCCTCGCCCTACATGTACTACTACCACCTGGGCGATTTCCACGTGGTGGGCGCTTCGCCCGAGATCCTGGTGCGCCAGGAGAACACGGGCGACGGCGAACAGAAGATCACCATCCGCCCGCTGGCCGGCACGCGCCCGCGCGGCGCTTCGCTCGAGCTCGACAAGGCGGCCGAGGAAGAGCTCATCAACGACCCCAAGGAGCGCGCCGAGCACGTCATGCTGATCGACCTCGCGCGCAACGACATCGGCCGCATCGCCAAGACCGGCACCGTGAAGATGACCGAGGCCTTCGCGGTCGAGCGCTACAGCCACGTGATGCACATCGTGAGCAACGTCGAAGGCACGCTGAAGGACGGCATGACCGCCATCGACGTGCTCAAGGCCACGTTCCCGGCCGGCACGCTGACCGGCGCGCCCAAGGTGCATGCGATGGAACTCATCGACCAACTCGAGCCCACCAAGCGCGGCCTCTACGGCGGCGCCTGCGGTTACATCAGCTATGCCGGCGACATGGACGTGGCCATCGCCATCCGCACCGGCATCGTGAAGGACCAGATGCTGCACGTGCAGGCCGCGGCCGGCGTGGTCGCCGATTCGGTGCCTGAGCTGGAGTGGAAAGAAACGGAAGCCAAGGCGCGCGCATTGCTGCGTGCCGCCGAACTGGTCGAGGAAGGCCTGGAATGAGCGCAGCGCCGGGCCGCCCCAAGCAAGCTCGCACCGCAGTGCGCAGCACGGAGGTACTACGATGAATTCCGCACCCGATATCCAGAACGACTTCTCGCACGAGATCATCGGCGCCGCCGTCGAAGTGCAGCGCGTGCTCGGCACCGGCCTGAGCGAGGACGCCTATGCCGCGGCACTGGCCATCGAACTCGCCGAGCGCGAGATCGGCTTCACGCGCGACGTGGCGCTGTCGGCCAGCTACAAGGGCCGCTCGCTCGGCGAGGTGTACCGCGCGGGCTTCGTGGTCGAGCAGTCGGTCATCGTCGAGCTCAAGGCGGTCGACGCGCTGGCCGACCTGCACCGCGCGCAGGTGCTCGCCGCTCTGCGCCTCTCGGGCCTCAAGCTGGGCCTTCTGATCAACTTCAACGTGTTCCCCGTCGTCAAGGGCGTGCATAGGATTGTGAGCAAGCCATGAAACTGCTGATGATCGACAACTACGATTCCTTCACCTACAACATCGTCCAGTACCTGGGCGAGTTGGGTGCGGATGTTCAGGTGCACCGCAACGACGAGATCACGGTGGCGCAGATCGGCGAGCTGATCGCTTCGGGCGTCACGCGGCTCGTGGTGTCGCCGGGGCCCTGCTCGCCGGCGGAAGCGGGCGTTTCGGTGGCGGCCATCAAGGCGTTCGCTGGCAAGCTGCCGATCCTCGGCGTGTGCCTGGGCCACCAGGCCATCGGCGCGGCCTTCGGCGGCAAGATCATTCGCGCGCAGCAGCTCATGCACGGCAAGACCAGCGAGATCACGACCACGCAGGAAGGCGTGTTCGCGGGGCTGCCCGAGAAGTTCATCGTCAACCGCTACCACTCGCTCTCCATCGAGCGCGAAAGCTGCCCGAAGGCGCTGGAGATCACCGCGTGGACCGACGACGGCGAGATCATGGGCGTGCGGCACACCGGCTTTGCGCATGAGGTGCGCATCGAGGGCGTGCAGTTCCACCCCGAATCCATCCTGACGGAGCACGGCCACGCCATGCTCAAGAACTTTCTCGATTGACCCCGCTATGACAGACCGCTCCCCCCTCGTCGACCTGCGCAGCGACACCGTCACGCAACCCACCCCGGCGATGCGCGAGGCCATGATGGCGGCGCCGCTCGGCGACGACGTCTTCGGCACCGATCCGAGCGTCAACGCGCTGCAGGAGAAGATCGCCGCGCTGCTGGGTTTCGAGGCGGCGCTGCTGGTGCCGACCGGCACGCAGAGCAACCTGTGCGCGATCCTCTCGCACTGCGGCCGCGGCGACGAGTACATCGTCGGCCAGCAGGCGCACAGCTACCGCTGGGAAGGCGGCGGCGCCGCGGTGTTCGGCAGCGTGCAGCCGCAACCGCTCGACCATGCCCCCGACGGCACGCTGCCGCTCGCGCAGATCGAAGCCGCCATCAAGCCCGACGACGCGCACTTCGCGCGCACGCGGCTTTTGGCGCTGGAGAACACGCTGGGCGGCAAGCTGCTGCCGTTCGAATACGTGCAGGCGGCAACGGACTTGGCGAAAAGCAAGGGGCTGCAGCGGCACCTCGATGGCGCGCGGCTTTTCAATGCCGCCACGGCGCAGGCGGCGCAGAACAGGCATGGCGACGTGCGCCCCGAGGCGTGCCGCATCGCCCAGTGCTTCGACAGCGTGTCGGTCTGCTTCAGCAAGGGCCTGGGCGCGCCGATCGGATCGGCGCTGGTCGGTTCGCGCGAATTCATCGCGCGGGCGCACCGCATCCGCAAGATGGCGGGCGGCGGCATGCGGCAGGCGGGCCTGCTCGCAGCGGCCGCTTCGCATGCGCTCGACCATCACATCGACCGGCTCGCCGACGACCATGCACTCGCCCAGCGCCTGGCGCAGGGGCTCGAAGGCATCGAGGGCCTGAAGGTCGAGGCGCCGCACACGAACATCGTGTTCGTGGACCTCACGGGCGCCGCGCAGGCGCGTTCTCCGGAACTGCTCGCGAGCCTCAACGGGCAGGGCATTCTCGCCACCGGGCTCTATCGCCTTCGCTTCGTGACGCACCTCGATGTCGATGCGGCCGGCGTGGACCGCGCCGTTGCGGCCATCCGCGGTTTCTTCAACGCCTGAACCTCAAGGAGCTGTGCGATGCCCGATCTTCCGCATCTGCTCGCTTTCATCGCCGCCGGCTGGCTGCTGAACCTGACGCCGGGGCCCGACGTGCTCTACATCGTCGCCAACTCGCTGCGCTCCGGCGTGCGCGCGGGCATCGTCGGCGGCTTCGGCATTCTCACTGGCTGCTTCGTCCACATCTTCGCGGCGGCGGTCGGCGTCGGCACGCTGCTGGCCACCTCGGCGGCCGCCTTCACGGTGCTCAAGTACGTCGGTGCGGCCTACCTGCTGTACCTTGGCGTGCGCATGGTGTTCTCGCGCGCCAAGGCGCCGGCCGATCTGCAGCAGGCGGCCGCCGCGCCGGACGAACGCGGGCTCAAGGGCATCTTTCTGGGCGGCTTCTGGACCAATGTGCTGAACCCCAAGGTCGCCTTGTTCTTCCTGGCCTTCGTGCCGCAGTTCATCGCGCCGGACGCCGACAACAAGGGCCTGTATTTCGTGCTGCTGGGCGTGCTGTTCAACCTGAATTCCATTCCCGTCATCGTGGGATGGGCCGCGTTCGCCGGCTGGATGGCGCGCAGGAGCGCCGTGCAGAAGGGCATGCACTGGCTCGACCGCGCGGCCGGCGTGTTGTTCATCGGCTTCGGCCTCAAGCTTGCATTCACGGACGCGCCGGCCGGCCGCGTCGGCCCCTGAAAACACCGAGGAGACTCCCCATGATCACCCCCCAGGAAGCACTGCAGCGCACCATCGAGCACCGCGAGGTGTTCCACGACGAGATGCTGCACATCGTGCGGCTCATCATGAGCGGCGAATGTTCGCCAGTGATGATGGCGGCGCTGATCACCGGCCTGCGCGTCAAGAAGGAAACCATCGGCGAGATCACCGCGGCCGCACAGGTGATGCGCGAGGTGTCGACCAAGGTGCCCGTGAAGGACACCACGCATCTGGTCGACATCGTCGGCACCGGCGGCGACGGCTCGCACACCTTCAACATCTCGACCTGCTCCATGTTCGTTGCGGCCGCGGCGGGCGCCAAGGTCAGCAAGCACGGCGGGCGCAGCGTGTCGAGCAAGTCGGGCAGTGCCGACGTGCTGGAGTCGCTGGGCGTCAACATCAACCTGCAGCCCGAGCAGATCGCGCGCTCCATCGAGCAGGTGGGCATCGGCTTCATGTTCGCGCCCAATCACCATCCGGCCATGAAGAACGTCGCGCCGGTGCGGAAGGAACTGGGCATCAAGACCATCTTCAACATCCTCGGGCCGCTGACCAATCCGGCCGGCGCGCCGAACATCCTGATGGGCGTGTTCCACCCCGACCTGGTGGGCATCCAGGTGCGCGCATTGCAGCGCCTGGGCACCGAGCACGCGATGGTGGTGTATGGGCGCGACGGCATGGACGAGATCTCGCTCGGCGCCGCCACCATGGTGGGCGAACTCAAGGACGGCGAGATACGCGAGTACGAACTGCATCCCGAGGACTTCGGCTTTGCCATGTCGAGCAACCGCGTGCTGCGCGTGGAAACGCCCGAGCAATCGAAGACCATGCTGCTCGGTGTGCTCGACAATCAGGCCGGCCCGGCGCTCGACATCGTGCTGCTCAATGCCGGCGCGGCCTTGTATGCCGCCAATGTGACCGATTCGATCGCCGCGGGCATCGAGCGCGCGCGCGAAGCCGTGGCATCGGGCGCGGCTCGCGCCAAGCTGGCCGAGCTGGTCCAGGCCTCCACGGCCGCGGCGTGAAGCAGGAAAACAGCCAGGAACGCAGAAAAATGTCCGACATCCTCGACAAGATCATTGCCGTCAAGCGGCAGGAAATTGCTGCAGCGCAGAAGAGAAGCCCGCTCGAAGCCGTGCGCTTCGACGCCGAGAGCCGCGTGCTGACGCGCGATTTCGAGGGCGCGCTGCGCGCCAAGATCGCCGCCGGTCACGCCGCCGTGATCGCCGAAGTCAAGAAAGCCAGCCCGAGCAAGGGCGTGCTGCGCGAGGACTTCATTCCGGCCGACATCGCGCAGAGCTATGCCGAAGGCGACGGCCAGATCAGCGCCGCCTGCCTCTCGGTGCTGACCGACAAGCAGTTCTTCCAGGGCGGCGTCGATTACCTCAAGCAAGCCCGCGCCTCGTGCGACCTGCCGGTGCTGCGCAAGGACTTCATCGTCGACGCCTACCAGGTGTACGAATCGCGCGCGATGGGCGCCGATGCCGTCCTGTTGATCGCCGCTGTCCTCGACGATGCGCAGATGAAGGACTACGAAGCCATTGCGCGCGGGCTCGGCATGGCGGTGCTGGTCGAAGTGCACGACGCGGCCGAACTCGAACGCGCGCTCGGCCTCAAGACGCCGCTCATCGGCGTGAACAACCGCAACCTGCGCAATTTCGAGGTGTCGATCCAGGCCACCATCGACCTGCTGCCCAGGCTGCCGGCCGACCGGCTGGCCGTCACCGAATCGGGCATCGCCACGCGCGAGGACGTGGCAACGCTGCGCGCGGCCGGCGTTCACGCCTTCCTGGTCGGCGAAGCCTTCATGCGTGCCAAGGAACCCGGCGAGGCGCTCGCTGCATTGTTCAAATGAACCGGCCCGATCAGCTGGCGAGCAGCGATCCCGCCGATTGGCCCGTCGCACCAGGCTGGCAGCCGCTGGTGGACGGCTTCTTTGCCGGCATCGTGGGGCAGAAGCTGCGCAGCTTCCTGCGCGAGCGCCTCGACGCGGGCGCGGTCATCTTCCCGCCGCAGCCGCTGCGGGCACTGGAACTGACGCCGCCCGACGAAGTGCGCGTCGTCATCCTGGGGCAGGACCCGTACCACGGCCGTGGCCAGGCGGAAGGGCTTGCGTTCTCCGTGGCGTCCGGCGTGGCGCTGCCGCCGTCGCTGCGCAACATCTTCAAGGAACTGCAGCGCGACCTTGGAACGCCCCCGCCGCCGTTTCCGAATCCTGGCGGCAGCCTGGTGAAATGGGCGACCCACGGCGTGCTGCTGCTCAACACCTGCCTCACGGTCGAGGAAGGGCTGCCGGCCAGCCATTCGGGCCGCGGCTGGGAGGTGCTGACCGACGCCGTGATCCGCCATGTATCCGACGGTGCCAAACCCGTTGTTTTTATGCTCTGGGGCTCGCATGCGCAAAGTAAGCGCGCGTTGATCGACATTGGCCGCCATAAGGTGCTGATGTCGAATCATCCGTCGCCGCTTTCCGCCCTGCGCCCGCCGGTTCCGTTCATCGGTTGCGGCCATTTCGGCGAGGCGCGCGCATGGCGGCTGGCGCAGCAGCCGGACGGCGGAATTCACGGATAATGCCGGCTGTTCCGCCTCGTGCAGTTCCCCCGCATCTTCTTGGTGCTGAGTTCTGCGTAGTCACAAAACCGTGCTATATTTCGAGGTTCGCCGGAGAGGTGGCCGAGTGGTTAATGGCAGCAGACTGTAAATCTGCCCTCTTACGAGTACGCTGGTTCGAATCCAGCCCTCTCCACCAGCGATGAATTTGGTTTCTAAGAGCGATTGGATCTAGCGCTTTGGGTGCCCTTGGAGTGCCCCCGATGCGGGAGTAGTTCAATGGTAGAACCCCAGCCTTCCAAGCTGATGACGCGGGTTCGATTCCCGTCTCCCGCTCCAGAGACCCGGTTCGGCGCCGGAAGCGATTGGTTAGACAAAAAGCCCTTTTGGCTCAGTGGTAGAGCACCCCCTTGGTAAGGGGGAGGTCGCGGGTCCGATTCCCGCAAAGGGCACCAGTTTCTGGGGGTTGCAACGGCAGGTTTGCAACCCATCTGCATACGTTGAAATCGTTTTTTTCGGAGTCGAAAAATGGCAAAAGGTAAATTCACCCGCACCAAGCCGCACGTGAACGTGGGCACGATCGGTCACGTCGACCACGGCAAGACCACGCTGACGGCTGCGATCGCCACGGTGCTGTCGGCCAAGTTCGGCGGCGAAGCCAAGGCCTACGACCAGATCGACGCGGCGCCCGAAGAAAAGGCCCGCGGCATCACCATCAACACCGCCCACGTCGAGTACGAAACGGCCAACCGCCACTACGCCCACGTCGACTGCCCCGGCCACGCCGACTACGTCAAGAACATGATCACCGGTGCCGCCCAGATGGACGGCGCCATCCTCGTGTGCTCGGCCGCCGACGGCCCCATGCCCCAGACCCGCGAGCACATCCTGCTGGCGCGCCAGGTGGGTGTGGGCTACATCATCGTGTTCCTGAACAAGTGCGACATGGTGGACGACGCTGAACTGCTCGAGCTCGTCGAAATGGAAGTGCGCGAGCTGCTCGACAAGTACGAGTTCCCGGGCGACGACACCCCCATCATCCACGGCTCGGCCAAGCTCGCCCTCGAAGGCGACAAGGGCAAGCTGGGTGAAGAAGCCATCATGAAGCTGGCCGACGCCCTGGACACCTACATCCCGACGCCCGAGCGCGCCGTGGACGGCACCTTCCTGATGCCTGTGGAAGACGTGTTCTCGATCTCCGGCCGCGGCACCGTCGTGACCGGCGCCGTCGAGCGCGGCGTGATCAAGGTCGGCGAGGAAATCGAGATCGTGGGCATCCGCCCGACCGTCAAGACCACCTGCACCGGCGTGGAAATGTTCCGCAAGCTGCTCGACCAGGGCCAGGCCGGCGACAACGTCGGCGTGCTGCTGCGCGGCACCAAGCGCGAAGAAGTCGAGCGCGGCCAGGTGCTGTGCAAGCCCGGCTCGATCAAGCCGCACACGCACTTCACCGCCGAGGTGTACGTGCTGTCCAAGGACGAGGGCGGCCGTCACACGCCGTTCTTCAACAACTACCGTCCGCAGTTCTACTTCCGCACCACGGACGTGACCGGCGCGATCGAGCTGCCCGCGGACAAGGAAATGGTCATGCCTGGCGACAACGTCAGCATCACCGTGAAGCTGATCAACCCGATCGCGATGGAAGAAGGCCTGCGCTTCGCCATCCGCGAAGGCGGCCGCACCGTGGGTTCGGGCGTCGTGGCAAAGATCCTCGACATCTGAGCCGAGTAAAGAGTACCGGAGGGGTATAGCTCAATTGGCAGAGCGTCGGTCTCCAAAACCGAAGGTTGTAGGTTCGATTCCTACTGCCCCTGCCACCTAGGTGGCACCTCCGAAAAAAGCCCGTCGTTGACCCGATGGGAGGCTAAAAAAAGACCATCGTTGACCCGATGGAAGGCTAAAAAAGCCCATCGTGACCCGATGGGCTTCGGCGTCTCAAGAAGGCGCATTGAATTGAAGGCCGAAAGGCCACAGGAAATCAGCCAAACATGGCCACTTCTCAAATCGAAACCGTGAGCACGGGAGCCGACAAGGCCAAATTGGCCGCGTCGGTGGTGCTGGCAGTGGGCGCCATCGTGGCGTTCTACCTGCTGGCGCGCCAGGGCTCGCTGGTGCAATGGGCTGCGCTGCTGGTCGGCCTGGCCGCGGCCGTGGGCGCCTTCGGCAGTTCGGAGAATGGCCGCCAGCTGTGGGCTTTCGGCCGCGACTCGTGGCGCGAGGTCAAGAAGGTCGTCTGGCCGACCCGCAAGGAAGCAATGCAGATGACGGCTTACGTGTTTGCCTTCGTGGCAGTCATGTCCGTCTTCCTCTGGCTCACCGACAAGACGCTCGAATGGGTGTTTTTCGACCTCATTCTGGGCTGGAGAAAATAAATGACCGCTGATCCAGTGAACGCAGTTGACACCACGCCGGGCGCGCCCGAGGAAGAAAGCACCTCCGTGCTGGCTCCCGCCGCCAACCCCGATCTGCGTTGGTACGTGGTGCATGCCTATTCGGGCATGGAAAAGGCCGTCGAGCGCAACATCATCGAGCGCATCAACCGCGCCGGCATGCAGGACAAGTTCGGCCGCATCCTGGTGCCGACCGAAGAAGTGGTCGAGATCAAGAACGGCCAGAAGCGCACCACCGAGCGCCGCTTCTTCCCCGGCTACGTGCTGGTCGAAATGATCATGGACGACGAGAGCTGGCACCTGGTGAAGCACACCAACAAGGTGACGGGTTTCGTGGGCGGCGCCAAGAACCGTCCGGCTCCGATCTCGCAGAAAGAGGTCGAGGGCATCGTCAGCCAGATGCAGCAGGGCACCGAGAAGCCGCGCCACAAGGTCGAGTTCACCGTGGGCGAATTCGTGCGCGTCAAGGAAGGCCCGTTCACCGACTTCAATGGCACGGTGGAAGACGTCAACTACGAGAAGAGCAAGGTCAGCGTGTCGGTCATGATCTTCGGCCGCGCGACGCCTGTGGAGCTCGAATTCAGCCAGGTCGAGAAGACCTGAGCCCCGCCGGTCCTCGGACCGGAACCATTTCCGGCTGCGCGTTGTCCGACTCGGCGCGCGGCCTTGATCGAAGAGTCGTTCAACCCCGGGGAGCTGCGGCGAAAGCCAAGGCGATATCACCCGCAAGGAGCAAAGCATGGCGAAAAAAATCGTCGGCTTCATCAAGCTGCAAGTACCAGCTGGTAAGGCCAACCCGTCACCACCCATCGGTCCCGCACTGGGCCAGCGTGGTTTGAACATCATGGAGTTCTGCAAGGCGTTCAACGCGCAGACCCAGAGCGTTGAGCCTGGCCTGCCGCTGCCGGTGGTCATCACCGCGTTCGCTGACAAGAGCTTCACCTTCATCATCAAGACGCCCCCGGCGATCACCTTGATCAAGAAGGCCATCAAGCTGGACAAGGGCTCGGCCCGTCCGCACACCGACAAGGTCGGCAAGATCACGCGTGCACAGCTCGAAGAGATCGCCAAGGCCAAGATGAAGGACCTGACTGCCGCCGACCTCGACGCAGCAGTTCGCACCATCGCCGGCTCTGCCCGTTCGATGGGCGTGAATGTGGAGGGCGTGTAAATGTCCAAGATCACCAAGAAGCAAAAAGCGCTCGCAGGCAAGGTCGACAGCAACAAGCTGTACGCACTTGTCGAAGCCATCGGCCTCGTGAAGGAAGCCGCCACCGCCAAGTTCGACGAATCGATCGACGTGGCCGTGCAGCTCGGCATCGACGCGAAGAAGTCGGACCAGGTCGTGCGTGGCGCCGTCGTGCTGCCCAACGGCACCGGCAAGACCAAGCGCGTGGCTGTGTTCGCCCAGGGCGCCAAGGCTGAAGAAGCCAAGGCCGCCGGCGCCGACATCGTCGGCATGGACGACCTGGCTGCGATGGTCAAGGCTGGCGACATGCCCTTCGACGTCGTCATTGCTGCCCCCGACGCCATGCGCGTGGTCGGTACGCTCGGCCAGATCCTCGGCCCGCGCGGCCTGATGCCCAACCCCAAGGTTGGCACCGTGACCCCGGACGTCGCCACGGCCGTGAAGAACGCCAAGGCTGGCCAGGTCCAGTTCCGCGTCGACAAGGCCGGCATCATCCACGGCACGATCGGCCGCCGTTCGTTCGACACCGACAAGCTGCAAGGCAATCTGGTCGCGCTCATCGATGCGCTGGTCAAGGCCAAGCCGGCCACCAGCAAGGGCGTGTTCCTGCGCAAGGTGGCTGTGTCGTCGACCATGGGTCTGGGTGTCCGCGTGGACACGCAAAGCATCTCGGCGAGCTGAGAGATGTGAAGGCTTCGCTTCACTTGACGGTGAGCGAGGCGTGAATTGGCCCGGCTCCGAAAGGAGCGGGGCAAATGTGGTGGGTCGCGGCAGCTTCGGTTGCCGTGGGCCATCCAAGACCGCTGGTGTGCAGGGTGCCTGCACTTAATCGCCGGACCTTTTGTCCGGCAATCAGCGCAGATGGCGATCCCGCTGCAAGGAATTCGATTTTGTTCCTGACAGTTGGTCGCTGCATGAAGCGCGATCCGAGGCCCCGGCCGAAGATCGCATTAAAAGGAGTAGACCTTGAGTCTGAATCGCAGTGAGAAAGAAGCGGTCATCAGTGATGTGACCAGCCTCGCCGCAAAAGCTCAAACGCTCGTGCTGGCGGAATACCGTGGCATCACGGTTGCCGATATGACCAAACTGCGTACTGAAGCACGCAGCAAGGGTGTGACTCTCAGTGTGTTCAAGAACACGCTGGCACGCCGTGCTGTGGCTGGTAGCGCATTCGAAGTCATTGGCGACCAGATGACCGGCCCGCTCATCTACGGCTTTTCCGAAGACGCAGTGGCCGCCGCCAAGGTGGTGGCCGACTTCGCGAAGACCAACGACAAGTTGGTGATTCGCGGTGGTGCGTTTGGCGGCAAGGTCCTGGACGTGAACGGCGTGAAGCAGCTCGCAAGCATCCCTTCGAAGGAAGTGCTGTTGGCGCAGTTGCTGGGCTTGATGCAATCCCCGATTTCCCGTACGGCACGCGTTCTCGCGGCGCTGGCCGCGAAGCGTGGCGAAGGCGCAGCACCCGCAGCCGATGCACCGGCAGAAGCCGAAGCGCAACCCGCATAAGCGGCTTGCGTTTGAAATATTCAACCCAATTGTTAGGAAACAAAAATGGCATTCGATAAAGACGCATTTCTGACCGCGCTCGACAGCATGACGGTCCTGGAGCTCAACGAACTGGTGAAAGCCATCGAAGAGAAGTTTGGCGTGAGCGCTGCCGCCATGGCCGGCCCGGCTGCTGCCGGCCCCGCCGCTGCAGTGGCCGAAGAGCAAACCGAATTCAATGTCGTGCTGGCGGACGTCGGCGCGAACAAGGTTTCGGTCATCAAGGCCGTGCGCGAAATCACCGGCCTGGGCCTCAAAGAAGCCAAGGACCTGGTGGAAGCCGCTCCCAAGGCTGTCAAGGAAGCCCTGTCCAAGGCTGACGCTGAAGCCGCCAAGAAGAAGCTGGAAGAAGCCGGCGCCAAGGTGGAACTGAAGTAATTCAGTCCCCCTGGAGGGCTGGAGGTGCCTGAAAAGGCCCTCCAGCCTTTGCCGCTTTCAGAGCGCACCCAAAAACCGGCTTGATTGCCCACCGATCAAGGCGTTTTTTGAGTGTCTTCTGACCCCGACTGCAGAAGACCCCTTGGTTCGGGCGATGTGCAACGCATCGCTGTCCGCCAACGGCTGGTAGTGGCCAGCCGCCAAGCAGTGGTGCCTCGGCACTGCTGACAAGTCGCTGAAGATCTCAAGCTCCGGAGCTCTCATGGCCCAATCGTCCGCGTACAGTTACACCGAACGCAAGCGCATCCGAAAAAGTTTCGGTAACCGCGACAGCGTCGTCGAAATTCCTTACCTGCTGCAGATGCAGAAAGACGCGTACACCGCGTTCCTGCAAGCCGGCATCGCCCCCAAACAACGCACCGTCGAAGGCCTGCAGGCCGCGTTCGACGCTGCGTTCCCGATCGTCTCGCACAATGGTTTTGTCGAGATGAAGTTCCTCGAGTACAACCTCGCGAAGCCCGCCTTCGACGTGCGTGAATGCCAGACCCGCGGTCTGACCTTCGCCTCGGCCGTGCGCGCCAAGGTGCAGCTCATCATCTATGACCGCGAGTCTTCGACCTCGCAGTCGAAGGTGGTCAAGGAAGTGAAGGAACAAGAGGTCTACATGGGCGAAGTGCCGCTCATGACCGAAAAGGGTTCGTTCATCATCAACGGCACCGAGCGCGTGATCGTCTCGCAGCTGCACCGTTCGCCCGGCGTGTTCTTCGAACACGACAAGGGCAAGACGCACAGCTCGGGCAAGCTCCTGTTCTCGGCCCGCGTGATTCCCTACCGCGGCTCGTGGCTCGACTTCGAATTCGATCCGAAGGACATGCTGTACTTCCGCGTCGACCGCCGCCGCAAGATGCCGGTCACGATCCTGCTGAAGGCCATCGGCCTGAACCCGGAATCGATCCTCGCGAACTTCTTCGTGAACGACAACTTCCGCCTGATGGACAGCGGCGCGCAGATGGAATTCGTTCCCGAGCGCCTGCGCGGCGAAGTCGCGCGCTTCGACATCACCGACAAGTCGGGCAAGGTCGTGGTCGCCAAGGACAAGCGCGTCACCGCGCGCCACACGCGTGAACTCGAGCAGTCGGGCACCACGCACATCAGCGTGCCGGAAGACTTCCTGGTCGGCCGCGTCATCGCCCGCAACATCGTCGACGCCGACTCCGGCGAAATCCTGGCCAAGGCCAACGACGAGCTGACCGAAGCGCTCCTGAAGAAGCTGCGCACGGCCGGCGTGCAGGACATCCAGGTCATCTACACGAACGAACTGGACCAGGGCGCGTACATCTCGCAGACGCTGCGCATCGACGAAACCGTCGACGAGTTCGCCGCCCGCGTGGCCATCTACCGCATGATGCGCCCCGGCGAGCCGCCGACGGAAGACGCCGTGCAGGCCCTGTTCCAGCGCCTGTTCTACAACCCGGACACGTACGACCTGTCGCGCGTCGGCCGCATGAAGTTCAACGCCAAGGTCGGCCGCGACGAATCGACCGGCCCGATGGTGCTGACCAACGAAGACATCCTGGCCGTGGTCAAGATCCTGGTGGACCTGCGCAACGGCAACGGCGAAGTCGACGACATCGACCACCTGGGCAACCGCCGCGTGCGTTGCGTCGGCGAACTGGCCGAAAACCAGTACCGCACCGGCCTGGCACGCATCGAGAAGGCCGTGAAGGAACGACTGGGCCAGGCGGAGCAAGAGCCGCTGATGCCGCACGACCTGATCAACAGCAAGCCGATCTCGGCCGCGCTGAAGGAATTCTTCGGCGCCTCGCAGCTGTCGCAGTTCATGGACCAGACGAACCCGCTGTCCGAAATCACCCACAAGCGCCGCGTGTCGGCTCTTGGCCCGGGCGGTCTGACGCGCGAACGTGCAGGTTTCGAAGTGCGCGACGTGCACGTCACGCATTACGGCCGCGTGTGCCCGATCGAAACGCCTGAAGGCCCGAACATCGGCCTGATCAACTCGCTGGCCCTGTACGCCCGTCTGAACGAATACGGCTTCATCGAGACGCCGTACCGCCGCGTGATCGACAGCAAGGTCACCAACGAGATCGACTACCTGTCGGCCATCGAGGAAGGCAAGTACGTCATCGCCCAGGCCAATGCAGTGCTGGACAAGGAAGGCACGTTGACCGGCGACCTGGTCTCCGCGCGCGAAGCCGGCGAATCGATCCTGGTCGGTGCCGAGCGCATCCAGTACATGGACGTGTCGCCTGCGCAGATCGTGTCGGTGGCTGCCTCGCTCGTGCCGTTCCTCGAGCACGACGACGCGAACCGCGCGCTGATGGGCGCCAACATGCAGCGCCAGGCCGTGCCCGTGCTGCGCCCCGAGAAGCCGATGGTCGGCACCGGCATCGAGCGCGTCTCCGCGGTCGACTCCGGCACCGTGGTCACGGCTACCCGCGGCGGCATCGTCGATTACGTCGACGCGACCCGCATCGTGGTGCGCGTGAACGACGCCGAAGCGGCAGCCGGTGAAGTCGGTGTGGACATCTACAACCTGATCAAGTATCAGCGTTCGAACCAGAACACCAACATCCACCAGCGCCCGATCGTCAAGCGCGGCGACAAAATCGCCAAGGGCGACGTGGTGGCCGACGGCGCATCGACCGACCTCGGCGAACTGGCGCTCGGCCAGAACATGCTGATCGCGTTCATGCCCTGGAACGGCTACAACTTCGAAGACTCGATCCTGATCTCCGAACGCGTCGTCGCAGAAGACCGCTACACCTCGATCCACATCGAGGAACTGGTGGTGATGGCCCGCGACACCAAGCTGGGTGCCGAGGAAATCACGCGCGACATCCCGAACCTGGCCGAGCAGCAGCTCAACCGCCTCGACGAATCCGGCATCATCTATGTCGGCGCCGAAGTGCAGCCGGGCGACACGCTGGTGGGCAAGGTCACGCCGAAGGGCGAGACCACGCTGACGCCTGAAGAGAAGCTGCTTCGCGCGATCTTCGGCGAGAAGGCTTCCGACGTGAAGGACACCTCGCTGCGCGTGGACCAGGGCTCGCAAGGCACCGTGATCGACGTGCAGGTGTTCACCCGCGAAGGCATCACGCGCGACAAGCGCGCCCAGCAGATCATCGACGACGAGCTCAAGCGCTTCCGCCTCGACCTGAACGACCAGCTTCGCATCGTCGAAGCTGACGCGTTCGACCGTATCGAGAAGCTCTTGACCGGCAAGGTCGCCAACGGCGGCCCCAACAAGCTGGCCAAAGGCACCAAGCTCGACAAGGCCTACCTGTCGTCGGTCGAGAAGTTCCACTGGTTCGACATCCGCCCGGCGGACGACGAAGTGGCAACCCAGCTCGAGTCGATCAAGAACTCGCTCGAGCAGACGCGCCACAGCTTCGACCTCGCGTTCGAAGAAAAGCGCAAGAAGCTCACGCAGGGCGACGAGCTGCCCGCGGGCGTGCTCAAGATGGTCAAGGTCTACCTGGCCGTCAAGCGCCGCCTGCAACCCGGCGACAAGATGGCCGGCCGCCACGGCAACAAGGGTGTGGTGTCGAAGATCGTTCCGGTCGAAGACATGCCCCACATGGCCGACGGCACGCCATGCGACATCTGCCTGAACCCGCTGGGCGTGCCTTCGCGGATGAACGTGGGCCAGGTGCTCGAAGTGCACCTGGGCTGGGCCGGCAAGGGCATCGGCAACCGCATCGGCGACCTGCTGCAGCAAGAGGCCAAGGTGGCCGAGCTGCGCAAGTTCATGGAGCAGTTGTACAACGGCTCGGGCCGCAAGGAAGACCTCGGCCAGCTGAGCGACACCGACGTGCTCGAGATGGCCGCCAACCTGCAAACCGGCGCGACCTTCGCAACGCCGGTGTTCGACGGCGCCTCGGAAGAGGAAATCCGCGGCATGCTGAAGCTCGCCTATCCGGACGACATCGCCAAGCTCAAGGGCCTGACCGACACGCGCACGCAGGCCTACCTGTACGACGGCCGCACCGGCGACCAGTTCGAGCGTCCCGTCACCGTCGGCTACATGCACTTCTTGAAGCTGCACCACCTGGTCGACGACAAGATGCACGCCCGTTCGACCGGCCCGTACTCGCTCGTCACCCAGCAGCCGCTGGGCGGCAAGGCGCAGTTCGGCGGCCAGCGTTTCGGCGAAATGGAAGTGTGGGCGCTGGAAGCCTACGGCGCCGCCTACGTGCTGCAGGAAATGCTGACCGTGAAGTCCGACGACGTGCAAGGCCGTACCAAGGTGTACGAAAGCATCGTCAAGGGCGAACACTCCATCGAAGCCGGCATGCCGGAATCGTTCAACGTGCTGGTCAAGGAAATCCGTTCCCTTGGCCTGGACATTGAACTCGAACGTTCATAAGCAGACAAGGAAAGAGTCACATGAAGTCATTACTCGACCTGTTCAAGCAATTCACGCCCGATGAGCATTTCGATGCCATCAAGATCGGCATGGCTTCGCCCGAGAAGATCCGTTCGTGGTCTTTCGGCGAGGTGAAGAAGCCCGAGACGATCAACTACCGCACGTTCAAGCCCGAGCGCGACGGTCTCTTCTGCGCCAAGATCTTCGGCCCCATCAAGGACTACGAGTGCCTGTGCGGCAAGTACAAGCGCCTGAAGCACCGCGGCGTGATCTGCGAGAAGTGCGGCGTTGAAGTCACGCAGACCAAGGTGCGCCGCGAGCGCATGGGCCACATCGACCTGGCTGCGCCCTGCGCGCACATCTGGTTCCTGAAGTCGCTGCCGTCGCGCCTGGGCCTCGTGCTCGACATGACGCTGCGCGACATCGAACGCGTGCTGTACTTCGAAGCCTACGTGATCACCGATCCCGGCATGACCCCGCTGAAGAAGTTCGGCATCATGTCCGAGGACGACTACGACGCCAAGCGCAAGGAATTCGGCGACGAATTCGTCGCCAAGATGGGCGCCGAAGGCATCAGGGACCTGCTCGAAGGCATCGAACTCGACAGCGAGATCGAACGCCTGCGCGGCGACCTGACCGGTTCCGAAGTCAAGGTCAAGAAGAACTCCAAGCGCCTCAAGGTGCTGGAAGCCTTCCGCAAGTCGGGCATCAAGCCCCAGTGGATGGTGCTCGAAGTGCTGCCCGTGCTGCCGCCGGACCTGCGTCCGCTGGTGCCGCTGGACGGCGGCCGCTTCGCGACTTCCGACCTGAACGACCTGTACCGCCGCGTCATCAACCGCAACTCGCGCCTGCGCCGCCTGCTGGAGCTCAAGGCTCCGGAAATCATCGCGCGCAACGAAAAGCGGATGCTGCAAGAGGCGGTCGACTCGCTGCTGGACAACGGCCGCCGCGGCAAGGCCATGACGGGCGCCAACAAGCGCGCGCTGAAGTCGCTGGCCGACATGATCAAGGGCAAGAGCGGCCGCTTCCGCCAGAATCTGCTGGGCAAGCGCGTCGACTACTCGGGCCGTTCGGTCATCGTGGTGGGCCCGACGCTCAAGCTGCACCAGTGCGGCCTGCCGAAGCTGATGGCGCTCGAACTGTTCAAGCCCTTCATCTTCTCGCGCCTCGAAGCCATGGGCATCGCGACCACGATCAAGGCTGCCAAGAAGGAAGTCGAATCGGGCACGCCGGTGGTCTGGGACATCCTGGAAGAAGTGATCAAGGAACACCCGGTCATGCTGAACCGTGCGCCTACGCTGCACCGTTTGGGCATCCAGGCGTTCGAGCCGATCCTGATCGAAGGCAAGGCAATCCAGCTGCACCCGCTGGTTTGCGCGGCCTTCAACGCCGACTTCGACGGCGACCAGATGGCTGTCCACGTGCCGCTGTCGGTGGAAGCGCAGATGGAAGCCCGCACGCTGATGCTGGCCTCCAACAACGTGCTGTTCCCGGCGTCGGGTGAACCGTCGATCGTTCCTTCGCAGGACGTGGTGCTGGGTCTGTACTACACGACCCGCGACCGCATCAACGCCAAGGGCGAGGGCCTGATCTTCTCCGACATCGGTGAAGTCCAGCGCGCGCTCGACGCCAACGTGGTCGAGCTCACCGCCAAGGTCGCCGTGCGCATCACGGAGTACACCAAGGACAAGGAAACCGGTGCATTCACCGCTTCCACGTCGCTGGTGGACACCACCGTGGGCCGTGCACTGCTGTCCGAGATCCTGCCCAAGGGCCTGCCGTTCTCGAACATCAACAAGGCGCTGAAGAAGAAGGAAATCTCCAAGCTCATCAACGTCTCGTTCCGCAAGTGCGGCCTGAAAGAGACCGTGGTGTTTGCCGACAAGCTGCTGCAGAACGGCTTCCGCCTGGCCACCAAGGCCGGCATCTCGATTGCCATCGACGACATGCTGGTGCCTGCTGAAAAGCACGGCATCATCGAGCGCTCGGCCAAGGAAGTGAAGGAGATCGAACAGCAGTACGTCTCCGGTCTCGTGACCTCCGGCGAACGCTACAACAAGGTGGTGGACATCTGGGGCAAGGCCGGCGACGAAGTGTCGAAGGTCATGATGGCCAAGCTGTCGAAGCAGCGCGTCATCGATCGTCACGGCAAGGAAGTCGAGCAGGAGTCGTTCAACTCCATCTACATGATGGCCGACTCCGGCGCCCGCGGTTCCGCAGCGCAGATTCGCCAGGTGGCCGGCATGCGTGGCCTGATGGCCAAGCCGGACGGCTCGATCATCGAGACGCCCATCACCGCGAACTTCCGCGAAGGCCTGAACGTGCTGGAGTACTTCATCTCCACCCACGGTGCCCGAAAGGGTCTGGCCGATACGGCGCTGAAGACGGCGAACTCGGGCTACCTGACCCGTCGCCTGGTCGACGTGACGCAAGACCTGGTGGTGACCGAGCAGGACTGCGGCACGCACGGCGGCTACCTGATGCGCGCCATCGTCGAAGGCGGTGAGGTGATCGAGTCGCTGCGCGACCGTATCCTCGGCCGCTCGGCTGCGGACGACGTGCTGCACCCGGAAAACCGCTCGGTGCTGCTGAAGGCCGGCGAGATGTTCGACGAGGACAACATCGAAGAGCTCGAGGCGCAAGGCGTCGACGAGGTCAAGGTGCGTACTGCGCTGACCTGCGAAACCCGCTTCGGCATCTGCGCGACCTGCTACGGGCGCGACCTGGGCCGCGGCGGCCTGATCAACATCGGCGAAGCCGTCGGTGTGATCGCGGCGCAGTCGATCGGCGAACCCGGCACGCAGCTGACGATGCGTACCTTCCACATCGGTGGCGCGGCATCGCGTGCAGCGGTGGCCTCGAGCGTCGAAGCCAAGTCCAACGGCGTGATCGGCTTCAACGCCACGATGCGCTACGTGACCAACAGCAAGAACGAGCTGGTGGTGATTGCACGTTCGGGCGAGATCGTCATTCATGACGAACACGGCCGCGAGCGCGAACGCCACAAGGTGCCGTACGGTGCGATCCTGGCCGTCAAGGCCGACCAGCAGATCAAGGCCGGCCACGTGCTTGCCAACTGGGATCCGCTGACGCGCCCGATCATCACGGAATTCGCCGGCAAGACGCAGTTCGAGAATGTGGAAGAAGGCCTCACGGTCGCCAAGCAGGTGGACGAAGTGACCGGCCTGTCGACCCTGGTCGTGATCGATCCGAAGCGCCGCGGCGCTGCCAAGGTCGTGCGCCCGCAGGTGAAGCTCATCGACGCCTCCGGCGCCGAAGTGAAGATCCCGGGCACCGACCACTCGGTGACGATCGGCTTTCCGATCGGCTCGCTGGTGCAGATCCGCGACGGCCAGGACGTGGGCCCCGGCGAAGTGCTGGCGCGCATTCCGGTCGAAGGCCAGAAGACGCGCGACATCACCGGCGGTCTGCCGCGTGTGGCCGAGCTGTTCGAAGCCCGTTCGCCAAAGGACAAGGGCATGCTGGCCGAAATGACCGGTACCGTGTCGTTCGGCAAGGAGACCAAGGGCAAGATCCGCCTGCAGATCACCGATCCCGAAGGCGGCGTCTACGAAGACCTCGTGCCGAAGGAAAAGAACATCCTGGTGCACGAAGGCCAGGTGGTGAACAAGGGCGAGAGCGTGGTCGACGGTCCGGCGGACCCGCAGGACATCCTGCGCCTGCTGGGTTCGGAAGAACTGGCGCGCTACATCGTGGACGAAGTGCAGGACGTGTACCGCCTGCAGGGTGTGAAGATCAACGACAAGCACATCGAGGTGATCGTTCGCCAGATGCTGCGCCGCGTCGTGGTCGACAACATCGGCGAGACCAGCTACATCTCCGGCGAACAGGTCGAACGCAGCGAAATGCTCAACACCAACGACGCCCTGCGCGCCGCTGGCAAGATCCCCGCGACGTTCACCAACCTGCTGCTGGGTATCACGAAGGCCTCGCTGTCGACCGACTCGTTCATCTCTGCCGCTTCGTTCCAGGAAACGACGCGCGTGCTGACCGAAGCCGCGATCATGGGCAAGCGCGACGAGCTGCGCGGCCTGAAGGAAAACGTCATCGTCGGCCGCCTGATTCCCGCAGGCACCGGCATGGCCTACCACCAGGCGCGCAAGGCCAAGGATCAGATGGACGAGGCCGAGCGCCGCGCCATCGCCGAATCCGAAGCCGCCGAACTGGCCGGTTCGACCAGCGATGCTTCCACCACGGCCGACGCCAGCGAAGGCGCCGCGACCGAATAACTGGTTAGCATCACCGGCCATGACCGGTATCCGACGCCCCCCGACCGCCTCCGGTTGGGGGGCGTTTTTCTTTGAGTTTTTTATTGCGAAGCGTTTTTGCCGATGAGCGTGTTGCCCGATTCGATGGCCGGCTGGATCGTCGCTGCCGTGCTCCTGTTCTGGTTCGTGGGCGCATACAACCGGCTCGTGCGCCTGCGCGCGGCCGTGCTCCAGGCCTACGCCACGCTTGATGCGGCCCTTCGAAAGCAGCTGGACTTCGTTCAGGCCAGCATCACGGCCGCCCTGCCGGAAAAAGATGCGTCCAGCCATTCATCGGCCGTGGCGCCGCTGCAGGCCGCCACCACCCAGCTTGCAACCCTGCTGGGCGCGACGCGGCTGCACCCGCTCGACCCCGGCGGCATGGCCGCGCTGGCCACCGCGCTGCAGGTGCTGATCACGGCCTGGCAGCGCCAGCACCCCGATTCAGTGACGGTTTTCGAGGCGGACGGAACGCTCTCGCGGCCGGCGCCGCTGCTGCCGACCGGCGCCAGTGCGGCATCCGGCACACTGGAACCCATGGCCTGGCCCGAGCCTTCGGCCGCGGCGGAAATTGCACGCAGCCAGTTCAACCTGGCGGTGGGGCAGTACAACGCCGCCATCGTCCAGTTTCCGGCGCTGCTGGTGGCATGGATGGTGCGTTTGCGCCCGGCCGCGCCGCTGCTTTGAAGTTGTCCAGACGCCGGCGTTGCATTTTTTCTTACCATCGACCCAACTTGTCAGAACTATCTTCCGATCACCCCGCCGGCACAGCGCCGATGCAACCCCCGCTGTGGCGCCAGCTGCAACTGACTGCGGCGGCGCTCGCGTCGATTCGCGCCGGCAGCTCGGGCACCGCCGCGTTCGAAGCCGTCGAGCCCGCCATGCGCCCCGGTGTGCAGGCACTCGGCTTCCAGGTGCTGCGCTGGCTTGGCCGCGCCGAGGCCCTGCGCCGCCATCTGGCCAAGCGCACGCCGCCGCCGCTGCCCGATGCGCTCTTGTGCACCGCATTGGCGCTGGCCTGGGATGCGCAGCACGCACCCTACGAGCCCTTCACGCTGGTCGACCAGGCCGTCGAGGCGGCCAAGCGCAATCCCGCCACGCGCGCGCAGGCGAGTTTCATCAATGCCTGCCTGCGGCGTTTCCTGCGCGAGCGCGACGAGCTCGTGGCCGCGACCGACCATGAGCCGGTGGCGCAGTGGAACCATCCGCGCTGGTGGATCGAGCGGCTCAAGCGCGACCATCCGCGCGACTGGCAGCGGGTGCTTGCCGCCGACAACGCGCAGCCGCCGATGACGCTGCGCGTCAACCTCCGGAAGACCACCGTGCCTGCCTATCAGCTGGCGCTCCAGTCGGTGGGCCTGGCGGCCATTCGGGTGGGGGAATCGGGCCTGCAGCTGGCGCGTGCGCGCCCGGTGCAGCAGCTGCCCGGGTTTGCCGACGGCGAATGCTCGGTGCAGGATGCCGCCGCGCAGCTGGCCGCGCCGCTGCTGCTCGAGGGCCTGCTGCCCGTGGCCGGAACTGCCGGAACTGCCGCGGCAGCGCCGCTGCGCGTGCTCGATGCCTGCGCCGCCCCCGGCGGCAAGACCGCGCACCTGCTGGAATTCGCCGGTCCGGCGGCCATCGAGGTAACGGCGCTCGAGGTCGACGCCGCCCGCAGCCGCCGCATCGACGAAACCCTGGCCCGGCTCGGCCTGTCCGCCAAGGTGGTGGTGGCCGATGCCGCGCGCCCGTCCGCATGGTGGGATGGCACGCCTTTCGATGCCATCCTGCTCGATGCACCGTGCACGGCCTCGGGCATCGTCCGGCGCCATCCCGACGTGCGCTGGCTGCGCCGCGAGAGCGATACCGCCCAGCTGGCGGCCCAGCAGGCAGCGCTGCTCGCGGCCCTCTGGCCGCTGGTGCGGCCCGGCGGCCGGCTGCTCTACTGCACCTGTTCCGTATTCCGGGAAGAGGGCTCGCATCAAATCGATGCGTTTCTTGCGCACAACACCGACGCCCGATTGGGGGCGTCGCCAGGCCATTTGCTTCCCCAAAGCGGGGCGAATGCCCGCGCCGTCCCGGACAATCCCTCTGGTGACCACGACGGCTTCTTCTACGCACTGCTTGAAAAACGTCCGCGCTGAGGCCCGCAGGCGGCGCGTCCTGGCGCCGCTGGCCGGGCTTGTGCTGGCCTGGGCATTGCTGCTGACCTGCCTGCTCCCCATTGCCGTGGCGCAGGGGCGCGTCGTTCCATCGGTGACCCAGATGCGGCTCGAGCAGGCCGACGACGGCGTCTATCTCACCGCGGCCGTGCAATTCGAACTGCCGTCGCTGGTGGAGGAGGTGCTCGACAAGGGCATTGCCATCTACTTCGTGGCCGAGGCCGAGGTCTTCCAAGAGCGCTGGTACTGGACCGACCGCAAGGTGGCGCAGGTCACGCGCCACATGCGGCTGGCCTACCAGCCGCTCACGCGCCGCTGGCGGCTCAACGTGTCGCCGGTGCCGATCACCGGCGCCGCGGGATTCGGCGTTTCGCTGAACCAGAACTTCGACAGCCTTGCCGACGCCATGGACGCCGTCAGGCGCGTGGGACGGCTGCGGCTGGGCGATGCGGCCGAAATGGGCGACGAGCCGCTGCACCAGGTCGTGTTCCGCTTCCGGCTCGACACCTCGCAGCTGCCGCGTCCGTTCCAGATCGGGGTGGTCGGCCAGGCCGACTGGAACATCGTGGCCGAGCGCAGCACCAAGCTGGCGCTGGAGAAGCAGCGGTGAGCAACAAGCCGCGCAGCGGCGCAGCGGCCACGCCCGCCGCCCGCCGCTCGCGCGCGGTCCGCTGGGCCGTGGGCGTGGGCGCCGCGCTGGTCACGGCCATCGGCCTGGTGCTGATGTTCCTGCTGGCCCAGGCCACCAACAACCGCGCGCTCTACGAGCGCTACTACGTGCGGCTTTTCGGCATCAACGTGGTGGTGGCGGTGCTGCTGGTGCTGGTGATCGGCTGGGTCGCCTTCCGGCTGCTGCGGCGGCTGCGGCAGGGCAAGTTCGGCAGCCGGCTGCTCATCAAGCTCGCGGCCATCTTCGCGCTGGTGGGCGTGGTGCCCGGCGCGCTGGTCTACGTGGTGTCCTACCAGTTCGTCGCGCGTTCGATCGAAAGCTGGTTCGACGTCAAGGTCGAGGGCGCGCTCGATGCCGGCCTGAACCTCGGCCGCGCCACGCTCGACTCGCTCGCCGACGACCTGGCCGCCAAGACGCGCGTGGCCAGCGCCCAGCTGGCCCAGGTGCCCGATGCGAGCGCCGGCCTCGTCCTCGAGCGCATCCGCGACCAGCTCCAGGCCAGCGACGTGGTGCTCTGGACCGGCACCGGCCAGCTGGTGGCCGGCGCCGGCGCCTCGCGCTTCCAGCTCAACCCCGAGCGGCCGACCACTCAGCAGCTGCGGCAGGTGCGCGCCGACCGGGCCATTTCCCACATTGAAGGGCTCGACGAAACCGCAGCGCCGGGGGCCACCCTGCCTCCCGCCACCGTGCGCGCACTCGCCATGGTGCAGCGACCGGGCTTCGACTTCGACACCGCGCCACGCTTCCTGCAGGTCACGCAGCCGCTGCCGCCCGCGGTGGTGGCCAACGCGCTCGCCGTGCAGGAGGCCAACCGCGAATACCAGGAGCGGGCCCTCGCCCGCGAGGGCCTGCGGCGGATGTACATCGGCACCCTTACGCTGAGCCTTTTCCTGGCCGTGTTCGGCGCCGTGCTGCTGGCGGTGCTGTTCGGCAACCAGCTCGCGCGGCCGCTGCTGGTGCTCGCGGACGGCGTTCGCCAGGTGGCCGGCGGCGACCTGCGGCCGACGGCCGTGCTGCAGGGCAAGGACGAGCTGGGCGGCCTCACGCGCTCCTTCGCCGTCATGACCCAGCAGCTGGCCGACGCCCGCGGCGCCGTCGAAAAAACCATGGGGCAGCTCGACGCCGCGCGTGCCAACCTGCAGACCATCCTCGACAACCTGACCTCCGGCGTGATCGTGCTCGACGCCAAGGGAACCATACTTTCCACCAACCCCGGTGCCACCCGCGTGCTGCGCGCGCCGCTGGCCGCCTACGAGGGCCTGCCGCTCGCCCAGGTGCCCGGGCTGGCCGACTTCGGCACCAGCGTGCAGCAGCAATTCGACGAATTCCAGGTCGAGCGCCTGCAGCACGGCCTCGACCACTGGCAGCACGCCTTCGAGCTGCACGCCACCGGCAACGACCTGCCGCAGCAGGACAGCGCCATCAACATCGTCGCGCGCGGTGCCGAGCTGCCGGGCGCCGCGCGGCTGCTGGTGTTCGACGACATCTCCGAAATCGTCTCCGCCCAGCGCGCGCAGGCCTGGGGCGAAGTGGCGCGCCGCCTGGCCCACGAAATCAAGAACCCGCTCACGCCCATCCAGCTTTCGGCCGAGCGGCTCGAGATGAAGCTCTCCGGCAAGGTCGCGCCGTCTGAGCAGGCCGTGCTCGTCAAGTCGGTCAAGACCATCGTCGACCAGGTCGACGCCATGAAGCGGCTGGTCAACGAGTTCCGCGACTATGCCCGCCTGCCCGCGGCCGACCTCAAGCCCGTCGACCTCAACGCGCTGCTGGCCGACGTGCTCCAGCTCTACGGCGCCGAGAGCGCGCCCATCGCGCTGCGCTCCGAGCTCGACGAGCGCTGCCCGCCCATCCGCGGCGACGCACAGCAGATCCGCCAGGTCATCCACAACCTGCTGCAGAACGCGCAGGACGCTGCCGAGGCTGCCGCCAGCAGCACCGGCCGGGCCGGCGAGGTCGTCATTCGCACCCGCCTGGGCGATTCGGGCCAGCGCGTGCGCCTGACCGTGCAGGACAGCGGGCCGGGCTTTGCCGAGAACATTCTCAAGCGCGCCTTCGAGCCCTACGTCACCACGAAAACAAAAGGTACAGGTTTGGGGCTGGCCGTGGTCAAGAAGATCGCGGACGAGCACGGCGCCCGCATCGAGCTTTCCAACCGCGTTGTCGATGGGGCTGTAGCAGGGGCGCAAGTCTCGCTATCATTCGCGCTGGCAGGCGAGCCGCAAACAGCGGCCGCTCACACCGAAGATCCGAAGTCTTCCGCCGCCTGAGCGCGAAAGAAATCCATCGCGCGCAGACGATGGAATCGGCTGGCGGACCCTACACACATTGCAGATACCGGCGCATACAACAAGCAGCACTCATGGCAAACATTCTCGTGGTCGATGACGAGCTGGGCATCAGGGACCTGCTCTTCGAAATTCTCAATGACGAAGGCCACAACGTGGAGCTGGCGGAAAACGCCGCCGAAGCACGCGCAGCGCGGCAGCGCGCCCGGCCCGATCTCGTGCTGCTCGACATCTGGATGCCCGACACCGACGGCGTCACGCTGCTCAAGGAATGGTCCACCGCCGGCCTCCTGAGCATGCCCGTCATCATGATGAGCGGCCACGCCACCATCGACACGGCCGTCGACGCCACCCGCATCGGCGCCTTTGCGTTCCTCGAGAAACCCATCACGCTGCAGAAGCTCCTGAAGGCCGTGGAGCAGGGCCTCGCGCGCGAGAACGCCAGGCGTGCGGCGGCCGGCGTGGTGCCCCCGGCCCCGGGCATCAACCCCTCGGCCGCCATCACCACCACCGGCGACAGCCTGCTGCTGGCGTCGCTCGCCTCTGTGCCGGTGCCCGACGCCGGACCACAGTCGACCCAGAGCTTCGACCTCGACCGCCCGCTGCGCGACGCGCGCGACGGTTTCGAGAAGGCCTACTTCGAATTCCACCTGGCCATGGAGAACGGCTCGATGACCCGCGTGGCCGAGAAGACCGGACTGGAGCGCACCCACCTCTATCGCAAGCTCAAACAACTTGGCGTCGATCTTTCGAGAGGCCGCAGAAGCGCTGTATAATTTAAGGCTGCACACCAAGGCCCGGTAGCTCAGTTGGTAGAGCAGCGGATTGAAAATCCGCGTGTCGGTGGTTCGATTCCGCCCCAGGCCACCAAATTCCTGCGTTCCTTAAAGGCGCAACCCCAAAAAGCCCCAAGCAAATCAACAGCTTAGGGCTTTTTTGTGTCCGCCTTCATCCGCCTTGGTTCATCGACATCCACCGGATTCGGCAGCAACTCCCAAATTCGTAAGTTGTCGATAAAGTTACTGCATCGGCGTCGTGCCGGCGCTTTTCGGCTGCGTGATCTCTCAGCTCGGCATTGCGCACGCAAGCTCCTAACGCTTGTGCAGGTACAAGCTCGCGCGGACGAGCTTGAGAATTGGCCGATCGCGTCCGCTATGGTGGGCGCCCGGAACACAAGAAGAATCCTGGCGACTTTGGACTCACGCCGCTGGCCGATCCTGGGCAAGGTAAATCGTTGTGTGATGCCGCCAAGATTTCTGAGCGTGATGAAAGCAACAAAGCTACTGCAGGCCGGATTGCGCACTGGCCTCCTGAGCGACCGCATGATCATCGGAGTGGCCGAAAAATGTCTGATCGGTCACGGACGACGGCCTTGCAATGGAGGCGCAGCCCGAGAATCCCGAATCGGCGACTTACCATGGCTGATGCCTGAGACTGATCCGCTCCACTGGAAGTGATCATCGATGGAAGCGCCCTAATGGCTGACCTGCGGATCGGTGCGAAGTGGATGGCTGCGACGTCAGGGGAGCAGGAAGTCAAGCCACGGCGGCTCTGATCGACATGTACGTCGACGATGTCTGCTTGACTCGGAACCAAGACATCTGGGCAGAGACTGTGCGCGATAGCGTCTTCGTGTCTACGTATCCATTGGCGATGTGGTTTGCGAGTTCGTATACGACGAAGCAGCGAAGTCGCACCTGGTGGCACTGTGCCTACAGCCAGGCGACTCGGTGTCGCGCTTGGAGCGCGAGAAGCGTGGACGCAAGCCGCTGGCCCCCGCGCTGCCGCGCGAGATCGTGCGGCACGAGTTGCCCGAGGCCGAGCGGGTGTGCGCGCATGACGGGCACGCGCTGGTGGAGATCGGCGCCGAGATCAGCGAGCAGATGGATGACAGCCCAGAGCAGGTTCGCGTGCTCCAGCGCCACCCCATCAAATACGCCTGTCCCTCCTGCCGCTACCTTGTCGCGTTGTTCAAGAAGTTGCCACTGGCGCAGACGGTCGACGACTACGAGGCGCTGTGCCTGAAGCATCAAGCTCGGCGGCGCGTAAGCCGCCCTGTGCGGATCGGTTCCGGCAGCACGCGCAAGGGCGTGATTGATTGACGGCGGCCTTCACCTTGACCAGGTCGATCGGCTTGTCGCTCTCCTGCCCAGCACGCTTCATTATCCGCTCGCCATCCATCTCGGTGCCCTTGAACGGCCAGAGTGCGCTGAAGATGACTACCTGACCGTCCGTGCATCTGATCGGCCCGTGGGAGCAGTCATCTTAATTTTACCGTGTCATAAATGACATAATTCGATCTTCTCAACTTCGCGCCGGAGGATCGATGAATGGAGCCGAGCGCTTTGATCGCTACCTTGAACACCTGAGCGAAGGAAACTACTGCTACGCCAAGTGAGCAGTTCGCCGATGCCAATGATCGCTGTCTTCCCAATAAACAACACCAGCCGTCAGATCGTCAATGCACTGCAATTGGGTGAAATCTACCGCTTTGTAGTTAGCGGTCTTTTGGCGCCCCTATAAAGTCGATTTCAGGAGCCATCATCACGGGGCAACGTTTCCCTGAGGAGGGTTGATTTGGAAAATGCTGCTGCAGGAAAATCATTTGCGACCTGCTTTCATTTCGAATGAGCCTGCTATCAAAGGCCCAGTTCGCTGGTAAAGGAATTTGGTCGAGTGGAGAGCCTATTTGCGCGCATTGCATCATCGATGCCATCATGCTTAGGTTCGGTTTGGTAAAATCAATCAAGTCTTTCGGGTATGTGGACTTGATGTCAACAAGGCCTTCCGTGAAATTCGAAGGCGTATCAGATGAATGTTGATGGTATCAAGGTCGCCGCATTGTTGTGCGGATCTTCCTCGCGGGGCGAACTGTGGAAGAGATTTCTCTGCGCCCAGCGGACTCGGGTTATGGCCGAAGTTGGGGTTTGGAAAGGCGACTTCGCAGCAGATGTATTGAATGCCGCATCGCACGTCGAGATTTACTACATGATTGATCCTTGGGCAAATCTGCCGGATTGGAATAAACCCTTCAATGTCAGGCCTGAGGCTTTCGATGGAATCTACCGAGAGATGGATGCGAAGACGGCCTTTGCGGCCGATAAGCGAAGAATTTTGAGAGGGCGCACTAAGGAAGTCGTTGGCGAGATACCGGATGAGTCGCTCGATTTTGCATATATCGACGGGGACCACACACTTCGGGGGATTACGATCGACCTGATCAAGATGTGGCCCAAAATAAGACCCGGGGGCTTTATCGGTGGCGACGATTTCACTACCACACCCTGGCAGCATGATGTGAAGTTTGAGCCGACCATGGTTTGTCCGTTCAGTGTCTTCTTCGCCGAGGCGATGAACATACCGATCACGGCGTTGGAGCACGGACAATTTCTCATTCAGAAGGATGAAGGTGCTGGCTTCTCTTTTAGTGATCCGACAGGGCTCTATGGCGACTTGGCACTGAATAAGTTCCCGCCTTCGGTTGGTATGAAAAGTCTGTAAGTAGGATAATTCGGTGAATATTAGCGATTGGTCTGATCAAGACAAGAAGAATGTTGGCAGTTACTTGCAGTGGAATAGCTATCGCTCCGAGCGCCATAGACTCCTATATGTTGCAACGCCCAAAGTGGCGTGCACCACACTCAAGTGGTGGTTTGCGGCCTTGGAGGGTTATGCTGAAGAATTAAGAAAGATTACCGATAGCAGTGAGACCGACCGCGATCTCATCGTTCATGATTCCCATAAAGTTGCACCAAACGTAACAGGCTTGGGGTTGCCCGATCTTCGCGAAGCAATTGAATCAGAGTCATTTTTCCAGTTTGCCTTAGTACGAAACCCCTACAAACGAATATTCTCCGCGTGGCAGTCCAAACTCTTGCTACGCGAGCCGTTGCAGGCAAGGCCATACGTCGGGACTGATTTTTATCACCACCCGATTACGATTGCGGCAGACATTGCGAAGGCATTTGAAGGGTTCTTGGAGCATCTTGCTGAAAATGAGGCTCCGTCCTATTGGGACCATCACTGGAGGCCGCAGGCTGATCTGCTACGCCCCGACCTGATTAGCTACTCGTGCCTAGCAAAAATTGAGGAAAGTGAAAGGCTCGCTGAGAGTCTTCGTGAATGGTTGGGTACTTATATCCCCAGTCCATTTCAAGGTCGTCGCTCTAACGAAAGTTTGATTCCCTATGCACCAGAGTTAATCACGCAACGTAGCGCCGAATTAATTTACTCACTGTACTCCCGCGACTTTGACGTGTTCGGTTACGAAAAACAGATTCCCTCGGGCAAAGAAGAATTTTCGACGGAGCAACTCGATGTCGCTATCAAGGCAGTCAAGATCATTCGTGCGCGGCATCAGCGCCTCGGCGAACG
The DNA here is from genome assembly GCF_030815975.1 of Variovorax paradoxus. Taxonomy (NCBI): domain Bacteria; kingdom Pseudomonadati; phylum Pseudomonadota; class Betaproteobacteria; order Burkholderiales; family Comamonadaceae; genus Variovorax; species Variovorax paradoxus. The sequence goes on from NZ_JAUSXL010000002.1 coordinate 2,549,615, forward strand.
CAATGGGCAAATCGGAGGACTCAACCAAGCGCTAACTGAGCGTGATGGACAAATTGCGGGGCTCAACCATGGGCTGACTGAGCGAGACGGGCAGATTGCTGGACTCACCCAGGCGCTAGCTGAGCGAGACGGAAAGATTGCTGGACTCAACCAGGCGATGGCTGAGCGAGACGGAAAGATTGCTGGACTCAACCAGGCGATGGCTGAGCGCGATGGACAAATTGCTCGGCTCAACCATGGGCTGGCTGAGCGAAACGACCAGATTACTGGACTCAACCAGGCGATGGCTGAGCGTGATGGACAAATTGCGGGGCTCAATCATGGGCTGACCGAGCGAGACGGGCGGATTGCTGGATTCAACCATGCGCTGGCTGAGCGTGATGGACAAATTGCCGGGCTCAAACATGCACTTGCAGAGCGGCACGGACAGATTGCGCGACTCAACCATGTGCTAGCTGAGCGTGATGCACAAATTGTCGGGCTCAAACATGCACTTGCAGAGCGTAACGCACAGATTTCCGGGCTCAACCATGCGCTGACCGAGCGTGATGGACAGATTTCCGGACTCAACCATGCGCTAGCTGAGCGTGACGGACAGATCAACTTTCAAAATGAAAAGATTCGCGGGCTCTTGCAGTCGCACTCGTGGAAGCTTACCAAGCCATTGAGGCTCATTTCTAGCCAGGTAAGGGTTGGCATTAGGCCACTGCGGGCGGCTTTTGATCGTATTTCTGTGCGGACTCCGCTGATGCGACAAGCCAAGATTCGCCGTATCCGCCTTAACCCGCTGTTCGACCCGGACTTCTATGCTGAGAGAAATCCTGACGTTGTTGCTGCTGGGGTCGACCTCGCAAAACATTATGGTCTTTCAGGATGGAAAGAACGCAGAGATCCCTCAGCAAAGTTTAGCACCCGCCATTATTTGGAAATCCACCCTGATGTCGCCGCAGCTGGCATCAATCCGTTGTTGCATTATATTGAGCACGGAAAGGCGGAGGGGCGTCTGACCCACGGTGTGGAGGATAATTCCTGGGTGCAACTTGAGCATGATGACACTCTTGCCGCTGGGGATGTTGCAATAGGTGATCAGCCCCAAGGTGATTTACGCGAGCAGGTTATTGCCGATACGGAGGTGGTGCTGCTTGCCAGTGAGCTAACTCCCGGCGCAGGGGGCGTTGCACTAGATGATCTGCCCCAAGGTGACTTACGCGAGCAGATTATTGCCGATAGGGAGGTGGTGTTGCTTGCTAGTGAGCCAACTCCTGATCAAGAACGCATCGACGCAGAGGTGGACGCGATTCGAAATTCGGGATTGTTTGATGCTGCATATTACATTGCAATGTACCCGGATATTCAGCCGCCACCAGCGGATCCGATTCGCCATTATTGCGAGCGCGGTTGGTGTGAAGGGCGTAACCCCTCGGACGATTTTGACACGCGTGGTTACCTGGAAGCCTACAGTGATATCAAGAATGCACGCCTAAATCCATTTTGGCACTATGTGAGTCATGGTCGATCTGAATCAAGACAGGCCACCCCCGACTCCAATAGTCGATATGAAGATGACGTTTATTTCGGTGAATTAACCAGCGACATCCGGTTGATTGCGTACTACGCCACTCCAGACTGGAGCGCTGTACAGTGCGCCCGAAATGCTGTCAAAGGAGCCGGGCGGGCGCTCGTGCCCCACGAAGACCTGCGCTTCTATACGGTGTCCGAGCCCAGCACGCTTGCCAGACAAGCACTGATGGCTCGGCGCCATGGTGTATCTGCATGGTGTTTCACCTCGGATGCGGCGCAAAGCCCGGTGCCCGGAGATCCATTGCGCGAGTTTCTATCAAATCATGAAATTGATATTGGATTCATTCTGGAAATCGATCTGCGCTCATCGCTGGTTGATGAGCAGATTCACATTCTTCTGAAGAGTGCGCTAGCTGATGAGCGTTACCTGCGGATAGATGGACGCCCAGTCTTGGTGATGACTCTGCCTGACGACGAACATCGTTGCGATGAGGTATTGACAGCGTTCGATGCCATTCTCAACCGTACACCCACCCCATACCTGGTAGCCAGATTCGGTGGACTGCGAGGGCAAGCGGTCGGTGCTGCGATCCGGTTCAAGCCTGATGCCGTTCTGGATTTTCCGGTTTCCCCGATTCCAGGGGAGACCGGAAGTTTCCCGCCAATGCATAAGAACGGCGTCGATTTCGTCCCATATAGTGTCGTTGTATCCCAAGCCATCGCGCGTATGGGGATAAGCGATGACCATACAGTTCCGTGCTATCGGGCAGTAACGCTCGGCCGCGACGACTCTCCACTTAAACCGGATGAGCCTCTACGCTATAGCCGATACCACCCGAAGGAATACCGTCGCTGGCTTGACGCCGCTATTGTCGATGCACGAATCAAGCATGCCAGCGGTCAGCGATTGCTGTTTATCAATGCCTGGAATGATTGGAATCGGGGCGCCGTACTTGAGCCGGATAGGTTTGCCGGTTACAGCAAACTGAACGAGACCAGCCGGGCGTTGCTCGGCTTGCCTTTGGGACTGGCCATGCCCAAGGTGTCCGTGATCGTCCCGAATTACAACCACGCGACGTATCTGCAGCGACGCCTCGAGAGCATCTATCGCCAAACCTACGCGAATATCGAGGTGCTGCTGTTGGATGACTGTTCAACCGATCAAAGCCGTGACGTGCTTACAGAATACGCGAATCGCTATCCGGACATCACGACACCGTTGTTCAACCAAAAAAACTCCGGGGGTGTATTCCGTCAATGGGCGAAAGGTATCAAAGCTGCAACCGGAGATCTGATCTGGATTGCCGAAAGCGATGACTATTGCGACGAAGATTTCGTCGAAAAACTGGTCCGCTGCTTCGACGACGAAGCAGTGATGCTTGCGTATTCGAAGATCGAATTCGTCCGAGCCGACGAAACAGTCATGCCTGACGAATTCTGGCACCACGTCCGGGATCTGGACTGCCGAGACAAGTGGAAGTACTCGTACGTGAACACGGCACACAAAGAGGTCTCCGACGCACTCGGGATCGTCAACACCATCCCCAACGCCAGTGGTGCGATCTTTCGGCGTCCGGTGGATATGCCGCTGCTGGAAGATGAGGCGTGGCTCTCGATGCGAGTCGTTGGCGACTGGATCTTCTATTTGCACCAGCTACGCGGCGCGAAGATCGCCTACTCAGCCGAAACCACCAATTACTTTCGAAGGTACGAAGGCAGCACAGCGGCAAGTACATACAAGAAAGAAACCTTTTACCGAGAGCTAAGTGTTGCTGCACAGACCGTTCAGACTTTGTATGACACCCCCAACTCTGTAGTAGAAAAATTCTGCAACACAGTAAAAAAATATTACGATTTTCATGGCGGCGCTAGTAATGAGGAGTTCAGACGCTGGTGCAATGAGAAAGAAGTTTTGGAAGCGCGTCATTTTCGAACTCCAAATATTGCGGTATCTACCATGGGGTTTTATCCGGGTGGGGCTGAAATACTTCCCATACGCATGGCTAACGAATTTAAACGGCAAGGCTATTCAGTTGTTCTGCTAAGCGCTGACCACGGTCAGCGCGAGGATGGAATACGCAGGCTCCTGAGAAGGGATGTCCCCGTAATCCAAACGTCGGATGTCGAATTCACCAAGCATCTTATTCATGATTTCGGCATCGAAGTTCTCAACTCCCATCAGTGGCATGTTCAGAAGTACCCAGCACAGGTTCCCGATGTATTTGGAGGGCTCAAGGCCCATGTCGCTTCGCTGCATGGAATGATCGAATATGGTGACGCATTCGGTGTGACTACGGAACAACTCCGAATTGCGAATGAGAGCGTGACTACCTGGGTATATACAGCCGACAAAAACTTGGGTCCATTCATCGAATATGGGCTCTATCAGAGCAATTTGTCCCGGTTCATTAAGCTCCCGAATGGCATGGAGCCGCCAGTGATCAAGCCGGTAAGTCGAGCGGAAATAGGAATCCCTGATCATGCTTTCGTATTGTGTTGCGTAAGCCGAGCCATCGCTGACAAGGGGTGGGCCGAGGCAATTGAGGCAGTCAGGCAGGCACGGGAAATCACTGGAAAGGACATTCATTTGATCCTCGTTGGCAACGGGCCGGTTTACGACGAATACGTTCATTCAGGAGTCCCCTCGTTTGTTTATCTCGCAGGCTTCAGTGAGAACTCAGTTGGTTTTTACGCGGCGGCCGACATGGGGATCATGTTGACGAAGTTCAAGTCTGAAAGTTTTCCTTTAACGATTGTCGACTGCCTGTTCGCCGGCAGACCGTATATCGCCACAGCAGTCGGCGAGATCAGAAACATGCTTACCACTGACCGCGGCCTTGCCGGAGAAGTGATCGAGTTGAAGAACTGGGAGATTCCTGTAGACCGAGCAGCTCGAGTCATCGCAGCCTACGCAACTGACACCGATGCGCTTCGATCATCCAAAGAAATCGTGGCTGAAGCTGCTAACAGATACAGGATCGACGTAGTCGTTAAGCAATACGCATCAATATTCGAACGTAATATTCAGGCTCAGCGTAGCAATGCAGCGACAGCTCCTTGAACTCTCAGCGCTGCTCCGCGCTACCCGCGCGCGGTTACTTTCTACCAAGGCTCACCGAGCCCGGCGCCGCAACGTGCCTTTCGCGTCTGGCAGCGATTTTCTGTTCACAGCTGACAAAATCTCGCCGGCTTCCCCTGGCTCGTTTCGCCGTTTAAAAAACTCTCAAGAATCAGCAACGCCTTACCCTCAATGTTGATTAATCCGGTGGCGTGCTACCCTGAACGTTGGACAAGACGACTTCGTGCTCTGCATGGTGACCAGAGGCATTCCGGAGAAAGGGTGGAAGGAAGCTATTCAAGCTGTGAATTGGGTAATGCGGATTCCGTGCGCGAAATTCACCTTCTGTTAATCAAGGACGGGCTTGAGTTAAAAAAGAAGGTGTGTGAGATAACGCATTCAGATTGCGCGCATTTTTTTAAATTTCGCTAGAATATCTGCGATTATTTTGCCATTGGTGACCCGGGCTTACTCCTGTCCAGATTCAAGGGATTGTCATAGACTGCTTGCTTGCTGGGAAGCCTGTTCTCGCGAGCGATATCGGTGAAATTAGAGGCATGCTCGACTCTCCTGGGGGGCTTCGCAGGTAAATTATTCTCTTTGCGGGATTGGATACTTGATGCAAAGGCAGTAGGGTAGGCTGCCGTAGATTTGGCAAATTAGCCGTCTCCAAGGCATAACGAAATCTAAACAGGACACTTTTTAGCAATGGACTCGAACTTATCTTCGCCAGCGGGGCACCTTACTCATTTTAGCGCAAGTCAAAACTCGTCGCTTAAATCTTTTTCTACTGATGAGCTATTTTCAGAGCTGATAAGCAGAACGGCTTTCAGTGTGAAGGCGTCAACTGAAAAGGAGGGCTATCTCGCTCATCAGCTTTGTAGTAACCTTAGCCGATTTTCAGACGTTCATCTGAACCGGCATTCCATCACTAATCTCAAAAACGTCTACTCTGCATTTCTTCGGTCCGATATCAATCACAGACTTCCGATAAGAGATTCAACATGGGTCGAATTGGGGTGCGGCTCGATCAATCCATGGTCGTTTTCGTTTCTTTTATTGGCCTTAGGGGCGAAGCGAGCAATCCCGATTGACCTTGATCCAGTTGGTGATTCGGAGCAAGCATGCCGTACCTTGGCTGAGATAGTGAAGATCCTTTTGGTAAATCCTGCTTTAATCATTGGAGGTGATTCGGCGGGAATATCACAACAAGATATATTGAATAACCTACGCGGGTTTGGTCTGAAAGAGTTGAGCGATGGTTCAATGTCTGGAATAGCAGAATCACGCCTCGACTACCGTGTAGAGTCTGTGTATGCACTGACGGTGCCGCACAAATCAGTCGACGTGGTAGTGTCAAATGCCTTTTTTGAGCACGTTCCTGATGTGAATAGGGCAGTTGAATCCATCGCAAGAATCACCAAGCCAGGCGGATACGGTGTGCACATCATCGATACTATTGACCACTGGGTTTATGGGGCTCCAGATTCCGGCCCACTCGACTTCCTAAAGGTTGATTCGGCAGAGCCTCTTGTCAATGGGTGCAATCGAGTACGTCCGAAAGAGTTTCCCGCGATTTTTGAGAAACACGGATTTGAAGTGCTCCATACCTCCTATGGCAATGTGGTGTCGCTTACTGAGGATGAGCGAAGGACATTTGCGTCACCTTGGTCATCGATGCCGCTTGAGGACTTGACTCCTACGGTAATCAACATCGTGGTTCGATTGGTGAAGTGATGTGCGGAATAGGACTCCACTAACAAGCATCACACGTAGTCAACATGTCGCAACAGTCCGTATTGGTCTTCAGGATAAGGGTATGCTAGAAATTCAATTCCCTCTGGGGGAGGGCAGACGTTGCCTTGTGCTGGGTGGGCGAGGTTTTATTGGGTCACACTTGGTTGCAGCCCTGCTAAATCGCGGCTTTCGCGTCCGTTGTTTTGAAAGACCTCATGTCAAACCAATTGGAGAAAGCTTCCTCGACAATCCAAACTTCGAGTTGTACGAAGGGGACTTCACCAGCGAAGCAGATGTGGCAGAAGCGCTTAGTGAGTGCGATTTTTGTTACCACTTGGTATCGACCACGCTGCCGAAGTCATCTAATTCCGATCCAATTTTTGATGTGGAAAGCAACGTGGTTGGCACGATTCGTCTGCTAAACCATGCGACGAAGAACCACCTTCAGAAGATAATCTTCGTGTCTTCTGGTGGAACTGTTTATGGCCCTCCAGTTGAGGTTCCTATTTCTGAAAATCATCCGACTAATCCCGTATGTTCATACGGAATTACTAAATTAGCAATCGAGAAGTATTTCTCGCTTTTTCACGACTTGTACAATTTGGACTACGCGGTGCTGCGTCTCGCCAATCCATTTGGAGAGGGGCAGCGAACATTGGCGAGCCAAGGGGCGGTTGCTGTTTTCCTCGGCAAGGTGCTTCGCGGTGAACCCATAGAGATATGGGGTGATGGTTCTGTAGTTCGCGACTACATCCACGTATCAGACGTGGTTGATGCACTCTTATTATCAATCGCTCCTTCAAATGGAAGCCATGTTTTTAACATTGGATCCGGCTGTGGACACAGTTTAAACGAGGTGCTTGCCACCATTGAGGAAGTAGCCCGGCGCCGAGCTACCATGCGATATTCAGAAGCGAGAGCATTCGATGTCCCCGTAAATGTCTTGGATATCAGCAAAGCTCAGTATTCGCTTGGATGGTCTCCCCAAATAAGCTTTTTTGCGGGCATTGACCGCTTTGCAAGGTGGTTGGGGGAGAATAATGAGTTTCTTAAATCGTAACCTAGCGGTTCGCCGCGCCAGTGCCTTTTCATCCCCGACTTCTGCAACGCCGCCGGCTGCTCTGTGATGGAATCGTTGCGAGAAATGTCTAGGGCAGCCGGCGACAGATTCTGGCTGCCGCCGGTTCCTTCGCCGAGCTGAAACTGCGGCTTCTGACTCGCCGTCGGGCACTTTGGCAGGCGCTTCGCCACCCGAGGATGGCGTGCCCCTTGCCCAGAACAGGGGTTACCCTGATTAGTGATCCAACATGTTGCTCAACAATTGTTCAGAATTTGATTGCTCTGGGGTGATCACGAGTGCCGGGTGTTCTGGCCGTTCGTACGGGCTGTTTATGCCCGTCATGTTGGGTAATTGCCCGCTACGCGCTTTTTTGTAAAGCCCCTTGGGGTCGCGTCTCTCGCACTCTTCGAGGGGCGTATCCACAAACACCTCGATGAAGTTGTTTGCGCCAATTAGTTGCCGAGCCATCTCGCGCTCAGCCCGGAACGGACTGATAAATGCCGTTATCACGATAAGGCCTGCATCCAGCATCAGCTTGGCGACTTCAGCCACGCGGCGGATGTTCTCCACGCGGTCGGCGTCGGTGAACCCCAAGTCTTTATTCAGGCCTTGCCGGACGTTGTCGCCATCGAGGACGTAGGTGCGCCTGCCCTGGGCATGGAGTTCTTTTTCCAGCGCATTGGCGATCGTTGATTTTCCGGAGCCCGACAACCCCGTGAACCAGACGACCTTGCCCTTGTGACCGTTCAGTCGTTCTCGATCTTCGCGGGTGATGCTGAGCGCCTGCCTGTGCACATTCTGAGCTCGGCGCAGGTTGTGACGGATCAGGCCGGCGGCCACCGTGGCGTGGGTGAATTTGTCTACCAGGATGAAGCCGCCTAGCGTGGCCGATTGGGCGTAAGGCTCGAACACCAGCGGCTTACTCAGCGCCAGGTTGGCCACCGCGATGTCATTCAGGGCCAATTGCTTGCACGATTCATGCGCCTGAGTGTTCACATTTACTCGATATTTCAGGCTGGTGATGCTGGCACTGGCCCACTGGTTGGCCAGTTTTAACTCGTAAGACCGGCCCATGTGTCCGGATTCCTCGTGTATCCACACCAAGGTGGCTTCAAACTGGTCGGTCGTCTCCAGAGGTTGAGCGGCGAGTGCAATGATGTCGCCGCGCGAGGCGTCCACCTCTCGGTCCGGCACCAGAGTCACGGCGTCCCCAGCTTGGGCCATATTCAGGTCCCCATCGGCGGTGACGATTTGCGCGAGGGTGGCGGTCTGGCCGGATGAGGTGATCCGCAGCGTATCGCCAACGACCAGTTGGCCCGAGGCGAGAGTGCCGCTGAGCCCGCGAAAGCTCGCGTTCGGGCGGTTGACCCACTGCACAGGGAACACCGGTTTGCTGTTGCTTGGCCTGTTGACGTCGAGGGTCTCCAGGCAGCCGATCAGGGTCGGGCCCTGGTACCAAGGCGTCTGCCCGGAGCGCTCGGTGATGTTGTCGCCCTTCAGCGCCGACAGCGGAATGGGCGTCACGCTCTCGAATCCGAGCGGTTTGGCCAGAGTGTCGAAATTGGCCACGACGGCCTCGAATACTGCTTGGTCATAGCCCACCAAGTCCATCTTGTTGACGGCCAGCACCACCTGCTTGATCCCCAACAGCGATACCAGATAGGCGTGCCGCCGGGTTTGGGTCAGCACACCCTGGCGGGCATCGATCAATAGCACCGCCACATCGGCCGTGGAAGCGCCGGTGACCATGTTGCGGGTGTGCTGCTCGTGCCCCGGTGTGTCGGCCACGATGAACTTGCGCCGAGGTGTGGCAAAGAAACGGTACGCCACGTCGATGGTGATGCCTTGCTCCCGCTCGGCAGCAAGGCCGTCGACCAGCAGAGCGAAATCGATGTCCTGCCCCTGAGTGCCGTGCCGTCTGGAGTCGGCCCGCAAGGCAGTGAGCTGGTCGTCAAACACCTGCTGTGATTCCCACAGCAGGCGCCCAATGAGCGTGCTCTTGCCGTCGTCCACGCTGCCACAGGTGATGAAGCGCAGCAAATCCTGCTGGGCTTGCCGGGCCATCCACTCCTGAACGGTTGCGGATTTGACAGCGGTGCCAGCGGGCTTTTGCGGGCGACTGGTGGCTTTTTTGGGTTGACGCATGGTTGTGTGTGATCGGGGGTGTTCATCCCAAGGCTTCGGCGACGGTATGGCCCTGATGGCTGAGGAGATGGCGCGTGAGCCGCTGGGCGCGCAAGCGGAGTTCGGGCACGGCAGTGGCTTCCCACATCAGCCCTTTAAGCAGGGGACCGACGTACCACAGACCCTCGACGGGTTGTTGGTGGGCACTTTGTAACTGAAGGTCTGGCATCACCATCAGACCTAGGCCATGGGCATCAGGCCGGATAAGTCCGTCCGTCAGCAACTGAGCCAGAAGCGGGTTGGCGTGGCGCTGAATGTCGGTGTCGGGCCCAACGCAGTTGATGACCGCACTGGCGCTCAGGTGCTCGATATGACGCTCGCCCCTGGCCCGATAAGCCACTTCGACACCATCGGATTGCTGGCGTATCGTGATGATCCGCCCTGCGATGACTTGAGCCCGACCCTCGGCCAACAGGTGATCCAGCCGCTGAGCGGCCATGTGGGCCAGCCGATGTCGGTGGACATCCCATTGGGCTTGCAGATGACGCAGAAACCGCCGCTGCTCGGCCACCGGCCACGATTGCCAGAGTTGAGGCGTGTGCGGCCGCAATTCGTTCAGGGCATCGCGCCAGTCGCCCCCCCGTTCGGCCAGCGCTTTCAGGTTTTGGCGCAAGGCTCGGGTGCAGGCGCGAACCGTGGGCGGCACATTGCGCAGGTAATCCGGGAAAGCCAGTGGTGGCTTGGGGGGCGTGGTCGATAGCCGGTGTCGGTGCGGTAGCAAGCCGTGGCGAGACACCAGGTAGATCGGCCGTCGGGGCCGTGACTGGGCCAGACAGAACAAGGCATCCACTGCCGTGTGCCCAGTGCCCACGATCACAACCGGCTGATCACTGGGCAAGCGGTGCATGGCCGCGAAATCCCAGGGCTCGATCACGCGCGCCCGCGCTTCTGGCTCCAGAGGGATCGGGAACCTGGGCGCTTGGTGGCCGACGGCGAGCACTACCTGGTCAGCGCTCAGGTGCTGACCGCTGGCCAGCGTGACGTCCCATCCTGACCCGTTTGTCGCCCTCTTCAACCCCACCGCTTCGTCGACCCGCTTTCGAATCACTCCAGGGTGTGCTGCTTCCGTCTGGGCCCAGAGGTCTTGCAGGTACTGTCCGTACAGACGGCGTGAAACGAAGGAGCCCGAGGAGAGGGATGGGTCGATGCGCTGGCAGTAGGCCACGAAGTGGCCGGGCTCGTCGACCAACGCGCTCATGTTCCCGGCGGGGACGTTGAGCAGCAGGTTGTCGTCGTCGAACCGATAAGCCAGGCCCCGACCCACGTCGGGGGTGGGGTTGACCACGGTAATCCGAAGCTCACGGGGTCTGCTGCCCCGCACCAGATGAATGGCGGTCACCGCGCCACTGAAGCCGCCACCGAGGATGACAACTTGCACAGGTTGGCCCATCAGAAGTAGCCCTCCTGCTTTTTCTTTTCCATGGAGCCGGCGCTGTCGGTGTCGATCTTGCGGCCCTGGCGTTCTGACTTGCGGGCGTGAATGATCTCCAGCAGGATCTCTTCCAGCGTTTCTGCCTCGGACTCCACCGCACCCGTGAGCGGATAGCAGCCGAGGGTGCGGAAGCGCACCTTTTTGATTTGAACTTCCTCGCCTGGCAATAGACGGCAGCGCTCGTCGTCCACCATCATGATCATCTCGGGACGAACCACCACCGGCCGTGGCTTGGAGAAGTACAGCGGCACCATGGGGATGTTCTCCTGGTAGATGTAATGCCAGATGTCGAGTTCGGTCCAGTTCGACAGCGGAAACACGCGAATGCTCTCGCCGGGGCCTTTTCGCGTGTTGTAGAGGTTCCAGAGCTCCGGGCGCTGATTCTTCGGGTCCCAGCGGTGGGTGGCGGTACGGAATGAGAACACCCTCTCCTTGGCACGGGACTTCTCTTCGTCGCGCCGTGCACCGCCAAAGACGAAGTCGAACTTGTAGTGATCCAGCGCCTGTTTCAGGCCCTCGGTCTTCGTGATGTCGGTGTGCAGCGCCGAGCCGTGGTCGAAGGGGTTGATATTTTTTTCGATCGCCTCGGGGTTGGTATGCACCAGCAGGTCCATGCCACTTTCGCGTGCCATGAAGTCCCGAAACATGTACATCTCCTGAAACTTCCAGCGCGTGTCGATGTGCAGCAGCGGAAACGGCGGCAGTGCGGGGTAGAAGGCCTTGCGCGCCAGGTGCAGCATGACTCCACTGTCCTTGCCGATGGAGTACATCATCACCGGGTTCTGTGCTTCGGCCACGGCCTCGCGCAGGATGTGGATGCTCTCGGCTTCCAGGCGCTTGAGGTGCGGAGAGGGTGCCAGATCGGGTTTGATGTTGCCGCTCAAACTCAACCCTGTGGGCAAGACGGGACGGTAAGCATGGGGACAAAATTGAATGTCTGCGGTGCTTGGGGTGTGGCGCAAGTACCCCACCAGCGGGCCGTGCGGAAACACGGCGATAGGCTTGCCGATGTGGTGTTGCAGCTCGGCCAGTGCTTGCTGAATGGCCGCATCGTTCAGGTTGGCCATGGGCACCCAGAACCGGGCTCCGCGAGCGTCGTTGGCGTGCAGGCAGGGCTGGCCGCCAGGCAAGGGATGCAACTGTGTAAACAGTACCCGGTCGCGCCATTTGCGCGCGTGCTCGATGGCCCTGTCGAGCACCAGCCGATTGGGCGAGCGGTCGCGCTCGTCGAGCAGCAGCTCGGGCGTCAACTCTTGTGGCAGCATGCCAAGTGCGTTCAGGCGCCGCTCGGCCGTGCGTTTCGTGTCCGCTTCACCCAGTGCTTGCAAGTGGGCGAAGGCGAGTTCGGTGTTCCAGACTTGGGGGTGATCCAAACCCATGAGATCTCCCGAGGGTTTTGTCGCATATTGTGATTTGTTCATTCATCCCCCGAGATTGACTGTAATGATACGATCCTATACGAGATGAAAAAGAAAACAATACGTAATGCGACAAGTCCATCATCAGGCCCTACTTGAGCAACTTCTTCCGTTGGCCCGAACCGCCGGAAGCACCATCATGTCGGTCTACGATGGAAGTGGGGCAAACGTTCAGTACAAAGATGATGCGAGCCCAGTCACGGAAGCGGACCTGGCGGCGCATCGGGTACTGGCAACGCGGTTGACTCCCCTGTTGCCTGGTTGCCCAGTGGTTTCGGAAGAGGACTTGGCATCGCAGGTCTACCGCCGAGCAGGGCGATTCTGGTTGGTTGACCCTCTCGATGGCACCAAGGAGTTCATCGCCCGCAACGGCGAGTTCACCGTCAACATTGCGCTGATTGAGGACGGACACAGTGTGCTCGGCGTGGTGTACGCACCCGCCATCGATGCGCTGTACTGCGGTGGCGCTGGATTGAGTGCCTTTCGGTGTATCCGCGGTCAAACCGTCGCCATCAAGGTGGCCGCAGCCCAAACAGGCCGCGCGTGCCGGGTTGTCGCAAGTAAAAGTCATCTGAACGACGCGACGCGATCGTTGATTGATCGCCTGGGTGAAGTGAGCCTGGCCCAGGCCGGCAGCTCGCTCAAGTTCTGTCGGGTTGCCGAAGGCGAGGCCGACATATACCCACGGCTGGCACCTACTTGCGAATGGGACACGGCGGCAGCACAGGCGATACTGGAGGGGGCAGGTGGCGCAGTAGTGGATCTTCAGGGACGGCCCTTGCAGTACGGCAAAGCCGATGTGCTCAATCCCTCCTTCATCGCCGCCCGCGATACAGCACTCATCCCGGCATGATCGAATCGCGTATGCCTTGGCCGGGGAGTTAACTGGCTTTGTCGTGGGATTGACTGGGGTCGGGCCCTTAGGCTGGTGACGTATGCCCGGGGTCGGCGCATTGGGCAGCCAGAGCGTTTCAAGGGCACTTCGCAGCGTTCCGTGCCAAGCCGGGCGCTCGTGGGGCGAACCCCGGGTTTACGCCTGGACCCGCACCCTCAAGTTCCGCCGCTGCACTGCCGATATACCAGGCAACCTGGCCCCGCATCGGCGGCCGTCACGGAAAAAGCACATGCGCAATTGGAAGATCAGTGCCCAGCTGGGTGTGGCATTCGGGATCGTGTTGCTGTTGATGGCGACAGGGCTCGCGATCGGCATCGCATGCCTCCAGGACATCGCCGGCGGCGGCATCGCGCCGGACCTCGCGCGGCGCATCGATTCGGCACGGCACCTCATGATGGGCTTCGGGCTCGTCGCGCTGCTGGCGGGCATCGGCGGCAGCATCTGGCTCGCGCGCAGCATCATGCAACCGCTTGGCGAAGCGATCTTCATCGCGGAGACCGTGGCCTCGGGCGACCTCAGCAAGGAATTCGAGACCGAGCGCGGCGGCGATTTCGGACGCCTGCTGCGCGGCATGGGCGAGATGGAGGACACCCTGACGGACGTGGTGACGCGCATCAAGGCATCGACCGATTCGATCGTGGTGGCTGCCGGGCAAATCGCTGCCGGCAACCAGGACCTGTCCTCGCGCACCGAGGAGCAGGCCAGCTCGCTGGAGCAGACCGCGGCTTCGATGGAAGAGCTCACCAGCACCGTCAAGCAGAACGCCGACAACGCACGGCAGGCCAACCAGCTGGCGCTCTCGGCCTCCGAGGTGGCGGTCAAGGGCGGCAATGTCGTCAGCCAGGTGGTGGACACCATGGCTTCGATCAATGCCTCGTCGAACAAGATCGTCGACATCATCGGCGTGATCGACGGCATCGCGTTCCAGACCAACATCCTGGCGCTGAATGCAGCGGTGGAAGCCGCGCGTGCCGGCGAACAGGGCCGGGGCTTTGCGGTCGTCGCTTCCGAAGTGCGCAGCCTCGCGCAACGCTCGGCCGCGGCGGCCAAGGAAATCAAGGGCCTGATCGACGACTCGGTGGGCAAGGTCGGCGTGGGCAGCGCGCTCGTGGGCGAGGCTGGCAAGACGATGGAAGAGGTCGTGGGCAGCGTCAAGCGCGTGACGGACATCATCGGCGAGATCACGGCGGCCAGCCACGAGCAGGCCCAGGGCATCGAGCAGGTGAACCAGGCGATCGCGCAGATGGACCAGGTGACGCAGCAGAACGCGGCGCTGGTCGAGCAGGCCGCTGCGGCGGCCCAGTCGCTGCAGGAGCAGGCCGACAGCCTGTCGCAGGTGGTGGCGACCTTCAAGCTCGACGACGCCGAGGAACTCGCAGCGCCGCCGCCCAGGCCGGTGCCCGTTCAGGCGCGGCCTGCGGTGCAGCCGGTCCAACCGGCCCGGCGTGCCATTGCCGCCGCCCCTCAGCGCAAGCCGGTGGCCGCCATCACGGGGACGTCCGCTGCCAGCGGAGACTGGGAGACCTTCTAAGCCCGTGTGTGCGTGCGTCCCGCGCGTGGCCGCGCGATCCGCATTGGACTGTCAGGCCGGCTGCCAGCCATCCTTGTGCGCATCGGGGTTTTTGTCGGCGACAAGATTCAATCTGATGCCATGCTCGAGGAACGCCTTGAGCCCCGCAAGCGTCCAGGTGAACCCCTGAGCCGACTCGGCAACGTACTTGACGAGTTCGTCTCCATCGCCTGTCCAGCCAGACTCGGTGATGACGACATAGGTCGTTCCATCTTCGCGTGCAGAGAACTTCCATTCGACCGTGGTGCGGCCGCTGTACCCGTCCCACTCGATCACGATGCGCTTGTCGGGTTCGATGTCTTTCACGAGCACCGTTGTGGATGCGCCATACATCTCCCAGTCCCATCTGACTTCATGGCCGGCCTCGAGCCGGCCGCTGCTCCTGGTGAACCAGAAGTTGGTTGTGACGTTGGGGTCGATGAATGCCCCGAACACCTCTGCGACGGGCCTGCGAATGAGCATCTCCGTCCTTGCAACAGGTGCTTTCGTGATCTCGGCTTTCATTGCTGGCTCCTCTGCAGGACTCGCGCAACGCAGACCGCAGTCGGGTTTGCGGATCGATGAGGCGCTTGCAAATTCATCTTGGCATGGAACTCCTCGCACCGGAAGACTCGGAGCCATCCGCCCACATGCGGTGCAGGATGATCGAGAACACCGAGATCGTTTTTCTTTCAATATGCAACGCTCCACTGCACCTACGCGAATGTGAGCATCGCCCTACAGAAGAACAGCGCCAGGAAAATAAGGTGACCGATGGCGAGGCCGGCAGAAGTTCGCGAAGTGCCTCCCGCAAAGGAAACCGAAATTGGACCCCCCATCCAGACCCTTCGAGCGCCAGACGCTTCGAATTCCCCTGCGCTCTTCCGTGACGCTGGAGGCCGACCTGAGCCTGCCGGCCGCTTCCCGCGGCATCGTGCTGTTTGCGCATGGCAGCGGCAGCAGCCGCTTCAGCCCGCGCAACCGCCAGGTCGCGGAGAGCCTCAACGAGGCGAAGTTGGCCACGTTGCTTGTCGATCTTCTGACCTCCGACGAAGAGGCCATCGACGAGCGCACGCGGGAGCTGCGTTTCGACATCGCCATGCTGGCCGAGCGGCTCGTCGGCCTGACCGACTGGCTGGGCGATTACGAACCGGCCGCCGGCCTGAGGATCGGCTACTTCGGCGCCAGCACCGGGGCCGGTGCCGCGCTGGTGGCGGCGGCGCAGCGGCCCGACACGGTGCACGCCGTGGTTTCCCGCGGCGGGCGGCCCGACCTGGCCGGGGCGGCGCTCGAGCGCGTGCGCGCTCCCACGCTGCTGATCGTCGGCGGGAACGACGGACCGGTGATCGACATGAACTGGCAAGCCCTTGCCGCCTTGCACGGCGAGAAGCGGCTTTCGCTGGTGCCCGGCGCAACCCATCTGTTCGAGGAGCCCGAGGCCCTTGGCGCGGTCTCGAAGCTGGCGCGAGACTGGTTCCGGGACCATCTCGACCCCACCAGGAGTAGCAAAAGATGAGCAGCAACAACAAATCGCCGGGACACCAGAAATGGCCCGACCACCAAGTCCGCGAAGAGCCGCTTCGGCAGTCGATGGAAGTCGAGGTCGAAGGCGTGGTGGTCGCGAGTTCGGCAGACGTGATCAAGGTGGTCGAGGACAAGTCTCCGGTGCGCTACTACTTCCCGCGCGCCGATGTTCGCAGCGAGAAGCTCAAGCCCTCGCAGACCACGTCCGAATGCCCGTTCAAGGGCACTGCGAGCTACTACAGCCTGAACGTGGGCGAGAGGCAGCTCGACGATGCAGTCTGGTCGTATGAAGATCCCTACGACGAACACCAGGCGCTGAAGGCGCGCATGGCCTTCTACGACGACAGGTTTCCGGAGATCCATGTCCGTCCGAAGGGCTGATCCGCCGGAACGCACGGGGAAGGTTGCCCGCGCATGAATGAAACGCTGCGCGCGCTCTCCGATGCAACGCTGCTCGGGCTGCCTGTGCCCAACCTGGCGCTGGCGGCCGGCGCAGCGCTCGCTGCCTACATTGCGATGCGGCTGGTGCTGCACTATGTGATCGGCCGCATGCGCGGAATCGCGCAGCACACGCGCAATCGTGTGGACGACACGGTGGTCGAAGTGCTGGCCGGCACCAACCGTGCATTCCTGGCGCTTGCGGCCCTGCTGGTCGGCGCGGGCATGCTCGAGCTGCCCGAGCGCTGGAGCGCGCGCATCGCGCAGCTGTGGTTCATTGCGCTCGCACTGCAGGCGGGCCTGTGGCTCACAAGGGCCATCCGCCTCGGGCTGCGGCGCTACGAGCAGCGCCACACCTCCGCGGGCATGACGCAGGTCAGCGCGTCGGCCACGCTGATGTCGTGGTCGCTGCGCACCATGCTGTGGGCGGTGATCCTGCTCGCGGTGCTGTCGAACATGGGCGTCAACATCACCGCCTTCGTGGCCAGCCTGGGTGTGGGCGGCATTGCGATTGCGCTGGCGATGCAGAACATCCTGGGCGACCTGTTCGCATCGCTTTCCATCGCGGTCGACAAGCCGTTCGAAGTGGGCGATGCGATCGGTGTGGGCGATCTCTCGGGCACGGTGCAGCATGTCGGCCTCAAGACCACGCGGCTGCGCAGCCTGAGCGGCGAGCAGATCGTGATCGGCAACACCGACCTGCTCAAGCAGACCGTGAAGAACTATCGCCGCATGGACGAGCGCCGCATCGCCTTCAAGTTTGGCGTGAGCTACCGCAGCGCGCCCGAGCAGCTGGAAGCCATACCGGGCATCGTGAAGCGGCTGATCGAGTCGCGGCCCGCGCTGCGGCTGGACCGGGTGCACTTCCAGGCCTTTGGCGAAAGCTCGCTCGACTTCGAGGTGGTCTATTTCGTGACCACGCCGGACTATGGGCTCTACATGGACGAGCAGCAGCGCCTCAACCTGCAGATGATGCGCGAGTTCGCCCGCCTGGGCGTGGAGTTCGCGATTCCGGCGCGCACGCTGCACGTGATGTCGCCGGACGGCCAGCGTGCCGCGGCAAAAGAGCTGGCCACTCAGGATTGACGCCGCAGGCACTGCACCACGGACGCGAGCAGGTCGTCCGGATGCAGCATGGCCGCGCGCGCCTTCTGCGCGGTTTCGTACTGGTGCAATGCGGCCTGCAGCCGCGGCGCCGTCGCCAGGGCGTTCCATGCCGGCGCAAGCGCGTCATGCGATGGCGCTTCGCCGCGCGCGAGCTGCTGCGCGAAGGCCAGGCTGGCGGGCTCGGCGAGCAGCACCGCTCTGGTTGCGGCGCCCAGCGGCTGCGGCGAGGCTTCGGGCGGGGCCGAGCAGCAATAGATCACCTGCGGCGGCAACATCCGGCCGATCGGCCGCAGCCCCTGGAGCGAGGCGCCGAAGATGCGCTGCTCGCCATCGGCCGATGCAAAGGCGTAGGTCTCTTTCGCGCTGGCTTGCGCCAGGCGCCGCAGGCCGCGCAGCAGGCGCGGAAAATCGGAGGTGGCCGAGGCGGGCGATGCCTTGGTTTCGGCAAGAAGAACCAGGTCGGCGGCAGCGGCCGCTTCGCCGCTTTCACCGCGCACGATCGCGGCGTCCCACTCTTCCTTGGCCTTGTTCGCTTCTCCAGGAAACCCGCCAGGCGTGCGGAGGCCGCGCGCGACGCGATAGGTTGGGGCGGCTCCCTTGGGGTGCCGATTCAGCAATTGCGCGATCTTGCGGAACGCCTCGACGGCGGCATGCTCGGCGACCTGTCCCTGCTGCGCCGATGCACGCCCTTCGGCGGCAGCGGCATGGCTGCCCGCGAGCGGCCCGCGACGCTCGCACAGTGCGTTGTAGCGCTGCACGCTGTCGAACCCGAGCAACTCGCTGCCGCGTGCCAGCTGCTGCAGCGCGGGGCTGGAAAGAATCGCTTTTAACGGCGCCTGCAAATGCGCGCGGACGGAGGATTCCTGCCCCAGCACTTGCTCGATGGTGCGTGCAAGTTCCGTCCACGAGCCCGCCGCCGCCAGGCCATGCAGCCGGGCCATCGCGTCGCGCGCCGTGCCGGGCAGTTCGCGGCGCAGCTTGCCGGGGTGGGCGATGGCATCGACTGCCATCCTCACGGTGCGCCGGTCGGCCGCGTGCTGCCTGGAAAGCTGCACATGTTCATGCACCGCCGCATCCTGCGCCTGCAGCATGGCCGCCTGGAAGGCCGGATCGCCGCGTTCGGGTGCGAGCGCCTCGCGGATCAGCTGCGCCAGCGCGCGGGTGAAAAGCGCCTGCAGGTGCGCCGGCGGCGGCAGGTGCCGCGCCTTCTCGAGGCGGGCCGCCTCCATCGCAAAGGCGAGCGCGGCTTCCGTACCGCCGGCCGCGGCCGCCTCGGCACTGGCCGGCAGGGGCGGCAGGCGGTACCTGCGCGGCGCGGCGCGCAAGGCGGCCAGGAGAAGGGTGTCGAGGTGCTGCTGCTGCAAATCCATTCGAATCCATCCGGCTGCTCGATGTCCTGAGTCTTGGGCCGAAGCCGCGGTTCACTCTACGCCATCGAAGCGCGATTGTGCTCAGCTCAATGCGGGTAAGAACGCTCCTTGACGATCAGCTGGCCGAGCGCTCGGTGCGCATGCAGAAGCGCCTGAACGCTGCCAGGTAAAGCGCTACAGGCCCTTTCGGGGCATGCGCAGAAGCAACTCCTTCTGCGAGCGTATTCCCAGCCGCCGGAACGCCCGGTACTGGTGGGTGCGCACCGTCGTCAGTTCGATGCCGATCTCGCGCGCCGCTTCCTTGGCCGTGCGGCCGGCCATCAGGTGGCCGATGACTTCGCGCTCGCGCAGGCTCAAGGCCAGGAGGCGCGAGGCGAGGGTGGGCGCCACCGCTTCCCGGGCGGCCATGGCGCTGCGGCCGTGGGCCAGGGTGGCATCGGCCAGCAGCGTGGCGTGGCGCTCGATGGCCGCGAAATCGCCGGGGCCGAATTCGGATTGCGCGAGGCTTCGGTAGAAGCTCACCGCCACGCGTTGGCCGGCGGGCGTCAGGCGCAGCACCGACGCGCGCTCGCGGATGCCCACGTCGCCGTAGCAGGCCGCGCGATAGGCCGGGTCGGCCACCTCGTCGGCGCGCTGGTGGCCCAGCCAGAGCTGCGCGCGCCGGGGCAGCTTGCGCGCCGCCAGCCAGGTCATGTTGGGATCGAGCAGGTCGAAGCGCTGCGCCACATAGCGCTCGGCGGTGCGTTCGGCCGTGGTGCCGTAGCTGCTGGCGGCCGACACCGCCTCGATGCGGCCGGTGGCGTCGACGGCGAACACGGTGCAGAAGGTCACGGGCATCACGCGGTGCATGGCCCCGAGGCAGCTGGCCGCCAGGTGCGGCGTGCCGATGCCCGCGAGCACGTCGCCGACGATGGCTGCGGACAGCGCGGCGTCCGCGGCGGGTTGAATGCGCCAGCGTCTCATGGGAGCAGATAGGGCAGGGTAATTACTTCGTACGAAGTTATGACAATGGCCGGCGCCGCACATCGGGACAATCCCGCTGCATGACGAACCCCACCGCAGTCGCCGCCCAGGCACCCGGCACACGCGCCGCCGATGCCGCCAGCGGCCCCGTGCCGCCACCGGCCAGCGCCACCGAACTGCCGCCCTCCGTCGGCGCCTTTCACTACACGCGCTACCAGGCACGGACGCCTTCGCTCGGACGCGACGGCATCGAGCCCGGGCGGCATCCCGTGGTGATCGCGGGCGGCGGGCCGGTCGGCATGGCGCTCGCGCTGGGACTCGCGAACCAGGGCGTGCGCTGCGTGATCCTCGAAGCCGACGACACGGTGTGCGTGGGCAGCCGCGCGGCCTGCATCTCGCGCCGCAGCCTGGAGATCATGGCGCGGCTGAATGTGCTGCCGGCCTTCATGGCCAAGGGCCTGCCGTGGACCGGCGGGCGCAGCTTCTACAAGACGGCTGAAGTCTTTCGCTTCGAGATGCCGCACGACGAAAGGCAGAAGCTGCCGCCGATGATCAACCTCGAGCAGTACTACATCGAGCAGTACCTGCTCGACGAAATTCTCCGCCGCAACGAAGCGGCGCCGGGGCTCGTCGACATCCGCTGGGGCACCGAGCTCACCGGCCTCGCGCAGGACGAAGAGGGCGTGACGCTGGACGTGCGCAATCCCGAAGGCGCCTACCGGCTGCGCGGCCAATGGCTTGCCGCCTGCGATGGCGGCCAGAGCTTCGTGCGCAAGGCGCTGGGGCTCGTGCTCGAGGGCACGGGCTACGAAGGCCGCTACGTGATCATCGACATCGAGCTGCACAGCACGCATCCGACCGAGCGCCGCGCGTGGTTCGACCCGCCGTGGAACCCGGGCTCGACCGTGCTGATGCACCGCCAGCCCGACGACATCTGGCGCATCGACTACCAGCTGCGCGCGGGCCAGGGCACCGAGGAAGCGCTGCAGCCGGCGGCCGTGGCCGAATTCGTGCAGCGCCACCTGGACGCCATCGGCGAAGGCCACCTGCCTTGGAAGACGGTCTGGACCTCTGTCTACCGCGCGGGGGCAATGACGCTCGACAGCTACCGGCATGGCCGCGTGCTGTTCGCGGGCAATGCGGCGCATGCGATGCCGATCTTCGGTGTGCGCGGCCTCAATTCGGGCTTCGACGATGCGGACAACCTGGCCTGGAAGCTGGCCTTCGTGACGCGCGGGCTTTCGGATGCATCGCTGCTCGATTCGTACTCGCAGGAGCGCATCGCGGCCTTTCATGTCAACGCCGAGAATGCCATGCGCAGCACCGAGTTCATGTCGCCGCCCTCGCGCGGCTTTGACCTGCTGCGGGAAGCTGCGCTCTCGCTGTCGCAAGCGCATCGCGGCATTGCGCAGCTGATCAACCCGCGCCAGACGCAGGCTGTGCGCTATGCGGATTCGGCGCTGTCGAGCGAAGGCGACGCGCTGCCTGCGGGTCCGCTGCCCGGCGAGGTCATGGCCGAGCAGCAGCTCGCGCAGGGCCACCTGAGCGACTGGATCGGCCCGGTCTTCACGCTGCTGGTGCTGCGGCCGGGCGCCGATGCCGTGCCGCTGCCGCAGGACGAGGTGGGCAGAGGCGCTTTGCGGCGCGCTGCCGTTCGCGGTGCGCACCATTGCAGGCCCGGGCATCGAAGGCGCCGACGCGCAGGCCGGCCCCGACGTGTTCGAGGCGCTGGGCGCGCGCGGCGGCGCCGTCTACCTGCTGCGCCCCGATGGCCATGTGGCGGCGCGCTGGCGGCGCGTGCCCCGCGGCGCGCTGGCCGCCGCACTGGCTCGCGCCTCTGCCGTCGCCGCTTCCACGGAGATTGCCCGATGACCCCGTCGCTTCCTTCCGGCGCACGCGACCGGCTCTACGCAGAATGCGCGCGCGCCATCTCCGAAGCGGGCGCCGAGCGCGAATCGCTGTTCCTGGCCCGCCTCGCGCTGCTGCTGTTCGAGCAGGTCGGCGACGAGGCGCGCTGCCGCACCGCGCTGGCCGACGCACTGCACGCGCTGCCCGTACCATCGCTGTCTGCAACCGAACGACAAACAGGAGACTGATCCATGGACCGCCGCACCCTTCTCGCCACGCTCGCCTCCGGCGCCGCCGTGGCCGCCGCGCCCTTTGCCCGCGCACAGGACTACCCCGCGCAACTCATCAGGTGGGTGGTGCCCTATCCGGCCGGCGGCGGCACCGACGTGATCGCGCGCGTGCTGGCCGAAGCCATGCGCCAGACGCTGGGCCAGCAGATCGTGGTCGACAACCGCCCCGGCGCCTCGACCAACATCGGCGCCGATCTGGTCGCCAAGAGCAAGCCCGACGGCTACACGATTCTCTCGGCGGATAACGCCGTGCTGGCCTTCAACGAGCACCTGTTCAGCAAGCTGCCGTTCAATCCGGAAAAAGATTTCAGCTACATCGGCGCGATTGGCAAGTTCCCGCTCGCGCTGGTGGTGCATCCCGATTTTCCGGCCAAGAACTTCAAGGAGTTCCTGGCCTACTTGAAGGCCAATCCGGGCAAGGTCAACTACGCCTCGCCGGGCAATGGTTCGCCGCATCATCTGGCCATGGAAATGTTCAAGGCCCGTACCGGCACCTTCATCACCCACATTCCCTACCGCGGCGCCGCGCCCGCCATGGCCGACGTCATGGGCGGCCAGGTGCCGTGCATGTTCCTCGACCTGGCCTCGGGCCTGCCGATCATGCAGGGCAACAAGGTGCGCGTGCTGGCCATCGGCTCGGGCGCGCGCAGCAAGGCGCTGCCCAACGTGCCGACGCTGGCCGAAGTGGGCGTGCCCAATACCGAGGTGTTCGCGTTCCAGGGCATCCTCGGCCCGGCCGGATTGCCGCCCGCGGTGGTCGCCCGGCTCAACGGCGACCTGAACCGCGCGTTCGGCACGCCGGCCGTGCAGAAGCGTTTCGAAGATTTCGGCATGGAAGCCATGCCGGGTACGCCGGCACAGTTTGCCGCGCTGTCGCGCGCCGAGTCGAAGCGCTGGGGCCCGATCATCAAGCAGGCCGGCATCAAGCTGGATTGAGTCTCGCAGCCTGGGGCGGGCTTATCTGCTCATGATGGTCTTGCGCGAGCCGTCTTCGAAGACTTCGTCGTCGCGCAGCAGCTCGCCGTTCTCGTCCCAGCTGCGCTCGCGCGTCACGCGGCCCTTGGCATCGAAGTTCGATTCCGCCAGCAGGACGCCCTTTTCGCTGAAGCGCCGGTGCGTGCCCACCGGCAGCTGGCGCCCGCGGCCCGCCACCAGGTACCGGCCATGCGCCGCGCGCTGGCCGCTGTCGTAGAACTCCGTGATCTCGACCGTGCGCGCATCACCGGTTCCGCGGTAGACCGACTTGCTGCGAGGCCGGCCGTTGAGGTGGTAGCTGTCGTCGCCGATCGGCTCGCCCGCCCGGTCCCATCGCCGGTCACGGATCAGCGTTCCCTTTTCGGAGAACTCCTGCTCGCGTTGCCGCACGGCGTTGCGCTCGAGCAGCAGCCACACCGTTTCGCGGCGCTTCACGCCTTCGGAGGAGAACTGGCGCTCGGTGCGCTGGCGGCCGACGATCTCGTCCTGCACGGAAGGCTTGCCGTTGTCGTAGAAGCTCTGCGAACGCACCCGCTTGCCCGCCAGGTACGAAACCCGCGAGCGCAGGACGCCGGCCGTATCGAAAAGCTCGACCTGCGACGGCCCGCCCACGAATCCGCACAGCCTGGCGTCGTCGGCTGCCGGCGCCAGCATGGGCACTTCGCCGCAACGCAGCGCAGACATCTGCCCGCGCTCCGTGAACTCGACGAAGGCACGGTCGGCTCCAACGGCCGGGTAGAGGGTGGCGCGGCGCAGCTGCCCGCTCGGGTAGAAGCTGCGCACGAGGCCGTGCTCCTGCCCGTCGTCGTAGACCGCCTCGCGCAAGACCTGCCCGTTGGCTGCGAACTCGCGCGCGAGCCCGTGGATATGGCCCTTGGCGTTGAGCGTGTGCTCCCTGGCCAGCTTGCCCTTCTCGTAGAAGCGCGCCAGGCCCATCAAGACCCCGTTCTGGATTTGCTGTTCGCGCTGGAGCTCACCGGTTTCACGGTCCTTGCAGCGCATCAACCCCGTCTTGCCCGCGGTGCTGCTGCCGTCGGACGGATTCACCTTGCGGCCGTTGAACTCGCAATCGAGCACCGCGTGGGCGGCGCCCGCCGCAAAGAGCCAGAGTGCCGCGGCCGCGATCCGGAACGCGGCTGCCCCGGCGCCCGCAGAGGCTGCGAGCCGGCTGGGGGCGGCTCGGGGCGGAGGGCTCATTTGTCGTAGAGCGCTGCCAGGGAACGAAAGCCCTTGACCTCGATCGGATTGCCGAACGGATCGCAGAAGAACATGGTCCACTGCTCGCCCGGCTGGCCTTCGAAGCGCACCTGCGGTTCGAGCACGAACTCCATGTCGGCGGCTTCCAGCCGCTTCGCAAGCGCCTGCCAGTCGGGCAGAGCGAGCACGATGCCGAAGTGCGGCATCGGCACCATCGCGTCGCCGACGCGGCCGGTGCGCGTGGTGGCGAAGGGTTCGCCCAGGTGCAGCGAGATCTGGTGGCCGAAGAAGTCGAAATCGACCCATGTGTCGGTGCTGCGGCCTTCGGCGCAGCCGAGAACCTGGCCATAGAAGCGGCGGGCCACGTCGAGATCGCGGACGTGAAAGGCAAGATGGAAGATGCTCTGCATGTTCCGGATTATGGGCAGCGGTGCTGTGAGAATGCCGGACTTTCTTTCATCATGGAGCAAGCCTTGCGGATACTCCGGATCCTGGTTGCGCCGAGGCGCGACACCCATTTGGCGACGCGCACGCGCGCGTCCTTGCTTTCGCGCCTGCCGCGCCTCGCGCTGGCCGGCGCCTGTTGCGTTCTCGCGCTCGCGGCGCAGGGCGCTTGTCCGCCATCCGCCATTGCCAGCCTCGGCAAGCCCGGTGCGGCGGTCGGCCAGTGGAATGCGGCCGACCGCGGGCTGCTGTGGCGCGCCGACAGGGACGGGCGCACCGCCTGGCTCTATGGAACCATCCATCTCGGCCGGGCCGAATGGGTGCGGCCCGGGCCCACGGTGCAGAAGGCGCTGGAGCAGAGCGATGCACTGGCGCTGGAGCTCGACATGCGCGACCCGATTGCGATGCGGCCCCTGACGCAGCAGGCCGATCCGGCCGTGGTGGCGCGGCTGCTCAGCGGCGAGCGCGCCCGGCGGCTGGCCCGCCAGAACGAGGCCGCCTGCGTGCCGTCCGGCACGACCGCGGGGCTGCAGCCTATCCTGCAGGTGATGTCGCTGGCGGGCCTGGTGGCGCGCGTCGACGGCCTGTACCCGGAGTTCGGCGCCGACGAGGCCCTGGCCGTCTCCGCGCGCAACAACAACAAGCCGGTGTTCGCTCTCGAAAGTGCCGCCGCGCAATTGAAGATGCTGACCGGCGACTCCGAGGCCGAAGAGGCGGAGCAGATCGACGCGGCCCTGGACGAACTGGAATCGGGCCAGCTGCGCGCGCAGATGAAGGAGCTGGCCGATATCTGGGCGCGCGGCGACGCGGACAAGCTCGGCCGCTATCCCGAATGGTGCAACTGCCTCAACACGCCCGCCGAGCAGCGGCTGATGAAGCGCCTGCTGGACGACCGCAATCCCGGCCTGGCGGACGGCATCGAGCGCATGCACGCGAGCGGCCAGCGCGTGTTCGCTGCCGTGGGCGCGCTGCACATGGTCGGCCCGCAGGGGCTGCCGGCGCTGCTGGCGGCGCGCGGATTCCAGGTGGCGGCCGTCCCGCTGGTGGCGCAGCCGCCCATCGCGGTGCCGACGGCGCCGGCGCCGAAGGCGAGCGCCCGTGGCGCCCAGGGGGCCAGGGGCAATAATCGCGGCGCCAAGGATTCCGGCGCCAAGGCGAACGGCCGGCGCACGGGCAATGCCAAGCCCGCGCCCGCACCAAAGAGCAAACAGCGCCGATAATCGCCAACGCCATGCACCTGCTGCGACACCACCCCCGCTTCCTCGGCCTCGTCGGCCGCTGGGTGCTGCTGTGGTTCGCGCTCTCGATCGGCGCTGCGGTGGCCTCGCCGATCGTGCATCCCCAGGCCATCGAACTGGTGTGCTCGAGCGCCGGCTCGATCAAGGCGGTGGTCCACACCGAAGATGGCGTGCAGGAGATGGGCGCCTCGCACATGGACTGCCCGCTGTGCGTGCTGACCGGCGCTCCGCCGCCGTCGCCGTCCGCTGCTGCTTTCGATCTTCCCCTGCCGCTGGGCCGCGTGGTCCAGTCCATTCCCGCCGCGCGCCTTGCCGCGGCCACCGCCGCGCCGCTGCCGGCGCGCGGACCTCCCGCCTTCTCCTGAAGCTGTCAAAACCGTCGCTGCATGCGCTCGATAGAAGAGTGCATGCGGTCTGTCCGGCTTGAAGTTCGTGGAGCAGGTCCCCTGTGAAAAAGCATTCCCGCGCCGTGGCAATCGCCATGGCATTCCCCCTTGGCTCGCCCGTGTGGGCGCAAATCGCGCCTGATCCGTCCGCTGGCGGCGGCGGTGCGCGCACCCTGAGCACCGTCACGGTCAGCGACGGCCGCCCGACCTCGCTGCCGGCCCGGATCCCGACCACCGTCGAGGGCACGACGCACGAGCAGATCGCTGAAACCGTCAACGCGACCGACAGCGAAGACGCGCTCAAGTACCTGCCCAGCCTGGTGGTGCGCAAGCGCTACATCGGCGATTTCAACCATGCGGTGCTCGCCACGCGCGCCTCGGGCACGGGCAACAGCGCGCGCTCGATGGTGTATGCCGACGGCATCATGCTGTCGAACCCGCTGGGCAACGGCGCCACTTATGCGCCGCGCTGGGGCATGGTGTCGCCCGAAGAGATCGAGCGCGTCGATGTGCTCTACGGGCCGTTCTCGGCGGCCTACCCGGGCAACTCGGCTGGCGCCGTGGTCGACTACCTGACGCGCATGCCCACGAAGCTCGAAGCACACGTCAAGCTCAGCGGCTTCGCCTCGAACTTCGACCTGTACAACAGCCACTCGTCGCCTGCGGGCCAGCAGCTCGAACTCTCGCTGGGCAGCCGCAGCGGCGACTGGTCGTGGTGGCTCAGCGCCTCGCGCACCCACAGCAAGGGGCAGGCGCTGGTGTTCGGCAACCGGCTCGTGAGCGCCGGCACCCTGGGCAATGCCGGCACGCCGGTCACCGGCGCGGTGTTGGGCATCAACCCGTCGAATCAGCCTTGGTGGCTGGTGGGCGGCTCGACAATCTACGACACCACGCAGGAGCAGGCCAAGCTCAAGCTGGCCTACGACTTCTCTCCCACCGTGCGCGCCACCTACACGCTCGGCGCCTGGAACAACACCACGCACGGCGGCGTCGACACCTACCTGCGCGATGCCTTCGGCCGGCCGGTGTATGCGGGGCGCGTGAACGTCGCGGGGCGAAGCTACAACCTCGATGCGCCGAGCGCCGCCCTGGCGCCGACCGAGACCGCGCTCACGCACTACATGCACGGCCTTTCGGTGAAGAGCCACACCGGCGGCATGTTCGACTGGGAGCTGGCCGCAAGCCTGTTCGACTATGCGCGCGACACCTCGCGCACGCCGACCACGCCCCTGCCCGGCGCCTTCAATGGCGGACCGGGCCGCACCACCGACATGGGCGGCTCGGGCTGGCACACCTTCAAGGCCGCCGGAACCTGGCGGCCCACCGGCTCGGCCGACGGCGTAGGCGCGCATGTGGTCGACTTCGGCTTCCAGCAGGACACGGCCCGCCTGCGCACCGGCGTCGGCAACACGCTCGACTGGATCGCCGGGCCGGCCGTGGCGCCGTTCTCCGCCTTCAACGGCAACACCCGATTGCAGTCGCTCTACGTGCAGGACACCTGGCGCTTCGCCAAGGACTGGAAGACCACGCTCGGGCTGCGCCACGAACGATGGGAGGCCTACGGCGGCCAGCTCGGCAACGCGACGAAGCTGCTCGACTTCGCGCCCCGCAAAAACAGCTACGACTCGCCCAAGGCCGCCCTCGCCTGGCAAGCTACCCCGAACTGGCTGCTCAAGGCATCGACCGGCCGCGCGGTGCGGATGCCCACTGTCAGCGAGCTCTACCAGGGCTCGATCGACGGCAGCCGCATCGTCAACACCGATCCGAACCTGCGGCCGGAGCGCTCGTGGACCACGGAACTCAGCGCCGAGCGCGACCTGAAAGGCTGGGGGCTCGACGGCGTGCTGCGCACCACGCTCTTCTTCGAGAACACGAAAGATGCGCTCTACAGCCAGGCCCTCACCAATCTTGTGAGCACGGTGCAGAACGTCGATGCCATCCGCACGCGGGGCCTCGAAGTGGCGCTGAACGCGGTCGACGTGGGCCTGAAAGGCCTGGACCTGAGCGGCAGCCTCACGCTGACGCGCTCGAAGATCGCGGCCAACGGCGGTTTTCCCGCCAGCGTCGGCCGCGAACAGCCGCGCGTGCCGAAGGTGCGGGCCACGCTGCTCGCCACCTACCGGCCCGATGCGAGATGGAGCTACACCGTCGGCGCACGCTACAGCGGGCAGCAATACGGCACGCTCGACAACAGTGACGGCAACGGCGCGGCCTACACGGGCTTTTCGAAGTTCTTCGTGGTCGACGCGCGCATGCGCTACCGGATCGACCGGCAGTGGAGCGCCGCCGTGGGCATCGACAACCTGAACAACAACAAGTACTGGGCCTTCCATCCCTATCCGCAACGCACCTACGTGGCCGAACTCAAGTTCGACCTCTGATCCTTTTCATCCCGCTTTCTTCAAGGAGTTCCGACAATGAACCACCCCCGCACCCTCCTCAAGACCGCCGCCGCATGCGCCCTGCTGGCAGGCACGGCCGCCGCGTTCGCCCATGTCACCTTGCCGCGCGGCGGCGCCACCGTCGGCAGCGACTACGACGCCGCCTTCCGCGTGGGCCACGCCTGCGAAGGTGCCAAGGCCACCACCGGACTGGCCGTGCGCCTGCCCAAGGGTTTTCTCCTGAGCGACGCGCAGGCGCGCAAGGGCTGGAAGCTCGACGTGCAGAAGAACACCGGCGATGGCGAAGTGCGCTGGACCGCGGAAAGCCCGCAAGCGGCGCTGCCCGCCAATGAGCGCGCCGAGTTCGTGCTGCGCGGCAAGCTCCCCGGCACGCCCGGACCGCTGTGGTTCAAGGTGCTGCAGACCTGCGACGTAGGCAGCGTCGACTGGGCCGATGTGCCGGCCTCGGGCAACTCGACCGCGGGGCTCAAGAGCCCTGCGGCCAGGCTCGACGTGGTGGCGCAGGGCGTGGCCACGGTCGATGTGCGCGATGGCTGGGTGCGCCAGTCGGTGCCGGGCCAGAGCGGCACCGGGGCCTTCATGAAGCTCACGGCGCCCACCGGCGCCAGGCTGGTCGGCATCTCGACGCCGGCCGCCGGCGTGGCCGAGGTGCACGAGATGAAGATGGAAGGCGACACCATGAAGATGCGCGAACTGACCACCGGCCTCGACCTGCCCGCCGGGCAGACCGTGGAACTCAAACCGGGCGGCTACCACGTGATGATGATGGACCTGAAGCAGGCGCTGGCCAAGGGTTCGACCGTGCCCATGACGCTCCGCTTCGAGGATGCGAAGGGCCAGAAGACCTCGCTCGAACTGAACCTGCCGGTGGGCGCGCCGGCGGGCGCCGAAGCGGCCGCGCCGGTCCATCAGCACAAGCACTGACGGCTGCGCCCTACAGCAGCTGGTCCGGCGCCAGCGGACCGAACAGCCTGAGCAGCAGGCGCAGGCTCAGGCTGGCGTCGGGCTCGGTGGAGGTGTCCTTCAGCCCGCTGCCTTGGGGCGCCCGCCAGACCAGCGAGCCGTCGTTCAATTCGACGCGCCATGAGCCCTCGCGCATGCCGCGCTCGATCTGGGCGGACGCCGCGCGGGAGAGCTCGGCGCTTCGCACGAGGAGGGCGATTTCGGTGTTCTGCAGCTGCGAGCGCAGGTCGAGGTTCATCGAGCCGACCACCAGCAACTGGCCGTCCATCACCAGCACCTTCGAGTGCAGCATCGAGCGCGATTCGCCGAGGCTGCCGCCGCTGCCCGACGAGCCGAAGGCGTTGCCGACGCTGGCCTGCTCGCTGCGCAACTCGTAAAGCTCGACGCCGATCTTGAGCAGTTCCTCGCGATGGCGGGAGTAGCCGACATGCGCCACCGGCGCGTCGTTCGAAGACAGCGAGTTGGTCAGCACCCGGATGCGCACCCCCCGGCTGTGAGCCGCCGCAAAGGCTTGCTTCATGTCCGGGCCGGGCACGAAATAAGGCGAAATGACGAGCAGATCGCTGCGCGCCTGCCCGATCAGCTGCAACAGGCCCTCGACCACCGTGTCGCTGCCCGCGGCGACGTCGGAGCTGGCTTCGAGCGACGCCGCGCGCCGCGACGAGCTGGCAGCATCCCCGGGCTGGCTCACCACCAGGCCCGGCGCTTTCGTCTTCTCGGGGCCCTTGTCGGTCGGGATCTTTCCGGGCTGGTCGGCGAGCATCACCGCAGGCGCCCAGACGAATCGGGCGGTTCGCAGGTCCAGCGGTTTTTCGTCCCAGGCGCGGGCGAGCTGTGCCGGCGTGGGAGCCGCGCCGGCCTTCGGTTCCGTCCCGGGCGCTGCGGGCGACGGGGTGGCCGGCGGCGAGTTCTGCGCTTGGGCTGATTCGTCGGCCAGCTCCCGGTCGGCCTGTTGCGCGCGTTCGCGGATGGCCTCCAGCTCGCTGCGCTTGACCAGCGACTGGACGGGATAGGCGCGTTCGTTGTTCCAGTAGCTGTCGAAGCTGCGCGACAGGTCCCGCACGATCGGCCCGGCCGCCAGGATGTCGACGTCGATGTAGTTGCCCTTCAGCGCGTTGCCGAAATAGGCATCGCCCAGGTTGCGCCCGCCGGTGACGCCGAGCACGTTGTCGGCGAGAAAAAGCTTGTTGTGCATCCGCTGCTGGATCCGGGAGGCATCGCCGATCGAGTTGAGAAGGCGCGCCAACGAAGCTCCGCGCGCGCCGGCCAGCGGATTGAACAGGCGCATCTCGATGTTGGGCACGAACGCCAGGCCCAGCACCAGCGCGTCGCGCCCGGTGCTGTGCAGATCGTCGAGCAGGATCCGCACGCGCACGCCGCGCTCGGCCGCCGCCCGGATTCCACGCACTAGCCGGCCGGTGCTGGCGTCGGCGTGGATGGCGTAGTACTGCAGGTCGAGCGTCTTCTGTGCGCCTTCAATCAGCGCGAGCCGGCTGCCGTAGGCGGCGGGAGGCCCCGCGAGCAGCAGGAAGCCGGATTCGAACCGCGCCGCATCGGCCTTGCGCCGCTGCTGCACCAATGCCTCCAGCGCAGTGCCGTTGGGCGAGGCGAGTGCGGTCGATACGGGCCGGTCGACGTGCTCGGGCAGTTGTGCGCAAGCGCCCTGCAGAACGAGGACAAGAAGCGCAATGGATCGGCCAAAGAGCACGTAGATGGAAGACATGCGGCGTTCCCCGGAGCTTGGAAGCCGCATATATAGCTCAGTCGGCGCCGCCCCGGCGTGGGACGGCGGGACAGTCCGGCGTAGAACCAATGAACTAGCGCCCGGCGGACAGCTCCTCCTGGCGTTCCAGCGCCGCCAGCAGCTCGTCGTCGATCTGGGCATGGCGCTGGCTCAGTTCGGCCGCGCGCGAAGCGTCGGTGGCGTAGATCGCCCCGCCGTCGAGTTCGAGCATTTCGCCGATGCGCTTCTGCTCGGCTTCGAGCGCCTCGATTTGCGCCGGTAGCGCCTCGAGCTCGCGCTGTTCCTTGTAGCTGAGCTTCTTGCGCGCGGCCGTGGCCGGGCGCGTGGGCGTTGTTGGCTCGGCCGCGACCGGGGCCGGAGCCAGTGCCGACGCAGCGGGAGGCGGGGCGCCGGCAGCCTGCCGTTGCTCCGCGATCTCGCGCGAGCGCTTCGACTGGATCAACCAGTCCTGCACGCTGCCCTCGTATTCGCGCCAATGGCCGTCACCCTCGAAGGCGATCGTGCTGGTCACCACGTTGTCCAGGAAGGTGCGGTCGTGGCTGACCAGGAAAACGGTGCCGTCGTAGTCCTGCAGCAGGCTCTCCAGCAGTTCCAGCGTGTCGATGTCCAGATCGTTGGTCGGCTCGTCGAGCACCAGCACGTTGGCCGGACGCGCGAACAGGCGCGCCAGCAGCAGCCGGTTGCGCTCTCCGCCGCTCAGGGAGCGAACCGGCGAATTGGCGCGCGCCGGAGAGAAGAGAAAATCCGAAAGATAGCTCTTCACGTGCTTGCGCTGGTTGCCGATCTCGATCCATTCGCTGCCCGGGCTGATGAAGTCCTCCAGCGTCGCGTCGAGGTCGAGCTTGTCGCGCATCTGGTCGAAATACGCCACCTGCAGGTTGGTGCCCCGGCGGATCTTGCCGCTGTCGGGTTCGAGCTCGCCCAGGATCAGCTTGAGCAGCGTGGTCTTGCCCGCGCCATTGGGGCCCAGCAGGCCGACCTTGTCGCCGCGCAGGATGGTGCCCGTGAATTTGCGGATCACGGTCTTTTCGCCGAAGGACTTGGTCGCCTCGGTGAGCTCGGCCACGATCTTGCCGCTGCTCTGGCCCGACGCAACGTCCATATTGACGCTGCCCTGGACCTCCCGGCGCGCTGTGCGGCTCG